>NZ_CP020465.1:0-1200000 GCF_002076895.1 Cognaticolwellia beringensis
TTTTTACCAATGAATTGACCTACTTCATCGACAAAAAATAATACTCGACGTTCTTGGTCTACATCTAAATATTCTTTAACCCATTTACAGAAGTTTGCTATGTCTAATGTAAAGTTTTTTCAAGTTGCTCAACCCATTGACGTGCTGACTCTGTAGATTGGTCAGTAACTTTAGCCAAAGCCTCGGCCATATCATCACGGTAGAAGTCATAAGCATCACGCTCTTCAATCCAGCTTGCAGAAGTTAAGTTGGTAAACTCTTCTTGGAATTTAGCAAATACACCACGGCTATCAAGTTCACGTTCTAAGTGTGCAATATGAGGATGATCACCACTAAAGCCCATTTGCTCATTAAATACTTTAAGGAACACTTTTAAGATGCGTCGTCACCATCGTCTGTGTATGGCACGGCTGTCGATGTTAAACAAAATAACAGTGTTTTCTTTAGTAACAGCAGTATTTATTTCACTAATCAGGAAGCCATCGTTAATCTTATCTTTAAAGAAGTCGACTGCTTTTTTACTTTCACCATTGGCAAGCAGTTCATTTCTAGCTTCGATATTTTGTAAAAGGTATGAAAGAATTTTAATAAAGTGGGATTTACCAGATCCAAAGAAGCCACTTATCCAAATACCTAATTTACCAGAAGCAGCCTTGGCTTTCGGATCACGCCACTGATGGCATGTAGCAATCGAAGAACTTTTCAAAATGGGTAAATAGCTCTTTGGTGACTACGTATTCGTCTAACTCGGTGAAGACAACGTGATCTTCTCGTTGATTCCGCTTTAACAACACCGTTAATTTTACGTTCGATGTCTTTGGTAAATAGTTCTTTAATTTTCATATTTGACATAAGTTATTCTTCTCTAGTAATCCGTTATTTTTCGTGAAAGGCTTGAAAAGTCCTTTTCATTAATTTTTAACTTAGTTTTCAAATTAACTTCTTATTTAGCTTCTGATTTGAACTAGGCAGCTATTTTACATTCACAATGAGAAAATGTGAATTGTAATTTCATTTACCTTTCTAAATTATGGCACGAGCTTAAATGCTCGGTAATAACCGTTACCTTCCATCGTACTAAAGGCTTTTAAGTGTTAGGCCATCCCATTCACCAGGGTAAAATAATACCGTTGGCACATTACCCACTTTTGCATGTAAAGCATTCAATAGGCCATGACCACGAATGATCGGCCAAGCGTTACCTAGACCATGCAACAAAATGAACTCAGATTTCGATTCACCTGAGTTGTCTAAATCAATTTTATTTGCAATAAACTCTGCCACTCTATTTTGCTCAAGAGGCCCTTTTAAGGCTTTAAATAAAGCGTCATCACCACGTTCTTTTTGTGTTTTAAATGCACGTTCAGTTAGCTTGCGAGATTCGAGTATTTCAAGGACAACTTCAAACAAGTTGATGTTGGTAAACGTTCTACCACGCTTATTCATTTTCTCAGTCATGAAAGTAATATGTTCTCTTACTTCAAGCTCTGACTCGGCAGGATAATCAAATACATAAAAACCAATTTCATTACCCAAACCTTGGTTATTAAGAAAGTCTACACTTTCTATTTTTGGCATTATTTGATCTAGCCTAGCGGTTAAGCTTTTTTGTTTCATAAACCTAGACCTCCATTGCCGCGATGATGTCATCACGGTTCATATCTGTTAGTAATGATCTTAACTTCGGGTAACAAGTAAACATTTTGTAGCTTTTTATTACGCGTTGTTTCGATATAACCCGCATCAGCTAAATACTTTTGAATGCTACTTGAGATACTTTATACGTTGAAGATGTTGTCATTTGAGCGAATTCTGGAAATAGGCGTGAGCGTTCATCCCAAAAGGACTGCCAGTCGGTACTGTCGATATTTTCACGAAACATACGCTTTGCATCAATAAAAATATTACGCATAAAGTCAGCGAGCATTGTTGAGTTAATCAGCGTTGCCGCAAACATTAATTGAGTAGAAAGCTCGGTACTGCCAAAAGCAAGTTGTTCAATAAACTCATCGCTTAAGCCTTCTAAACGTTTTTTTAATTGTTGCGGCATTACGTTTAGATGAGGCATCTGAGCGTTTTTGTAAAACATTTTGATTTACAATAGCATCAGTCCATTCTTTTTTTGATGGCTTTTTAAGAAGTAATTCTGCAATAATTTGGCTTTCGCGGATCATTAAGCTACCGCCAATAAGATCACCTAAGTACCCTTTATGGCTTTGCATATTTGCTTGAGGTATCATTTATAGCGCCTCTTTCATCCGGCTTGTAACCAGGAGCTATAGCTAGGTTTTCGGCACCATAGAGGGTTTGCCTGTTACGTAGCCACAATTGATACTCTCCGCCTTCTAATGAAGCTTCTTTGGTACAGTCAACATTCCAACGCCTTAATAAATATCCTGCTAAAGCAGCACGTACATTCAATTCTAAAACCTTATTTTCCATGCCATAGTCTAATTCTATAGCGGTTGGGTGTTGAACATTGTTTGGGTGAGGAATTAGCTGCAATGGCATCATTCGCATCCACTGATGATCTTCAAGTTTATCTTCATAGCTATCTAATTTCTGTGGAAGAATGGTTGCCTTGGAGATGCGGGTAAGTACAAAATCACGGAATGAATTTGATTTTCGGTCAAATGCACGAACGTGCCAGCGCAGACCATTATCCACAATACTATGTGGCACTAACTCACGAGCGGCTGAACCACTACTTAACGATGTATATATTATACTGACAGGTTTTTGATTGATGATAGCTTGAATGAGTCGTGCGACGATGAATATATCGGGAATATTGAGCTGACTAGGAGCCTCAACTGGAAAAGCAACGTCACCAATTGCGTCGTAACCATCTGTAATTTGGTTAGCGAGCTTTACCAATGTTTTACGAGGGTCGTGTGTAAATAGTGGTTTGAATTTATCTGTTTGAATATACATCCGTTGCTTGTTGTCGTAAGACATATTATTCGGACATAATTCTTTATATAAATTTAAGTCTGCCGTAGCTCCCGACATCCCTTTTTCAAATTTAGTTACTATTTCATTACGAGTGACTCTGCCAACAAAAAGTAACTTAAAGTCGATATAAGCAAGTCTTTGTTTCTGTGAGTAATTCAAGTTAATCCAAATTCATTATATAGCACGTACCAATCTTTTGAGTGAACACAGTATGTTTTAAAATCAAACATACTTCAAGTGGTTCTGCTATTCAAAGATTGTCTTATAGTACTAGTGTACTTTTGTCGCTATTTAAACTTGATACTAAGATTAAATAGTTAAATAGTTAAATAGTTAAATAGATATATAAAAATTTGAAAAAAAATTTCAGTCCATTTCAGGTAAGAGATCTTGAGGTTTACACTCTAACGCGGCTGCTAAGATATATAACTTATCCATGGTTATATTGACTTCACCTCGATCAATACGGCCAATATAACTTCGATCGATTTGACTTTTTACAGCGAGTTTATCTTGAGATATTCCTTTAGCGGTTCTTACTGAACGAATTTTTTTCTCCAAACCGCTTAGACAGTTCACTCATTATGAATTTCCTAATCAAATGAGCGACTATTCCATATTGCGGATTATAATATCACAGAGTATAATCCCACGGATTATACTCCTACGGATTATAACACCACACAGGTAAGTTTATTATTTCTAGGATAAAGAAATGAAATTGAACAAGTTGCTAGCTCAAATTATTTCAGCTCCTAATTTTGACCATTTTTCGGCTGTAGAACTCAGAGCAGCCTATATAACTATTCATTCAGATAAAGCTTTGGATCCCAGTGATGCTCGACGGTTTGTTTATACAGAACTAGTAAAGTTAGTTAAAAATGGTTGGCTACGAAAAAATGTTTCAAAAAAAAGAGAGATTACCACTTACATTAAAACAAGTTCATTTAATGTAAGTAAAATCATAGGAAGTGATGAAAAAGAAAGTAATATAAATTTTAAAGCTAACCCTTCATCTAACACTATTCAAGACTCTCTACGACAACGTTTAACTCAGTATAAAAATGAATTACTGATGAGTTATGGTGAATCAAGTGAATATAAGCAACTTTGTAACGACTTCCCTGACTTATATGAACTGCTACAGCCTCAATATAATAATGCCCGTGAGCAAAATGCCAGATTACTAGGGCAAATAAAAGCAGTAGAAAATTTAATTAACGATGGTAACAGTAAAGCAGTATGAAACTAAGAAAATGGCAATCAGAGTGTGTTGATAAAGCATTTGAACAATATTTAAATGGAGAAACTCATTTTTTAACATTGGCTACGCCAGGTGCCGGTAAAACATTTATGGCATCAGAGTTAGCTAACCGACTTTTAAAAAGAAATGTTGTCGATTTAATTTTTTGTTTTTCTCCTTCTTCGATTGTTTCTCAAGATTTTAGTGAAAGTTTACAGAGAAAAACCCAAGAACGTTTTGATGGGCTAATGGGATCAAAAGGTCGATCGTTAACTTATCAAAATTTACAATTTTTAGATGTTAGCTTTTGGCAACTTTTTGAGAGATACAAGGTTTTCGTTATCTTCGATGAAATTCATCACTGTGCCGGTTCTAATGTTGAGAATGCCAATGCATGGGGAGAGCAAATAATACTAAATATTCAAGATAAGGCTAAATTTACATTGGCGTTGACGGGTACTCCTTGGCGATCAGATACTGCACCCATTGTTCTGTCGAATTATATGCATCCGAGCAACAAAATATCTTGTGATTTTATTTATGGGCTTGCTGAAGCCATTAAAGATAATGTTTGTCGTATACCGCAGATAGTTGCCGTAGATAATAATAATATTTCTGTTGTTGATAACGAAGAGACCAAAACCTTCAATAGTTTTAAAACTTTATTGTGTCAGTCAATCATTCCATACAAGGAGGTTATTGAAAATACAGCTGTTATTAAATACGTCATCTCATCTGCACATCAAAGGTTAACGTCAATTCGAAAAGAATCTCCTAATGCTGCAGGATTAATTGTTGCGTCATCTGTCGAGCATGCAAGGAATATTTCGACTCTAATGAAAACCTATCTCAACGAGGATAGCGTTGTGGTTACCTATAGAGAAAATGAACCTACAAATATTATTCAGGAATTCAGGCACGCTCAAAGTAAATGGATAATATCCGTAGGTATGATCAGTGAAGGCACAAACATTCCTCGGTTACAGGTATGTTGCCACTTAACGAATATAAAAACGGAAATGCACTTTAGACAGATTTTGGGGCGGATACTTAGAGTGACAGGTTCAAAAAATCAGGAGGCGGTTATGTACATGCCCGCTGAGCCTAAACTTTTAGAATATGCTTACCGAGTTAAACAAGATGTTCCTTTTGAAGCCGATATTGTTAAATTTGAAAAGATGAAATTACAGATTGAAGACAAGGTTAATAATAAGATATCTACCACACTAAAATTCGATAATAAAAAGATTAAATTGATCCAATCAGAAATAAAGCTAGGTGATACTGAAGTAAGCGCGTAATTAGCCCCACATACTAATATTAATCCAGTCTGCGCATAATTATCTTAGCAAATTAACATGAGGTCATTATGAATAATCAACAAAAAATAAAACACTGGCAAAACATCTTTGAACAGCAGCAAGATAGTGATTTAACTATCATTCAATTTTGTCGCGACAACAATATTAACGTGTCTACCTTCTATGGTTGGCGTAAACGCCTTTCTGATAAAACCCAACCAATTGAACCGCAACAGGTGATCCCCTTTGTTATTCATGAGCAGTCTTTGACACAACCTTCCATGATTAAACTCTCCACGCCCAGTGGCTACCAAGTAGATTTTGAGTCGACCTTAAGCCATCAAGCCTTAACGCAACTATTGAGTGCGCTGTAATGCATTCCCCAAGCCAAGTTTATTTGGTTACCGGCTTCACTGACATGAGAAAATCAATCAATGGTCTTAGCATTATAGTCAGCGAAACCTTATTACTCGATCCTTTGAGTCAAGCTTGGTTTGTTTTTTGTAATAAACAGCGCGATAAATTAAAAATATTATTTTGGGATACTAATGGTTTTTGGCTTTATTATCGTCGTTTAGAGCAAGGACGATTTCAATGGCCAAAATACGGCGAAGCATGTGCTGCAATGAGCATTGAACAGCGCCAACTTCAATGGTTATTATCCGGTTTGGCGGTGACGAGCCAGACTCGACATCCCACATTATCAGGCTTGTCTGTGATGTAATCCATTACGATCATTGTTACCCTCTTGTACGATCTTGCCAGTGTGTCATGCTATAAAAATGACAGATGACACACAACTCCTCACCTTACAAAATCAACTTGCCCAGATGCAAGTACAGATTGATGCCTTGAAAAAAGATAAGGCGGTATGGCAAGAAGATAAAGTTGAAATGCAAACGCGTATTGACCATCTACTCGCCGAATTAAAGCTAAGCAAATCACAAAAGTACGGTCGAAAAAGTGAAAAAGCCCCCCGAGGTACCTTCAACGAAGCCGAGCAGCATAAAACGAGTGAGCCTCCCAAACATCATAAAAAAGGTAAACAATCGCTAGCTAAACACTTTGAGCGAGAAGACGTTGAGCACACCTTAACCGAGTTAGCTTGTACGTGTTGCGGTGAACAAATGCATCACTGTGGCAGTGAAGATAGCGAACAAGTGAAAATTATCCCCGCCAAAATCAGTGTGATAAAACATAAACAATTTAAATACGCTTGCAGGCACTGTGAGCATGAAGAGCTAAGCTGTAAAATAATAACTGCGCCTAAACCAGCTCAACCTATTCCTGGTAGTATCGCGAGTCCTGAGGCCTTAGCCGCAGTAGTTACTGCTAAATACTGTGATGCACTGCCGCTGTATCGTTTAGTTGATATCTTTGAGCGCGGCGGTTTAAAAATATCCAGAGGAACCCTAGCCAACTGGTGCATTAAGGTCGGCGTACTCATTAAGCCATTAGTCAAAGCAATGCAGCGCCACTTACTTGGTGAGCATAGTTTATGTGCGGATGAAACGCGTGTACAAGTCCTTGATGAAGGTGATAATCCAAGTAGCAATTCACAAATGTGGGTTTATCGCAGTAATGAAGTCAGTAAACAGCCAGTGGTTATTTACGACTATCAAGCGGGTCGTAGTCGTGCTTGCGCAGAAGCGTTCCTCAGAGATTATCAAGGATATTTACAATGCGATGGTTACAGTGTTTATGACGGTATTGAAGGCGTTATTCCTGTGGGATGTTGGGCGCACGCTAGACGTAAATATGATGAAGCCTTAAAAGCAGAGTCGAAAAATAAAGGCCGTGCGCATAAAGCGATCAGCTTTATCAGTCAATTATATAAAATAGAAACTCAAGCGAAGAACAAAAAGTTATCACCACAAGCACGGTATCAATTACGACAAGAAAAAGCCCTGCCGATTTTAACACAATTCAAAGCATGGCTTGATGAAGCCAGTGATAAAGTGATCGCGGGGAGTTATATTGGCAAAGCAATAAAATACAATCTCAACCAGTGGCATAAACTGATTAGGTACGTTGAAGATGGTCATTTAGGGATTGATAATAATATCACTGAACGAGATATTCGGCCGTTTACAACAGGTAGAAAAAACTGGTTATTCTCAAAATCAGTCAATGGTGCACAAGCAAGTGCGATACTTTATAGTATTGTCATGACGTGCAGGGCCAATGACATCAATCCATATTATTACTTCCAGCATTTATTCAAAACATTGCCCGCACGTCAAAGTGACGATGATGATTTTACCGATCTAATGCCATGGAATGTGCATCTAGACTTCGATTATAGCTAAGCGCACTGCTTAATTGTGCGCTTACATACTGAACACTTTGTTGATGCTGTACCTTTTGAGCAAGTTAAGGAAACATCTGATAAACACTTTTTGACAAGTTCGTATGAACAAGTGGTTAATATTTTTGGTCGATTTCAGCAAGAATCAATTGAACTTGGGTTAAGTGAATTGAGGTAACTATGCTCTCGTTTTATTTTAGTCAATTAAATTAAGGCTCTGTTCCATAATACTATTGTCCATCTATGGAAGTTTTATTAAGCAAGTAAATTAAGTGTTCAGGACAACTACATCTCAGTTTAGCCACCAAATAATATAAGAACGGTCAGTCATAGTCTCTTGCTAGGATTTTTATTCTAAAAAGTAATCTAAGGTTCTAATGCATTTCTGTAGGTTACAACCATATATTTCATTTTTATCGACACAACCACCACTTACAAGGCTTACTAACTTACCATCTTCTCCGATAATCGGTGCACCACTACAACCTTGAAAAATTTCATGCCCAGGATGATTTTCAGGTAATTTAAAGTAATGCATACCATTTTCTAATCTGTCATATTTTAATCCATGATATATAAGTTGCGTAGTTTCAAAAGCATTTAAATCAGGGAATGATGTTGGATGTATATCGCCAGAAAACCCATACATAGTTTCTTTATTTGGCTCGCCAATGTCGTCTACTGTAAACACAGGTCTTTCTTTTATTTCTAAAGTTTCACCTTTGTATGTTCTGTTGTAAAAATAGATCTTTAAGTCTGGGCGAACGGGGTGAAAAGAAAACTCTACATCTTTTATTGATTTTTTATCTTCAGAATAATCCGCCAAATAACTAAATTGATTAAGAAATAAAACCTCAATTTTCTGGACATGATCATTAAACTTTATTTGTGCAGACCATTTAGATGACTTTTCAGCAACATGGAATACAGTTAATAAATAGCGATTTTCTTTAAAGTCAAAAAGACAGCCAGAGCCAAAACTAGAGGGCATGTCATTTTCATCATGCTTTCGTAGTTGAACGCTAGAGTATTTGATTAATTCTTGCCAATTCATAGTTTTAAAGCCTAACGCCCTGTTAATGAGGTAGTAAAAACGAAGGTAGTACCACAAAGTCTATAAAAAACAATGGGGTAAACACGGGTAATTTAACCTTAATCATAAATCATCATCGGTGTGTAGCTGGGGAGAGCAATTGATATTATCTGTTAAAAATTTCTTCTGCTCGTGTAATATTTTGATCATAACCTTCATCATTGGATTTTTTTATAAAACCAACCAATAAAACAGTTGTACTACCTCTCAGCTTGTACAATATTCTTATTGCACCACCTGAAAAAGCACTAAATCGTACTTCCCATACAGCATTAGTTCCTGTAAGTTGCTTGAAGAGTGGCTCGTTCCCCCTAAAGCCAAGTTCATGACAATGTTTTAACTTCTTATATACAATATTTCTGTTCTCAGCTGAGAGCTCTGAAAACCATAACAATAACTCACCTGAGATATCCTGTATTGGACAAGCATCATTTAAATCTAGTGAATTATATAATGTATAAAGAAGCTCTCCATGAGACTTAGTTGAAATATTATCTACGACACACTTTTCTTGATTGAACTCCCCACATTTAGTTATGTTAAAACCTAGCTGGTGAGAACTCCATTCAGGTGAAGTATCCAAGCTTAGTAATTTAGCACCTAAATGATCCGCAATACTAAAAACGGCAGGATTAAGGTGTAACTCATGTCCTTCCAAAAAATATGTATATTCAGTAATACTATCTATGGCTTCTTCATCAAAGAAGTCCAAAGCAGGTGACTTATCTTCAATATCGTATAATACAGAAAGTAGATCATACTCATTTTCTTCTTGCAAGTAATCTAAAAAATCTTGGTATGCAAAGCCTTGACTAAGTTCTAAACTATATAGATTCCTGTCATCCAATAAATCAAGATAAAAAACCACTCGATCATCGCTTTCTACAAATAACTGTAATATCCCTTGGATTGAATCCATGAATAGTTCTTTTGCTGTTTCAATATTTTCTGCGGGGAAGCTATTTGTATTTATACATAGCAAATGATCCATTCTATTTCCTTGCTAATTTAGCTCTTATTTTCATTGATTGGTCAAAAAATCCATTTGGCCAGAAGCTTAGCTTTCCATTTTCATCAATACTTGGGGTTTGAATTTTAGTTTCAGATTCACTATTTTCTTTAGACAAATAATGAAATATTACATCATCGTTAGAAATCAACTTTTCCTTACATGCTAATCTAATACCGTCCATAAGATGATCGCTATGTGTTTCCAGTACAATTTGAACACCATGAGAGGCTGCCATCGCCAACAATACACCCATAGCAGTTTGACCTCGAGGGTGGAGGTGCGTTTCAGGGTTTTCAATAACAATCAAAGTGTTATTGAGTCGACGTTCATCCCATTCCTTCCCCCAATCTTCATCCCAATCATGAATCGGCTTTGTCGCAACATGTCCTAATATAGTACTTATAATAGGGAGAGCGTGACTAAGTCCAAAACCTACATTTTTAGGTCTAAATTCATCAAATGTAGCTTGAGCAATATCAACTTTAGAATTTAATTGATAAAGGAAGTCTACATTAGGAGATATTTCAGAAAGCCAACCTTTAATAGCTAACGGTAATATGTCCCCCTGACTATTCTCATGTTGCATTGTATCTGGAACTATTGACCGCTCTAACTTATCAATGAACTCATATACAAACTCACCTCTATCACCAATTTTTGGAAAATGAGTATAGTTGTTACTTAAAGGTAAATATGTTTGTGGGCCTAACCTATCTGCTGAAAGAAAGGAAAAAACAAGAGATTTTTCAGGGTAAGATTGTTTGTCCTCATCTTCATGAAGTATAAGCTGGTCGACGTCATCTGAACTGTACTCCAATTTTATTGTTACTGGCTCGCTAGGGTGGGAAAGCTTCGAACGCAACTCCCTTAAAGAACCATACCCTTCAATAAATGGAGATTTATTATCACAAGCTTTTACATACATTCTTAAAGATTGAATAATCGAACTTTTACCACTATTATTCAGCCCTGAAAAGAGAGTTAAAGGCTTGAACGGTATATCTATTTCACTAAAGGACTTAAAACCTTTTAGACTTAATAACTTAATCATGAGATATCCAAATAATGCTTAACTAAATTTTCAAAAACTTCATATCTATAGTTTACCCCTCTGATAGCCTGTGAAGCGTGACGACTTATAGAGTTGAGTACATCTTCATTTAACAAATATTCTTTATAAGAGTACGTAAAATCAGCTTTGTGCTCCAATAATTTCGAAAATTCATCATCTGATAATCCACTCAAAATATTAGACCAACACTCAAAAAGAGCTTTGTTAATTGGTGACTTTTTATTATCGTGAATTGTAGATTTTCTAAAAGCATGATCTCCAAATAATTCTTTTGCCCTATACATAGCTAACTCAAATTTATACCTGATATCTTCAATTGAGTGATGTTTTATTTTCGGGGCTGAGCCATCTGTAAATACTTTAGATAATTTCTTTTCGTCAAGTTCGGGGAATAAATTTATTACTCTCATCGCGTCACTTAGCCATTTGTCTAAGTTCATTTTATAATCATTTTTTTCAAAAATATAGAAAGCTACAAATCGAAGAATAAGTTCTCTCGTCGCCATCCTTTTATCATTTATTTTTGAATTTATTGCGCGGATAAAATATTGACTTCCCATTAGATGTTGCAATAGTTTAGTTGAATTTCCTTGGTACAAGGCATGCCTAATTTCTTGAGTAGTAAGAGGTAGCCCTCCTGTATTGATTCTCTTGAATATGTTCCGTTTTACATCTTCTGGTGTCCCTGGATTAATAACGGTGAACCGCAATTCTGTTTCCATTATTGTATTAATAACTCTTTGACACGTTGGATCACTCTCCATTTTATTGAAAGTCATCCCTCCAAATTTTTTCTGTAAAAACTCTAATTTGTCTAATTTCAAAGGTAAATTAGTTACTGGGTTTAGAAGCAAGAAATCTCTAATTGTTGATAACCTTTGAAGTCCATCTACAACTTCCCATTCACCTTGTTCATTCGCTGCAACGTAAAACATAGGTAAAGGTATCTTTAGCATGATAGACTCTATTAACTGACTCCTTCGAGTCTCATCCCAAACTTCATTTCTTTGAAAGTCAGGTGATAGGCGAATAGTACCTTGGTTTAATCTCCTTTTAATTGCATCCATCGACACTACTCTTTGTTCGATAGATATCTTGTCTGGATCGAAAGGTTCGAGTATTTCTTCTTCAAACTCTTCTTCAAATTCCTCTTCACTGACTTGAGGAGTATTACTCGTTGTAGATTCCAAGAAAATTCCTATTGCTAAATTAATTTTTTATATATTCTATACATTTTTCACTAAAATAGAACCTTATAATAAAGCAAAACAACATGACTTAATCTTTTAGTACAGTTATTTACAGAACTCCAAGTTAAAGCAAACTTCGTTTGCTCTTTCTAAACGCCAACTGAAAAAACGTGTGACTATCAATTGCCTTTAAACATCAATCCTTTGAGCGTTTGAATGATATTACCATCGTAAAAACCGAGCTTACATTCACCTGTTTCTTTATTGAACGTTGCATCGTAGGCAAGCTTTAAGGGTTGGTCTTTGCGTTTGGCAAACACACAGCTCATCGCATTAATAAAATCATCCCATTTTCTTTCATCAGCAACGACTCGTGCTTTTTCTAATGCACAGTCGAGACCAAGCTTTTCTTTTAAACGTCTTAATTCCCACCAAACAGAGACACTCGCACCACCAATCCGCTGAACATTCATGGCGTGACTCTGTTAGGAATGGGTAACCTCTAAAAACAGAAAGCTGTTTGTTTAACGTTAGTAATTGGCTGCTCTATGTAATATAGGTGACAATTCATTTGCTTGATACGCAGTTTAAACTGGAAGTTAATAACAATCATTTAGAAGTAGGTAAGATTTTAGATATATTTATAGAATAGTTTTAAACTATTAATTCTATGGCAAAACATTAAAAGCCATGAAAGATATTTAAACAGCGAAGATATTAACAATGACTCTATTTAACTGCTCTATGTTATAATCCTTTGGCTTCTATTTTTCAGAGATTAAGACATTGAATTCCCTGCCAAACCTAAAAAACAAAGAAATTAATTTATTTTCATACCCTAAATATTGGGCTGAATGTTATGGTACAGCGCCATTTTTACCTATGACTCGAAAAGAAATGGACATTTTAGGCTGGGATAGCTGTGACATTATTATTGTAACTGGTGACGCTTATGTCGATCACCCAAGCTTTGGTATGGCTATTATTGGCCGCATGTTAGAGGCTCAAGGCTTTCGTGTCGGTATTATTTCACAGCCTGCATGGCACTCAAAAGATGCCTTTATGGAGCTAGGAAAACCTAACCTATTCTTCGGTGTTACAGCCGGAAATATGGATTCCATGATAAACCGTTATACCGCTGAGCGAAGAATGCGTCATGACGATGCTTACACTCCTAACGATGAAGGTGGTAAACGCCCAGATCGCGCGGTAACAGCTTATACCCAACGTTGTAAAGAAGCATTTAAAGGCGTTCCTGTTATTATTGGTGGTATTGAAGCCAGTTTACGACGAATTGCCCATTACGATTATTGGTCTGATAAAGTTCGTCGTTCCGTGCTATTTGATTCAAAAGCAGACCTGCTAGTTTTTGGTAACGCCGAGCGTCCTTTAGTAGAAATTGCTCATAGAATTGCCCGTGGAGAAGACGTTAAAACCATTACCGATGTACGTGGTAGTGCTTTTTTAACTAATCAGGCTCTGCCAGGTTGGAAAGGTATAGATTCTAGAGATATCGACCGACCAGGTAAAATAGACCCTATTTTTAGTCCTTATGAAGAAATAACACCTGAAACTTGTAGTGATAACGAAGCTAAAACAGAAGCTTCATCAGTAGAAAAAGATATCACTAAAACAGCCCAACCTATTATAATGGCAGATTATAAAAACAAGACGTGGGAAAAGAAATCAAAGCCTTGGGAAACGACTTATATTAATTTGCCGACCTTTGATCAAGTAAAAGAGAACAAAGTACTTTATGCACACGCATCTCGTATTTTCCATCAAGAAGTAAATCCAACATCAGCTAAGCCGCTTGTACAGAGTCATGGTACTCGCCTAATTTGGTTAAACCCACCAGCTAAACCATTATCTACAAATGAAATGGATGGTGTGTTTGGTCTTGAATATAAGCGTGTTCCACACCCAAGCTATGGCAAAGCTAAAATTCCTGCGTACGATATGATAAAAACGTCTATCAATATCATGAGGGGGTGCTTTGGAGGATGTACGTTTTGTAGCATAACAGAACATGAAGGTCGTATTATTCAATCACGTTCTCATGAGTCAATTATTGCTGAAATTGAAGATATCAAAGTAAAAGTTCCCGGTTTCACCGGTGTAATTTCAGATTTAGGCGGACCAACCGCCAATATGTATCAGCTAAATTGTAAAAGCGAAAAAGCTGAAGCAACTTGTCGTAAACCTTCATGCGTATGGCCAACCATTTGTGGCCACTTAGATACCGATCACACACCAACGATAGAACTATACCGTAAAGCACGTAAAGTTAAGGGTATTAAGAAGGTACTAATCGCTTCGGGTGTACGCTACGATTTGGCTATTGAACACCCTGAATATGTTCAAGAATTAGCAACCCATCATGTGGGTGGTTATTTAAAAATAGCACCTGAACATACCGAGAATGGGCCATTAAATAATATGATGAAGCCAGGTATGGGTAGCTATGATAAATTCAAAGAGATGTTTGATCATTACTCAAAACTTGCTGGTAAAAAACAATATTTAATTCCTTATTTTATCTCTGCTCATCCAGGTACTACCGATAGAGATATGGTAAATTTAGCTTTATGGCTAAAAGAAAATAACTTTAAATTGGATCAAGTGCAAAACTTTTATCCGTCGCCATTAGCAAATGCAACAACGTTATACCATACGGAGCTTAATTCTTTACGTAACATTACTAGTAAAAACTTAGCAAAAGAAGATGGTAAAATTACAGTGCCTAAAGGCGCTATTCAACGACGTTTGCACAAAGCGATTTTACGTTACCATGATCCAGTTAATTGGCCACAAGTTCGTCAGGCATTGACAAAAATGGGATTAAGTAAACTTATTGGCTCTGCGCCAAATTGCCTAGTGCCTAAAGAAACACGTGCTGAGCAAAATTCAACCAATAGAAATAGACAAGGTAAAAATAACTCTGCTGGTAATAAAACTTCACCAGGTCAACAAAGAGCTAAATCTGGTTATGGGAAAAAACCAACTAATGGAAAACAAGGCTTAACCCGCTTTAGTGATAATCAGTTTAAAAAGAAAAAGTAATCCGAGAGCAAGTTTAGTATTAAGCTTGCTTATATAATTTAGAAATATCACTTAATTTTTTCTAGCTTCCTACAGTAAATATTTTCATTTCTAAGTGTTTTTTAGAAATATTGTGTAGGCCAATAATTTATAGGGTTTGGTAAGTTTTCTAACTATACCTTTACTAAGGTGTACTTTTTGTCAATATACCGGCTACAAAGGCCGAATTGGTGTTTTTGAATTATTAGAAATGAATGAACCAATGATGGCCGCTCTAAAGCGCGACGATACCGAAGCTTTTACCCAAGCTGCTAAACAACACCCTGAATTTAGACCGTTAGCATTAGCGGCTTTTGATTATGCTAAGCTAGGTATAACCAGTGTTGAAGAAGTATTACGTTTAGTCGAAACCATTGACGTTACAGGATAAGTTATAACATTATGCCAGCATTTAATTATATTGGGCGAGATGCCAGCGGTAGCCAAGTAAAAGGGGCTATTGAAGCCGCAGATTCTACCGTAGTTGCAGAGCAATTGTCTCGCAAGCGCATTATTCCAATATCAATAGAAAGTGCAAAACAAGCCACTGATGAAATGACTTCTCAAAATATAGATCTCAACGAGTTATTGGGTTTTAATAAAGTTACGCTCGATGATTTAATTGTTTTTTGTCGACAAATGTACGCTTTAGTAAAGTCGGGTGTACCCATTTTAAGAGCCATAAAAGGTATGGCCGAATCGAGTACCTCGATCAAGTTAAAGTCTGCGTTAACTGATATTGCATCACAATTAGAAGGGGGTTTTCCGCTCTCGACTACCTTGCATAAGCACCCTAAAATATTCACACCATTATTTGTTTCACTTGTGCATGTTGGTGAAAATACCGGTAATCTCGACGATGCATTTTTAAAGCTTGCCGGTTATTTCGAGCGTGAACAAGAAACCCGTAAACGTATAAAAACCGCCTTACGTTACCCAAGCTTTGTATTAATTGCGCTCGTGGCGGCCTTAGTTATTCTAAATATTTTTGTTATTCCGACATTTGCTAATATGTTCAGTAAGCTAGGCGCGGATCTCCCTTGGTCAACAAAAATGCTAATAAGCAGTTCAAACTTTTTTCTTAACTATTGGCCACATATGCTAATTGCTAGTATTGTCGGGTTTTTCTCATTACGTCATTATTTAAATACTCCCGCAGGTATGTATTTATGGGATAAAAGAAAATTAAAACTGCCGGTTGTAGGTGGCGTTATTGAACGTTCAATATTGTCTCGCTTTGCCCACAGCTTTTCCATTATTTTGCGTGCAGGTGTACCGATGACGACTGGTTTAACACTGGTCGCAGACGCTGTTGATAATACTTATATGCGAGAGAAAATCTTAGCTATGCGTAGCAGTATTGAAAGTGGTGAAAGCTTATTGCGGTCATCAGCTAGCAGTAAGTTGTTTACGCCTTTAGTGCTACAAATGGTTGCAGTAGGTGAAGAAACGGGTCGGGTTGATGAATTACTAGCCGAGGTAGGTGACTATTATGAACGAGAAGTTGATTACGAATTGAGTACCTTAACTGCCCGTATTGAACCGATTATGATAGCAATTGTTGCAGCCATGGTTCTCGTGTTGGCCTTAGGTATATTCAGTCCTATGTGGGATATGATGTCAGCATTTCAAGGTAAGTAAACTTGTTGTTTTTTAGGATGATAAAACTATGACATCATTACAAGTTTCTGAAAAAAATGAAAAATCTCTTACAGAGATTATTGTTGTTATTGTGCTAGTAGCGTTGTTAATGGCAAGTTTTATTTTCTATTTTTTTAAACAACAAGGGCAAATAACCCGGGCAGGTTTTGAATCAATAGCACAAGTTTTTTCAGCCCGAGTTACCGGCATTCGCGCCCAATGGTTTATGGATTCACAACCAAACGTTGTGAACCTGAAAAGTAACCAAGTACAACCTGATGGTGGCCGTGTCTTGAAAGTGCAGGTTAATAAGTCGGGATGGGTCGATACCAATAATGAAGCTTTATCATGTCAAATAATCTGGCAATATGTCATGGAGGCACCGTTACTGTACATGAAAGAACCGGTAGGCGCCGTTTTGGTAGAGCATGAAAGCCAAGTAGAACCTTATTGCCAATATAGTTTATCAAGTGGAGAATATTTCACTTATCATCGCAACAATGGCAAAGTTAGTGAGGTTAAATTGGCATATTAAATGCTTGTTGAACATTGCATTTTTACATTCTTTTGTAAGTATTTAGGTAAAATATCACTAAGTAAGTGACTTTGTTGCTATTTCGTTGTTAGAATCAAATTAATATAATCGTTAAGAGGTTGTTATGAATAAACAGTCAGGTTTTACCCTAATAGAATTAGTTATAGTGGTTGTCATCCTAGGGTTTTTGGCGGTTACCGCAATTCCTAAATTTCTCGATTTAACTGATCAAGCAAAGCAGGCAAATATTGAAGGAATGGCTGGTGGTTTCGCTACTGCTATTTCATTAGCTCGTGCTCAATGGGAAGCTGAAGCACGTCCAAAAGATAACGCAGGTAAAAATATAGTTGATTATGATGGTTCAGTATTATTATTAACGACAGAAGGCAGCGGCATTCGTCCTGGTTATGTTGTGTCGTCAGTCAACGGACAAAATAGTGGTGATACACTAGCAGGCGGCATTGATGCGGCAAACTGTGTCGATATATGGCAAAATATTTTTCAACAGCCACCGCGTGTAACTAGCGCTATTGCAACGTTAAATGGCGATAGCTCGATTGATTACCTTGCAGCATCGTCTGGTTCAGATGCCTCAACATTATGTCATTTCTATTTGAAAGACACTTTGAGTAAAGATAGTAGCAATAACTTTGCAGACCCTGGTACTTCAACGAGCATCGGCAACAGTTTTACTTATCAACCGGCTAACAGTTCAGTGATAGTTTATATCAACAATAATTAATAATTAACAATAAAGGTTTATGTTATGAAGAAGTTAACAAACAATAGTTTTAGCAAGCAAAAAGGTTTCACGCTAATTGAATTAGTAGTAGTGATTGTAATTTTAGGTATTTTAGCGGCAACAGCAGCACCTAAATTTATCGATTTAACGGGTGATGCTCGTAAGTCTGTAATGCAAGGTGTGCAAGGTAGTATCAACAGTGCGGTTAATCTAGCGCATGCTAAAGCGCTTGTTAGTAATGAAACTAGTGCTGAAGGCTCCATTCAAATTGGCTCACTTCACTATGCATTGGTTAATGGTTACCCTGCAGCTTTAGCTAAAGGCAATGGTTCTACTAGTGCTCTAGGTTTAGGCGTTGGTAGCTTAATTGAACTAGACACTGGTTCAGATATAGAGTTCACAGATGCAGCACCATCTGTATTTACCCATAAAGGGACTGCAACGGGTGATGTTTGTACAATATCTTACGCTAATGCGGCAGATTCAGAAACACCACCAGTGGTAACAGCAACTCTAACTGATTGTTAGAGTTTTAATTTAATTTAAAAGGAGAGCATTGCTCTCCTTTTTTTGATCTGTTTTTACATGAAAAGCAGATTTGTTGGAATTTCGAGAATTATAGTATTTTACAGAGTACTAGCATTTAAATGATAATATATTTTTAAGCCTAATTAGATTAAGCTAACTCATAGCGAATGATTAATTGCTAGAGCATTATTGGCTTTAGTAATTTCAGTAATTTCAGTTATTTTATAAAAGTAGTAAAGGTACGTAGTATGAATTCCAAAGGGTTTACCCTAATTGAACTAATAGTCGTTATAGTAATTCTTGGCATTTTAGCAGCCACGGCGGCACCTAAATTTATTAACTTAAAGGCTGATGCGCAAACCGCGACATTGCAAGGTGTTAAAGCGACGATGCAGGGGGCAGCGGCTATGGTACATAGCAAGTCGTTAGTAAAAGGGAATCACAAAAAAGCCAATTCTACTATCAAGCTTATTGATGGTGATTTATTAATAAAATACGGATATCCTCGTGCTAATATAAACGAGTGGAAACGTATAATAAACGTTGATGAAAATTTTAATTACTTAGGATTTGGTAGTAGCTCATTGAACGTTTTAGTTATTTATCGCAAAGATACCCCAGCTCCTACCGGTGCTAATAGCCCTTGTATGGTATATTATTTGGAGTCAACAAAGCCAAACACTGCCCCACAGTTTATTTTAAACGAGTGTGTTTAACGTTTAAATAGCATGGGAGTTGGAGTGAATAAAATCAAATCGATAAACTTTTCATCAAAAACCTTGATAGGTGGTTTTACACTCATAGAACTAATTATTGTGATTATTATATTAGGTATTCTCACCATTACAGTCGCGCCAAAATTTTTCACTTCTAAAGGTTTTTCAGAATATGCCTACCGTACTGATGTAATTGCAAAATTACGTTTAATTCAAACCAAGGCTATGCAACAAACTAATAGTGGTTATTGCCATAGCGTATTAGTGACCGCAACTAAGCTAGGCACACCTGAAAACTGTGGTTCGTCTCCAAGTTTTGCTGCACCATGGCAAGACAGTGCCTCCAAACTGCAGATAGATAGTAACGACAATATTACCTTCAGCACTAACTTCACTGGTAATAGTTTCTCTTTTGACAGTATGGGGCGACCTTCTTGTGCAGCACCATGCATAATTACCATTAGTGGCGAGCAAAGTATTAGCGTTCAAATAGAGGCAGAGGGTTATATCCATGCACTCTAAGAGTAATTCATCTTCTGTATTTGTGTTATTGGCTAGAACTTCACAGCAAGGCTTTACCTTGATTGAAACTATAGTCGGCATTGTCGTGTTATCTATTGCCTTCTCAATATTCACCACCTTAATTTACCCGTTAGCGAATCAAAGCGCAGAGCAAGTGCATCAAATTAAAGCGGCAGAGCTTGGTCAGTCGATGATCAATGAAATTCTGGGAAAAGCTTTTGATGAAAACTCAGAGATGTCGGGTGGTTTTTATCGCTGTGGCGAAGATCAAAACAATGATGGTGAAATTAAAGCGCTTGATGGAGAAACATGTTCAGATGTATTAGCTAACGAAGAAGCGGATACAAGAGAGCTATTTGACGATGTAGATGATTATAATGGCTTAACTATTATTGAAAGCTCGTTGGGGGGCAGTGACTCGCTCGGCGATATGTATGTTGGCTACCAAATTAAGGTCAATGTTATTAACGACAGCGACTATGATGGTGACAATGATGGGGCTGATAACAACTACACGGCCAAGCTCATAACAGTAACTATTACGACACCGCAAGATTTTGATTTTGACTTTTCTGTTTATCGGGTGAATTTTTAATGCGTCAATTACCTAAATATCAGCAAGGCTTTACTTTAGTGGAGCTAGTTACCGTTATCGTAATATTAGGCGTATTGGCGAGTAGTATTACCTCATTTTTGCGTTTTGGCACTAAAAGTTATACCGATGCTGCCGATCGAGAAGCGTTAATTTCTACCGCAAGGTTTGTTGTTGAGCGCCTTAACCGTGAAGTGAGGCATGCACTGCCTAATAGTATTCGTACTATTGGCTCAAATAATCAATGCTTAGAGTTTGTCCCTATCGATAAAAGTGCTATTTATTTGGATATTCCGGTAGCACCTGAACCGGCAAGTAATAGTGTTGATGTGGTCATGTTAGAAGATCCACTTCAGGCAACAACTCAATATGTTGCTGTTTATGCGTTAAACAGTGACGATATTTACAATACGGCCTCTGGGGTGATTGAAGCGTTTTCTTCAGTTGATAATTCAGGCAATAAGCAAACACCCTCAAAAATTAACTTCGCTAACAACATACTTTTTAATGCTGAATCACCTACTAGCCGCTTGTACTTTATTGATTCACCCATTAGTTATTGCGTGGAAAGTAATGCGATATTTCGTTACCAAGGCTACGGCTTTGGCGGTTACTTGAGTAGTGGCTTACCTAATGCTAACGCTAGTGCAACTCGGGTTTTAATGGCAGAGCATATTGCTAATTATTCATCGTCTGGCAATATTTTACCATTTCAAACTTTTCCGGCTACGTTGCAACGAAATGGCTTAGCAATGACAAGGTTGAAGTTTGTGCGTAACTTAGAAGAAGTTGTATTTAATAATGAGATACAGGTGCCCAATGTCCCTTGAGCAAATCATTATAGTAACTAAAACACAGAGTAAATTACCAATGCGCCTGTACAAAAGCGAATATAAAAATAGGCAAAAGGGTAGCGCATTAGTTATCGCTATTTTTATTATTATTGTCTTGTCTGCACTTGGCGCAGCATTAGTGAATATGCTCGATTCAAGCCAAGAAGGTGTGGCGTACGAGGTATTAGGTACACGAGCTTATACAGCAGCACAGAGTGGATTACAGTGGCAGTTAGCTGAAGTGTTTCCGCTAAGTAGTCATGCCGCAATTTGTAAAAGCCAAGCTGATATTAATAGTAGAACCCCTACCTTTCTAAATGTTAAGGGGTTAGCACAGTGTACAGTAAGTGTAACTTGCAATGATTTTGAACTTGATAGCGTTCGTTATTACTCGATTACTAGCACTGGGCAGTGTAATCTTGATGGTGAAGTAACGTCGAGAAGGGTTGCTGTTGAAGCCCGTAGCCTATAACCTGTTATTAACGTAAAAACGATTTTTAATATAAGTGTTAGCTTTTTTTACACTCTTATACTTTATCAAAATCACACTATTTTAATCTTGATGATTTATATGACGTTTGTTTTATTGGCTTAATATTTGCATATTCAAGTTTGTCTATAACATTACTGTCGTTTTTCATTAGTTGGGGTCTTATAATGATCAAGTATACAAACAAATTACTTATTGCGCTTTTTTGCTTAGTTTCTAGCTCGACTTTTGCTAGTTTAATTACAACTGAGCTTGCTGAAGATTCCTATATTTCATACGGTGGCTATGATTGGACTTGGGCTTCTTCAGTGAACGTCACTAATTATACAAAGAATGATTTTTTTAATCCGGGAACAACAATTGATAATACCTTTGAAGATGCAAGTTTCCACGCTGGGTGGATGAGTTTTGCAGAAGGTAGTGAGATTGATACGTTATTTCAACAGTTAAAGTTGTCTGATTTTATGCGTAATGGTACCGCTATTCATTCATTTCAATATTGGAATTCTTACTTTTCTGAAGTCGATACCGTTTTTCAACCAAACCATAATGATTATAACGAATTTGCCTTTGATAGTCGTAGTGGGAAAAAAGATGATAGTGGTAACTTTGATATTTTTGAAACATTCTATGTTCGTACCTCAGTAGCTAAAGTTCCTGAACCAACCACTTTATTCATTTTCGCAGCCGGCCTTATTGGTTTTACACTGCGTAAGCACAACGCAAAATAATTTGATAAGATGTTTTCCAAACCCGCTATATGCGGGTTTTTTATTGCTTATTAATGCACATAGCGGTACCTTTAAATATTTATAGTAGCCGTAAATGTGGTCTTGGCAGATTGTTCTGTTTCGACTTTCTTCTCTACCTTACGGTTAAATGAGTAATTTCCATTTCGCAGCGTTAATCGCAGAACTGATGCGAATTTAATTCAGCTGTAGAATTCAGCTACTTTGGATGTATAAGGGTTGTAACGTATGAAGTACCTTTTATTGCTGCTTGTTTGTTTGTTGTCATTTTCTGCAGGTGCTTTCGAGGATATTTTATATGACTTTAAAACCAGAACACCGGGTAACAACATCGTTGCCTATAAAGGTTCAAGTAGTGCGCAGGTCCCATCTAGCTTAGCACTCGGAGCGCAAGTCACAGCAGCTGAATACAATGCCTTAAAAATAGACGATCAGAGCTATCAGAATAGTACTACCTCGACAAACAACAGTTTCCCTTATACGCAATTTGTAATAACTATAGATGAGGATGAAACCGATATTACAACGTTCACTATTTTATGGAACGGGTATGGAACAAATGACAACAACGGTAGGAAAGATGGCGTTGACTTATATATCTGGAACTTCCAACAGAATGGTTATCAACTTGTAGATAGGACAGACTCTACTAGTAATGAAATCACGCTTAGTGGTCAGGCAACCAGTAATATGACAGATTATTTTGGCAGTTCTAACCAAAATGCAATGGTTTTGTATGTAGTCGCCAGAGACAAAAAGTCAGGAAACGTTCAGAGCTCTAATATTTATAGTGATTATGTCAACCTAACAGTGACGGTGCCAGACCCTCCGCCTGCATTTGCTATGGCAAATTTTCAGTTTGATGAGTGTGTCTATATTGGCAGCGGCAATGAAGTAATCGATCAATTCAATACTTATTCTGGCACCAGTCATAACGGTGTCAATACTTCTGAAGAAGCACAAATAGAAAACGCGCTGGCAATTAGCAGTGCTGCCCATCATGTACAAACCAGTATTCCATTACCTGATAGGTACAGTGTCTCAACCTGGTTTAAAAAGCCTACGGACACAACCGGTAATCGTTATTTTGTACTTGGCGCAATGGAAAATGGCAGCGATTTACTGGTAATAGATAGAGACAATAATTGGCGTTGGGCTATTTATAGTTCAAACCCTCAACAAACTATTTATGGTAATTATAGTTTTAATAGCTTAGATAATGACTGGCATCATCTGGCGATAGTCTATAAAAACCGTCAATCAAATTTATATATTGACGGCGTTTTTGTTGAGGCTATTAACCTTATTCCTGCCGGCACGTTAAAATATATCGGCACTTCATTTGACGATGTGAATATTACTGCATCACAAGGTTTTAGAGCGCCTTTAGATGAATTTATTGTTTTTAATGGCGCGTTAAAAGCGAGCGAAATTACCACTATTTATAATAATCAGTTTAGCGGTGTTAATTATGATGGCAGTGTTCGTGCTAGCCCTAACTGTATCAAATTAATTGCGAAATATTCGCTAGATGAAAGCTCGTGGAGTAGCGCCGCTGGCGAGGTTTTAGATAGTACGGGAAGCTTGAATGGCCAATCATTTAATGGTGCAAATACGGCATTAAACTCGCCCGCGCTAACGGGCAACCCGGGTACTTGTGGTTTTGGTGTTTTCGACGGTATTGATGATTATGTCAGTATTACTGACAACGCAGCATTAGACATACCAAGAGAATTGACTATTACTGCTTGGATAAATCCGAAATCACTACCAAGCGTTAGCACAGGTTTACATACCATAGTTTCAAAAGATGAAAACTATGAGTTTCACTTACGAGCTACAGGTGAAATTAACTGGTGGTGGCAAACCAATGAGCTTACGACTTCAGGAGCAGGCATTACGCCTGATAGTTGGTATCACATAGCAATAACTTACCAAAGTGGTGAACAGGTGATTTATGTTAATGGTGTTGAAAGAGGCTCTAGTGCGTTTAGCGACCAGTTAACTTTAAATAATGATCCATTGAATATTGGACAAGATCAAAATCAAGAACATGGTGAAGAATCTCGTTACTTTCACGGCTTTATTGATGAGGTAAAGATATATAAAGGCGCGCTTAGCTCAACAGAGGTTAATGAGGTTTATAATGAACGACATGCTTGTGCTGAGCCCGTTATACATCATTATGAAATAGGTCATGACGGTAATGGTTTAACCTGTGCCGCCGAGCCAATAACGATAAAAGCATGTAGTAATAGTGGCTGCACAACCGAAAGTACTGAATCAGTTAGCTTAAATTTTAATATTACTAGCTCAGTAACGGGTAAAGAGATTACCGCCTCGCCGACCTTTAACGGCAGTACTCATATTAATTTAAGCCATACAACGGCAGAAACACTGGTGTTATCTATTGATGGTGCGAGCATAGCCGCTAGCAACGCTGTTGAATGTTCAGGTTTTGGCACAAGTTGTGAGATCACCTTTACTGATGCAGGTTTCAGGTTCTTGTACGGTGACACTAATAGCGAAGTTATTGAACACCAAACAGCCGGCGCTGTTTTTAGTGAGGCGTTAAAAATACAAGCGGTAAAAAGCAATAATGGTGTTTGCGAAGGGATATTCGCCGGTAATGTTGAGGTTAGTCTTGCTCAACAAAATGTCACGCCTGATATCAGCTTTAACGCCGGGTTAGCGTTTCAAACGAACGGCGCTAATATCGCCAAACATCCACTATTTACTGATAATGTGACCTTGAACTTTGGTAACGACAGTATTGCTGTTATACCAACTCCTAGTTACTTGGACGTAGGCGAAATTCGACTGCAAGCCCGTTACTCAAACGCCAATGTTTCGCTGGAAGGTAGTTCAAATAATTTTTGGGTGAAACCGCATAGTTTTGCGATTTCAGCAACAAACGCACTAGGTGTAGTAAATGGTAATAGTGCTACGAGTACAATAACCCATAAAGCTGGAGATAATTTCGACTTTACCGTTAGCGCACTTAATGCCGCCGGTAATTTAACGCAAAATTACCGTCAATCTGATGGTGAATTACAGGTGAAAGTATCACGCGTTGCACCAGTACTTAATGGCGCAATTGACGGACAGTTTACTTACGCGCTAGGACAAAATCGCGCGGCAACAACTAGTGCCATTTTTCAAAGCGCTATATTAACGAGTTTTAGCGATGGCGAAAAAGGTAAGTCAGCATTTAGTGGCGCGCAATATAATGAAGTTGGCGTTATTAATGTGGATATACAAGATATTAATTATGGTGGTTTAGGTAATGTTGATGGCTTGATTACGGCTAATGATATGACTATCGGGCGATTTACGCCTGCTTACTTTAAGCAGACGGTTAAAGCTGAGCATAAGGGCAAGCTTGACGCGTACCATAGCGCAACAGGAGTATGCTCTATTTCTGATTGGGCCTATACCGGCCAGAGTACGATTAATGGCAAGGGGGCTATTGGCTATAGCCTTGAGCCTAAAATAACGATCGCTGCATACAATGCCAATGACAGCCTTACCAAAAACTACACCTTGGGCGAGTCAGAAGGTTTTATGAAGCTACTCGTCAGTGGTATTGATATTAACCTACCAACACATGATGATAGTCAACAAAAAGTAGGTAGTGCTAGCGGTAACCCCGTTGCGATTGCTGCGGTGATGGAAACAGGTAGTTTGAGCGCCAGTATTGATGTTAGCGGTAATTTAATCGCCGGTGAATGGCTATATACCTTATCTAATAATGATCATTTTAGTTATGACAAAAATGATACAAGTTTTTTAGCGCCTTTTAATGCCAAGATAGCTTTTGTTACTACTCAAATTGAGGATAGTGATGGTGTGCTACTCGGCAGTAATATCGATGCGACAGAGAAACTGATAACAGATGGTGTAGAAATTCGCTTTGCCCGCATGGTATTAGAGAACTCATATGGCTCAGAGAAAACAAAGTTACGCGCGCCGTTAAATGTCCAAATTTATGATGGGTCAAGCTTTCTAACACATACCGATGAATCTTGCTTATCAACTCTCATTGGCGATAAAAAAGCCGGCGCAAAATATTCAGGTAACATGAACCTTTGGGATTATCGTTTAATCGACATTGATACAGATGCCATACAAGTTAGTGATACTGCAGCGAGCGTTTCAGGTGTTTTTGACCGAGGCATTCAGGCAGCGTTATCATTCAGTACCCCAGGAAGACAAGGCATGCTTGAATGGGAATATGAAGTGCCAAGTTGGCTGAAATTTAAATGGAACAATGTAGACAGTGATAATGATGGTAATTTTTATGATGACAACCCAAGTGCCGTATTAAGTTTTGGCTTCTATCGTGGCAACGACCGAATAATTTCATGGCGCGAGATAGCGAATTAGCAAGCTAGCTTAGAAATAATGATAAATTAAGTCGCTTCCGGTATTTATGTATTTATGTATGTATGTATTTATGTATTGCTGTGGATTTATCAGAAAATTTTCTGAATATGCTATTGAGAAACTAAATCATCAGCACGGCTTTTAGCACTTTCTAATAGAGCTTCTTCGGCTAATAACCTTTCTAGCTTCTGTGCTTTCAATAATTGTGTTTTAGTTTTACTCTGCAAATTATCTACATCTTCAAGTAAGGCTTTTTCATTGTCAAACACCTGGTTTTCAACGACTGATTGTAGATTTTTTTCGAATAACTCCATTTTAGCTTGTCGTTCGTTTTCTAGCGCAGTTTCCTCAACAGTGTTACGTTCACTTAACGCATTTATGTCTATATTATTTTGCTTAGGGTCTGGACTACAACCGGCTATTAATAACATTACTAAGCTTATTTTGATTGTAGAGACGTTCATTCAATTTACCTTTCAAGTGTAATAACCCATTTACATGTTATTATTGCATAAAAATAACCATGAACAGCACCAAGCTAAAGAAAAAATAAATAAATTCACAGCGTTATATTTCAAGGGTTTATTTATAAAAATAACTTAATTGTCATAGTGGTTGTTTAACTCATCGTACTGAATCCACGTACTTTAAATATATTACCAATGCACAGTTAACAGTTTCTGATAAAGGTTAAGTCACATATGCAGCAGGAAAAATTCATTCCTTATATGAAAAAAATTATTATCACAGCTTATTTGTTTACTAGTTTTTCTTACGCTGATGCTCTAGCTTCATCAGCCATCACACTAATAGACTCGCAATATAATAGTACAACATGGGCTGCGGAAAATTTGCTTGACGCAGATGCTACAACGCAGTGGATGTCGCGCAGCCAAAGTAATAATTTAAATTTTCAATTTTCAGGAAATAACGGGGCCATGTGCTTTAATGGCTTTGAATTAACCAATTATGGCGGCGATGATCGTGGTGTAAATCAATTTATATTATTGACCACGCAAAATGAGGCACTAAGCGCAGATGCTGGTTCAGCAGGCTGGAAGCCCATGGTAGCCGATGAGAATCCTATTGGTTATATTGACTATTTAAGTTGGGCGCAAGGCGCAAGGCAAGTCTTTGTTGATGGACAATATAACACCACAACTTACGCAGCGAAAAATATCAACGATGGCAATCGTTCATCTCGTTGGTTATCTCGAAAATCCAATAATATATTGCAATATAATTTTGATACCGACTGGGATGGCTCAGCAGGTAATGGCATAACCATTAATGAACTCGAAGTCACGAACTATGGCGTTGATGATCGTTCTGTGAAGCAATTTCAAGTTGAAATTACCAATGATGGTACAACTTGGCGTAAATTACAGGTGCCTGGTACTGCTGCTGGCGATGTAGAGTATATTTATAGTCGTTATCAAGATGGGGGAACTCTCGGTGCTGTCGACAGCCAGTATAACGCGACAAGCTATCATGCTGAAAATATGCAAGATGGCGATCAAAATTCTCAATGGTTGAGCCGAAAAGGTAACAACACTATCGAATTTACTTTCGATCCCAACAACAATGGTATAACGGGAGCCGATGGCGATACTGCAGATGTTTTTGCCATCGATAAAATTAATATCGAAAACTACGGAAACGATGACCGTTCAGTTAAGCAATTTCAACTTGCCGTTAAAACTTTAGCAAACCCCAATTGGCATAAAGTAAATGTTCCAGGCGCGATAATTGGCGAGGCAGATTATAATTTCGCCATGTCCCATCATGGTGGCGCGTTAGTTAATATTGATAGCGAATATAATTCAACAAGCTACGGGGCTAAGAATATTCATGACGGTGATCAAAACACTTTATGGTTAAGTCGAAAAAGCAATAATGAGTTAGCCTTTCAATTCGATGCAAATGAAGATGGCACGCTTGGCGCAGCAGAAGATCTTTTTATCTTAAATAGTTTTTACCTGCGAAACTATGGCAATGACGACCGAGCAATTAAAGAGTTTCAACTAGCGGTTAAAACTAAGGCTAAACCTAATTGGACAAAAATTAATGTCCCTGGCGCAAGTATCGGTCAAGCTAATTACAATTTTGCGATGTCTCATCATGGGGGGACACTAGTCTCTATTGATAGTGAGCATAACTCTACTAGCTATGGTGCTAAAAACATTCACGACGGCGACCAGAATACATTGTGGTTAAGTCGTAAAAGTAACAATGAACTCGCTTTTCAATTTGACGCCGATGAAAATGGAACGCTAGGTGCAATTGAAGACTTATTCACTTTAAAGAGTATTTACTTGGTCAACTATGGTAATGATGACCGTTCGATTAAAGAGTTTCAAATCGCGGTAAAAACGCGTGCTAACCCAAATTGGGCGAAAATTAATACCCCAGGTGCGAGTGTTGGTCAAGCCAATTACAATTTTGCTTTAGCGCAACATGGAGGCAATTTAATAGCGATAGATAGTGAACATAACTCAACCAATTATGGTGCTAAAAATATTCATGATGGCGATCAAAATAGCCTTTGGCTGAGCAGAAAAAGCAATAACACCTTAGATTTTCAATTCGATGTTAATGAAGATGGTATTCAAGGTGGCGCTGAAGATGTTTTTACCTTAGAAAGTTTTTACTTAGTTAATTATGGTAATGATGACCGCGCAATTAAGAAGTTTCAGGTAGAAGTTAAAACACTAGCCAATAGTAATTGGACAAAGTTGCCCGTGTCAGGTGCAGGTGGAAATACCCCTGACTATAACTTCGCGTTATCGGCAAACGGAGGCAGTTTAACTGTGATTGACAGTGAACATAACTCGACTAACTATGGTGCGAAAAATATTCATGATGGTGATAACAACACGCGCTGGTTATCGAGCAAGCAAACCAATACCTTAGCTTTTAGTTTTGATAGTAATTTCGATGGTGTGATGGGCGATGCAATTAATGTTGATACTATCTCATTGATTAACTATGGCAATAACGATGTATCGATACAAACGTTCGAAGTTGATGTACAGATTTCTGGTGGCGCGTGGCAAGCTATTAATGCACCGGCAGGCGGCACTGTTTTTACTGCAACTATGGATAGTAACCAACAAAACTGGGCCATTACATCACATAGTAACGTAACCGCACTTCGTCTTAGAACATTGTCAAATTACGGTGATGCAACATACACTGGCGCGACTGAATTTAAAATTTCGGGAACCTTGTCAGGACAGTTATACACCTATTCTGCAGCTATGCACGGTAATGGAGAAACCTTTAGCATAACTGAAGCTGATCAACCTATTGACGTTACTGGCGTTAGGCTTCGTACCATCACAAATTATGGCGATCCTTCATATATCGGCGCTAGAGAGCTGAAGTTACAAGGTACATCCGTTACAGAGTCTAAAACCTTTATTGCCGCTATGCATGCCAATGGAGAAACTTTCACTTTTGATAGTGATGATGTACCAGAAGAGGTAACAGACGTAAAATTAATTACTATCAGCAATCATGGAGATCCTTCTTACGTTGGTGCAAAGGAGTTAAAGTTACAAGGGCCATCTGTTACTGAAACGAGAACCTTTATTGCTGCTATGCATGGCAATGGTGAAAGCTTTACCTTAGATAATGGAGATATTCCGGTTGAAGTTACGGATGTGAAGCTAGTTACCATCAGCAACCATGGAGATCCTTCTTACGTTGGTGCAAAGGAGTTAAAGCTGCAAGGGCCTTCAGTCACTGAAACTAAAACCTTTATTGCAGCTATGCAAAGCACGTTAGAAAGTTTTCAATTTGATACTAACGACATACCTATTGATGTTACCGATGTTAAGTTAACCACTATCAATAACCATGGCGACCCTTCATTGATAGGCCTTCGAGAGTTTGAAGTTGTTGGTAAATCAGTTACTGCCGCGAGCACTTTTACCCTACCGATGAATTCAATACCATTTAGCATCGTTCTTGATAATGACGATACAGTTTCCGGTATTATTGGCGCTCGTATAGTAACTATTAAAAATCATGGCGATTCCTCTTTGACTGGGTTAGCCGACTTTAAGTTATTAGGTAACCCCATAACGCCAAGCTATATATTTACTGCGAGCAATATTACGTCAGTCCAAAATTTTAATTTCTCGCCAGTAAAGGCCAAAATTTTTCGATTTCATAGTATGAACAATCATGGGGATCCCTCTTATACTGGGGCCGCCGATTTTGCGTTAAATGACAGCTTTTGTGCTAATCCTGTTGCCCAATATTCAATGGATGAAACACAGTGGAGTGGTGTTGCTGACGAAGTAATAGATAGTTCAGGAACTCTTAATGGCCAAGCATTTAATGGTGCAACTACATTTAATGACACCTCGGCATTAACCGGCAATCCAGGTACATGTGCTTATGGTGTATTTGACGGAGTCGATGATTATGTTGGAATTGTAGATAACTCAACATTAGATTTACAGAAAGAACTGACTATCACGGCTTGGATTAACCCCCAAACCCTACCCAGTGCAAGCACCGACTTACACACTATTGTCTCTAAAAATGAAAATTATGAGTTTCACTTAAGCTCCACAGGCGAAATTTATTGGTGGTGGCAAACCAATGAATTTTCAACGTCAGGAGCCGGTATTACCACTGACAATTGGTATCACATAGCGATTACTTACAAAAGCGGCGAGCAAGTCATATATGTTAATGGTATAGAAAAAGGTACTCGAACTTTTACTGATGAGCTAATTCTAAATAATGATCCTTTACACATAGGACAAGCTCAAAATTACAGTGAATCTTCACGCTTCTTTGATGGCTTTATCGATGAAGTTCAGCTCTTTGATGTTGCGCTTACTCAAATAGAAGTTCAACAAGTTTATACTCAAAGTCATGCTTGTGCTGTGCCTGTTATTCATCATTATGAAATAGTGCATGATGGCAATGGTTTAACCTGTGCTGCTGAGCCAATTACCATAAAAGCATGCACGAATAGTGACTGTTCAAGCGAATCTACTGAGCCGGTAAGTTTGCAGTTTAATATTACCAGTCCGCAAACAGGTATGTTGCTTAAAACCTCAGCAACCTTTACCGGTACCACCTCAATGAATTTCAGTCATACCATTGCAGAAACTATTGTCTTATCTATTGATAGTGCAAGTATTACGGCCAGTAATGCTGTTGAATGCTCTGGCTTTGGTAGTAGTTGTAATATGAACTTTACTGATACAGGTTTCCAGTTTTTGGCAGACGGTGTTTCAAATAATATCAATACGCAATTATCTGGTAAACCTTCAAATACTGGTTTTAATAGCCAAACATTATCCTTACAGGCAATCAGAACAGATAGCGCTACGGGAGCTTGTGAAGCTGTACTGATTAGTAATGTTGACATTGAACTAGCTGCTGAATGTACTGAACCCAGCACTTGCAGTTTAGGTCAGGTAGTTATTAATGATACTGCTATTACAACGCTCAATGATGCGATCTCACCATCGGAATATACAAAAGTAAGTTTAGATTTCGGTGATAATATCGACAACACCGCAAACATAGTCGTGAGTTACCCCAATGCAGGAAAAATTCAGTTACATGCCCGTTTTGATATATCAATTGAAGGTTATCCAACGAGTTATATGTTAGGTAATAGTAATCAATTTGTTGTTAGGCCACTTGGTTTGTATGTTAACGTGGACCCAAAAGAAGATGATCCATCAGTATCGAGTAACCCCGCTTCAGAAGACGCTAGCGGCAATATATTTAAAAAGGCCGGGGAGCAATTCAATACAACAATTACTGCCAAGCAATGGCAGCAATCTGATGATACGAATAACGATGGAATTGCTGACTTCAACGACGTTTTAAGTGATAACCCTACCGCCCTTAATTTTATTTCTAATGTGATTTTAGAGCATAAAAAGGTCGCTCCAAGTAACGGCGATTTGGGAACGATAACTGGCGAAAGCTTTAGCCTACCATCGACCAGTACAGACACTAACTCTTTGAGTTGGTCAGAAGTAGGTATTATCAGTTTCACTGCTAAATTATCTGATACGAGTGGCAGTAATAATTATTTAGGAGCAGGACCTATAAGTAGCACTGTTCCATACGTTGGTCGTTTTACACCAGCCTACTTTAAACAATCAGTAAAAGAAAACCATCAGGGTAATTTTGATGCTTATCCATACTTTAATGGTTTAGGTGTTTGTGCATTTTCTGATTGGGCCTATACCGGTCAGCGAACCAGTGAAGATAAAGGAGCTATTACTTATAGCCTTTTACCTAAAATAACCATTACAGCATACAATGCTAACGACGGAGTCACCAAAAACTATACGTTGGGTGAGCCTGAAGGCTTTATGAAGTTATTGGCCAGTGGCGTAGATATTACTTTACCAACACATGATAAAACCCAACAAATGGTTGGGAGTACTGCTGGTAACCCTGTTGCTATTACTGCCTTTATGGAGAAAGGTAATTTAAGTGCTAGCCTAGATGTTAATGGTAGCTTGATTGCCGGAGAGTGGCTTTATACTTTTTCCAGTAATGACCACTTTAGCTATAACCATAATAACACCAGCTTATTAAAGCCTTTTGAGGCGAAAATTCCGTTCTTTACCGAGAAAATTGAAGATAGTGATGGTGTCTTACTCAGCAATAATATCGATGACACTGAAGAAGTGCTGACAGAAGGCGTGGAAATTCGCTTCGCTCGTATGGTGTTAGAAAATGCTTATGGCGCTGAAAATGCCAAGTTACGTGCGCCGTTAAATATTCAGGTTTATAACGGTATTAAGTTCAAAACACATACCGATGAAAGTTGCTTAACCGCACTGCTAGGTGATAAAAAATCCGGCGCTAAATATTCGGGTAACATGAATCTTTGGGATTATCGTTTAATTGACATTGGCAGTGATGCAATAGAGGTTAGTGATACCGATGCTAGCATTTCAGGTGTTTTTGTTAGTGGCAGTCAAAATCAGTTAATCTTTGCTGCGCCAGAAAAACAAGGCATGCTTGAATGGGAATATGAAGTGCCAAGCTGGTTAAAATTTAAATGGAATAATGTCGACGCCGATAGTGACGGTAATTTTTATGATGACAATCCAAGTGCCTTACTAAATTTCGGAATGTATCGCGGTAACGACCGAATAATTTCATGGCGCGAGGTTGTGAATTAAGCCTTAATGTTAGTCGCGTTAAGCTAACTACAGGCATTTAAGCTATTTAACCGCAGCTTGGCTTAAAAAATGTAAAAATATCTTAATATTTCGTGATATTTTTGTCATTGAAATAACACAAGTACTATAGTCTGCGGTATGATAGCGTGTTAATAGTACAAAATATCTTTTGCAAGCTAAACTAGACTTGTAAATTCAGCACAATAATATTCCGGCAGCTTGTTGCCTAGGTGATGTTTAAAGGACATTTCGACAATATGTTTAAGAAATTACGCGGCATGTTTTCTAACGATTTATCAATCGACTTAGGAACCGCAAATACCCTGATTTATGTAAAAGACCAAGGCATCGTTTTGGATGAGCCTTCTGTTGTCGCTATTCGTCAAGATCGTTCTGGTGGCTCTAAAAGTGTTGCTGCCGTAGGAACTGCGGCCAAACAAATGTTAGGCCGTACACCAGGGAATATTGAAGCGATTCGTCCAATGAAAGACGGTGTTATCGCTAACTTTTTTGTTACCGAAAAAATGTTGCAGTACTTTATTAAACAAGTACACAGTAATAACTTTTTACGACCAAGCCCAAGAGTATTAGTTTGTGTTCCATGTGGCTCTACGCAAGTAGAACGACGTGCGATTCGTGAATCTGCCTTAGGTGCTGGCGCGCGAGAAGTGTACTTGATAGATGAGCCAATGGCAGCAGCAATTGGCGCAGGTATGCCAGTATCTGAAGCAACCGGTTCAATGGTGGTTGATATTGGTGGTGGTACTACTGAAGTCGGCATTATTTCACTTAATGGTGTGGTGTATTCTTCTTCTGTACGTATTGGTGGTGATAAATTTGACGATGCTATTATTAACTATGTACGTCGTAATTTTGGTAGTTTAATTGGTGAAGCAACAGCTGAACGTATTAAACATGAAATTGGCTCTGCTTATCCTGGCGAAGAGGTGATTGAAATTGAAGTACGCGGTCGCAATTTGGCTGAAGGTGTACCACGCAGTTTCACGCTAAACAGCAATGAGATTTTAGAAGCGTTACAAGAGCCGTTAACCGGTATCGTCAGTGCGATTATGGTGGCATTAGAGCAGTCTCCACCTGAATTAGCCTCTGATATTTCAGAGCGCGGCATGATTTTAACTGGTGGTGGTGCATTACTTAAAGGTCTCGACCGTTTACTTATGGAAGAAACCGGTATTCCAGTGGTCGTTGCTGATGACCCACTAACTTGTGTAGCTCGTGGCGGTGGTAAAGCCATTGAAATGATTGATATGCATGGTGGCGATTTATTCTCATACGAATAAAAACTAAATTAGTATTTATACAAGTTTAATTTATGAATCCTATATTTAAGCATGGACCAGCCCCACAGCACCGACTTTTTTTGGTGCTGCTTTGCTCTGCAGCGTTAATATTTTTTGACCATAAAATGAATAGCTTCGAGTCCGCTCGAGGCTTTTTGCAATCTATGGTGAGCCCATTACAGTATTTAGCCACAGCACCTAAACAAATGATGAATTGGGCGGCAGAAAATATTGTGACACGTCGTCAACTCATAGATGACAATGAACAATACAAAATCAACGAGTTAGTCTTCCATGAACAAGCTTTACAATTAGATATTGTTAAGCGTGAAAACAATCGGTTAAGAGCATTACTTGCTTCTCCGGTGCGCAGTGACGCTAAAAAAATGGTGGCGGAAATTCTTGCGGTTGATAGTGACCCTTATACTCATCAAGTCGTAATAAACCGAGGTGCAAACGACGGAGTTTATGAAGGCCAGGCAGTTATTGACGATGAAGGTATTGTCGGGCAAATATTGCATGTGGGAACAACCAGCAGCCGCGTATTATTGATCACCGATGTAACGCATGCTATACCGGTTAGAATAAGTCGCAATGGTGTCCGGTTGATCGCTAGCGGTGTTGGGGTTATTGACCGTTTAAGCCATAATCATGTTCCCCACAGTAGTGATATTCGTACAGGTGATCTATTAGTTACCTCTGGCTTAGGTAGTAAATTCCCAGAAGGGTATCCAGTATCGAAAGTTACCTCCGTTATTCAAGACGAGTCACGGGCATTTTCACAAATTCAAAGCCAGCCGGTAGCCAAGATTGATCGCTTACGATATGTTTTATTATTGTGGCCAGAGCAAGCTAAAGTGCCGCAGGCTAAAACAGCCGAAACATTGCCAGCAAAAAAGGCAGAAACTAAATGACCTTTGCTAGTCGCTTGATTATTCTTTTGACCTTTTTAGTGGCACTAATGGCCAGTATTATGCCGTTGCCATTAAGCGTTGACGCTTTTCGACCTGACTGGGTATTAGTGGTTTTACTTTACTGGTGTTTGGCGCTGCCATCGCGAGTCAATGTTATTTCCGCTTGGGTTCTGGGCTTTATTCTGGATGTTTTATTAGGTTCTACTTTAGGTGTACATGCTGGCGCAATGGCTATTGCGGTTTATATAGTTGCAGGTAATTTTCAGAAAATCCGCAACTTTTCAGTTTGGCAACAGGCACTTATTGTTGGTGTATTATCAGCTCTATATCACTTAATTGTTTTCTGGTTACAACGATTTTTAACTGACGCGGTATTTTTACCGAGTTATTTATACCCTGTATTCACAACAATCATACTTTGGCCCTGGGCTTTTTTACTTTTACGTAAAATAAGACGAAATTTTCGAATAAAATAACATGTCTAATACTTTGATTTTAGCGTCGCAATCACCGCGTCGAAAAGAACTGCTTGAACAGCTTGGCTACGATTTTATCTGCTTACCCGCTGACATTAATGAAAGCGTGTTACCCCAGGAAACACCTGAGCAATATGTCGCTCGTTTGGCGATTGAAAAAGCCCGGGTTATTGCTAAGCAATATGATGAAAATGTTGTGGTATTAGGCTCAGACACCAGTGTGATATTTGGCCAACATATATTAGGCAAACCTGCCTCACTTGACGAATGTATCGCTATACTTACTATGCTGTCAGGGAAATCTCATCAGGTCGTTACCGCTATTGCAGCAGTTAAAGGTGAACGTAGTGACGTTATTGTGGTCAAAACTGAAGTAGATTTTAAAGTACTTACAGAACAAGAGATAAAGCGCTATTGGCAAACTGGTGAGCCACAAGATAAAGCCGGTGCCTATGGTATTCAGGGAATAGCTGGACAATTTGTTAAACAAATTCGCGGTAGTTACTCTGCAGTTGTCGGATTGCCGTTATACGAAACTTCGCAGTTATTATCGGCATTTGGCGTGAAATCGTCTATGACAAAAGATTAAATAGGGAACAAAATGAGCGGTGAATTACTTATCAATGTTACGCCAAGTGAAACCAGGGTAGCATTAATCGAAAACGGTTCACTGCAAGAAGTTCATATTGAACGTGAAGCTCGTCGTGGTCTAGTTGGAAATATATATTTGGGTAAAATTATTCGTGTTTTACCTGGAATGCAAGCCGCTTTTGTTGATATTAATTTAGGAAAAGCTGCTTTTTTACATGCCTCAGATATCAACTCTAAATTAATTTTAAACGAAGAAAGCAATAGAGAACAAGTACCTGATATTAGAAATTTGGTGCACGAGGGGCAATATATTGTTGTGCAGGTGGTTAAAGATCCTCTCGGCACTAAAGGTGCCAGGTTAACAACCGATATTACCATCGCAGCGCGTTATTTAGTGTTAATGCCCGATGCTAGCCATGCGGGTATATCGCAACGTATAGACGATCCAGCAGAACGAAATCGACTGAAATCAATAGTGACGCCTTATTGTGGTAAAGACCATGGCTTCATTGTAAGAACAGCAGCGGAAGGTGCTGGCAAAGAAGAATTACAACACGATGCTGAATTTCTTCGTCGTGTTTGGGCAAAAGTCGTTGAGCGAAAAGAGCGTAAGCAAACCAAAGATCCTATCTATCAAGATTTATCGTTAGCATTTCGTATGTTACGAGATTTCGTAGGTGTCTCGCTTGAGCGAATTCGCGTTGATTCAAAACTAACTTATGAACAATTAGTTGAATTTACCACTGAGTTTGTACCTAATTTAACATCGGTACTGGAGTATTATCCGGGCGAACGGCCTATTTTTGATTTATTCGATGTTGAAAATGAAATTCAACGTTCGTTACATCGAAAAATTGAGTTAAAGTCAGGCGGTTCTTTGATCATAGATCAGACCGAAGCCATGACTACAATTGATATAAACACCGGCGCATTTGTTGGACACCGTAATTTAGAAGAGACTATTTTTAATACCAATATTGAAGCAACGCAAGCTATTGCTCGTCAGCTTAGGCTAAGAAACCTTGGCGGCATTATCATTGTCGATTTTATAGATATGCATGATAAAGAGCACCAACGTCGTGTTTTGCACAGCTTAGATGTGGCGATGTCCAAAGATAATGTTAAATATAGCTTGTCTGGGTTTTCCGCATTGGGTCTGGTAGAAATGACGCGAAAACGCACTCGCGAAAGCTTAGAGCATATTTTATGTGGAGAGTGCGGAGCTTGCCATGGTCGCGGTTATGTGAAAACAGTTGAGACCGTTTGTTTTGAAATTCTCCGTGAAATTGTCCGGGTTAATCGAGCTTATGATGCAGATAAATTTATAGTTTACACGTCGGCATCGGTGAGTGAGTCATTAGAAAATGACGAGTATCATAACCTTGCTGAGCTAGAGCTCTTCATCGGTAAGCAGATTAAAGTACAGACTGAAAGCATGTATAATCAAGAGCAATTTGATGTTGTTATGATGTAGTTGTTACGCGAATTTTCGGTATGGTCATGAGTTAGATTTTAGGGTATTTGAAGGTTTGGTTAATACGTAATGAGTGTTTCCTTGGTATTAAATAGGTGGCTTAAACGCCTGTATAAACTATTAGCAGTTTTGTTAGTAGTTTTTGCCGTGCTGATCAGCATATTACGGCTATTTTTACCTTATGCTCATAATTATCGCCAAGATGTCGAAGATTATTTAAATAGCAGCTATAACAGTAACATTTCTATCGGCTCGTTAAATATGGGTTGGGGCAAGTCAGGCCCTACATTGATCAGCCAGCAAGTTGAGCTTTTATCCAGTAACAACAGTCAAATATATATTGATAGCTTGGCTGTTGAATTAGACTTTTGGCGTACCTTACGCTCGGGGCAAATAGTTACTCAAGATTTTGTTATTTCAGGTGCAGAATTAGCGTTTGAACAGGCTTCTTTGGTTAACTCAGCAGAAGACATAGGCAATGATGAAGCGGGTAATGACAGTTTAATAGATTCACTTTCTTCGATATTACTCGAACAAATTTCTCGTTTTTCCATTCGCGATAGTCATGTGCTTTACCATACTGCAGCGGGCGTAAAAGCCTTTACCATTAATGAAATGTTTTGGGTAAATAAGCATAATCGTCACCGCGCTAACGGTACCGTTATTGTTGATGGCTTAAGCTCAAATAATTTAAAAGTTTTATTAGATTTTCAAGGCCCTAGATTCGACAAGTTGAGCGGTCAAGCCTACCTTGAGGCGAATGAAATTGACATTACCCCTTGGCTGGGGCGAGCTTTAGCCATTAAAGATGCGAATACTCATTCCGCGATTAATTTTAATGCCTGGTTAAAGATTAAAGCGGGTAAACCTGAGTTTATTCAGATCGCGTTAGGTGATAATGAAATTATTTGGCAACATCAGGGGAAAGCACAAACATTTGAAATAGTTGGCGGTGATATTCTGATCAAGACGGTAGCACAATCTGATTTCAGCGTGTCAACTTCACCCATAACGATTAAGCGAAATGGTGTTGAAACGAATCAAATATCATTATTGGCAAGTGTTAATGGCGAACATATTAATGGTTATATTAATGCCATAGAGCTCGCAAGTTTTGCCGGCATATCACCCTTGTTATCTGACAATGTTGGCCTTGAAAAATTACTACTCGACCTTGACGCAGTGGGTAGAGTTGAAGATATCTATTTTCGTAGTAATCCGAATGATACCGCCATAACCGCAACATTTAGTGATGTTGATAGTCATTTTAGCCAAGGTATTCCAGGCATTGATAATGTCAGTGGAGAATTAGTTTATGCTAATAATCAGCTGCAAATATCATTGAGTGCTATTGATGGCGCACTTCATTTTGACAAACACTTTAAATACCCTATTCCTTATAAACGCTTAAGTAGTTTGATCAACGCCAAATTTTTAGCCGATAGCTGGCAGCTTTCAGTTGAAAATATAGCGTTCAACTCGCCACAAATAAGTTTACAGGCTGATCTTAAAATTAACAGTGTAGAAGGTAAGCCGGTTACAATGGCATTGCTAGCCAGTGTGAGTGACGGCGATGCTAAATACGCTGAATATTTCTATCCTCATTTATTAATGGGCGACAATTTAGTTAACTACCTAAACGGCGCTATTGTTGATGGTGAGATTAATCAAGCATTAGTGTTATTTAATGGCCCACTACAAAGTTTTCCCTTTAATAACCATGAAGGAATTTTTGTCGTTGACGCAGAGCTATCTCAAAGCACATTTAAGTTTGACCCACAGTGGCCAACAATAGAAAACTTCGCCGCTAATCTTAACTTTACTAATAATAGTATGCTTATTACCGGTCGAGAAGGGACATTAGCAGGCATTGATGTCACCGGCGTTGAAGCCGCAATTGCTGAATTAGCTGGCGAGGGAGTGTTGACGGTTGATGCGAGTTTTAGAAATACGCAGCCGCAATTAGTCACTCAATTAATGAACGCTAGCCCAATGCAAGACTCGGTCGGTGTCACTTTAGAACAAGTCATTATTTCAGGGCCAATCGACGGTGATTTCTCGTTAATACTCCCGTTACAAAACACCGATGCGGTTATTGCTAAAGGTCATGTTGATTTTAAAAATAATACCGTGGCACTACAAGCACCAAGAATGGACTTTAAACAAGTTAACGGTCGTTTAGATTATTACAATGACGTGATAACAGCATCGGGTGTCGAACTCGACTGGCGTGGCATGCCACTGACGTTAAATGTTGAGGCGAAGCAAAAGTCTGAACTTTATAGTGTTAATATTGAAACCCTAGGCCAGTGGAAAAATAAGCACTGGCAAGCGCAATTACCCAATGATTTAGTGAAATATGCCAATGGTGCAGTAGCATGGCAAGGGCTATTAGCATTAGAATTTATTGGTGATAAATCCTTTTATGATTTCAAAATAAATTCAGATTTAAATAATGTCGCTTTAACAATACCCGCTCCCTTTACTAAAATTACTGACCAGCAATTAGCGGTTAGTATTCATGCCTTTGGTGATGAATTAAATAGCACAATAAAGGCTGAAATTGGCAATAATGTGAATTTCTATGGTTTACTTGATCATCAGAAAACACGTTTTTCTTTGGCTCATTTAGTATTAGGCAAGCAGCAATCATGGTTACCAACTTCTGGGTTTCATATTACTGCAGATGTTGAAAAAGCAAATTACGAACAATGGCAGCCTTTAGTGTTAGATATTTTAGCCGCGGTTAAACCAGACCCATCCGAGCTAACTACATCTGTAAATCAATCAGAGCCAGAACTGAGTGAGCAAAGTTTATTATCAGCACCTGAAAAAATTCATGGCCAAGTTATCAGCTTCCAAGTTTATGGGCAGGATTTTCAGCAGGTAAATTTTGATTTCATCCCCGAGACGGACGGGTGGCTGCTCAATGTGAATGCCAAAGCGTTAAGAGGCTCAGCTAAGTTTTATCCAGATTGGCACCAACAAGGTATCGATATTAATGCCGACTTTATCCATATAAAGAGTGCTAAAAGTGAGTTAATGACGAAAGAGGGCACAGGAGCTGCTGTTGATGCCACGACACAAGTGACTGATGGTACAAAAACGACTCGCGAAGAAGTAACGACATTATCGGCTACTGGCGACGTTAATGTGGCTAAAGTTGAAGTGCAACCAGCCCAAAGTGGCAGTACAGATAATGCCGTACCAATAAACACCACAGAGCAGAAAGTATTACCGCTTATTGACCATGCTAATAATGCTGCTGTATTTGCTTATCTGCCTCCCCTAAAAGTAAGGTGTGCAAGTTGCCGATATGACAACTATGACTTTGGTGAGGTAAGCTTTAATATTGCGCGATCGCAAGAAGATACACTCTTATTGAAAAATTTCACCGCTAAACGTGGAAAAAATAATGTTGCCTTTGACGCTAAATGGCGATTAACAAAAGATAGTTCACAAACCACTGTCATAGGGACTTTAGCGGCTAACAATGTTGCCCAGGAAATAGAAAATTTAGGTTATGTATCAATTATCAAAGATAGCGGTGTTGAGGTGGATTATGACGTTACTTGGCAAGGTGGGCCTCATGACTTTGCCCTAGCGACATTTAATGGCGAGTTGTCTACAACATTTGATGATGGTTATTTGGCTGATATTGATGATAAAGGCGTACGTATTTTATCTTTTTTAAGTTTACAGTCATTAGTCCGTAAATTAAGTTTTGATTTTCGAGATATTTTTAGTGATGGCATGTTTTATAGTGAGCTAAAAGGTAATTTTACGGTAAAAGATGGTGTGGCATATACTGATAATGTACTGATGAAAGGTTCAGCGGGTGATCTAACCATAGTGGGTAATACCAATTTAAATAATGGTGATCTCGACTATCGTATGTCATATAAGCCTAATTTAACTTCTAGCTTGCCGGTATTAGCTTGGATTGCGACTTTAAATCCCGTAACATTTTTAGCCGGAGTGGCACTCGATGAAGTGATCACCTCCACAGTAATTGCGGAAATTAATTTTGAAGTTACGGGAAATTTAGACGAACCGCAATTTAAGCAAGTAAGCCGAAAAAATCAGAATATCAGTGTTGGCCGCTCTTCACCGCCAGTAATAGTTGATACTATTCCAGAAAGCTCGGGATCTGAACAGCCGATAAAGCCAAGTCCCAAAGCCAATAACCTTGATGGTTTATAACAATGACAAATAAAATAATGCAACTTTGTGCGATACAAATGTCTTCCAATACCAGTGTTGAAGATAATATTGCTGATATTGAACTGCAATTAGCTAGCCTTGAGCAAGCACAACAACAACTGGTTTTGTTACCTGAATGCTGCTTGTTTTTTGGTGGTAAAGATAAAGCGCAATTGGCATTAGCACGAGAAAATCAAGCAACCAATGAACTAAAAGGTCGGCTTGGAAAGCTAGCGAGCAAATATAATGTTTTTCTAGTGGCAGGAAGTATTCCTGTACTATCAGACCAACAAGAAAAATTTACTAATAGTTGTTTTGTATTTTCACCAGAAGGTACAGAATTAGGTGGTTATGATAAAATACATCTATTTGATGTAGCAGTACAAGATAGTGAAAAAAACTACTTTGAATCACGCTATGCCAAAGCGGGTGATCATATTAGCGTGGTAAAAGTTAATGGCATTAATGTTGGTTTGACGATTTGCTATGATCTACGTTTTCCTGAACTATTTCGTCAACTGTGCCAACAAGGGGCAAAAATAATTACCGTACCCAGCGCTTTTACCCGCGTAACAGGTGCCGCGCATTGGCAAACTTTATTGCAGGCGCGAGCAATTGAAAATCAGGTTTATATTGTTGCCGCAGGGCAAGAAGGTGTGCATTTTAATGGTCGGGAAACTTGGGGCCACAGTATGATTATTAGCCCGTGGGGCGAAATACTGACTCAGCTTGATACCGGAAAAGGTATCATCTGTGCTGATTACCAAGAACAAGAATTAGACAAGGTGCGTAAAGCTATGCCTGTTGCCACTCATAATCGTTTTAAAAATAAGTTGATGTCGTATGAATAATGTTGAGATAGAGCTTTTAGCTAATAGTGAAATTGATGAAAGCATGCTCATGGATACGTTGGATAATATTTTCCAACGTAAAATAGATTTAGCTGATTTATATTTCCAATCTAGTAGCCATGAATCGTGGATGTTGGAAGATGGTATAGTCAAAGAAGGCTCTTATAACATTGAGCGTGGTGTTGGTGTGCGCGCTATATCAGGTGAAAAAACAGGTTTTGCTTACTCTGATGATATTTCACCTGCAGCGTTAACCAAAGCGGCTGATGCTGCTAAAGGTATCGCTAATGCTGAAAAGTCTGCTCGTGTGCAAGTATTTGATGGCAAAAAAATGCAGCAAAATGCTGAGCAATATAAGGCATTGGATCCACTTGCTAGTTTGCCTCAAGAGCAAAAAATTACCTTGCTACATGAAGTGGAAGCGCACGCACGCAGTGTCGATAAACGTGTAAAGCAAGTGATTGTTAACTTGTCAGGTGTTTATGAAAAAATATTAGTTGCTGCTAGTGACGGCACATATGCTACTGATATACGCCCATTAGTACGTCTTAACTGTTCAGTTTTAGTAGAAGAAAACGGCAAGCGTGAACGTGCGAGTTCTGGTGGTGGCGCACGTACAGATTATAGTTACTTCTTTGAGTTGGATAACAATAAACCTCGATACTTAGCCTATGCTGAAGAAGCCGTGCGTCAAGCGTTAGTGAATTTAGTTGCTATAGATTCACCTGCTGGCTTGTTACCGGTTGTACTAGGCGCGGGTTGGCCCGGTGTATTATTGCATGAAGCCGTTGGTCATGGTTTAGAAGGTGACTTTAACCGTAAAGGGTCTTCAGCATTTTCGGGCAAAATCGGCCAAAAAGTTACCTCAGACTTATGCACTATAATTGATGATGGCACTATGGCAAATCGCCGAGGCTCAATAAGCATCGATGATGAAGGTACGCCAGGTCAATACAACGTGCTAATAGAGAAAGGTGTGCTTAAAGGCTATATGCAAGACAAACATAATGCTGGTTTAATGGGCGTAAAGCCAACGGGTAATGGTCGCCGTGAATCTTATGCGCATTTGCCTATGCCACGCATGACAAACACTTATATGTTGGCTGGTGAGCACAAGCCTGAAGATATTATTAAGTCAGTAAAAAAAGGTATTTACGCGCCAAACTTTGCCGGTGGACAAGTTGACATTACGTCAGGTAAATTTGTCTTTACTAGTTCAGAAGCTTATTTAATTGAAAATGGTGAAATTACCTCACCGATCAAAGGTGCTACCTTAATTGGTAGTGGCCCAGAAGCGATGAAAAACGTTAGTATGGTCGGTAATGATTTGAAGCTAGATGCAGGAGTTGGTGTGTGTGGAAAAGACGGCCAAAGCTTACCTGTGGGTGTTGGTCAGCCAACGTTGAAAATTGATGAAATGACCGTAGGCGGTACGCAATAAAGCGGGTCTATAGTTTTATTTAATGCCATAAAAAAAAGCCCTTGCGGGCTTTTTTTTGTTCAAATAGCTTGAAAAACTAAGAATCTTTTAAACGAATACCATTAGCTTCAATGGTAATTTTACCGTTTTTCATTAAATTACCGACCGTAGCTTTAAAGGTTTTTTTACTGACCCCTAAAATACGTTTTATCAATTCAGGGTCGCTTTTATCATGCAATGGACTAAAACCGTCATGTTCAGCAATATGGGCTAATAATTTTTCACTAAAGTCTTTAACTTTACCTTCGCCTGGACGGGTTAAAGATAAATCAATGCGGCCATCTTCGCGCACTTGTTTGATATAACCCGTGATCTTCTTACCGGTACGTAGTGGTTTAAAGATTTCATTATCGTAAAGTAAGCCCCAATGCAGGTCATTAATAATGGCTTTAAAACCTAGGTCAGTTTTAGAGGCAATAGTTAATGTGACTTTATCCCACTTTTGATAGTCAGCTGGCCAAATATCGATAAACTTATCCAGTTTACTAGAGGCAACTAAACGATCCGTTTTTAAATCAAGGAAAATTCTAACCAGGTAATATTTACCAACTTCCATTTCGCTATGTTGTTGGTTATAAGGTACGAGTAAATCTTTCGGTAAACCCCAATCAAGAAAAGCGCCCATTTTATTTACTTGGCTCACTTTCAATGAAGCGAATTGATCAACTTCCGCAAAGGGCTTTTCTGTTGTTGCGACAATTCGGTCAGCAGTATCAGCATAGATAAAAACCTTAATTTCACTGCCTATTTGGCAATCTTCAGGCACAAAACGATTAGGTAATAAAAGCTCACCTAATTCATTTGCATTTAGATATGCGCCTTTATCAGTAATTGCTACTACAGGGAGGGTATTGTATTTGCCGATGCTTGCCATGTGAATTTCTTGAGGTCAGTTAACTTGCGGCTATAATAACCGATTTAGCGACAAGTTAACTATAATTTTCCCTGCAGAAACAAATTTTATTTAACTGAGCTGACCTTAGATTGAATATTTAACTTAGTTTGAATATATTCACTATGACGCAAGTGCAATAAATCAGCGATTTTACGGATAATATGCTCTTCAATACTTGCAAGCTCACCATCGGCATAAGCCATTTGCCATAAAAGCTCTAGCATTTTTATACGCTGTTCAAGACTATAATTTTCATTGATTTTAGAAGTGAATTGATAAAAGTCAGTCGCGTTTTCACAAAGCACGAGTGAGTGTTTTATGATTTCTGTTACTTCTGATTTGGATAATTGAAATTGGCTAACAATAATATGGTTTAGTTTCTGCTTTTCGGCATCATCGAGTTGACCATCGGCGAGCATGACTTCGCATAATAAAACGCTACAGGCAATTTCTAAACTTAATTCGTTTGCTTGTTGGTTATCTGCTTCGCTTAACGCTTGAAAAAAAACACTAATTTTTGACAACATAAATTACCCTCTATTGAGTTGATGATTAATTTTAATGTATTTAATTACAGGTACAAGTTTCCTTTGGGTTTATTTCATATTAAATTGTAACTGTTAGTTTTACATCGATAATTCGCGAATACTAGTTGATACTAATCTGGTAATGGATAAGTGCAGTTGCCTACGTAATATTAACATTAAGCTCAATAATGTACTGCTCATCCCTCCGGGATAAAGCTGCCGGTTATTAGATTATTTAATAATGATAACAACGCATTATCCGATGTTTTTTATTTTCGCTGCGTATGACAGGACACCGCCTGATTAATAAAAACGGTATTACGCTTATTCTTGAGTGTGTAATATCGACTAAAGAATTTTTAAAAGGTTAATTATTTAGTGAAAAAAACCAACATGTTAATAAAATGATAATTAATTTTAATGGAAGTATTTTATTAACATGAAAAAATGATTATTCAACCATCTGTTATATATGGTTTTTTTAGTATAATTTGTCGGTTACTTAAAACCGGCGCGAATTTTGTAACAAGCATTTACAACTTTGTTAGTTTTTGTAGTCAATAATTTCTGTATCCTATTGGCTATTAAACTAAAAATTTTTAAAACATAGATTTTATGAGGACGTCATTGTGACACGGAAAAAACAAATAATTATACCTATTGTCATTCTAATCGCCGGTTTTTTAATTTTCTTTGCATTTTCAAGTATGAAAAAACCGCCGCAAGAAAAAGAAGAGGTTGATAATACCCCCATTGTTGCCGTGGAGGCGATTTCTCTTAAACCTATGACATTAGATGTAGACTCATACGGTGTAGTTAAACCTAAATATGAGACAGAATTAGTCGCTCAAGTTAGCGGACAAATTGTCGAGTTATCGGCAACGTTTGTTCGAGGTGGTTTTGTCAAAGAAGGTCAATTATTAGCGCGAATAGATCCTAATGATTACGAAGCGGCACTTATTGAAGCGGAAGCTACCATGGCATCAGCCCGTGCATCGTTAGAAACGGAACGTGCTCAAGGTCAAGTTGCTAAGCAAGAATGGCAGCAAATTACCGATACTTCGCCAACAGAATTAAGTTTACGTAAACCACAATTAGCGCAAGAAATAGCGCGAGTAAAATCAGCACAAGCATCGATTTTACGGGCGAAACGTAATTTAGAACGCACGGAAGTTAGGGCTCCATATGATGCGATGATCGATAGCCGCAATGTTGGCTTAGGTTCGTTTGTTGGTACGGGGAGTATGTTAGGGAAATTATTAGGGACGGCAATTGCTGAAGTGCGTTTGCCAGTAGCCGATAATCAATTAGAATTTTTAATTGAACAAGGTCAAAACGCAACGGTTAACTTATCTGGTACATTCGCTGGGAGTGAAGTGACTTGGCCTGCAAAAATCGCTCGTAGCGAAGGTGTTATCGATAGTACAAGTCGAATGAGTTACTTGGTCGCTGAAATTTTTGACCCCTATGCTTTATTAGATGAAAATTCAAAAACACCCTTACGTTTTGGCTCCTATGTGAATGCAAATATTTTAGGTGTGGCCATTGAGCAAGCTGCCAGTATTCCTCGATATTTAGTGGCTAATAGCCAAGTGGCATTATTAGACAGTGAATCTAAATTACATTATTCAGCCGTAAAAATTGTCCGTCAAGATGGTCAAAATGTCATTATTTCAAGCGGTTTAGCTGATGGTGACCAATTGATAGTTTCTGCGCTTGATTATCCGGTTGATGGTATGAAATTAGCCTTGATTAGTGATAAGTCACAACAAGAGAGTGAAGAAGATCTTGACGACCAAGAAAGTGAGTCACAAGTGGCAAAAAATGACAGTGGTTCAGGGGAATAATCATGACAACTGTTACACCTAAAAAAACCGCAGAAATTGATCACAGCATTGATACTAATAGCGGAATAATAGCTTGGTTTGCGCGCAATAGCGTCGCGGCGAATTTACTAATGATTTTTATATTAGTAGGTGGTTTTTTAACTATTCAAACCATTAACAAGCAAATGTTTCCTCAAGTTAAAGTTAATTGGATATCTTATGCTGCGCCATATCCAGGGGCGGCACCGCAAGAGGTTGAAGAAGGGATAACGATTAAAATTGAAGAAGCATTAGAAACCGTTCAAGGCCTTAAACGCGTTATTACTTATTCAAATCGTAACTTTTCTAATGGTTGGTTTGAAGTTGAATTAGATTATGATCCTCAAGTTGTACTAGAAGAAGTTAAATCGGCAATAGACTCGATTTCAAGCTTTCCTGATGGCATGGAAAGAATAAAAATTGAGCGAGAAAAGTTTCGTCAAGAAGTCATGTACCTCAGTCTATATGGAGATTTAACTAACGGTGAATTAAAAGAGCTAGGCCGTAAATTCCATAATGAGATCCAACAACTTCCAAGTATTAATATTTCTGATTTGTTCAGCGGCTTAAATTATGAAATTTCTATCGAAGTAAGCAAAGATAAACTTAGAGAATACGGTTTGAGTTTTAATGATATTGCCACTGCCGTGCGCGGTTATTCGCGAAATATGTCTGCAGGGCAAATTCGTGCAGAAAATGGCTATATTAATTTGCGTGTAGAAAATCAGGCCTATCGAGGACATGAATTCGAGCAAATACCCGTGGTCACTTTAGCCGATGGTACCCTTATTGTTTTAGGCGAATTGGCAACCATTATTGATGGCTTTGAAGAGGGATTACAATACTCCAAGTTTAATGGCAAAAACTCAGTTACCATATTTATTGGCGCAGCTGATAACCAGAGCATCACCGATATTGCGAGTGTCGTGAACAAATATGTTGAAGATAAGTCAGCGATATTACCTACTGGCGTTAAGTTAGAGACGTGGGTTGATATGACCTACTATCTTGAAGGTCGCTTAAATATGATGGTAGACAACATGAAAAGTGGTGCCGTACTCGTATTTTTAATGTTGGCGCTATTTTTACGTGTTCGTTTAGCTTTTTGGGTAATGATGGGGCTACCTGTATGTTTCCTAGGAACGTTACTTGTCATGCCACTCGAGTTTGTTAATGTCACTATTAATGTGATTAGCTTATTTGCCTTTATATTAGTGTTAGGCATCGTGGTTGATGACGCCATTGTCATGGGTGAAAGTGCCCATGATGAAATTGAAGAACACGGACATAGTACCGATAATGTCATTCGTGGTGTTAAACGCGTTGCTATGCCTGCCACATTTGGCGTTTTAACCACTATAGCGGTATTTCTGCCCTTTCTTTTTGGAGAAGGCCCATCTTCCGCGTTCGGTAAAGCTATTGGCTCTGTGGTTATTTTGTGCTTAATTTTCTCTTTGATTGAATCGAAACTAATTTTACCGGCACATTTGGTAAAAATGAAAATGAAAGCATTTAATCCGAAAAATCCTATTGATAGATTGCGTCGTTGGATTGATATCAAATTAAAAGGCTTTATCGATAATGTTTATAGCCCGGCTTTAGCTCTTTTTATTCAATATCGCTATGGCGTATTAATGTTCTTTGTTAGCTTAATGCTCATTAGTGCCGGCTTGTTTAGTGGTGGCTTTGTTCGCTTTGTAGGACAACCTAAGATTCCTCACGATTTTCCACGCATTACTGTTGAAATGAATGTTGATGCTTCAGAGAAAGCAACATTAGATACTTTATTGAAAATTCAAGGCGTTATTAACCGTATCGATAGAGACATTGAAGCAGAATATGGCAATTCAATGATCTCGGATATGCAGGTTGATCTGCGCAGTAGAACAAGTGGGCAGATCATGGTTAAGTTAGTTATTCCTGAATTGCGCCCCATGGACACTTTTGCACTTGCAGATTTATGGCGTAAAGCTATACCAAACTATCCAGGTGTTAAATCATTTAACATTGGAGATAACTTATTTGGTGGTGGTCGAGATGATGGTGATATAGCTTTTAGATTAGAAAGTAAAAATGATGCAGAACTAGTAGCAGCTGCTAAAGAGTTAAAAGCTAAACTTAATTCACTTAAGGGTATTGGTGATGTAAATGACAGCCGTCAAACCAGTGCTCAAGAAGTGCAATTTGAACTAAAACCATTAGCCTATAGCTTGAATTTGACACTAGCGAATATTGCTTCACAGGTTAGTTATAGCTTTTACGGATTAGAAGCTCAGCGTATTTTACGTGACAGTGAAGAAGTGAAGGTGATGGTGCGATATCCGCTTGAACAACGTAGCTCTATTGGTCATGTTGATAATGTCATGATACAAGCGCCAAATGGAGCTGAACTGCCACTATCAGAACTTGCGGTTATTACGCTGCAAGAAGGCGTAACAAGCATACGCCGAGAAAATGGTAATCGAACCATTAATGTTTGGGCGAGTGTTGACGCAGAACAGGTTGAACCATTTAAAGTGGCGAATGATATTCGAGATAATTTCATGCCAAAATTATTAAAAAAATACCCGCAAGTTAAAAGTGAAGTAACGGGTAGTATTCAAGAAGAAATGGATGGTGCTGACAGTCAGTTGCGCGATTTCGTTATCTCATCAATGATCATATTTTCATTGCTAGCGATACCATTAAAATCTTACTCTCAAGCGACGATGATAATGGTGGTTATTCCATTTGGTATCATTGGTGCTGTAATTGGTCACTTCATTTTAGGTATGGACTTAAATGCCTTATCAGTGATGGGGATACTGGCTGCCGCCGGGGTAGTGGTGAATGACTCACTCGTCATGGTTGACTATGTTAACAATGCAAGAAAACGCGGTGTGCGACTGGTTGATGCGGTAATGCATGCCGGTAGTAAGCGCTTCAGAGCTATTATGTTAACCTCGATAACGACATTTATTGGGTTAGTGCCTATCATCTTTTTTGAAGTTAGTGCACAAGCAAAAATTGTTATTCCTATGGCCGTATCATTAGCTTTTGGGGTGTTATTTGCCACCATAGTAACCTTGGTGCTGATACCTTGCCTTTATTTAATAATTGAAGATATTAAAGCATTGTTTAAACGTAAGAAAAAAGTACCTGATACAAATACACCCGCTTTAGATAGCCTTAAAAGTGAAACCTTATAGGGATGATTTTTCACGGGTTATTATTTAAAAAAGCTAATTATAAATCAGCTTAGTACTAGTCAGGGGTAAGCTAAAATTAAAAAGCCATCACAATGTGATGGCTTTTTTGACTGATAAAAGAGCGTTATTTAACCCCTAACTCTTTTAACCTTTCCAATAAATAACTGGCATGGGTGTGCTTTTCTGATAACACGACTTCGTTACGAGGGTGTAAAAATAATGGTAAAGATATCCGTGATTTAGTCGCATTTTCACCTGTTGGATTAATAACTCTGTGACTTGTTGATGGAAAATAGCCTTGCGACGCTTCTTGAAGCATGTCGCCAATATTGACAATCAAATGCCCAAAGTCAGCAGGAACATCAAGCCATTCGCCATCTTGTGCTTGTACTTGTAAACCTGGTTCATTGGCGGCAGGCAAAATAGTCAATAGATTAATATCTTCGTGTGCTGCTGCGCGAATAGCCCCTGGCTCTTCTGTGCCTTTGAGTGGCGGATAATGCAAAATTCTTAATAAAGTATTTGGTGTGTCCATGATCATATTCGACAGAGATTCTGAATAGAGCTTTGTGACCTCTGGTGGACTATATTGCTCTACCCAATCAAGTAATTCGCTTGCGAGATCTGAAGCCATAGTATAATAGTTAAGAATATCGGTTTTTAGTTGCTCAGGAATACGTCCCCAAGGATAGACATGATAATATTCTTTAATATCTTTTTTTGTGTGACCTTTAGCGGTTTCTGAAATTTCAGGCGCAAAGTATCCGTCTTGCTTTTCAGGATCAAATGCAAAGTCTTTTTTCTCTTCATGCGTAAAAAACGTATACCAATCCTGATATATTTTATCTACTAATGCCTGTTGAATAGGGTGATTAGTTAATACCCCAAACCCTGTGTTTCGCAGACTCTCGACAAATTTTTGTGCAGCGTCATCAGCGCGATAATCAACAACTTGTACTTGCATAGTTTTCCCCTAATACAATAATCTTAATGCTTAATCTTTATTTTTACGTATTATATACCAAACTAAAAGGAAGTTGATAAATTCAATCATGGTTGGCAAATACTTATTATACTTCATGTGGTATAACTTGATCAGTACCAAGCTTACAGTGACTTCAGCTGACACCAAGTAATTCAATTTTAATAACACTTTTTATAAGTTGTTATCGGTTATTAAATAAATTTCATTAAATAAAAAGAGAAGTAGCATGATAAAAAATTTGGTTATTATCGTTTCCTCAGTGGTATTTTTTTCGGCTTGCAGCTCCAGTAATAATGCTTGTGAAGATGTAACGCTAGCGTCAGAACAAATACAACAATGCCAATCATTGCATAAACAAATTATTAATACTAAAAATAAGCCTATAATGCGTACAGAATTGGAGCGTAGATACCAACAAGATTGTATTGATATTCGTTATTATCGGGATGACAAGCAAGCTGGCGTTTGTGGTAACAAGAAAGAAGTCGCCGAGTCTCAAGAACTTAACAAATAAAACAATAACTTAGATGGATGTTTCCCCCTTTTTTTGTTACTTTAATTTCCTATTTGAAAGGATTGGGGTACACATAGCTTAACCCCTTGATAAAATTTAACTGTGCAGTATGGTGAAAAGTTGACAGATTCATTAACTAATTCAAATGCAGATTTGGCAAAAGAATCTATTGCATTACTGAGTAAGTATCAAAAGCTACAAGACCGCTACACGGCTTTGTTGCAGCTTAACCAATTATCCATTGATTGTGCGGACCTTAACGCCCTTCTTGAGCAAGTTCATCATGCTATTGCGGGTGTGATGAGCGCCAATAATTTCTATATCGTACTATATGATCAAACATTTTCAACCTTAGAATTTGTTTACCATGTTGATGAAAAGGACGAAATGGAACCAAGGAAATATGCACTAAGTGAATTTGAAGGCACTATGACAAGTTATGTTATAGAAACAGGCAAAGCCTTGCTGGCGACGCCTGAAGTGATCACACAATTAGAACAAGAGCATAAAATTGATCCGGTAGGTATCGGCACTGCAGGTGTCGATTGGCTTGGCGTACCCTTAATAGATGATGGCTTTGTTATCGGAGTCATGGCAATACAAAGTTACTCAGCGGAAACTCGTTATCAAGAGTCAGAACGAGATTTACTGGAGTTTACCGCTCAACATATCGTTACAGCATTAACACGCTTGCAAGATCGCGGGCGATTAAAAGACGCGGTTGACGCACGTACTCGAGAATTAATGCAACAAATTCGCGATCGCGAGAAAGCTGAATTACTGCAAGAGTCGTTATATCGAATTTCAGAGTTAACCAATGATCCAGATTTAGAGATAGATACTTTTTACAGCCTGGTTCACAACATTGTAGGGCAGTTGATCAACGCCGAAAATTTTTATATTGCTAAGTATGATGCAAAAAATGACGAGTTATTTTTTGCCTATTTTCTTGATCAACAATTTAATAATGACGATGGATATTATAAGCCTCGAAAACTATCAAACCACTTCACTGAATTAGTGTTAAGAAGTGGTGAAACTGTATTGCTTGATCAGCAAGGTATGGTGGACTTACATCAAAAAGGCATCACCATTAAGCCTGAAACTGATGTGTTATCATGGCTTGGAGTGCCATTAATTCATTCCGGAGAATTGCTTGGCGCGATGGTGATACAAAGTTACCAACAATCCGTGTTTTTTACCGAGCAAGACGCAGAGCTATTGCGCTTTGTATCACGGCATGTGGCCTCAGCGATGAAGCGACGTGAAATTGCCAATGATGAACGAAAAACTTATGAACTGTTAGAACACCAAGTAAAACTTCGCACGGCCGCCTTAGAAGATGAAATAAAACAACGTAAAGTAGCCGAAGAAAAACTTAAACATGCAGCCTCACATGACATTCTTACCGGTTTACCAAATCGAGCGGTATTTATTGATTTATTAAATCGTGCTATTGCGCGTAATAAACGCCATCCTGAATTTAAATTTGCCGTATTGTTTCTCGATTTAGACCGTTTTAAAGTGGTCAACGACAATCTTGGGCATCATGCTGGAGATAACCTGTTAAAAGAAATTTCTACTGCGTTAATTGACGTAATTCGAGACAAAGATACCGTTGCACGCTTAGGTGGTGACGAGTTTGTTATATTAGTAGAAGATATAGAGGGTAGTGAAGGTATATTCGAAGTGGCGAAACGCATAACGTCATTAATGTCATTACCATTTATGATTGAAAATCAATCTGTTTTTATTGGTACTAGCATTGGTGTGTTATTTAATAACGAGCGTTATGACAGTGCAGACTCTATGCTCAGAGATGCCGATATTGCGATGTATCATGCAAAAGATAAAGGTAAAGGACGCTTTGAGGTATTTGACTCAAGCATGCATAAAGAAGTACAAAACGCCTTGTCGTTAGAGTCGGATATTCGAAAAGCTATTGATAACCAAGAGTTTATACCGTACTTTCAACCAATAGTGCAGATTACCGACGGTAAAATTATCGGCTTTGAAGCTTTAGCGCGTTGGCCGAGTGATAAACGTGGTTTCGTCTACCCTGACGACTTTATTCCGTTAGCAGAAGAAACCAATTTAGTTATGGCTATCGATTTACAAATTTTAGAGAAATCTTGCCAGCAATTAATGCTTTGGCAGCAACGTTTAGGTCTAGACCACCTTTATGTTAGCTGTAATCTATATTGTAACCACTTCTTTAACTTAAGTTTACCGCAAGACATTCAATCTATTATTGATAAAACCGGTGTGCAACCTCACCAGGTTCGTGTTGAACTAACAGAACGTGCATTATTAGAAAATAGTGACGTTGTGCTCGATAACATGCTGGCATTGAAAAGAATGGGTGTAAAAATATTACTCGATGATTTTGGCACGGGTTATTCGAGTTTAAGTTATTTACATCGCTTCCCGATGGATGTCTTAAAAATTGACCGTTCTTTTATTCATAAAGTACATGAAAGGGGTAATCATCAAGCGATAATTAAAACCATTATTGATTTAGCGGCTAATTTAAATATGGCGACAGTAGGGGAAGGTATAGAGCACGAAGCAGATGCCCAACTGTTGAAATCAATGGGTTGTGATTATGGTCAAGGTTACTATTATTTTAAACCTTTACCGGGCGATGAAATCGAAAGCTTTTTACTGAGTAAAAGCTAAACCAATACAGCGTTTAAATTCTCAAAATACCATGACCAATATTCGCTAATAACTAACTTATCAGCGAATTCTCTAGATTTAATTGATTATAACAACCTCACTGTTACCTGATTATTGATACGGGTTTAAATAACGACTACTGTGTTATTTATTAAATCATTATGGCTGCATGGATGTCGCTTATTAGGCAATGCTAAAGCCGATAGGCATAACAAACTCGTAATTAACATAAATACCTTATATTTGGTCATTTTTTCTGTGTATAAAATAGACCACTTAATGATTCAAATTGGGATAGCAACACAATGTATTGGCGCTTTTGGGGTTTTTACGGTAATTTATTCTGTAATTTAAGTCATTCACCATAAAATAGACTAACAAATGACAAATAGTAAACCCAGAACGCTAGATCGCATTGATTTAACTATTTTAGATATTTTACAAAAAAATGGTCGGATATCAAATAACACTTTAGCACAACATGTTAATTTAAGTGCGAGTCCCTGTTTGGAGCGGGTAAAACGCCTCGAACAAGAAGGCTATATCGAGCGCTACGGTGCTTTTTTAAATGCCAGCAAGTTAAAGTGTGGTATGACCGCATTTATTCAAGTAACGCTTGATCGTACTACTGCTGATATTTTTAATAAGTTTCGCGCTCAGGTAATTGAAATTAAAGAAGTGGCTGAATGTCATATGGTAGTAGGAGGCTTTGATTACTTGCTGAAATTACGTTTCGAAAATATGGATGCATATCGGGTCTTATTAGGTAATATCGTTGAGTTGCCGGGGGTGTCACAAACCCATACTTATGTGGTTATGGAACATGTAAAACGACACTCAGGTATTCCAATTTTCGATGACCAAATGCAGTAATGCAAAGTTATAGTAACACTCTATGCTCTACGCACTGTTTGCTTTTAGTATTGTAAACTAGTTTTTTCAGATAACAGCAGATATAGTGTCAGAAGATATTTTTTAGCTGCTTTTATTGATGTAAATTTCTAAAAAGCTCAGATGTAATTATAATAATAATTAAGCCAAATGGATATTTCATTACCAAGTTTAGGAGTGATTTTAATGTCTATTAGGCTTAAGTTAATGAGAATCCATGAATATACTCCCATCGAAAATAATCAAAAAAATTAGTCTAGTTGCATTTTCTATTGTTGCGTTGTCTGCCTGTAATAAGCAGCCCACTATGCCTGAGCAAACTAGCATTGAAGAAGTACCTAGCCAGGTTAATGCCGACAATATTAAAGCGCATATAGAATTTCTTGCTGATGACACATTACAGGGTAGAGATACCGGTAGTCATGGTTATCAAATTGCCGCCAACTATGTAAAATCTTATTTTAAACAGCTTGGGTTGACGCCACAAGGCACAAATGTAGGCAGTGAACCACGCGGATTTGAACAAGAAGTTCGTTTTCGTAAAAGTTATCTTGTTGAGGGTTCAGCCAGTGCAATAATTCATGGCTTGAACGGTGAGGTAGAGCTTGATTATGTAACAGATTTTTTAATGTCGGGCTCGAGCTTACAAAATGAAACCGCTATAACTGCGCCAACAGTGTTTGTTGGATATGGGGTGGTATCTAAAGAGTTTGGCTATAACGACTATGAAAATATTGATGTTAAAGGAAAAATTGTTGTTGCGTTAACGGGCAGACCTGATGATTTACCGTCTGAAGAAGGTGCTCATATTGGCTCAGGCGCTGAGAAGAGTCGACATGCAGCGGCGCAGGGGGCGGTCGGCTTTATTACGATACATACACCTAAACGTGAAAAAGTTCGAAGTTTTGAAAAATCTGCACAATATGCCAATGCACCACGTCTAAGCTGGCTCACGAAGGATGATGTGCCGTTTGGCAAACAACCGGAAATCGTATCTAGTGCTTATATTCAGCAAGATGCAGCCAAAGCGCTGTTTGAAGGTGCAGCACAATCATTAACTGATATTTATGACGCAGATACTAAAAATGTAGCTATAAAAGGTTTTGCTTTACCTTATCAAGTAACATTGAAAAACCGCTCTCTATATGAACAGATCACCAGTCCAAATATTATCGCCGCTATTGAAGGTAGTGATGCCGAATTAAAAAACGAGTTTGTTGTATTTAGCGCCCACCTTGACCATATAGGTGTAAGCTCACATAGCGATGAGGAAGACACCATTAATAATGGCGCATTAGATAATGCTTCTGGTGTCGCTATTTTACTTGAAACTGCGCGTTTATTAGCGCAAATGCCAACAAAACCAAAGCGTTCAGTATTGTTTGTTGTGGTAACGGCTGAGGAAAAAGGTTTGTTAGGCTCAAGCTATTTTGCTAATAATCCGACAATACCGGTGACACAATTAGTGGCTAATGTTAATTTGGATATGCCGTTAATTTTATATCCATTTGCAGATGTTATCGCTTTTGGATCAACCCATTCAACCATGGGGGAAATTGTGGCTACAGCGGCGAAGAAAATTGATATAGAGCTGAGTGAAGACCCTATGCCTGAACAGGCACTTTTCACACGCAGTGATCATTACAGTTTTGTTAAAGCGGGTATTCCATCGGTATTTTTGATGACGGGCTTTAAATCAACAGATGACAGTATTGATGGTGGTGCGGTATTTGGTGACTTTTTAAAGAATCACTATCATCAACACAGCGACGAAATCACGTTGCCGATTAATTACCAAGCTGCTGCCAACTTCGCATTGGTTAACATGATGATAGGTTTAGAGATTGCCAACCAATCAGAGCGTCCACAGTGGCATGTCGGTGACTTTTTTGGTCTAACATTTGCGCAATAATGTTTAATACCCATTGGAGTATTTATTTCAATTGGTTTCAATACAGATATTAAGCATTTAAATAAGGAATTATTAATTGATGAATGCCCTCGAATACGCCCAACAGGCAAATGGCTCTTTTGCGCTTCCCGACGCGTGTTTTAAAATAAAAGCCTTGATGGAAGATGACGATTCCACCATAGAAGATTTCGCCAATGTTATCAGTGTCGATCCTTCTATGACATCACGCTTACTGCAAATTGCGAATAGTGCCATTTACAGTTTTCCTGGTGAAATTAGTACTATTTCTCGTGCGATTACTATTATTGGTACTCAAGCTATTTATAACATGATGCTAGTTGATGTTGCCGCTACCGCATTTAAGCATTTTTCAACTGAATCTATCGATTTAAAACGCTTTTGGCATATGAGTGTTTTTTGTGGTTTAGCAACGAAAAACTTAGCTATTACCGCTGGAATTCGAGATATAGAACGGTTATTTGTTGCGGGTTTATTGCAAAATTTTGGCGAGCTTATTGTCGCGAAAATTTCACCAGACTTAGCCAAACAGTGTGAAGCTTATAATGCAGATATACTGCCGTGGGAATTACAGAAACAGGTGTTAGGCTTTACCTACACTGAAGTTTCCGCCGAGTTACTGAAAATTTGGCAGATCCCAGATAAAATAATTTTGCCAATTCGCCATTATAACAATGCCCATAACATTCAAATTAATCAAGATGTGAAAGTGCTTTACTTAGCCTCTCGATTGGCACTAGCTGAATGTCACCCTGAAGACTTTAGTTATGATGACAGTATTGATGCTGTGATATGTAACTCCTTGAAAGTATCAAGCAATGATTTAGAGGATGCGGCAAATTTCGCTACAATTGAAACAGAAAATATCCTCAACATTATGAATGCAAAATTTTATGGTTAACCACTCTTAGCAAGTGCAATATATAGTATACACTTTGCTGGCTAAGGACTGATTTCAAAACAAGACTTTAGGAATAAAGCCTGCTAGCATCGGTCGGCGCTTATTTTGGCGAGCAACAGGTAAATGGGCACTTTTTTAAATAAAATTATAATTATTAGCCCTAAAATTACAACGAAGGACACTTATGAGTACAGAAAGAGAGCATTTTAGTTCCCGCTTAGGGTTCATTTTAGCTGCTGCAGGTTCAGCAGTTGGTATTGGTAATTTGGTTGGCTTTCCTGTGAATGCGGCTAAAAATGGTGGCGGTGCATTTTTATTAATGTATGCACTTTTTGTTTTCTTTATTTGTTTACCTGTGATGGTTGCCGAAATGGCGGTTGGTCGGAAAACGGCAAAAGAGCCTGTTGGGGCTTATAAAACCTTAAGTGGCGGTAGTAGAGCTTGGGGCGCTGCTGGTTTTCTTGGCGTGTTAACCCCCTTTATGATCGCTGTTTTTTATATGGTGTTAACAGTATGGATTTTTGGCTATATCGTTTTAACATTAAGCGGTAATTTAGATTACTTAGCCAGCAGTAATGGTTTTGGTGAGTTTGTTAATAGCCCATATTTATTCGTGGGTATGGGGGTAGTTGCCGCCATTGTTAACTTTATCCTGGTTGCCGGTGTTAAAGACGGTATCGAAAGGGCGTCAAAAATATTGATGCCGACCTTGTTTATTATGCTCCTGATTATGGTGGGCTATGTTTTAACGTTAGATAACGCACTTTTAGGTGTTAAGTTCTTCTTAATTCCTGATGTATCTAAAATTACGCCTGCGGTGATTAATGGCGCGTTATCACAAGCGTTTTTCTCCTTGTCTTTAGGCATGGGCATACTGATTACTTATGGCTCTTATATTGACCGTAAAACCGATATTGTTGGTTCAGCAAAGCTTGTCGCTTTAACAGATACCGCGGTTGCATTCACTGCCGGTTTAATGATTTTACCAGCGGTATTTTCATTCAATCCTAATGTTAATCCAGCGGAATTGAGTGATAGTTCAGTATCATTAATCTTTACCTTTTTACCAAAAATATTTTTAGCGTTGCAAACTTCAATTGGTTATATCGGAGCAAGTGCGGTAGCGGCGTTCTTCTTTATTCTGGTGTTTTTTGCCGCTATTACCTCGTTAGTTTCTATTTTAGAGGTGCCAGTATCTTATTTAGTAACAGAGAAAAAACACAGTCGTAAGAAAGCCTTATCGATATTATTGATGACGGCAGGGGTATTAACTGTTTTTGCAACGTTATCATTTGGTATGGTGTCATATTTCACAGAGTTTACCTCTTATGCTGGCGGAACTCGCTCATTTTTTGATGTGATTTATGATGTTTTCTACGATACTATTTTACCGTTAAATGGCTTTTTATTATGTGTGTTTGTTAGTTACCGCTGGAAAAGATTGCAGTTATCTGAAGAACTTTCGGTAGGGAATACAAACTATAAAGGCTCTTGGGTTGAGAAGTATATTAACTTTTCGTTAGGGACATTTATCCCCGTAATAGTATTTGGTATTTTTATCAATACGGTTATGCAAAAGTTCTTTGGTTATAGTATTTTTGGCTTTTAAATAAAGCTAGTTGTTATTTAAAATGAATAGGGCCGGATAATTTGTTATTATCCGGCCCTATTTTTTTGTAGCTAGAGCTTCTTATAATGATTGAATTTATCCAACCATGTGACTTCAGTGAAAGCCAACGGCTATTCCATGGTCGTGGCCATGCATATCCTGAGTTGTCGCATGTCAATATTGATTGGTTTGAGCCCGTTATTTTGATCAGTTTATATCAAGAAGTCGAGCCAAATTGGTTAGCTGAGCAAGTCGCTCAATTAAAGACATTGACCGATAAATGCCAATCTATTCAAGTACAGTATCGCTGTCGAAAATTTGCCCCGTGCGAACTGCTCTGGGGACAAGAAATAACTAATCTGACCGCAAAAGAGCATGGGTTAAAATATCATATCAGTTTAGGTAAAGCGCAAAATTCAGGATTGTTCTTGGATATGCGAAATGGACGAGAATGGGTTAAAAACTGCAGCGAAAATAAGCGTGTACTGAACTTGTTCTCTTATACCTGTGCATTTTCGGTCGCTGCATTGGCAGGCAATGCAAGTAAAGTGGTTAATATTGACATGAGTAAAAGTTCTTTAACAAAAGGGCGAGAAAATCATCGACTGAATCAACAAGATCTCAGTAAGGTTATTTTTGAAGGTGTTGATATTTTTAAATCTTACGGGCGTCTGAAAAAGCATGGACCGTATCAACTGTTAGTTTCAGATCCGCCATCTTTTCAGAAAGGTAGCGTTGATATTGAAAGAGATTATAAGAAAATTATTCGTCGCTTACCTGATTTAATGTCCGACAATGGTGACGTATTGTTATGCTTAAATTCGCCAGATCTCAATATCGAATTTTTACTGGCAGAAGTGGCAAGAGAATGCCCCGATTGCGTATTTCAATATCAGCTTAATGCCCCAGAAGTTTTTAAAGAAGCGCATGATGGTAAAGGGCTAAAGTGTTTGTACTTTATATATAAACCAAGGGTGTAAGCCTTAATCGCTTGCAGGTATAAATTTTTTATTCAAGCAAAGCACTATATTTTATAATTTTTGACTAATTCAATACCACACGAGCCGCTAATAAAATCAAAAAGCTACCGGTAACTTTATCGACAATATGGCTATTAGCTTTTAGTTTTTCTAATATAGGCCCACGTGACATTGTAAAAGTAATAATGATATACCACAGCATATCGATAATGCCGACGGTTGCGGTCATTATGCCTTTCTGTTGCCAACCTGCATCGGGTTCAACAAATTGGCTAAATAATGCTAAGAAGAAAATCGCTAGTTTAGGGTTTAAGAAAGCAATTAAAAAGCCATCTCGCCAACCATTGATTGTTGGATCTAGGGCGCCATCTTTTTGGGCAAATTGAATACTTTGTTGCTTACTCATTAAGGCTTTAATGCCCAGGTACAACAGAAAAGCTGCGCCAGCGTATTTTATTGCCGCGAAAAGCATAGGCGATTGTACAATGAGCAGGCCAATACCTGTCGCTGTAATCGCTGCATATAATGCAACACCTAAACCGTGACTGATGGCTGTGGCATAGCCTTGTTGTGAACCACCGTTTAAGGTGTTTTTAATCACTATAGCAAGGCTAGGGCCTGGAGATAAGGCACCAAGAATACAAATAACAACCAATGATAACCATAAATGAAACTCCATAATTTGAGACGCCTTAGCTAGGTGAGTGTTTTAGAAAACTAATGTACATTTTTAATGCGAAGAAAACTGGCAAATCTTGGCACACCTCGCTGTGTTTTACCAATGTATTTATAGGTTATTACGCTGCCAACTTTCGGCGCTAACTTACGCTGATGATCAGATAATCCCGTCCCTATTTTAAAGATAATGCCTTCAGGCGTTTTAACCAATAATGCGCCAAGTAAGCCTTGATATTTTCCTTTCCCTGCAGAATGACCTATAACAACGGCTTCAGCGTCTTGATGTCTTTTGAGTTTTAATAGGTTTTTACTACGACCACGTTGATAAGTTGCTGATGCAAGGTGAAGCATTAAACCTTCACCATGATTATCAACAACGCGATTTAACCATGCGTACAAATCTGCATTATTTGCGACTTTTTGTTGTTGGATCATCGCCAGGTAAGGCGAGTGATTATCCTGAATTAATTGCTTCATGGTGGCAATTCGCGCCGTAAAACTATTTGTTTGTTGGGGTAAGTCGAAAATCATGAGTTTAAGATTTTTCCAGCATGCACCGTCTGAGCGTTTGCGTCTGACGCATGCGCTAATTTGTTCAAATTTTCCTCGCTCACTCCATAGTTCTCCTCCCATCGCGACTTTAGGCCAATTTTCAATAAACCATTCTGGAGGGGATAATAGATTACCACTTCTTGTTAATAGCTGTTTTCCAGTCCAGTATCCACGTACACCGTCTAATTTTTCACTCACCCAGTAGTCAGTAATAGCCGTACTTTTGTGATATTTAGTGGCAAGTTGTAATCGCGGTTTTTTCAGGTCCATCTGATCTTTTTTTACTTGTTGAGCTTGCACGCAGGGCAGTATAAATAGTAAAAAAATAAGGCAAAAAAATTGTTGATATGTCGTTGTTTGAAACATCCTTGTTCCTTTATTTATTCGCGTTGAATTTAATCTCATCTAACGCGTATTTTAAGTAAATTTGCATACAGTATAGAAGTGTTTTTTGTTATTGCTTCATCACTTATACATACTCCATAGGAAATAAACAATTAACCTGATTAGTCGTGAGATAAAGTCGATATTTTCTCAATGTTGACTACACTCTGGCTTAAAATGGAATTCAATGGATGATAGACAATGAAACGGACTTTTCTTTTTTGCCTAATGTTAATGATTTTATTAGGCTCATTTTCGGCGATAGCAGGAAAAAAACACTGCCAAGCTTATCGCAGTAAACTCGATAATATTCAAAATCAACAGCGTCAGGCTAGTTCAAACAAGCGTAGTCAAAGTTTATCTAATAAAGAAGCTAAAGCCCGAGATACATGGTGGCGATGTGAAACCGGTAAGCTGAAACCCAAATTAAAGAAAAAAAAGAAGAAAAAATCAAAGAAAAAGTACACGAGTAAGAAAAAATACCACAAAACTAGTACTGATCTAGTCGTTCAAAAATCGATTAAACCTTTAGTGCCTTTTGCCAGTAATAACCCTGTGGTAGTGCGTTCAATATATCAAGATGAAAAGTTGCAAGCTTGGCTGTTATTCTATAAACCAGCGAAAATGTGTGCTCGGCCAAAATCTACGCAACAGTTTGCCGCCTGTGTTGAAGATAAACGTAGCCAACAAACAAAATTTGAACAAAGCTATTAAATATACTTTTGCACTAGCGACTAATATGTTGGCTTTTACGCCACATTATTACCATAGTTTTTAAATGTATATTTTTAATTTATTGATAATATTGAGTAATTAATTTTGGAACGACTCTTGCTTTTTATTTTCTAAATAGACGGTTAATAATTTATAGGCCAAATATGCCAAATACTATAGCAGCAAAAATAAAGCGAACAGGTCTCATTATCCTAGGTTTTATGTGCTTATTGATTGGGGCCATATTTATACTTTTACCCGGCCCAGCAGTAATATTTATACCGCTTGGTTTAGCATTGTTAAGTGTAGAATATGATTGGGCAAAAGTGTGGCTAAAAAGAAGTCAGCGTTATTTTCGCCAAGCGGCTGTCAAAACTGATCAAGCGTGTCATTGGTTAGGCAGGAAACTACGTGGTTAATCTCGATAGGCTGAAAGTTGTAACAGCTTAATTAGCGAAAAATTTAATGAGTAATGGCTTTATCGCAATTACTCATAGTGACTTAAACCAAGCAGTGCTATTGAGCTGACAGGCTACTTTTGCGCTATATAAAGTGCTTTAGTATTATTATATTGTGTCACAATATTATCAATAGTGTCTTGGCAATACTCTCGTAAACCACTCAATAGCATAAACTTCTTGCCGTGACCTATGACTTTGTCTTGTGACACTAAATCAAACGATAAGCAGGCATTACCGCGTTTACCATCAATATCTAACGTCGTTGATGATAAGCGTAATGTGATGTCTTCAAAATCTAGGTTATCAAGATGAATTGACATACTTTCATACATTATCATCGGGCGAGTCGGGTTGATCATCACCTGACATTCTTTCATCAATTCTACGAGAATGTGTGGGAAAGTGTGGCCCGAAAATTCGACATATGCACGGGTCAATGCGGTAATGGAATTGCTGTTTTTGGTGTAGTCGCCTGACACTGACATATTCAAATATTCTTTTTGATTATCGTCGACGATGCTGGCCACTGTGGTTATTTCTGTTGGGATATTTAATTTTGTGGAATCAGTTACCATGCCAGAAAATTTAAAGCTCATTTCTTGGTGCAAACCGGCACGTTCCAATATTAATGAAAACAACAAGTCGCCCGGAACACAAAAGCGTTTGGCATCAATATTATGCAAAGGATTAAAATCATCAGCAATTTGCTTAGCAAAGTCACTTGCCTGTTGGCGTGTGAAACTAATTTGATCATCCGTAATTTGGCAATAATTCTCTAAAAACATGGATACTTGTCATCACTTAAAGCTATTAAAATCGGCGCTATTCTATCAGTATGCCTTGCTAAAATCGAAGGTTATTAATATATAACTCACTAAGCTGACCAGTAAGAATAAGGCCTTTAGAGGATATAGTGGCTATTTTTCTGCTGTACTGGTTGATGTATAAGTATTAACCAGTTGTTCTTTGTTATGTTTACTCAGCTGTTTAAGTTGATACTCACGGCGGCTTGCTTGCTGCCGGTTTAGTTGAGGCTCCGAATATGCCAAAGTTACCGGGCGGCGAACACGGGTATATTTTGCCGCTTTTTTATTACATTTATTATGCTCATCTAAGCGTCGTTCAAGCGAGGTTGTAATGCCTGCATAAAGGCTATTGTCGGCACAACGAAGAAAATATACGTACCACATAATAATAAAGTCTGATCAGAGAGCTAATAATTCATTTTCGCAATTTTTTGGGAGATATTCGAGATAAAAATGAATTAATGGTGGCTGCTAGTAGGCGATTTTTATACTATAAGTGTCTGAAAAAATAATAGGTTGAGATATGTTACAAACAGAAACAGGTGCTCTGCGCAAAATGCGTGCGGATTTAGCTTCAGATGGTACGGTAAATTATCGCATGGTATTGGGCGATCAAGAAGTTGAGCTAAATTCACTTATTGGGAAGCGCCTGACACTGAATTTTAGTGGTTATATCGATTGTCAGCATTGTGGCAGAAAAATAAAAAAGAGTTATTCTCAAGGCTATTGTTACCCTTGTATGCAAAAACTAGCACAATGCGACATGTGCATTATGAAGCCAGAAACTTGCCATTTCGAACAAGGCACTTGTCGAGAGCCAGAATGGGGGGAAAGCAATTGTATGATCCCTCATTATGTTTACCTAGCGAATACCTCTGGCTTAAAAGTCGGTATTACGCGCCATACGCAAATACCGACTCGGTGGATTGACCAAGGCGCCACACAAGCTCTACCTATTTTTAAAGTGAGCACTCGCTTACAGTCAGGGCTAGTTGAAATTGCTTTGGCTGAATTTATTGCCGATAAAACCAATTGGCGAGCAATGCTTAAAGGCAGTGCTGATGCGCTAGATTTAAAAGCCATAGCGGAAGAGCTGAAGCCTAAAATTGCAGAAAAATTGGCAAGCGTTAGTCTCAAGTATGGTGCTGATGCTGTCATAGAATTAGACGAAAGTGTTGTGGATTTACATTTTCCTGTTAAAGAGTACTTAACAAAAATTTCATCCTTTAACTTTGATAAAACACCGGAGGTTTCAGGTGTATTGCTCGGTATTAAAGGACAATATTTAATTTTTGAAACTGGCGTGATTAATTTACGTAAATTTACGTCGTATCATGTTAATTTACAGGTAAGTTAATTATTTCATTTGGTATTACATAGGCTAAACTGAATTTATTACCCGTAGATTTAGTTTTAGCTAAGTTATTATAGCGATGAAAGCGATTTTAGGATCATTATGATGAATGCTAACGATTATGCACAACAAGCCAGTGAAATATTTGTTCTTTCAGATTCTTTTGTCCGTATTAAGGAGTTGATTGATGATGAAGATTCAACGATTGACGACATCGCAGATGTAATTATAGTAGACCCAGCATTATCGGGAACCATATTAAAACTTGCCAATAGTTCATTTTTTAATTATCCCGGGAAAATTGATACCATTTCTAAAGCTTTGCTGGTGCTGGGAATTACCGAAGTATATAACCTCGTGATATCTTTTTTTACTAGCCGCGCGTTTAAGGAATTAAATGTAGATCCGGACTATTTAGATGATTTTTGGTGTAAAAGCGTTGATTGTGCGTTAATCGTTAAATACATTGGCGTTCAACTGAGAATCCCCAATGCTGAACGCCTATTTATTATAGGGTTACTGCATAACTTAGGTGAGCTTGTTATTCAACAGTCGTCCCCTGAAAAAGCATCCGTGGCTAATAAGTTCACAGCGACAGAGTTACCTTGGGATAAGCAACAACAAACCTTTGGTTTTACTTATGGTGAGTGCTCGGCCGAGCTTTTAAAGCAATGGCAATTACCGTATAGCATTATCGAACCTATTCGCAACCAAGATAATAATGATTTTTCCTACAGCACCGATGAAACTAAATTATTGTATCTAGCGAAAAGAATTATGTTGAGTCAATTTGATTGTAGTATGCACCCAATTGAACTGATTTTAACCGAAGATGCGATGCAGCAGTTACCAATAAATGAAGATATGCTACAAGGGGCAGTTAATTTTTGTGATTTTGAGCGCTTAAGTGTCTTATCAATTATAAATCCAGGCTCTGCGATGATTTTTTAATCGTTATGCTTAAAGCGTAAACTTCTCTACCTGAATCAAACACATTTCGATACCTTAATGGTCTTTGTATAGGCCTTTGGTCTTAAAACTAACTCCAGATCCTGCATTTTTTATTTACTGCATTTACATATCTTCTACCTATTCCATTCCTTCGATGTAAACCATTTTTTGCAAAAAATATTGCACCAGCAGCTTACAAATGAATTTCATTCGCACTGTCGTGGTGCGGGAGTATCTCCTTAATAATTTCTATGTCTATGTTTTTTAATGTTTATTCAGTTTGGCATAAAGCTTGATATGTAAAGGTTAATAATAATTAAGGAAATGCAACATGAAACTAGTAAGCGCAATCATAAAGCCATTCAAGCTTGATAATGTCAGAGAGGCTATTTCTGAAATAGGTATTGAAGGGCTAACCGTTAGTGAAGTAAAAGGCTTTGGTCGCCAGAAAGGGCATACCGAGTTATATCGTGGTGCCGAATATCAAGTGGACTTTTTACCTAAGGTAAAGCTTGAAATTGCGGTTAACGATGAGGTTGTGCAACGGTTAGTTGATGCAATAGCAGAAGCTGCACATACCGGAAAAATTGGTGATGGCAAAATATTTGTTTATGACCTTGAGCATGCCGTGCGCATTCGTACTGGTGAACAAGACGTAGAAGCGATATAGGAGCAAACTCATGGAACAAAATATTTTTCAACTTCAGTACGCAATGGATACTTTTTACTTTCTAATTTGTGGCGCGCTAGTGATGTGGATGGCTGCAGGCTTTTCGATGTTAGAAGCGGGTTTAGTTAGAGCTAAAAACACCACCGAAATTTTGACCAAAAATGTCGCGCTTTATGCTATTGCCTGCATGATGTACTTATTTGTTGGTTACGACATTATGTATGGTGGCGGCATGTTTTTATCCGGTATAGAAACGGTTGATCCTGCAAAAGTTTTAGCCGACTTTTCTACGCGTGAAGACGGCTTTACCGGTGCCGCAATATATTCAGCGGCATCTGATTTCTTTTTCCAAGTAGTTTTCGTTGCAACGGCGATGTCTATTGTTTCAGGTGCAGTAGCTGAACGTATGAAACTATGGGCATTTTTAGCTTTTGCTGTCGTGTTAACGGGGGTTATCTATCCAATGGAAGGTAGTTGGACTTGGGGTGGTAATGCCGTGTTTGGTTTATACACTTTATCTGAACTTGGATTCTCAGACTTTGCTGGCTCGGGTATTGTGCACATGGCCGGCGCAGCTGCGGCACTAGCGGGTGTTATTCTATTAGGCGCACGTAAAGGTAAATACGGTAAAAATGGTCAAATAAACGCAATACCAGGCTCTAACTTGCCGATGGCGACCTTAGGGACATTTATTTTATGGATGGGGTGGTTTGGTTTTAATGGTGGTTCAGTATTAAAACTTGGTGATATTGCTAGCTCACACTCAGTTGCTATGGTGTTTCTAAATACTAATGCTTCAGCTGCCGCTGGTGCTGTAGCTGCGTTAGTTTTAGCTAAAGTACTATTTAAAAAAGCCGATTTAACCATGGTGTTAAATGGCGCGTTGGCAGGATTAGTCGTAATAACGGCTGAGCCATCAACGCCAACACCTATGCAAGCAACATTGTTTGGCGCAATTGCGGGCATTGTTGTTGTGCTATCCATTATTGGCTTGGATAAAATAAAAATTGATGATCCGGTTGGTGCAATATCTGTACATGGTGTGGTGGGTTTACTGGGTTTGTTGTTAGTACCAGTAACGAACAGTGCCTCGAGCATTAGCGGGCAGTTAATCGGAGCTGCAACCATTTTTGTATGGGTGTTTGCTACCAGCTTTGTGGTTTGGTTTGTGCTGAAAAAAATCATTGGCATCAGAGTTAGCGAAGACGAAGAATATGAAGGTTGTGATCAATCTGATTGTGGTATGGAAGCCTACCCAGAGTTTACTCGCGGCTAAATAATTCAAGGTCAGTTATTCAGTAATCATAAGCCTGTGTATTAACGTACACAGGCTTGTTTTATTTTAGCATTGATACTTGCTTGAAAACGTTAAAGCTATCGAAGAATATAAATAATTTTCAAAGTTTACTGCCATTAGTAATAAACTGTGTAAAATTAAGAAATTAATCAATATATTTATGAGTGGATTGTTATATGGCAAGAGAGCAGTTTGGCGTTTGTGCGGAGCCCAGTCTTCACGGATATTATTTATTATTTAATGCTTTAGATGATAAAAATTTATTTTTACGTAAAGCACTATCCCGTTTGCCAGCCTTATTTGATAAATATGCTGACCGTTTTTCAGAAGCTAATTTAGCGGGTGTTATTGCTATAGGAACCAATTTTTGGGATGAATTATATCCCCAAGGTCGGCCAAAACATTTGCGACAATTTCCAGAAATGGCGATAGAAGATCGAACGGCGCCTGCCAATAACTATGATCTTTATGTTGAAATTCGTGGTGACCGAGCCGACGTGAATCATATTGTGGCGACAAAAGTTTGTCAGTTATTGTCAGACAGTGTCGAATTGGTCGAGCAAGTTCGAGCGTTTCGTTTTTTAGACGGCCGTGATTTAAGTGGTTTTGTTGATGGCACTGAAAACCCTCAAGGTCATCATCGTCGTCGAGTTGCCCTCATTAATGACGAGCAAGATCCCGAATTTGCTGCCGGTAGTTACTTACATATTCAGCGTTATCGTCATAACTTAAATTTGTGGAATTCATTGGAAGTTAAAGAGCAAGAAGATGTTTTCTCACGTACCAAAGTAAATAATGATGAATACTCAGAAGAAAATAAAGCACCTACGTCTCATATTAAGCGCGTTAACTTAAAAGATAGTGAAGGTAATAGCCTGGAAATATTGCGCCAAAGTATGCCTTATGGCGATATGAAATTGCAGGGATTGTTTTTTGTGTCTTATTGTCACACACCTGAGCCTTTCGAATTAATGCTTAAAAGTATGATTAGTGGTGATGCTCATGGCCATAGTGATCATCTGCTTAAATATACTCAAGCAGAGACCGGTGCAGCATTTTTTGTGCCGAGCTTGAATATTTTAGCGCAGCTTGGCGAATAGTTTCGCTACCAATTTTATTTAATTAGGTGGTCTATTTTATACGCAGATAACCTGGCCAACTAGACATTATTTGTATTAATAACTTCTTGATCACATTATTAAATAGTTGCTTGTTTTAACAAGAAGAAATGATCAGATGGTTGGTGGGATTGGTCTGAGTTGTAACGCTATATTTTTTGAATAAATATAGCGTTGTGCCTACATAAATTTAATTAACAATTGCCTCAATAACGAGGGTGAATAGTTAAGTTAAATTCTTTAAAAATAACGCTTCAAGTCGCGAAATGGTTTGTTTAATTGCTTTCACATTCGTGGGGGCAATAAAAATAGTATCGTCTCCCGCAATTGTGCCAAGCACGCCATCACTTTTACTTAAACTATCCAGCAAACGCGCGATTAATTGAGCGGCGCCAGGACTCGTTCTAATGATTATCATCACGTCGTTATGCTCTATATCGAGTACGAGCTGCTTAAGCGGGCTTTTAGCTGTCGGCATGCCTAACTCTGCAGGTAAGCAATAAACCATTTCTTGGCGGGCATTACGCGTTCTTACAGCACCAAACTTACTTAACATACGTGATACTTTAGATTGGCTGATATTCTCAAACCCTTGAGCTTTTAAAGCCTCGGCAATATCACCCTGTGAACTAAATTGTTCCTGGTTTAATAAATCTTTGAATGCTTGCACTAAAGCTTCTTGTTTTTTTTGTCCGCTCATATAGGTCCACTAAGTGATAAAATTATGGTCGACTATTATTGTGAAATAATACCTAAGTATTATTTCACAATTTTTATTATACGTTATCCTTATAGGTCAATACAGATTAATAATATGAAGTCTACTAAAGTTATGAAGCGCTGAGCGGGGAATAAATTTAATAGAATTAGTATAAACATTGTTTTTTGGCGGTTTATAATATATCTTTTGGCCGACAAATTTTTTACGTAATTACTCAAATCTTCGGAGACATCGAATGAAAGTTGCTGTGCTAGGCGCTGCTGGCGGAATCGGCCAAGCGTTATCTTTACTATTAAAAACTCAATTACCTGCAGGTTCTGAGCTATCTTTATATGACGTTGCACCAGTAGTTCCAGGTGTTGCCGTTGATTTATCACACATCCCAACAGCAGTAAAAGTTGCTGGTTTTGGTGCTGACAATTTAGCCGGCGCGTTAACAGGTGCTGATATTGTAATTATTCCTGCTGGCATGCCACGTAAACCCGGTATGGACCGTGCAGATTTATTTGCCGTTAATGCGGGTATTATTAAAACTTTAGCAGAAGGCATCGTTGCTAACTGTCCTAAAGCATTAGTAGGTATTATTACTAACCCAGTAAACGGTACAGTGCCAATCGTTGCTGAGGTTTTCAAAAAAGCCGGTACTTATGATAAAAACCGTGTTTTTGGTGTAACAACACTTGACGTAATTCGCTCTGAAGCATTCATTGCTGAATTGAAAGGCTTAAACGTAAGTGAAGTGAAAATTCCGGTAATTGGTGGCCATTCAGGTACAACAATTTTACCACTTCTTTCACAGGTTGAGGGTGTTACTTTCTCTGATGAAGAAGTTGCAGCCCTAACGCCACGCATTCAAAATGCCGGTACTGAAGTTGTAAACGCTAAAGCTGGTGGCGGTTCTGCTACACTTTCAATGGGCGCAGCAGCTGCTCGTTTTTGTTTATCTTTAGTAAAAGGTTTACAAGGCGAAGATGTTGTTGACTACGCTTACGTAGAAGTTGAAGGTGGCGATGCGCCATTCTTTGCTCACCCAGTACGTTTAGGTGTTAATGGTATTACTGAAATATTGCCATACGGCGAGCTAAGTGCTTTCGAAGAAAAAGCAAAAAATGACATGCTTGCAACATTAAACGCAGACATTAAAGAAGGTGTTGATTTTATCAACGGCTAATCTTTGCTAAGCTCTGCAAAAAACAAAACCGCGTTATCGCGGTTTTTTTTGTCTAATACCAAGTTGATTAATTAGCTGCTCATTTGAAATGGTTAAAATGAATAATGACGGCGTTATAAAATTGATAAGTAGCATAACTACTGACTAAATTTTATGCCTTGTCATTATCCATTTATCCTCATGAAAAAGTAGACCAATTAATTGAGTAAATTGGTATCAATTTTAATGTAAACCATTAAAACTCGGAGATAATCAATCAACTTTGTATTATATTATAGACAAAATATAAATGACTAACGGCTAGGTCTTACGTTGAAATATTTCACTTTTAAAAAACACGCCTTGAAAAATAGCTTTCCGATAGCAAGCTTTTTTATGACTGTGCTAATGACGTGCTCGGTTATAGCAAACGAAAACTCAGTATCATCACATAAAGCATTACATTCGGTTGATGAGGTATTGCAGCAAGTAACTGATTGCAATGCGACGATTGTTATTCGTTCTCAGTCTTTGAGCGCGAAGCAGTTAGCTAACGCTTGTGAAACACTTATCGCCCAAGAAGATCACTTTCACCTGACCTTTGCTACCAGAGGAAAGCCGGTAGCCGATGACCATAATGATAAAATGCGGGCTAATGTTTATGCTAATCGCGATGAATTTATTAAATATGCTAGCGCACATTTTACTATGCCTACGAATAACGGTGGCATGTATTTGGAAGGTTATCCCGAGCGAGATGACAACCGCGCTGAGTTTGTAGCTTATGAACGTGAAGGAAAGATTTGGAATTTATCACATGAGTATATTCATTATCTTGATGCCCGTTTTAATAAATATGGTGATTATTGCAATGGTTTACATGATGATCATGCGGGGCCTGAATTCTGTCCAAGTCCAAACTTACCCTATCCGCATATTGTTTGGTGGGTTGAAGGTTTGGGAGAGTATCTAGCATGGCGAGAAAACAACCCGAAAGCGGTTGCGCTAGCAAAAAACAACAGCTTTAAGCTGAGCGAGCTATTTAATACCAGCAGTAATGCAAATACCGGTACAGATCGGGTTTATCGTTGGGGCTATTTAGCGGTACGTTTTATGATGGAAAATCATCGTAAACAAATAGAACATATGCTGCATTTCACTCGAACGGGCAATTGGCAAGGCTATCAGGCGCTTGTTACAAGTTGGGCAAGCCACTATGATGATGAATTTAGTCAATGGCTGGTCGATTTACCCACGACTGAAACAACAACACAGTAATCTAGCCAATGTATCATTACATTAATCCGTTTGGTAAAATGCGAATAACTTCATAAAATATAATTGTAATATGACTCAGCCCTTTAGTTATCAATCTAGCTTTATATTAGACAAATCTCATTTTGGTGAGTGCTTTGATGAATCTGTACAAGTACAAACTCCGATTACTTTGTATCGTAAAGGTGCTCTATTGATGCTTGTTGGTGCCGCATTAGTGATGTTTTCAGAACTCAATCCTTATGCTGCTTGGTTTATTTTTTCTTTAGGCATATTAGAAATTGTCAGTAACCACTATAAAAAGTCGTGGTGGGTTGCACGCCAGATGTTAAGCAAAGTAGCGAAAGCTGAGATCCGCTTAGACATTAATGAAGATAGTATCCATATCTCGTCATTTTATAATGATAACAATATGCAATTTAGCGACATAGAGCTGATAACCCCAACAGATAATGGCTGGCTCATAAGCCATAAGAATAATAGACACTATATTTCCAATCGTTGTCTTAATGATTCAGCTAAAGCTTTTTTACACGCTAAAATTAGCCACTAGGCTAAAAGAAAGCTAAAGCTAAAGCTAAATCTAATACCTATACCTATTTGTAACGTTACCCATTAACGGATGATTTTTACTTTTTTAAAATAGCCAATGACCGCGTTATTTAATATTTACAGCAACGGGTTATTACAGTGAATAGCTTTCTGTTTGGCTTTTTTTTGTATGTAAAATAGACCTTAGATTTGAAGAAATAGCCGTTGTAAGCTTGTTTTTATCAGCATCATCAAACGAATTGGTATAAGTACAATAAAAGTTGAATGAGAATAATTCGCAAAAACCTTGACAGAGAAAGGTATCTTGATTAGTCTTGCGGAAAATATAAATTCATCAATTTTCGAATTGTTCAGGCGGGCTACATGTTGAATAAGATTTGGTTTTCTCCCTTTGTTTTAGTTGCACTTTTAGGTGCAAGTATTAATGTTGCAGCAAGTGACGATGTAAATGTTTACTCTTACCGTCAACCATTTCTGGTTGAGCCTTTGTTTAATGAGTTTACGAAAGAAACTGGCATTAAAGTTAATGTCGTTTTTGCAAAACAAGGCATGGCTGAACGATTGGCACGCGAAGGCGAATATAGTCCCGCTGATATTTTATTAACCACTGATATTAGTCGCTTAATCGAGTTAAAAGAAAAAGATTTACTACAAGCCGCTGAGTCTACTGAACTGACTGAGGCCATTCCTGCGCAATATAAAGCTTTAGACAATACTTGGTATGCATTAACAACCCGTGTGCGTAATATTTACTCAGCAAAAAGGTTAGGTAAAATTGACTTTAATTATGAAGATCTTGCTGACGAAAAATACCAAGGTAAAATTTGTACTCGCAGTGGTAAACATCCTTACAATGTCGCATTAGTCGCCTCCATGATCGCAGAGCACGGTGAAGCCGATACCTTAACGTGGTTAGAAAAAGTTAAAGCCAACTTAGCGCGTAAGCCACAAGGTAGTGATCGCGCACAAGTGCAAGCTATTCACCAAAACTTATGTGACATATCGTTAGGTAACAGTTATTACTTTGGTAATATGCTTAAAGATGAAAAGCAAAAGGTCTGGGCAGATGCGGTTTACATTAACTTCCCTAATCAAAAAAATCGTGGTGCCCATGTTAATATTTCCGGTATGGCGATGGCTAAATATGCACCCAATAAAGCTAATGCGTTAGCATTAATGAACTTTTTAGTGTCGGAGCCAGCGCAAAAAATGTACGCTGAAACTAACATGGAATATCCAGTACGTCCTGGCGTAAAGCCTTCCAAGTTAGTGGCTTCTTGGGGGCAATTCAAAGCCGATAACTTATCGTTAGAAGTTATCGCTAAACAACGCAAGGCAGCTTTGATTTTACTCGACAAGGCACAATTTGATTTATAGAGCTTTCAATTAAGATTTTACTTCGTGAACATCGGAAATAAAAGTACCAGCTGGAAGTTCTTCAGCTGGTTTTTTGCCTTCGCATTAATGTCGCCAATTATGGTGATGTTATTCGGTAGCATCAGTGCCTCTAGCGATCTATTTGCCCACTTATGGGCCACGGTATTACCTGAATATATTCGCAATACATTAGTGCTTGGATTTTGGGTGGCATTACTTTCATTTTGCTTTGGTGTGCCCGCTGCAGCGCTTATTAGCCAAACCAATATTGTGATGGGTAAACAGTTGAGGTGGTTGCTGATGTTACCGCTGGCAATGCCTGCCTATTTAGTCGCCTATTTATATACCGATTTATTTGATTATGCCGGCCCTGTGCAACGGTTATTACGCACTTGGTTTAATTGGCAATCTCCCAATGATTATTACTTCTTTGATATTAGAACCATAGGCGGAGCGGCAATTGTAATTGCCCTAGTGATGTTCCCTTATGTTTATATGTTGACACGCACCGCCTTTGAGCAACAAGACCGTAATTTACTTCGCGCTAGTCGTTTATTAGGCTGCACCGAACGACAAAGTTTTTATCAGGTCGCGCTTCCCTTAGCACGTCCAGCTATTGCTGTATCATTAGCATTGGTGACCATGGAAACATTAGCTGACTTTGCCACCGTGCAATACTTTGCTGTTAATACCTTAACTACCGCTATTTATGATACTTGGTTAGGCTACAGTGACTTTGCCGCCGCGAATGCACTCGCCAGTGTCCTGATGCTCTTTATTTTATTTATTGTCGTCGCCGAACAACGCGCTAGAGCAGGGCAACTGCATCAATCGAGCCGACCCAATACACAACACCAGCGTAAGCAGCTTAGTGTTGTTCAGCAAATAATAGCCAGTATATTTTGTTGGTTTTTAGTCTTTGCGGGATTTTTATTACCGATAATTTTATTACTCACAATGGCTATCGACTATGCCGACTATAATCAACTTGTTGCCTTAATTGCTACCGGAAAAAACAGTATTGAAATTGCAACTTACAGCGCTACTATAGCGACGTTAATTGCCTTAATGCTGGCTTTATTTCAACGTTTACATCAAAGTCGCGGACGAATGATACCTGTGCAAATTTCTGGTTTTGGTTATGCCATTCCTGGTACCGTACTTGCCATGGCGATGTTAGCCACATTTGGTCCTTTAGATCATGTTATTAACGATGTTGCCAAGGCGTTTGACTTTAAAGCACCAGGTTTAATTTTATCAGGGACAGTTTTTGCCATCGTCTTTGCTTTTGTGGTTAGATTTTCAGCCATTGCTAATGGCACAATTAACGCGGGTATTAGTCAAATACCCAAGTCACTTGATTTAGCACCATCTAGCTTAGGCGTAAAAACCTTACCGGCTATTTTTAGGGTACATTTACCGTTATTAAAATCATCTATCCTGGTCGCTTGGTTGTTAGTTTTTGTTGAAGCCATGAAAGAGTTACCCGCGGTATTGTTATTACGCCCGTTTAACTTTGAAACCTTAAGTACGCAAATATACCAGCTTATTTCTGATGAGCGTTTAGAGCAGGGTGCATTAGGCGCTATCTTGATTGTGCTTTTTGGCCTATTGCCTATTATTTTCCTTAACCGTCAGAAGGACAGCCAATGAAGTCACTTATTAACATTGAAAACTTAGCGGTTGAATTACAATCAAAAGTCATTTTATCGCAAGTAGATTTAACACTTTCAAAAGGTGAAATATTAGGACTTGTTGGTCCTAGCGGTTGTGGCAAAACAACTTTGCTGAATACCTTAGCTGGCTTTATTGCTCAAAGTGCAGGTACGATTGAAATTAACACGAACGATAATCAGCAAATAAAAATTAGCATCGAAGACATGTTGCCGGCTGAAGAACGCAATATTGGTATGATATTTCAAGATTACGCGTTGTTTCCGCATCTTAGCGTGAATGAAAATATCTGTTTTGGGTTGAAGAAGCTATCCAAAGCAGAGCAAGGCAAACGCTGTGAAGAATTATTGACTTTACTTGAATTAACTGAGTTTGGGCAACGTTACCCGCATCAACTATCCGGCGGGCAACAACAGCGAGTGGCCATTGCTCGAGCTTTGGCACCACAGCCTAGCTTATTATTACTCGACGAACCGTTCTCAAATATTGATGCCAGACTGCGTAACGAGTTAATGATTGAAATTAGACAGTTATTAAAGCGTTTAGGTATGACCGCTATTTTTGTTACCCATAATAAAGATGAAGTGTTTACTTTTGCAGATAAAATCGCCGTTATGCATCAAGGTAAAGTGCTACAAATGGGCTCTCCTGCCAACGTTTGTCAACAGCCTAACAGTTGGCAAGTGGCTGACTTTTTGCAATTGGGGAGTTGGCTACCTATCGCATTACCGGCACAAGAGCATGACGCGCAAATAACGAGTTTAGTCGGTCAATTGGCGCGCAGTGCTATTGTTAATGCCTTAGCTGACGAAGATGATAACAAGTCACTTAATTATCAATTATTAGTTAAGCCTAATAATATCGAGCTATGTCAGCATCAGGCGAATAATGTGCTTGTCGAACATATCAGCGTAACTGAGCAAGGCTATCATTATTTATTGAGTAGTATTGAGCAAAATAACGTATTGTCCTTTTCACAATTAAGTTTTTATAGCCAAGAACTTTATGCGTTAGGTGCTAAGTTAGCAATTAAATTAAAGGGTGAACATTTTCATTTATATGCCGCTGCTGATCCCCATTTATAAGGCAATTTTATCGTTGCTGTCGCCAATTTGTGACACTAAAATCACTTTTTTAGCTAAAAATAATTAATTGTTCTGCCTTAAAAGGGTATCAGATCCACAAAACCCCACAATTTCATTCACTTCCCTCAAAGCCTTTATTTTATTGGCACTCAGCGTGATCAATTAACGAAAACTTTGCTTGACATAAGTTTGCTTTACTCACTAAACTGTATCAGTGTGGGGAAAAGTGGGAATTAGTGGATCATTGGAGATCCCAAAACAATAAAGTGGATTATGTTTAGAGGCACTAGCGCAATTACGCTCGACAGCAAAAACAGAATTACGATGCCTACAAGGTATCGCGAAGAGCTGTTCGCTGATTGCCAAGGGAAAATGGTCTGTACTGTAGATATACAGCATCCCTGCCTATTGTTATACCCACTACCCGAATGGGAAGAAATAGAATTAAAGCTTTGTGGATTATCGAGCATGAATCCACAAGAGCGGTTATTACAACAAGTACTATTAGGTAATGCCTCAGATTGCGAAATAGATAAAAGTGGTCGTTTATTAATTAATGGCCCACTTCGACAACATGCTGGCCTAGAAAAAAGTTTGATGTTAGTAGGACAGTTGAAAAAGTTCGAAATCTGGAGTGAAAGCGCTTGGCAGGCACAAATGCAGCAAGGCATTGCAAAAATTCAGTCAGGTGAAATTGAGCTTACTGACCGTTTACTTGATTTATCTTTATGATAAATCGTTGAATAAAATAATGATAACTAGATGGCGTTTATAAACACATAATGCAACACGATAATGCACATATTTCAGTTCTGCTTGCCGAATCGATTACAGGGCTCGCGATAAAACCAGCAGGTATTTATATCGACTGTACTTTTGGTCGTGGCGGTCATTCAGGACTTATTCTTGAAAACTTAGGTCCGAACGGACGCTTGATAGCGATAGACAGAGATTTAACGGCGATAGCTGCGGCTGAAAAATATGCCGATGATCCACGTTTTATTATCGAACATCATGGCTTTGCTGATTTACAGATGATTGTTGAAAAACATGATTTGACAGAAAAAATAGACGGCATTTTATTAGATCTTGGCGTGTCATCTCCGCAACTTGATGAAGCAGAACGCGGCTTTAGTTTTATGAAAGACGGCCCGCTTGATATGCGAATGGATACCACTCGTGGCCAAACGGCTGCTGAATGGATAGCGGTTGCTGATGTTGAAGATATTACTTGGGTGCTACGTACCTTTGGCGAAGAAAAACATGCTTGGCGCATTGCTAACGCCATCGTAGATGAACGTGAAGTAACACCGTTGACTCGCACGGGACAATTAGCGCAATTAATTAAGAAAACAGCCCCACAAAGAGAAATTAAAAAGCACCCGGCAACACGAAGTTTTCAAGCCATTCGCATGTACATTAATAGCGAGTTAGAACAAATTGAGAAAGTATTGGCGGCATCATTGTCAGTACTCGCGACCGATGGTCGTTTGGTGGTCATTAGTTTTCATTCACTTGAAGACAGATTAGTGAAACAGTTTATGAAAAAGCATTCGCAAGGCAAAAAAGTGCCAAGAGGTATGCCAATCAGCGAAGAAGAATTAAATAAAGGTAAAAACTTGAGCTTAATTGGCCGTAAATTAAAACCAAGTAAAGATGAAGTGGAAGAAAACGTACGCTCTCGCAGCTCAGTATTAAGGGTTGCACAGAGGCTAGCGCGCTAACAATGGTGCGTTAGTATGGCAACCCCAAAAGTTGTGTTAACACTTGATATTTGGCATGACATTAAGCGCCATTTAGTTATTTATGGCATTTTGTTATTGGTATTGATATCGGCGTTTTCAGTGATTTATTTTACCCATTTGAATCGTCAAACTACCAGTAAAATTGAAGTGTTGTTAACCGAGCGCGACGCATTAGAAAATGAATGGCGAAATTTGTTATTAGAGCAAAATAGCTTAGCTGAACATAGCGCCATTGAAAGCAGCGCTGAAAAGCAATTGAATATGACCAGGCCAGATGCAAGCTCGGAAATTATTATTAAATTACTATGATTTATTACCACGGGTATGGCAATGAAAAAACCAGCACAATATAATCCAAACACGGTAGCATGGCGTTTTTACGTCGTGGTAGGCGCTGTTTTGCTTATTTATGCTGGCTTGATGGCTCGCACGGCTTACATTCAGGTATTTGAACCTGACATGCTGAAAAAGCAAGGCGATAACCGTTCACTGCGCACTAACACAAAAACCGTGCAACGGGGTTCTATCGTTGATCGTAATGGTCATGAGTTAGCGATCAGTGTACCAGTAGAAACGGTCTGGGCTGATCCTAAAATAATTTTTGATACTAATGCCTTGTCCATGACAAAACATTGGCAAGCGTTGGCTGACGTTCTGGGCCAAGACGTTAATAAATTAAAAGTTAGAGTCACTAAAAATCCAACTAAACGTTTTGTCTATATTGAACGTAAAGTTGCACCCGCCATGGCCGGTTACATTCAAGAATTGAAAATCCCCGGTATTTATTTACGTAAAGAATCTAAACGGTTTTACCCTGCGGGCGAAATAAGTGCGCATATTGTCGGTTTTACTAATGTCGACGATAAAGGCATTGAAGGCGTTGAGCGGGTTTATGATCAACTACTAACCGGTGAAGATGGCGAGAAAAAATATCGTAAAGATGCCAAAGGCCGTAAAATAGAAATTTTATCGGTTAAAGCGTCAACACAACCAAAAGAAATTACCTTGAGTATCGATCAGCGCATACAAGCACTGGCTTATCGTGAGCTAAAGGGCGCGGTTAAGGCGTTTAAAGCTACATCAGGCTCAGCGGTTGTGACCAATGTTAACACCGGTGAAGTATTAGCCTTGGTTAACAGTCCTTCATATAACCCCAATAATCGTGCTGGTGTTGCTATTCATCGTTTTCGTAATCGTGCAATTACCGATATTTATGAGCCTGGTTCAAGTGTGAAACCATTGACGGTTTTGACCGCCTTGGAATTTGGCAGTGTAACAAAAGACAGTATTATTGATACTTATCCAGGCTGGATGCGTTTAGGGGGAAGTCGTGTTTCTGACCCGCGTTACCTCGGTAAAATAACCTTATCTGAACTCCTCGTACACTCGTCAAATATGGGTACGACTAAATTGGCCCTGTCGGTACCAAAAGATTACTTAATCGATAAATTTTTTGACGCCGGATTTTCTGAAGAAACCGGTACAGGTTTAGTCGGTGAAAGTTCTGGCATGATGCACGATAGAGCACGTTGGTCAAAATTTGAATTAGCAACGTTATCTTGGGGTCACGGCGTGGCAATTACCCCTATTCAGCTAGCGCGTTTTTATACAACCTTAGGAAATGGTGGTATTAAAATACCTTTAACCATTTTAAAACAAGACGCTGACTCGCTAGCAAAACAAAAGCATGAACGTATTTTCTCTGCTGAAAACAGTCAAAATGTTGTAGAGATGTTAGAAAATGTGGTTAACGAACATTACACCGTTGCGAAAGTAGATGGTTATCGTGTCGGTGGCAAAAGTGGTACCGCGATTAAAGCGTTTGCCGGTGGTTATGGTAATGACTATGTTGGTTTGTTTGGCGGTGTAGCACCTATTTCTGATCCTGAAATTGCAGTAGTGGTGGTGATCGATGATCCCGGTGGTGATTTATATCATGGGGGAGAAGTTGCTGCGCCCGTTTTTTCTCGAATTATGAAGGGCACGCTGCGGCTGCTCAATGTCCCGCCTGATGCGAATACAAGAATGACCTCTGTAAAAGCAGAGCAAAAAGTTGAGATTTTACCCAAGGAGCGTGACCATGTTTGATCACGCTTTAGACGTTTCTAATGCATCGAAAAACTTTGCCGCTATTGAAGCGGTTTTAAGCGTTGGTGAAATAACGCTTTCATCAAGTGAACTCACAAAATTGAAAGCACGATTTAAAGTACAATTATCCGCGCAAAATAGTCAGCAATCAGCCGTAGCTAAGGCCAACTTAGTGAATGATACGCGTGCACTAAATGCCGGTGATGTATTCTGTGCGGTTATCGGTAGCTTACGCGACGGTCGTGAATATGTAGAACAAGCAATATCGGCAAACTGCGCCATGATATTGCAAGAAACCACTGAACAATCAGCACATGGGCAATTAACATGGCTTGAACAGGTGCCAGGCTCACAATTGCCCGTGTTGTCTTACTTTCAGTTAAACGATAATTTATTTAATGTCGCCAAAGCATTTTATGCTGAGCCACAAAAATCTTTAAATATTATTGGCATTACCGGCACCAATGGTAAAACCAGCACAAGCCAAATTATTGCCAATTTACTCGATTATTGTCATAAAAATTGTGCCGTTATTGGCACCAATGGCGCAGGTAAACTTGCGCAACTGCAAACTATTGAAAATACCACGCCAGGCGCAACAGAATTACATCAGCTATTGGCACTCTTTATCGAGCAAAATATTACCGATGTTGCCATGGAAGTGTCATCACATGCCTTGGCACAAAAACGCGTCAGTGCGAGATTATTTAATACTGCTGTGTTTACAAATTTAAGCCGCGATCATTTAGATTATCACCAAACCATGTCTGCGTATGCCGCAGCGAAACAAGAAATATTTACCGGTGATAATAAGCAAGTTGCGGTTATTAATGGCGACGACAAACAGGCGCAAAAATGGCTCGAAAATTGGCCAAAAGCACAAGCCGTTGTGGTGTATGGTCGAGATAAACATATTGCAGATTATGCCCGCTTCGCACAAGCGTTAAATGTTAAGCATCATGCTAACGGGGTTAGCTTCCAACTGATTACCGAGCAAGGCGAATGTGAAATTCATAGCCAGTTGTTAGGTGACTTTAATGTTGAAAACCTCTTAGCTGCTATTGCCGTGTTAATGGTTGAGAACATAGCACTAACTACAATTGCCAAAGCGATCACCCAGCTTGTGCCCATTATTGGTCGCATGGAAGCATTTTCGTCAGCGGGTAAACCTACGACTGTAGTAGATTACGCCCATACCCCAGATGCACTGGCTAGCGCGTTAGATGCTTGTCGATTACATTGCCATGGCAAACTATGGCTGGTATTTGGCTGCGGTGGTGACAGAGATGTGGGTAAGCGAGCATTAATGGCGAAAGTTGCCGAAAGTAAAGCGGATCATATGATCATTACTAACGACAATCCTCGCAGCGAAGACCCTGAAAGCATAGCCGCAGATATTATTGCAGGCTTAGGGGAAACAACGAATTTTGAAAAAATATTAGATAGAGAAACTGCCATTTTATCAGCATTAACACAAGCAGCTGCCGATGATGTCGTGCTTTGTGCCGGAAAAGGCCATGAAAACACCATTATTTTTGGCAATGAAAAACGCCATTATGATGAACGTGCTGTAGTAAAAGCTTTTTATTCAGCAGAAAAAGAGGTGACGGTATGATCTCGTTAACCTTAACTGAAATATCAAAAGCTATGAATGGCCAACTGCTGGGTGAAAACTTAACCATAAACGCGATTAGTACCGATAGCCGTGCATTGAAGGCTGGTGATGTTTTCCTCGCATTGCGAGGGCCAAATTTTGATGGTCATAAATTTCTAACGCAAGCCAGTGAACTTGGTTGTAGTGCGGTTATTGTCCAAGAAGCACAAGAAAACCTCAATATTGCACAAATCGTCGTTGAAGATACACATAAGGCATTAGGCGAAATTGCCGCGTATGTTAAAGCAAAAGTGGCGCCTAAAACGGTAGCGATAACCGGTAGCAGTGGCAAAACTACGGTAAAAGAAATGGTCGCAGCGATTTTAAATCGCTTAGGTAACGTACTCGCTACAAAAGGCAATTTTAACAACGATATTGGTGTACCACTAACGTTATTACGATTAGAAGAGCAGCATGACTTTGCCGTGGTGGAATTAGGCGCAAATCACATTGGTGAAATTGCCTATACCTCAGCACTGGTTAAGCCCGATGTCGCTATTATTAATAATATCGCCGCTGCTCACTTAGAAGGTTTCGGTGATTTATGTGGAGTTGCACGTGCGAAAGGTGAAATTTTTTCTGGCTTAAACGCTGGTGGCGTTGCTATTTATAACCAAGACACGCAGTGGGCTAACAAATGGCAATGGCGTTTAACAGATAAAAACGTTCTGCGATTTTCATGTAAGGACACCGCTGATTTTTACAGTCATCAAGAAGTTTTAGATGACAATGGCTGCGCAAATTTCACATTAACGACCCCCATTGGCAGCGTTGAAATCACACTAACCGTGCCAGGACATCACAACGTCTGTAATGCCGTTGCAGCAGCGACTATCGCAGTTGAGTTTGGCGCTAGTTTAGAAGATATTCGTTTAGGTTTAGCTGAAATGGCTGAAGTTAAAGGCCGATTGAATTTACATCAACTCGATAGCAAGACTAAATTAATCGACGATACCTATAACGCTAACGTCGAATCAATCAATGCCGCGTCAGACTTATTGGCGAGTTATTCAGGTCGTAGAGTGCTTATTTTGGGCGACATGGGTGAATTAGGCGAAGAAGCACGTCGTTATCATCAAGATGTCGGCGAACATGCGAAAAGTAAGCATATTGATGATTTGTTGACCTTAGGCATATTAAGTCAACATGCCTCTGATGCCTTTTATCAAGGACAAGAGACTCTAGCTCAACATTTTAGTAGTAAAGAAAAGTTAATGTCACGACTACAGCAGTTACTTCAAGGTGAAGAACAGCAAGTGACTATTTTAGTTAAAGGTTCGCGCAGTGCTCATATGGAATACGTAGTGGCTGATATTATTCAATGGCATAACAGTCAGACTATGCAGGAGCAGGCATAATGTTACTTTGGTTAGGTGAGTATCTCACCCAGTTTTATTCATTTTTCAATGTTTTTTCTTATTTAACATTTCGAGCCATAATATCAACGCTGACCGCGTTGATTATCTCGTTATATTTTGGCCCTAAATTGATCCGTGCTTTGCAAAATATGCAAATAGGTCAAACAGTCCGTGACGACGGTCCAGAAAGTCACTTAGTTAAATCGGGTACACCTACCATGGGTGGGTTATTAATATTGGCCGCCATCGTGGTCAGCGTTTTATTGTGGGCTGACTTAACGAACACCTATGTGTGGGTAGTGCTATTTGTGCTCGTTAGCTTTGGCTTAATTGGTTTTGTTGATGATTACCGAAAAGTTATTCGCAAAGACTCAAATGGCTTAATTGCCCGTTGGAAGTATTTTTGGCAAACCGTCATTGGGTTAGCCACCGCAATATTTTTATATCAATTTGCTCAAAGCCCTGAAGAAACCACGTTACTCATTCCGTTTGTTAAGAATGTATTACCGCAGTTAGGTTTGCTTTATATCGGCTTAGTGTATTTCGTTATTGTTGGTACTAGTAATGCAGTTAACTTGACCGATGGTCTTGATGGCCTTGCCATTGTGCCGACCATTATGGTGGCAGGAGCTTTCGCCGTTTTTGCTTACATGACTGGCCATGCTAATTTTTCTGAATATTTACATATCCCCCATATCGCTTTAGCCAGTGAACTTGTGGTTGTTTGTACCGCTATTGTTGGTGCTGGTTTAGGGTTCTTGTGGTTTAACACTTACCCTGCACAAGTTTTTATGGGTGATGTTGGCTCGCTTGCCTTAGGTGCGGCATTAGGTGTTATCGCTGTATTGGTTAGACAAGAGTTAGTGCTATTTATTATGGGTGGCGTATTTGTGATAGAAACGCTGTCGGTAATTTTACAGGTTGGTTCATACAAATTACGCGGCCAACGCATATTTCGTATGGCGCCAATTCATCATCATTATGAGTTAAAAGGTTGGCCTGAACCAAGAGTGATTGTTCGCTTTTGGATAATTTCTTTAGTGTTAGTGTTGATTGGCTTAGCCACTCTGAAATTAAGGTAAAAATAAACGCGTGAATAAACAATTGCAACAGTCGGTAACGACGCAATTAGCGAATAAACGAATCGTGATCTTAGGTATTGGTATCACAGGATTATCGTGCGCGCGTTTTTTACATCGTCATCACATTGCATTTGCAGTAAACGATAGCCGAGCAATGCCTATTTCTCCGGGTGATTTTAAACACCAATTTGCTGATAACACTTTAGTGTTAGGACAATGGGATCAAGCACTGATCGCCCAAGCAGATGTGTTAATTGTCAGTCCAGGTATTGATATTACAACACCAGCAATTAGTCATGCCATTGCTAAAAATTGTGATGTTATTGGTGATATAGAACTGTTTTGCCGATTAAGTACTACGCCGATAATAGCGGTTACCGGCTCAAATGGTAAATCTACCGTGGTGTCGATGTTAAATTATGTCGGAAACGGCTTAGGCTATCACGTGCAGTTAGGTGGTAATATTGGTTTGCCGGTACTGGATCAAATTGACCAAGAGCAAGCAGACTTTATTGTTTTAGAGCTATCAAGTTTTCAGCTTGAAACAGTAAAAAGTATGAAGCCACTTGCCGCTACCGTATTGAACTTAAGTGATGACCATTTAGATCGTCATAAAACCATTGAAAACTATGGCGCTATCAAGCAAAGCATTTATCAAAATAGCAAATATGTACTTTATAACCGCAATGATAATGCGACTAAACCTAGTAGCTGTTATGCCAGCAGTCAGCAGTTAAGTTTCGGTAGCGAACCTGCACAAACAGGTGATTTCGGCATTGCTGAACTCGACGGTGTTAGTCACTTAATGTTAGGGGATAAACCGTTATGCACCTTGGCTGAATTGCCATTACAAGGTGTTCATAATGCTTTAAATTATTTAGCCGTGTTAGCTTTAGGAAAATGTGCCGGCTGGGATTTAACTTCAATGCTAGCCAGTTTAATGACCTTTAGAGGCTTAGCACATCGTTGTGAAGTGATTGAAACAAACGACGGTATTCGTTGGATTAACGATTCAAAGGCCACCAATGTTGGTGCAACCCTTGCTGCTATTGAAGGGCTATCGCCTACACTGCAAGGCAATAAGCTGATTCTAATCGCCGGGGGTGATGGCAAAGGTGCTGATTTCTCTCCACTGACACAAGCATTAACCCAGCACGTCGATTACTTGATCACGATTGGCAAAGATGGTCGTAATATTGCTTCGCTAAGATCACCAGAGCAAGCAGAAAAAACTTCACACCTTGATTCACTGTCAGCGGCGGTAAAGCTTGCCCGAACACAAGCGAATGCAGGCGATATGGTCTTATTATCACCGGCGTGTGCCAGTTTAGATATGTTCGCTAACTATGTTGAACGTGGCGTGGTGTTTATAAAATCAGTGCTAACGCACAAGGAGCGAATATAATGATCGCCTCCTTTGCTAATTTGTCACAGTGGACGTTACCACCCTGGTTACGAGTTGAGTCAAGTTCGGTCGCCACTTTTGACCGAAGCTATGTGTTACTTGCGCTCAGTATGTATATGATCGGCTTAATCATGGTGGCAAGCTCTTCGATGCCAATTGCAGAACGATTATTTGCCAATCCATTTCATTTTATTGTTCGCCATATGATTTACATTGGGCTCAGCCTTTGTGTGGCAGCCTTGGCGTTACAAATACCAATGCATCAATGGCATAAATATAGTGGCAATTTATTGTTAGTAGGTATTGCTTTATTGGTGGTTGTTTTAGTTGTGGGCCGAAACGTAAACGGTGCTACACGCTGGATTGGTATTGGGCCGATAACCATACAAGCGGCAGAGCCAGCGAAACTATTTTTCTTTTGTTATTTGTCTGCTTATTTAGTTAGGCGACGCGATGAAGTCATGGAAAATGTTAAAGGCTTTGCCAAACCCTTATTGGTTTTTGGTGTGTTAAGTGGTTTGTTACTTATGCAGCCTGACTTAGGTACCATTATCGTCATGTTTGTCACGACCTTTGGCTTATTATTTTTAGCGGGTGCCAAGTTATGGCAATTTATTGCAATTTCAGCGGTCGGCGTCACGTTATTGTCAATGTTGGCCTATTTCTCACCTTATCGTTGGGCGCGGGTAACAGGCTTCCTCGACCCATGGAAAGACCCTTTTGGTAGTGGTTACCAATTAACACAATCGTTAATGGCTTATGGCCGTGGTGAAACATTCGGTCAAGGATTAGGTAACAGTGTACAAAAATTAGAATATTTACCTGAAGCACATACCGATTTTGTGATGGCTGTGCTTGCTGAAGAATTCGGTTTTATCGGCATAAGCGTTATTTTATTGTTAAGTATGACCTTGGTTTTTAAAGCCTTATTACTGGGCAGGAAAGCAGTCAGTCAAGAAAAATATTTTGAAGGCTTTTTTGCTTATGCCATTGGTATTTGGTTCTGCTTTCAGGCAGCGGTTAATATTGGCGCCAGTGCAGGCATAGTGCCAACCAAAGGCTTAACAATGCCGTTGATTAGTTATGGTGGTAGTTCCATGATCATTATGACTATGGCTTTGGTGATATTAATCCGCATTGATCACGAAATTAGATTACAAAGTATTCAAGCAACCAGTCGTGCAACTGGTACTCATAAAGGCTCTAAGAAGAAACAAAGTAAAGTGAATAAAACAAAACTTATCGAGGGCGAAAATGACTGAACAAATGAGTCATGACTCAAAGCGCCCAACACTGTTAGTAATGGCAGGCGGAACCGGCGGACATATATTTCCAGGTATTGCAGTTGCAGATGCCTTAGTAAAACAAGGCTGGAAAATACATTGGCTAGGCACTGCTCAGCGAATGGAAGCAGAGCTAGTGCCAAAAAGTGGCTATCCGATCTCATTTATTAATATGGCCGGTGTGCGTAATAAGAACTGGCAGACATGGTTGAAAACGCCATTCAAAATTTTGCAATCTGTGCTGCAGTCTATTCAAATATTGCGCAAAGTTAAACCTGATGTTGTTCTAGGAATGGGCGGTTATGCTAGTGCTCCTGGTGGAGTAGCAGCATGGTTATTAGGTATCCCGTTGGTATTGCATGAACAAAATGCCGTTGCGGGCATGAGTAATCGCTACCTGTCGTTTATAGCGACAAGAACGTTAAGTGCATTTCCTGGCGCTTTTAGTAAAAGAGTCAGCTCAAAAGTAGTCGGAAATCCATTGCGTAGCAATATTATCGCCATTAAAAACGTCATGCCGGAACAACCAGCAACCAGTAAAAAAGTGTTGGTAGTGGGGGGCAGTTTAGGTGCGAAGATACTGAACGATGTTGTGCCTCAAGCAATGAATCAAATTAAAGTACAGAGTATTGATGTTTGGCATCAAACCGGTGGTGGCAATGAACAAGCCGTCTTGAAAAGTTATCAAGACTACGGTTTGCCAGAAGAAAAGGTCAAGGTAACAGAATTTATTGAAGATATGGCCGCGGCCTACAAATGGGCTGACGTAGTTATTTGTCGAGCGGGTGCATTAACCGTGTCTGAATTAGCAATGGCGGCAAAACCGGCTATATTCGTGCCCTTGCCGCATGCGGTTGATGATCACCAAACCAAGAACGCTATGTATTTAGTTAATTGTGGTGCGGCAAAGTTAATCGCACAAAAAGAGTTTAACGGTACAACCCTGGGGCAAATGCTTAATAGTCTGTTTATTTCTGACAAAGTCGTACAACAGATGTCTAAAGCTGCGCACAATGCTGCCCATGCGGATGCAACTAACCTTGTGGCATCAACCTGTATCGAGGTAGTAAAAACATGAGTAAAGAAATGACGACAGAAAGTAATAACAATACTGCATTAAGTAATGCCAATAACAGGGTGCCAGAAATGCGCCGTGTAAAAACCATCCATTTTGTTGGTATTGGTGGTGCGGGTATGGGCGGTATTGCCGAAGTATTGTTGAACGAAGGCTATCAAATTACCGGTTCTGACATTGGTGAAAACCAAGTGGTTAAGCGTCTAACAGCCTTAGGTGCGAAAATAACTATCGGTCATCACGAAGATAATGTTAATGGCGCGAGTGTTATTGTGGTTTCAACCGCTATTAATGTTGAAAATCCAGAATTAGTTGCGGCACACGAACAACGTATTCCAGTCGTTCGTCGAGCTGAAATGTTAGCCGAATTAATGCGTTTTCGTCACGGTATTGCCATTGCTGGCACCCATGGTAAAACCACTACCACTAGCTTAATTGCTAGTATATTTGCACAAGCTAACTTAGATCCTACGTTTGTCATCGGCGGCTTATTAAATAGTGCCGGAACCAATGCACGTTTAGGGAGTAGCCGTTATTTAATTGCTGAAGCCGATGAAAGCGATGCGTCATTCTTGCATTTGCAACCTATGGTTTCTGTGATCACTAATATCGATGAAGATCATATGGAAACGTATCAAGGTGATTTTGAAAAACTTAAAGATACCTACATCGAGTTTTTGCACAACTTACCTTTTTATGGTTTAGCCGTGGTTTGTTTAGATAATCCAGTAGTACGAGAAATACTACCGCGCATTGGTCGCCAAGTGATTACTTATGGCTTCTGCGAAGATGCCGACGTTAGAGCAACCCAATATCAACAATCGGCCGGAATGAGCTCATTTGTGGTTGAACGCAAAGACAGCGCGCCTTTGGCTATTAGCGTTAATTTACCGGGTGAGCATAACGTATTAAATGCCTTGGCGGGTGTAGCGGTTGCTATTGATGAAGGCGTTGAAGATATCGCTATTCAGCAAGCGTTACAAAGTTTTGCAGGTATCGGTCGTCGTTTCGAGAAATTAGCTACTTTGAGCACAGACCAAGGTGAAATGGTGCTCATCGATGATTATGGTCACCACCCAACAGAAGTTAAAGCCACAATAGCAGCGATGCGTAACGGCTGGCCGGAAAAAAGATTAATCATGGTGTTTCAACCACACAGATATTCACGTACGCGCGATCTGTATGAAGATTTTGTTGAGGTATTATCAGAGGTTGATTGCTTATTTTTACTTGATGTTTATGGCGCAGGTGAAGCGCCAATTGCTAATGCTGACAGTAAAAGTTTAGCGCGTAGCATTCGTTTACGTGGCCAAATAGAGCCAATTTATGTTAGTGACAGTGACAAATTAGCCGAATTAATCGCGGCACAGTTAAAAGATGGCGACATGGTTATTACCCAAGGTGCCGGTAACATCGGTGCTATTGCACGTAGTTTAGCAACAGATAAAAAGTTAATGGTGGCAAGTTCATGAAACCTTTAATGGAAGAAAAATTAGCTGTTTTATATGGTGGTACATCAGCAGAAAGAGCGGTGTCACTTAATTCAGGAAAAGCAGTGGCTAAAGGCTTAAAAGAAGCGGGTTTCAATGTTCAGCTTATTGATACTCAAGATTACTGCTTAAGTGATTTAGTAAAATTAGATATTGACCGTGTGTTTATAGCTTTACATGGCCGTGGTGGAGAAGACGGTTGTGTGCAGGGTGCACTGCAATATATGAATATTCCTTATACCGGATCTGATGTACTGGGTTCAGCATTATCGATGGATAAAATTCGCAGTAAGCAAGTCTTTCAAGCGTTGAATCTACCGACTGCTGCCTTTGCTATTGTCGATAAAGCACATTATCAAGCAGAAGATGCGGCAAATATATTACAAGAGTTAGGCAATGTGGTCATGGTTAAGCCTGCGAATGAAGGTTCAAGCATTGGCATGTCTAAGGCAAATAATGCCGAAGAATTGCATCAGGCACTTATCGCTGCTTTTCATTACGACCATCAAATTTTGGTAGAGGCTTGGGTTCAAGGCCCAGAATACACTGTCGCTATTTTAGGGCAAACGCCGTTACCCGTTATCCATATGGTAACCCCGAACGATTTTTATGACTACGACGCAAAATATAAAGCTAACACGACGCAATATCATTGTCCGTGTTCACTCTCTGCTGAGGACGAAGCTGAACTACAAAGTATCGCCTTAAAAGCATTTAATGCTACTGGCGCTAAAGGGTGGGGGCGAGTAGATGTTATGCGCAATGCGCAAGGTCAATGGCAGTTATTGGAAGTCAATACAGTACCGGGCATGACAGAAACGTCATTGGTCCCTAAAGCCGCGAAGGTGCACGGCTTAAGTTTTAGCGAATTGGTGACCAAAATTGTTGCGTTAAGCGCACAAGGTAGTGCGTAACGTATGGCAACGGCAAGGCAAAAACAACTTCCATTAAAGGAAGAAGTCGCAGATTTACACTGGACTTTTTGGCTAGGCGTCACGTTTTTCGTTGCTGTTATTGTTGCCATTTTATCGTTTGGTATTTTTTTGAACAAACAACTTAGCGCTGAAGAGTCAGCGCCTGTCACCTCAATTGCGATTGCTGGTGAAATGCCTTACACCACGCGTGTAGACATTGAGCGAGCGATAGAAAAAGTTAATTTAGGTAACTTCTTTAACTTAGATGTAAATGACGTACAGCAAAAAGTGGCAAAATTACCTTGGGTTTATTCTGTTTCAGTACGGAAAAAATGGCCGAATGAATTGAAAATTTATATTGTTGATCAAAAGCCGATAGCGCATTGGAATGGGGACTTTTTAATTAACGCAAACGGTAAAGCGTTTCAGGCTGACGTGCAACGGTTAGTCAAGAAGTTACCGGCATTTTTCGGTCCAGAGGGCAGTGAACAAATAGCCTTAGACAATTTTAGAGACTTGAATAAGCTATTGGATTTTAGCCAATTAGCCATAGATGAATTAGTGCTGACTGAGCGTTTTGCTTGGCAGCTTATCCTAAATGATGGTGTCACCATTAATTTAGGCCGTGATAATCGTGTTGAGCGTATACAGCGCTTCATGGACATTTATCCAGAGATTAAATTGAATAAAAAGGAGGGTCAGCAAGTGGATTATGTTGATCTGAGATACGATACCGGTTTAGCCGTTGGTTGGAAGACCGCGGATAATAAAGAAAGAGTTTAGCCTGAATGTCAAAAATAACTGAAAGAAATTTAGTGGTTGGATTAGATATTGGAACGTCAAAAATTTCAGTAGCCGTTGGCGAGATCACGCCTGATAACCAGCTCAGTATCGTAGGGGTTGGAAATCAACCTGCGCGTGGCATGGATAAAGGTGGCGTTAATGATTTAAACCTGGTTATTCAGTCCGTTCAGCGCGCTATTAACGAAGCTGAATTAATGGCAGATTGCCATATAACTTCAGTATACCTTGGTATTTCTGGTAAGCATATTAGCTGTCAAAATGAAAACGGTATGGTGCCCATTAATGACAAAGAAGTGATGCAGGATGACGTTGATAACGTTATTCATACCGCGCGCTCAGTACCTATTTCTGCCGAGCGTCGGATGTTACATGTGCTTCCACAAGAATACAGTATTGACTGTCAAGACGGCATTAAAAGCCCAATTGGTATGTCAGGCGTGCGAATGGAAGCAAAAGTTCATATTGTCACTTGTGCCAATGACATGGCAAAAAATATTGTTAAATGTGTGGAACGTTGTGACTTAAAAGCTGACCAACTCATTTTCTCAGCGCTTGCTTCTAGCTATGCCATTTTAACTGATGATGAAAAAGAACTGGGTATTTGTGTTGTAGATATGGGCGCAGGCACCATGGATATCGCTGTATTTACCGGTGGTGCATTACGTCATACCGCGGTCATTCCGGTAGCGGGTAATCAAGTCACTAGCGACATTGCGAAAATATTCCGCACACCGTTAAGTCATGCTGAAGATATTAAAGTGCAATATGCTTGCGCCTTACGTCAAATGGTTAGCATGGAAGAAAATATTGAAGTACCGAGTGTTGGTGGACGCCCAGCACGTTCGATGTCTCGTCACACTTTGGCTGAAGTTGTTGAGCCTAGGTATCAGGAATTATTTGAACTGATCCAAGAAGAATTACGAGAATGTGGATTAGAAGATCAAATTGCTGCGGGTTATGTTTTAACCGGCGGTACCGCAAAAATGGAAGGTGTCGTTGAGTTTGCTGAAGAAGTATTTCAAATGCCAGCTCGTGTAGCGCAACCTTCTGATGTATGTGGATTGAAAGAGTATGTTAACGACCCAACATACTCAACGGTTGTAGGTTTACTGCATTATGGTATGCAGGCTAGTCAGCAACAAAATAAAGAACAAAAGAAAAGCGAGTCAGTTGGAAGTATCGGTTCGAAAATACTGGCTTGGTTTAAAGGCGAATTTTAATTAACGGCATTGGCGGTTAGTTAAAGGTAAAAAAGAGTTTTGGTGGAACAAAACGTAATAAAATCGGAGATAATAATATGTTTGAATTAATGGAAGATCACAACGAAGAAGCAGTCATCAAAGTTATAGGCGTTGGTGGTGGTGGTGGTAATGCGGTAGAACACATGGTTTTACAAACCATCGAAGGTGTTGAATTTATTACCGCGAATACCGATTCACAAGCATTACGTAATTCAGCCGCAAATGTTACTTTGCAGCTGGGTCATGACGTTACAAAAGGTTTAGGCGCTGGCGCTAACCCTGAAATTGGCCGTCGCAGTGCAGAAGAAGATAGAGAAACCATAAAAGAAGCCCTTAAAGGTGCAGATATGGTCTTTATCGCTGCTGGTATGGGCGGAGGCACAGGTACTGGTGCTGCACCTGTCGTGGCAGAAATAGCAAAAGAAATGGGTATTTTAACGGTTGCCGTAGTGACTAAGCCATTCCCATTTGAAGGTAAAAAGCGTATGAATTACGCTGATCAAGGTATTGAGTTTTTATCAAAAAATGTTGATTCACTGATCACCATTCCAAATGAAAAACTATTAAAAGTTTTAGGCCCAGGCACTAGCTTATTAGATGCTTTTAAAGCCGCGAATGATGTTTTATTAGGCGCAGTACAAGGTATTGCGGAGCTAATTACTCGTCCGGGACTGATCAACGTCGATTTCGCTGATGTTAGAACGGTAATGTCTGAAATGGGTACGGCAATGATGGGCTCAGGTACAGCATCTGGTCCAGATCGTGCTGAAGAAGCGGCCGAAGCAGCCATTTCAAGTCCGTTACTTGAAGACGTTGATTTAGCTGGTGCTCGCGGCATATTGGTCAATATTACCGCTGGTATGGATATCAGTATTGATGAGTTTGAAACGGTAGGTAACATGGTTAAAGCCTTTTCTTCTGAAAATGCTACGGTTGTTGTTGGTGCGGTTATTGACCCTGAAATGACAGAAGATCTACGAGTTACGGTGGTCGCAACAGGTATTGGTGCTGATCGAAAGCCAGATATTACGCTAGTTAACCCAACTCCTATTGCAGAGCCGCAAGTTGTTGGTGGTGATTATATCCCTAGTGCACAACCAGAGTTATCTGCTAATCCGGTTACTATGCCGGAAGCGAATGCTCAAGCACAAAAAGTGGCAGCAACAGAGCTTGATGATTATTTAGATATTCCAGCATTTTTGCGTAAACAAGCAGATTAATTCTGCTTATTTAAATTGCGCTCACAAGACTGAAAAAGTTGGAATATTGATTTTGTTAGGCTTTTTTGTTATATTACGTCTCCGCTGAAATCAGTGGCGGCTAATTAATATAAAAATATAGGCTTAAGAAGGCTATTTATGATTAAACAACGTACGTTAAAAGACAGTGTCTCTGCCATTGGTGTAGGGTTACATAAAGGTGAAAAGGTGCAGATCACTCTCCGTCCTGCGCCTGCTAACACCGGTATTATTTTTCGCCGAGTTGATTTAGATCCCGTTGTCGATATTCCCGCGACACCGGAAGCTGTAGGTGAAACTACTTTATGTACATGTTTAGTGAATGAGCAAGGTGTTCAGATTTCCACCGTCGAACATTTGCTTTCTGCTGTTGCAGGTTTAGGCATTGACAACCTTATTGTTGAGGTTGACTCACCTGAAATTCCAATTATGGATGGCAGTGCTTTACCGTTTGTATATTTAATACAATCGGTTGGCATCGAAACATCAAATGTTGCTAAACGCTTTTTACGTATCACTAAAACTATACGTGTTGAAGAAGGCGACAAATGGGCTGAATTAAAGCCTTATGAAGGTTTTCGTGTCAATTTTGCTATTGAATTCGAACATCCTGTTATCGTCAATACTTGCCAAGCGATGAGTATGGACCTTTCCAGTTGTTCATTTATCAAAGAAATCAGTCGTGCACGTACTTTTGGTTTTATGAAAGACATTGAGTTTTTACGCTCGCATAATTTAGCACTGGGTGGCAGTTTAGAAAACGCCATCGTGTTAGACGAATACCGTATGTTGAACAAAGACGACTTGCGCTATGACGACGAATTCGTAAAACATAAAATTTTAGATGCTATTGGCGACTTGTACATGGGTGGCGTTAGTATTTTAGGTGAACTCAATGCCTTTAAATCTGGCCATGCATTAAATAACATATTGCTACGTGAAGTATTTAAGCAAGTAGACTGCTGGGAGTGGGTTACTTATGAAGATACCGCTGAGTCACCGATTCAATACCAAGAGATTAATGCAGCGGCTTTTTAATACCGCTGAATAATCACATTGAAAAATAGAAACCAGCCATGCGCTGGTTTTTTTATTTGAACAATAAGTCGGTAGAATTTTTTAGGTCAAACGTTGTGCCGATAATCTTGAGTCAGGATTTTAACGGATAGAAAACTAGCATTTTAGTCAGGATTATTTCTTCGCGTGGGCCGCCAGCTTTTCAAGCTTTTTACGTAAACTATCGGGTGCTGTTTCAGCTATTTTTAATAAATGCTCGGCAGTCGCGGCTGAAATTGTTGAATTAATGGCGTTAGGTATCACGGTTTTTTCCGGCATTTTATTGCGAAATGGGGTGATCTTAATTTCTACCTGATTAAAGACATTATCAGTTACTTGGGTTAATTCTCGACAAATATTCATTCTTTCGAATTGTAAACGTTGGCTCCAAACCGCCGAATTTACCTCAATTACGATGGCATTAGCCCTGAAATTTGCTATTTTCCAGACATCTGCTGGTAGGTCGGGGCAAATTTGTCGTACAATGTCAGACAATACTGTTAAAGAGTTGGTTTTTGCGGCTATTTGTGCCAAAGTGCCTGACGTTGAATTAAACAGCGCTGACATGTCTGTAGGGATTCTAGATTTTCTTGCCATGAGTCAGCTCTGAACTAAACGATGAATGAATTATGAGTTTAACATTACTATACCGCGGAAAGAACGTTAGATTTTCAATGAAGCTAAATAAGCTACATTGGTTATCTGCTCTGACTGCCTTTGCCTTAATTTCTGGTTTTATTGTCCATTTAATTGCTTCTGCGGATGACGTACCTCAAAACCCGACCTATGGCATGTCAAACCTACCAAGTACCGATGTTCCTAAAGTAGATAGTCAAGTCATTGCTGTCACCATGAAATTGGCAGAATTACAAAGCCAAGTGCTAAGGTTGAATGCCTTAGGTGACCGCTTAGCAGAAGAAGCTAGCATTCCAGATAATGAGTTTAATTTTCAGCAATCACCGCCTAGTGGTGGCCCAATGATCCATAGTAATGATGGTAAGCAAGAAAATTTAGAAGCATTGCTATTGAGTATTACCTCATTGGAACAAACGCTACATCATGAAGAAAAACAATTAAAAATGCTTGAATCTGTCAGTTTTGGGCACCATATAGAAAATACACGGTACTTATCTGGTCGACCAATAACTAAAGGTTGGTTGTCATCGTATTTTGGACTTCGTAAAGACCCTTTTAACGGTAAACCTGCAATGCATAAAGGTGTCGATTTTGCTGGTAGTGAAAATGCTGACATTATTGCGACCGGATCAGGTGTTGTCAGTTGGGCGGGAGATCGCTACGGATATGGTAAATTAATTGAAATTAATCATGGTGATGGTTTAAAAACTCGCTACGGTCATAATAAATTAATATCAGTAGCCGTTGGTGATGTAGTGACCAAAGGTCAGGTTATTGCAAAAATGGGCAGTACAGGACGTTCAACAGGGCCACATGTACATTATGAAATATTACGTAATAACCGCCAAATAGATCCAAAACAATACGTATATCGAAAAGCAAAAGAGTAGCTTTATCACTAATTTCAGTTGTTTAAAATACTACTGCGATTACAATACTAAGCAAGTTTATGTGATCGGTCCCACCGGTCATTTTATTTTCAGCGGAAGATTTTCTTCTCAATATGGTTTAACACGATGTTTGTAAGTTTAATGACAAAACTGTTTGGTAGTCGAAATGATCGATTACTTAAACAAATGCAAAAAGAAGTAAGTAAAATAAATGCACTAGAACCCGTTTTCGAAGCACTCAGTGATGAAGAACTAAAAGCAAAAACACCTGAGTTTAAAGAACGCGTTGAACAAGGAGAAGAGCTTGATGCTATTCTTCCTGAAGCATTTGCCGTAGTACGCGAAGCCAGTAAACGTGTATTTGGTATGCGTCATTTCGACGTGCAAATGATCGGTGGTATGGTACTTAACTCAGGTAAGATTGCCGAAATGCGAACGGGTGAAGGTAAAACACTTACCGCTACATTGCCTGCTTATTTAAACGCATTAACGGGTAAAGGTGTTCATGTTATTACAGTGAACGACTACCTTGCGACTCGTGACGGAAATTGGAGTCGACCTTTATTTGAATTCCTTGGTATGACTGTTGGCTGTAATGTTGCCGGTATGGCACCGAGTGACAAACAAGCGGCCTATAATTCAGATATTACTTACGGTACTAATAACGAATTTGGTTTCGATTATTTACGCGATAACATGGCTTTTTCACCGGAAGAGCGAGCACAAAAACCGTTAAATTTTGCTGTTATTGATGAAGTTGACTCAATATTAATTGATGAAGCGCGTACGCCACTGATTATTTCGGGCCAAGCAGAAGACAGCTCGGAACTCTATCGTAATATCAACCTCGTTGTACCAACACTGGTGCAGCAGGAAGAAGAAGATAAAGAAGGCGAAGAAAGTACCGGCGACTTCACCATTGACGAAAAAGCCAAACAAATTTATTTAACTGAGCTTGGTCAAATTCATATCGAAGAAATCATGATCGAAAGAGGTTTGATGCAGCAAGGAGATTCGCTCTTCTCAGCTGCAAATATTACCTTATTACATCATGTTATGGCCGCTTTGCGCGCACACAAGTTGTTCCAAAAAGACGTAGATTACATCGTAAAAGACGACGAAATTGTTATCGTAGACGAACATACGGGTCGTACGATGGAAGGACGTCGTTGGTCTGAAGGTTTACACCAAGCTGTTGAAGCAAAAGAAGGTGTAAATATTCAAAACGAAAACCAAACACTCGCATCAATTACCTTCCAGAATTTTTTCCGCATTTATAATAAATTGTCAGGAATGACCGGTACTGCCGATACTGAAGCGTTCGAGTTTAATCATATTTACGCTTTAGAAACCGTCGTAATACCAACAAACCAGCCAATGGTGCGTAAAGATTTACCTGATTTAATCTACTTAACGGCTGAAGAGAAGTTTGAAGCGATTTTAGAAGATATTAAAGATTGTGTGGAGCGTGGACAGCCTGTACTTGTTGGTACAATCAGCATTGAAACCTCAGAGTTTTTATCGTCATTTCTAAAGAAAGCAAAAATTAAGCATAAAGTACTTAATGCTAAATTTCACCAGCAAGAAGCCGAGATTGTTGCCGATGCCGGTAAAATTGGCGCAGTAACCATTGCCACTAACATGGCTGGCCGTGGTACCGATATTGTACTTGGTGGTAATCTAAATACGACACTTGAAAAGCTTGATAATCCAAGTGAAGAAAAAATTGCAGAAGTTAAAGCGGCTTGGCAAGAAGAGCACGATAAGGTTTTAGCGGCTGGTGGTTTGCACATTGTAGCCACAGAACGTCATGAGTCTCGTCGTATTGATAACCAGTTACGTGGTCGTTCAGGTCGCCAAGGTGATGCGGGTTCAACACGCTTTTACTTATCAATGGAAGATGGCCTGATGCGAATTTTTGCCTCAGAGCGCATTACCAACATGATGCGTAAACTAGGCATGGAACGTGGCGAAGCCATTGAGCATCCTTGGGTAACTAAGAGTATTGAAAACGCTCAGCGTAAAGTTGAAGGTCGTAACTTTGATATTCGTAAGCAATTACTAGAATTTGACGATGTTTCAAACGATCAACGTAAAGTTATTTACGAGCAACGTAACGAATTAATGGATGAAGCAGATATTGCTGATGTTATTACAGCGATACGTGGAGATGTAGTAAACGGTTTGATCGGCCAACATATTCCACCACAGTCAATGGAAGAAATGTGGGATATAGAAGGCCTAGAAGAACGCCTAAAAGGCGAGCTTACGATTGAATTACCTATCGCGAAATGGTTAGAAGAAGACACTAACTTACACGAAGAAACGTTACGTGAAAAAATTCATAACGAAGTCGATGCAAGTTATGCAGCCAAAGAAGAAATGGTGGGTGCAGATGTTTTACGTCAATTTGAAAAAGCGGTTATGTTACAAAGCTTAGATTCACATTGGAAAGAACACTTAGCGGCGATGGATCATTTACGCCAAGGTATTCATTTGCGCGGTTACGCACAAAAGAACCCGAAACAAGAATTTAAACGTGAATCTTTTGAATTATTCGCTGAATTGCTCGATAACTTAAAATACGACGTTATTGGTATTTTAAGTAAAGTGCAAATTAGAGCTGAGTCTGATGTTGAAGCCGTTGAAGAACAACATAGAAAATCAGATGAAACGCCGAAAGAATTTAAGCATGAGTCTGTTTCTGAACCAGAACAAGCCGCCATGCCAAGAGTTGGCAGAAATGAGCCTTGTCCTTGTGGTTCAGGTAAAAAATACAAACAGTGTCACGGTAAATTAACCTAAACACTTAATGAGTAATCGTTTAAAAATGCCAGTCAATAGACTGGCATTTTTATCTTCAGACCTCCAATATTAAGAAGTAAGGTAAGTTTCTGTAGGTCGGGCTTCAGCCCGTCAGGAGTTAAGCAGCTAAACAGACAGACATTTAGCCTGATGGACTAAAGTCCAACCTACAAGGGCAGTCGCGGAAATAATGCAGCGTTAGGCTGTTTTTTGTAGGTCGGGCTTCAGCCCGTCAGCAGTTAAGCAGCTAAACAGCCATTTAGCTTGATGGACTAAAGTCCAACCTACAAGGGCAGTCGCGGAAATAATGCAGCGTTAGGCTGGTTTTTTGTAGGTCGGGCTTCAGCCCGTCAGCAGCTAAACTGTTAAACAGACAGACATTTAGCTTGATGGACTAAAGTCCAACCTACAAGGGCTGTTGGGGTAATAATGCAGCGTTAGGCTGATTTTTTTGTAGGTCGGGCTTCAGCCCGTCAGCAGCTAAACAGACAGACATTTAGCTTGATGGATTGAAATCCAACCTACAAGGGCAGTCGCGGAAATAATGCAGCGTTAGGCTGGTTTTTTGTAGGTCAGGCTTCAGCCCGTCAGCAGCTAAACAGCTAAACAGCTAAACAGACATTTAGCTTGATGGACTAAAGTCCAACCTACAAGGGCAGTCGCGGAAATAATGCAGCGTTAGGCTGGTTTTTTGTAGGTCGGGCTTCAGCCCGTCAGGAGTTAAGTAGCTAAACAGACAGCTATTTAGCTTGATGGACTAAAGTCTGAGGAATCCCCACAAGTTTAAGAAGTAAGCGCTTGATATCTGGTAAAATGTTAATCACCACAAAAAACAAATATACCAAATACAAGCGCTATGCCTTCATTATCAGACTTATTCACCTTTGATTCAAACACTTTAGATCCTAGAATTACAAAATCTCTTTTTACTGCTGCTGATAGTCTCATCAATGGTGCGGCATTGACCTTAACCTCGATGGGAAGACACGCTGCTAGCTTGCAGGGTAAATCAGAAAAACACGCGATAAAACGTATCGATAGACTGCTTGGGAGTCAGCCTTTATATCAGAATAGGCAGTCATTTTACCAGGACATTGCACGGCTGTTTATTACGACACCCCACCCACTTATTCATGTGGACTGGTCCACCGTCTACAACTATAACTTCGTCATGCTCAGAGCCGCCATTTCTATTGGAGGACGTGCAGTTACGATCTATGAGGAAGTTCATCCTGAAAGTAAACACACGAACCACCAAGTACACTTGAACTTCATTGCTAATTTAAAAAAGATATTACCTGAAGATATTCAGCCTATTATATGCACGGATGCGGGCTTTAAAATCCCGTGGTTTAAAGCGATCGAGGCTCAGCAATGGTACTGGCTTGCAAGGACAAGAGGCACTGTAAAATGCCAACGTCAAGGTGAAAGCGATTGGCATTATGTGAGCAAATGTCACCATCTTGCGCTCTCTATAGCAAGTGAGCTCAAAGGCGTAATCTTATCAAAGGCTCATCAATTTGTTTGTCGTGGTGTCTTATTCAAAGGACGAAAGATGTATCGCCATAAGCTTAATCGAAAGGGCGTAACCACAAAATGTAAAACCAATATAAAGAGTTCAAAGTCAGCTAAAGAGCCTTGGTTCTTAGTATCTAATTTACCTAGAAATACATTTAAACCGCAGCATTTAGTGAATATGTATAAACGAAGAATGGCCATTGAAGAATCCTTTAGAGACTGTAAAAATGAATACTATGGCTTAGGCTTGTCTCGTAGTTTAAGCCGTTCAGTAGAAAGGCTGCAGGTTATTTTACTGTTAAGTATGATGGTTCAATTTTATCTATATTGTGTAGGCAAGGCAGCGGAATCAGCAGGCTATCATCGGCAATTCCAAGCAAACTCGGTGAAAACTAAGCGTGTGCTATCTTATGGGTATTTAGCGCTAAGGATCCTACAACATAAGCGGTATTATATATCGGATAAGATGATAATCAGTGCAATGAAGGCACTGATTCATGAAAGTTTATATTGAGAAACTTGTGGGGATCTCTCAGACTAAAGTCCAACCTACAAGGGCTGTTGGGGTAATAATGCAGCGTTAGGCTGGTTTTTTGTAGGTCGGGCTTCAGCCCGTCAGCAGTTAAGCAGCTAAACAGACAGGCATTTAGCTTGATGGACTAAAGTCCAACCTACAAGGGCTGTTGGGGTAATATTGCAGCGTTAGGCGGATTTTTTTGTAGGTCGGGCTTCAGCCCGTCAGCAGTTAAGCAGCTAAACAGACAGACATTTAGCTTGATGGACTAAAGTCCAACCTACAAGGGAAGTCGCGGAAATAATGCAGCGCTAGGCTGGTTTTTTTGTAGGTCGGGCTTCAGCCCGTCAAGCGCTAAGCAGGCGATTAACGTGATTGAACAACAATCATTTTTACTGGGTATAATCTTTTAAATAGTTTTTTTAGGATAAATAATGACAAAAATTGTGCATGTGGCTGTTGGTGTGATCAAACAGGAAGATAAATTTTTTCTCACTAAGCGTTTAGCCGCTAGTCATCAAGGCGGTAAATGGGAATTTCCGGGTGGCAAAGTGGAAGAAAATGAAACGGTACATCAAGCGCTGCATAGAGAGCTAAAAGAAGAAGTTGCAATAGAAACCCTGACTTGTACGTCATTAATGCAAATTAGCCATGATTACGGCGATAAAAAGGTGTTATTAGACGTGTTTGTTGTTGATAACTTTACCGGTGAGGCAAAAGCCTTAGAAGGGCAACAGTCAGGCTGGTTTACCTTAGCGGAGTTTAGCGGGTTAAATTTTCCTGCAGCGAATCAAGCCATTATTGATCAGCTGCAAAAAAATTATCAGTAATCTATCAGTAATAATATTTCGATTGTTCAGTATAACTAGATCTTTAATTAAACCCTTAATTAAACCCTTAATTAAACCCTTAACTAAACCCAGTAACAATTATGCTAATACTGAATCATACATTTTATAGCGCCAACCGTTACTCTACTCAGGTTCGACAAAGAACTTATTATGCTGCAAAAATTCGGCTTCCAAAGCGTCTAGCATTTCTTCATTTAAGTCGACAGCACCTTGCACTGGCTGACTAATTTTATGGTTTTCGTCAGCCCAATCACCAATATCAATTAACTGGCAACGTTTACTACAAAATGGGCGATATTGACTCTCTTCTTGCCAAATCACTTCTTTTTTACAAGTGGGACAAGCTACTTTTAAGGTCATAGGAATGATTATCCGTTAGGTATTTCTAGCAATAAAATTATAACGCTATTATAAGAAAAATTTGATTAAAAGACAAAAATAAAGCGGTAAACGATGAGTTTTAAGCGGTCAGCTAAAACACACGTTATAAGCGAGTTGGTTATAACGAAAAGCCGACTGCTTAAAACGTAAAACTATATTTAATTATTTACATCGGGCCAACTGGAAGGTTGTTGCTTGTTTAGAATATTTTCGACCGGTTTCGCTGCAAGGCATCATAAAACGAATAGAGTAACGAAAACGATTACCGCTAATGGTTGGATAAAAAGGTAAATTATTAGCCACTTTAATGCGGATTAAAATTAAGCCCTCACCATTATCTTGGTAAAAACCACTGTCGGTGACTATTTCTTCAAAGGCAGCGCGTTGACGTAAAAATTTCAAGTTGAGTGCTAGCGCGGCATTAATTTGAGCTAATAGCGATAACCAATAGCGGCATTGCGCTTCAACTTCAGTGCTTGCTTGGTTTAACCAAAATTGTAGTTGTGGCAGGTCAAAGTGGGAACTCCCCCCTTGAATGGCAAAACGTTGTTTTAAACCGGTCAAAAATTTGTCAGCTTTTAACTGCAGCCACTGTGCACTAGGCACTTTTAGCTGGCTAGACAGCCCAACTGTTTTAGTTAAATTTTCTTCAAGAACAGCACTGTCAATATCTGGGTTTTGTGACCAAATTACTAAGTTTTGTTCTAATTTTTCTAGGTCTTTAATCAAGTCTCCCCGAATATCATTACGCTCTAAGGTGTCAAGAATGGCAAATAAGGCATTAAAAAATACACTATGACTTGTGACAATATTATAGTGTAAACAATCTGACGCTTGAGCAAATAATTGTTCAAGTTTTAAATAGTTACGAATGCGCTCATTAAGCGGATGTTCATACAATATTGCGGTCATTATTTAAAAACTTTATTTGGAGATTAGCGAGCCATGGCCTAATAGTAACCATAGCTGGACGAAATGGCGAATTATTTAGGGAAAATAGGCGTTTATAAAGGGGTAAGGGCTAGAAATTGGTATTTTTTATCTAAATCTATTACTTGTTGGCGAATGTCTTCTAAACTCGTATCTTGATTGTTGATAACATCATCAGCAAAGCTAAGGCGCTGTTCACTTGGCATTTGGCTGGCAATTATGCGTTTAATTTCGGCTACAGAACTTGGATCGCGGGCAGCCGTGCGAGCAATTTGGTTTGCTTCGTCAACATTAACCACTAAAACACGGTTAACTAACTTATGTAAATTATTTTCCAACAGCAATGGAGCGACTAATAAACAGTAGCTGCTATTGGCTTGCGCTATTTGCGCTAATATTTCTTGTCGAATTAATGGGTGTAATAAACTATTCAACCAAGCTTTATCTTCAGGCTCACTAAAAATACGGCTGCGAAGTTTAGCTCTATTGAGTTGGCCATTATGATCAATAAAGTCAGCACCAAAGTGTGCTTTAATCGCAACTAGTGCTTTACTGCCTGGCTCTACAACTATACGGGCCGCAATATCAGCATCAATAATGTCAATGTTTAACTCGGCAAAGAAGTCGCTTACCGTAGTTTTTCCACTACCAATACCACCGGTTAAACCAACGATAAATGTAGACATATGTAAGCCTTTTTTAGTTTTAAGTTTTAAGCTGTCAGCTGTCAGTTTTACCAAGCTTACTGGGAGCTATTGTTTTACTGAAAGCTTCTTTGACTGACAGCTTAAAGCTTGTTTTAGCTGTCACCTGTCAGTTTTCCAAGCTAATGGGAGCTATTGTTTTACTGAAAGATTTTTTGACTGACATCTTAAAGCTTGATTTAATTTTTTAAGTTAACGAACTTAAATACCAAGACCAAATTCCGTTACCCCAAAGCAGGGTTATCCAACCTGCAATAGCTAAATATGGGCCAAAAGGAATGGCTTGTTCACGCTGATGGTTCTTAAAGACCATTAAACTAATGCCAATAATCGCGCCAACGGCTGATGCCATTAAAATTAATAACGGCAGTAACTGCCAACCCAACCAGGCACCAAATAGCGCAACTAACTTAAAGTCGCCATGGCCCATACCGTCTTTACCGGTAATTAATTTAAACAGCCAAAATATACTGAACAAGCTCATGTAACCGGCAACAGCGCCAATAACTGCGTCGCTTAACGGTACAATGGCAGCATTAATATTCACCAAAAGCCCTAACCATATTAATGGCAGCGTTATTTGGTCAGGCAATAACATATGGTCTACATCAATTAAGGTTAAAGCAATTAAACCCCAAGTTAGCACTAATAGCATAAGCGTAGTGAAGGTAACGCCGTAATGGGCCGCGATCACCACACTTAATAACGCGGTTGCTAACTCAACTAATGGGTAGCGTAGTGATATTTTTGCCTGACATTGGCTACATTTCCCGCGTAAAAACAACCAACTTATTAGCGGTATGTTTTCATAGAAACGAATTTTATGTTGGCATGACGGGCAGCTAGAACTTGGCGTTGAAAGGGTGATCAGGCTATCGTCAGTTTGTATGGGTTTTGCTAACTCATCAGCTAAAAATTCACGGCATTCACTTTTCCAGCCTTGCTCTAACATTTTAGGTAAGCGATAAATAACTACGTTTAAAAAGCTACCAATCAGTAGCGAAAAAATAAACACTATGCTGTAGAAATAGGTGGGGGAGTGTGTCATTAAGGTGATTAAGTCGGTCAAAAGGTCTACCTTGTTATATAGCCGTTGTTAGAAGTTAGCGTTAAGTTATTAGCTTTCAGCTTTCAGTTAGAGGGACATCACTGAAAGCTGTAGTTATTAAACCACCATACCTATTTGGAATATTGGTAAATACATGGCGATGATCAAGCCACCAATAACCACGCCTAATACCGCCATTATCATTGGCTCTAACAGGGTAGTTAAGTTATCTACGGCGTTATCTACTTCTTGCTCATAGACAGTCGCTACTTTGGCGAGCATATCGTCAACCGCGCCAGACTCTTCACCAATAGCCACCATTTGAATCACCATATCGGGGAAAATAGCACAGTTTCTCATGGCTAAATTCATTTGCATACCAGAGGTTACTTCAGCGCGTATTTCTAAAATAGCATCACGAAAAACTGCATTGCCTGAAGCACCTGCGGCTGACTCTAGAGCATCAGGCAACGGCACACCAGCAGCAAACGTTGTTGAAAGTGTTCTGGCATAACGGGCAACCGCCGCTTTTTTTAATACATCACCAACAACAGGTACTTTTAATATTTTTTTATCAACACTGTCACGAAAGTTCTGGCTATTGGCATGCGCTTTTTTGAAAAGGTAAAAACTGAGGAATATACCAGCTAAGCCAAAATACCAATAAGCTTGCATAAAATCAGATATGGCTAACACTAATAACGTAAAACCTGGGAGCTCGGCGCCAAAGCTATCAAAAATATCTTTAAATACGGGTACTACAAATATTAATAAGACGGAGGTAACAATTAAGGCGATAACTAACACAGAAATAGGATAGGTCATGGCTTTTTTTATTTTTGCTTTCAATACTTCGGCTTTTTCTTTATAGACAGCAATACGATCATATATGGTTTCTAATGAACCAGATTGCTCACCAGAGTTAACCAAGTCGCAATATAAATCATCAAAATATTTAGGGTGTTCACGCAAGCATTCAGAAAGCGGGATACCCGATTGCAGTTTGTTGCCAATAGTGCCAAGTAATTTCTGCATATTGGCATTGTTGTGGCCAGCGCCGATCATTTCAATGGTTTGCACTAAAGGTACACCTGCGCCTAGCATAGTGGCAATTTGGCGAGTAAGTACCGCGATATCAACCGGAAGAATTTTTTTATCGCCGCTCATGCCAAATAAAGGTTTAGCTTTTTTACTGATTTTACCTGGGGTGATACCTTGCTTACGCAGTTGGGCTTTTAGCTCCAACATACTGGTGGCATTAAGCTCACCACTTATTTTTTTACCTTTACGGTTCAGCCCTTGCCATTTATAAACATCAAGCGCTTTAACTTTACTTTTCTTGTCTTTTACTTTTGTTGTTGAAGAAACAGCCATTCGCTTAACCTAAATTTTTATTATGAGTATAAATTAGCAAGAACACGTTCAAAAAATTTTATATTGAAAGCATCTTCTTGCACTGTTAGCTTACAACTCTTAGCATATAACTTACTGCACGTATCTGACAACCGATAGTAGACCGCTTAAAACTATTTACTAAGAATTAGTTACCCGGTTAACTTCTTCTAAACTGGTTACGCCTAATGCGGCTTTTTCTAAGCCAGACTGGCGTAAATTATTATAACCTTCGCGTTGGCATTGTGCGGCAATATCTAACGAGTTTGAGCCCGTCATAATTAAGTTTGCGGTAACATCACTAATTTTTATGACTTCGTAGATACCGACACGGCCTTTATAACCGCCGGTACAAAAATCGCACCCGACAGGTTTAAATAATTTAATATTTTCTAGTTGTGCAGGTAAAAAACCTTGGGCAATGAGTTCGGCTTCAGGTATGTGTTCTTCTTCTCGACACTGAACACATAAGCGCCTTGCTAATCGCTGGGCGATAATAATAGTCACCGAGCTGGCAACGTTGTATGACGGCACGCCCATATTTAATAAACGGGTTAGTGTTTCGGCTGCCGAGTTGGTATGTAATGTTGATAACACTAAATGACCGGTTTGCGCGGCTTTAATGGCAATTTCTGCGGTTTCTAAATCACGAATCTCACCTACCATAACAATATCGGGATCTTGTCGGAGGAATGAGCGTAATGCGCCTGGGAAGGTTAAACCTGCACGAACATTTATTTGTACTTGGTTAATTCCATCGAGATTAATTTCAACCGGATCTTCCGCGGTTGAAATATTACGCTCTTCGGTATTTAAAATATTAAGCCCGGTATAAAGTGACACGGTTTTACCTGAACCCGTTGGGCCGGTAACTAAAATCATCCCTTGTGGTTGTGCTAGAGCGTCCATGTATATTTTCTTTTGCTCTGGCGCATAGCCCAGCATATCAATACCTAGCATGGCACTAGACGAGTCAAGAATACGCATTACTATTTTTTCGCCCCACATGGTGGGCAGGGTACTAACACGAAAATCAATCGACTTCTTTTTCGATAAGGCTAATTTAATTCGGCCATCTTGTGGAACACGGCGTTCAGCAATGTCTAACTTCGACATGACTTTTAAACGTGCCGCCATGCGCGAGGCTAACGCTACGGGCGGTTTAGCTACTTCGTTTAATATACCGTCAATACGAAAACGAATACGATAAGACTTCTCGTAAGGTTCAAAGTGTAAATCAGACGCGCCTTTGCGAATGGCGTCGAGTAATATTTTATTAATATAAACAACGATTGGGGCGTCTTCTTTATCACCGCCAGCGCCAATATTATCTTCTTCTTTGCGTTCTTCTTGAACATCAATACCTGATAATTCCTCCGCGTCCATATCGGAAATATCAAGGGCATCGCTGTCTTGTTCTAATATTTTTTCAATACAGGCAGCTAACGCGGTTTCGTTGGCAATAACCAATTCGGTAGAGTAACCGGTATTAAACTGAACTTCTTCAAGGGCATCAAGATTAGTCGGGTCTGACATAGCAACGAATAAGACTTTGCCACGTAAATATAACGGCAAGGCTTGGTGTTTACGGATCAGTTTTTCGTTACGGACACCTTCAGGTACCAAGCTAGTATCAAAATTAGTTAAATCAATTAGCGGACAGCCAAAACTACGACACAGCGTGCTGGCAATGTCGTCGGCATTAATGCTTTTATCTTCAACTAAAAACCGTATAAAAGGTTTGTTTTGTTGAATAAAATCAGCACTAATTTTTTCCGCTATATCGCTAGGTACAACATTATGTTTAGTTAACGCAGAAAGTAGGCTTGATTGTTGGTGAAGTCCCTTCATAGTTCTCTTAATAAAGTTGATTAATAACCGTGAGTTAAAGTGTAACTTATTTTGTAATTGAATAACAAAATAATGTTAAATGCTAGATAATAAAAAAGCTCCTACGTGGAGCTTTTTTTAATTTGTACAAAAAGGTGTTAAAAATTAACAAACACCAGTAGCTATACACGTACCTGTTTGTGCCCAATTTAATGAGTTGTTAGCTGCAGTAGGGGTAAGAATATATGTTGATGCATCTGTATCTGAACCAGTACCAGTAATTACTGCAGTTCCTGCTGTTATTTCTACGGAAGCAACTTCAGAACCTGCTTCAGCACCTGCTTTTACAGCACCAATTTTCGCGTAAGTATCACAGTTAGCTAAAGTATAATCCCCTCGGGTTTGAAAACAAGTTTCAATTGCCGCTTTAACTGAACCTACGGCTAGTGGGATTTCAGAATAACGTGCTTTTTCTGTATAAGTATTATAAGCCGGTAATGCAACAGCAGCTAAAATACCGATAATCGCAACAACGATCATTAATTCAATCAGGGTGAAACCTTGAGCTTTTTTCATTGTGTTTAGTTTTTTCATCGTTATAAATTCCATTCATTATTACGGGGGCTGCATTGATATTGCGACAAAATTTGCTAAATGTAAAACTTTGTGTGCATTTATTTTTAGTTTATTGCGATTTATCGCTGTTTTTACGCTTTAATTGCTAAATATCATGTGATTTTAAAAGTTAAACATGGATATTAGATTGATAAGTATCAAGTTTAAAGTTTTTAGTTCTAAGCTGTCAGCTGTCAGTAAAAGAAAAAACAAGCTACTAACTATAGAGATTGTTGTTTTAACTGAAAGCTTCGAACTGACAGTTTAGGGCTAGTTTTTAGCTCTCAGCTGTCAGCGATCAGTAAGAGAAAAAGCAGCTACTATAGATATTGTTGTTTTAACTGACAGCTTCGCACTGAAAGCTTAGGGCTAGTTTTTAGCTCTCAGCTGTCAGCGATCAGTAAGAGAAAAAACAGCTACTGATAGATATTGTTGTTTTAACTGACAGCTTCGAACTGAAAGCTTGAAACTGACAGCTAATTTTTAAACAAAGCGCATGGACAGATCAACCGCTTGGACATGTTTGGTCAACGCACCTACAGAAATAAAGTCTACGCCGGATTTGGCATAATCTTTTAGTGTGCTTAAGGTCATATTGCCTGAAACTTCTAACTTGGTATTACCGGCTGATATTTCGGCGGTTAGCTTAACCGCTTGCTCGATCATTTCAGTGCTAAAGTTATCTAGCATAATAATGTCAGCACCTGCGTTTAGTGCTTGGGTTAACTCTTCTATGTTTTCTACTTCTACTTCGACGGTTTTATCACTATGGTTAATGCGGGCTGTGCTAATGGCTTTGCTAATACCACCACATGCGGCAATGTGATTTTCTTTAATTAAAAAGGCGTCGAATAAGCCAATTCTATGATTTACACCGCCACCGCAAGTTACCGCGTATTTTTGCGCGCTGCGCAGGCCCGGTAGGGTTTTACGGGTATCAAGTAATTTGGTGGTGGTGCCTGCAAGGTGTTTAACGTATGAGCTAGTGACGGTTGCGGTACCTGAAAGGCTTTGTAAAAAGTTTAAAGCGGTACGCTCGCCGGTTAACAAAATGCGTGCATTACCCGATAACTCGAATAACGTGGTATTGGCGGTTACGTGTTGACCGTCGTTAACAAACCAAGTGATTTTGGTTTCGGTGTTATAAATGTTATCAAGCTGTTTAAACACTTCATTTACCCAAGCAACACCACAAATAACACATTCGTCACGACTGATAATGTTTGCTACCGCTTGGTTTTGTGCCGGAATAAGTTCGGCGGTAATGTCACTGCTGGTGGCAAGTTCGTTATAGGTATTTACGCCTAAGTCTTCACATAATGCCCAAGTAACGGTTTTGGTGATGTCGTTTAATAATGATGCTGGTAACATTTAAAGCTGCTCTCGTAAAATTAGTTGTTTTCCGGTTTGGCTAAATTCTACTCTTTTTAGGGCGCTCATGCCCAACAGAATTTCATCGGCAGCCATACTAGGGTTAATATTTGCCGCGACATTATACAGGTAGATATTGCCAATGCGTAGCTCATTTATTTGTGTTTGATAGACAGTAATTGTGCCATTTGCGGTTTGCACGCGCATTTGTCCTTGTGCTTGTAAGGATAAATTTTCTGCTATATGTGCTGGAATAGACACGTGTGTAGCACCGGTATCGAGTAAAAAGGTGACTTGTGTGCCATTAATCGCGCCATTAGTCACATAATGCCCTTGCCGGTTTTGCTGCAACATAACTTCTGCTTTGCCGTTGGCTTGTAATGAAAGTTTAGGGTCTTGATTTGGATTATATTGCTCGTCGAGTAAATCTTGAAAAACAAACACTAGTAAAGCGATGCCGATAATCCAAGCTATCCAGACAAAACCTTTACCAAAACTTGCTGAAGTGTCATTTTTAGTCATATATGTCCAACTGTTAGATTAATCTGTTTGATTTACCCCATTCTACGAAGCTGAATTTTGCAGTGCTTCGGGGATAATATCTTGTTCTATTGATAACTTTACTATGTAATAGTGCTTTGATAAACAACCTGTGAATTATTGTATGTCATTTCTGCAAGATGGCCGAAAAAGTAACACTGCGCTAGTGCTTGAAAATGGTTGGTTGTGTGCCGCTGAAATTCAACAATCTAGCCACTGTGAGCCAAGAGCGATAGATGAAGCGGTTAGTTTGTTGGTTGTGCATAATATTTCATTACCGCCGGGGCAATTTGGTGGCAGCCACATAACTGATTTTTTTCTCGGTAACTTAGACCCGACTATTGATCCCTACTTCGAAAGCATATATCGCATGCGTGTTTCAGCCCATTGTTTAATTCAGCGTACCGGTCATATTGTGCAATATGTTTCTTTTAATGATAAAGCATGGCACGCCGGTGTTTCGTCTTATCAAGGCCGAGAAAAGTGTAATGACTTTTCAATTGGTATTGAGCTGGAAGGAACAGATGATATTCCCTATACTAAAGAGCAATATCAGCAGCTTAGTGCTTTGAGCCAAGCTTTAATAGGGACTTATCCTGAGCTGAAACGTAACATTGTTGGGCATTGTGATATTGCACCGGGGCGAAAAACTGATCCTGGAGACGCGTTTGATTGGCAACACTTTCGGGGGTTGTTGGAGAAGTGATAGCTTTCAGTTTTAAGCGGTTAGCTGTCAGTTAAAAGACAGTAAAAGACAGGAAAAAACAGTTATAAGCTGACAGCTGTCAGTAAAAGGTAGGGCAAAAAGGTCAGCAGTCAGCTGTTAGTAAAACAAATAGAATAATAGTGGTGGGTTGGCGGTAAGTGAAAGTCGACAACTTTATACTTGAAACTTAATAAATGGATAATTAAACATGAGCTTGATTAGTTTGTTAATTGCACTGGTTGCTGAGCGCTACTTGTCTTCTAGTGCTTGGCAATTCGATACATTATACCAACGTTATTTGGCGGTAATTAAGAAAACTAAGGTGCTGGCGGACTATAAAAATTCTGCCATATTGAGTTATGCGGTTATTTTTGTTCCGGTAGTGGGGTGTTATTTTTTATTAGCACAAATTGATAACGCTTTATTGTATTTAATTGCCTCAACATTAATCCTTATTGTATGTTTTGGTTGTATGAAAACCCGCGAAAGTTATAAAAACTATTTAGTTTCAGCTTTTAAAGGTGAATTAACTACTTGTGAATTGCACCACTTGCAATTACAGCAAGATAAAAATATTTCTAATATGGGATTCGGCCAAACTATGGTTTGGTTAAATTATCGCTACTTTATCGCGGTTATGCTGTTTTTTGTGTTATTTGGTCCTGCAGGAGCATTATTTTATCGGTTATTAACCAAGGTAAATGAATGTACTAACAAACCAGAAGCTGCAACAGATGAACAGGGCGATAGCTCAGAGCAAAACAGCCAAAACAGCGATGAAACTTGTCAAGCCAGCCAGCAATTATTATTTTGGGTTGATTGGTTGCCAGTAAGGTTAGTGGCTTTTGGTTATATGTTTGTTGGCCATTTTTCGAAAGCGCTGCCGGTTTGGATCGAAAACTTATTTGAATTTGAAAAAGCGCCGAGTAAAGTATTGATAGCCGTTGCGCAAATGTCTGAAGACTTTATGGTTGATGCCGATGACTGCACTGCTGAACCTTGCTTGTTAGTTAAGTTAGCCAAGCGAACCCTGTTACTGTTTTTAGCCGTAATATCTGTTCTGACCTTGACCGGTATTATTACTTAGTTAAGAGAAGTACTAAGCTATCAGTACTAAGCTATCAGTAACCAAGTAAAGCCAACCTCCGCTTTGCTTGGTATTTAGCTTCTTAGTCTACATACTGACAGCTTAAAACTGACAGCTAATAACTAATCCCGCCCCCTTTAATCAAAGCTCCCTGCTCTAGTCTTAAAACTGACAGCTTAAAACTGACAGCTAATAACTAATCCCAACCTCTTTAATCAAAGCTCCCTGCTCTAGTCTTAAAACTGAAAACTGAAAACTGAAAGCTTAAAACTCTAACTTCTAACTTCTAACTTCTAACAAATCCCTTTTAATTCAAATTATCTTGCCACAAAGTGAAATCAAAATGATTTACGCTAAACGCTTAAAGTTAACTACTTTACGTTGAACATTATTTTTTAGTCTACTCTTTAGTGCAAGCCTATTTACCACATCACCTTGATAGCCTATGTACATAGGTTAAGCCGCTTTGCTTATCTCTATTACTGTGTATTGTCTTTCATCATTAAACTTTATGAGTAATTGTACTACAGTGGTTATTAGTGTGGATTTTTTGCCTCAGGTGATGTGTTTACATGCGGTTGCTGGTTATAAATTAGTCGCTGTGTTTACAACCGTGTATTCATTTGTTACATTACATCTGAAATTATAAATTGGTAAGACCATTTTACCAAGCTTTTTTAAAAAAGTTCGACGCAATTTAGTTAACTTAGGTCGAAAATATTTGAGTCATAAAGGGTTTTAAATGTCGATTCCGAGTATTGAAAAGCCGGTAAAGCAAGCTAAGTTGTCAGATATTATTTTGGCTCAGCTTGAGACTATGATCTTAGAAGGTAGTTTGAAGCCCGGGCAAAAGTTACCGGCAGAGCGAGAGCTGGCGAAACAGTTCGATGTGTCTCGACCTTCATTACGTGAAGCCATTCAAAAGTTAGAAGCAAAAAATTTAGTCACGCGTCGCCAAGGTGGCGGAACCTTTGTAAGTGATAAAATTTTGGGTGGCCTGTCAGACCCACTATTTGCCTTAATGGCCAATAGTAATGAATCACAATTTGATTTATTAGAGTTTCGTCATGGTATTGAGGGGATGTCGGCTTACTATGCAGCGATGCGCGGTACACAAGCTGATTTTGATGAAATTCAGCGCAAGCATGACAACATTGGCACGGCTCAACTTGAAGATAGTTACCGCCTTGAAGCTGAAGCGGTATTCGAATTTTATATCGCAATATGCGCGGCTAGTCACAATGCGGTTATTTTGCATTTAGCCAATAGTATGGCGCCGTTGTTGATTGACAACATTGAGAAAAATTTAACAACTTTGGCTAAGCGACCCGACGTGTTTGGCCAAATATCTGATTATCGCACGCGTTTGATGAGTGCGATTGTCAGTGGTAAACCCCAAATTGCTTGGGGAGCTAGCCATCGACATTTAGCTTTCATTGAAGAAGTGCTATTAAAAATGTCACAGGAAAATAGTCGTATGGAACGTTCTATACGCAGAATGAAACGACCGAAAGTTGATACCAATTAACTCAATGAATTATCGATTATTCATAATTTATTAATTAAAACGGTATTGGTATAAAAATTAAAACGAGTTAAGGATATTTGCTTAAAAGCAGCTATCTTTAAACAACGAAATTTACTTAACAAACAACAAATGGAGACTAAGTAATTATGTCTGAGCTCCCAAATCAAGATATTGATTCAATGGAAACCCAAGAATGGTTGGAATCAATGGAGTCTGTGCTAGAAAAAGAAGGGCCAGAACGTGCTCATTTTCTACTTGAAAAATTAATCGATAGAGCCCGTCGTAGCGGTACGCATTTACCTTTTGACGCCAAAACTGCTTATGTAAATACTATTCCACCAGGGTTAGAGCCGCATATGCCGGCTGACCAAACGATAGAGTCACGCATTCGTGCTGCTATTCGTTGGAATGCTTTAGTGTTGGTATTACGCGCGTCTAAAAAAGATTTAGAGCTTGGTGGCCATATTGGTAGCTTTGCTTCTTCATCTACTTTATATGATGTTGGTTTCAACCACTTCTTTAAAGCTTCATCTGAAAAAGATGGCGGCGACTTTATTTTTGCTCAAGGTCATATTTCTCCGGGTATTTATGCTCGTGCCTTTATGGAAGGCAGATTAACGGAAGAGCAAATGAACAACTTCCGTCAAGAATGTGATGGTAAAGGTTTGTCTTCATACCCGCATCCACATTTAATGCCAGACTTTTGGCAGTTCCCTACTGTTTCTATGGGCTTAGGTCCATTACAAGCTATTTATACTGCACGTTTCCTTAAGTATCTTACTGACCGCGGTATTAAAGACTGTTCAGGCCAACGTGTTTATTGTTTCCTAGGTGATGGTGAAACTGATGAGCCAGAATCGTTAGGTGCTATCGGCCTAGCAACGCGTGAAGGTTTAGATAACTTAACATTTGTTATCAACTGTAATTTACAGCGTTTAGATGGTCCTGTTCGTGGTAATGGTAAAATTATTCAAGAACTTGAAGGGACATTCCGCGGCGCAGGCTGGGAAGTGGTGAAAGTTATTTGGGGTTCTTACTGGGATTCATTAATTGCCCGTGATACTTCGGGTAAATTACTACAGCTAATGAACGAAACAGTTGATGGTGAATACCAAAACTGTAAAGCCAAAGGCGGTAAGTACACGCGCGAAAACTTCTTTAACAAGTACCCTGAAACTGCAGCGCTAGTCGCGAATATGTCTGATCAAGATATTTGGCGTTTAAATCGTGGTGGTCATGATCCTGTTAAAGTTTACGCCGCTTATGAAAAAGCGATGAACACTAAAGGTCGTCCAACCGTTATTCTTGCTAAAACTGTTAAAGGTTTCGGTTTAGGTGCTTCAGGCGAAGCTTTAAACATTGCCCATAACGTTAAGAAGATGGATGTTGATTCGCTTAAACATTACCGTAATCGTTTTAATATTCCGGTAAGCGATGAAGAAATTGCTGACTTACCTTTCTTCAAGTTCCCAGAAGATAGCGAAGAATACAAGTATATGAAAGCACGTCGTGAAGCATTAGGTGGTTCATTACCTGCGCGTCGCCAACAAGCGGAAGAGTCACTTGATATTCCAGCATTAAAAATATTTGAGCCAATATTAAAAGGTTCAGGTGAGCGTGAAGTTTCATCAACAATGACTTTTGTTCGTGTGCTAAACAGCTTACTAAAAGATAAGAAAATCGGTAAGCGTATCGTTCCTATTATTCCTGACGAAGCGCGTACTTTTGGTATGGAAGGTTTATTCCGCCAAGTGGGTATTTATGCCAGCGAAGGTCAAAAATATGTTCCACAAGATGCTGACCAAGTTGCTTATTACCGCGAAGATAAAAAAGGACAAGTATTACAAGAAGGTATTAATGAACTAGGTGCTATGGCGTCTTGGGTTGCTTCTGGTACGTCTTATTCAACGTGTAACGCCACGACAATTCCATTCTACATCTACTATTCAATGTTTGGTTTCCAACGTGTTGGTGATTTAGCATGGGCAGCGGCAGATAGTCAAGCACGTGGTTTCTTATTAGGTGCTACTGCTGGTAGAACTACGCTTAATGGTGAAGGTTTACAACATCAAGATGGTCATTCACATGTGCAAGCGGGCTTAATCCCTAATTGTGTGACTTATGATCCAACTTACGGTTATGAAATTGCCGTTATTGTGCGTGAAGGTTTACGCCGTATGTATGAAGAAAATGAAAACATCTTCTTCTACTTAACCTTGATGAATGAAAACTATCAACATCCAGCAATACCAGAAAATAAGACTGTTGAAGACGAAATTATTAAAGGTATTTATCAACTTGAGCGCGTTGAAGCTAAAAAAGCTAAAGCCAACGTACAATTAATGGGCTCAGGTACTATTTTACAAAAAGTTCGTCAAGCGGCACAAATTTTGTCAGCTGATTACGGTGTATCAAGTGACGTTTATTCTGTTACTTCATTCAACGAACTGGCACGTGAAGGACAAGAAGTAACGCGCTGGAACATGTTACACCCTGAAAGCAAGCAAAAAACAGCTTATCTTTCTAAGGTAATTACTAGCGACAAAGGCCCAGCCATTGCAGCAACTGATTACATTAAAAACTATTCTGACCAAGTGCGTGCTTATATCAACACTGAGTATCGCGTATTAGGTACTGACGGTTTTGGCCGCAGTGATAGCCGCGATAACTTGCGTCAACATTTTGAAGTTGATCAAAACTACATTGTTGTTGCTGCGCTTTATGAATTGGCAAACCGTGGTGAGATTAAAAGCAAAGTGGTCAGTGAAGCGATTAAACGCTTTAACATTGATGCTGAAAAAATTAATCCGCTTTACGCGTAACTAAGACTAGATAAGGAATTAAAAAATGTCTGATATTGAAAAAATTCTAGTCCCAGATGTCGGTGGCGATGAAGTAGAAGTTATCGAGATTTGTTTTGCGGTAGGCGACAGTTTAGAAGCTGACGAAGGTATTATTACCGTTGAAACGGATAAAGCATCAATGGATATTCCAGCGCCATTTGCTGGTGAACTTATTGCCCTTTCAGTTAAAGTTGGCGATAAGATCAAAGAAGGTGATGTTATTGCTGAAATGAAAGGCGCTGGCGCTGCTGCTGAAGATAGCACAGAAGCACCAGTTGCAGCCGAGTCAGAAGAAAAAGCTGAACCAGAAGCTAAGCCTGAAGCACCGGCAGCAGAAAAAACGCCAAGTGCTGCTGCAAGTAGTGAAGTTATTGAAATAGCTGTGCCTGATATTGGTGAAGATGGCGAAGTTGACGTTATCGAAGTACTAGTTGCAGTAGGTGATGTGATAGAAGCTGAAGATGGCTTGATCACGTTAGAAACTGATAAAGCTACTATGGATGTGCCGTCACCTCATGCTGGTACGGTTAAAGAAGTGCTCATTAATACCGGTGATAAAGTTAAGCAAGGCTCTATTGTGATTAAGCTTGAAACTTCATCAAGTGCAGCTGAACAAGCACCTGCAGCTGAAGAAGCGCCTGCTGCACAAGCTCCTGCTGCTGAGAAATCAGCGCCTGCGGCGGCTGCAAGCAGTGAAGTTATCGAAATAGCGGTACCTGATATTGGCGAAGATGGCGAAGTTGACGTTATTGATGTGCTAGTTGCTGTGGGCGATGTTATTGAAGCTGAAGATGGTTTAATCACGTTAGAAACAGATAAAGCCACTATGGATGTGCCATCGTCACATGCCGGAACGGTAAAAGAAGTGTTAATCAGTACGGGCGATAAAGTTAAGCAAGGCTCAATTGTTATCAAGCTTGAAACGTCGTCTGGTGCTCCTGCTCAGGAAGAAACTCCTGCGCCTGCTTCAGCGCCAGCAAAGGCTGCTAGCCAAGCACCAGCGCCAGCAGCTAAAAAGGCAGCACCTGTGCCGCATCATCCGCAAATTGGTTTAACCAATGCCGATGCTATTTATACTTCACCTTCTATTCGACGCATTGCGCGCGAATTTGGGGTTGATTTAACATTAGTCAAAGGTACTGGACGTAAAGGCCGTATTTTAAAAGAAGATGTGCAGTCGTATGTTAAATATGAATTGTCTCGTCCGAAAGCTAATGCTGGTAGTTCAGTAGCCGCTGGAGAAGGTGGTTTACAAGTTGTTAGCGCTAAGCAAATTGATTTCTCAAAGTTTGGTGAAGTTGAAACGAAAGCACTGACACGCATTCAGAAAATATCGGGTCCATTCTTACATCGTAACTGGGTCACTATCCCACATGTTACGCAGTTTGATGAAGCCGATATCACTAATGTGGAAGCCTTCCGTAAAGAACAAAATGTTATTTGTGAAAAGCAAAAGCTTGGTTTTAAAATTACGCCATTAGTGTTTATTTTAAAAGCCGCAGCAGATGCATTGCGTACCTTTCCAACCTTTAACTCTAGCTTGAGTGAAGATGGTGAAAGCTTAATTCTGAAAAAGTATATTCACATTGGTGTTGCGGTTGATACACCTAATGGTTTAGTTGTACCGGTAGTGCGTGATGTTGATCAAAAAGGTATTCACCAGTTATCGCGTGAATTACTTGAAATTAGCATAAAAGCACGTGACGGCAAGTTAAAAGCAACGGATATGCAAGGCGGTTGTTTTACTATTTCTAGCCTGGGTGGTATTGGCGGTACAGCATTCACGCCGATTGTTAATGCTCCAGAAGTGGCGATTTTAGGTGTTTCTAAATCAGAAATGAAACCTAAATGGAATGGACAAGATTTTGAACCTAAGTTAATGTTACCGTTATCTATGTCCTACGACCATCGTGTAATTGACGGCGCACTAGCGGCACGCTTTACTGTACATCTGGCAGGTGTCATGAGTGATATTAGAAAACTCATTCTATAATTGCCAAATGGCAGATATAAAACAGTAATATGACACAAAGTTGGTAAAGTGAAAGTAATCGGTTAATTTTCGCTTTTACCAACTTTTTGCTAATAATTACTGATTTAAAGATAGCGATTCTGGTGCGGTTTAAGTAAAATCGTCGCCAAGTAAGATATAATCAAATGCTGAAATATTAATGGTTAACGCTTTTAATTTTACTCAGCAAATATAGGCTGGCAAAACCAGCAATAAATACATCAATTTTGAGGTTAGCATGAGTAACGATATTAAAACTCAAGTAGTAGTTTTAGGTGCGGGTCCTGGTGGCTATTCAGCAGCATTTCGCGCAGCAGATTTAGGTTTAGACGTAATATTAGTTGAAAGCCGTGAAACGCTTGGTGGCGTTTGTTTGAATGTGGGTTGTATCCCTTCAAAAGCACTTTTACACGTAGCTAAAGTTATTGACGATGCAGCAGCAATGGCTTCTCATGGTGTTACTTTTGGCGCTCCTAAAATTGATTTAGACAAAATTCGTGGCTGGAAAGAAGACGTTATTAGTCAATTAACCGGTGGTTTAGGCGGAATGGCTAAAGCACGTAAAGTTAAAACAGTATTTGGTTACGGTAAATTCACTTCAGATAAAACCATTGAAGTAGAAGGCGCTGACGGTAAAACAACCATTACTTTTGACAACGCGATTATTGCTGCTGGTTCATCAGTAGTTGATTTACCTTTCATTCCAACTGAAGACCCACGTGTAATCGATTCAACGGGCGCTTTAGAGCTTCAAGACATACCAAAAGAAATGTTAGTACTTGGTGGCGGCATTATTGGTTTAGAAATGGGCACGGTATATCGCGCGTTAGGCTCAAATGTTTCAGTTGTTGAGTTTGCTGACCAATTAGTGCCAGCGGCTGATAAAGATATTGTTAAAGTTTACACTAACTATAACAAGAAAAAATTCAACATTATGTTGTCAACAAAAGTCGTTGCCGTTGAAGCCAAAGACGATGGTTTATATGTTACTTTTGAAGGCAAAAATGCCCCTGAAGGACAAGTACGCTACGACAAAATTTTAGTTGCTGTTGGTCGTAAGCCAAACGGTCACTTAGTTGCTGCAGATAAAGCTGGTGTTAATGTTGATGAGCGTGGCTTTATTAACGTAACAAATGAGCTTCGCACTAACGTTAATCACATTTTCGCTATTGGTGATGTTGTGGGTCAACCTATGCTTGCTCATAAAGCGGTACATGAAGCACATTGTGCTGCTGAAGTGATTTCTGGTAAGAAACATACTTTTGAACCACGTTGTATTCCTTCAATTGCTTATACTGATCCAGAAATGGCTTGGGTAGGTGTTACAGAACGTGAAGCGAAAGAGCAAGGTTTGAACATTGAAGTGGCTAACTTCCCTTGGGCTGCTTCTGGTCGTGCAATTGCTTCTGCGCGTACTGAAGGTAAAACTAAGATGATCTTCGAAAAAGAAACTGGCCGTGTATTAGGTGGTGCTATTGTGGGTATCAACGCCGGCGAAATGCTTGGTGAAGTTTGTTTAGCCGTTGAAATGGGCGCAGATGCTGAAGACATAGGTCTTACTATTCATGCTCACCCAACGTTAAATGAATCAATCGGTATGGCTGCAGAGATTTTTGAAGGCACCATTACTGATATGCCAAACGCTAAAGCCGTTAAAAAGAAAAAATAATTTCGTTTTAACTTGGCGCTAACTCAGCGTTTAAGCACTTCAATTAAAAAGCCAGCGACTATGCTGGCTTTTTTGTGTCCAAATGGTGTATAAATATATTGTTAAATTAACAAATAAATAACAATAGCTTGGATGCAAATTATGAAGAAAATACTACCAGTAATCTTATTAAGTCTCATTAGCTGTTTAGGGTATGCCAAAACACCGGCATTAAATTATGAGCAGTTCGGCAATTTGCCTATGATTCAGTACCCTAGTGTTTCACCTAATGGTGAGCATATTGCGGCAATATATAATGCTCCAGATGGTCCTAGTATCGTTATTAGTGCATTTGGTTCAGCAGAAGTATCGACCATAGTGCAACTTAAAAAGAGTCAAGATCGTATAGAGGGTATATCGTGGGTTAACTCCACCCGATTGCTTATTACCGCAAGTTACTCAGAAAGTATAGGGAATAAACGGTTTAGACGTGACCGAATTTTTTCAGTAGACACTGATGGTACTGATCTCGTTGAACTTAAGACTAAAATGCCACCGAGTGCGGCGTCTTGGGAAAAAAGGAGAGCGGCTAGCTTGAGTGTGGTGTCATTATTAAAAGATGATAAAAAGCATGTGTTATTACAGACATATGATTACAGAGATGAAGTACAAGCGGTATATAAAGTCAATGTTTATGAAAATGATTTTGACAAGCTATTTGTCAATAAATTCAATGTTCATACATGGATAACCAACGATAAAGGACAAGTGCTATTTGGCTATGGCACCGAGAAAAGTAAGAAGGTCACGGATGTAAATACCATCTGGCACAGAAAAAACGAACAGTCAGAATGGGAACTTCTTCATAAACAAAAGGCTTACAGTGGTGAAACTTTTACGCCTGTTATGGTTGAGAACGATAAATTACTTGTTTTAACTGATTATAAGACTCGCCGACAAGCATTGTGGTCATATGATATTCAAGCGGGTAAGTTTATCGAGAAGTTGTACGGGCATGATAAATATGACATTGCTGACGTCATTTATAACCCTGATCGAAGCCGTGTTATCGGTGTGTACTATTACGATGATTATTTACGTCAACACTTCTTTCAAAATGAAGATAATAATATAGCGCTGTTAGTGAAAAATAGCTTTAAAGGTTACCAAGCTACTGTTTATAGTCGAAGTGAAGATAAAACTAAAATGTTGGTGTATGCGACGAAAGATAATAGTCCGCAAAAGTTTTTTTGGTTAGATATAAAAAACAAAAAAGGGGGCTTGTGGTTTAGCACATATCCATTTTTAGAAGGGCAGCCAATGCCCAATGTATTACCAATAACCTTTAATGCTGATGACGGTGAGGAAATTACTGGTTATTTGACCTTACCAGTTACCGCTGACAATAATAAAAAACCACCACTTGTGGTTTGGCCGCATGGTGGGCCTATTGGCATAAGGGACTATCAAACATTTGACCCGTACGTACAATTTTTCGCAAGCCAAGGCTATGCCGTATTGCAAGTAAATTACCGAGGCTCAGGAGGATTTGGTACAAACTTTCAAGCTTCAGGTCATCATGAGTGGGGCAAGCGCATGCAGCAAGATGTGTATAATGGCTTTGATTGGTTGAAATCAAAAAATCTTGTGAATACGGATAAGACTTGTTTTGCCGGTTATAGCTATGGTGGATATGCGGCCTTGACAGCAGCATTTCAAAAACCAGAGCAATATAGCTGTGTTGTTAGTATTGCAGGTATTAGTGATTTATTGACTCTGGCCGAAAAAGACTATAGATGGCAAGGGAATCTTCGTGCGCACATTGTAAATACTATTGGCGACCCAACAGATGAAAGTATCGCTGGAGAATTAGAACGTTTGTCAGCGACTAATAATATGGATAAAATTAAAGCGCCAATTTTATTGATGCATGGTCGTTATGATACACAGGTGCGTGTTGAGCAGTCTGCCGATTTTTATGATAAGGCAAAATCTGCAGGTTTAGATGTTGATTATGTGGAGTTTAAATATGGCACGCATTATTTAGATGAAGCTGATAATCGACTTGAGGCATTCAAACAGCTTAGTGAATTCCTTGAAGAACATTTGAAGTAATCCCTTTAAAACTTTATAGCTTGTAAAGCCAGCAACTCTGCTGGCTTTTTTGTATCTGTTGGCTATAGCCATAAAGATGTTGCACGACTATACTGTATGTAACTGAGACGCTCAATTTAACCTTGATTTATAAGGAAATTATAATAATGAAAAATTCAATTTACTTATTGTTAGCTTTAGCCCTAACGGGATGTGCAAACAATGTAGAGACGCCTAACGGTGCATCACAATGGGATTTCGATCATCAAGTTCAGTTTAAACAAACCGATTTAAAAGACGGTAAGCATCACCTACAAGTTATCGCAAAACAAAGTACAGAATTTAGTAAACTAGCGACTTTTTTAATGCGTCAGTCATTACGTATTTGTAAAAGTTATGGTTTTAAGATTGAAGTGCTAGAAGGCGTTGAACGCTTTGATGATAAATTGTCATTTCCAAATATGATCATGCCGTCGTTATCAGCCAATATTGAATGTCCTATTTCGCAGTAGGAATATAAAGTTTTAACACCGTTATTTACGGTGAGTATTCTGGGTAATAAAAGCGAGGCAATAAAAAAGGTTACTTAAATTAAGTAACCTTTTTTGATTTTACTTTTCACTGCTCTGGTTCAGTTAACAAGAAGTGCAATGAACCTAGCTAACGTCCACAAAGAGCATTAGCTAGGCAGATAGACAAAAGCTTATACCATTTTAATTGGTACGTACTTAGTCGTCATTTCTTCTGTAGGTGGAGCAAATCGAGTTAAATCGATACCTTCTACAGCTGCTTTGTACTCTTCAATGGTCGGGAAACGACCCAGTACAGATGAAAGTACAACTAAAGGTGTTGAACCTAGTAATGATTCACCTTTTTTCTCTGCGGTATCTGCTACAACACGACCTTGGAATAAGCGTGTAGATGTTGCGATAACCGTATCACCTGGTTCAGCTTTCTCTTGGTTACCCATACATAAGTTACAGCCTGGGCGTTCAAGGTACATGATGTTTTCGTACTTAGTACGAGCAGCGCCTTTCGGGTTTGCATCATCAAATTCAAAACCAGAATACTTACGTAAAATATCCCAATCGCCTTCAGCTTTAAGCTCATCAACAATGTTGTAAGTCGGTGGAGCTACAACTAATGGCGCTTTAAATTCAACCTTGCCGCTTTGCTTTTCAATGTTGCGTAACATTTGAGCGATGATTTGCATGTCACCTTTGTGAACCATACAAGAGCCAACAAATGCTAGATCTACAGGCTTACCATTGTAGAATGATACTGGACGAATAACATCATGCGTATAACGCTTAGATGCATCATCGTTGTTTACATCAGGGTCAGCAATCATTGGTTGGTCGATAACATCTAAATCGATTACAACTTCTGCGTAGTATTTAGCATTGTCATCTGGTGCTAATGCTGGATTAGTGCCTGATTTAACTTCTTCAATACGTTTATCAGCTAATGCGATTAATCCGTTAAGAGTGCCAGCTTCGTTTTCCATCCCTTTAGCGATCATGATTTGGATACGACTCTTAGCAAGCTCAATTGATTGGACTAATGTTTCATCATTTGAAATACAGATTGAAGCTTTTGCTTTCATTTCTGCAGACCAATCGGTAAATGTGAATGCTTGGTCAGCTAATAAAGTACCAATATGTACTTCGATTATGCGACCTTGGAATACATTCTCACCACCAAATTGCTTCAGCATTTGTGCTTGCGTTGCATGTACAACATCACGGAAATCCATGTGACCTTGCATAGTGCCTTTAAAGGTTACTTTTACTGACTCTGGAATTGGCATAGCCGATTCACCCGTAGCAAGAGCAACTGCAACAGTACCTGAGTCGGCACCAAATGCTACACCTTTAGACATACGCGTATGAGAGTCACCACCAATAATGATAGCGCGATCATCGATGGTAATATCATTCAATACTTTATGAATTACGTCAGTCATTGCGTGGTAAACCCCTTTAGGATCACGCGCAGTGATTAGACCAAACTTGTTCATAAAGCTCATTAATTTAGGAATGTTTGCTTTAGCTTTGCTGTCCCATACTGATGCTGTATGACAACCAGACTGGTATGCACCATCAACTAACGGTGAAATAGTAGAAGCAGCCATCGCTTCTAGCTCTTGGCATGTCATAGGGCCAGTAGTATCTTGCGAACCAACAATGTTTACTCTAACGCGAACATCTGAACCTGCGTGAAGATCGGTTTCAGAAAGAACACCAACTGCATTTCTGTTGAATATTTTTTCAACGGCAGTAAGGCCTTGACCTTCATGTGAAATCTCTTTCGAAGCAGCATAAACAAGTTTAGTTGGTACACCTAAAGCTTCAGAGGCAAAAGTTTGTAATTTTTTACCAAATACAACCGCGTAAGAGCCACCTGCTTTCATGAATTCCACTTTTTGTGGAGTGAAAGCTGAAGAGATGTCTGCTAGCTCTTTATCACCGTTTAATAACTTCTTCGCTTTAGTATCAATCGTTAACACAGTGCCGGTAGCAACTGAATATGCTTCTTCTAATACGGCATCGCCATTCTCGTCTACAACTGTGTTACCGTTTGCATCGACTTTCTTAACCCAGTTTTTAAGATCAAGACCAATACCACCAGTTACATCAACAGTCGTTAAGAAGATTGGCGAAATACCGTTAGTACCAGCAACAACAGGTGCAATGTTTATAAAAGGTACATAAGGACTTGCTTGTTTACCTGCCCAAAGTGCAACGTTGTTAACACCCGACATACGTGATGAGCCTACACCCATAGTACCTTTTTCAGCGATAAGCATAACTTTCGCTTCAGGGTGCTTAGCTTGTAGTGCTTGAATTTCTTCTTGCGCTTCTGGCGTGATCATACACTTACCGTGTAATTCACGGTCAGCACGTGAGTGAGCTTGGTGACCAGGAGATAGTAAGTCAGTTGAGATATCACCTTCACCTGCGATGTAAGTTACTACGTCAATTTTTTCAGCGATATCAGGAAGTTTAGTGAAAAACTCTGCATTAGCGTAACTTTCAAGAATATCTTTTGCGATAGCGTTGCCCGCTTTATAAGCCGCTTCAAGACGTGCTGTATCTGCGTCGTATAAGAAAACTTGCGTTTTCAATATTTCTGCTGCGGTTGTTGCAACTGAAGCATCGTCAGATAAGGCTAAATCTAGAAGAACTTCAATCGAAGGACCGCCTTTCATGTGTGACAATAGCTCAAAAGCAAACGTTGGCGTAATTTCAGCAACAGCATATTCACCTAAAATAATTTCTTTTAGGAATTTAGCTTTTTCACCAGCTGCACTGGTAGTGCCTGGTAAGGTGTTGTAAATGAAGAAATTAAGTGAATCGGCTCTGTGTTGATTACCTTGATCTTTAATTTGCTCAATAATTTCAGCTAGTAAATCAGCGCTATCAATTGGCTTAGGTGCTAAGCCTAGCTCATTCTTACGATTTTTAATTTCTGCTATATATTCTAAATACAGGCTCATTTGATTCCCTCTTTGACTAAATATACTAGTAATATAATCACTAGAGTTTGCTGATTTTTGCTAGTTTTGTTCGGCTGCTTATAAACATTTATTAAAGCTTGAATATGTATTTTTTTAGCTAGCTAGGGATAGTAAATTAGCTTAGCTGATAAACGCTGCTCCTCGTATACGTTGAATGTTTATTGCTCAATATTGCAAAAACTGACATTAAGACGATTAAGCTACATTACTGCGTTGCTGTTAATAAATTTTAATTCGAACAAAACTTATACATGAAAGGTCAACAAAGCCTAGCAGTGTAAAATTTGCCTATATTCTACCTGATTTTATACTTACTACTAATCACTTGGTTAAATAAGCACTATTCATAAAATCTATAGGTAGTAGAAAGAACGGTTATACTGGTGAGGTTTTTGTTAATAATTGTCATTTATATCGTATTTACATAACGTTAATTTCAGCTTGTTACATACTCTAAATTGCCTATGTTGAATAAAATAATCATGCTTCAAATTTTTTTAATTTGCTGATTTTAATGCTAATGTAAGCAGTAGTCTGAAAGTCTTTTAGAACTTTTAATCATAGGTACTTAACCACTTTTTCTTATCCTCGATAGTCAAGTTATCGAGTCTTAATAAAAGTATTGAGTGTCGTTTATCACAAAGGTGAATGTCGTGCTTAAAGAATATCGCAACCACATTGCAGAACGAACTGCAGAAGGTATTGTTCCAAAACCATTAGATGCTGAACAAACAGCAGCCCTTATTGAGTTAGTGAAAGCGCCACCACCAGGTGAAGAAGCTTTTTTAATGGATCTATTAACTAATCGAGTGCCTGCTGGCGTTGATGATGCTGCTTATGTTAAAGCTGGGTTTTTAGCTGCAGTGTCTAAAGGCGAAGCAACGTCTTCAATTTTAAGTGCTGAAAAAGCGACTGAATTATTAGGCACTATGTTGGGTGGCTACAATATTCAACCTATGATTGAACTGTTAGACAACAAGACTTTAGCAGCAACAGTGGCTAAAGGTTTGTCACAGACTTTATTAATGTTTGATGCTTTTCATGATGTGCAAGAGAAAGCTGAAGCTGGTAATGCTGCTGCTAAGCAAGTGATGCAGTCTTGGGCTGATGCCGAATGGTTTACATCAAAAGAAAAAGTGGCCGACAAAATCACGGTAAAAGTATTTAAAGTTACCGGTGAAACAAATACCGATGACTTGTCACCAGCACCCGATGCTTGGTCACGTCCAGATATTCCATTACACGCTAAAGCTATGCTTAAAATCGAACGTGAAGGTATAACACCTAACGAAGATGGTGTTGTCGGTCCTATTACGCAAATTGAAACATTACAAAAAGAGGGGATTCCACTCGCTTATGTGGGTGATGTTGTGGGTACCGGTTCTTCGCGTAAGTCTGCGACTAACTCAGTATTATGGTTTATGGGTGACGATATTCCTTGTATCCCAAACAAGCGCAGTGGTGGTGTATGTTTAGGTGGAAAAATTGCCCCTATCTTCTACAACACCATGGAAGATTCTGGCGCATTGCCGATTGAATTAGACGTGCAAAAAATGAATATGGGTGATGTCATTGATATTTATCCATATGAAGGTGTTGTTAGGAATGCTGCTGGTGACGTTATCTCAGAATTCAAACTCAGCGCAGTATTGTTAGATGAAGTTCGTGCTGGCGGACGTATTCCTTTGATCATTGGACGTGGCCTGACGGGACGTGCTCGTGAAGCGTTAGGTCTTAAAGCTACAGATATATTTGCCACTGCGGTTGAGCCTACAGCCTCAACAAAAGGCTACACGCTAGCGCAGAAAATGGTCGGTAAAGCTTGTGGTGTTGAGGGGGTTCGCGCTGGTCAATACTGTGAACCTAAAATGACGACAGTAGGCTCGCAAGATACAACTGGCCCTATGACACGTGATGAGCTGAAAGACTTAGCTTGTTTAGGTTTTTCTGCTGATTTAACCATGCAGTCTTTTTGTCATACTTCTGCCTATCCAAAGCCTGTTGATGTTGTGACGCATCACACCTTACCTGACTTTATGATGAATCGTGGCGGTGTTTCGCTTCGCCCTGGCGATGGTATTATTCATTCTTGGTTAAATCGTATGCTATTACCTGATACCGTTGGTACCGGTGGTGACTCACATACGCGCTTCCCATTAGGTATTTCATTTCCTGCCGGTTCTGGTTTAGTTGCTTTTGCGGCTGCAACGGGAGTAATGCCACTGGATATGCCTGAATCAGTATTGGTGCGCTTTAAAGGTGAAATGCAGCCAGGTATTACCTTACGCGATTTAGTGCATGCTATTCCTTATTACGGCATCAAAAATGGTTTATTAACCGTTGCTAAAGCCGGTAAAGTAAACGAATTTTCAGGTCGAATATTGGAAATAGAAGGCCTTAAAGGCTTAACCGTTGAACAAATGTTTGAATTGTCTGACGCATCAGCTGAACGTTCTGCCGGTGGTTGTGCAATTAAAGTTGAAGAAGCCGCGGTGGCTGAATATCTGCAATCAAACATTGTAATGTTAAAGTGGATGATCAGCGAAGGTTATGGTGATGTGCGTACCATAACTCGCCGTATTAAAGCTATGCAAGCATGGTTAGCAAATCCATCATTAATGGAAGCTGATAGTGACGCAGAATATGCACACATTATTGAAATTGATTTAGCCGACATTAAAGAGCCAATCGTGTGTTGTCCTAATGACCCTGATGATGCAAAACTATTATCAGAAGTTGCTGGTGTTGCAGTCGATGAAGTATTTATCGGCTCATGTATGACTAATATTGGCCATTTCCGTGCTGCTGGTAAACTGATTGAGAAGTTTGGAAAAACCTTACCAACACGCTTATGGGTTGCTCCGCCAACGAAAATGGATAGAGATCAACTTACTGCTGAGGGTTACTATAGTATTTATGATAAAGCGGGCGCACGAATGGAACCACCAGGTTGTTCATTGTGTATGGGTAACCAAGCACGTGTTGAAGAAAAATCTACAGTACTATCAACCTCAACACGCAACTTCCCTAACCGTTTAGGTAATGGCGCTAACGTTTATTTAACCTCAGCAGAGTTAGCCGGTGTAGGGGCTATTTTAGGTAAACTACCTTCGGTTGAAGAGTATATGCAATATGCTTCACAAATTGATGCAACAGCGGCTGATACATACCGATACTTGAACTTTCATAAGATGGAAAGCTACACAAGTAAAGCGGATCAGGTTATTTTGCAAGTAGAAGCCTAATTAGATGTTTTCTTGTCGCTAAATGAATAAATAACGGCGTTAGAAGTGCTCACGTATACACATACGCTGCGCGCTTCTGCCTTGTTATTTCACTTTTAGCTTAAAGAAAATACCCAATGTAGACTGACTAAATAACTAAATAACTAAATAACTAAATAACTAAATAAATAACGGTGTTAGAAGTGCTCACGTATACACATACGCTGCGCAATTCTGCCTTGTTATTTCACCATTTAGCTTAAAGAAAAGACCCATTATAAAAACACCTTTTTAGGTGTTTTTTTGTAAAAATATATTTAAATCAAAGCTGATGGACTAAAGTCTGAGAGATCCCCACAAGTTTCTCAATATAAACTTTCATGAATCAGTGCCTTCATTGCACTGATTATCATCTTATCCGATATATAATACCGCTTATGTTGTAGGATCCTTAGCGCTAAATACCCATAAGATAGCACACGCTTAGTTTTCACCGAGTTTGCTTGGAATTGCCGATGATAGCCTGCTGATTCCGCTGCCTTGCCTACACAATATAGATAAAATTGAACCATCATACTTAACAGTAAAATAACCTGCAGCCTTTCTACTGAACGGCTTAAACTACGAGACAAGCCTAAGCCATAGTATTCATTTTTACAGTCTCTAAAGGATTCTTCAATGGCCATTCTTCGTTTATACATATTCACTAAATGCTGCGGTTTAAATGTATTTCTAGGTAAATTAGATACTAAGAACCAAGGCTCTTTAGCTGACTTTGAACTCTTTATATTGGTTTTACATTTTGTGGTTACGCCCTTTCGATTAAGCTTATGGCGATACATCTTTCGTCCTTTGAATAAGACACCACGACAAACAAATTGATGAGCCTTTGATAAGATTACGCCTTTGAGCTCACTTGCTATAGAGAGCGCAAGATGGTGACATTTGCTCACATAATGCCAATCGCTTTCACCTTGACGTTGGCATTTTACAGTGCCTCTTGTCCTTGCAAGCCAGTACCATTGCTGAGCCTCGATCGCTTTAAACCACGGGATTTTAAAGCCCGCATCCGTGCATATAATAGGCTGAATATCTTCAGGTAATATCTTTTTTAAATTAGCAATGAAGTTCAAGTGTACTTGGTGGTTCGTGTGTTTACTTTCAGGATGAACTTCCTCATAGATCGTAACTGCACGTCCTCCAATAGAAATGGCGGCTCTGAGCATGACGAAGTTATAGTTGTAGACGGTGGACCAGTCCACATGAATAAGTGGGTGGGGTGTCGTAATAAACAGCCGTGCAATGTCCTGGTAAAATGACTGCCTATTCTGATATAAAGGCTGACTCCCAAGCAGTCTATCGATACGTTTTATCGCGTGTTTTTCTGATTTACCCTGCAAGCTAGCAGCGTGTCTTCCCATCGAGGTTAAGGTCAATGCCGCACCATTGATGAGACTATCAGCAGCAGTAAAAAGAGATTTTGTAATTCTAGGATCTAAAGTGTTTGAATCAAAGGTGAATAAGTCTGATAATGAAGGCATAGCGCTTGTATTTGGTATATTTGTTTTTTGTGGTGATTAACATTTTACCAGATATCAAGCGCTTACTTCTTAAACTTGTGGGGATTCCTCAGACTAAAGTCCAACCTACAAGGGCAGTCACGGAAATAATGCAGCGTTAGGCTGATTTTTTGTAGGTCGGGCTTCAGCCCGTCAGCAGTTAAGCAGCTAAACATACAGACATTTAGCTTGATGGACTAAAGTCCAACCTACAAGGGCAGTCGCGGTAATAATGCAGCGTTAGGCTGATTTTTTGTAGGTCGGGCTTTAGCCCGTCAGCAGCTAAACAGACAGACATTTAGCTTGATGGATTGAAATCCAACCTACAAGGGCAGTCGCGGAAATAATGCAGCGTTAGGCTGATTTTTTGTAGGTCGGGCTTCAGCCCGTCAGCAGATAAACGGTTAAACAGACAGACATTTAGCTTGATGGATTAAAGTCCAACCTACAAGGGCAGTCACGGAAATAATGCAGCGCTAGGCTGATTTTTTTGTAGGTCGGGCTTCAGCCCGTCAGCAGCTAAACTGTTAAACAGACAGACATTTAGCTTGATGGATTAAAGTCCAACCTACAAGGGCAGTTACGGAAATAATGCAGCGTTAGGCTGATTTTTTGTAGGTCGGGCTTCAGCCCGTCAGCAGCTAAACAGACAGACATTTAGCTTGATGGATTGAAATCCAACCTACAAGGGCAGTCGCGGAAATAATGCAGCGTTAGGCTGATTTTTTGTAGGTCGGGCTTCAGCCCGTCAGCAGATAAACGGTTAAACAGACAAACATTTAGCTTGATGGACTAAAGTCCAACCTACAAGGGCTGTTGGGGTAATAATGCAGCGTTAGGTTGATTTTTTTGTAGGTCGGGCTTCAGCCCGTCAGCAGCTAAACTGTTAAACAGACAGGCATTTAGCTTGATGGACTAAAGTCCAACCTACAAGGGCAGTCACGGTAATAATGCAGCGTTAGGCTGATTTTTTGTAGGTCGGGCTTCAGCCCGTCAATGGTTAAGCAAGCGCTTAACCTGATGAGGAATCGCACCTGTATCGGTTATTCTTTTTCCAATCGGCATGTCTGCTAAAGAGCATTAAATAAAAACGCTTAAGCAATATTGTAAAATGTGTGGACATATTAGCGGATTAATCTTTACCCAATTTACTTTTAACTTTTCTCATATGCTCACGAAAGCTTTTATCGAACTTTGATTCACCACAGCTGAAAAATTGCGTTGATGAACCTTCGCTTAAACCATAAACACTTAAGTCTTGAGTCACTGAACATCTGCCATCATCACCCTTGGTTATAGCTATGCCTGAACCCATGTTTTTAGTGTTTTTTTCTCGCTCTTTCTCTACATCTTTCATGGGGAAAGAATGTGGAACCGACGTTGAGTTGGTGTTAAACACTGAAGGTGGTTGATAGCTTTGATAAGGATTATCTGTATTTTGAACCGAATTTTTATTAAGTGTACTGCGCAGCTTTTGTAATTGCGTGAAGCTATCTAATTTTCTATTTGTAGGATTGGGTAAGGGTTTCGGCTCAGTGGTTTTATTGTTCGTTTCAGGTAATTCGATAGCTTCTATTACCGCTAAGCCAGTTAGAGGTGAATCATCAAGAGCGTTTTTTGTTATTTCAGGCGTTAGGTTCTTTTGTGTTGGTTTACTATTAAGCTCAGTTTGTTCATTAGAAGTGGCTTCAATTGGCGGTTCTTTTTCTAACAATTTTTTATTAGCTGAGCTTGTATCAGTTTTGGCTACATTTGGCGGGTAATATATAAAGCTTTTTATGGGGATTATTTTAGTCGTTGATTTTACTATTTTTGGTTTGTTTGCTTGTGCCATCAGCATTAAAAAAAGAATTATGCCATGAATAATCAGGGAAAATAGAATGGCGGAGTAAGTTCCTTTTCGCACAACGATATCAATATCAGATAAATATAAGGTAAGTTATAGACACGATAGCGCAATCTAAGTTCAATTGATATTCTCCTCAGTTTCTCACTTTATTTATAATAGCCTGTAGTTCACCGTTGTCAGATAGGTCTTTTACGGCTTGTGATAACTGCGTTATTTCATTGGCTAATACGGATTTTTTTGACACGGCAATATAAGATCCTACTGTTTTATCATAAGCGAACTTCGCTATTTTAATTCTGGTGTTGTATATCTCCTGATCAACCCAAGGTGTGATAGTTTCTTCGCGCTCAAGAAAGGTGTCAATACGTCCTTTTAACAGCATATCAACGAGTTGTTTGTAGTTAGTTAATGGAATTTTAGTGAGTTGAGGATCTTGGTCAAACTGATCAAAATATGATGCTCCTCTTAAAACGCCAATGTTCAAAGAATGCAAGTCTTCATAACTCTTTAACTCGATTTTATTGTCGGCATGGATATAGAATTGTAACGGTAGTTTTTGCATTTTTATGGGCGGTTCAAGGTACTTGAGAAACTGTTTTCTTGTTTCTGTTTTCCTTATCGCAATCATCATGTCGGCCTGGCCATTTTGTAATAGAGCAAAACAGCGGGCAGGAGGACAATAGACAAAACTTACTTTTTTATTTAATTTGGCTGCCAGTGCATTAGCGATATCAATGTTTTCACCAATGAATATACCGTCAACAATATTGGAGAATGGTGGTTCAATATGCATAGCAAAAACAATAGTATTTAGCGGTTGGGCTGTGATTTTAAATGACATAAAAAATAAAAAAAACAGGTAACCCAAACTAGCGCGAACGAGCAACGGTATTTGTTTAATTAAGTCTATTTTTACTATTAAAAAGTTATTGCCAATATTTGTGATAAATCATTTCCTTATTTACCAAGACTAAAACACTATTTTATTTCATTAACCTTAGTTATTTCGTGTTAAAAACTAGGGTTTTGCTACAATTAAGTGGCGATATCTATTATAACAACGTCCTTAGTAAATATAGTAGATTTTCATTATTAGATGATGGTTTTTTAGGCTAGCTTTTTTGCTTTCAATCAGATTTTAAGTACTGCTGCGAACGCTGAGTGAAATTAATCAACTTGGTATTAGCTAACAAAATACCAAACGGGTTATATAATTGAGTCTAAGCGATGCAGTTATTTAATCGCATGGGTAAAATAGGTTTTTCGGAAAATTTTCAGCATGAGGTATATATGGAATATCAATTTATAGATGATCCAATCACAGGCGGCGCTATCGCTAAATTCTCACTTGATCATGAAGTTATTGGTCCGTGGTTAGAAGTTGAAGTTGGCACTGATACAGAAAAACTCGCACAATTATTGTCAGCTATGGCAGATATTGAAGCGGAGAAAAAGTTAGAAGTTACCATAACAGGTAATGAATACACGGTAGTTTTTAATCGTGGCGATGTAACAGTACAAACCAATGCGAGTATGGACGGGCTTGAGATATTGCCAGATTCATTAATTGAAGAAGATATAGATTTTGATCAACAGGACTCGTCATCTTGTGGGCGTGAAGATTTTCGAGAAATACTATTGTCTTGGGCAAAGTTCGTCAATAAAAAGTAGTCATTCACAAGACCAATATCTTATTAATTACTTGATGAATTTTGGATTACGCTTTTGTTTGTATTATGCCTTTATTTGAATTGCTGACGCTTGAATTTTATCGAAAAATCATGATACTAAGGCTTCCACTTGTAATCTATGGTAAGTAAATGACTGTAAAAATTTCTCCGTGTAAATTGTTTCAAATGTGCTCAATTGTTGTGCTATTTATTGCTGTTAATGTGTCGTTCACCGTGCAGGCACAATTAACACCCTGGCAAAGAATAGATATAGCTAAAAAGGCGTCGTTGCGTGGCAGTGCAGTGTATCAAAATTCACTTTGGATCACCGGCAGTGAAAATACGGTTTATGTTAGCCAAGACGCGGGTAAAACTTGGCTAGATCGCTCGGTAGTTGCAGATAATAATACCGACTTTCGTGATATCGCATTATTCGATAATAACACCGCTATTGTAATGGGTGTTGGAGAAGGCGAGCAATCTGTTTTATATAAAACAATAGACGCAGGCATAACTTGGCAATTACTACTACAGAATGAAGATGCTAAGGGCTTTTATGATTCCATCGCCTTTTGGGATAATACCATGGGTTTATTATTGGGCGATCCCGTTGACGGTTTCTATGTTATTAAAAAGACCGAAGACGCGGGCAAAACATGGCGAAGAATCGCGCGGTTAAAACTACCTAAAATATTACCCAAAGAAGCCGCTTTTGCCGCTAGTGGTAATACGCTTATTACGGGTGAAAATGGTCAAGCTTGGTTAACTACGGGTGGCTTTTCAGCTTCGGTTTATTACAGCAGTGATTGGGGAGAAAGTTGGCAAAGACAAAGTGTACCACTTTTTCAACAAACACAAACCGCAGGCGGTTATGCATTAGCTTTGAACAATCAACAGCAGGTTTTTGTGCTAGGTGGAGATTATCTACAGAGACCCGCAAGTTACGCCAATATTGCCACTTTTGTAGCTAAGCAATGGCGGCCAATTGATGCGGGGCAACGGGGTTTACTTACCGCAATGAGCTGTAGCGATAATATCTGTATTGCCAGTGGTAAAACTGGCAGTGATATTTCTACTGATGGCGGTCAACATTGGCAAGCGTTTGACGATACATCTGCCGATAAAGACGACCAGGGTTTTTATACCATAGCTAGTGGTAATGGATTGTTTTTAGCTGCCGGAGCACAAGGAAAAGTCGCCATCTATCGCACTAGTCATTGAGAGTAGCTGAAAACCCTTTAACTTTATGCTTAACTTTATGCTTAGCTTTATTCTAAAATAGGCTATGAAATGGGTTATATTTATCTTGAGAAAACTTTACCAGCCGATGGTGCTAAGCCAGCTTATAATTTCTGTTGTTAAGGTGTTTTTAGGGTAGTAACCGGTAACTTGATTGCTTAATTGCTTTTGTCGGTAATAAACTTTCAATGCTCTTTTAGCGGCATTTTTTCTTATATTTGCATTCGCAATGACTAATCGATGATCGCGCTTTAAATATAAATCAAGTATGGGATAATCTGTTGCTGCCAATTGCTGCGCTATTTTATCGCTTGCTGGTATTGTCGGCATATAGCTACTGAGCATAACAAATGCAGCGGGTGCACCCACTAACGCTTGTTGATAAATATCGAGCAATACTGCGCTATGATTACCTTCTGCAACAACAATAATGACGCCAGGATAACTTTTAGCTTTCTCAATGAGCGCTAGCATAATATCGGCTAATTTTTTGCCATAGCTTGTTAAAGTTTCGATATCTTCCGTGCTGCGTTCTTGCACCATTAATGCTTGTGATGGGTAGTTTTCTGGTTTACTCGGAGGGTGTAAGGTAATGGTTGTCCAGCCATGCTGTGGCATATTCTTACGTAGCTGATTTAGTGCGTTAGGTGTTGCTATACTTTGTTGCCAATCAGGAATTAACAGCAGAGTACCTTTGTTAATTGCCGTGGTGTGTGCATTAACCGCCGTCAGATAATTTTCAGAATCAACAACTATTGAACTGATTTTCTCTTGCGATAAGTAGTGTTTAATATCTTGTTGTTGCTGTTCAAACGAATTAACAGGTGGGTTGATGATGACGTGGTGTTGATGTTCATCTTCTGCTTCCGTGCCTTTTATGGACTCAACTTCAGTGTTTTCAACCTCAACCTCAGGTTCTGTGCTTTTAGTCGCTTCTGATCCCTTTTTAGTCGTGTTCTCAGTTTTCTCTACTGTTTTTAGTGGCTCTTGTACTTCTTGAAAAGGGTCAAAGGCCAATGATTGAGAGCTATTAACCAGTAGGATCGATGTCGCTAATATAATGAAACTAAATAATGGTTTTATTTTCAAACGCATAAAGTAACTTTCCTCTGACAGATAATTGATTAACAGGGTGGCGCTACCAAACGCGTACTGTCTATAGTATCGACGTAAGCGAAATTTTCTTTAATTAACCTCAGTAACTTTTGGTGTTAATCAAAGGGGCAGGCTTTTGTAAATGTTAATGTTTGCGCAGAAACTGGATGCGTTATTTGTAGCATTTTGGCATGTAATTGCAAGCGATTACTCATTGTTAATGCTTGCTCGTGGGCATAAAGTCGATCGCCAAGTATTGGATGACCAAGAGAAAGCATATGGACCCGTAATTGGTGAGAGCGTCCTGTTACCGGTGTCAATTCAACTAATGTCGTTATTTTTTTATCGTTGTTTTCGCGATAACTTAAAACCTTGTAATGGGTTAGTGCGGCTTTGCCATTTTCATGATCTACTTTTTGCTTTGGCCTATTTGGCCAGTCACAAATTAACGGTTGTTCAACAGAGCCCTGAGCTTTTTCAATTTTACCAAAGACCCGAGCAATGTAACTTTTTTGCGTTAAGCGCTTTTCAAATTGACGGCTAATTGCAACATGGGCAGGTTTATTCAGTGCCATTAAAATAATGCCAGATGTTGCCATATCTAAGCGATGAACCACGGTTGCCGTAGGCAGCACTTTTAGCACTCTATTTTGTAAACAGTCTTGATGTTCAGGCAAGCGACCGGGTACCGTCAATAGCCCGCTAGGTTTATTGAGGACAACCATATCGTTATCTTGATAAACAATATCAAGGTAAGGACTCATTGGAGGCTGATAAATAAAATCAGGGTTAGCACCCATTTTAAGGTATTCCTTTTGAGCTTGCGTGAAACAAAAAGGCTACACAATATGCGTAGCCTTACTATCTTTTGTCATCAGTCGTTAGTGCGACATAGCCTAGTTGCTGACAACAATTAACCGCACAGCTTCAAACTGAATTTGTGCTTTTTCAATATATTCAGCTAAGGCATTTTTTTGCATCAAAATAAAGTCAATTTCTTGCTGACGCACACTTGGGTTTATTGCTTTTAGCGCCGTTAAACGTTGATGTTCTTCATCCATGGCTACTTGCATACCAGCAAGCGCTTTTGCTTGGATAGAAGAAATTTGCGCATCGGCATGTGCTTCTGCTTTGGCAACTAACGGAGCCACTTGGCTTCTTAATGCTTTAACTAATTGCAGTGCCACTTGTTTTTTCACCGGTGACAGTTGTTGATCTAATACTGTTTCGCTAACTTTATCGGCAAGGTTGTTACCATTTTTATCAACTAATATGCGAATAGGTGTAGTAGGCAAGTAACGGCCCAGTTGCAAATTGCTCGGAGCAATAGCTTCTAAGGTGAAAATACACTCTAAGAAAAATGTACCAGCTGGCAGTGCCGGGTTTTTCAATAGGCCAATACTTGAGTTACCTATTTCATCAGACAGGACAAGGTCCATAGCACCACGTACCATAGGATGATCCCAGGTAATAAGTTGGTAGTTTTCAACTGCTAGTGCGGTATGACGGTTAAAAGTAATCGTTGTACCGTCTTCAGGTAAGCAAGGGAAGTTAGTACACAACATATGCTCAGAAGGTTGCAGAGCAATGGCATTATCGGCTTTATCATCTTGTTGAATGCCAAAAACATCCAATAACTGAAACATAAATTGTGGTAAATGAATTTGTTGATCTAACTTTTCAATTTTTTCAACTAAGGCATGTGCTTTACCTTGGCCCGAAGAGTGCAACTCAAGCAATTTATCTCGGCCTGATTCAAGGTCTTGTTTGATCGTTAAATGTTTCTCATGACTTTGCTTGATCAACGTTTCCGCTTCATTAGAATCCCAACTGGCGCTAAGTGCTAAATCAAACAATTTTTCACCAAAGGCGTTAAAAACTGCATGGCCAGTAATACACGTATGCTCAAATGCGTTTAACGCTTTTTTATACCATTTAAACAGTAAACTTTGCGCAGAGTCTTCAAAATAAGGCACGTGAATACGAATAGTCTCTGTCTGACCAATACGGTCTAAACGACCGATACGTTGTTCTAGTAAATCTGGATTACGTGGTAAATCAAACAAGACTAAATGATGGGCAAATTGGAAGTTACGTCCTTCACTACCAATTTCAGAACACAATAGCACTTGAGCGCTATCTTCATCTTGAGCAAAGTAGGCGGCGGCACGGTCACGTTCAAAAATGCTTAAGCCTTCATGGAATACTGCAGCACGCATACCTTCTTTAACTCGCAACGCAGTTTCTAAGTCGATAGCTGTTTGCGCATTTGCACAAATAACTAAGACTTTTTCTTTCTTCAATGATTGTAAAAGCTCAATTAAATAATCGACACGTGGGTCAATATCATACCAATCTTCATGGCTGTCTAAGCTGAACAATGTTTCTGGTGTAAAAATAAGTTTTGCTTGTGCTTGTGATTTTAAATCTTCAGCAGTGCCTGACAATAATAGTTCATTGATAGCGTCTTGATAAGCTTCTGGCATTGCCATTGGCGCTGCATGTAATTCACGACCTGGAAAACCTTTTATGGTGTTACGGCTGTTACGAAACAATATACGACCTGTGCCATGACGGTCTAAAAGTTGATCCAGAATATGCTGGCGAGCATTTTTTTGCTCTGACTTTTCAGGATGATTTATTGCCGCAATATGTGCGCTGACATCGGCTTCGTGTAACAACGTGGTTAAGGTGGTTATTTGTTCGCTAGCAAGTGGTTCATCAGTGATCAGCGTATTGGCTGCATCCGCAACTTCAGTATAATGTTGTTCTTCTTCTGTAAACTTTTGATAGTCGAAGAAGCGATCAGGATCAAGTAAGCGTAAGCGCGCAAAGTGACCTTCATGACCTAATTGATCAGGTGTTGCGGTTAACAATAAAACCCCAGGTATGGTTTGCGCTAATTGCTCAATACATTGATATTCAATGCTGGCATTATCTTGCTGCCAACTTAAATGGTGCGCCTCGTCGACAACCATCAGGTCCCATTCTTCATCAATCATCGCTTCATACCAGCGAGGATTTTTGGTAATAAAGCCAAGATTAACTAGCACCAGTTGTTCTTGGCTAAATGGATTTTCATCATCGCCGTTATCTGAGGTCTCTTCACAGCGACTTTCATCAAAAATACTAAACGGCAGATTAAAACGACGTAACATTTCAACCAACCATTGGTGCATTAATGACTCTGGTACAATAATTAGCACACGTTTAGCACGGCCTGTTACTAATTGTTGATGAATAATTAAGCCAGCTTCAATGGTTTTACCTAAACCCACTTCATCAGCTAACAAAACCCGAGGTGCAAAGCGACTACCCACTTCTTCAGCAATATATAATTGGTGTGGGATCAAGCTAACACGGCCGCCGCTTAGGCCTGTTAAATCTGATTGTTGTTGGCTAAATTGATGATGTAAACAGTCTTTTCTTAAACGAAACCAATCAAGGCGATCAATTTGTCCGTTAAGGAGGCGATCGTGAGGTTTATTAAATTTAATGAAATGATCAATCATCATTTCTTTTAATGAACAAGCTTCGCCCGTGTCTTGTCTAACACCAAAGTAAGTTAATAAATTATTATTTTCTTCGAATGATTCAACGGTAAGCGACCAACCTTCATGGCTTGGAATATTATCGCCAGCATTAAAAATAACTCGGGTTAAAGGTGCATTATCTATGGCATATTGTCTTGCATCCCCTGTAGCCGTAAATACGATAGTAACAAAACGACCTTCGACAGCGGTAACGGTACCTAGTCCTTGATCTGACTCACTATCACTAATCCAGCGTTGTCCAGGGTAAAATGACATAAAAAAAAACTCCAACTCAATAACTCGCGTAAAAATACACGTCAAAAAAAGGGCGCTATAGTATCGTTAATCATAGAAGTGATCATTAAATAAATCAGTAAAAGCATACTTTTTTTATTTAAAATTAATCGAATTTAATTTTGTTTTAAGTCATAGCGCATTCCCAGCACAATAATAGTCCTTGATACTTAAGGCTTAATCAGTAAAAAGCTGCTTGCTTGCGGGGAAATAAACTGTAGAGTGGTTATAAGCTTGATGGTACAAGCTGTTTATATTGTTGTAAAAGCAATTATATAAATGAATGATTATTAAATTATTTTGGTTAGATGAGTTATCAACTTTTTGTGGTTTCTGGCAGCTGTTTCTAACAAACAACGCTGTGGAGCCTTCAACTTGTGAAAGGATTTTCATATGACAGTAAATAAAATTATTTATGTTTTAGATACCAATATATTATTACACGAACCCTTCGCCTTCCTCTCTTTCAAAGAACATGATGTTGTCGTACCGATGACGGTATTAGAAGAATTAGATTCTATTAAAGATCGCAACAAAGATGTGAGCCGTGATGCGCGAGTTGCCATCAGAGCGCTTGAAGATACTTTAGTTAATGCATCACCAGAGCAAGTGCTTTCTGGTGTTAAATTACCGCAAAATGATGAGCTACACCCGAGCGGATGTTTATCCATTTTTAACGATTATGCCTTAGACGAAAGCAAGGTAAAGTTGTCGTTTAATGAAAATGATAATCGCATTATTAGTACGGCTATTTATTTACAAGCACAAAACCCAAAAAACAAAGTGGTGCTGGTGACAAAAGATATTAACATGCGCTTAAAGGCAAAAGGTGCAGGACTTGCTTTTGTTGAAGACTACCGTACTGATCAGCTGATTGATGATATTCAATTTTTAACCAAAGGTTATCACCAATTTACGGGTGATTTCTGGCAGCACGTAAAAGAATGCGAAAGTGAAACCCAAGGTCGTAATACCACCCACTACATTAAACGCGATTTATTGCCCAACAGTTATATCAATGAATACCTTATTGATGAAGGTGAACATTTTGCGGGTAAAATTACCGGCGGGGACGATGAAAAGTTATCAATAGTCGATTTAAGTCGTGAACGCTTAATGGCAAAGCAAGCATGGGGCATTCATCCAAAAAACATTTATCAAGGTATGGCGATGGATGCTTTGCTTGATCCAACCATTGATTTAGTTATTCTCACCGGACCGGCAGGATGTGGTAAAACATTGCTTGCGTTGGCTACAGCGTTAGAACAAGTTATTGAACGCGGGCTATACGATAAAATTATTGTCACGCGCAGCACCCCTGAAATAGCAGAATCAATAGGGTTTTTACCCGGTACGGAAGAAGAAAAAATGGCACCTTGGTTAGCCGCCATAACCGACTCGTTAGAAGTGTTGCACAAGCAGGACGAAAATATGAATGGCAGCCTGGATTATATTATGGACAAAGCGAATATTCAGTTTAAGTCAGTTAACTTTATGCGTGGTCGGAGCATACAAAATGCGCTGGTGTTACTTGATGAATGCCAGAACTTAACGGCTTCACAGTTGAAAACCATTATTACTCGCTGTGGCGAAGGTACAAAAATAGTTTGTTCAGGTAACTTAGCGCAAATTGATAGTAACTATTTAACCGCAGTCACCTCTGGCTTAACTTACATCGTTGAGCGTTTTAAAGACTTTCCAGGCAGTAGTAATATCAATTTAAATGGCGTGGTACGTAGTCGTTTAGCGTCTTTTGCGGAAGAAAATTTATAAGTCGCTAGGTCACGGTGATATCAGTCAATGTTAATGATATCGCCGTTAATCTTTTCAATGCTGTTCTCAACGGCTACTTTGATTTAATATTAAGTCATAAAGTTAACGATAAATTGTTGATGAGTGAGCCATCAGCGCACTTTAGGTTTATTTAATTATCAGGGCTTCTTAGTGTTAGCAGAAAATTCAAAAGAACAACTTTTTCAACGCTACAATAAATCGGTAATTATGGTCTTTACAAGCATTATGCTATTGACCTTCATTATTACGCTTTATAGTTATTATCTTGCCCGTGACGCCCACCTTAACGATAAGTTAACGGAAATGAGTCGGTATAGTACCCAGCTAAACAATAAGCTGACGAGTACTGTTGAAACACTGACGGGTATTCGTGATTTAGCTGAATATTATTTACGTTTCCCGGCAGAATTAACCAGCAAAGCTCCCTCACTGCGACAAGAAGGTAAATATTTTTATCAGAATAAAAATCGCCAGAATCTAACTACAAATAATCGCATCATGAGTGGGAATATCACAGGCGTTGGCCGCATCGACGCTTTTACTCAATCATTTGTGCATGAGTTAATAATGGCAAATGCATTAACACCAGCATTTGTTACTGCGCAGGAGTCGATTAAAGAAGCTAACTGGTTGTATTACATTTCAGTGCGACGCTTTGTTAATTTATATCCTTGGGTACCTAGAAATATTTGGCAATATAGTGATCAAAGCTTAACTAATGGATTAATGCTAAAGATTAAAGGCTCAAAGCTTAAGGATGAAAAATTTTGGTCCCAGCCTTATGTTGATTCTGCCGGTAAAGGTTTAAATGCTGCTTTGGGCATGGGCGTTTATTTAGATAATGAGATAAAAGGGGCGGTGGTAATTGATATTAATACGGCGGGCTTTTATAACTATTTGCCTAATATAAGCGATAAAGATCATGGCTATATTATTGTTGATAAGCATAGTCATGTTTTATTGCATAAAAATATCGCTAATTTAACGCTAAATGCAAATACCGCTTTTAGTGATGCTGCGCCGTTACAATTAAACCAATTTAGTTATCAAACGCTATTAAACCTGCCGGCAAGTGCTGAAATTGGTGACTGGGTGGTGCAACGAAAGCAACTGCCAGTTAATAATTGGATACTACTTGAGTATCATCGAAAAAATAGTTTTTATGCGGTAATTAATCAGCGCTTTATCTCGATATTAGTTGGGGTTTTTTTCGGTTTGTTAAGTTTATTAGTGGTGATTTATTACGTGACACATCGCTCATTCATTGCGCCATCAAAAAAATTCATTAGTCATATTGAATATTGTTCAGCGGGTGATCCGGGTAAAATACAACCATCTGATGAGTGGCGACATTGGTTTAAAATCGTTGAAGACTTGTTTGGCGATAATCGTAGCTTAATGCAGCGTTTAAAAGATCAAAACAATGAGTTAGATTTAAGGGTGAAAGAAAAAACCCAAGCATTATTATATAAAAGTGAGCAACATCAGCGTGACTATGCCTTACTGCGTTCAGTGATGGATGCTATTCCAGATTATATTCTATTTAATGATCAACAAGGTCTTTTAATTGGTTGTAATAAAGCGGTTGAACAACTTGTATCACAAAAAGAAGCTGATATTTTAGGTGGCAAAATTAATGACTTTATTGCGACGGATATCGGCGAAGTCGTCGCTCAGAGAATTGTTGAAAATCAACGAGGTAATGCAACTACGACCTATCATCAAACCGTTTCAACTGAGCAGAATACCTATGAAATTTATCAAGCGCCGTTTTATGGTGAACTGAATGAGTCACTCGGTAGTATTATTTTAATTCGTGATGTTACGCAGCAATTCGAGATTAACCAAGCCCTGCAGCGAGCTAAAAATCAAGCCGAAGAAGCCAATCAAATTAAAAGCCAATTTTTAGCGAATATGAGTCATGAAATTCGCACGCCCATTAATGCCATTCAAGGTATGTTTTTTCTGTTACAACAAAGTAGCCTGAATAAAATCCAGGAACAATATTTGGGGAATGCACAAACAGCTTCGAATACATTGCTATATTTAGTCAATGAATTACTGGATTCAGCAAAAGTAGAATCTGGCAATATGTATGTACATAAAGAGCAGATAGAACTGGAAAGCATTGTATCGCAGGCACTTAATTTAAATATTGCAGCACTCGTTGGTAAAGATTTAAGTTTAAATGTCGCCATTGATAGCCAAGTACCTTTATATATTCATACTGACACAATGCGCTTAGTACAAGTGTTGAGTAATTTACTCAATAATGCGATTAAATTTACTGAGCGGGGTAAAGTTGAACTTACCGTGTCATTATCTTGCGCAGCTAATGATCTTAATCAAGCTAATAATAACGAGATTTTATTTAAAGTTAAAGACTCGGGTATAGGCATAGAGAAATCAAAACAAGTAGACTTATTTGAAGCATTTAAACAAGTGGATGAGTCTATGACCCGAGTTTATGGCGGTACTGGACTTGGGCTATCAATATGCCAACATATTGCGCAATTACTGGGGGGGGAAATTACCATAGAGAGTGCTTTAGACCAAGGCGCTGAATTTACCTTAGCTTTACCTTTAGACATACCTTTGGAGTTACCGGATAATGAAGCTGACGATAGCCATTATTCTGAGCGACTTTTATCTAAGTTTACAGCGCAATTATCGACAACTGCTGTGTTTAATTCAGCGGTAAATATACCCGATAAATTACGAGAAAACTTTACCGATATTGCCCAGCCCATTATTGATATTTCAAGCTTTACTGCGCTAGCAACTGTTACTGATAAAACCTCTAAAATATTATTTGTTAATAGTAATCAGTACCCGCAAGGCTTTACAGAGATTGAGTTGGCTATGATAAAGCAAGAAGTTACTGTGCTTGCGTTATGCCAGCCAAGAACAAGTATTATCGCAACTCAACTACTTGAACAACTAAGCCGATACCGGATTAATTATTTGTTACTTGAAATGCCATTGTATCGAGATGTTATTGCTAAGTTGGCTAATGAGCTTAAGCGAGTACCAGCAAGCGTTACATTAATCAATGATAACGTTACAACTGAGACGCTTGAGGTTGCTGTCGTTCGGCCTGAAATAATGCCCAGTCTCTCAGGACTAAAAATATTGTTAGTTGAGGACAATCTGGTTAATCAATTAGTCGCAATTAAACTATTAGAATCTATGCAGGCGTATGTGGTTGTTGCGCAAAATGGCCAAGAAGCGTTAGAGAAGTTACCACAAGAAAATTTTGACATTATTCTAATGGATATTCAAATGCCGGTCATGGATGGACTAACAGCAACCGAACATATTCGTGCACAACAGCAATATAACCAATTACCGATTATCGCCATGACAGCGCATGCGCGTGAAGAAGACAAGCAGCAATGTATAGCGGCCGGCATGAACTTACATATTGCTAAGCCTATTAGCTTGACTGTACTACGCGATAGTATTTTGTCGCAAGTGAGCAATACGCAGGATTAATTTAGGCTATTGCTATTGGTCTCAGCGCTAGGCTCAGCAAAAAATGCCTCTGCATAGTAACGGCCATTGCGAATCGCAAACTCAGAATCGGCTGTTAACTCGCCAACCCGCATCAGGGCAGGGCCCGTTGGCTCGGCTAGAATATACGCTAAACCATCAACTGTAATGGTAAGTTCGTTACCTTTGCTTGGAATATTAATGGCGAGTAAAGCATGATTATCGATAAAAACTAACATCATTTTCATTCGTGGCATTAGCGCCCTATAAATCGCGGCGGTGAGTGTGACTTTACTGTCGCAATCACCTTGGTTTTGAAATAGTGTTTGCAGTGGAGGATTAAAGCCAGCGCCTGTAGAAGTGGTTCTTGATTCTAAAGTTGAATAAGGAATGCTTTGCACAAAGCCGAGGACATAATCGCCGACCTCTCTAACATTTTGACTGGAAACTTTGTTTAAAATAAGCGCCTTTAGTACAGAAAAATCAGCAACGGAAGTTTGTGCAAATCGAACATGATCAGGCTTAATAGATACATTATTATCATAAGAGACAAATTGGGTGTAAAAATTACGGGCTAAATGTTCACTCATGAAGCCTTGTTTAAGCTTAGTTATGGTTTTATAGGCTTGGTCAAGGGTATTTTGGTTATCACTTTTTAGCTCAATTTGTAAATTATCGCCAGTCCCTATAAATTTTGTTTGTACATTGTCGATTGGGTTCTGGCTGAGCTTTTGTCTGATTTTTTGATCGACGTATTTTTTTGCATGCGGGGCGCTGTAGCCTTTAAAGTTTCTAAAACGATCAAATATAATGACTTTATTAATAGCAAAGCTCAATGATTGTGTTTGTTGAGCTTGGTCTAGCCATTGGTAATTGAATTGAACATATTCATCTGTGATTTTTTTACTAAAATCAAGCTGCTCCGCCCAGGCATAGCTTGGCAAACCTAATATTAAAAATACAACAATTCCAATAAATCTCACCACTGACCTTTATCCTGAGCAGTTAATTAATCAACTTGGTATAAAGCTTACTTTAATTTTTGCTGGCAAGCTAATTTCTCACTTTAGCTTTACTTTTACTGTGTTTCATATATATTCAAACAAGCGTTTTAATTAATTGTTTAAATTACCTGTTCGGAGAATGTAATGGCTGATTATCAAGTGCCTTTGAAAGATATGAATTTTTTGTTATATGACGTATTTAATGCCGATAAATTATGGCAGTCATTACCAACGTTAGCTGAACGGGTAGACCGAGATACCGCTGAAGCTATTTTGCAAGGTTGTGCAAAAATAGCGGAACAAGAAATAGCGCCATTATCACGAAATGGTGATGAAACAGGTGTTACCTTTGATGCCGGTAACGTAACCACAGCACCCGGTTATAAAGAAGCCTTTAAAACTTATGCTGAAGGTGGCTGGACGTCATTGGGCGGAGACCCTGACTTTGGCGGCATGGGTATGCCTAAAATGTTAACGGCATTTCATGAAGAAATGTTATGTTCGGCTGATATTTCATTCTCACTTTATCCAGGCTTAACCGCTGGCGCAGGCTTGTCGTTAGCGAAGCATGGTAGTGAAGCGTTAAAGACCCGTTATTTAACGCGCATGTATGCTGGCGATTGGGCTGCAAGCATGTGTTTAACTGAAGCTCATGCTGGTACAGACTTAGGTATGATCAGAACGAAAGCGGTTCCACAAGCTGATGACAGTTATTTAGTCTCGGGTACAAAAATATTTATCACTGCTGGTGAACATGACCTCACAGAAAATATTGTCCATTTAGTATTAGCTAAATTACCCGATGCCCCTGATGGTCCGCGCGGAATTTCATTATTTTTAGTGCCTAAGTTTCATGTTAATGATGATGAAACTATTGGTGAGCAAAATAACGTAAGTTGTGGCTCTATCGAACATAAAATGGGTATTCATGCTTCTGCGACCTGTGTGATGAATTTTGATGGTGCTAAAGGTTATTTAGTCGGTGAGCTGAATAAAGGCTTGGCTTGTATGTTCACTATGATGAATTTTGAACGCATTGGTGTTGGTATCCAAGGCTTAGGTGCAGCAGAACGCTCTTATCAAAACGCTTTAGAATATGCCAAAGACAGAATTCAAGGACGTTCATTGTCTGGTGTTAAATCGCCTGATGCGCAAGCTGATTCATTACTCGTACATGGTGATGTTCGTCGTATGTTATTAAACATGAAAGCATTGAATGAAGGTTCACGTGCGCTTTCAACTTATGTTGCTATGCAATTAGATATTGCGACATACGGTACCGGTGAAGAACAAGCGAAAGCAGACCAACTTGTTGCCTTGATGACACCGATTGCTAAAGCGTTTTTCACCGATCTTGGCTTTGAAAGTACGGTTGCTGGACAGCAAGTTTTTGGCGGTCATGGTTACGTGAGAGAGTGGGGACAAGAGCAGTTGGTGCGAGATACCCGTATTTCACAAATTTATGAAGGTACTAACGGTATTCAAGCCATGGATTTGTTAGCGCGCAAAGTTGCTGGTAGTAAAGGCAAACTCGTGCTGGTGTTTCTTGAAGAAGTGCGTGCTTACATTCAAGAAAGTAAAAACGAAGCTATGCAAGAGTTTATTCAACCGCTGGCGAATGCCACCGATGAACTTGCTGACTTAACCGAACACTTATTATTAGCGGCGCAAACCTCTCCAGAAGAGCTTGGTTGCGCAGCGAATGACTATTTACATGTCTTTGGTTATACCGCAATGGCGTTTGTATGGGCTAAAATGGCGGAAGTATCGCTTGCTGCGAATGATGATAAAAGTTTCCACGAAAGTAAAGTGCGCACAGCTCGTTACTACTTTTCAAGATTGTTACCACGTTGTCAGTCATTAATCACCTCAGCGAAATCTGGTCAGAGTGCGTTGTTTGATATAGACGAGGAGCTTTTTTAAGCTATTCGCTTAAATGCTCAACAAAAAGCCAATTCATTAATTTTGAATTGGCTTTTTTAATATTTGGCATGGGGTTTTATAAAACTATTATAAGTTTACTTAATGGTTAAACCCATATTATTGGCTTTATGTAAGGCAATTACATTATGTTACTTTGTTAGCTACAAAATCATACTTCTTTGTAGTTTTAATACATCTATAATCCGCCCGACGGACTTACCCGTTAAGTTATGGAATAGATTATGTTTGGTTTAAGTGCAGGTGTCATTGCTGAAAATAGTACCAGAAAAGTACTATTAATCGAAGATGACCGTATGGTGTCTAATTTAATTAAATCATTTTTGGAGAAATCTAACTTTATCGTTAAGCAGGTTTTTCGTGGTGATTTAGCAAGGCATGCGATTATTGAACATAAACCAGACTTAGTGATTTTAGATATTGGCTTGCCTGATTTAGATGGCTTTCAAGTTTGTCATGAATTACGAGAAATATATGATGAACCTATCATCGTATTAACCGCCCGAAAAACTGATGCAGATGAAATTAATGCTTTTCATTTTGGTGCTGATGACTTCATTAGCAAACCTGTTTCACCTCGAGTGCTGAAAGTACGAGTTGAGGCGATGCTGCGCCGGAAGCCGATGAAAGAAGAACGTCCCTTGCATGTGATTAAGTCAGGAAATATAGCCTTATATCCACAAGCGCATAAATGTGAAATTGATGGAAACACCATTCGGTTAAGTTCTTTTGAATTTCTATTACTGGCTTTTTTAATCCAAAATGCTGGGCAGGTGATGACGCGTGAGGTTATTTATACTTCTTTACTGAATCGTAAATACAATGGTGCTGAACGTACAGTCGATGTGCGGATTTCCAAGTTACGCGAAAAATTAGTCAAAGAGGGAATGGCACGAGTCAGCATTGATACTGTTTGGGGTAAAGGCTACACATTAAGTGAAACAGCAGCGTAATTGCATTTAGCAGTAGTTTTATTGTCTGGATTAGATATAGCTATAGGGCTGAAAACTTCCCTAGCACGTTAACATGACTACTCTTCTTTATTGGCTTAATATCCAAATATAGCCTGAGAGTGCTAAATAGATTCATTGTTTATTATTAGTATTTATAATGGCTTAAAGCGTAAGTGCAATAATATAAAATGAACATTGATCCCACATTGATCCCACATTGATTTGCAAATGGTCGCTGTAATTAAATTCCTTATTCCTCGTAAATTGACCTTGAATGTAAGCTAAACCGGAGACTCAAAGCGTGATAATTAAATGTCCTTTGAGAAAAATTAAGCGTTAAATTAGTTACTTTTTAGCAGTCAAAAGATAGAATACGTCTATTGCTCTTTGAAAACCTTAAACCTGCTGGCAGCAACTAATGCGTAAAATTATATTTTTTAAACTCACCCAACAAAAGCAAAAATTAGTGCGTATTTTGAGCGTTTTACTCGTCATGTTGTTAGCAGCATGCAGCAGTAAAGAGGAACCGGTCGTGGTTGCTATACCGGTTTGCGATTTCGAATATTCTCGCTATCAAGCAACCGTTACAGGCTATTGCCAAGAGCCTGTCGCCGATCTCCCCAAATCATTAAATGTGATTAATAAAAGTATAACGATTAAACCGTTAAACGAAATTTCTGAGATATTTTGGTTTAACAAAAAAATGAAATACTCGTTAATAAAACAAGAGGCTATTGCACCACTCATTTTTATTATTGCGGGTACCGGTGCGAGTTTTGAGAGTGCAAAAATGGTCAGCCTGCAAAAAAGTTTTTTTCAACAGGGTTATCATGTCATTTCACTGTCATCGCCGACGTTTGCTAATTTTATTGTAAACTCTCCAAACACCCAATTCATGCCTGGCGATTTAGCTCATGACGCAGAAGATTTATATAAGGTCATGAATTTAGTTTGGGCGCAAGTTCAAACACAAGACGATGTAAAGGCTTCGTCATTTTCACTTACTGGTTATAGTTTGGGGGGCGCGCACTCAGCATTTATCGCACTTCTGGATGAAGAGAAGCAAGCGTTTAATTTTGAAAAGGTACTCCTAATTAACCCGCCGGTGAGTTTATATAATTCTGTCAGTATTTTAGATGAATATTTTGACCTGCGTAACAATCGACAAGCCGCTGTGGCGATGTTTGATGAAATATTCTTACGCTTTTCAAATATTTACTCAGAGCAAAGATCTTCAAAGTTTGATCAAGGATCAATATACAATTTATTTAAAAATGCAGAGTTAACCGAAGCTGAATTTAAGCTGCTCATTGGTGCTTCATTTAGAATGTCGTCATCAGATATGATATATGCCATCGATGTTAGCTTTAATACAGGTGCAATTTCATATAAAGACCACACCATAGACAAATTTGAGAGTTTGACCCATTCAATGCAGCGAGCCAGTGATATTACGTTTGGTGACTATTTTGACCGCGCTATGCTTCCTAGAGCTCAGCGCGAAGATGCTAATATTACTAAGGCGGATTTGATCCAACGTTACAGCTTGCATGCCATTGAAGATTATTTAAAAAATTCAGAAAAAATATACTTAGTGACCAATCAAGACGATATTATTTTACAGGCAGGTGAGGTGGAATATTTACAGGAAATTTTCGCCGAACGAGCAAAAATTTTTCCTCGTGGTGGACATTGTGGCAATCTAGATAGATTAAGTTTTGTTGAGCATTTACATGCTACTTTCCAAGGAAGGGGTATTTAATGCCAGTGTTCTCAAATCAGCAAACTAATTTTATAGCATTATTATTTTGTACCTTATTGGTAGCATGCTCCTCAACACCAATATTAGAAGAGAAGGCTATAGCACCAAAAATTGCCTTGCCAGATAATCATGAAGAGTTGGGAATTATGACTGCTTATGACGATCCTTGGGAAGGGTTTAATCGTCGTATGTATTATTTTAATGCTAAAGCCGATGTCTATGTTTTATTACCGATAGTTGATGCCTATAAGAAAATAACCCCTGATGTTGTTGAGACAGGCTTGAGTAATTTTTTTAATAATTTGGGTGAAATATCGACTTTTATAAACTCCTTATTGCAGTTTAAGTTATCAGTAGCCGGTGAAACCTTTGGCCGCTTTCTTGTTAATTCTACTGTAGGTCTAGCAGGAGTAATCGACGTTGCAACACCTGTAGGTTTTGTTGAGCAAGATGAGGACTTTGGCCAAACCCTTGGTCATTGGGGGGTAGGTTCAGGACCCTATCTAGTGTTACCTTTGTTGGGACCCTCTTCACTTCGTGACGCGACAGGTTTAGCCTTTGATGCATTAGCTGATCAACAGTCCTTGGATGTGCTAGGCATGAAATCTGAAGAGGAACTTTATCTTTCACTCGTTAACAGTATTGATGCTAGAGCCAGATTACCTTTTCGATATTACGCTTCGGGTTCAGCATTCGAATATGAGTACCTGAAATTACTTTATAATAAGTATCGTGAAATTCAGATTGCTCGTTAACTTATGGGGACTCGTCAGTGGTGAAGACATTAATTTATTTGCTATTGACCAAGCTTGTTGCATATTAACGTCTAAAGGTGAGTTGTAGGTTTAGCTATTTTAAAAATTAAAGGTATAATCACGCCTTATAAATTTTCTAGGAATGCCTTTTGTTAGCTGTTATTCGTGTCATATTGATGACTTTAGCTTTAGTTTTTATCTCTCTTTGCTCTATTATATTATGTTTGATCCGACCATTTCATCGCGACAATGTCCATCATACGGCTAAGTATCTCGGCAAAGTTTCAAAAATTTTGGGCTTAGAGGTAGAAGTTAGAATACCCGAGTCGATAAAAAATATAGGCCCAGTTGTCTACATTTGTAACCATCAGAATAGTTATGATATTTTTACTGTGCCTGCTGCTGTTCAGCCAGGAACCGTGAGTGTCGGTAAAAAAAGTTTAAAGTGGATACCATTTTTTGGACAAATGTATTGGCTCACCGGTAATATTTTAATTGATCGTAAAAATAAAAATAAAGCCATGAATACAATTGATATGACCGCCAACAAAATTCGAGAAAAAAAATTGTCAGTGTGGTTGTTTCCAGAAGGAACACGTAGTTATGGGCGAGGTTTATTACCTTTTAAAACTGGGGCATTTCGCACAGCCGCAAAAGCAGAAGTACCCATTATTCCTGTTTGTGCGAGCAACACCCATAAAACGATCAACTTGAATCGCTGGGATAATGGCAAAATGATTATTGAATTTTTACCACCAGTCATTTTATCCACCAAAGATAAAGACAAAATTCGAAGCATAACCAATAAAACACGCAGTGATATGTTAGTTAAAATAACACAATTAAGCGAAGAAACGGGTCATGAACTTCCACAAGTAACTGATGAAAATTCACAGAATAAGCAAACAAGTGAGAGCAAATAATGATCGATGAAGAATTGCAAGAATGGAAAGAGCACACTGAAGAGTTAATCGCTATGTTAGTTGAAGATGGCACTAATGAAGAAGTTCATCATACGATAGAACATCATTTTTCTAGTGTCGACTTTGATACTTTAGAAAAAGCTGCGATTACCGCGTTTAAAAATGGCTTTGAAATTGAAGAGCCAGAAGAAGCTGAATTGGAAACGGGTGAAAAGGTTTTTGCTTTCGACATTATTACTGAGCAAGCTTTAGATTTTGATATTATTTTTGATGAAACAAAAAAAATGTTCGAATTGGCAAAACAATGCAAAGTTGATTATGATGGTTGGGGCACATATTTCGAAGAATAATTGATAAAAATACAAATAAAAATAAAAAAGGTTATCCGATGGAATGGTTAAATACTTTATTAAGACCTGAAACATTAGCGCTATTGATTCCGATTGTAGCCATTGTTGGTGCGTTTTCAGTTGCAGCACTAAAAGCACATCACCGGCATCAAGAGCGCATAGAGAAAATTAAAAACGGCTTTAATCCGGATTCATAAAAACGCAAAGTGGTGACACTTTGCGTTTTTTTCTTGCTATAACTCATCAACCTTAACAATCCAACAGTACTATCTTAGCACTTATAAATTTTATGCCTTGTCATGATCCATTTTCCCTCATGAAAAAGTAGATCACTTAATTAATCAAATTGGTATAACAGACAGCTACTTTAAAGCTTAGTTAGGCGTATTTATGCCTGCAGATCTTCATGAAAAAATACCTATTATGGCAAATGGCTATGTTGTCAATAATACCCTCTTATTACGCTTGTTCACTGGATGTTACGAGTCATATAGAATGATATTTCAATTATCTAAAAATCATTTTTTTGTCTCGATATCCGCCATGAAATGTCGAAAAACGTACCCTTTGTGACCAAAAAAGCAACATTTACTTGATCTGACTGAGTCATTATAAAAGCATGACTTGTTGAACCTAACAACAGATTAAGCGTATTAATTTGTTGTTGTCGAAGAATAATAATATTAATCGAGGGAAAGCGGATATGAAAGTGACTACAAAAAAACAGCATCTTAACTTACTTACAAAAAGCATAATATTGGCCAGTTTAGGCGTACCTGCTTTGGCGGTATCTGCAGATGCTGACATTGAAAATATCATTGTCACGTCGACCAAAAGAACAACGTCCATTATGGATGTTCCTTATAATGTTTCAGCGACAACAGCGGAAGCTCTAGAAAAAAAAGGTATAGTCGATTTTTCAAAACTGGCTCAGTCTGTACCCGGGTTAGCTTATACTGACACTGGCGGACGTGATTCTGGCATTAATAGTGGTTTAATTATCCGTGGTTTAAACACCAGTAGTTCAGGGTTTACTGATCTTGCAACCGTTGCTGCTCCCACTGTGTCAGTCTATGTCGATGAAACACCATTATTCTATAATGTGATTTTGAAAGATATTGAACGTGTTGAAGTACTCCGTGGGCCACAAGGTACCTTATATGGTTCAGGTTCATTAGGTGGCACGATCCGATATATTAGTAAAAAGCCCAATGTTGATGAGACTGAATTTGAATTTCATACCCGTGGTTCAAAAACTGACGGTGCTGGTAATATTAACAGTGACACTCATTTGGTACTTAATGTCCCTTTAAATGACAATATGGCGATTCGCGCGGTTGGCGGTTATATCGAACGAGCAGGCTTTATTGATGCCAATAGGCTTTATGCTTATGATGATAATAATCAGCCTATTGCTGCCGACCCTAATGATCCAAATAGCCCGAACAAAGAGTTTTCTAAAAAAGACAGTAATGATGAAACCATTAAACACCTAAAGCTTAGTTGGAGATGGCTGGTTAATGACGACATTAGCGTTACGGCAAGTCATCAAATACAGCAAGATAAATTTGGTGATCGACAAGTGGCTAATGACCAACATACAGATGGTGGTGATTATATAAGTTTACAGCGTATTCGAGAGACTTCAGAGCGAGAACTTAGCTTAAGCTCTTTAGAAATAGAAGCTGATTTAGGTTTTGCTACCTTAACCTCGGCAACCTCAAGTTTTGAAAGTGAATCTGATTTAAACGGTGATTTATCTGCAGAATATTATAATAAAGGCTATTGGGGCGATTATTACTATAATGGTTTTCCGCGTGAGTCCATTATTGGTGAATATGACAAAGACGTGAAAACCTTTAGTCAAGAAATCCGATTATCTTCAAATGGCGACGATAATTTAAGTTGGATTGCTGGGGCTTTTTATAGTAAACAAGAGTTAGGTGTAAGCAACGAAGATTTCCATCGTGGCTTTTATGATTGGCAAGACGATAATAATGGTTATTTTGCTGAGCAAGTGAGAACACTGAACGATTTGGGCGAAAAAAATGACTTGTTTTATGCATCATATCAAGAAGTTGAAGCAACAGATAAAGCATTGTTTGGTGAGCTTTCTTATCAACTAACTGATAAATGGCAAGTTACGGGTGGTGCTCGTTTCTTTAAAACATCGTTTGCCAATAGTATTGAGAACCGTTCGCCGTTATTTGGCGCTTGGAATTCTGATGACGGTGTCGACCCTCGCGGTGTTTACGGTGGCGATAATTCATCAGATATTAGCGATCATATCTTTAAGTTTAATACCTCATATGATATTTCCGATGATGTGATGGCTTATGTGACCTTAGCGGAAGGGTTCAGAAATGGTGGTAGTAATGGTATTCCGACCTCCGGTCCGTGGGCGGAACCCGAAAATTTAGTTAACTATACCAACGATACCGCGCTCAGCCTTGAAATAGGTGCGAAAGGCTATGCACTGGATAAAAAGTTACGCTTTAATGTTGCCGCTTATCGCATTGATTGGGACGATGTTATTTTAACAACGTCATCACCTAATGGTGGTTTTACTATCCTTACAAATGGTAAAACAGCGAGTTCTCAAGGACTGGAGCTTGAAGGGCATTACAGTATTACCGATGATTTAAATATCACGGCTGGCTACGCATATACCGATGCAAAGTTGACCGAAGATTTTTCTACCGATGGTATTAATGGTGTTGATGGCGATAAATTACCTGGTGTACCTGAAAATATGGTCACATTAGCGATAAACTACTTTCAATACATTGATAGCTTAGAGGTTTCTTATCATCTGAATGGCTCGTTTACGGATGAAGTAACCACGGCATTTTCAACCGATACAGATAACTTTACTCATGTTGATAGTTACACGATGTTGAACGCTTCGGTTTTTATCAAGCTTAATGATAACTTAAGTGTCAATTTATTTGTTGATAATATTACCAATGAAAGGGCGCCAACCAATACCCGAGGCTCAAAGTTTGCCGCGCTTGATCCAACTAAGCGTGATATTTATAGCTATGTTGCTCGTCCGCTTACGGTAGGTCTTGGTCTTAAATATACTTATTAAATTCTCAGGTGAAATAACCTAGGTTAAATAAGTCGTTAACATATATATTGGCTGGTAGGCTATTCAAGACATCATCTTGAATAGCCGCTGGTCATTTTTGTTTTAAACGTTACGGTATTTTATCGTTCATCACTTACTATGTGAGTAAGTAGAGTAAGTAGAGAAATTTCGCTATGGCAAACGCAGATAACAATATCGCAGAGCAAACATTTGAGCAGGTGCTTCAACAAGTAAAAAATAAACAATATATCAATGCAGAAAAAGCATGTCGGCAATTGCTGCTTACTTTCCCACAATACATACCAGCATGGCAATTACTCTCGCAAATACAATTAATGAATAAACAGCCTAAAGACGCTTTAGATTCAATTAATAAAATATTGCAGTTAAATCCTGATGATATTCCGACTAAGCTTAAAAAAATAAAATGTTTACATGCTTGCGAAAAATTTAAAGAAGCAAAGGACTTAGCGTTAAAGGTTTATGCTTTAGCCCCTGAAAATTCAGAATGGTGTGGTGTTTTGGGGGCATGTTTAAGTAGTTTAAAGCTCTACCCACAGGCATTGCAGCTCTATCTCGATCTCGTTCAGCGAGGGCATAAAAGTGCTTCGTTGTTTTATAATATCGCTACCATTGAGCGTTTTTTGGGTAATATGCCGGCTGCAGAATCGGCATTAAATAAAGCCATTGAATTTAATCCTCAAGATTATGAAGCCATAGCCTTACGTTCTGACATTATTACGCAAAAAACCGATAATAATCATATTAAACAGTTACAAGAGCTTTTGGAACAAGGCATCAAAGAGCCAAAAAATAGTGTCAAAATTAACTATGCATTGGCCAAAGAGCTTGAAGATATCGGCAACTATCAAGCCTCATTTCGATATTTAAAAGCCGGTGCTGATATCCGTAGAGAACACATGCAGTATGATGCGGAAAAAGAAACCCAAACCATTGCACGTGTTATGCAAAGTTTTAATCAATCTTGGCGAAATAACACAGCTAAAGGTTCGTCTAAACAAGCGCCTATCTTTATTATTGGCTTGCCACGCACAGGCACTACTCTGGTTGAACGTATCCTAGAAAGTCACTCTGAAGTAACCTCTGCCGGTGAGTTGAATAATTTTGCCACCACTTTAGTGGACTTGTGCCAACGCTTAAAACACGAAACAAAAGATAAGTCGGCTGACCTTGTCGCGCTTAGCCAAAATGTTGATTTTGATCAATTAGGTAAAGCGTATGTAACCAGTATTGCTGAACTTGTGCCTGCAGAAGATCGGTTGATTGATAAAATGCCCTTGAATTTTCTGTACGCTGGTCTCATTCATCAGGCGTTACCGAATGCTAAGATTATTCATCTGCGCCGTCATCCGCTTGATACTTGTTACGCTATTTATAAAAAATTATTTAAAAATTCTTATGCGTTTTCTTATAACTTGGAAGAAATAGCCAATTATTACATTGCCTATGACAAACTGATGCAGCATTGGCATGAGCTTATGCCAGGGGTGATTTATGATATTGAATATGAACAGCTGGTTAATCATTCGGAAGCAGAAACCAAGCGATTATTAGCGTTTTGTGACTTGCCTTGGCAAGCGCAGTGCTTACGCTTTTATGATAATAAAAGTGCGTCAACCACCGCCAGTGCTGCGCAAGTTAGGCAACCGATCTACAACCACTCAGTTGCCAAATGGCGCCACTATGAAAAAGAGCTTATGCCATTAATTCAGAGGCTTAAAGCTGCTAAAATTAAGTTATAGTGATTAAAACGCCTAACGAATGATTTAATTAATCTGTTAGGCGTTATTAGTTTTTGTGCTGTTATTTTAACTGTCTGTACTTGGTATTTAGCGTGGATATATATATCATCACGCTAAATTCTGCACATGTTCAACTGGGTATCGTTCGGTATTCGTCTTCTTTTTTCGGGGTCGAGTTTTTAAGCTTTAGCGCATTGGTCGCATCTTCATCACTGTGCCTTTTCGTTACCATCCAAAAAATAACTAAGCTGGCAATGCTGGTGAAGATGGCCAATAGATAGACATAGATAAAGTTGCCATCAAAAATCAAAATGCCTGCCATTGCCGGACCGACAGCGCCACCTATGGATTGAAAAGCAGGTATCATGGCAGCATAGCTGCCGTCTTTATCGGTTTTATTGACCGCTAATAACTGATAAGGCAAGCAAAAATTCCACGCGCTGGCATAAATAAGGGCAGATAACGCGTAAACCCATTTGTTATCACTGATCATCCAAAGGACTACTGATATGAAAAATAGCCCAATGCCAAATATCATTGGCTTTAATATACCGTAACGACTACCCACTTTAATGGCCAAAAATGCGCCAATTGAGCAAAGCACCAATACCGCCCCTAGCACAATACCAATAAATTCATAATCCATGTTTTTTGATACCGCGATTCGTTCTAAAAAGCCCCAAATACCAGTTTGGCCAATAAAGTAAATACCAATACCACCGAGGGCGATCAACGAAGGCACTGAAACTTTGCTTGGCATTTTACTGGTGGTTGCATGTTGAACTATGCTGCTAGTTCTATCATCAGTACTCGGCATGGAGAAAAGGAAAAATAGCGAGAAGGCAAATAACCCTGCAATGGTAAACAGCAAACCAGCGTAACCATAGTTGGGCGTAACGTGCAGTTGCAGAAAATAAATCACCGCACCGGCTACTACGACTTGTAAGCCTAACCCTAGGCTATAAGCTTTCGTGGGATCTTGTAAACCGCTGATACAACACATAACGCAAGCTTGCGCGACACCGCAGGCTAAACCTGTAATCGTTAGTAAAATTAAGAAGCCATTATAGTCTACAAAAGCAGCGGCATATAAAGACAGTACCGAAACAATGGTTGCTAGGCCGATCATCAGCTTCCAATTCAGCTTTCTGACCCATAAAACACTGGATAAGTTAGCGACCATTTGGCCGATTAAATACACGGTACCTAATAAGCCTATTTGTGGTTCACTATAACCTTTTAGATCCGCGGCGGAGCCTAAAATTATAAAGAGTACGTTATAAATAATATTATTTACGGTGAGAAAAATACCAATGCTGAGCAGTACCGCCCAGGTGTCAGTCATTTTTTTATTCACGTGCTGTTGCTGATTTGACGTATGTTCTAACATTTATAACACCTGTAATTTGGTTTGTTCATTCAAAACCAAAAGCTTAGTTGATGAATTTTTTTATCGTGCTTGTTATTTGAACATGGCAATAGTTTTGGCCTGATAGTGCTAAACTTGCATGGCTTTTATTTCTATAAATTCTTTTAAGCCATCTTCGCCCCATTCTCTGCCGTTACCCGATTGCTTATAACCACCAAAAGGGGCTTGGTAGTTAAATTGTGCACCGTTGATAAAGACTTGTCCTGACTTGATTTTTTTCGCTATTGTTATCGCCTGCGCTTTATTAGCGGCCCAAACTGCGCCTGATAGACCAAAAATACTGTCATTGGCAATCTCAATAGCTTGGTCAATATCGTCATAAGGAATGATTGACAGCACAGGGCCAAAAATTTCTTCTTGCGCTATGGTCATTGTATTTTCTACATCGGCAAAAATAGTGGCGTTAACATAGTAGCCAGTGCTTAATCCTGCGGGTTTACCTAATCCCCCAGTCACTAAGCGAGCTCCTTCATTAATTCCTTGTTGAATGTAGTCTAAAACGCTTTGTTGCTGATGTGCTGACACTAAAGGTCCCATATCACTGCGTGAATCTAGCGGACTACCAATCACAATTGTCTCTGCTTCCGATTTCGCAATGGTTATGGCTTGCTCGTAATGACTGCGCGGTATTAACATGCGACTTAATGCAGTGCAGGTTTGGCCAGAATTACACATAATATCTTCGACGCCGTACTTTACAGCCGCCTCAAGATCAGCATCTTCGGTAATGATAAGCGCAGATTTACCACCCAGCTCTTGGCAAACTCGTTTTACTGAATCGCTTGCGGCTTTCATGACACTGACGCCCACTTGGTTCGAGCCGGTAAATGACACCATATCAACATCGGGATGCGTACAAAGTGCATCACCGATTTCACGTCCAGGTCCAGTCACAATATTTAAAACGCCGGCTGGTAAACCTATTTCGGCACAAATCTCAGCTAAAAAGAAAGCGCTTAATGGTGCTTCGACACTGGGCTTGACGATCATAGTGCAGCCAGCAGCAATAGCGGGAGCAATCTTGCCAATGAGTTGATGTAACGGATAATTCCAAGGACAGATCAAGGCGCAAACACCAATGGCTTCTTTCACTATAATGGAGTTGCCCACTTGCTCGCTATCATCCATTAAATGGGCATAGTTAATATAAGATATGATGCCTTGAATAGGACCTCTAACTTGAATATCTAAAGCTAAATGGCGCGGCATGCCTAGTTCGTCAGAAATTAATGCTGCAAGTTCATGTTCTCGTTCTGTGAGTTTTTTCGCTAATACAGTAAGAAAATGTGCTCGTTCAGCGCCGGAGGTGCTCGACCAACTTTTAAACGCTGTTTTTGCTGCTTGTACTGCGCGATTTACGTCATCGCGATTACCTGAGATAACACTGGCTATCGCTTGCTCTGTGGCCGGATTGGTGACTGTTGAATATTGCTCGCTGGTTGAACTTTGCCAGTCACCATTGATAAACAGTTGTTGATAATTAATCATTTATTACTCCGGTCAGTATTAATGGACAGCTGTTCCATTAATACTGACTTTATTATTTAGTAGAACAAAGCCTTAGCCTAAATCTTAGCCTAAATCTTGCTGATGCTTATTTGCTTGAATATAATCAATGCAGGCGGCAATTCGATGACTCGCTTTCACTAAATCTTCTTCTGAAACACCTAGACTCACTCTGATGTGACCTTCGCCTGATGGGCCAAAAGCAACACCAGGTAAGGTGGCAACATCAAATTTATTGAGCAGTAATTCCGCCATGTCTTGGCTCGACATACCGGTCGCTCTAATATCAACCATTAAAAACATGCCCGCTTCTGGCAAGTGACAATGAATACCTTCAATATTTTTCAGCTGTTGATAAAATACATCACGGCGGCGCTGATAAGTTTGTCGCATTTGCTCAAGCTCGGGTAACTTGGTGGTAAGGGCAACTTTTGCGGCGTCTTGGATAAATGCTGGACTACCAAATAGCATACACAGGGTTAAGTTACCCAAATGTAAGGCCATTTCTTCAGGGCAGACTACCCAACCTAAACGCCAGCCTGTCATGGCATGAGATTTTGATAAACTATTAATGGTGATAGTGCGCTCAGCCATACCAGGCAGTGCGCAAGGACTAAAGTGCTCGGTGCCAAAGGTAACGGTTGAATACACTTCATCTGAAATAAGCCATAAATCATGTCGCTTACATATCTCTGCTACGGCTTCCATGGTACTGCGCGGAAAAACCGCACCGGTTGGGTTGTTAGGGCTATTGATTAAAATAGCGGTGGTTTTATCGGTAACAGCAGCAGCAATATCTTCCGGCAAAACTTGAAAGTTATTTTCTGGTCGCATCGGCACTTTAATTACCTTAGCACCCGTGGCATTGAATAAGGCTTCATAAGTGGTGTACATAGGCTCAGGAATAATCACTTCTGCACCCGCTTCCATAATACATTGTGCCGCACCATATAATGCACATTGGGCGCCATTCATCACCACAACTTGTGCTTTACTGACTTTTTGACCTGTGGACTGACTATGCCAGTCGGCTATGATAGTTCTTAACTCGGCATCACCAACGACATCGGTGTAATGCGTTGCGCCGGTTTGTAAGCCGTTGATTGCCGCATCTATTATTGGCTGAGGGGTATCGAAGTCAGGATCACCAACGGCAAGAATGACGACATCGTCTCCGGCTTTTTGTCGATCCATTGCACGATATAGAATTTGCCAAGCATCAGCAGAGTCACCGCCTATGCGGGTAGTTAAGGCAGAATATTTCATGCTGATGCTCCTGATAAGTGCGTAGTTGAACGTAGATAGTTTTCGTTCATTTGGATTAAGGTCACGCCTTTGAAGGTAAAGGCGTCGCGTAAATTTTGTTCTAGTGCCTGCAATGAATCTGGTTTGGCGGTATTGCAGCCAAAGCCTTGAGCAATTTTAATAAAGTCCGGAGTTTTAGGGTTAACGCCAATGGGCTCTATGCCTTGCGCCACCATATCGTCTCGTATTTGTCCTAAGCTATCGTTGTTCCATAATAAAACAACCAACGGCGATTTAAGCTCTTCACAGGCCGTGGCTAATTCTTGAATGGTATATAAAATACCGCCATCGCCTGCCAAAACTAAACCTGGGCGTTCAGGGGCGCCAAACTTAGCACCGATACTGGCCGGTAATGCATAACCTAAGGTGCCATAGCCTGTGGGGTGTAGCCATGAACGCGGTTTATTAACCTCAAATAAGTAATTACCTGTGTAGGCTATTTGCGTCATATCGGCAGAGATAAAGCTATCATCAGGTAAAACACGGGCGACAACATCCAGCACTTGTTGGTGTATTTTTTGTAACGGTTCAACGTCGGTTTTTACTCGATTTTTCAATGTCTTCAACATGGCCGTTGTGCTCTGAGCGTTTACTTTCTCTGCGCTTGATAACGCTTTGTAAAAGGCGTCTAGCGTACAAGCAGCATCGGCGATAATTGGCAGATCGGCCAAATACAAGTCATTCATTTTTTCTGGATCAATATCGACACGAATTAGTTTGCCTGAAAGTGGCAGTTTCTCTCGCCACATATCGGTTTCGGCTAACTCGGTACCTACTGCTAAAATAACATCGGCATCTGCTAAAAATTGCCAGCTTGGCTCAACGCATAATATTGAACCGGCGTAGAGCGGATGATCCGTTGGTAGTAACCCTTTTGCTGCCACCGTGGTAAATACCGCTGCGCCAAGCTGTTCTGCTAATTGTTGCAGCTCACCGCCTGCTGCTATTGCACCACCGCCGGCGATAATGATCGGTTTTCTTGCTTGACTGAGCATGTCGGTTGCTTGTATCACTGTGCGATTTTGTGGTGCAGGTCGGGGAGCTAACTGCACTGGCTTACTTAACCAATCGTTATTAATTGGCGCGTTAATCACATCAAGCGGCAATTCTATAAATACCGGTCTAGGACGTTCACTATTGAAAATACTAAAAGCTCTGGCAATAAGAGCAGGCACTTCGCTTGGGCTATATGCGGTGGCACTAAAAGCGGTAATAGGCGTGGTAATAGCGCGCTGATCTTTAGTTTCGTGTAATTCACCACGTCCGCGACCCATAGAGTTAACTTTGTTCACGCTACTGATCACTAGCATAGGAATGGAGTCAGCAAACGCTTGCCCCATAGGGGTGGCAATATTGGTTACACCAGGACCTGTGATGGTAAAACAAACGCCGGGCTTGCCTGTGACACGAGCATAGCCGTCGGCCATAAAGCCAGCGCCTTGTTCATGTCGGGCTAATACATGTTGTATGGTACTGCCACTTAAACCGTCATAGAGATCCAACGTATGAACACCCGGGATACCAAAAACGGTATCAACACCATAGGCTTCTAGTAGTTTGACCAACGCTTGTCCACAGGTAAGTTCATTTATTATCTTTGTTGTCATGGTGTAAACCTCTTTAACGCAATTTAGTATGTTGTTATACGACCGTACAATAATTAGCTGGGAAGAAGCTTGCTGTACGGTCGTTCAATAGTGGTTTAAAAATTTTTGCTAGCCCATTTCTTATAAATTAACGGCCGCTATTTAAACCTGTCGTCATTTTTTGTTAGTAACTGTTTTGTGCTATTAAGCTAGCATGTTACTATACGAGTGTACAATAGCGTGCTGTCACTTTATTTTTTTATTTAATTTATTACTATATATATTAGTCGGTTAAGTTTAAATCGACATAAATAACAACGTGTTTTAGGGAAATACCATGAAAGGTTTATTTGCTAGTCCAGCAAAAACAGGCACACGATTAAGCCCAGATGAAAGGCGATTAGCACTTATTGATGCCACATTGCGCTGTATAATCAAAGAAGGCCATGCCGGGCTGTCTGTACGTAAAGTTTGCCAGGAAGCGGGAGTCTCTGCGGGGCTTTTAACGCACCATTTTTCTGGTAAAGAAGAGTTGCTTACCGAGGCTTATCGTTATTTAACCAAAGATATCTACACACGCATTAATCAATCGTTAGCCCATGCAAGCGATCCCTCTGCACTGAATAAATTACGCTTATTTATCGATGTGAGTTTTCGCCGGCCAGTATTAGATAAAGACTATTTAATGATTTGGTTGGTGTTTTGGGGCTTGAGCAAACAAAAACCGGCAATAGCTGTACTACGCAATGAAGTGAATAACAAAGTCATAATGACACTAGAAAATCTGATGGCCGAAACGGTAAAAGAACTCGCTATTGAAGGTATTAACATTCGACTTGCTGCAACTGGTCTGTCGGCGTTAATGGATGGATTATGGCTAGAATGGTCGCTAAACCCAAGTAACTTTTCACCTGATGAGGCGGCAAAAATTTGTCAATGCTGGGTAGATGCCCTCGTCAATAATTGTTTAAAACGCCTGGCATAGAGAGTCGTTCTTACTTAGTTTCTTCTATCATCCGTCGGCGTTTTACCTAATATTCTTTTATAAGAGCGGTTAAAAGAAGCCCGTGAACTGTAACCTGAGCGGATAGCGATTGCGGTGGTATTTAAACTGGTTTCTGTTAACAGTCGCTGTGCGAACATGATCCGTAATCTTGAGTAGTAACCGGCGATGCTATTACCTAAAACCTTCTTAAAGTCTCGCTCTAATTGGCGTTGAGACACGAACGTTTGTCCGGCTATTTCAGCAACAGTTAATGGTGTTTCTATGTTGCGTTCCATAAGTTTTATTGCGCGAGCCAGCCGTGGTGTCTGATTTTCTATCATCGCCGGCACGTGCTCACGTTGTGGGGTACTGCCCGAACGCTCGGTATCAAAAATGAGTAAGTCAGATACTGCAATGGCTATTTCTTTACCAAAATCATGACTTATAATCGACAGCATTAGATCAAGTGCAGTAGTCGCCCCACCCGAACTTATACGATTTCGGTCAATAACATAGCGATTATTGCAAACATCGACCTGACGAAACTGCTCGCTAAAGGTCTCAATTTCAGCCCAATGAATCGTCGCACGATATCCATTAAGTAATTTAGCTTTTGCCAGAGGATAACTGCCTGAATCTAGCCCGCCAATGACTTTTATATGGTTTTTCAATTGGCGTAATTTTTCGATTACCGCATCTGTACTGTGCCTTTGATAGTTATAGCTTGCTAACACAATCAACACATCTGGCTTTTCTGACTCTAGCAATTGATTAATACCAAAGTTTACGCGCATTTCAAAACCACTGGAGCTAGTTACGGCATTACCATCCATCGATACTAAAGACCATTGGTAACCAGGGCCATCAATAAAACTGTTAGCCGCTCTTAGAGGTTCAATAGAATTAAATAAGCATAAATTACTAAATTCTGGCAGCAATAAGTAACAGTAGTGTTTCATTGTCATTTTATCTCGTTATTAGGGGGTATTGGAAATATAAAAAGTCTGTGTCCATAGTAAGCAGCAAATGGCATTTAGCTTTTCCTGAAAAATATGTCGTACTAATGAAAAAGGGTTGAACATTTACTCATCGCTATGTCGAAAAGTGTATCTATTTTGGCAAATAAAGCAACTTGTTAGCGAGATTGTTTGATTAGTATGGTTTTGTCACTAGGTAAATGTTTTTTAGTCCTTAACAAATAAAGTTTAAGTTTTGTGCTAAAAGCCTTTTAATATTTCGATAACAACCTGCCTAGTTGCTCAATTTATATTCCATGCTCAGTTGAATCAGGATGAAAGTTATGTCATTTGCTCGTTTTCTGCAACCACGCAATATCGCCATCATCGGTGGAAGAGAAGCTGAAGAGGTTATTCGTCAATGTATCAACTCTGGCTATCAAGGAGAACTTTGGCCTGTACACCCAAAAAAGCAGCAGATTGCTGGTCTCAAAGTTTACCCTTCAGTTAAAGATTTACCAGCAGCACCTGATGCGGCTTATGTCGCGGTAAATAGACATTTAACATTATCGATTGTTGCTGAGCTAGCGGAACTTGGCGCGGGTGGCGCTATTTGTTATGCGACTGGCTTTTCCGAATCAGGAGAAGAAGGGCAAGCATTAGAGAAAGAGCTGTTGAAAGTATCGGGAAATATGCCGCTATTAGGACCAAACTGTTACGGTTTAATTAATTATGTTGACCAAGCCATTATTTGGCCGGACCAACATGGTGGTGAAAAAGTTGAATCTGGTGTCGCTATAATTACGCAGTCTTCTAATGTGGCAGTTAATTTAACCATGCAGCAGCGCGGACTTCCTATCAGTTACATGGTTTCCTTAGGTAATAAGGTAAAATTTGATCTTCATGATGCCATTAGAGAATTTGCTAAACAAACCAGTGTTACCGCGATAGGTCTTTACATTGAGGGGATTAGCGACCCAAGTGCTTTTGAAAGTGCGGTGCGTTTTGCTCGCGAACTCGGTAAACCTGTAGTGGCTATTAAGTCAGGTCGCTCGGCAGCAGCGCAAAAAATAACGATGTCACATACGGCTTCTTTAGCTGGTTCAGATGAGTTGATTTCCACCTTATTTACACGCAATGGTGTAGGCCGGGTCTATTCGATGGAGGGATTAATTGAAGCACTAAAAGTCCTGCATGTTCATGGTCCATTAAATGGCTATCAACTCGGTTCAATGAGCCCGTCTGGCGGCGATGGTGCGCTAGTGGCTGATGCTGTTGAAGCAGGACGACTTGAATTGTCTGTATTGTCAGATAATCATCAAAATAGTATTAGAAATACGGTGCATGACTTAGTCTCGGTTTCAAATCCATTAGATTATCAACTGTTTGATTGGTTAGACACGACAAGATTGGCCTCTACTTTTACTGCCTTTATCGAGCAAGAGTTTGATATATCGCTCTGTGTTTTTGATTATCCACGTCCGGATCGTTGTACGGATGAAAACTGGCAGCCAGCGCAGCAAGCTATCATTAATGCGGTAGCGCAAACGAAAGCCAAAGTCGCGGTGCTTGCAACAATGCCAGAATGTATGCCAGAAAGTACCGCGAAACACTTAATGGCTAACTCAATAGTGCCTTTAGCTGGACTTAAAGCGGGGATAGAAGGGTTGCAAGCCGCCGCGGATATTGGTATCGCGTGGCAGTCGCCATTACCGGTCGAGATATTGAGTAGTAAAATAAGCGCTGCAAATGCACCGCTAACACTGTTAGACGAAGCGCAAGCAAAGCAACGCCTAGCTGAATTTGGCGTGGTGGTGCCTAAAAGTGAAATTGTCACTTGCCCTGAGCAAGCCCGTCACTCAGCAGGCAAACTTAACTATCCACTAGTTGTTAAAGCCTTAGGTGTAGCGCACAAAACTGATGTTGGCGCCGTAAAGTTAAATCTGAATTCGGCCGATGAGGTCAGCCAAGCTGTAAAAGCTATGGCACATTTAGCAGAACGTTTTCTAATTGAAGAGATGATTGATGAAGTGGTTGCTGAAATTATCGTCGGTGTGGTGCGAGATGAGCAATTTGGCCTTTATCTTGTAATTGGCGCTGGCGGTATTTTAGTTGAATTAATGCGTGATAGTCGCTCGTTACTATTACCCGTTAGCCGCCAAGAAGTGCTGAGTGCCTTGCAGAGTTTACGTAGTGCGGTTTTGTTCAACGGTTTTCGTGGACGTGAAATCGCCGACCTTGATGCGGCAGTTGATGCCATTTTAGCGATAGCTCATTTTGCGGAAGAAAATCGCGATAAAATCGAAGAATTAGATATTAACCCATTAATGCTTCGCGCTAGTGGTAAAGGGGCCGTTGCCGCCGATGCGTTATTAAGTATCAGAGCATAAGATAATTGTTAGCGAGGTAACGCTAATGCATAAATTTTTTACAGGAGAAGCGAAATGTCAGAATATTTACATGTAAGCACCAAAGGCCAAATACTTGAAATAGTGTTAGATAAGCCAAAAGGTAATGCGATTGATGCCAAGTTAAGCCGAGAAATGGGCAAGGTATTTGCGCAGTTTCGCGATGATCCTGAACTTCGGGTAGCTATTTTAACTGGCGCGGGCGAAAAGTTTTTTTGCGGTGGTTGGGACTTAAATGCCATTGCCGAAGGTGAAGAATATACCGGTGATTTCGGTGAAGGTGGCTTTGGCGGATTTCCTGAAATGGACACGTTACTCAAACCTGTTATATGTGCGGTTAATGGCTATGCATTAGGCGCCGGCTTTGAAATGTTACTTAATGCAGATTTTGTCGTTGCGGCTGACAATGCCCAATTTTGGCTGCCTGAATCACAAGTGGGCGTTGTGCCAGACATCGCCTCGTTCGTACTACCTAAAATAATGCCTCGGGTTAAGGCGATGGAGTTATTGTTAACCGGTAAACGGTTAAGCGCGAACGAAGCGGCGGACCTTGGCTTAGTAAATTCGGTGGTACCACAAGCACAGTTGTTAGCACATGCTTACGAACTTGCAGAAAAAATTATGAAATCAGCTCCGCTTTCTGTTGCCGCGATTAAAGAAGTGGTTAGAGAAACAGAAACGCTGTCATTTGCCCAAAGTTACCAGGAGCTGCGCTCAGGAAAATGGCCAGAGTTTCAAAAAATGCTTAAAAGTGAAGATGCTACTGAAGGGGCAAAAGCTCATCAAGAGCGTCGTGAGCCGAAATGGCGTGGCTGTTAACTGAATTGGCAGCAATCAATTTGCTCGTTACTTTATCAAATAAAATTTATATTTAAGGGCCGTATTGTTATGGACTTTCAACTAACAGAAGAACACAACATGCTAATCGAAGCGGTAAATAGCTTCGTTGAAAAAGAATTATTGCCGCATGAAGCCGAAGTTGAACGACTTCGTGAAGTACCTAAAGAACTTGCGGCAAAGATCAGAGATAAAGCCATAGCGGCGGGTTTCTATGCGTTTAATATGCCTGAAAGTGTTGGTGGGCCAGGACTTGACTACCTTTCCCAAGCGATAATTGAACGTGAATTATCTAAAGTGGGTTGGGCGTTACATGTTTATGTAGCAAGACCCAGTAAAATACTGATGGCTTGTAAAGGCAAACAAATCGAAGAATACCTATTGCCTTGTGTACGTGGTGAAAAAGTTGATTGTTTTGCCCTGACGGAACCTGATGCTGGCTCAGACGCGGCAAGTATTAGAACTCGTGCGGTTAGAGACGGTGACGACTTTATCTTAAACGGATCTAAGCACTTTATCAGTCATGCTGGTGATGCCGATTTTGCCATTGTTTTTGCTGTTACTGATGTTATTGAAGTAAAAGGCCGGGCACGTAATCAAGTCACCTCATTCTTGGTTGATACTAATACTCCCGGTTTAGTGATACGAAAAGGACCGACCTGTGTGAGTAACTTAGGTTACGAACAATATGAAATGTTTTTTGATGACTGTCGTGTGCCTGCGGCCAAAATATTGGGTGAAGAGGGTAAAGGCTGGGATGTTGCTAGTGACTGGCTAAATGCCGGACGCGTGATGGTAGCAGCAAATTGTGTCGGACAAGCTCAACGCGCCATGGACTTATCCGTTACTTGGGCGGCTGAGCGTAAACAGTTTGGCGAAGCCATTGGTAAAAAACAAGGGGTGTCTTTCAAGCTAGCAGACATGGCAACCAATATTCGCGCGGCGGACCTTTTAACTTTATATACTGCACAGAAAATGGATCTCGATACCATGACAGATGGTGATGCGGGTATGGCGAAATTATTTGCCAGCGAAACGCTAGGCAAGGTTGCGGATGAAGCGGTACAAATTTTTGGTGGTATGGGTTTAATGGATGAATCGCCAGTAGAGCGTATATGGCGTAATGCCCGCATAGAAAGAATTTGGGAAGGTACTTCTGAGATTCAGCGCCATATTATCTCACGAGAATTGTTACGCACCGTCGAAAGTTAATTTAATCAGTGCGAAATCATCAGTGCTAATGAGTTAGCGCTGATTAAAGCTTGGCTGACTTTGACGAGTTAAATTATTTAGTCCGATTAGTATCGTTACTAACAGGCAAAACAAACTGATTTTTGGAGTAGAAAAAGATGAAAACGTCAATTACTGAAATGTTAAATATAGAGCATCCAGTTATTCAAGGTGGCATGCAGCGTGTGTCAACTGCAGAACTCGTAGCCGCTGTTGCTAATGCTGGCGCATTAGGATTTTTAAGTGCTTTAACGCAGCCTACACCGGCTTTGCTGGCAAAAGAAATTGAGCGCACTCGCTCAATGACGGACAAACCTTTTGGCGTCAATTTGACTATTTTACCAACACTGACACCGCCGCCTTACGAAGAGTATGCGCAAGTTATTATAGATGCGGGTATCAAAGTTGTTGAAACGGCAGGGCGAAGTCCAGCACCGTTTATGCCGATGTTCAATGCGGCCGGTATCAAGGTTATTCATAAATGCACCTCGATTCGTCATGCAAAAAAAGCTCAAGCAGTAGGCTGTGCAGCGGTCACCATTGATGGCTTTGAAGCCGCCGGACACCCAGGCGAAGATGATATTCCTTCGTTGATCTTAGTACCTCGAGCGGTCGATGAATTAGATATTCCGGTTATAGCCTGTGGAGGTTTTAGTGATGGTCGAGGTTTAGCAGCAGCACTAGCATTGGGCGCTGATGCCGTTAGCATGGGAACACGTTTTCTCTGTACGCAAGAAGCCCGCGTTCATCAAAACCTTAAGGATAAGCTGGTTGGTGCAACCGAACTTGATACTCAGCTAATTTTTAGAAAATTTAAAAATACCGCTCGGGTTTTTAAAAATAGCATTTCTATGGAAGTTGCCGCCATTGAAAGTCGAGAGGGGAGCGAATTTGATGATGTCGCGCCATTAGTGTCTGGACAGCGTGGCGGTGAATTACTCGAAAGTGGCGATATGGAGCATGGTATTTGGTGGGCAGGAATGTCTTCTGGCTTAGTTTATGACGTGCCGACTATCGATGAATTGGTGACTCGTATTGTTAGTGATGCTGAAAGTATTATAAAAAATCGATTAATGTCGATAGTGGGTTAAGGCAACTAACTACTGCGGTATTTCATCATTATCGCAGTATGAATACCGTTTATTAGGCATTTAGAAACGTACTGTACTGAGTCACTTGTTATAAAATAACTATCTGACACTTAGCTGCTTTTTAAGCGTATAAAGTAGAACACTTAATTAACCCAATTGGGATTATTTAGCACGGGTTAACAAAAATGAAAAAGCGAACTAATATTTTAGTTCGCTTTTTTGTTTATACAGAAATTGATACTTGTCAGTAGGCAATAGTTAACTATTTAACATTAACTGCACTTTACTAATAGCTTGATTTAATCGGCTTCACACCCATATCATCAGCGAGCTCTTTCGGCATGTAGTTTTCATCGTGTTTGGCTAATACTTCACTTGCTTCAATCATATTACCGTTCACTAAAACGCCGTTAGCGACAATACCTTGCCCTTCACGAAATAAGTCAGGCAATATGCCGTCGTAGGTTACTGTTACTGTAGGATCTGACTCTGAGAAGCTAATCGGCATTCTCATGTCTGCTAGCTTAAAGCTTACGTGTAAACTTTCACGGTCCCGGTGAACACTACCTGGCACGACTAAACCACCAATACGTAATCGTTGGCCATTAATCGCTTTAAGGCCGCTGTCTTCTTTACCTTTGTATATTTCTGAAGGCTTATAAAATAAATCTATATTTTGACTTAGTGCATATAACACTAGACCAGCCACAACACCTAAACCGATGATCAATGACGTTACTATGGTTAATCGTTTCTTACGACGGGGATTCATGATGTTACCTCTTAAATAATATGACTGATATCAGCACCAGTTTGTGCTTTTTGCAGCTCGGCCGCTTGACGTAATTTTGCTTCACGCTTTATGCGTTGGGCGATTTGTTGCTTAATTTTTTTATGGCTACTGAGGCTAGAAAAAACTAATAATGCTAAGGCTATAATACTAGCACCATAAGATAGCCAGACATAAAAGCCATAACCACCCATGTCTAAAAATGCACTGATACTATCAAACTGCATGCGCTTTCTCCTCGTTAGTTACTAATTCACGTACCCAAGGTCGCATGCTGTTACGATTTAATATTTCTGTGCGAAAACGAAGGCATATTAGTGTGGTTACTAAAAAAGCAAAGCCAATAAAGCAAACTAAAAAGGGCCAAAACATATCGGCAGTCATTGATGGCTGACCTAATTTACTTACTGTTGCACCTTGATGTAGTGTATTCCACCACTCAACGGAATACTTAATAATAGGTAAGTTAATAACACCAACTAAGGCGAGAATACCAGCGGCTTTTCCAGCTAAAGTTTTATCCTCAAAGGCATTATGTAAAGCCATAACGCCTAAGTATAAAAATAGTAATATCAGTTCAGAGGTAAGCCTAGCATCCCAAATCCACCAAGTGCCCCACATAGGTTTACCCCAGGCCGCGCCAGTAACCAGTGCGATAAAAGTAAAGGTCGCGCCGATAGGTGCCATAGCTGCCGCTGAAGCGTCTGCCAGTTTTAGTTGCCATACTAAACCGGATAATGCAGCGATGGCCATGCCTAAATAGATCCCCATCGACAACATGGCCGCAGGCACATGAATGTAGAAAATTCTAAAGGTATCACCTTGTTGGTAATCTGCTGGAGCAAATAGCAATGCCCAAGTAATACCTATGGTTAAAAAAGTAAAGGCTAAGCGTGCGCACCAAGGGAGAATTTTACCGGCAAAATGATAGCTAATCTCAGGATTTGCATAAGGGTGTAACCACTTCCACATCATATTAATTTGTACTCACTTTCAGCGCTGCGCTAACAGCAAAGGGGGCCAAGGTTAACGAGGCAAAAAATATTGCCGCGATTATAGCAAGTTGTCCGTTATAAGGTAAGTTCATTGCTGCACTGTCAATGGCACTGGTGGCAAAAATGAGCACAGGAATGTAAAGCGGCAACACGAGTAAGCTTAAAAGCACTCCGCCTTTTTTAATACCGACAGTTAAGGCGACACCTATTGCGCCTAATAAACTCAATACTGGCGTACCTAGCAATAAAGTCAGCATAAGTGCGCTGTAGCTACTTTCATGCAAATGTAGCAATACCGCTAGCAATGGTGCGATGAGTATTAACGGTAAGCCGGTCAGTAACCAGTGAGCAAAAATTTTCCCCAGTACTAAAATAAATATCGGATGAGGGCTTAATAACATTTGTTCGAGCGAACCATCAGCATGATCAGATTTAAATAATCTATCCAGTGACAGCAATGTTGATAATAATGCAGCAACCCAAATAATGCCTGGTGCGATGCGTGATAGCATAGTGCTTTCTGGGCCAACGCCCAACGGAAATAAAGTGACTACAATAATAAAGAAAAGTAATGGATTGATAATATCGTCGCGATGACGAAAAGCGATCATTAGGTCTCTTTTAACAATTAAAGCAAAGGCCGCTCGGTATGAAAGTTGTGTCATGAATAATTACCCTAATAAAACCGATAAGCTAAAGTGACTTTCTTTACTCGCTCTGCGGGTAATGAGAGATCTTGATGGGTAGTTAATATGACACAGCCGCCATTATCGGCATGTTGCATAAAGAGTCGCTCTAATTTTTCTACGCCTAATTTATCGATAGCGGTGAAGGGTTCATCCAAAATCCAAATTTTAGCTTGGCTTTGCCACAATCGCGCCAAAGCAATACGACGATGCTGTCCTGCACTTAAGTGAGAAGCGAGCGCATCCTCAAAACCTAATAAATTAACTTCTGCTAATGTCACTTCGGCTGTTTTGCGATCTAAGCCATGCAAAGTGAGGTTAAACTCAAGATTTTCTTGAGCGGTCATCTCGTCTTTAACACCGGGCAGATGCCCTAAATACAGTAAATCTTGATGAAATATTTCGCGGTATTGAGCAATGTTTTTATTTTGAAAAGAAACACAGCCGTCATAAGGCTGAGAAAGACCGGCAAGAATACGCAATAAGCTAGTTTTTCCTGCGCCATTGGGCCCTTCAATTTGTAGAATGTCGCCCGCACAGATACTTAAGTTAAGCGCTTCAAATAACACACGGTCTTCACGTATACATGTTAAGTTGTTCGCACTTAACAAGTTTTTCGTGTTCGATAGCGTAATTTTATTTTCAATGTTTAGGTTTGACAAACTTCTTCACTTAACTCGTTATTACACGAAGGTATTGGTAAAAGTCGTTATTGAGTAATAACAACGACCGAGTGTAACCTGATCGCTGCACACAAAGGGTATGATACTATATCGTTCAAAAAAGGCTAGTAACAGATATTCCGTTGTTATGAGCATTCTAAATTACCGTTAAGTGATCAATTTATGAAATAAATTCGTATGACAATATAATTGAATTAATAGCATATTATCATAGGCATGGATAATTCCTTTGCTTAGTTAATTACGATAATATGTCGTTAGAAGTAGCGCTAAAAAGGAAACTCATGAAAAATCTATTGTTGATTACTCTTATTGCTTTAACGCCATTTACTTTTAAAGCACAAGCAGGCTCAGTTATTACTGAATCTAACAATGTAGAAGCGTCGTCGCAGTGTTTAGCCTTTATGCAGCACAGTGAAAAGAAATTGCATGCAAAAGAAAAGCTAGACCTTTGTAAGTTCACAGCTGGTAAGGCAATATTAATTGTAAATACCGCTAGCCATTGCGGTTTTGCACCCCAGTTTACAGCGCTTGAAACCATACACAAAGCATATAAAGATAAAGGCTTAGTCGTTATTGGTTTTCCTTCAAATGACTTTTTCCAAGAAGAAGATAATGAAAAAGATACCGCTGACATTTGCTTTGTAAATTATGGTGTAACATTCACGATGTTATCACCGGTGCATGTATTTGGCAGTGAGGCTCATCCTATTTTTAAACAACTAGCCGATGAAACTACCGCACCAAAGTGGAATTTTTATAAATATTTGGTTAGCGCGGATGGAAAAACGGTTAAACACTTTAACAGTCGCGTAAAACCTGATTCAAAAGAATTTATCAACGCTGTTAACGAAATTTTATAGAGAACATTTATGTCAAGATATGCAGGGCAAAGTAAAGAAATTCATGATTGCACCGCGAAAACTGGTGTGCTGTTAACTAATTTAGGAACGCCCGATAGTCCTACGCCCGGTGCGCTTAGACGTTACCTGCGTGAATTTTTATCTGATCCACGTGTGGTAGAAATTCCCCGCTTGATTTGGTTAGTTATTTTACATGGCATTATCCTTAGAGTGCGGCCAAAAAAATCGGCTAAGTTATATGAAAGTATTTGGACAGAGCAGGGCTCGCCTCTATTAGTGATTAGCCAACAACAAAAAGCTAAAGTTGAAAAAGCCCTTACCGATAAGTATGGCGATAACGTCATCGTCGATGTTGCCATGCGTTATGGTAATCCTTCAATTGGCAACGCGTTAGAAAGTTTTCAAGCACAGGGCGTTAATAATATTATTGTTCTGCCTCTGTACCCGCAATATGCGGGGCCAACTACAGGTGCTACGTTTGATGCTGTGTTCAATAAAATTAAAACCTGGCGTTGGATCCCAAGTATTCATTTTCAAAGTAGTTACCATGATAAGCCGCTTTATATTAAAGCATTAGCGGCAAGTATTAATAACCATATAGCCGCTCATGGCAAACCCGATAAGTTGGTTTTTTCTTACCATGGTATGCCAAAATATTTTCTAGAGCAGGGCGATCCATATTATTGTTTTAGTCATAAAACTACGCGTTTAGTGGTTGAAGAGCTTGGTTTAAGTAAAGATGATTATGTGATGACTTTTCAGTCGCGTTTTGGCAAAGCAGAATGGCTTAAACCCTATACGGATGAAACATTAGCAAGTCTTGCTGAAGCAGGAAATAAACATGTCGCTATTATTAGCCCAGCCTTTAGCGCTGACTGTTTAGAAACTTTAGAAGAGTTAGTTCACGAAAATAAAGAAATATTTATTACTGCGGGTGGTGAACAATATCACTATATTGCCGCACTAAATGACGCAGATGCGCACATTGACGTTATGCTTGATTTAATAGAGCCACATATCACTTAATAACCTAGGTGATTTTAAGCTAGTTTATATTTTACCAAGAGCCAGAAACAAAAAAACGAAACATAAGTTTCGTTTTTTTATTTATCTTTAGTATTAACTAAAGAAAGTTTTGCACTTTAGATTAAGATGCAACTACGTTTTCAGCTTCAGGACCTTTTTGGCCTTGTTTTACGCTGAAAGTTACCGCTTGACCATCAGTCAAAGTACGGAAACCGTCACCAGAGATTGCACTAAAGTGAACAAAAACGTCAGCGCCGTTTTCTTGCTCGATGAAACCGAATCCTTTAGATTCGTTAAAAAATTTTACTTTACCAGTTACTGTATCAGACATACTAACATTTCTCGCAGATCAAAAATTAAAGTTTAGCCAAAATGGCCATATGCGGAGTAAATGCTCTCTACCTAAAAGAAGGCAAAGAAAGGTTTCCAGTAACACATATTAAAGCGTCTAGGCTGATCATAGGTCTATTGACCACAAGATCTCTCCTTATCCCGAAACGCAAAAACTCAACGCGAAGACATATTAACACAATAGAATTTAGGAATCTCTAAAAAACACTAAGATTAGCTGACTTTTTTAAAATAAAAAAAAGCCAGCTAAGATGCTGGCTTTTATGATTTATTTCGAACTAATCAGCTAAATTTCAGCTATTTGGGCTTTCTGGTCAACCATTTTAGCGATGGTAGACTCAGCTTCGGCTAACTTAGCTTTTTCTTTATTGATAACAGATTCAGGGGCTTTGCCAACAAAACTTTCGTTATTCAGCTTGCCTCGAACACGGTCTGCATCTTTTGATAACTTATCAATGGCTTTATCTAAACGCGCTAATTCAGCATCTTTATCTATTAATCCTGCCATGGGTATTAATAGTGATAAATTGCCAACAACAGCGGTTGCTGAAGCAGGGCCATTATCATCGCTGGCGAGTACAGTAATACTGTCGAGTTTAGCTAAGGCACTAATAAATTGCTCGTTTTCCGTTAAGCGACGTTGATCATCAGCGCTAACGTTTTTTAAAAGCACAGGCAACGGCTTACTAGGGGCAATATCCATTTCGCCGCGAATGTTACGAATAGCAACAATAAGTTGTTTAACCCACTCTAAATCGTCAATAGCGGTTTGGTCGCATTGGCTTTCATCAAACTGTGGGAAGCTTTGAATCATAATGCTATCGCCAGTTTTTTCAAAGTTAGTCAAAGGCACTACACGCTGCCAAATTGTTTCAGTGATAAACGGCATAATAGGGTGCATTAAACGCAATAAAGCTTCTAAAACAGTAACTAAGGTATGACGGGTTCCACGTTGTTGCGCTTCATTACCTTTAAATAGCACAGGTTTAGTGAGCTCTAAATACCAGTCACAGAATTGATTCCAGGTAAATTCGTATAAAGCCTGTGAAGCAAGATCAAAGCGATAAGAGTTAAACGCTTCATGCACTGTTTTAACTGTTTGTTGAAATTGTCCCATAATCCAGCGATCAGCTAATGAAAACGTCATTTCTCCAGCTGGTTGGTTTGATGACGTTCGACCACAGTCAAACTCTTCAGTATTCATCATGACATAACGGCTGGCATTCCATAATTTATTGGTAAAGTTACGGTAACCTTCAAGACGTTTCATATCCCAGCTAATATCACGACCGGTAGTTGCTACAGACGTTAAGGTAAAACGTAAGGCATCAGTACCATGTGCTTCAATACCGTTTGGATATTCTTTCTTGGTCAGTTTTTCAATTTTAGCGGCCAATTTAGGCTGCATCATATTACCAGTACGTTTTTCTAATAAGTCTTCAAGAGAAATACCATCAATCATATCTAATGGATCAACAACATTACCTTTTGATTTACTCATTTTATCGCCATTTTCATCGCGAATAAGGCCGGTCATGTAGACTTTTTTAAATGGTATTTGTGATTTGCCATTCTCGTCTTTGTTGAAATGCATGGTCATCATGATCATACGAGCAACCCAGAAGAAAATAATATCAAAACCGGTTACCAAAACATCAGTCGGGTGAAAAGTTTTTAAATCTTCAGTTTCTTTTGGCCACCCTAGGGTAGAGAAAGTCCATAATGCTGATGAAAACCAAGTATCAAGCACGTCATCGTCTTGTTTTAACTTCATATCATCGGCAATGGTGTTGTTAGCGCGAACTTCAGCTTCAGTTCGACCCACATAAACTTTACCATTTTCGTCATACCAAGCTGGAATTCTGTGTCCCCACCAAAGTTGACGTGAAATACACCAATCTTGAATGTTATTCATCCAAGCAAAATACATGTTTTCGTATTGCTTAGGTACAAACTCAATTTGGCCGTCTTTTACTGCATCAACTGCAGGCCCTGCTAATTTTTCAACACGTACATACCATTGGTCAGTCAATAATGGCTCGATAATTACACCAGAGCGATCGCCGTAAGGCGCGACTAAGTCATGCTCTTTTACTTCAACTAATAAACCTAATTCGTCAAACTTAGCCACGATGGCTTTTCGGGCAACAAATCGGTCCATGCCAGCAAATTCAGCCGGTAATGCGGTGTCGTAGGCATTACAGACTTCACCTTTGGTATCATAGATTTCAGCGGCGGCTAATACGGCAGCGTCTTTATCAAAAATATTGATTTGTGGTAATTGGTGACGCTTACCTACTTCATTATCGTTAAAGTCATGAGCAGGGGTGATTTTTACACAACCTGTGCCTTTTTCCATATCAGCATGATCATCACCAACAATGGGAATTAAGCGATTAACTAAAGGTAATAATACTTGCTTGCCGATTAAATCTTTATATCGAGGATCTTCAGGATTAACGGCAATACCGGTGTCACCTAACATGGTTTCAGGGCGCGTGGTTGCTACCACTAAATAATCTAGACCTTCAGCCGTTTTTGCACCATCAGCTAACGGATAACGCAAGTGCCACATGTGGCCTTTTTTATCTTTGTTTTCTACTTCTAAATCAGAAATAGCGGTATGGAATTTTGGATCCCAATTCACTAAGCGTTTACCACGGTAAATCAGGTCGTCTTCAAATAAACGAACAAAAACTTCTTGGACCGCTTCAGACATACCATCGTCCATGGTAAACCTTTCACGTGACCAATCTATCGAGTTACCTAAACGGCGCATTTGCTTACCGATTGTGCCACCCGATTCTTCTTTCCATTGCCAAATTTTATCAATGAAACCTTCACGGCCATAGTCGTGACGGGTTTTATCTTCTTCTGCGGCAATTTTACGTTCTACGACCATTTGCGTTGCGATACCAGCGTGGTCACAACCGGTTTGCCATAAGGTATTTTTACCTTGCATACGTTGGTAACGAATTAAGGTGTCCATTATGGTTTGCTGAAAAGCATGGCCCATATGCAAACTACCCGTTACGTTGGGCGGTGGAATAGCAATGCTGTAGCTGTCGCCTTCACCTGTCGGGCTAAAGTAACCTTGTTCTTCCCAGCTTTTATACAGGGATTGTTCAATGTCAGAGGGGGTAAATGTTTTTTCCATCAGAGTTTCCGTCAGAAGATTTTTAACTGGTTGTATCGATAGTTTGCGGTGCACTAGCCACTTGGTGAGCGACATTGAAACCCCATTGGCGACAAGTACGAAAACGGTTTCGAGCTTGCTCTTTTAAGGTTTCATCGGCAGGTACAAAATCTATCAGATGCGAAAATTGGTTAGCGAAGTTGGGTACTTCGCTAGTTAAATTAATTAAAACCGCACGGCGATTTTTGGGTGCTTGCCAGCTTATTTCGACAGCAGCACCTTGCTTTGGACCTTCACCAATTAAATTGTGTGGTACAAAGCTGTCGGGATCAAAAGCCCATAACATTTCGTCGATATCATGCGCGCTTTGTTGATCTTGAGTATAAATAAATACTCGCTGATTTTGTCGGTAAAAGTGAGCCGCTTGCAGACAGGCATAATGCAGGTGCAACTGTGCTTCAGTTACACCTGTGACTGTACTTTGCTCTTCTATACTGTAGAACATTGCTTGGGTTAACATGACGTTATTCCGCGTATAAATTCACTGAGAATTATTCGCCTTGCTCAGCGCCAGCGCGATTTAATAAAAACTGCGTTAACATGCTTACTGGGCGGCCTGTTGAGCCTTTGTTTTTACCGCTGCGCCATGCTGTACCAGCAATATCTAAATGCGCCCAATGATATTTCTTGGTAAAGCGAGATAAGAAACATGCGGCAGTAATTGTGCCTGCTTCTTTACCACCTAAATTGGTAAAATCAGCAAATGGACTTTCAAGTTGGTCTTGATAGTCGTCCCATAAAGGCATACGCCATGCTCTATCGCCACTTTGCTCAGAAGCATTTAATAACTCATGCGCCAGTGGATTATGAGTACTTAATAAGCCTGTTGCATGCGCGCCCAAAGCGACGACACAAGCACCAGTTAAGGTGGCAACATCAATAACAAGTTCTGGATCAAAGCGTTCAACATAGGTTAGTGCGTCACACAAAACCAAACGGCCTTCAGCATCGGTATTTAATACTTCAACAGTTTGTCCCGACATAGTGGTTAATATGTCACCAGGACGATATGCGTTGCTGCTTGGCATGTTTTCACAGCCCGCTAAAACGCCAATAACATTGATTGGCAATTGCAGTTCTGCAAGGGCATGCATAGCACCTAAAACACCGGCGGCACCACCCATGTCATATTTCATTTCATCCATGCCTGCGCCTGGTTTTAATGAAATACCACCACTGTCAAAGGTTAATCCTTTACCGACGAGTACTAGTGGTTTTGAATCATCGCCAGCACCATTATATTTAATAATGCTCATCAGTGACTCATTCACAGAACCACGGCCTACGGCTAAATATGAGCCCATGCCGAGTTCTTCCATCTCTTTTTCGCCAACAATTTGCGTAGTAACATTGTCGTAATCGGTACCCAAAATTTGCGCTTGTTCAGCTAAATAGGCAGGATTACAGATGTTTGGCGGCATGTTCGCGACGTTTTTACAGGTCGTTATACCTTCAGCAATCGCCAAAGCATGGTTAATGGCGCGTTCGCCAATCGGTAATTCACGGCGCGTTGGTACATTAAAGACAATTTTACGTAAAGGACGACGAGGCTCTTCTTTACGGGTTTTTAAACTGTTAAAACTGTAAAGGCAATCTTGTGTTGCTTCAATCGCTTGACGAACTTTCCAGTAAGTATCACGGCCTTTAACATGTAATTCAGACAAAAAGCACACGGCTTCCATTGAGCCGGTTTCATTTAAGGTGCTAATAGTTTTACTGATAATTTGGCGGTATTGGCGTTCGTCTAATTCACGTTCTTTACCACAACCGACTAGCAATACGCGTTCGCTAAGAATATTTGGCACATGATGCAACAACAACATTTGCCCTGACTTGCCTTCTAGATCGCCACGACGTAACAGGTTACTGATATAACCTTCACTAATTTCATCTAGTTGCTCAGCGATTGCCGACAAACGACGTGGTTCGAAAACACCGACGACAATACAGGCGCTACGTTGCTTTTCCGGACTGCCACTCTTTACACTGAACTCCATGATGTCTCCTAATTTGACTCAAATGCGTATATTTTATAGAAAAAATACTAATAAGCTTGCTAAAAACAGTAAATAATCGCTAAGCTTGCTTTTAATTGTATTCGGCTAAAGGCTATAATTATAGCCGGATTGCACAGCATTACCTGTTAAGCTTACAATTAACTTAATGCTAAAAATAACAAGTTTACGCAAAAAATGGCTGTATGTCAGAAAAAACTAAGTTTTTATAGGATCACTTTGTGATTATATTTCGTTATTTACTCAAAGAAGTTGCTAAAACCCAACTTGCGGTATTTCTTGTCATTATGACAATATTTATCAGCAATAAATTCGTTCGCGTACTTGATGATGCCTCGGAAGGTGGCATACCAGGTCATTTGGTGATGACATTTATTGGCCTGAAAATACCTGATCTTGCTGGCATGATTTTACCACTGAGCTTTTTTCTTGGGGTTTTATTGGCGTATGGTCGCATTTACGCTGAAAATGAAATGACGGTTTTGCATGCCTGTGGTGTAAGCGAATGGTATGTAGTGCGTGTGACCTTAATACTGGGTTTTGTTACCGCCATTATTACCGGTATATTCACGCTTTATTTGTCGCCGATGGCTGCAGAGTATGAATATCAAGTCAAAGATCAAATAGCGGCCGACTCAGGATTAAGCTCACTTATTGCCGGTCGCTTCCAAACAACGGGCAATAAAAAAGCGGTGGTCTTTATTCATGATAAAAATAGAGCTGACAATACATTTGAAAAAGTATTTGTTGCTCAATTACCTGACGAAAAAACACCAAACGCAAGTGTTATAGATTCTAGCTTAGTTTATGCCGCAACAGGACAAGTGGTTGAAGAGGAAACTGGCTTACAACGCTTGATATTGTCGGCAGGTACACGTTATCAAAATGACATAAAAAATAAAGAATTTCGCCAAGTTGCTTTTGATAAATATTATATTCAAATTCAAGATCAAAAAGTGGCGCACAAACGACGTAAACTCAGTGCTATTCCAACTTCAGAACTTTATCAAGATCAAACACCCGAAACGAGCGCCGAAAGCCAATGGCGAATCGCCTTCCCATTAGCCTGTATTATTATGACTTTGGTGGCAGTGCCGCTGAGTGTAGTTAATCCGCGCCAAGGTAAATTTGGTAAAATGTTACCGGCGCTATTACTGTTTTTAAGTTACTTCTTGTTACTGACAGCGGTTCGTTCCGGCATAGAAAAAGGCTCTGTTCCGCAATATATTGGTTTGTGGCCCGTGCACTTTGTTGTGCTGGTGTTGGGATTTAGTTTGTTGGTGAAAGGAAGAACGAGTGGCCGGAAGTTTAAAGCAAAAATAGCGATAAATAAGGGTGCTGCATAATGCGTATTCTAGATATGTACATAGGTCGCATTATTGCCTCGACGACTTTTCTCACCTTGGCAGTATTTGTCAGTTTGAGCGGTATCATTAAATTTGTTGAACAAATGAAGTCAGTCGGCAAAGGTAATTACGATTTAGCTCATGCTGCGCTTTATGTGCTTTATGCTATTCCGCAAGATGTTTCGTTATTTTTCCCCATGTCAGCGTTAATCGGCGGCCTAATTGGCATGGGTATGATGGCAAGTAGTAGCGAACTGATTGTTATGCAAGCAGCAGGACTTTCTCGCCTCGATATTATTAAATCAGTCATGAAATCAGCCTTGCTGTTGATTGTAGTCAGTATGGCCGTTGGTGAATGGCTTGCGCCTCAAGGTGAGGCTGCAGCGCGACAAGTGCGTGCTCAGGCTATATCAGGTGGTAGTTTAATTTCATCGTCGGGAGGTACTTGGGCGAAAGATGGCGATTACTTTGTTCATATTGGTGAAGTACAAGATCAAGGCTCTTTAAAAGATATTCAAATATATCGTTTTAATGAACAGCTTAAGCTATCAAGTTGGGTGTCGGCCAGCAGCGCAGTTTATCAAAAAAATGCTTGGCAACTACGCGATGTCACTGAAACGAAGATCAGTGCGACAGAAATTACTAAAGAAAGCCAAGATATCATGTCTTGGAGCTCAACGTTAACCCCTGACAAATTAGGTGTTGTAACGGTAAAACCAGAGTCATTATCACTTAGAGGCTTAAGTGATTATTTAGATTACTTAGATGCCAATAAGCAAGATAAGAGTCGATATTTGTTAGCATTTTGGCGTAAAATAGCACAACCTATTACGTTGGCTGTTATGCTTTTAGTGGCGCTATCTTTTATCTTTGGTCCATTGCGCTCAGTTTCTATGGGCGCCAGAATTATGATGGGTGTGGCAACAGGGATTTTATTCTTTATTGTTAACGAAGTGCTGGGATCGCTCAGTTTGGTTTATCAACTCCCCGCCATTTTTGGTGCGTTTATGCCTAGCATTATTTTTGTCAGTATTGCTTTGTATTTAATGAATAGACGCGCAAGTTAGCGTGATTAAACAATTTAAATAGTTAAACCCAAAGATGAATACCACGCGGTATTCATCTTTGGGTTACAGTATTAAATTAGTTAGAAGAGTTAAAGCCTGCCACGATTTGCCTCAAGGGTTAACAGCACCACCTCAGTATTCGTAAGCCTGTCTTGAAGGCTTAATTTATTTTTTCTATCAACTAATACGGTAAAATTACCCAAGCCGAATAATGTTGGCAATAAGCGTTTTAAAGCCGTAGTTTTAGAGATTAAGCTACCGTCTTGATTTTGCACTTTTAAACGCCAGGCTTTCATTCCTAATGTTTGGCCACTTTTAGACCAAAACCAGATAAAAAACATTGATACCCAGCCTAGTTTCCAAAGCTCATTTGGCCAAAGCAACCACGAAGTATTTCTGATGGTATCACTTAAGTGCTGATAGCCTTGCAAATCAAAAAGTCCAAAATGAACCATTAGTGAAATAATTAAAAATGAAGCTGCGCCTGCGGTCATATAAACAGCAACCGCGATTAAAGCGTCATAAAGCCATGAAGCCAAACGACGTCGAAAGCCAGCACGCGGAAAAGATGAACTAGAAGTTAATGACATAGCCATATCAATAGAAAAATTTGCGCTAGTTTAGCAAAAGGCATATAAAAGTATAAGTAAGAGTGTAATATTTAATTTGCAGCGATACTTAGCGTAGTTAATGAAATATTAAATTTAAGAATTTAAAGTAGGTTTTTTAATAATGACCCTTTTTGCACCACACGGCACGTTGGCAATAACAATAGAAGACAATATAATCTTGATTGATGCACAAGGACCGTGGAATATTAACTACATAGATAATTTGCATCAGCAATTACTTTTGGCTGTAACTCAGGTTGACTATAATAACTTCGGTGCTTTATTCACCCCTAAAGGTGAAGCTATTAGTGTAGAAGCGGGTGTTGAATATCACGCTGATTTTATTCGCCAAGGCAATACTAAAGCGATTGCATTAAACCTTGCTCATTGTACTACGCCATTATTAGCTGAAAGCTTATTTAGTAAAATTTATCGCTCTGCCGGAGTCAAACATGCCTTTTTTGATAATGCATTTGATGCCAGACATTGGTTGGAAAAAGAGCTAGCGGCTTCAGCTATTGTCGCATCATGAACAAATAAACAGCACTCAAGCGAGAATAGAAGAAAAACTATTGCCAACAGAGTAATTTTTCGTATAATGCCTGCCTCTTCAAGAATGTTTTATATTTTGAAGGTATAATTATTTTACATCCTAAAGTAGAAACACGATTTATTTAGTTTGCAAAGTATAGCGGCGGTAATGTGTCGTTGTTTAGTAAGATAGTTAGAAAAATAGTTTATAAAGAAATCAGTTTTTAAAGTAAAAAATGACTTCTTTGCAAATTGCAAAACGGGCGTAAAGCCTTTGCCAGCGTGATGAAATTGGTATACATGGGGGATTCAAAATCCCCTGTCGAAAGACGTGTCGGTTCGAGTCCGACCGCTGGTACCATCATTTATAAAACCCTGATTCGAAAGAGTTGGGGTTTTTTTATGTCTGAAAGATTATATTAAAATAGTTAATTCATGATCCGCTATAATACGCGTGTTTATCAAATGATATTAAAAAGGCTTTTACATGGCAGCTTCAGCGCACGCACTTCACATCTTGGTTAAGCACAAAGAAATTGCAGAAGATATTATTAAGCAGTTGGGTAAAGGAGCGAAGTTTCAAACCTTGGCTAAAAAGTATTCGACATGTCCGTCGGGTAAAAAGGGCGGCGATTTAGGTGAATTTAAACGAGGTCAAATGGTACCTCAGTTTGATAAAGTCGCCTTTAGTGGCGCTATATTAGAGCCCCACTTAGTTAAAACTAAATTTGGTTGGCATGTCATTAAAGTGCTTTATCGGACTTAATTTACAACTAGTGTTTATTTGAATACAATTTATTTTCAAAAGTCATCTGCCGCAAGGTGAGTCGGTTCGAGTTAGTCTTTCAGTGCCAATTTAGAAGCCCTGTTCTTACTCTAACGTATTTTTTTCCGACTAACTGTACATTATAATGATGAATTTCCTAGATTATTTATAGTGAAATGTAACAGCCAACTTATACCAAGTTGATTAATCAAATTGGTATTAAATAAACTTACGTGTGATTATTCACATGTCATGAAGAACATTTTATTATACTACGCATATTTTATTTAGAGACTTCTATGTTTAGAGCAATTTCAAGAGTGTTACTTATAGCGCTGATATTTGTTGCCTTTGTTGGGCAAGCAATAACCTTTAATACCTCTATGTCTTGCGAAACTTCAGTAGATTCTCTTTCTCCCAACTTCAGTGAACTTGTAAAACATTACGACTTAAGCACAATAAATACAGATAACTCAGAAGATTGTTGTGGTATTGAATGTTGTGATGTTGGTTGTACTTGTATTGCCAATGCCTGTTCATCGTTTGCATATTTTAATATTGAAATCGTTTCAACTAAAGCAACCGCTTTAAGTGAAACTTTATTTATCCAACAGTCTGAGCAACCTAAATCTATCTCCACTTTGCTTTATCGCCCTCCCATTTTTATCTCATAAGCACTTAGTACGCCCTAAATTGCGTACAACGTAAAACTTATCAAATTAATGAGCACTATTGTGTTGAATTATTACCAAGTGACACCTGAGGTAAAAATGTTTAAAAAATCGATGAAAATGGCAGTAGCAATACTGTTAATACCAGCATTTGCATACGCGAATGAAGATATACAAGATCAAAAGAATGGACATGCTCATCATGAGGAGCAAGAGCATCATGAACATAGCGATAGTAGTATTGAAAGAATTCAAGTAAGAGCTTCTCGTTTAGGTCGTATTGTCACTGAATCGGCAACACGAACCGAAATTATTAACGGCGAAGAGATACAAGAAAAAGCGCTAATGCGGCCCGGAAATATCTCTATGTTAGTGGCTGAAACGGGCGGTGTTAGAGTACAAACTACCTCGCCTGCGCTAGGCAGTGCCAACATTAGGCTGCAAGGAATGTATGGGCGCTATACACAACTCCTAAGTGATGGCTTACCTTTATACGGTGGTCAAACAGCTTCCATTGGCCTGTTGCAAATACCACCTACAGACCTAGCAAATGTAGAGATAATTAAAGGCTCTGCTTCATCTCTTTATGGTGGCTCTGCACTTGGTGGGGTAATCAATCTTATTTCTCGAACTCCCTCTGATGTTTATGAAGGAGAAGTGTTGGTCAACGTTACCTCTAAAAACGGTCAAGATATAACGTCGTACTTTGCCACTCCTTTAACTAGTGACTCAAGCGCATCAATTACGACTGGAGTTCATCGCCAAAAAGAGCAAGATTTAGATGACGATGGCTGGATCGACCTGGCGGGCTACAAAAGGGGCAGTGTACGCCCTCGTTTATATTGGCAAAACGACGATGGAGCGAATCTTTACGTTACATTGGGGGCAATGAAAGAGCAAAGGAATGGCGGCACTTTAGCTGACGCTACTGTGCCTGATGGTAATGAGTTTCCTCAAACACAGGATACTCTTCGAACCGATATTGGCTTTATTTATGACCAACCTTTAGGGGAAGTTCTGAATATAAATGTGCGTGGCTCAGCAATGAATCAAGATCACGAGCATGAATTTGGTACTGTCCTCGAGGGTGATAGCCACGAAAGTTACCTAATGGAGTCTAGCATATCAGGGTATTCTGATAAAACGGCTTGGCTAGTCGGGTTGGCACTTCAATCTGAAAAGTTCGAATCTGATACCTTTCCTGAATTTAATTATACGTATCGAGTGCCAGGGCTATTTTCGCAACTTGATTATGAAGCAAGCGATGATACCTCCATCTCTCTTAGTGCTCGTTCTGACAAGCATAGCGAATACGGTACGCAAGTAAGTCCTCGTATTTCATTGTTATATAGTCCAGAAAGCTGGTCGATTAGGGCGGCATATGGAAAAGGCTTTTTCGCGCCAAGCCCATTTATTGAAGACATTGATGAAGCCGGGTTATCTCGCCTTGAACCGTTAGAAGACCTTGATGAGGAAAGAGCATCTACAGCTTCAATAGACTTTAGTTATGTTGCGGGCAGTTTAGAAACCAGCTTGACATTATTTGCCTCAGAAATCGAAAACGTTACTGAATTAGAAGTAATAGATGGTGTTAATGAATATTCGGGCAAACAAGTTCGCATTATCAATGCCGCTGGTGAAAGCGAAATTAGCGGGGCTGAATTATTACTACGCTATCGCTGGCGAGATATTAAATTTACGGGTAGCTACTTATATACCGACGCGACTAAAGAAGGAGACTCTGGCCTTGGCCGGGCCCCCTTAACGCTAACGCCGCAACATTCTGCTGGCCTTATAGTTATGTGGGAAGAACACGGTAGTCATTTGTTAGGGTTTGAAGCTTACTATACCGGAACACAGCATCTTGATAACAACCCGTATCGTGAGCGAAGCGAGCCTTATTGGCACTTAGGTCTGTTAGGTCAAATAACGCTTGGACAAATCAGTTTATTTGTTAATGCCGAAAACTTGTTAAATGTGCGACAAACGAAGAAAGACTCTTTAGTGTTGCCTGAGCAGGCCGCTAGCGGTCGATGGACAACAAATATTTGGTCAAGAAATGATGGTTTTACCGTTAATGCTGGTTTACGTTTTCAATTCGGCGGTTAAAGCCACAATAGATTAGGATAAAAACTTATCGGTCGGGTTATAGCTTATTAAATTATTGAGCGTTAGCACAGTTACTTATAGTTATAACCCAATTCAAAAAAATGATATTTTCTGTTGATATAAAATCATTAACCTAGGGTATTCAGCCTATGAAAGTCCCAAAAAAGACAGAAATTATTACTGCCTAAATAGTTACTTTTTCCGACTATATAGCCATTAACATCAATGTTTTTTGGCTATTAACAATGATCAAAATACGATGACATATCTTTATTCTGATGGACAACTAAGCTACATATTTAGCCAGTCGTGGAGTCAGATTGGGATGACTTCAAAGTGCGCATTGTGGAAGTACCAGAGTCGTAGTTACTAAGGTCTGCTTCAAGCCTCAAAGCCGACTGTGGAGTTCAACCTTTAGATGTTAACTATGATACAAAAGTCATCGTTGATCGAATAAGAAATCAAAGTTCGCGTTATTAACATTCGAATTCACTAGCGTCGGATAAAACTCCGTTAGTATGCATATATTGAATTTTACCACCTTGTTTTAGGCTAATTTCATGAATATAGAAATAGATAATTTAGCCTATAAATCAATGTTTTGAGTTTATAGTAAGACCAACGAATGACATGTCAAACCAACTGATTACAAGTCAGTTGCTAGGTGGTTATCTGCGTTGAATATACTGGTCTGTAGTGATGTTGCTGTGTTGAAATACAATAATTAGCACCACTGAACTTTAATCAATAACACTACTGAAATACTTATTTTAACTGGTTTGTATTACTCATTTTGATGATTTACATCTTATTATTGTATGAATTTAATGATCTAATACACTTTTTCGAGTAAAACGAACATCATTTTATGTTTGCTTGAATTATGCAATTAATTTAATTGGTTGATGAGCTGTGGTGTGTCAGGTTATTTTACAGCTAAGATGTAAATATAGGATCTTTTTTTTTATAGTGTTGAAATTATTGTGTATTATTTAATTGGCGTGTTTATTGCTTTTATAAAGCAGCAATAAGTGATGACGTTTCACTTTTAGCATTTATCTTCCAAAACGGTTGGAAGGGATTATAAGGAATATCACATGAAAATTAAATTTTTAAAGGCTGCGATTGTTGGCTTAGTTTTATCTGTTAGTAGCTTTGCTCATGCTGGGTTAATCACAACAAATGGTGGTTCAGCAGTGGGTGGTTTTTCTGGTAGTGAAGTATATGGGCAAAGTTTTTTGGTCGGCATAGACAATGTACTAGATTCAGTGCAGCTGACTGGTCGTAGTACTAATGGAGTTAACCAGGGCGTAATCTATGAATTATTTAAATGGGATGGTGCTTTGAATCGAGTTGTAAATGGTTCATTATTTACCACTAGTGGCAACTTGATTGCATCGAACAGCCTATTAGACATCAATATAATGACAGGTGGTTGGGAGTTAATAACAGGTCAAAAGTATATTTTTTCTATGCGTCACGATGATGCAAATGGATCTGGAAATTGGGGATTTGGAGCTTCTGGCACAAACGATTATATTGACGGTGGATTCAATTATTCACAGATAACAAGTAACAGATATTTAAATAATAGTTGGACCGCCAATTTTGGTGGGGTTAGCAGAGATTTGCATATACAAATGAATTTCAGCGCCAGCTCAGTCCCAGAACCATCTACACTTGCTATTTTTGCATTAGGGATGATTGGCTTAGCATCACGTCGATTTAAGAAGCAATCTTAATTCTACTGATTGCCTATCAAATTAATTATCGATGATGGTATGCCTGAATAAACCCATGTAACCCAATGTTGTCGATAATCATCAAGAAGCATCTTCCAATTAGGTCGGTGTTTTTTTTGCTCATAAAGCTGCGTTATTCGACTAAGATGGATTTGTAATGCCAGCTATAAATCCTAAACTTGCCACAGAAAACCTCAAATCCCTGCTTTTTCTTATGACTGCAATGTGGCATTAGTTATCCTTAAAATATCAGTTCCCAACGACTGCAATGAGTTTAACCTGGCCCACAAATAAGCATTAAACTTTGATTAGCGTTACCCTAAAAATGAACATAGTTTAACAAAGACTAATGTTAGCGAACGGTGGTTTCGATGATTACAAAAGCCGAGGCCGAATTATTGCAACAAGTTCTGTAGAACAGTAGGTGCGAAACATGTTGCATTGGTAGGGGCTTCCCCGGCGCCAATTCAAACGGTATTGCCTAATCATGCAGCTTTTGATTTAAGTAAAGTCAACTTAATGAATTATACCAAGTTGATTAATCAAATTGGTATTAGTACTGTTTATTAAAGCATAGAGTTTGTTTTATTGATTTCAAAACCAGCGAAAAATTACGAGTATTTATTAACAGGTAAAGTGTCGGTTTGCTATATCCGCTCCACTTCAAGGTGTAGGTTTCAGCTAGTTGAGAAAAGGTTAGGTACACAGGTTAATTGTTCTAGACTGAACCTAAGTACCTACAATGCAAGTAAATAAGCGATAACTGACTTATTTTAATGGCTAAACTTCATCGGTATTTTTATAAAATACATAAGGTATATTATCTTTTTTTGCTTGATACATGGCTTTATCAGCACTTTTAATAAGCGAGGCGGTGTCTTCACCATGTTCAGGATAAAAAGCGATACCTATGCTGACACTGGTTTTTATCTTATGCCCCGCTATTAATACTGGCTTTTCGAACAAAGCACTTATTTTTTCTGCAATTCGTGCGCTGATTTCTACTGATTCGTGAGATTGTGCGTCTAGGTGTACAACAAATTCATCACCGGCAAATCTTGCCAGCATATCACTTGCACGTAATCCAGCACGAAGCGTTGTGGCAATGTGTTGCAATAGTAGGTCTCCAACATCGTGACCTAAGGTGTCATTTACTTGTTTAAAACCGTTTACATCCATAAACATTATCGTTTCGGTACGCTGCCAACGAGCCGCTCGAATTAACCAGGGCCTTAGATAGTTATTAAATGCCCGCCTGTTATTTAAGCCGGTTAATTCATCTCGATTGGCCAATTGATACAAATGCCGCTCATAAGCTTTACGCTCAATGGATGACAAAATGGCTAAACCAAGGTGGCGACTGTTGTTAGTCGACTTTATTATGTACTCTTGTGCGCCGCCACGTATCGCGTCAAGCGCTGTTTTTGTGTCATCATGACCACTCAATACCACTATTGGGGAGTCTGGGCTCAGTTCTTTAATGGTTTGTAGGTTTTCTAATCCACGACCATCGCCTAAGTTTAAATCTAATAATATTACATCGTAATATGACTCTTTTAGGGCTATCAGTGCAGCGTCGATAGTATCTACACGAGTTAAGGTAAAATGCTCGGTATCAAATTCTTTAGTGCAATCACGTTTGACTTGCCTAGCGTCGCCATCGTCATCTTCAATATGAAATATTCTCAGCGTTGATTGAGTCATGTGCTACCTGCTTATTCCTAGTTAATAATTAATTTTTTTTATACTTTTTACTTAACTTTCGATAAACGCGCAAAATGAATGAGTCATATAAATCTCATACATTATCTGATGATTTTACCTGGCACAATATTGATGTAGTGCGTTTTTAAGCTTAACTATTTATTAAAATAAATGTTTATAGTTAGGCATTTTTTAGTATAAAACAGGTGCTTCATTAATGAAGTTGGTGTAATAAACGCTAAAAATTTTGCCAAGATTCATTTTATAATACGCCATGATGGTTATTTTAAATAGTTTAAAGCTAATTGTGATGTATATGCAAAACAATGTAAGCACAGGGATGTTTGAATCCTATTATTCAGGTATAGCTATCAATTAAATTTATTGACTTAAGAAAGTCCCCACCAGCGGTTTCTGTAACAATATACCTAGCCACATTAAGATTATAAGTTGCATTTTATCTCGTTCAGTTTTCGATGTTGTTAATATAAAAACAATACTCCCTTGTAGCTTGAGGCCAATGCGTAACTATTTTAAAAACTGTATACCATCGATTCTTGTCCGTCATACACACGGAATATAGGACTGGCAATTCTTGCCTTGTTAAATGCTGGAAAAATGGCTTTAGCATCACCGTCGTCATCTTCTACTATAAAGTTATTCAGGGGGGTATTTTTTAACGTCCCTCCGATTGCAGCGACCATTATAAAGTGTCTTCAATTGAGTTATTTTGCTGTTTAGGCCAAGTGAACATAAAAGTGCAGCCTTTGCCTTCTTCTGATGCTACTTCAATAGTACCGCCAAATAATTCAATATGTTTTCGTACAATGGCTAATCCCATTCCGCTACCTTCGACACGGTCACGAGGCTTAAGGGTTTGAAGCATTCTAAATATTCTTTGATGATATATTGGCGCGATGCCAGGGCCGTCATCTTTTACGGTAAACAGGTATTGGTTTTCTTGCGCTTTAACGTCAACTTCAATTACTCCGGTTTCTTTATCCCGGTGCTTTATCGCGTTACTGATTAGATTAAGTAAAATAAGCTGCAGTGGCATTTTATTCACCTTAAGTTGCAAGAAGTCTGCACTAGCATGAATGGCAAAGCCTTCCGGCATGGCGACTAATAAAGTGATATCTTTTATTAACATATCCCCAGTGAGAGTTTCTTCCTGATTTTCATCAAGTTTACGGCCAATACGTGAATACTCGAGCAGGTCTTCTAATAACCTTTCCATTCTCTGGATACGGCTTCGCAACAGTAACAAGTTTTCTCGGCTTTCTTCATCGAGACGATCGCCTAAGTCTTCTTCGAGCCAGTGGGAAATGTTTTCGATAACCCGCAATGGTGCTTTTAAATCGTGGGAGGCAACATAGGCGAATTCATCTAGTTCACTATTACTTTTTTCCAGCGCTTTAATTAAACGTTCACGCTCAAAAGTTGCTGCTTTGTTATCGGTGATATCACGTTCAATAGCGGCAAAGTGGCTGGTGTTTCCATGCTGATCCTTCACCGGAACTATATTGATATCGATCCAATATTCGCTGCCATCTTTTGCGTAATTAATTAATTCGGTGGAAAATGGCTGATTATTTTTTAAGGCCTTTTTCAGTGCTGCTAATTGCACTTTATCGGTTTTCTCGCCTTGCAATAACCGAGGCGTTTGTCCTATTAATTCTTCTGGCGTATAACCTAATACGTTTTGTGAAGCGGTGTTAGCAAATATGATAATAGGGTTATCAGGATCAGCTTCGGTGATTACCACGACGTCTGTTAAATTTTCAATGGTTAATTTTAACAGCCTTAACTGCAATTCAGTTTCTTTTCGAACCGTAATATCGCTTAAACTGCCTGCCATACGAACGGGGTTATCGTTCTCATCTAACAAGGCTTGTCCTTTGGATTGAAACCAACGCCACTGACCCGAGCTTGTTTTCAGACGAAATTCTACATCATAAGGGGTGTTGTTTTTAATGTGTGCGTCTAGCGCTGCGAGTGTTCTATCTTTGTCTTCTTCATGTATATGTTCAATCCATTCGTCAAAATGATTACGCATTTTCTCCGATTCTAAACCTAGCAGTTCTTTCACTCGCTCAGAAAAAACCATAGTATTGCTAGAAACGTCCCAATCCCACATACCGTCACCGGCGCCGCGCCAACCTAAAGTTAACGCTTCTTCACTTTTACGTAATTTTTCTTGGGTGATTTTTTGTAGATACACCACAACTGACAAAACCCAAACGGCAACGATGGCAAGCATGCGATTTATAATTACATATTGGTTGTCGACATCTATCTCTGGCGAAGCTAAGTAACCGAAAATAATAAGTACTGTCGCGAGCCCTGCTAAAACAAATGTTATTTCTTTACGGTAAAATAATAGACCGAACAAAACTAATGGTACATAAGCGACACCCACGGCAATGTTTGGTGGGTGAAACATATCAATAAGTAAAACGATAAAACATAAGAGGGCTGGAACACAAAGAGGTACTAATGCTATTACTCTAGTTCTGTGGCGCCAAATAGCCATTAAGAAACCAAAGCCCAAAACTATAAAGCCACTTGCGGTATGCAGTGCCATGCGTCTGTGCGTTTCCCAAACATAGCTACTTTCTTTGCCAATAATATATCCGGAGAGGGTAATTGCTGATAAAGCTAATATAAACAGACCAAGTATTTCAATTAACGCGTGTTTTTTTTGATTTTTATTCGGAGCAGAAAATAGTAATATTATGCTGCCGGTAAAAATAAAACAAAGCGCGGTATTTATTGCCATACGGCCAGGATATGAGGGGTTTACTGTAATATAAGCGTCCATGAACAGTTGATCTATTGCTAGATTAATCAAAAAAACATACTGCAACAGTGTGAGAAATCCAATTAAAGTAACTAATATTCCACAGGCTAAACTTAGGCGCTTTAAACATTTTATTATGGCGAATAGACCAATCCCGCTCAATAAAAAACCCAGAGCGGTGTTAAATTGCATAGGTGAAAACTGTGGCAGAACCTGAATTAAACCGCTGTTACTAATGTACCAACCTGTTAAAACGATTGCGCCTAATACAAAAGTATAAATGGCTGCAATAATCATAGCGGGCTTATTGATAGATAACTCTGACATTATGATGCACCTACGTTGATTCGCTATAAATCATAGAGGCTTTAACAATGAAAATACACCACTAAAACATCTTAAACGTGAAACAACAAAGTAGATTTTGACAAATATAGCAATTAAATAACAAAGGGTTAGTTTTTGGTAAGTAACATTAACCAGATGTTAAGTTTGTTTAAGGGTAAGTGTCAGCTAAGTTTAAAAATAAAAAACACGTGTAGAGTTAAGTCTCTTGATAACGAATAAATTAGAGATAAACTAAAATTTCATCATATCTTCAACATATTCTACAGTGAGTCATCAACAGTGAGTCATCAACAGTGAATTAATCATAATCCTGGGTCCACTCTGTTAGTCGCATGTGTTGATATTAAGTTGTTTTGTATGAAAAATATACTATGATTTATAGTGCTGAGTTGATGACTAGGGGTCCTTGGTTTTTCAAAAGCAAATAAAAGTCAGCAAAGGCAATCAAAGTAAACATGAGTAGCTCAAAGCGAATAATCAGCCCAGTTTTTACACCGTTTTACTCAATAGCATAGCGCATTAGATACCTATGCCACACAAGTTGGGTGAGTAGCGAGAATTAACAATAATCATCATGAATATTTACGAAAGGTGTTATTAAAACTAACAAGTTAAAAAGTACAAACGGCTTTAGGTTTTTGAGGTTAGCGCATAAACATCAGTAACTAAATTAAGGAATTTACTATGTTTCCAGAATATATTGTGCTTCATACTGCTGCCTTCACTGGGAGAGATTGTGATCGAGATATGATTGACCAGTGGCATAAAGCTCGGAACTGGTCAGGCATAGGATATCACTTTGTCATTTTAAATGATAAACACAGCCAAAAAGCCGATGGCAGTATTGAAAATGGTAGACCAACTAACAAAGCAGGCGCTCATGCTTTAGGTCTAAATAGTCGTTCTTTAGGTATTTGCTGTATTGGTCATGGCGATAAGTTTGACTTTACACCCGCGCAGTATGAAAGTTTATTTAGCTTAATACGACGACTGATGACTGAATTTTCGATACCAGCGGATAAAGTGATTGGCCATCGAGAATTGAATGACCTAGTTAAACAAAATATTATATCTTCTCGATATCGCACCAGTAAATCTTGTCCAGGCGATAAAATAGAGATGAATTATATTCGCGAACAATTGGCCCATATTACAGCTAGCCCTGAACATGAAACCCTTGCAGTCTCTGCTGAGTCACGATTAGCAATGACCAATGCGATTGCTGTTTTACAACAGCACCGAGCACAATTTCCAAATGCCCAAGATGAACTGGATGAATTTATTCACCATCCTGAAATTATCTCAATGACCAGATAATTTAATACTAATAACCGTTTAACATAGTCGTGCTTGCATAGTTTTAGTTGCAGTTACAGGCTGTTGAGCTTCAGTTATTGCCGTAACTACCGCTACCGCACTTACTCCTGTATTCCATACCTTGTCTAGTCGTTGTTGGTTGATTCCACCAATAGCTACTACAGGGGTAGTATCGGCTAGTGCTAATATCTGGGTTAAGTTTTCTAGACCTTGGATTTGTCCGGTCATGTTTTTGGTTTTTGTTGGGAAAATCGCGCCAACAGCAAGGTAAGAAGGTTGCAGTTGTTTTGCTAATAAAAACTCGTAACAACCATGAGTACTGATGCCCAAACGTAAACCCGCTTTAGCAATAGCATTTAAATCAGCGCCATTAAGATCTTCTTGACCGATGTGAACACCGTATGCACCGTATTTAATAGCCAGTTGCCAATGATCATTAATAAATAACCGACAATTATAATCACGGGCCATTGCTACGGCTTGTTCTATCATTGGCTCTACTTCTATAATATTGTTACCTTTAATACGCAGCTGAATAATATTTAAGTTCAGCGGTAATAAAAGCGCCAACCACGCTAATGAGTCTATTACTGGGTAGAGACCGAGCTTTTCTCCCTCAGATAAATCAAGGGGTTCGAAGCATTTTGTTGACTGAAGCTTTTGATTGAGTGGGTTGATAATTATTGGAAAGTTATTTGGTTTTGATGGCCAAAAACCTTGCTCAAATGCGCCGTAATAACGGTTACGATCAACCTCATTTTTATCATCACGCATATCATCTGATATATCGTTTTTCACTTCAGTCGCTAATAATAACCCTTGGTTAATAAACGCTTTAGTTAGCGTGAAAGCATCACGTAATAAATAATTATGAGCTAAAAAGCTGGCTAATGCACTGGCAAAACTGCAACCGCTGCCATGGCTATAACTTGTGTTTATTTTCGGCGACTGCAAGGTGAATAACTGGCTTGAAGTAGGGCTTAAGCTTTGTAAACATACATCAGTACAATGTGTATTGTTATCGTTAGGTTTTTCAGTGGCATTATGTCCGCCTTTTATAATTACAGCTTTACAGCCTAATCGGAGGATTTTTTCTGCCATGAACCTTGTGTCATTTACTGAACTGGTAGTCGTTAAAGTGCATAACTGCTTAGCTTCAATAAAGTTGGGTGTTATAACATCTACCAATGGCATTAATGGTGCAAGTACGGAATTAGGTAACGATGACAAGCAACCACCAACACTTGCTCGGCCAACCGGATCATAAACCACAAGTAAGTTAGGTAATTGGGACTTAATTTCCGATAGCATGTCTATCAGCCAGTTGATCTGCTCACGATTAGCTATTAGGCCTATTTTGATTACTGCTGGCGGCTTGTCGAAACGTAATGCCTGTACCTGCAGGGCTAATATCTCCACCTGTGTTGGATTAACCGCAATAAGCTCTGATGAGTTTTGTACGGTATTAGCGGTAATTAAATGGCATACCTCTACATTGAGGTTATGGCCAGTTTTAATATCGGCAGCAATACCAGCACCACCTGAACAATCTGCGCCCGAAATGGTCCAAATTATTGGTTTTTTTTGCAATTTATTGCCCAGTAATGCAGTTTCAATTCTCATTAGCTATGTTCCGGTTGATGCCAAAAAGGCGTATCTAGTGTAGGCGTGCTGGGGTGAGCGGTCTGGCGTTCAGGCATAGTGCCTGCGATATAAGCGGACTCTCCCGCCGAAACTGCGGTGGCGAAAGCTTTTGCCATCAGAGCCGGATTATCGGCCAGGGCAATAGCACTATTAAGTAATACGCCATCAAAGCCCATTTCCATGGCAATACAGGCATCAGAAGGTTTACCAATACCAGCATCGAGTATTAGCGTTGCTTCAGGTAATCGTTGGCGAATACTGGCTAAATTATAGGGATTCATTAAGCCTTTACCGGTGCCAATGGGTGATGCCCAAGGCATGATAACTTGACAGCCTAAGGCATATAACCGCTGGCAAATCACTAAGTCGTCTGTGCAATATGGTAATACCTTAAAGCCATCAGCAAGCAGTTGTTCTGTAGCGTTCAGTAATTCTATAGGATCAGGTTGTAGATTATAATCATCGCCAATAACTTCAAGCTTTATCCAGTCTGTTTGAAATAATTCCCGGCTCATTTTAGCTAAGGTAATGGCTTCTTTAGCGCTTTTACAGCCGGCCGTGTTAGGTAGGAGAAAACCATGGTTTTTTTCAACAGTTTCTTGGATGTAACGCCATATTTTCTCACCTGACTGTGCCAAGGGGTTTTGACGCTTTAGCGATAAAGTCACCACTTGTGAGCCACTGGCTAAAATGGCTTGCCGCATGACCTCCGGTGAAGGATAAAGTGCAGAGCCAATTAATAATCGATTATTTAGTGTTTGACCATAAATATTTAGCGACATAGGTTAACCTCCTACAATTGGGAAAAGCACATCAATACTATCGTTCTCGCTAACAGCGGTATTTTGGTAGTCTTCTCGGCCAATAAAGTCACCGTTGAGCGCCAAAGCAAAGCTTTGTTGTTGCTGATTTATCGGTAATGCTTTTGCTAAAACTATATCCAGACACCTCAGCTCTGACGTGTCTGGGAGTTCAAAGGCTTCGCCATTAATATATATTTTCATTTATTATCTCCTTTCTGGCCTATTTTATGACCTATATGGTAATTTCAATTTTATGCCTTGTTTTTAATAAGCCAAATTTGACATAGGGTGACTTACTGGCAGCCAATGTGCATATTGATAGTTATCAAAAGATTTTTTTTGTTCGAGCATTATGTTGTCGACATGCTCTAACACTTGGGCAAGCACAACCGGGGCAATTAAGAAGCCATGGCGGTATAAACCATTAACTTGAATTAAGGCATTATGTGAAATGATTTTTGGTTGATTATCACTAAATGCCGGACGAAGTTGGCTGATATGCTGGCGGATATTAGCTTCAGCAAAACCCGGGTGAACGCTATAAGCAGCACTGAGTAACTCCATGGCTGAACGCACGGTCATCGGGGCAGTATCGTCACTTTCAATTTCTGTTGCTCCGACCACAAAATGGCCTTTTCCTTTTGGCGCGATATAAATTTGATAGCGTGGATGCATAAGTCTAATCGGTCGTGAAATATTCACTTCAGTGGTAAATAGTTGAAATATTTCGCCACGAACGGCACGTAAATCGTTCAGTTGAACGCTTTGTTTACTGTTTGTGTTTGGCGATTTTTTTGCACCAACTCCCCGACAGTCAATGGTAAGGTCAAACGGCTGGCATTGGCTACTTTTACGCTTGTTACAAGTTTGAAAGCGAATATTACAGCCGGTACTAAAACTGTCTGACTCTATGGCAATAACTTCAGATTCGCTGTGCCATTTAACACCTTCATCCACTAACTGTTGATGTAAAGCGAGTAGTAACTTTCGATTACCAATTTGCCCCTCTTCGGGCAAGTATAACGCTTGCGAAAACTTACGAGCTAGCTCTGGCTCAAGTGCTGATAGTTCTTGTCGATTAAGCTGTTGTTGTGTATGGCTTGGGTAATTATTCGCTAAAAATCGTGTTAATCTGTGATAGTCAGCGACATCTTGTTCATGGCTAACCACTATCGAGCCTGATTGTTGAAAGAAGTTATAGCCAGAAAGCGTGCTAAGTAATTTTGGCCATAAAGTTAAGCCAGCAAAGCCCATTGCAACAATGTTGGCTGGGCAGTGCATAGCTTCCCCAAGCGGTGTTAATAAACCCGCGGCAGCATAAGCCGCACTTTTTTGGCCACTTTTCTGGTCTTTATCGAATAGCGTTACCTGGTAGCCTTGTCGATTTAACGACAAAGCTACCAAACGGCCCATTAGGCCGGCGCCAATAATAGCGATGGTTGGCATAAAGGTTAATTGCTTAACGATTTTTCAACAGGGTGATAAAGCTCGCTGCCGCTGGCTTTAAACTCGGCAGACTTCTCTGCCATTCCTTGTACTGAAATACTGATGGTTTCATCCAATAGTTTGATTTCAATGTGCTGTTCGTTGTTGGCCGCAGTGTCTAAGCCAGCAGCATAATCTCGAACTTCTTGTGAAATTTTCATCGAACAAAATTTAGGACCACACATAGAGCAAAAATGCGCGACTTTGCCAGATTCTTGCGGCAATGTTTCATCGTGATATGCACGTGCTTTTTCAGGATCTAAGCCTATATTGAATTGATCGTACCAACGAAACTCAAAACGGGCTTTTGACATGGCATTATCACGGATCTGTGCGCCCGGATGACCTTTGGCTAAATCACCGGCATGAGCCGCGATTTTATAAGTCATTAAGCCTTCTTTAACATCTTCTTTGTTAGGTAAGCCTAAGTGTTCTTTTGGGGTAACGTAACAAAGCATAGCGCAACCATACCAACCAATATTAGCGGCACCAATACCTGAAGTAATGTGATCATAACCTGGCGCAATATCTGTGGTCAGTGGTCCTAAGGTATAAAAAGGGGCTTCGCCACAATGCTTAAGTTGTTCAGTCATATTTTTTTCAATCATATGCAATGGCACGTGACCTGGACCTTCGATGATGGTTTGAACGTCATGTTTCCAGGCTATTTTTGTTAGCTCACCCAAAGTACGTAATTCTGAAAATTGTGCTTCATCATTGGCATCGGCAATTGAACCGGGACGTAAACCATCGCCTAGCGAAAATGAAACATCGTAGGCTTTTAAAATTTCACAAATATCTTCAAAATGGGTGTAAAGAAAGTTTTCTTTGTGGTGTGCTAAGCACCATTTAGCCATGATTGAGCCACCGCGAGAAACAATGCCGGTTACGCGTTTAGCGGTCATTGGGACATAACGCAGCAATACCCCTGCATGAATAGTAAAGTAGTCAACACCTTGCTCTGCTTGTTCAATTAAGGTATCTCGAAATATTTCCCATGTAAGGTCTTCAGCAATACCGTTTACTTTTTCTAAAGCTTGATAAATAGGTACGGTGCCAATGGGAACCGGGGAGTTACGAATAATCCACTCGCGGGTTTCGTGGATGTAACGACCGGTAGAAAGATCCATTACCGTATCTGCCCCCCATTTAGTTGACCAAACTAACTTTTCTACTTCTTCTTCAATGGAAGAAGTTACTGCTGAGTTACCAATATTGGCGTTTACTTTGATTAAAAAATTTCTGCCGATGATCATCGGTTCAACTTCAGGGTGGTTAATATTGACCGGGATAATAGCGCGGCCTCTAGCAACTTCATCGCGAACAAACTCAGGCGTAATTTTTTCTGGAATGCTGGCTCCAAATGATTGACCTTGATGTTGTTGTAGCAATATCTCGTCTTTAACTTCTTGGCGTTTCATATTCTCACGTATGGCAATATATTCCATTTCAGGCGTAATAATGCCTTGGCGTGCGTAATGCATTTGCGTAACATTTTTACCTTTTTTAGCTTTACGCACTTTTGGTAAATGTTCAAAACGAATATGATCAAGACCTTCATCGGCTAAACGCTGTTGACTGTAGGTCGAGGTAATTCCTGGTAAAAATACAACATCGTTACGTGATTCAATCCAGCTATCACGTAGGCGAGGAATACCTTTATGAACGTCAATATTGACGGCATCATCGGTATAAAATCCTGAGGTATCGTAAACACATAATGGCTGGTTTTTCTCATAGCTAGGGTTGTCTTTGTTGCCATTAATCAAAGTATCAGACAACGTTATTTCACGCATACCAACACGGATATCGTGAATTTCACCCGCAACGTAAACTTTTTTAGAATTTGGAAAAGATTGATCAGCAACGTTTTTTAAAAATTGTGTTGCTTGGTTTCGACGCTCGCGTCTTGAAATTGAACTCATGTTCTCTCACCTGTTTTTATTAAATAAAAGTTAGGCGGAGCTTTATGGGGGTAGTAACGAGGAGTAGCTTTTGAAACAAAATTTAACTTTATATTCAAAGCTACTACTTGTTCCCTTCGCAGATGTTAATCTAATCAGGTTCTACGGATCCCGCTTTCGCGATCTCAGCCCTTTGGCACTCCGACAAGTCAATGCGTTTAAGTTTTTTAGTGTGCTTAAACGTGGCTAGATTCTAGCTTTAATTTTCGATGGTAATCAACCAGTATTTTATTTATATTTTTAGTTGTTGTTAATTAAGGTTTTTTAATCATTCATGATTGTGAAAGATTTGGTGTAACAATGAAGGTTAGTATCTGAAGTAGGAGCTTTTTCATTCTTTAAATTTATAGTTTTCACTCGTACTTTGCTATCTCTCAAAAGTATTTTATCTTGAATATGTGTAATTTCGGACATCTTTTCATGTGAAATATCATGGGATGTTTGTTTCTGTTTACACTTAAGTTATTAAATAACCAAAGCTTGGAGAATGATGAATTTTACCGATTAATTGTTAATAATATTGTAAATTAACCGGTAAATTGACGTAATATAGTCAAACTGAACAATGTACATCATATGGAATTAATTTATGGCCGAATCTAGCACCGCAAGTACCACAGAACAAGTAATAAAAACCTTAGATCCTGCAAGTTTGCTTAAAAATGAAATCGACCAAGTCGGCCGTATTTACAATATTATTGTAGAATTTTTCACTAATTATAGTTTTCAACTCGTTGGCGCGTTAATCATTCTCATTATTGGTTTCATTTTTGCGGGTAAAATTGCCAAGATAGTTCTACGTTTATGTGAGCGTCATAAGCTTGATGTTACCCTAAGTCGTTTTTTGGCTAATGCCAGTAAAATGTTAATTGTCGTGATGATCGCGATTATCGCTTTAGGCAAATTAGGTATTAGTGTTACACCTTTTATTGCTGCCATTGGTGCGATTTCATTAGGTGCCGGTTTAGCATTACAAGGACTCTTATCTAACTATGCTGCCGGTTTTAATATTATCATTATTCGACCTTTCGTCGTAGGCGATACCATTACCGTACAAGGCGTTACGGGCCTGGTTAAAGAAGTATTATTGGCATACACAATTTTAACTGATGAAGACCACGTTGAAATTACCATTCCTAATAAACATATCGTTGGTGAAGTGCTACACAACTCCAAGCATGATTCGCTATTAGAGTTAAGTGTCGGCATTGATTATAGCGAAAATCCGTTAGAGGTAGTGGCAATGCTTGAAGATGTCATTGGTAAGTTGGATATTGTCAGCGTAGCCCGTAGCCCGTTGATTGGCATCGATGCTTTTGCTGATAGTGCTATCAATATCGGCATACGTTTGTGGACGCCAACAGAAAATTTATATAGCGCTAAATACAAAGCTTATAAAGAGATTTATCTCGCGTTAGATAAAGCCAATATTAAAATTCCGTTCCCACAACGTGATATACACCTTATTAAAGATCTGGTGTAATTTTTATGCTGTTTGATATCGCTTAACGATGGCGTTAAATAAAGCCAGACTAGATCGGTTTTTGGCGCAATATTGTCAAATCAGTCGTAAAAATGTGCGACTGATTTTGGCGCAAAATAGAGTGTTTATCGATGGCATTGTCGCACATAATATTGATGAAGTTATTGATACCTTTAGCCTTATAACGCTAGATGGCAAAGTGATCCAAGAAAACTCGGCCTATTATATTATGCTGAATAAACCAACGGGTGTAGTCAGCGCAACGTCCGATACAAAGCACAAAACAGTGATAGATTTACTTGATTACCCATTTAAACATGAGCTGCATATTGTGGGACGTCTTGACCTTAATACCTCAGGGTTAGTACTATTAACTAATGATAGTCGTTGGTCAGAGCGTTTAACTTTACCAGATAAAAAAGTTGCTAAACGTTATAAAGTGACTTTGCAAAATCCACTGAACGAAGAATATATAGCAGCTTTTGCTAAGGGGATGTATTTCGCGTTTGAGGACCTCACCACTAAACCAGCAAAACTAACCATACTTTCCGATTATCAGGCCAAAGTTGAACTTATTGAAGGACGTTACCACCAAATTAAGCGCATGTTTGGTAGGTTTCGTAATCCGGTGAAAGCTTTGCACCGATGCTCAATCGGTAATTTGCAACTCGATAGTCGATTGGACGAAGGTCAAAGTAGAAAGTTAACGCAGGCTGAAATTAATAATATTGATCAATAGCATGCTATTTAATGAATAAATCTTAACAAAAAACAAAAAAATAAGGAATGAAATGACTAAGTATATATTTATAATCATAGTGTTAGGCTTGATTGTGAGCTTTTTCGTGCGGAATAATACCAACCGTGAAGCCGCGAAAGTGAACACATTGCAAGCAGAGCAGTTTTTACAAAATAATAAACAAGTTGATGGTGTGATTGAAACCGCTTCTGGTTTGCAGTATCAAGTACTAACCGAAGGTCAGGGGGCAGTACATCCAACGGCTAGCGCAAAAGTAAAAGTGCATTATCACGGCACTTTGCTTGATGGCACAGTTTTCGACAGTTCGGTTGAAAGAAACGAACCGATTAGTTTTGGTTTAAATCAGGTGATAAAAGGCTGGACAGAAGGCTTGCAACTTATGGTGGTGGGTGAAAAAACGCGCTTATTTATACCCGCAAAGCTTGGTTATGGAAATAGTACAACAGGTAAAATACCTGCTGGTGCATTGTTAATATTTGATGTTGAATTACTTGCTATTCATTAGGTCACTGAGAACAGTCGATTATTATTTCAATTGATATATGGCCAAAAAAGCATTTTAAGACAGCGTTCAACACAGTGATAAGGACTTGGCTATTCTGCTTATTTAGTCATTTATTAGCGAGTGATTTTACAGCATAAATACCGACCTACAACGACCCATGATAGCGCTTTATTTACGCTTTTTTCACTGGTTTGTAGGTCTTTTTAATCAACGCCTATTTAGTTATCTTAGCCGTTTCCTGTGCTGATTTTTAGTGGATTATTTACTCTTCTCTGAACGCCTCAGCCGTCAAGTGGTGACGGTTGAGTAACTTGTAAAATTCAGTACGATTTCTTTGCGCTATTTTTGCTGCTTGTGAGACGTTCCCTGCGGTTATTTTTAGTAACTTGGCGAGATAATCACGTTCAAACTTATCTCTGGCTTGCACAAATGACGGTAAAATAGTGGTTTTATCACGTAATGCATTTTTTACCAACATTTCACTAATTAATGGTTCAGTAGATAAAGCAACGGTTTGTTCAACAACATTTTGCAGCTGTCTGATATTGCCTGGCCAAGCCGCACTGATCAAAATTTCCATAGCCTCTTGCGAAAAACCGGAAATATTAATGTGGGATTGCTCTGTTGATTTGCTTAAAAAATACTGCGCAAGTAATGGGATATCTTCTCTGCGTTCAGACAATGGTGGTAATTCTAATTCAACAACATTAAGCCGATAATATAAATCTTCACGAAAAGTTTTATCTAATATGGCTTGTTGTAAGTTTTTATGTGTTGCAGAAATGAGCCTAACATCGACTTTTATTGATTGTGTACTACCAACGGGACGGACTTCTCGTTCTTGCAATGTACGTAGAAGTTTTACCTGAAAGCTCATTGGCATATCACCAATTTCATCCAAAAATAATGTCCCCCCATCCGTTGCTTGGAATAAGCCGATATGATTCTTCTCAGCACCTGTAAAAGCGCCTTTGGTGTGACCAAATAACTCAGACTCTAATAATTGTTCAGGAATGGCTGCACAATTGATCGCGGTAAATGTTTGTTTGTGGCGGGGGCTTGCAAGATGAATAGCTTTTGCTAATAGCTCTTTGCCTGTACCACTTTGGCTTTGGATAAGTATACTGAAGTCGCTTTTTGCCACTTGTTTACTTTGTTGCAAAAGCGACTCCATTACAGTGCTACGACTAATGATTTTATTTCGCCATTGATTATCAGCTTGACTATGGTTTAACTCCGCGGGCTGCAGTCGAATAGCCTGTTGAACGATTTCTAGCAACTCTTTACTTTCAAATGGCTTAGTTAGAAAACTAAAAACTCCTTGTTTAGTGGCATTAATCGCATCGGGAATAGTGCCATGGGCGGTCATAATTATCACGGGTATATGAGGGTGTTTAGCTCTTATTTGTTCAAATAATGCCATACCGTCCATGCCTTCCATTTTTAGATCGCTAATCACCAATTGGGGATGAAAGCTTTCTAGTCGGCCTAAGGCAGTTTTGGCATTTTTTGCTGACTCAATTTGATAGCCTGCTGCCGATAAGCGAATACCGAGTAATCGTAATAAGCTAGGATCGTCATCAACGATTAGAATTTTACTGTCTGTTTCTACGGCAGCCGGATTAAGATTGTTCATGCGTAATTCTCGATACTTTTCTATGGCTAAAATATATGGCTTAAATTAACTAACTTCATGGTGTTTTCGCTTCGATTTACGACTATTGATCACGTTTATCAATAGCTTGTTCAATACTTTTAAGTTGTTTGATCGTTTGTTCTAATAATTTAACTTGTTCGATTAATTGTTGTTGCTGCTGCTTTGCAATGTGTTGCTGCTGTTTTGCACTCTCTTGCTGATCATTCCGTTGCTCTTCTTGTAGGGCGAGTAATCGATTTCTCATCAGTAAACGCTGATTTAATTGATCGCGCAATAAGGAAAAAAAAGCTTCTTCATTTGGAGTGATATCAGAAAATGCGGAGTTGTTATCTTCACTATTTAAATCATTTAACAAAGCCTTAGCCTGGAAGCTATTATATATAGGGGACTTAGGTAGACTATAAAGTAGTAGTAATTTAATTTTCGCGTCATAGTCAACTCCCGTATTTGAATTCGTTTGTCCCTCAGCATTTACTTGCTGCTTACTCACTTCCTCTGTCAGTTGTTTTTCGTTAAACCCCTGTAATGCAAGGTAATATTCGCCATAACTTGTGCCGGCTTTATCGTGCTTTGTAGTGAGTTCACAACCAGATGACAGTAATAAAACCATAAAGATTAGAATATTCTTAATTGAAAGCGGCTGTAAGTTAGCCATTAGACTTGTTCCTCTTGGTGAAAAGCACGTGGCAAGGTGATTTGTATTTTAGTGCCTTGTTGAGCGTGTTCATTCAAAATTTCAATGTTGCCATTGAGGCGCAGTAAGAGCTCTTTTACAATTGTAAGGCCTAAACCACTGCCTTTGATCAAACTTTGTTCAGGTGGCGGGCCTTGATAAAAGGCATCAAATATTTTTTCTTGATTTGCCTGATCAATCCCTATGCCTTGATCACTAATAAACAGTTGTAGATTTTCGCCTACAAGTATCGAGGATATATCGATAATGCCCTCATCGGGTGAGTACTTTATTGCATTAGATAATATATTATCGATAATAACCGCGACTTGTTTACGGTTACTAAAAAGTGAAATATCGCTTAAATCATTATTAAAATGAATTTTCTTTCGTTTGATGTCTAATTTTCTATCTGCTATTACTTGATATACCACGTCATTAATTTGCATAGACTCTGAATCTTGCAAGCTTGTTGAGTCTAGTACAATATTAAAGTCGAGTAAGTCTTCAATATGTTTTTGTAAGCGAAAGACACTGTCTTTAATAATGTGAGAAATTTCTTGTTGTTCGGCATTTAGCACACCAACACTATTATCGTACAACAGTTCTGTACCTTCTCTAATTGCCGCTAGCGGTGTTTTTAATTCATGTGATATATGGCGAATAAAGCTAGATTTTTGTAGTTCTAATGCTTGCAAACGCGTACGCATATTTTCTAATGCAAGTGCTATTTCTTGAATTTCTGGAGATCCTGTAACTTTAATTTCATGATCAAAATGCCCTTGCTGAAGACGTAAAATACTTTTCGTCAATATTTTTAGCGGACTAATGATTAAGAAAATGAATAAAGCAGCGATGAGTACGCTGACAGGAATAATAATTAAGCTTTGTATCATTATGTCGCGAACGGCCTGTGCTGCCTGCTCAATTTTAGTTATATTCAAGGTATTCAGTTCATTACTACGCTGTGATATTTGTTCATAAATCGTGCTTAAAGCATTGAACTTAACTTGTATCGGCTTGATGATTGTTCTGTCTGTTGGTGTTTTTAGTTCAGCTTCTGGCATGGTGGTTTCAATTAGAACCGTGATGGTTTTGGCGTATTCAGTTACCAGGTGTTGTAATTTTAGGTCTTGGCTTGCAGCAATTAATTGTCGGGATAAGTTTAGTATTTGGCGACTTTGCTCATTATAACTTGCTGCTAAAGCCGGATCCCGAAGGACTAAGTATTGTGCAGCACTGCGTTCCATTTTAATTTGATTGCTTTTAAGTAATTGTTGATAATCTAATACTTTCGCAATATCAGTAATAGCATCGGTACTTTTTTTAGCAAGCGTATTGACTTGCGAGGCACCGAAAACTAAAGCAATAACCAGTGGCAAAGCGACTAAGCCAAAGCCTAATAAAGTTAATGACTTGATTGATAAACTTGTCACCAGCAAGCTTTTATTCTCTGCTTTATTGGCTAATGTTATTAAATTACTCACAATGCTCGCTATAGCCTTTCTCTTGATAAATAACATTGTAGTGTTAGCTAAAAATGCAAAAAAAACAATAGTGTCTCAAAATGGAGACAAAAACATTAAACTAATTATTTTATTTAAGTTGTTGTTTTTTATTGTTATATCTTGCTGTTTGCTTTGTTGTTTTGATTCTATAAATTATTAGTCAGACAAGTTGTTGCTATTTGGTGACACTCAGTTAATACCACTTTAATTTTAATCCTTAAAAATCAAACGATTACGTTTTGGCATGAAGTGTGCATTAAACTCTTGGTAAGTGGCAGTACCTATGATCAGAATATTCATGGGTGTGCTACTAATTAATCAAAAGGATTCAGGTATGAATAATATTAGCTTAAAAAAATTGTCTATTACTGTTGTTTTAGCCTCATTGGCATCAAACCTTGTTTTTGCTCACAATGATGCTAACAAAATAGACCCTAACGCGGTTGTGCCTACATCATCTTTTTCTCAATTAGTCATAGATTATGACACCGACCAAAGTAATACCCTCAGCGCTGCCGAATTAACTGAAAATGACAAACTAACAGAAGCTTTTGACCAGATCGATATTAATAGCGATAAAGAAATTAATGAAGAAGAATTTAACCAATATATAGCAAGTATCAAGAAATCTTTGCTATAGTTTGTTTTCTGTGAGTTAACAGCTCATTTTTTAAACTGCCTGTGTTTATTCCCAACCATGCAGTTTACTTTTTACTAATGATTAAGGCCCCCTATATGAAAGATCAGTCACCTCAAGATAGTTTGTCTCGTTATGTTCAAATCGATAAGTGGATTTTTGAAGTCAAATCAGTACGCGCAATACGTGTAGATGATTTTGGTAAACCCTACTCTGCTGTTGCTAACCTAGCCGTAAGCGGTAACAGTGTTTATATCGATGGTTTACTTACTAGGGAAGATGATGACTTTACACGTGAAGATTACCAAACATTTATAAAAGTGAGTCAACAACTCGGACTAGATACCATTAACTTTGACCGTTTTAAGCAAAAACAAAGAGTGTCGAATATTATTAAGGTTCAGCCATTACATAGCCATAAACCTGAGTTAAAGTTAGTTAAAGTTTAGTTTTAGTGAAAATAAAAATCATATTAAGCTTTAGAATGGTACTTTAACTTATTTGAAAGGGCTGTCAAATGAACTCGGTTAAAGTCAACAATGGCGACATTATACCTTCTAAAATTATTTGTGTCGGACGCAATTATGCCGCACATATCAGCGAACTAGGGAATGAAGTTCCTGATAATATGGTGTTATTTATTAAACCCAATGCGGCTATCTCAGAACAGCTACAGTCTTACCATCAAGAAACCTTGCATTATGAAGCAGAGCTTTGTTTTTTGTATCAACAAGGTCATTTTTGTGCCGTTGCTATAGGTCTAGATTTAACCAAAAGAGCATTGCAGACGCAACTTAAAGCCAAAGGCTTACCTTGGGAACGTGCTAAAGCGTTCACAGGCTCTGCACTTTTTAGTGATTTTGTTAATTTAGACACTATTGATGAGCATCTTAAGTTAGAGCTTTTTATTAATGGGGAATGTCGTCAAACAGGTTCGATAGCGATGATGTTGTATTCACCGCAAGCAGTATTAGATGAAATTCGTTCTTTTATCAATTTAGAAGACGGTGATATCGTCATGACAGGCACGCCTGCTGGTGTTGGCGAGATTATCGCCGGTGATATTTTTGAAGGGCGAGTATTACATCGAAATACAGTCTTAGTAGAAAAGAAATGGCATGCTCTTTAGTTGTTATTAGAAGATAAAACCTTACTTAATGCTTGTAAAACTATGCGATAATTTAAGCAAATTCAGCACTTATAATTACCCCTATGAAACGTATCATCCTCTACACAATGAGTAATTGTCCACATTGCCAGACGGCAAAAAGCTACCTCGAAGATAAAAATATTCCTTTTCGTTTATGTAATGTCAAAACACCCGCAGGGCAAAAAGAGTTTTCTAAGTTAAACCTACGTGGTGTACCAGTATTGAAAGTGGGTGATCAAGTACTTAAAGGCTTTAATGTGAAAAGCTTCAATCAACTGTATCAAAACAGTTGATGCCACTTATACTCATTGGGTTAAGTCATTAATTAATGCGAAGTGAGGATCAATATTCGAGAGTACAAGTTTTTTGTTCTAGACTGAATATAAGACTTACACCGACGCAAAAGATTACGAATAAATTGGAATAATGCTCTTAAATGGAAGTAATACCATTAATCAACTTGGTATAAGGCAGGAGCTATTACCTTGATGGCTAAGAGTGCTCTTGAAGGCATATAAGTATTGGATCTTCACTTTACAATGTCGATGATTTATGTCATTTACTATTATAGCTCTGATGAATTTAATTTATGAATTATCTATCCTATCAAGGGTTTATAATATTATAGTGTGTTGAATACCTTGTTGCTGTATGATTTTCAATCGTTTATTTACTGTTTTTGTGTTAGTTTAAGATAAAGGCCAAATAGGTACTTACTCGGATATTCTATGAAGAAAGCTTTGCAAGTTTATTGTGCAACTTTAATCATACTATTGTTTAGTTTTCCTTTAGCTGCAGTAGAGGATGAGCGTGTTAACTTTATTGATATGGAACATGAGATATATCGAGCGCCTTGGCAGTCTTATCAAAAACTCATCGCCTTACAATCTGCTGCCCAATCATATGATGAATTAACTTATCTTTGGTGGTCGTTACGTAAAGCTCAAGCAGAAAATCTCATTTACTTTTATGATGATTTTAATCGTACAGTTAAACAAGCTAATACCTTCGTAACCGATAAAACGCCTTTAGCTATTCAAGCGCATTTAAGTCTATTTCAAGGACTGATTTATAGGAGACAGGGTAATTATAGTTTGTCTCAATCTGAACTTGCCAAAGGGTTACTGCAGGCAAAAGAAGCCAAATTAAGTAGCTTATATATATTCACAAAACAAGAGCTTGCTTATACAAAAACCCTTACTGAGATATTTGACGCCTCGCTAGAAGATATTCAAGAAGCTTACGTTGAAGCTTTTGCCTTAAAAGATCAGTTTTTACTTGCCTCAATAAATGAAACCTATGGTGCAATTTATGGTTACTTAAGTGAGTACAAAAAATCAATTGAGTATTATCAGAGAGCATTTGAAGCCTATCAAAACTTAAAATATCCTGCTCATATAGCAGAAGCTATTTATGGCTTGGCATCTACGTATAGATACTGGAAAAAATATGATTTAGCCATTGAGTACTTCGAAAAATATCAGCAACAAATTGATTATACACCTAACTCAAACATTAGCTTTTTTGCTGCCTACGGTATTGGTATGACGTTAGCTGAAAAAGGTGATTGTATTGATGCTATTGCTATTATCGATAAAGCCTTGGCAATAAAAGGTGTTATTGATTACAACGCTGAACTATATAAACGCAAAGCGAGTTGCTTAATTGACCTCGACAGACTTGAAGAAGCTGAAGATGCGCTTTTCAAATCGGCGAGTATTTTCGCCAACATACCTGAGTTAATTGGAACTAGCTGGCAGCTTGAAGTGATAAAAATATCAAGTGAATTAGCTTATGCGCGTGGTCAATATAACATTGGCTTCGGCATGCTTCAGCAATATTACGAAGAATATACAGCGTTACTGTTAAAAAACTCATCTGAAAGGTTGCTAAAAGTAAGGGCAGGTTTGGAGAGCGAGCGCCAGAGAATCGAGCAAAATTTGGCCGAGAAGCGTTCACAAGTTGAAATGCTAGAACAGGAGAGTCGTCAAAACAGCAGTGTATTACAGTTTTATTTCAATATTTTTATTATCTGCGTAATACTGATTGTATTGGTTGTGATTGCGCTACAGTACCGAACAAATAAAAAAATGCATTTATTATCAATAAAAGACTCTTTATCGGGGTTATTTAATCGTCGATACATTTTTGATTATCTACATACAGCTGTTTTAGGTAGCACTCCTGAAAAGATGAAATTGTCGGTTATTTTAATCAATATTGATGACTTTAAAAAAATAAATGATAATTACGGTCACCCCATAGGTGATGAAGTTATCAAAAATATTGCGGAAGTAGGACGAGATGTTTTTCGCCAAGACGATATATTCGGACGCATTGGAGGTGAAGAGTTTTTGTGTATATTACCTAGAACAAATATTATTGAAGCAACAAAAATTGCGCAACGATTCTTAGCTAAAATTAACCTATCAAAAATGGTTAAAGGCCGCCAAGATACGGTAACTGTGAGTATTGGTATTGCAGCACTTTCCGAGCAGTGCCAAGATGTAAATCAATTATATATCAACGCTGATCAAGCACTTTATCAAGCAAAACACTTAGGTAAAAATCAAGTGAATGTTTTTTAATCCGAAACCATCATTATTACGTATAACTAGTAATTAATAATTTAAATCCAGTACAAATTGTTTGTAAATTGGCTATAAGGTTAATTATTGTTCAAGGTTAAAGGTAATATCAAAGTTCAAGCATTTGTCCATTATGAATAGTTTAAATAGGCTCTCAGAAGCCATAATTTTTAGTTTGCAGGATTATATTAATAAACGTGGGTTTCGTGCATTAATACACTTTGAACTAGAAGGGTGTTATCAAAAACCTATTGGTAAGAAAATAGATTATAAGCAAGTGAATACACAATTATTAGCGCTGGGAATTGACGGCGAGTTGGTTGCTGAATATTGGAGTAACCAGTGGGAGTATGTTTCAATTTTTAATGGCCAAAGTCCATTAAAAGAAGCGCAAAACTTGCATCGTGCTATTTATTTACTGCCAAAACTTTTTGCTGAACAAGGGGTGACAAAAACCCTGATAAAGCCTGTGGTTTGGGCTGGTGATTATGGCAAGTTAGCTGCTGGCTGCGAAAATATTTTTAGTGGCGAACATCGTGCTGTGCACATACCGAACGCGGTACAAATTAATGTTAGTGTACAGGATTTAATCGGCAATAATTTACTTGTTTCGAGTAGTTTTGCTGAATGTTTGCAGCAGAATTTTTTACGCACAAGTTTAGCTTGCTGCTTAATTTATTTACCCGAAGAAGAAGCTTTTGAGCGTTTAGCGTTAAAGTCGAAATATGGCTTAGCAGAAGAGTTGTGTTCGCCAGTAGATATTTCCGGCGGTCATCAAGGCAGTATTGCGTTATATCGAGATATTGGTAAACACAATCAAAAAATGGGTGTTGAACCATTAATATATGATGATAAAAATAATGTCATTATCAGCGAAAATAATTGGCATAAAACAAGCCGTATTGAGCATAGGTTAGGTGCGTCAAGCGAGCATTATAACCCTTATTTGAACGTGATTTTCGCCTTGTTGAACGTGATTGACGCTATTGATGATGGAGAGCATAACGAACACGTGAAGAGCGAAGAGTATGGGCAATTACCCAGCTCGTTACATGACCAACAGCATAATGCAGGTGCGATTACATTATTTGCCAATAATGACTGGTTCAGCCGAAGTATTGATAAAGCGCTCAGTGCGACAAACGATCAAAGCGAAAATAATACTCAGACAAGCACTGGGCAATTATTAAAAGATAATTATTTAAAACAATTTCAACGGCCAGGTATTATATTTTAAAGCTTTAGCTTTTACTTACTTCGCCAAACTATAATAATATTTAGTGAATAACGCATGATAAATCAATTAAATACGCCAACACTTGATGGCAATTCGACAGCAGAAAAGCGAGAAGAGTTAACCGCGTACTTTAAAAATACTTGGTCGACCTATGAGTCATTGTTCTCTCTTATTAATAATGACGACGCTTACTTTTTAAGACCAGAGTCGCTAAGGCATCCGTTGGTTTTTTATTTTGGTCATACTGCGACTTTCTATGTCAATAAATTGATGCTAGGAAAATACATCAATCAACGCATTAACAGCCGATTAGAGGCTATTTGTGCCGTTGGTGTGGATGAAATGAGTTGGGATGACCTCAATAGTGAGCATTATGACTGGCCAAGCGTTGATGAAGTTAGATCTTATCGTGAACAAGTATATAACCTAGTATTAAATTTGATTGGCACCATGGAGTTGAGTTTGCCTATCAAGCAAGACTCGCTAGCGTGGATCATTTTGATGGGCTGTGAGCACGAGCGCATTCACCTTGAGACATCATCGGTTATTATGCGTATGTTGCCATTAAAATGGCTAACAAATACTGAACAATGGCAGCCTTGCTTACATTCATCGGCGGCACCAGAAAACGAATTAATTCAGGTTAAGTCTCAAACCTTATCATTGGGCAAAAAAGCACAAGACAATACTTTTGGTTGGGACAATGAATATGGACACCAATCGGTAGATGTTGACGACTTTAGTGCGGCTAAATTTTTAGTCTCTAACCATGAGTACATGGGTTTTGTTGAGGCGGGCGGTTATCAGTCAAAGCAGTTTTGGTGCCAAGAAGGCCTTGCATGGTTGGAGTTTACTCAAGCTAAAATGCCAAGGTTTTGGTCTTGTCGTGCTGGCCAATATTATCAGCGCAATTTAACAAGCGAAATGCCATTGCCATTAGACTGGCCAGTAGAAGTTAATTGTTTAGAAGCGCAAGCGTTCTGCCAGTGGCGACAAGAAAGCACGACAGGTTTTACGCGTTTGCCCACTGAAGCACAATGGTATTGTCTTAGAGAGCATGTTGCTGGTGATCAACACCAGTGGCAAGAGGTGCCAGGTAATATTAATTTAGCCTACTATGCCTCTTCGTGCCCAGTTAACCAGCACCAAAATGGCGATTTCTTCGACGTTATTGGTAATACTTGGCAGTGGACTGAGTCAGCAATTGATGGTTTCGCTGGTTTTAATGTTCACCCATTATACGATGACTTTTCGACACCAACTTTTGACGGTAAACATAATCTAATCAAAGGTGGATCTTGGATCTCTACAGGTAATGAAACTTTAGCCTCTTCGCGTTATGCCTTTCGCCGACATTTTTATCAACATGCAGGTTTTCGTTATGTCGTGAGTAAACTACCCAATAATTCACCAGTAATGGTTAATAAATATGAAACAAGTAAAGACATTTGTCAGCAACTTGAGTGCTATTTTGGCGCGAATACCTTGGGGTACCAAAATTACGGCCAGCAAATAGCACAACAAGTGGCAAGTGTAATAGCGGCTGAAAATGGCACCACAGAGCGTTTACTTAACTTAGGTTGTAGCGTTGGACGCGTAGCATTTGAACTTAGCCAGCATTTTCAACATATAGATGCTGTAGATTTCTCAGCGCGCACTATTCAATATGGCGTGCAATTGCAAACTGGGGCAAGTGTTCGTTATACCAACACTATTGAAGGCGATATTTGTCAATATAATGAAATAACTTTGGCTGACAAGGTTAATAAGGTAAATGCTAAGCGGATATTATTTAGTCAAGCTGATGGCTGTAATCTTAAAGATAATTTTGATCACTATGACGTTATTTTGATTCAGCATGCTTTGGAACAAAGCTATGATCCTAGGCGCTTATTGGCTAATGCCGTTAGTCGGCTGAACCCGTCAGGCATACTGATCATTCTTTCTGATTACAACTATAAGTTGCAGACAACAGAAAAATCTAAATGGCTCAGTGGTATGAAAGTTAATGGCGAAAATTTATCAGGTATTGATGGGTTGACCCACCAGCTTAATGCTGACTTTGAAGCGGTTTCGATAAAGGAGTTAACGCGAGTTGTTACCGATTCAGCGCGTAATTTTAATTTATCTCACTGTCAGCTCAGTGTTTGGCGAGCTAAATAAGTTGACTACCTATATGCGCATCAACATGATCATTGACTTAATAATGGAGATCTAGTCGATGCCTACTTACATATTGCCCAAGCACATTGCTTTTAGTCAGAGCCTAGCAAGCTATATTAACTACAATTTAAGTGATTCGACTGCACAAGCTTTGACGCTTGAACAATTATGTCGGCTAAGTACTGATAGTTTTGATCCTGATACTGATACTGATACTGCTCGAATTGCTGGCATTAGTAGCACACTTTTGCAGTATTCGCCGGTGCAAGGCGATGTGTTTTTACGGCAAGAAATAGTTAACTTTCATCAAAATTTAAACTGCCATAGCCGAATAATCGATGCTGCAAGCGCCGTAACATTTTGCGGTGCACAGGAAGCACTTTCGGCCATTTATCATTCTGTGTTAAGTGCTGGCGACGAAATTATTATCCTAACACCAAGTTATCCTTCTTTGGTGAACATGGCAGAGTCGATAGGGGTTACTGTTAGAGAAATCGCGCTTTGTGCTGAAAATAACTGGCAAGTTAACATTGAAGACTTTAATCAACTCGTGAATGAGAAAACCCGGCTTATTGTGCTTAATTCTCCGCATAACCCAACCGGCAGTACTATTGATACCAATCTCGCCAATCAAATATTGCAATTGGCACAGCAATATCATTGTTATTTGTTAAGTGACGATGTTTCGCAAGCAAGCAATTACCACAGTTTAGCTTTAGCGCATCGTTATTTAGATTACCCAAAAAGTATTGTGGTTGGTGTTATGTCTAAAAGCTTAGGCTTAGCGGGAGTTCGTATTGGTTGGGCTATTACGACTAATAATACTTTACGGCATAGTCTCATTGCTATTAAAGCGGTTAATTCTATTTGCTGCTCTAAAATAGATGAAAAATTAGCATGTTTGGCATTAAAAAGTAGTAAAGAAATTTTAGCTCTCAACAATCAAATTATTCTCGACAATATTGCGCTTTTCTCGGCACTTATTGCCAGACATCCAGAAAAATTAAGTTGGCAAGCACCTCAGGCTGGGATCCTTGCGCTAGTAGAGGTTAAAAATATTACCTCAATAACTTCTTGGTCACAAAAACTTGCCAAGCAAAGTGGAATTTTAGCGTTGCCAAGTGAGTTGTTCGGGCTTAAGGGGAATTACTTTCGTTTAGGGTTAGGCCAAAGGAGTTTTGCTAAAACATTGGAAGTATTTGAACGTTTCTTACTAGAAAACTAATCTGAGTTTAATTCTTGTTATCTGTTAATATTTAGAATTCATATTTACTCTATATCATATCTATATAAAGTAAATAAGTTGCATTTTATCCCGAACTTTAACCTGTATAATTTCGTCATAAATACCAGTTTACGCTAGGTTTTGTTGATATTAACTTACCGATACAAGTAAACAGTTAGGTTAATTTTTACCGTACTTATGCCATTATAGTACGTAGAAAAAGATCATAAAAAAATGACAAACAGCGGCTAAAAACACAAAGAAATGCCAAATTGCATGGCTGTACTTTTTATTTTTTCTGACATAAAAAATAGTACCCAAACCATATATAATTCCACCCAAGGCGAGTAAAAACATACCTTCAGGCGCCAGTTTATCGTTTAATTTATGTATAAATGTTAGCGAGATTAAGCCTAGACCTAAATAAGTTGAGAGTGATAATTTTTTATATTTATTACCAAACTTAACCTTAAAAGCGATACCTAAAATAGCTAAGCCCCATATAATGGCTAATATAGGAGGGCCTATGTCATCAGCTAATGTCACTAGCATTAGCGGGGTATATGTTCCGGCAATCAATAGATAAATAGCACAATGGTCGAGTAACTTGAAGATGCTTTTGGCCCTTTCATGCAATAACGCATGATAAAGCGTAGAAGCGCTAAATAGCAAAACTAAGCTAGCGCCATAAATGCTAAAACTGACCACCTTAACTACGTCAAGTTGTATCCAGGCTAAAGTCACTAATAATGTTAAGCCAGCGACGCTAAGTAATGCTGCTAGCCCATGACTCACTGCATTGATGATTTCTTCCGCTACGCCGTATTCTTGAGTTTGCACGTTATATATTCCTATTTCAGTGTACACCTGTACGCCGAGTATAATAGCAAACCATAGCTTTGAATACTAGTGGTCTGACCTTTGTGGTGTTTTCGATGTAAAAGTGGATAGCAATGATATTATCGATGAGAAATAAAGGCTGATAAAATCTGACTTATATTATTGAATTATTGAATGTATAAAAGCAGATAGTCACAATATAACGCGCGCTTAGCACAAGGGGGTACGGAGAACTGTAGAGTTTAGTTTTATTTTTTAGAATGACCTGAAATTTGAGTTTTTATGTTTAAACTCAATAGATTAAATGTTAGTTTTACGAACAATCAGCGATAAAATTGCGCTTAAATAAACGAGCGATATATAAGCGCAAATAAGAGCTACAATGCTAGATCGATAACCATTTCACGCAACTCATCTTTTGAAATCGAGTTGTCATGATTTTTATCAAAGCGATTGAATATGGTTTCACACATACGAATGCCTTTATCTTGCAATAAGCAGTCAATCAATTCGACAAATTCACTTCTATTGATGACCCCATCCTTGTCTTCATCAAACACTTCAAATAGTTCATCTACCCACTGATTTAATTCCATCAGTCATCCTCTTATTTGGCGGTTAATTCCTATAATAGACTTTATCGTTATTTTAGGAATATGTGAATGATTAATTCCGTTATTTCGTGTTATTGCATGTTTTAGAGCTATTAGCTTATTTTTATAGTGTGAAGAGGTTTAGGGATATCTACTTTATAGGTGTAAAAGGGATGATAAGGAGATAAATGGATAGTTTAACTATCAAATATACTGTGGATACTTAACGCTAGAATTTTTTAGTCTTATTTTACTAATGACGACAGAGTACTTTATAAACTACTTAGCGTATCTTTTTGTCTGTATTAGCTGATTTTAGCCAGTAGAGTATATTGAAATAAATATATTTTAAAAAAGTGTAATAAAGTCGACAAAGATAAGACTAAGCAATCAATATTTTAAAAGGAAGATAAAATGACAATAAATTGGAATAATTTATTTAAAGCGAACGTACTCATTTGGCTTGTAGGACTTAGTAACATGAGTTTGGCTGAAAATATCTCAGACCAGCAATTGAAGTTAGAAAGCTGCCATGTAAAGGGCATAAGACAACAAGTACAATGCGGCACCTTAGTGACTCCTGAGAATTATGAAAAACCCGATGGTACTCAAATAGAGATAAATTTTGTTGTTTTACCCGCGATAGATAACAGTAAAGAAAAACTGCCGTTAATGTTCTTAGCCGGAGGGCCTGGTCAGGCAGCGACTGAACTTGCGAGTCATATTTACCGTGGCTTTAATGAAATTAGAAAAACCCGCGATTTGATCCTTATCGATCAACGTGGCACCGGTAAATCTCATGCTTTGCAATGTGAAGATTCTTTGGAAGTTGATCCCTACACTAGTCTACCAGAAGACTTTTCAATGGCTGATATTGAGCAATGTATAGCCCAACTTACAGGTGACTTGAGTCAATATAACTCAGAAAATTCAATTCGAGACTTTGACGCGGTTCGATCAGAGCTAGGTCATCAACAGGTCCATATTTATGGCGGTTCTTATGGTACCCGTGCGGGTTTAGTTTATATGCGTATGTTTCCAGCATCGTTAAAGAGTGTGGTACTCGACAGTGTTGGCCCAATTGAAGTGCCTATTGGCTTATTTGGTAAAAGTGCAGAGCAGTCTTTTATCAAGCTCATCGAAAACTGCCAGAATGAGACAAGTTGTGCTGCACAGTATCCTGAATTGGCAAAAGAGTTTACTGCCATTACTGATAAATTATTACAAGCACCTGTCACAGTAGAAATTGCTCACCCAAGATTAGGGACCAATACTGCATTTACTATCAGTAATGATAAGTTTATTTCTGCTATCCAGATGCAACTGTATTCAATGGAAACTCGAAGTTTAGTGCCATTGTTAATCCATCAAGCGTATTTAGGCAACTATAAACCATTGGCTGGTCTTATCGCGCAGGGCGAAGGTGGTATGGGCATATATATAGGTTTGCATTTTAATATTGTTTGTAATGAAGACTATCCAAAAATATCTGCCGATATGAAAGTTGATGACGCTGATAACAGTTTCGCTAAAGGTATGAGTTTAGTGATGGTTGGCAAAGTCTGTTCTGCATGGCCTCGTTATCAACCGAGTAAGGAATTTTATCAAACAGTAACCGCTGAAATTCCAACCCTTATTATGTCGGGTGAATTAGATCCTGTAACGCCAGCAAGTAATGGCGAAAAATCCCATGTGAATTTACCTAATAGTCATCACATTATTTCTAAAAATAACGCGCACATAGTGGCTTCTACAGCTTGTGGTATCAAAATTGTTAATGAATTTCTAGAAAAGCAAGCACCAAAGGAACTTGATGAGTCATGTTTAGAAGAGATTCCTGACGAATCATTTATGGTGGGTTTAAATGGTGGTGTAGTACCCGAAGTATCGCCGAGCCCAATGCCAACCGAAGCAAAGGAATAAATCATGATTGAAGTTAATAATTTACATAAAAGTTTTGTGAGTAAGAAAAATACCGTTAAAGCTTTAGATGGCCTATCTTTTACTGCCAAAGATGGTGAAATTACTGGCATATTAGGCCCAAATGGCGCGGGTAAAACTACTTGTTTACGAACGCTTTATGGTTTACTTCGTGCTGATGAAGGCTACGCGACTATTGATGGCATTAAAGTAACCGAAGAGCCGATAAAAGCGAGGAAACTTTTAGGTATATTTCCCGATAAATTTGGTTTATATGAGCGTTTAACCGCTTATGAACAAATTGACTATTTTGCTAGTATTCATGGCATGAAAGGAGCCAATAAGCATGCTGCCATTGAGCAAATACTATCTGATTTAGAAATGACAGAATTAGCTCACCGAAAAACCGTGGGCTTTTCTCAGGGTCAACGCATGAAAGTTACTTTAGCTCAGGCTTTAGTACATCAACCGAAAAACTTTGTACTTGATGAGCCAACCCGTGGCTTAGACGTGATGAGTACAAGGATATTGCGTAACCATTTAGCTAAATTCAAAGAAAAGGGTCACTGTATTTTATTTTCTTCCCATGTAATGCAAGAGGTTGCTGCACTGTGTGACCGAGTGATTATTGTTTCAAATGGAAAGCTAGCAGCTCAAGGTACACCGCAAGAGTTATGTGATTTAGCGGGAGAAAAATTACTAGAAGAAGCTTTCGTGAAACTCATTGGCTCAGATGAAGGAGTAGCCGCATGATGCAATTGAAAGCCTTGATGGTGAAAGAATTTAAAGAAGCTTTTCGTGACAGACGCGCATTAATGGTGGCGATGAGCATGGCATTATTGATGCCAGTTATGATCATGGTGATGTTAAAAGTGGCAATTAAAGAAGCCGTAGATAACCCTGCTGTTTATGTGAAATATAGCGGTGAGCAACATGCACCAAAACTCATCAAAGCACTAAAAGATGAGAACATTTTATCTTTTTCTGACGTGCCTGAAGATGAAGAACGTAACTGGAATGAACGTAATATTGAATTGAGTATTCCTGATACCTTCATTGAAGATATGGCTGCTGGTAAACCCATTGAATTAACCTTACGCGCAGATTACAACGAGAAGTCGTTATCATCGCCTATTCGGCGCATTAAAGATGTTGTCAGCGAGCACTCACTAATTATAGGGTACAAGCGTTTATTAGTGCGCGGCATTGATACGAAATTATTGCAACCCATAAAATTACTTGAGCAAGATACCTCACTGCCCAGTAGTAATGCGGTGATGATTTCACTAATTTTAGGTGTTTATTTAATGATGGCGGCTTTTATGTCAGGTTTACCGGTTGCAATAGACTCAAGTGCCGGTGAAAGAGAGCGCAATGTATTGGAAATGTTATTGTGCCAGCCTGTTAGTACCTTAAAAATAGTGCTAGCTAAGTTGAGTTGCGCCAGTTCAATTTCCATTATCTCCATTATTTTAATGTTAGTACTTACCTCTGTTGCGATGAACTTTGTTGACCTCACAAAAATAGGGGCAAGCTTTAGTATTGATGCCAGTACCTTTATCATTTTGTTGTTGTTATTGGTGCCTATTTGCTTTCTGGCAGCTTCACTACAATTATTATTTGCTTTTCAGGCCAAGAGTTTCAAAGAGGCGCAATCAACGGTGACTATGTTAATCATGGCACCTAGCTTTATACCATTTGCGTTAATGATGATGGATGATAAACCTGCTTGGGTTGAATGGATGCCGATTTCTGGTCAGTCATTGTTAATGGAAGACGTTTTTAAAGGCTTACCTGTAGATTGGAGTGCCTTATTATTTACCAGTGTTGCTACTATCGCGTTAACTGTGGGGTTGGTGTTAATCTTGGCTAAGCGTTTAACCTCTGAAAAAGTAGTTATGTCGCTAAGTTAGTAACGCGTAGTTAATATTGTATAAAATGAATAACCCAGTAGAATTAGTCCTTCAAAAACAAGACTGTTTTCAAACGGCTAAACATAAACTGGGTTATTCATTGAGCAATCAAGAAGTATTTATTAATTGGATTTCTGAACATGAGAAACTCCTGCGTCATATCATTAATGGCTTTGAGGCTGTTCCTGCAATTCAAGAAGAGCTTTTTCAAGAAATAGCCTTAAACATATGGCGAGCTTTACCCAGCTTTCGCTCTGACTCAGCCGTAAAAACTTTTATTGCTCGAATTGCCCATAATGTTTTAGCAACGCATGTGGCTAAAGCGGTTAAAACGGTAAAAACCGAGCAAGCTTTTCAGCCGGTAGATAGCATTCAATCGAGTAATGAACACGCGGTGCTTGATACATCGATTTGCCCGCAACTCACACCTTATCAGTCACTAGATCAAAACCAAAGACAACAATGCCTTGCCCAAGCCATTCGTCAGTTAAAGCTTGAACAACAACAAGTCATTACCTTGGCACTTGAGGGGATGAGTTATCAAGATATTGCTGACGTGTTAGCGATATCTATTAACTTAGTTGGCGTGAGACTACAAAGAGCAAAGGGAAAAGTGATGCAATTGTTGGAGGCAGTATGAGCGAAGAAAACGATAAAATTAAAATGCCGACCGAAAGTGAGCAACGCATAAGTAAAGATGTTTCTACAGAGGCATTAGTCGCTCAAAGTGACAAGCAAAGTGCTGATGCGTCTGAATTACAGGATGATACTTGGGCAGAACTCATTCAAGATTGGCAAACACAACCGACAGTAAAAACAGATGTGCTAGCTTTGGTAAAGCGAACACGGCGCAGAACTATTGGTGCAAAATTTTGTTTCGCACTAAATATTGTGGCAACCATCGCTTTATTTATTGCCTTTATATACGGTATTTATAATGGCGAATGGGGGAAGCCTCTTAATATATATCTTGGGCTCGGTAGCTTACTGTCATTAATTTTCGTGTATTTTGAAACTAAAGTCCGTGTCGCAACATGGTCACAGCTTTGCGACAGTCCTGAAAAAGCCATAGATAATGCGATAGCGAGTAGTAAATCATCAATGCAATACATGTGGATTACAAAAATTTCATTTTTACCTTTTTTACCGCTGATTAATTGGTTTGTGTATACCTCAAGCCAAACAAATAACAAAGGAGTTTTACCGGCATATTTAATGGCTAATGGCTTTATGGTTATTGTATATATCGTCGTTGACTACCTACATAGGCAACGTAAACAAGAATATCAACAGCTCTTAAAAGTTAAATTACTATAAAATACAGCTTTATTTATTTCAATGGAATTATATGCGGATATTTGGTTGCTGCTCTGTATTAAATTTGTTGTTTTTGCGGTTTTAAGTCGGTATATTAGTTTGGATTATTTGTTGAAGTGAGTGTTAAAAGTTTTTATCACTCACTTCAAAGTATATTTGATTGCAAAATGAACTAACAGAACACGGTTTTTGCGTGTACAAATACTTCAAGTTCAGGCAGAATATGCCGCAATTAATTTTGAACTAACGCCACCCCCAGTATTGCTTATAGCAGACTATTTGAGGATAAAACATGTTTACACGTGATATGAATATTGCAGATTTTGATCCAGAACTTTATCAAGCAATGAGCAATGAAGTTGTTCGCCAAGAAGAGCATATTGAACTCATCGCTTCGGAAAACTACTGTAGTCCACGTGTACTCGAAGCCCAAGGTTCACAGCTGACTAATAAATATGCCGAAGGTTATCCTGGTAAGCGTTATTACGGTGGTTGTGAGTATGTTGATATCGCTGAACAGTTAGCGATTGATCGCGCAAAAGAATTATTTGGCGCTACTTATGCCAACGTACAACCACATGCAGGCTCACAAGCAAACTCAGCTGTTTTTCAAGCCTTAGTTACTCCTGGCGGGAAAGTGTTAGGTATGAGCTTAGCGCACGGTGGTCACTTAACTCATGGCTCACATGTTAACTTTTCAGGTAAGTCATACGAAGCAATTCAATACGGTTTACACCCTGAAACTGGCGATATTGATTACGTTGAATTAGAGCGTTTAGCCATAGAGCATAAACCAGAGATGATCATTGGTGGTTTCTCAGCGTTTTCTGGTGTTGTTGACTGGGCGCGTATGCGTAAAATTGCCGACAAAGTTGAGGCGTATTTCTTCGTCGATATGGCGCATGTTGCCGGCTTAGTTGCAGCAGGTTTATATCCTAACCCAGTGCCACACGCGCATGTTGTTACGACGACGACACATAAAACATTAGCCGGCCCACGTGGTGGCTTAATCGTTTCTGCTTGTGATGATGAAGCAATTTATAAAAAATTGAACAGCGCTGTATTCCCTGGTGGTCAAGGTGGACCATTAATGCACATTATTGCTGCGAAAGCCGTGGCATTTAAAGAAGCATTAACACCAGAATTTAAAGTTTATCAGCAAAACGTATTAGATAATGCCAAAGCTATGGTTGCAGTATTACAAGAGCGTGGCTACAAAGTTGTTTCTAACAGCACTGAAAACCATTTATTACTCCTTGATCTTATTGATAAAGATATTACTGGTAAAGATGCAGATGCCGCGTTAGGTCGTGCTCATATCACAGTGAATAAAAACTCTGTGCCAAATGACCCACGTTCACCATTTGTAACTTCTGGCCTACGTTTAGGTACTCCAGCAATTACTCGTCGTGGTTTTGGTGTTGAAGAAACAAAAATAATCACTGGTTGGATTTGTGATATTTTGGATGATATTGAAAACGAAGATGTTATCGCTAAAGTCCGTGCTGGTGTTAGTGAACTTTGTGCTCGCTTCCCTGTTTACCAGTCATAAGCTTTAGTAATCAAAAAATCTTGTTATTACTTTATTAAACGTCAAGTAATAACCTAAAATGGCCACCTTTGTGGCCATTTTTTTTAGCTGATTTTTATTTGGTAAGATATTTCGCTAAATGAACTTTTTTCAATTAAAATATCGTGATTAAATTGTTCATGACTCATTAACTTCGGAACTCATCAATGTATTGTCCCTTTTGTTCAGCCAACGATACTAAAGTTATCGACTCTCGTTTAGTGTCAGATGGTCATCAAGTGCGTCGTCGTCGTGAATGCTTAGCATGTCATGAAAGATATACCACTTTTGAAAGTGCCGAATTAGTAATGCCACGCATTATTAAGCGAGATGGCTCCCGCGAACCTTTTAATGAAGATAAAATGCGTAATGGCTTATTGCGCGCATTAGAAAAAAGACCCGTGAGTACAGAAGAGATGGAGTTGTCGATCAATAAACTTAAATCACAACTGCGGGCAACTGGCGAGCGCGAAGTGTCGAGTGAAATGCTTGGTACTATTATCATGGAGCAACTCAAGAGTTTAGACAAAGTAGCTTATATTCGCTTTGCTTCTGTGTATCGTTCATTTGAAGACATTAAAGAATTTGGTGAAGAAATCGCACGTTTAGGCGATGATGAATCATAAACGTATTACTTAATCTAGAGTGGCTTAATGAGCAATTTTTCGTTAAAAGATCATCAATTTATGCAGCGCGCCATTTGTTTGGCAAAGCGTGGTCACTTTACTACGTCACCGAACCCTCGAGTAGGTTGTGTTATCGCACTAAATGGCGAGATTGTTGGTGAAGGCTTTCACAAAAAAGCAGGGCAAGGACATGCCGAAGTTCATGCGCTAAAACAAGCTGGCAGCAAAGCTAAAGGTGCTACCGCTTATGTTACGCTAGAGCCTTGTAGTCACTTCGGTTTAACGCCTCCATGCGCAGAAGCATTGATTAAAGCGCAGGTTAGTCATGTTATTGCCGCTATGGTTGATCCAAATCCAAAGGTGTCGGGTCGTGGCCTTGAACTATTAGCCGCCGCGGGCATAACCACACAATTTGGTTTACTGGAACAAGATGCTATCGCATTGAACCCAGGCTTCATTCAATTAATGACCAAAAAGTTACCTTATGTGCGCTGTAAGTTAGCGGCAAGTCTAGACGGAAAAACTGCCATGGCCAGTGGTGAAAGCCAATGGATAACGTCTCCCGATGCCCGCGCAGATGTTCAACGCCTAAGAGCGCAAAGCTGTGCAGTTATTTGTGGCGCAGAGTCTGTTATTTTTGACGATGCCAGAATGAATGTCCGTTGGGATGCCTTAGGGACACTTAAAAATAGTTATGCAGAAGCCGATGTTAGACAGCCAGTTCGGATTATTATTGATGGTAAAAATCGTTTAACACCGGATCTCGCTATCTTTAAAACAACAAGTAAAATATTATTAATTCGACATGCTATTGAAAAAAGCCAAACTTGGCCGCATTTTGTAGAACAAGTCACAATTTCTAAAGCTGTAGATAGTGAATATGTCGATCTAAGCCTATTATTAGCTTATTTGGCCCAACAAGGGTTAAATGACATATTAATTGAGTCAGGTGCTAAACTAGCGGGTGCGTTTATTAACGCAAACTTAGTGGATGAGCTAGTGCTATACCAAGCACCAAAACTGATCGGCAGTGATGGTAAAAGTTTAGTGAGTATGCCAACAATAATAAAGTTATCAGAGGCTAAGATTCTTGATATTCGTGATGTGCGTATGGTAGGTAAAGATATCAGGATAACGGCAAAGTTTAGTCAATAAGCGCAGGCACTGATTGACAATCTATTTTCAGTATAAATAACAATTCATAAGCTATACAGACGACGAGAGATATTATGTTTACAGGAATAATAGAAGCCGTAGGGCGTTTAAGAGCGATTAATAGCTCAGGTGACGGCGCGCGCGTCACTATTGATACGGCAACATTAGACTTGTCAGATGTTAAATTAGGCGACTCAATTGCCACCAATGGAATTTGCCTAACGGTTGTTGCCCTAGATGCCGCTAGCTTTAGCGCCGATGTTTCCAGTGAAACCTTAACGCGTACAGGTTTAGCACATTATAAAATGGGTGATAGCGTCAATCTTGAAAAAGCGATGTTACCAACTACGCGATTTGGTGGGCACATGGTCTCAGGTCACGTTGATGCGGTGAGTGAAATTAGCGCTATCGAGCATAAAGGCAATAGCATCGATTACTGGTTAACTATGCCAGCAGAATTATCAGCATATATTGCCGAAAAAGGCTCCGTGACTATTGATGGCACAAGCCTAACGGTAAACAGTTTAAGCGATGATAAATTCCGTTTAACAATTGTGCCACATACCACAGACCAAACAATTATCAGTAAATACCAGGTAGGCACGAAAGTTAATCTTGAAGTTGATTTAATTGCCCGCTACATAGAAAGATTACTTACCAAGCAAACAGCCGACAAGCAAGATGAGTCTGGTGTTACGCATGCGTTATTAGCGCGCAACGGTTTTATTAAATAAAAGAGGTTTTCATGAATTTACACACGCCAGAAGAGATTATCGACGATATAGCTCAAGGTAAAATGGTCATCTTAATGGATGATGAAGATCGCGAGAATGAAGGTGACTTCATCATGGCGGCAGAAAAAGTTACACCAGAAGCTATTAATTTTATGGCAACTCACGGTCGTGGCTTAATTTGTATGCCAATGTCGGCAGAGCGTTGTGAGCTTTTAAAATTACCGTTAATGGTTGATAAAAATGACGCTCAGTTCACTACCAATTTCACTGTTTCTATTGAAGCAGCTGAAGGGGTTACTACAGGAATTTCTGCTGCCGATCGTGCCACGACTGTTTTAGCAGCTGTTGGCAAAAATGCCAATCACAATTCTATTGTACAGCCGGGTCATATTTTCCCTTTGATTGCTAAAGATGGCGGCGTGTTAAACCGTGCCGGACATACTGAAGCCAGTGTAGATTTAGCACGTTTAGCAGGCCTTAAAGCCGCTGCGGTTATTGTTGAAATTTTGAATGCAGACGGCACCATGGCGCGTCGTCCAGATCTAGAAATTATTGCTGAAAAACATGGCATTAAAATGGGGACTATTGCGGATTTAATTGAATATCGTAATGCTAACGAAACGACCATAGAGCGTATATCACAATGTAAATTGCCGACCGAATTCGGTGATTTTGAGTTAACAGTATTTAAAGATACCATAGACGGCCAAGCGCATTTCGCCTTAACTAAAGGTGAAATTAAGCCTGAAGAGCCGACGTTAGTGCGTGTGCATTTAGAAAATACTTTTAAAGACTTATTGTTTAGCCAGCGTGAAAGCGTTGCGAAATGGCCAATGGCTAGTGCCTTGGAAAAAATTGGTAAAGAAGGTGGGGTATTAGTCTTGTTAGGTAAGCATGAGTCACCTTTAGAGCTTATCGCCCAAGTGCAAAAGTACGCTAAGCTTGACGCTGGTGAAACAGTGAAAGAAGTTAAACGACATGTTGGTTCACGCAACGTCGGTGTTGGTTCGCAAATTTTAGCTAATTTAGGTGTCAGTAAAATGCGCTTATTAAGCTCACAAACAAAATATCATTCACTGTCAGGCTTTGGTTTAGAAGTGGTGGAATATATCGCTGATTAAACGGTCTTTTGTCAGGAAGTAAGCGCACTATTCCAAGTGCTATAAACCTGATAGATATATACAGTATGAAAAATATAAAAAGCGATTTGAAGTCATTCAAATCGCTTTTTTGATCAGGAGCTTGAGTTACGATAGCATGTAATTTTAATTGCTGCTAAAGCACCGGCGACTTTCTATGTAATGTCGATTGCTCATAACCGTAAGCAACCTCTATCAACTTACCTTCTTGCAATTTACCTGAAAACATTGATAAGCCAACAGGTAAACCATGAACATACCCCATAGGCACCGTAATATGAGGGTAACCAGAAATAGCTGCAGCAGAAGAAGCTGCGCCTAAATAATGGTCACCATTTATCCAATCAGTTTTCCAAGCTGGGCCAGTTGTCGGTGCAATAATCAAATCAAGTTTATGTTTAGCCAAAAGAGCATCAATGCCCTCAGCTTGAGTAGATTTTTTTGCCAACTGTAAAGCTGCGAGGTACCTATCATCAGTAAGCGGTCCTTTAGCTTGTGCCATTTCAAAAATTTCTTGTTTAAAATAAGGCATTTCTTTATCGGCGTGAGCAAGATTAAAGGCGATTAATGCCTCAAGTGATTTCGGGGTATGATCATCAGTACCTGCAAGGTAAGCATTTAAACCATGTTTAAATTCGTATAGCAGGACTTCAAATTCAGCGTCGCCCCAGACAGCGGAATTGGTGAAGTTAGTTGAATCGACAATAATTGCCCCTTGAGCTTGTAGGTCAACAATAGCTTGTTCGAATACTGCATCAAGTTGTCCGTGATAACCCATAAGATTGCGTGCAACACCAATTCGCTTACCTTTAATGCCATCAAGCTTTAAATGACTCATATAATCAGCAGGTGCAGCAAGGGCCGCGTTATCATCGGCGTCGACAGCGGTTAACGCTGAAAGTAGCATTACCGCGTCAGTTACTGAGCGGGCCATCGGGCCAGCAGTATCTTGACTATGAGCAATAGGAATAATACCGTCACGACTTATTGTGCCTAAAGTCGGCTTAATACCAACAATACCATTTATTGCCGATGGGCAAGTAACAGAGCCGTCTGTTTCTGTACCAACTGCCAGTAAAGCTAAATCTGCTGCAATGGCTACGCCAGAGCCGGCGCTTGAACCACATGGGCTTGTGGTAATGTCGTATGGGTTTTTACTTTGCCCCCACAGACCACTCCAACCACTTGACGAAGAGGTTGAGCGAAAGTTTGCCCATTCGCTTAAATTTGTTTTACCTAAGATAATCGCCCCAGCATTTTTAAGTAGCTGAACCAAAAAGGCATCATCTTTCGGGTAGTTATTTTTTAACGCCCATGAGCCAGCAGTATTGGCCATGCCGTCAATCGTATCGATGTTATCTTTTAATAAAACAGGAATGCCATGCAGCGCTCCGACTTTTCCTGATTTTTTATAAATTACATCAAGCTCTTGTGCTCTTTTAATTGCGTTTTTATTGAGCTGTACGACAGAGTTAAGCTGTGGCCCTTTAGCATCAATTCTGGCGATTCGGTCTAAGTAATAGTTAACCAAGGTTTCACTGGTTAACTGTTTATCTGCCATCATGTTGTGAGCTTTAATAACCGTTAAGTCTTGGAATATCATGTTATTTTGAGAGTAGGCTGATAGAGGGTAGAGCAATAGCAGCGCTATAAATCTAAGGACGTTTTTCATGGTGATTCTTTTGTTATTATTTGTGCACTTATATAACGTGAAAAAAGCTGATTTGTCTAGCCTGGAGATGAAGCTTCGTCGTTAAGATGTGAGGGGAACTGCAAACAATATTTGACGATATTCTTAGGGCCACTTGTTTAGTTTTAAATAAATTCAAAACTAAACAAGTGGCGTGTTGATATTACTAGTCGCTAATTAACGTTTGTTAAAGCGTAATAAATTGATTGATTTTCTCTACGATACCGCTTGCATCTAGCCCTAGTTCTTGATGGATTTCTGCTTGAGTACCGTGTTTAATAAAACTGTCTGGTAAACCTATATTGAGAATTTTTTTCGCGATACCTTGGCTTAAAATATACTCATTTACTCCAGAGCCAGCACCACCAGCGATAGCATTATCTTCAATCGTAACAATACAGTCGTGAGTGTTACATAATGCTTTGATGATATCTTGATCTAATGGCTTAACAAATCTCATGTCGACTAACGTAACATTGAGTGTGTCAGCGGCTATTTTCGCTTGTGTTAATGTACTACCAAAATTGAGCACAGCCACTTTAACTTCAGTATCGGCATTTTGGTCGATTTCACGAATCACATTAGCTTTGCCCAGTGCAATGGTCTCATTAACGCCTGGTAACTCAGCACCATTACCACTGCCACGAGGGTAACGCACGGCCGCAGGTGTATTTAACTGATAACCGGTATTTAACATCAGTTGGCATTCACGTTCATCAGACGGCGTCATGATCGTCATATTAGGAATACAGCGCATAAAACTTAAATCAAATGCACCTTGATGAGTCGCACCATCTGCGCCGACAATACCAGCTCTATCGATGGCAAATAAAACCGGCAAATTCTGAATAGCAACATCATGAATAAATTGATCATATCCGCGCTGTAAAAAACTCGAATAAATAGCAACAACAGGTTTTTGTCCACCAATAGCTAAACCTGCCGCAAAGGTCACGGCATGCTGCTCAGCGATAGCAACGTCATAATATTGTTTGGGGAAACGTTGGCTAAATTGTACCATGCCTGAACCTTCACGCATCGCTGGCGTAATGGCAGCTAGTTTTGAATCTTGTTCTGCAACTTTACATAACCAATCGCCAAATATGGCCGAATAAGTAGGTAAGCTTGGCGCACTTTTAGGTAGGCTAGTTTCTGTGTGATCAAACTTTGGCACCGCATGGTACTTTATCGGATCTTGCTCAGCCTGTTGATAGCCTTTACCTTTTTTAGTCGCAATATGAAGTAATTGTGGTCCTTTAAGGTTACGCATGTTGGTGATGGTATCGACTAAGCCATTAACATCATGACCATCAATTGGGCCAATATAGTTAAAGCCTAGCTCTTCAAAGAAGGTGCTTGGCACGACCATGCCTTTTAAATGTTCTTCTGCACGACTGGCTAATTCTTTGATCGGTGGAATATTCTTAAGTATGCGTTTACCACCTTCACGGATCCCAGTATATAGGCTTCCTGAAAGCATTTTTGCTAAATGATTGTTTAAAGCACCGACATTTTCTGAAATTGACATTTCGTTATCGTTTAAAATAACCAACATATCTTTTTTGATATCACCAGCGTGATTTAATGCTTCAAATGCCATGCCGGCTGTCATTGCACCATCACCAATTACGGCAACAACTTTGCGATTTTTTGCTTCTTGTTCAGCTGCAACGGCTAAGCCTAAGGCTGCAGAAATTGAGGTGCTTGAGTGACCGACGCTAAGTACGTCGTATTCACTTTCTTCCCGCCATGGAAATGGATGCAAGCCGTCTTTTTGTCGAATAGTGTGCAATTGGTCACGTCGGCCAGTAAGTATTTTGTGCGGGTACGCTTGGTGTCCAACATCCCAAAGCAGGTGGTCAAATGGTGTGTTATAAACGTAATGTAAGGCAACAGTTAATTCAATTGTGCCTAAGCCTGAGGCAAAGTGACCGCTACTTTTACTGACTGAATTTAACAGATAACGTCTTAACTCTTCACTGGTTTTTGTTAATTGCTTTTGATCTAATTTTCGTAAATCATCCGGACAATTGATGTTGGCCAGTAAAGGGTATTTAGCTAGGTTTATAGTCATATTATTCTATTAAATTTTAAAGTTAATTTTTGCGGCTGACAATAAAAGTCGCAAAGTCGGATAAGCTTTGTGTATTGTAGGGCAAAGTGGCTAAAGCTTGAAGCGCTTGTTGATATAAGTTTTCTGCTTTTTCTTGTGCGCCTTGTAAACCTAGTAGTGCAGGGTAAGTACTTTTATTAGCGGCAAGGTCAGAACCTGCTGGTTTCCCAAGTTCTTCTTCAGTCGATGTTATATCAATAATATCATCACGCACTTGGTAAGCTAAGCCCATAAGTTTCGCATATAGGGCTAATTGTTCTTTATCGAACGTTGTTGCCTGATTACTGCACTCGGCAGCCATTTTTACCGAAGCTTCAAGCAAAGCTCCTGTTTTTAAAGAATGTAAGTTTTCTAATTCTGCCAGCGTAATTGCTTGACCGGTTGCGGCTAAATCTAACGCTTGGCCACCGCACATACCTTGATAACCAGCGGCATTGACTAAGTAGCGCAATAAATTAATACGCTTAGCATCAACGGCCTTTGAAAAATCATGATTGGCGATAATATCAAAAGCTAGCGTTTGTAAACTATCACCGGCGAGAATTGCAGTCGCTTCATCAAAAGCTTTATGGCAGGTCGGTTGACCGCGGCGCAAATCATCGTCATCCATTGCAGGTAAGTCGTCATGTAATAGCGAATAAGCATGAATACATTCTATTGCCGCTGCAACACCATCGATATCGCCTTGTTCTGCATCTAATGTTGCGCCAGTGATATACGCCAAATAGGGGCGCATACGTTTGCCACCAATGAGTAAGCCGTAACGCATGGCATCTAATAATTTCTCATCGTTAATGGCTAAGCTTTCGAGTTTTTTACCTAGATAATCATTAATGCGAGTTTGTACATCATCAATATATGCAAGTTTATTCACTGCTGTTTGTCTCGTTGGTATTAAATTTTTCTAACTGGGCTTGGCCGTTTTTTTCTAGCAAAATATTAATTTGCTGTTCGGCACCTTTAAGCTTTTCTTGGTTGTGTTGGCTCAGATGTAGGCCACGTTCAAATAAAGCCATTGAGTCTTCAAGATTAAGATCCCCTTGCTCTAAATTTTGTACAATTGTTTCTAATTCAACTAATGATTCTTCAAAGCTTAAATTTTCAATTTTTTTTCTGGCCATGGACTTTTTTTAGCGTGATATGAACTCTAGGCGCAAACTTACCTTAGCTGGGGCGCTGGGTCAATTAATGATGAATTTTTGCTGATATAGGCAGTATTCCTATTATCTTCTTAAGTTATTGACAATATGGGCGATAATAGAGCTATAACTAAAAATATAAGTATTCGCGTAAGACCTATTCATCAGGTATTATCAGAATAGTAATAGCAACAGAGCTAAGTAAGTGAACAATTGAAAGTAATATAAATATTCAAGATTAAGGCGTTTGATTGAGCAATAGCGGGCTATTGGGATTGAAAGTAACGCAGATGTTGGAGCTTTAAGTTACCTTGAAATGTTCAATTATTTATTTGAGTTGGTATCAGTATATCTAAGAAAATTTATCGGAGGCATTTGTGGATTTAGCAACGTTAATAGGCATAGTCGGTGCAATAGGGTTACTGGTTATGGCGATGTTACTCGCTGGTGACATTGGCATGTTTATAGATGCTCAGTCGGTGATCATTGTATTTGGTGGCTCAATTTTTGTTGTCTTATCCAATTATAATTTAGGCCAGTTTTTCGGGATCGGGAAAATTATCGGCAAATCCTTCATGTTTAAATTAGAAAAGCCTGAAGAGTTAATTGAAAAATCAGTTGAAATGGCAGACGCAGCTCGCAAGGGGGGATTTTTAGCCTTAGAAGAAGCTGAAATTTCTAATGCCTTTATGCAAAAGGGTGTCGACATGTTAGTTGATGGTCATGATGCGGATGTCGTAAGAGCGACCATGCAAAAAGATATTGATCTTACGACCGAACGTCATGAAACGGGTTCTAATATGATGATGGCATTAGCCGACGTTGCACCCGCTATGGGTATGATAGGTACGCTGATTGGTTTGGTTGCTATGTTATCCAATATGGACGACCCTAAAGCGATTGGACCCGCAATGGCGGTTGCACTATTAACCACGTTATACGGCGCGTTTTTAGCTAACGTTATTGCGATACCTATCGCGAATAAATTAAAGCTACGTTTGGCAGAAGAAAAAATGAATCAAGAATTAGTGCTTGATGCAGTTTTAGGTATTCAAGATGGCCAAAACCCGCGTGTTATTGAAGGTTTATTGAAGAACTACCTTGCTGAAGGTAAGCGAGTTGTTGATACCACCGAAGAGTAGCGGGAGTAAATTATGGCAGATAAATGTAAATGTCCACCCCCAGGGCTACCAGCATGGATGGGAACATTCGCCGATTTAATGTCGCTGTTGATGTGTTTTTTCGTCTTACTTTTATCATTTTCAGAAATGGACGTTCTAAAGTTCAAGCAAATTGCTGGCTCAATGAAGTTTGCTTTTGGCGTGCAAAACAAAATAGAAGTGAAAGATATTCCTAAAGGTACCAGTATTATCGCTCAGGAGTTTCGTCCCGGTAAACCTGAGCCAACGCCTATTGAAGTTATTCAGCAACAAACGATGGAAATGACCCAACAAATGTTGGAGTTTCAAGCGGGTGATGAAACCGAAGCTGGGGGGCGTCAAGAGCAGCGTGGCGCTGAGCGAGGTGGTCAATCACAAAGTACCGCAGATGAAATGGCAGAACAAGCAATACAGCAAGCAAAAGAAGAGCTAGAGCAAGCGTCACAAGAAGAAGTGAACGAGCTAGTGAAAAAAATTGCAGAACAATTAGAAAAGCAAATACAAGACGGTGCAATCGAACTAGAGTCACTGGGCCAGCAAGTTATTATTAGAATACGCGAAAACGGTTCATTTCCATCAGGTTCGGCATTCTTACAGCCGCAATTTAAGCCTATTATGCGAGAAATTGGTTTGTTATTAAACACAGTCCCGGGTGAAATAATGATCTCTGGTAATACCGATAATCAAGGTATCAGCTCTGAGCTATTTACCTCTAATTGGGACTTATCAAGTAAACGTGCAGTAGCTATAGCACATGAAATTATTAAAGTACCTGGGTTTGATCAATCACGTTTGCTTGTTGTAGGTCATGCAGATACGCGACCCTTGGTGCCTAATAATAATCGCCTAAATCGCCGTCGTAATCGTCGTGTTGAAATTGCGATTAATCAAGGAAAAGCGAAAGAAACAGAACCCATTTCCATCCGTTAACTATAATTAATGGCCTTGCAGTGAAGCAAGCTTAAGTGAGGAGTACAAATGATGTACTCCTTTTTTTATGGCTGTGCTTAATATATAATGCGCGCCATTCTAGGTGTGGGTATTATTGTTAATGAAATTTATTGTTAAGTTACAGGCTGAAATTACGATTAAAAGCCGTCCGGTGCGTAAGCGTTTTACTAAGATTTTAGAATCGAGTGTGAAAAATGTTTTACGTCGAGTTGATGATCAAGTCACAACACGCATGAACTGGGACAATATTGAAGTAAATACAGCCAACAACACGCCAGAAAACCGTTTGAAATTGATCGAAACATTAAAGTCAATTCCAGGTATTCCGATGTTTCTTGAAGTGCAACAAACAGATTTTACCGACTTGCACGATATTTATGAAAAAACTTTAGCTGTGCATGCTAAAAACATTGAGAATAAAACCTTTTGTGTTCGAGTAAAACGTACCGGTAAGCACGATTTTAACTCTATAAAAGTGGAACAATATGTGGGTGGTGGCTTAAATCAGCAGGTTGAGTCTGCTCGAGTTAAATTAACCAAACCCGATGTTACGGTTTATTTAGAAATTAAAAATGAAAATTTATTTATAGTCACTGAACGCCATAAAGGGATGGGCGGTTTCCCAATTGCCACACAAGAAGATGTTTTATCGCTTATGTCTGGTGGTTTTGATTCAGGCGTTGCTAGTTATCAAATGATAAAAAAAGGGGCTCGTACCCATTATTGCTTTTTTAACTTGGGTGGTGACGCGCACGAAGTTGGTGTTAAGCAGGTTAGCTATTATTTATGGGATAAGTTTGGTGCTTCTCATCGAGTGAAGTTTTTTGCTGTAGATTTTGAACCTGTCGTAGCTGAAATCTTAGAAAACATTGAAAATGGCCTCATGGGCGTTGTGCTTAAACGTATGATGATGCGAGCGGCTGAAAAAATAGCTGCAAAAATGGGTATTCAAGCGCTAGTCACTGGCGAAGCAGTAGGGCAAGTATCTAGTCAGACATTAACTAACTTGAATGTAATTGACCGTGTTACCGAAACCTTGATTCTACGACCATTAGTTGCATACGATAAACAAGATATTATTGATATAGCACGCCAAATTGGGACTGAAGATTTTGCTAAAACTATCCCAGAATACTGTGGTGTTATTTCTAAAAAACCGACAGTAAAAGCGGTATTGTCAAAAGTTGAGGCAGAAGAAGCTAATTTTGATTTTGCAATTCTCGATAAAGTCATTGCTGAGACTCGTATATTTGATATTCGTGACATTGGCAAAGAAAGTGAAGCCGAGATTCATGCTGTTGATACCTTGGATAATATTCCTGCTAATGCGGTAGTACTCGACATTCGTAGCCCTGAAGAAGAAGATGATAATCCATTAGACCTTGAAGGGGTAGAAGTGGTGCACTTACCTTTTTACAAGCTAACGACTCAGTTTGGCGACTTAGATAAGTCTAAAGATTACTTACTTTATTGCGACCAAGGTGTCATGAGTAAACTTCAGGCACTGTATTTATTAGGTGCAGGCTTTACCAATGTTAAAGTGTATCGCCCTTAAGTCATAACACGTATTTAAAGCTAAAAAGCCCATAAACAAGCAATTGTTTATGGGCTTTTTTAATGCATAAAATTATTGTTATGATACTTGTAAAGCTTTGACTTGCTGCACTAGCATTTCATTTTTAGGTACAAGGATGCCTGATTTTTTAGCTAAAGTGACGATATAGCCATTAATATAATCAATCTCAGTTTTACGTTGCTGTAAAATATCACTGCGCATTGAAGAGCAATTTTTGGCGGTTTTTTTCGCTACCTGCATTATTTTCTCTTGCAACTCATTAAAGTCAAATTTAACATTTTCATAAGCTGCAACAGTAATAATCTCTGAAATTAATTCCGTAATTATGGGGTTGAATTTTTCATTAAGTAGCTGACCATTATCAATATTCTCAACAGCGGTTAGTGGGTTAATAACACAGTTTATAGCTAATTTAAGCCATTGCTTTGTTTTGATGTCATTGGTAAATGTTAATGTTGGTAACGCTTGTTTAAGTGTAGAAGTGATATTAGCGCGCATTAATGGTGAAATTTCCCCATGTATCGATCCTAAATCACAGTGGCCTAACCCGGTATGTTGCGCATGAAAAGGACTATTGATTTTACAGCCATGAGTCGTCAGTAGCGTTAAACAAGGTTGCTGAAGACTTGCTAAATTCTGGTATGCACCCATACCGTTATGACAAAAAACAATGATGACATGAGGTGATATTTTGTTTTTTAATGCTTCTATAGCGACATTTACCTGATACGACTTTACGCAAATTAATATTAATTCTGCATCAATAAACGCCGCGTTATCAGCGACCATTAATGAAAGTTCATGGCTTTGTTGATTAATATCAGTAAAGCCATAATGGCTGGGAATAAATGTTGTTCTGGATGAGCATAACAAGCTGACTGTATTTTTCGGAGACTTTGCCAAATGATGATACCAGAGCAAACCGATAGCACCTTGGCCAATAATAACAATATTCACTTTACTGCCTTATTGCTAGAGCGGTTGCGGTACATCAAAATCGACCATCTTATAATGCCAAACAGTGCTATACCGATCAAATCAGAAATAAAGTCACTAACCTGAGCACTACGAAAGCCCAAGTAATATTGCCCTAATTCCGTTAGTACGCCATAAAAGGCAACGGTTAAGATAGTATTAAATAATGGTAACTTTAAAATACTGTGCAGTACCCAAGTCAAACAAAAGAAGCTAATAATATGACCTATTGAGTCGATTTCTGTACTGCGAAAAACTACGCGCCTAAAATCGTTAGAACTAAAGTAAAGGCAGAAGAATAGTAGGACAATAATAGCTAGAATTGATAAATGATAGCGACTTTTCATTGAGGTGTTTTTAGTGCACTTGCCGAAATAAGGTGGCATTAATCATATCAGGGCTCAGCAAGTAAAACTATCACTGTTCTTTCATGTTAAAGGCTTTAAATGAAGCCAATTATGGAGTCCGAGTAGCATTTCCTAGCTAAAGCGAGTTATTTGTTATCTTCAGCATTGGTATTAATTTCATATATTGATAATATATGCTCAATTTTTGCTAGATAGAGAGTCATCATGCCTTCAATGGATATTGTTTCCGAAATTAATTTGGAAGAAGTTAGAAACGCAACTGAAAATGCCAACCGTGAGTTGTCGACTCGATTTGACTTTCGGGGTGTAGACGCAAGCTTTGTTTGGAAAACTCCAACCGTTACGATGAAGGGCGATTCAGATTTTCAATTAAAGCAAATGGCTGATGTACTGCGTAGCCAGTTAGCTAAAAGACATATTGACGCCAAAGCGTTAACACTTAGTAGTATTGAGCACACAGGTAAAAACTTCAGCCAAGAGGCGACTTTTAAAGAAGGAATAGAGCAACCTGTGGCTAAGAAAGTTGTTAAACTGATAAAAGACAGTAAGTTAAAAGTGCAAGCCTCTATTCAAGGTGAGCAAGTTCGCGTGACTGGTAAAAAACGTGACGATTTACAAGCCGTAATGCAGTTACTGAGAGAGACAGAGTTAGAGCAGTCATTTCAGTATAATAATTTTAGAGATTAATTCGACTATGAATTATATTAATGTCTAATGTAAAAAGAGGCCTTAGCCTCTTTTTTGTTTTTAATGTCATAGATAGCGGTATAACGAGTAAATATAAGTCGACTGTAATTTAACCAGTAATGAAATGTTTACGATGAAAGCATCAATTAAAAGCACTTTCATGATGATTTTTACTAATAAACGCTGTTTTTTTCTTAATACTTTAAGTAAATTAACTTATTCAAATAATAATAATGATGATTATAAATGGCTGCTTCTAGAGGTGCGTTCAGTTCTCGTATAGGTTTTATCATGGCTGCTGCGGGTTCTGCCGTGGGGTTAGGTAATATATGGGGTTTTCCAACACAAACAGCAAGCAATGGCGGTGCCGCTTTTGTGCTGGTTTACTTAGTGCTTGCTTTTTGTTTAGCCTATCCCGCTTTTATGGCTGAGTTACTCATTGGGCGTTATGGCCAAGCCAATGCGGTGACGTCACTACAAAAAATATCTCGAAATTTATTGCACAAACGCTTTGCTTTTGTCGTCGGTTTTGGCGGTATTATTTGTGCTGCCTTGATTTTAAGCTTTTATGGTATTTTAGCCGGTTGGATGATGTCGTTCGCGATTGAGCCCATTACCACTTTATTAGGCTTTAATGAAGCTTCAAGCTGGCTAACGTCACAATCAATGGAGCGTAACTTAGTTTTTACCGCTTTATTTATGATGCTGACTATCTCGATTATTCGCCGAGGTGTAGAGCAAGGTATTGAAAAATGGTCTAAACGCTTAATGCCAATGTTGATAGGCTTATTAGTGTTGCTCATTATCTATGTCTTTACTTTAGAGGGGTCAAAAGAAGGCTTTGAGGCTTATTTAAATCCTGATATTTCTCGGGTATTTGAGCCCGACTTATTGATCAGCGCGTTAGGTCAGGCATTCTTCTCGCTGTCGTTAGGGACAAGTGTCATGGTGATTTATGGTTCTTATATTTCTAAGAAAGAAAATTTAGTTACTTTAGGCGCGCAAGTTACCCTTATTGATGTATCAATCGCATTTTTAGCGGGTTTGTTAATCATTCCATCAATGTATGTTGCTCAGGCACAAGGTGTCGCTATATTCGATGCAGAGGGGGGGCTTATTTCTGGTCCAAACTTGGTTTTTGATGTCCTACCTACTTTATTCAATGGTATGGGGTCTATTGGTTTATTTGTTGGCTTTGGCTTCTTCATATTAATGTCTATTGCCGCGCTAACATCGAGTATTTCAATGTTAGAAGGGCCTGTCTCTTTTGTTGTAGAGCGCCATAATATTGCACGGAAAAAAGCGACGACCTTTATTGGTATAGGTATTTTCATGATAAGTGCATTAATCGTGCTTAATTTTGATGCGCTTTTTGGTTTGGCTATTTCAATTTCTACCGTTTATGGTCAGCCGCTCATTGCTATGCTTTGTTGTGTGTTTGTTGGTTGGATTTGGTTTCGCAACGATATTTTAAATGAACTTAAACAAGGAAATGATATGGTTGAGCACTCCTTGTTTTGGAAAATTTGGCCTTGGTATACCAAGTTTATTTGCCCGACGGCAATAGCAATTGTGTTCTGGCATTCGCTGTAAAGCTATTTGATATTAAATAAGTAAAAGGGAGCTATTTAGCTCCCTTTCTTATTTATAATTTTACTTACTTATAGATAATATCGACTTACTTAAGTTTTTGGGCTTTATAGCTTAGGCCACTGCTGTTGCCAAGGTGGTGTGAGTTGATCTATAACTTCAAGTGTTGATGACTCATTGAAAACAGAGCCAGTGCTCGGCGGCAGGCAATACTGATATTGTTTATTGTTCAAGCTAAAGTTTAAGGCAAAAGCGTGTAAATAGCCTCGGTCTGCAGCTTTAGTACTGTTGTAAAGTGGATCACCCATTATGGGCACACCTATGCTGTTAAGTGCCACTCTTATTTGATGGGTTTTACCCGAATGAGGTTTGATCAAATATAGTCGTTGTTTTGGCGCTATAGTGTAAGATAAAAATTGGCTAATCGCTGGGTTTTCTAGGGTACGTAGTAACTTCCACATACCTCTTCGACTTTTTTCCATATCACCTTTAATTAAGCCTTGTTTTCTTTTCGGCTTACCTTCAGCGATTGCTAGATAATATTTTTCAACTTGATGTTGTTCGAACAGCTGTTGAAATGCCCTAGCTGTGGCACTATTTTTAGCAACAATGATAAGTCCAGAAGTCATCTTGTCTAAACGGTGCACGGGATAAAGATCAGTTAATGAAAACTGCGCTTTTAGTTGGGCTTTTATTTGTGAAAATAAGCCACAACCCATATTATCTTCGTCATGAAAACTGATGTTTTGAGGTTTATCAAGCACGACAAAGTCAGCTTGATGATCAATAACGGCTAACGGTTGCTTAGTCACTAAAAGTTAAGCCCGATAATGACATAAATGATCAACGTTAGTATGCCGCCCACTAAGGCATAAGGTAATTGTGTTTTAACGTGCTCGAAGTGATCGCAGCCACTGGCAATAGACGCAACCACTGTGGTGTCTGAAATTGGTGAAGCATGGTCACCAAAAATACCGCCACCGAGTACGGCAGCCACTAAAAACTCGATAGGCAAACCGCTTTGTTGCGCAATGGGCACGGCGATGGGAATAAGTATCGCAAAGGTGCCCCATGATGTACCTGTCGCAAATGCCATAATGGCAGCCGCAATAAATAAAATAGGCGCCATTAAAAACAACGGCACTTCAAGGTTAATCAACTGGCTTACATACATACCAGTGCCTAGGGCTTTAATGGCGTCGCCAAAGGCAAACGATAACACCAAAATCGCCACGGCAGGCGACATGTATTTAATACCGGTAATAATAGTTTTAAAGATAGTAGTAAATGACATGAGCTTTCGACTCATTATTAGCAGCACTAAAAATACTAAGGCTGTAACCACCGACCAAAATACCGAGAAAGCGCCTGAGCCACGGCGTATATCACCGTCACCTGTATACCAGAGGAGAACAAAAGTGCCCATTAAGAGCGTTAGCATGGGCAGCCACATCAGATGTGCGGGAGCAACATGCTCTACCGTGTTTTTTTGCTTTTCTTTGACCACTGATTCAGCGTGTTTAAGGGGTCCAAAAACTCTGCCGCTAAATGCGGTATAATAAGCAAGAGCAACAGCAATTATAGCGTAAAAGTTATATCCGATGGTGCCAATTAATATACCCACGGGGTCATCAAATGAATAACCATCCAGTAACCCTAGAACATAAGCCCCCCAGCCATTAACCAAAAATAAAATACTGATAGGTGCGCAAGTTGAATCAACCAAGTAGGCCAACCTAGCTCGGCTAAGACCATGATGGTCGAATAATTTTTGACTCGCCATGCCGGCAGTAAACATACTCAAATTCGTATCGGTAAAGATAGAGGTACCGATCACCGTAGGTAAAATACTGGCTTGTCGGCTATTCTTCACTAAGTTTAATGAAGCAAGATGGTTAATAAAGCCGTTTACCGCGCCCGATTGGTTCATTAGCGTCACTAATGCGCCAATTAATAAGCTGAAACTGACAATGTAAACGTTACCTATAGAGGAGAATACGCCTGCTATGCCAAAGGTTGTAGCGATTATACCGTCAAGAGGGTTGCCATTTTCTGCCATTAAATAACAAAGCATTACGCCACATAAAAGCGCGAAAAGTGCATTTTTTCGCCAAATGGCAATGATAATAGCCACAAGTGGGGGAAGTAAGCTAAAAACACTGTCTTGCATAGTAAACCTTTTTTATTATTTTATGTCAGAGGGCTTTCATTTTTTGGATATAATTTAGAAGCCCCTAACTTTACCGCAAGCTCATGTAATAAGAAACTGAATGCTAGCTGACATCATGATAAAAAATCTAAAGAAAAAGAAATATACATTGAATAAGTCGGGTCAATGCCTGTGTCGATAAAGATAAATATTACAATATAGCGTATATTTTAACAGTGTATGATAGTAAGTTTAAAGTGAGTTATCTAATATTAACTCACGGCTTCTTCCTTTATTATGCGTTCTAGCTCATATTTAGATAATAATAAATCACTGCAGCCATTGAAAATTGACATTTCACCCTTAAATAACAGTTACTCGCTGGCGTAACGCATCAGGAATCATTTTGACATTATCATTAAACGAATATATCTCGGCTTTTACTGAAAAAAAGCATCAAACTTCTTTGAGCCAATTTGGTCGAGGTATAGAACGTGAAGCACTTCGAGTGCTGCCAGAAGGGCGCTTGTCTGAACGCGGGCACAGTAAACTATTAGGTTCAGCGTTAACGCATCCTAACATTACCACTGATTACTCCGAAACACTGATGGAATTTATTACGCCTGTTAGTCATAAACCCGAAACGGTGATTGCCCAACTCGAAGATGTACAGAAATTTACCTTAAGTCAGCTTGATGGCGAGCTATTGTGGCCGATGAGTATGCCGTGTTTTGTTGATGACGACGATAAAATACCCTTGGCTCAATTTGGTAAATCTAACATTGGTCGAATGAAAACTGTTTATCGCCAGGGCCTGAAAAACCGCTATGGCAGCATGATGCAAGTTATTTCTGGGATACACTTTAACTTTTCATTTCCAAAAAGTTTTTTTCAATCGTTACAAGAAATTGAACAAAATACTGATGCACTTGATGATTATATTTCTGATAAATATTTTGCTCTACTAAGAAATTATAAGCGATTTTGTTGGCTTATCCCTTATCTATACGGAAGTTCACCAGCTATTTGTGGTTCGTTTTTAAAAAACAAACCTACTGCTTTACCGTTTAAAAAAACCGGTAAAGGCTATCTGTACCTTGAACATGCAACGTCTTTACGTATGAGTGATTTAGGTTATACCAATAGCGAACAGTCATCGTTGCAAATTTGCTATAACAATTTATCGGGATATTTAGATGGGGTTAAAAACGCCATAAATTTACCATCGAAAAAATTTGAAAAAATTGGTATCAAAGTTGATGGTAAATATCAGCAGCTTAACAGTAATGTTTTACAAATAGAAAATGAATTATACGCGCCAGTTCGACCTAAATGTGTAGCTAAAGCGGGCGAAAAGCCATCTGAAGCTTTAAGAAATAGAGGCGTTGAATATATTGAAGTTAGGGCACTTGATGTCAACCCTTTATCAGCCACAGGTATTACGGTTGAACAAGTCCGATTCTTAGACACTTTTCTTACTTTTTGTATGCTCGAACCTAGCCCAATACTTGATTGTAATGCACAAGCAACCAGTGAAGAAAATATGGGTGCTGTTGTTGTACGAGGACGGGATCCGACATTATTGTTACGTGATATCTCAGGAGAAAATTCAGAAGATAAGTCAGTACCGCAATGGGGCGGAGAGATCTTTGCAAAAATGGCCGATATTGCAACATTATTAGATAAAGCCAACGATAGTGAGTTATACAGCCAAGTACTTGCAACAGAAGCAGCCAAAGTTAACGATGCGAGTTTAACGCCTTCAGCACAAGTGTTAACAGCTGTAGTTAAAGAAAACAAATCGTTAACAACGTTGGCATTGAATAGAGCTGTTGATTACCGTGAACAGCTTTTAGCCAGTAATTATCAAGAGTTTAATGAAGCGTACTTTAAAACAACAGTGGCTGAATCGTTGCAAAAACAGTCGGCTATCGAAGAAAGTGATACTGTTGACTTTGATACTTTTCTCCAGGAATATTTCTCCTGATTACCGTTTAGTTTTATTTCTTAATTTGCAGACAAAAAAAAGCGCGTTAATCTAACGCGCTGTTAAAGTTAAGAAAGCAATCCAGGGAGGTTTTACTTCCATGTTATATGACCGATGAACTTATCAGTAGTTCATTTATTGTACAGGTAAATATTTTAATGCCTACTTTCTAGATATTTTCGGGATAAACTTTATATCAAATTGGTTTTACTTAAATGAACAAACCTGCCCAAAATTTCTTCGCGCATGTTCATTTTCAGCACACTAAGTTTCAGCTGAACAAAAGCACGACAAATATAAAAACACTACCGGGAAATAATGTTCTATCAACTGTGAGTAGTAAAATGAAAAGTAGCTCCCAAGCAAAAGTGTATTTTATAGGTCTTTGACAAAAAAGTTAAAATTGGGTTTACTTTTGGCTTATGCATTTAAATGAACCAGTGCAAGCCTGCGAGATAAAAGTGAAATATATGATGATTTTAAACTGAAAAACAGCAAATATTCTGGCATTATATTAACCACTCAATACTCAGTAACAGCGTACATGACTTTTTTTAAAACCTTAATTACTTCTGCCTTAGCCTGCTTAACCTTATCGAGTTGTGCGACGAGCCCGCCAAAAAATCCTGAAAACCTTTGTGAAATATTTCGTGAACACAGAAGTTGGTATTTTGCCGCAAAAGATATGCGTGAACGCTGGGGGGTACCTATTCATGTGCCTATGAGTATGATGTATCAGGAAAGCTCCTTTAAAGCCGGTGCATTACCTCCTAGAGATTACCTGCTAGGGTTTATTCCCTGGGGGCGTGTTAGTACTGCCTATGGTTATTCACAGGCAAAAACCATGACCTGGGAAGACTACACCAGAGAAACTGATAACTCTGGTGCCGATCGCGATGATTTTGAAGATGCGATCGACTTTATGGGTTGGTTCATTTTCAAAACTCAAAAAATCAATAAAGTGTCGAAGTGGGACGCCTACAACCAGTATTTAAATTATCATGAAGGATGGGGCGGCTTTAAGCGTAAAACCTACAAGAAAAAAGCTTGGTTAAGCCAGGTGGCTCGAAAAGTAGATAGTCGCGCTAAACGCTACTCTAGTCAGCTTAAAAGTTGTGAAGAAGAACTTAATCATGGTTGGCTATGGCGCTTATTCTTTGGTGATTAGCTAGTACCGTTAGCTAGAGATTAACTGGCTTTAATCTCTAGCTTTGTTGTTTGTTCAATACCGACCTTATCTAATGTTTTATTCTTTTGTGCAAGCTTTGTAGACCTAGTAAAGCTAAACATAGCTAAGCTATGTTTTATACTTCTAAAATAGCTAATTAACAGCGCGATATGCATATTTATTACGATCTTAATAACGTTGTTTAATGAGCAAACTTTCATATTTAGCTTAGTAAGCTGCCCCTCTTTTTTATGGCTCAACATTCTACTGGGCTAAGACTTTAAAAATACACGAAATAAATTTCTAGCAATATTAATAGGCAATAACTGTTCCTAAATTAGTATTTTCTTCCCTTATTCATTGACTGACTTTTCAACTGACTTTTCAGAAGATATTGTTAGCATAGTTCTTGCCAACATGAATAAAATTTTCATTATTTTTTAGCAATTCAGTCTGTGTAAGGGCTAGGAAATAAACAAGCAATATTTTTAAAAAAAAGTGCATTATTTCAAGATAAATTGATTGCAAAATACAAAGTCTAATTTCAATAGGGCTTGCATTTGTTATCCACAGAAATTGTGGAAACTTGTACCTGAGATCTAATGCTGTGTATAACTTTGTTATTAACTTTAAGTGAGGATTGTTCTATCCACAAAATGGTCGTGGAGGTGGCTGAAATGTCGTTTAAGTAAATGTTCATACTCCGTAATAATCTAAATTTTAGAGAAGTCACTTTATTATAAGGTCATTTGTATCAGTATCATTAATTATCAGAAAATTTCAACGGATTAAAGTCGCTAACGACTACTTTCGCATTTGATGACTATCGCAGTTTGAATCCCGCTTATTAGGCACTGTAGGAGATATTAACTTGAATAACGAGTGATTAACTGATGTACCTTATGTTTGAACGTTTCTATCGGTGTAACGTAGGTCAGTTATAGACTCGGTTGTTACTATTACCGAAGGCTATAATGCAAAAGGCACCGTTAATATATTATTAACGGTGCCTTTTGCAGAAATAATCTCTAACCGTTACATTGTTATGTTTTTATACCATCATAAAAATCGGGTAATATTCTAACTGTTTTGATCATGTTGTCTTTTACTTCGATAATTTCAAGTGGATAGCCGGATATTCTAACGCTTAAGTTCGCCTCTGGAATATCTTCAAGGTACTCCAATATTAAACCATTGATAGTTTTAGGGCCGTCGGTTGGAAAGTTCCAGGTCATTTCTTTATTAACGTCACGAACGGTTGCGCTACCATCAACTAAATAGCTGCCGTCGGGCTGAATATTTACTTCGTCACTGGTTGTTGGTGTCATTGTGGTAGTGAAATCGCCAACAATTTCTTCAAGGATATCTTCTAATGTAACTAAACCTTGAATATCACCATATTCATCAACCACTAAACCTAAACGTTCTTTAGCGTGTTGAAACTTAAGTAGCTGTACATTGAGGGGGGTGCCCTCAGGAATAAAATATATTTCCCGCACAGCACGTAACAAAGTTGCTTTGGTGAATTGTTCTTTCGACACTAGCCTCAACGCGTCACGAACATGAACATAGCCCACAACATCATCGATATTATCACGATATAATAAGACTCGAGTATGGTTTGATTGTGTCAGTTGTTTTTGTATGCGCTTCCACTCGTTATTGATATCAATACCTACAAGTTCATTACGCGGGATCATAATATCTTCTACGGTGACATTTTCTAGATCGAGAATACCCACCAGCATGTCTTGATCCTGAGCTTTTAATAACGCACCAGACTCATTTACCACGGTGCGTAATTCTTCAGAGCTTAAGCTGTGTTGCTCTCGTTGTTCTGAACTAATACCTAAGATGGCTAATATACCATTGGTGATCCAATTTACCGCAATAACGAAAGGATAAAGCAGTTTTAACAGTAAAGTGAGGATTAATGAACTAGGGAAAGCTACTTTTTCTGGATACAGCGCCGCTAAGGTTTTTGGCGTTATTTCAGCAAAAATTAATATAACTAGCGTTAACAACAAACCTGAATAAAAGACACCCGCGTCGCCATAGAGTCTTTGCGCTATTATTCCGGTAATAAGCGTCGCAAAAATATTGACTAAGTTATTGCCTATTAGGATCAAGCCGATTAATTTATCTGGTTTTGCCAGTAATTTACTGACCCGTTTAGCGCCACGATGATTCTGTTTTTCTAAGTGCTTTAACCGATATCGGTTGATCGACATCATGCCAGTTTCAGAGCCAGAGAAATAGGCTGATATGAATATGAGAATGCCAAGCACGACAAACAGCATATCGGTAGAGATGTTATCCAAAAAAGGGATCCTATATATTAATTGCGAGTGGTATTACTTCGCCAAGTTGGAAAAGTAATACAAAGTTAACTTATACGCTAAAATTTATAATAAGAGAAATTCTTTCACAAATCGACTACCAAAATAAGCCAATGTAAGTATAAATGTCGCAATTACCGTTAATGTCAGCACACGTTGGCCACGCCAACCTTGTTTATAGTGACCCCATAGCGTGACGAAATAAATTGTACAGGCAATTAAAGATAAAATTGTTTTATGAGCATTTTCTTTTGAGATCATACCATCAAGAAACAAAAAACCTAATACTTGGCTGAACAATAAGCAGACGCTACCAAATAGCAGGATAATATATAGCTGCTGCTCTACTTGCATTAAAGGTGGTAAGTGGTGGACGGCCTGGAGGTTTTTACTCTTTAACTTGGTATTTATATAAGCTACTTGGAAGGCATAAAGCGTCGCAATAACTAAGATGCAATAGGCGATAATGGCAAATGTAATATGGCTTAACATCGCAATTTTATCTGAAACAATTTCCATATTACCGACGGGAGAAATAAAAATCATAGCGAGCTGCCAAAGACCAGCAAAACCGTAGATTCCGGGTAATAACAAATTAACTTTAAAGCGTAAAGCGATCGCTGAAATAACTAGAGTAATAATTAGACTAACCAATGAAACGACATTAGGTAGAGAAAAGTTAAGGTGGTTATGTGTATTTAAAAATTGTGAGCTGCTTAACACATGAAAAATTATTGCCAAGCAGGCAAAAATTAAAGTAATAATTAAATTCGGCCCTTTAGGGTGAAACAAGCGAGATAAAATTGATATTGTCGCCACGCTGTAACAGACAAAGGCAGTAAATGAAGTGATACTTGAAAATTCCACAAAGAGCTCCGAAAAAATTAAAAACTGTTCATAAGCTTGCTAATATTGAGATTCTAGCAGAATAGCCATCAGACTCCATAACTATTGTTTATTTTATATCAACAGTTTACGCGCAGGTTGAAGGGCTATAAGCGTTAGAATATAAGCGCAGATTAAGCAAAGGCCAAATTGGCATAGTTACAACAGTTTACCATAAAGTATTATCCTCTTATTGAACTGTATGCCTGCTTTTTATTTTCTTTATTAAGGTATGTCATTAGCTTAAAAGCATAACTTATACTTTCGCTAATTAATTGTACGGGTATAATAGAGCTAATTTTTTGCGCAAAGTTAATATTTGAGTCCTTTATGTTTGAGAATCTTTCCGATCGTTTAACGAAATCACTAAAAAATATCAGTGGCCGTGGTCGTCTAACTGACGACAATATAAAAGACACTTTACGTGAAGTGCGAATGGCATTGCTAGAAGCTGATGTCGCCTTACCTGTCATTCGCGAGTTTATTGCTAAAGTCAAAGAGAGTGCTGTTGGGCAAGACGTTTCTAAAAGTTTAACGCCTGGGCAAGTTTTCGTAAAAATAGTTCAAAAAGAACTTGAATCGGCGATGGGTGAAGTTAATGAAGCCCTTAATTTAAAAGCAACGCCGCCAGCTGTTGTCTTAATGGCGGGTTTACAAGGGGCGGGTAAAACTACCTCTGTTGCTAAGTTAGCTAAGTTTTTAACTGAGCGCGAAAAGAAGAAAGTATTAGTGGTGAGTGCCGATGTTTATCGACCTGCCGCGATAAAACAACTAGAAATGTTGGCCACTGAAATTAACGTGGGCTTTTTCCCAAGTGACATTAAACAAAAACCTATCGATATTGCCAATAGTGCAATTGACCACGCGAAGAAAAACTTTTTTGATGTCGTGATTGTCGATACTGCCGGCCGTTTGCATATTGACGGTGAGATGATGGCTGAAATCCAGCAGCTTCATGCCGCCATTAAACCGATTGAAACCTTGTTCACCGTTGACGCCATGACAGGTCAAGATGCTGCCAATACAGCAAAAGCATTTAATGATGCTTTACCGCTAACGGGTATTATCTTAACTAAAACTGATGGTGATGCCCGCGGCGGTGCCGCATTGTCTATTCGCCATATTACTGGCAAGCCAATCAAGTTTATGGGGGTTGGTGAGAAAATTGAGGCCTTAGAGCCATTTCATCCAGATAGAATAGCTTCACGTATCTTAGGTATGGGTGATGTACTCTCTTTAATTGAAGAAGTAGAGCAAAAAGTTGACCGTAAGCAAGCCGAAAAACTCGCTAAAAAAGTAAAAAGTGGTAAAGGTTTTGACTTAGAAGATTTCCGAGACCAACTCGTACAAATGAAAAGTATGGGTGGCATGATGGGTCTAATGGATAAGTTGCCAGGTATGGGGAATATGTCAGAGCAAGTTAAAGGCCAAATGGATGATAAAGTCACCATTCGTATGGAAGCGATGATCAACTCCATGACAAAAGCTGAACGTCAACGTCCTGATATAATTAAAGGCTCACGCAAGCGTCGTATTGCTGCTGGTTCTGGTACACAAATACAAGATGTAAATAAACTGCTAAAACAATTTACTCAAATGCAAAAAATGATGAAAAAAATGTCTGGTAAAGGCGGCATGCAAAAAATGATGCGCTCAATGAAAGGTATGATGCCTCCAGGCGGCGGCATGGGCGGCGGTCCTTTTGGTCGTTAATTTTTATCTCTACAGCATTCTATAGAACTAAAAAAGGTAGCATATCGCTACCTTTTTTGTCTTCAAAAAAAAGTGAAGAAAATTCAGTTAAATCAATTGGTAAATTCGCATTTTATAGGTAATAGATATTCCCATAAAGAAGATGTTAAGCGCTTTTGTTTTTTAAGCCTAAGTACGCTTTAACTGAATTTATATTCTTTTTGTTCAGTATTCTTTCACCGAGGGCGGTTAGCATTGAACCTAAAACCACGAACCCAGCACCTATATAAGCTAGAGTATTTAAATGTTGTGCTTGGAATGTTTGTGGCCAAACTTGTTCAGCTAAAGTGGCAAAAACCACGGTTAATAATGGTGTTATAGCCAGTGTTGCGCTTACTTTAGCCGTTGATAAGTACTCTAATGACTTAGCAAAAGTGCCGTAGGCAATAAGTGTGTTTGCACAGCAAAAAAACAATAACAGTAAAGCGGTATCATCTAATGTTGTTATTTGCTGTGGGCTTGCTAGCGGTAAAAAAAACAGTGCGCTCAATAGATAGATACACCACATTACTTGATTAGAGCTGTAATAACGTAACATTTGTTTTTGAATGATGGCATAGGCTGCCCATGTTACCGCAGCACCAAACATAATGATAAAGCCAAGTAAAAATGCGTGGTTATCAATACCACTATTCTTTATAAACTGTTGATTAAAAAATAATATTAAACCTAAGATAAGCACAAATGACCCCACCATTTGGCCGCGGCTAAAGTGCTCTTTCATTACAATTACACTACCCAACAACATGAAAAAAGGGCCCATCTGAATGAGCATTTGTGCTGTTTCTGCCGGTATGTAATGCAACGAAACTAAGTAAAGTATGTAATTTAGGCTTAAAAGTATGGCAGCAAAAAAGAGTTGTTTCATTATGCTGGCACTTTGTAACACTGAGCTGGGTATCTTTCTTTTGGTAGACAGTAATAACGTCACGAAAAATGCTGCGAAGAAAAATCGATACCAAGTAATAGTATAAGCGTCCATTAATACTAAAACAGATTTTAACGCCAAAGGCAGTATTCCCCACATAATTGCTGTGGTCATTGCCAGTATTAATCCTTTTACACTATTATTTGCGAGTTGAGTCATAGTTTATCCAGCCAGAATGGGCTAATTTATCGCGCAGCTGCTATGGCGCTTAGTTTTGCAGGCGTGGATTATACCCGTTATATTAATATTAGCAGTAACTAATTTACGAAATAATTAATCTAACACTAGCTTTAGGTTGCTTTATCAGCAGGAAAGCGTAAAATACGCGAGCTTTTCTGTCGCTGAGGCGATAGAAATGTCTGGAAAATTCGTTTTAACACTTAAATTATATAGAGGACGATATGGTTACCATTCGTTTAGCTCGTGGCGGCGCAAAGAAGCGTCCATTCTATCAGGTTGTTGTTGCAGATAGCCGTAACTCTCGCGATGGTCGTTTCATCGAGAAAGTTGGTTTCTTCAACCCTACAGCGCAAGGTCAAGCGGAAAAATTACGTTTAGACCTAGACCGTGTCAACCATTGGGTTGGTCAAGGTGCAACTGTATCTGATCGTGTGGCCAAATTAGTTAAAGATGCTCAAAAAGCAGCTTAAATTAAATTGGTAGGTTTTAGGAGTTTGTTGTGGAAGTAATTGGTAAAGATGTCACTTTAGGTAAAGTAGGCGCAGTCTACGGTATCAAGGGTTGGTTGAAAATTCATTCATTCACAGATGACCAAGAAGCCATACTAGACTATTTTCCTTGGTCTTTAAAATTAGGGAATAAGATTCAATCAGTAGAAATTACCGATTGGCGCAAACATAACAATGGTCTTGTTGTTAAAGTTGCAGGAATTGATGACCGTGATATAGCCCAAAAGCTTGTTGGTTCTGAAATTTTTGTCAGCGAAGACGCGTTATCAGACTTACCAGAAGGTGAGTTTTATTGGCGTGATCTAATCGGCATGGCGGTAGTTACTGATAAAGGTTACGACCTTGGTCAGGTTTCCGACATAATGGAAACGGGCGCTAACGACGTACTGGTTGTTAAAGCTAATCTGAAAGATGGCTTTGGGAAGAAAGAAAGGTTAATACCTTACTTAATGGACCAAGTTATACTTTCGATAAGCGCTGAAGATAAACAAATTTGTGTTGACTGGGACCCAGGTTTCTAACTTGAGTAATAGTGTATCAACAAACAAGCTTAGCAATAAGAAAATCTGGATTGGGGTGATAAGCCTTTTTCCTGAGATGTTTGACGCAATTACTGAGTATGGGGTGACAGGCCGAGCGATTCGTAATGGCTTAATTGAGTTCCACAAGTGGAACCCAAGAGACTTTACTCATGATAAACATCGTACAGTGGACGACCGACCTTACGGCGGCGGACCTGGGATGCTTATGATGGTGCAACCATTACGTGATGCTATTCAAGCTGCAAGAAAAGCTGCAGATGAAGATAGCAGCCCTGATCTTATTAAAGAAAAGGGAAGAGCGAAGGTTATTTATTTGTCGCCGCAAGGACGGAAATTGGACCAAGCTGGTGTACGTGAATTAGCACAACATGACCGACTGATATTTATAGCAGGACGTTATGAAGGTATAGACGAACGACTAATTGAGTCTGAAATTGACGAAGAATGGTCGGTCGGCGATTACGTGTTGAGTGGTGGGGAATTACCTGCTATGAACGTAATCGATGCCGTAGCACGCTTTGTGCCCGGAGTATTAGGACATCAACAATCGGCTGAGCAGGATTCATTTTCTGACGGTTTATTGGATTGTCCACATTACACTAGGCCAGAGGTTATGGACGTTTCGGCTAACGAAGCTAAGTCTGTTCCAAAAGTGTTATTAAGTGGTAATCACGAGCATATTAGGCAATGGCGCCAATATCAGTCGTTAGAAAGAACGTGGACTAGAAGACCAGAATTATTAACTAACCTAGCTCTGACAGCAGAGCAGCAAAAAATGTTAACAGCCATTAAAGCTGATAACAAAAATGCTACTGATGACTGTGAACCCTAGGAAGAAGGTATTATGAGTAATATTATTAAGCAGCTTGAAGCTGAGCAAATGAAAAAAGATGTACCAGCGTATTGCCCAGGCGATACTGTTGTTGTACAAGTAAAAGTTACAGAAGGTGATAAATCACGTCTTCAAGCATTTGAAGGTGTTGTAATTGCTATTAAAAACCGCGGCATCAATTCTGCATTCACTGTTCGTAAAATCTCGAACGGTGTTGGTGTAGAGCGTGTATTCCAGACACATAGCCCAATCGTTGATTCAATTGAAATCAAACGTCGCGGTGATGTACGTCAAGCTAAGCTTTACTATCTTCGTGAGCGTTCAGGTAAATCTGCACGTATCAAAGAGAAATTGGGCAAAAGATAATTCCTCTTTAACTAGAGCAATATCTGCTAATTTTTTAGTAAAGAAAGATGATGAGAAAAACCTGTTTGGGAAACCAAACAGGTTTTTTTGTGACATTTTTTCGATAATAGTGATTAAACAACTGGGTATTACAATAAATAGACACTCGTATCGCTGGTTTTACCAGAGAGTAAATCAATGTAACTTATGGCTTTTACTTATAAAAAATCGAATAATAATTGCATGTGTAACTAAAGATGTGTAAGTTTGTAACCGAAATGTTAATGGATTAAGTGTTTCTCAACGTTGTATTTTTTATAAAAATAAAAATAATATAAATATATTCGAGGAAGAAAATCCATGCGCGGCCCTTTTTTACTCAAGTTACTACTTATTACCTTTTTTTGGTCCTCAATCGTCTCTGCTACGTTAATCGAACGTGATTATGAAGGTGTTTCAGGTGGTATTACTTATGATAGTAAAACAAATATAGAGTGGCTTGATCTGTCATTTACGCGGTCAATGAATTTAGTTCAATATCAACATTACCTTGCTAATTTAAATGCTAATTGGCTGTTCGCTGATGGTGAAATGGTAAGTGACTTACTCACGAACTTCGAGTTTTACTTCAACCCCGACTCTGCTGGTAACGATATCTATGGTCGTGCTATTAATGTTAAAGAAAATTATACTTATAACAACCCTAAAGATATTTACTTTAAACATGTTGACGAAATGAAAGTGTTAGGGGAGTTTACAACAGAAGGCGGCAAATGGACCGGTGTGAAGGGATTTACTAGCGATTACTCAGGGAATTACTACAAGCAATATATGGCTTATTATTCCAGCAACAAAAATACCGGAGTTGTTTCCGCAGGTAAATTTTACCGAGCACCCAAAGCTAGAAGTGATGAATCATTTTTTACCTATAGAGTATCAACTTTTGAAGAACCTGCAGTAAAAGCAACAGTTGCGGTGCAATCAGCCGTGCAATTGCCAGAGCCTTCAACTTTAGGTTTATTTTCTTTAATCTTATGTTTTATGGGCCTTCGCAAGTACAAGAGTTAAAAAGTATTATAGTTGCCCCCTCAACCTTTCGTTTGAGGCATCTTTCTATCCTATTAATTTAAATATTTTGTTTATTTTCAAACGTTATATTTTCGTGTCTGCAATATCCATAGAATGTTAATTTCTAGCACATTAAGCTCACAAATTCTGAAATATTCGACTTTAGTGGTGTGTTACAGCACCCAAACTTAGGCTATGATGTTGGGAAGTAAAACAGCATGATAGTTAGGCTCAGTCAATAATTATACGTGTGTTTAGCCATTCAATATTTAGATTTCAAGGATTAAGCATGAAAGAACTCAAAAGCAGTTATCCCGTATTAGAGCAGGCAAAAGCTCACACTTACATTAATTCAGATAAATATGACGCTATGTATAAGCAGTCTATTGAGCAACCTGATATTTTTTGGGCTGAGCAAGCAGAAGAGTTTCTTGATTGGTATAAACCTTGGGATAGCGTATCAGATGTCGACCTGAAAACTGCTGATATTAAATGGTTTTCAGGTGGTAAATTAAATGTTAGTTATAACTGTATTGACCGTCACTTAGTCAGTAAAGCCAACGATACCGCCATTATTTGGGAAGGTGACGACCCTAGCGATGATAAAAAAATAACTTATCAAGAGTTACATGATCATGTTTGTCGTTTTGCTAATTTATTAAAAGCACGTGGCGTGAAAAAAGGTGATCGTGTTTGTATTTATATGCCGATGATCCCAGAAATTGGTTACGCTATGCTAGCCTGCGCCCGAATAGGTGCTGTGCATTCAGTGGTGTTTGGTGGCTTCTCTACTGAAGCGATACGTTCACGTATTATTGATGCTGACTGTAAAGTTGTAGTGACTTCAGATGAAAGTCTCCGTGGTGGCCGTGTTATACCGTTAAAGGTTAATGTTGATGCCGCTGTTGCCGATTGCCCAGGTGTTCATTCTGTTATCGTTGTGCAACGTACTGGTGGCGATGTGGCATGGAATGATAAAATAGATGTTAATTACCAAGAAGAAGTAGCCAAACTGCCTGCCGCATGTGAGCCTGAGGTAATGGATGCAGAAGATCCTCTGTTTATTTTATATACTTCAGGATCGACAGGTACACCAAAAGGTGTTCTGCATACTTGTGGCGGTTATTTACTTTACGCTGCCATGACCCATAAATATGTATTCGATTATAAAGAAGGCGAAATTTATTGGTGTACAGCCGATGCCGGTTGGATCACCGGTCATTCTTATATTTTTTACGGACCATTAGCTAACGGCGCTACAACGCTTGTTTTTGAAGGTGTTCCTACTTATCCAGATGCTGGTCGATTTTGGCAAGTGTGTGATAAACATCAAGTTAATGTGTTTTATACAGCACCAACAGCGATACGCGCACTCATGAGTGTGGGTGATAGCTTTGTTGAAAAAGCAGACTTATCATCGTTACGTCTTTTAGGCACAGTTGGTGAGCCGATAAATCCTGAGGCGTGGCATTGGTATTATGAAGTTGTGGGTAAAAATAATTGTCCTATAGTTGATACATGGTGGCAAACTGAAACTGGCGGTATATTAATTACATCCCTGCCAGGAGCGGTTGATATGAAACCAGGTGCGGCTGGCAAACCATTTTTCGGTGTTAAGCCAGCACTTTTTGATAAAGACGGCAATACTCTAGAAGGCGAAGACCAAGGCTTATTAATGATAACAGGCAGCTGGCCGGGCCAATTACGCAGTGTTTATGGTGATCATGAACGTTTCTATCAAACATATTTAAGCCAATATCCAGGAAATTACTTTACCGGTGACGGTGCGAGACGAGATGAAGATGGCTTTTATTGGATTACCGGCCGTGTTGATGATGTTTTAAATGTCTCAGGTCATCGATTAGGCACTGCTGAAATCGAAAGTGCGTTAGTATTGCATCCGGCAGTTGCTGAAGCTGCTGTAGTCGGTTATCCGCATGAAATTAAAGGTCAAGGTGTTTACGCATACGTGACCCTAATGAATAATGCGACTGAGTCTGATGAGCTGCTAAAAGAATTAACTGAATTTGTTGCGAAAGAATTAGGTCGTTTTGCTAAGCCGGATTACATTCAATATGCACCAGGCTTACCTAAAACGCGTTCAGGAAAAATTATGCGTCGAATTCTGCGTAAAATTGCCGAGAATGATCTCGATACTTTAGGTGATACTTCTACCTTGGCAGACCCTGCGGTAGTTGATAACCTAGTCAGTAATCGTATCGTTCATGGCTAAACTTTAATGCTATTAAGACAAAAGCGCCGAAAGGCGCTTTTTTTTATCCACTATTATTCGAAATAGGGCTGTACGTGAGTAAATTATAGTGTAATATAAATGATACGAATTAAGTAAACTTAAATTTACAGTTGAAAGGTCATAAAAAGTGTACAAACTGCTATATCAATATTATTACCTCCCATACTTTATCTAGTCGCATTTCTAGCGACCTAGTTATTAGCAGACAATAGCTGCTAGCCAAAAATACTTTACTTAACTACTTACATTAATTGCTCTAAATTCAGGAAAGAATCATGTCAAACTCAACCTTAACTGCGCCTGTCGCAACTGAAATGCCTAAAAGCAGATTAAATGATATTCACGTAAACGCCGAGGAAGTACTCATTACTCCTAATGCTTTGCGAGAAGAGTTACCCCTACCGGAAGCGGGACGTGTTTTTGTTAAAAACGCTCGAAACATCATCGCTAATATTATTCACAAACAAGATCATCGTTTATTAGTTATCGCTGGTCCCTGTTCTGTTCATGATCTTGAAGCCGCAAAAGCTTATGCAAGAAAATTGAAAGTATTACACGATAAGTACCAAGATAGTTTGTACATAGTTATGCGAGTTTATTTTGAAAAGCCTCGCACTACTGTTGGTTGGAAAGGCCTTATTAATGACCCGCATATGGATGGTTCATTTGATGTAGAAAGTGGTCTTCGTAAAGCACGTGAATTATTAATTTATTTAACTGAATTAGGACTGCCTTTGGCGACTGAAGCGCTCGATCCTATCAGCCCACAATATTTGGCAGAGTTATTTAGTTGGTCGGCCATTGGTGCTCGCACTACAGAGTCACAAACGCACCGAGAAATGGCTAGTGGTTTATCAATGCCTATTGGTTTTAAAAATGGTACGAGTGGAGGTCTTGGCGTTGCTATTAATGCCTTACAGTCAGCGGCGTCGTCACATCGTTTTATGGGTATTAATCGCTTAGGGCAAGTAGCCTTAATTAAAACGTCAGGTAACCCTGATGGGCATGTTATTTTGCGAGGCGGGAAAAAACCAAACTATGATGCAGAAAATGTTGCTTTATGTGAAGAAGAATTAGCAAAACAAAATTTAGAACCTGGTATCGTAGTCGACTGCTCTCATGGTAACTCTAATAAAGATTACCGCCGCCAACCCATTGTGGCCGACAATGTTTTCGATCAAATTTGTGCAGGCAACAAGACAATTATTGGTATCATGTTAGAAAGTAATATTAACTCAGGAAATCAAAGTTCTGATCTACCATTTGAACAACTTCAATATGGTGTTTCTGTCACTGATGCTTGTATTGATTTTGATACGACTGAACAGCTTATCTCAGCGGCTAGTGCTAAACTTGAAGTTGCTTTAAAGAAGCGTATTAATTAACTGTTCTTTAATAGGAAGAATCGCTAGTAATGAATAACGAACTTACATTTGAGCAACAATTAGGTGAATTACGTGATGAAATTGATGATATCGATAGTCAACTCGTTGCGTTATTAGCTCGGCGTCGTGCTGTTACCACGAAAGTTGGTTTATTGAAAAGCGAAGCTGGAATACCGATTTTTGCTCCCGAACGAGAAGCTAATTTATTAAAGATTCGTCGACAACAAGCCATAGAGGTTGGGCTGTCACCAGAGTTAATTGAAGATATTCTCCGCCGCTTGATGCAAGACTCTTATATTAGTCAAGATGCAAGTGGCTACCGATGTGTTCACCCAGATTGTAAAAAAGTTGTTGTTATTGGTGGAGAAGGTCAATTAGGGCGAATTTTTGTTGATTTATTTAACCGTTCTCATTATCAAGTTCAGTCTTTAGAGCAAGCAGACTGGCCAAATAGTGATGAAATTTTAGCTGATGTGAGTTTGGTCATCGTTGCTGTACCTATTCGATTAACCGCTATGGTGATCCAAAAATTAGGTTCATTGCCTGAAGATTGTATTTTGGCCGATGTTACTAGTATTAAAGAAGCGCCGCTGTATGAAATGATGAAAGTGCATGCCGGCCCTGTTGTTGGCTTACACCCAATGTTTGGGCCTGATGTTACCGGTTTAGTTAAACAAACTATTATTGCTTGTGAAGGGCGTTTTCCTCAAGAATATAATTGGCTACTAGAGCAATTTCGTGTGTGGGGTGCAAAAATTCATCCTGTTGCAGCACACACTCATGATCAAGCGATGTCTATGGTACAAGTTATGAGACATTTCTCGACTATTGCCTATGGTTACCATTTAATGTCTGAAGGCGCTGATATAGCACAGTTAGTTGAGATGAGTTCACCCATTTATCGCCTAGAGTTGATTATGGTAGGACGTTTATTTGCGCAAAACCCAATACTCTATACCGATATTATTTTTGCCAATCAGGATAACATTGCTATGATGAAGCGCTTTGCTTATCGGTTTTTAGAATTGCTCGAAGACGTGCAATTAAATGAGAAAGAAGCTTTTACAAAAATGTTTACACAAGTTGCTGATTGGTTTGGTGACTATGCCGATATTTTCATGCAGGAAAGCAAAGAGATGTTAATAAAAGCAGATCAGCTAAAGAAGCACTAAATAAGTAATTCAAACAAGGGCAGCAATGAACAAGTTTTCAGCTATTTTAATAGGTATTATTTTGGTTTTTGTTTCTGCTTGCGCTTATAGTCCTGCAGAGAAAAATAGTATGGCTATTGGTGAAATAAGCCAACAGCAATTATTGCGGGATCATCAATCTTTCCAGCAAAGTTACCAAATTGTTAAGTTGTCTGGTGCTGAAGTTACTGAAATTCATACTTGGCCAAGAGATTTACAGGTAGAAGTTTACTTTGGCACTTGGTGCCATGACAGTCAGCGAGAAGTACCTAAGTTTTTAAAGATTTTGGCTGAAAGTTCTAATATATCCACTCGCTTATTTGGTCTCGACTATGCCAAGTCAGAGCCAAGTGGCACAGCAAAAAGTCACGATATTAAATACACGCCAACTTTTATTGTTTATCAAAATAATAAAGAAATTGGTCGTATTATCGAGCGCCCTAAGGTGTCTTTAATAGCCGATATTTCAGCTATGTTATAGCGATAGTGATAGTGATTTTAAGCTAACCAAGGTTGATGTTGTAAATTTTACGTTTTTGAATAGTAAACCATTACTGTGTTAAGCACTTTCATTGATAAAATAATGGTTTTAAGATAATTCAGACTGATATTGATAGATGAACTCAGTAAATGATCTAAAATTTAACAGCAATACCAACAGTAATTGAACTATCTATCCATAATGAATCGGTAAAATTTGCACCACAAATATCTTGTAAGCAAAAAATGGCGTCATCTTCGTCAATTAAGGTCGCGTAGGCACGTAATTCTGTCACTAAAGCTACTCGTTCCGAAAACTCGTAACGAGTACCAAAGGCAATGCTTGCTGAAGGATACAACTCATCACTGCCTTGTTCTGCATCAAAATAAGCACCACCGAATCCTAAGCTCATGGTCGTTACATATTTCTGCTGGCGAAATAAAGCTACGCCATTGAAGTGAGCATAAGTAATATCTAATGTATTTTTAGTTTCATTTTGGTCGGTAAAGTCATGGCTAACACGGTTCAGTAGTATCTGTCCTAGACCGTTAACATTCTCTTGCCATGCCAACCCAATAGAAATATTGCTACCTGAATCAACATTAATGTCACTATCATCATTGGCAACCAAATCAGAACCGTACATTTGTCCAACCATAACGCTAATTTCGTATTGCTCTGCTAGTGCAGCGTTTGAGCATAACAAAGTGCAGAGAATTGCTAGTGGTTTTAATGGATTTTTTACTTTCATTACAACGTGTCCTATGATTTGTTATTGTTATAAACCTAGCCAAAGGTAGCGGGTAACTTTAGCTAGGTTTTTATAGCACTAAAAGTAAGCTTAACCAAATAAGTCAGTTAATTTCTTCTTGGCTTTTTCTTTTAGTTTTTCTTTAACATCATCTGTTAATTGTTTCTTTTGTGTTGCCTTAGCTTGTTGCCAAATTTTAGATAATGCTTGTTTTACAATCTCACTACCCAGTTGACTTGCAGGTAAACCAGTATCACCGCCCACATTATTTAACGTAATGTCAGGTAATGTTGCGCTGTGCTCTTTATTACCAAATGCACTTAAATCAAGTGTTAGCGCGGTACCCGCAAGAATAATTTTACTGACTTTAATTTTTGGCTCATCAGCACTCGTTTTATCAGCTGAGTTGGCATCAGCTTTAGGTGCGTTACGTTCGATGGCATCTAAAATATCTTGAATATTAGAACCGCCAGTTTGGGTAAACTGCACAAAAGCTTGTGGAGACTTGATGACGATGGCATCGATAATAATGGGTGATGAGGTTAAACTTTCTAAATTAATATCAAGTGTTATTTCTTCTAAAGCAAAGGCGTTAGGTTGGCTATAAGTTTTGGGATTAGCTAAGTTAACGCCTAAAATACTACCCGCACCGCTAGTAAGCTTAATATCCACAGCTTTAACTGTCACCGACTGTTCAGTTACTTGAGTACCAACAGTTTCAATTTGGTTTTTAATGTAGTCATTTAATGAGCCGTTAGCTAAAAACCAAAGGGCTCCACCACTGAGCAATAACAAAACGACAATAATTGAGGCAATAATTTTCACGAGTTCAATCCTTAAAATGTAAAATATGAAGTAATGGCGAATACAAGCTATTCTTCATTTAGCGTAGGTATAATTAAATTATATCTTAATAATCACAAAGTTAATTATTTTTTATAATTTGCGACCAAAGCCTTAAATCTTAGGCTAAGTTGTATCGAGCGTTCTTAGTAACTAAGTTATAGTAATACTACTGTAATTTTTCGTAAATTTAGAGAATTTTGTTTATGTTTGCTGCTATTAGTCGCCGTTTACCTTTGTTATTGCTCGTTGGAGTATTAATTGCCTTAGTGATTTATTTGCAATGGCCCGAAAATACCACTACTAAAAAACAACATCAACGAGTTGTATCTGTTAAAACTACCCAAATAGCCTTAGCTGAGTTTAAAGACTCCGTGGAGGCCGTTGGTACTTCTAGGGCGAATGAGCAAGTATTCATTACCAGTAAATATTCAGATTTAGTAGATGAAGTGTTATTTCAAGATGGTGAAACTGTTGAAAAAGGTGATATTTTAGTCCGCCTTAATAGCCGGGAAGAAGCGGCTAAGGTTAAAGAGCTTCAGGCTAATCTTGCTGAGTCAGTAGCACAACTCAATCGCTTCCAAGATTTGTATAAACAAAAAGCAACATCCCAGTCACTGGTTGATCAACAAGAAGCAAAAACTAAAGCCATTTCAGCACAGCTCTTAAGTGCCAAAATAAAACTCGCTGAATTTACGATTAAAGCACCATTTTCCGGAATATTGGGTTTTCGTGAAATTAGCCTCGGTGCGTTGATAAATGTTGGAGATGTTATTACCAGTTTAGATGATCTTAGTACTATTAAAGTCGACTTTTCAATTCCAGAGCGTTACTTAACGACAGTTTCTATTGGCCAACGCATAGAAGCGACAAATACGGCTTATAAAGAAAAAGTATTTATTGGCAAAATTTCTTCAATAGATTCTCGTATTGATAGCGTAACTCGTACCTTAAAAGTAAGAGCCGAAATCCCTAATGCTGACCATAAATTACGCGCGGGTATGTTGTTAAATCTGCAAGTGGTTCGCAAAGTTGAGCAAATACTACAAGTACCTGAAAGTGCGGTTATTCCAATTGAAGATCAACATTTTATTTTTATTGTAGAAGCAGATAAAGCCATAAAGAAAAAATTAGAAATTGGCCGTCGTCACCGAGGTTTTGTTGAGGTTATTGCTGGTGTTGAAGTTGGCACTGAAGTTGTAGTTGAGGGTGCCTTAAAATTACGAGATGGTACAACTGTAAGTGCGCAGGAGAAATAAGTCGTGATTTTATCTGACCTATCAGTTAAACGTCCAGTTTTTGCAACAGTAATAAATTTACTGCTGATCACTTTTGGTATTGTCGCATTCTTAACCTTACCACTTCGAGAATATCCAGATATTGATCCTCCTGTAGTGAGTATTAATACTTCTTATCCTGGGGCATCGGCTGCTATTGTCGAGAGTAAAATAACGCAAATCCTTGAAGATAGAATTAGTGGTGTAGAAGGGGTTAAATCAATAAACTCAACTAGCCGCGTTGGTCGTTCTAGCATCTCGATTGAATTTGAACTCGACCGCGATATTGACGCAGCCACAAACGATGTGCGAGATAGAATTTCACGCGCGTTGAATAACTTGCCTGATCAAGCTGATCCGCCAGAAGTTTTTAAAGCCAATGATGATGAAAGTACTATTGTCTGGTTTGTTTTACAAAGTGAAGCAATGAGTACCTTGCAGCTTACTGATTATGCAGAACGTTATATTGTTGACCGTTTTTCTGTGGTTGATGGTGTAGCGCGGGTTCAGGTCGGCGGTGGCAGAACTTATGCGATGAACGTTTTGCTAAACCGAAAAGCAATGGCAGCAAGAGGCGTAACTGTTAATGACATAGAGCAAACTTTACGTGCGGAAAATGTTGAGTTGCCGGCAGGACAAGTTGAATCAATTGATCGTGATTTTTCAATTCGAGTTGAACGAAGTTATTTAACCGAAAACGATTTTGCTACGATGGTTATTGCGCGCAATAATAATAAATCATTGGTCTACCTTGGCGATGTAGCCAAAATCTCTTTATCGGCTGAAGATGAAGAAAACATGTTCCGTGGTAATGGCAAAAACATGGTTGGCTTAGGTATTATTAAACAGTCAAAAGCCAATACCTTAGAAGTTGTTAAAGCTGCCCGAAAAGAAATGATGTCGATTCGTGGCGGTTTACCCTTAGGTACAACAATTACCAATAGTTATGACTCGTCAGTATTTATTCAAGGCTCAATTGACGAAGTATATAGCACATTGGGTATTGCCATGTTGATGGTGGTATTAGTTATATTTTTGTTCCTGGGTAATGTTAGAGCAACACTTATTCCAGCCGTTACGGTACCTGTAGCGTTAACCGGCTCTATGATGGTGTTGTCGTGGCTCGGCTTTTCGATAAATTTACTGACCTTACTTGCCATGGTTTTAGCGATAGGTTTGGTTGTTGACGATGCTATTGTGGTACTGGAAAATATTTATCGCCGAATTGAGCGAGGACAAACTCCATTACTTGCAGCATATGAAGGTGGTCGGGAAGTTGCGTTTGCAGTTATTGCTACCACGCTAGTCTTGGTCGCAGTATTTGTACCTTTGATCTTTCTATCGGGTAACGTAGGACAATTGTTTACAGAGTTTGCCATTGCGATAGCCGCCGCGGTAATTTTCTCCAGTTTAACTGCACTTTCTCTCACGCCGATGATGTGCTCGAAAATGTTAAAGCATAAAAAGCGTAGTTCGTCATTTGGCCAAAAATTAGATAAGGGTTTTGCTAAGCTAGAAGCCGCTTATGGTCGCTCATTAAAAGCCAGTATTCATCAACCCGTGATGATACTCATTGTTATTATTTTATCCTTATTTGCTGTTTACGGCTTATTTAATCAGCTGCCTTCGGAATATACCCCAAAAGAAGATAGAGGAAACTTCTTTGTTATGATGCGTGGTGCGGAAGGGGCAAGTTATGAAAATAACGTTAAAAATATGCAGCAAATAGAAGAGAAATTACTGGTGCATCAACAAAGTGGTGAACTCGATCGCGTTATTGTCAGAGTACCTGGTTTTGGTGGTTCAGGTGGTATTGCGATTGTAGGCATGCCAGCTTGGGAAGATCGCATAAGTAATACTTTTGAATTTATTAATAAAATGAATGGTGAACTAGCACAAGTAACTGATGTTAGGGCTTTTGCAATGATGCGCCGAGGCTTGGGTGGTGGTGGCTCTTCATCGCCGGTTGAGTTTGTATTACAAGGTAATACTTATGAAGAATTAGCAAAATGGCGCGATATTATTATTGCTAAAGCACAAGAAAATCCAAACTTAAGCGGTATTGATAGTGACTACAAAGAAACCTACCCGCAATTACTGGTAAAAATTGATCACAATCGAGCCTTTGACTTAGGCGTTTCTGTTGGCGATATTGGCCGTACCCTTGAGACTATGCTTGGACAACGCCGCGTGACTAACTTTGTCGAACGCGGTGAAGAGTATTATGTGGTGGTACGAGGTGAAAAAACCGATTTCTCTAACCCTAAAGACATTGATAATATTTTTGTTCGTTCCACTGTTAGTCAGAAATTAGTGCCACTATCGAACATGATCACGATTGAAGAAAGTGCGACATCATCACAGCTCAATCGTTTTAATCGGCTGCGCAGTGTCACGATTAGCGCCAATTTAGCTGACGGCTATGCGCTTGGCGATGCTTTAAGCTTTCTAAATAATGCGGTTGCTGAACACTTACCTGAAGAAGCACAAGTGGCTTACAAAGGGCAATCACAATTATTACAAGAGTCTGGTAACTCTATCGCCTTTATTTTTATTTTAGCTTTAGTCATCACCTATTTGGTTTTGTCTGCTCAATTTGAAAGCTTCATTCATCCATTTGTTATTATGTTAACCGTACCTTTAGCGTTAGTCGGCGCTTTAGCTGGTCTTAAATTGATGGGAATGAGTTTAAATATATACAGTCAAATTGGTATTGTAATGCTGATTGGTTTAGCGGCTAAAAATGGCATCTTGATTGTTGAATTTGCCAACCAACTGCGTGACAAAGGTATTGCTTTTGAAGAGGCATTAATTGCTGCTGCTACCCAACGGCTAAGACCTATTGTTATGACCACCTTTACAACGGTAACCACAGCAATACCATTGGTCTTCGCTGTAGGTCCAGGCGCCGAAAGTCGAATGGTTATCGGTGTGGTGATCTTTGCTGGTGTTTCTATGGCAAGTATTTTTACCTTGTTTATAGTGCCCGGCGCTTATTATTGGCTTTGTCGCAATACAGGCTCACCGCAAGTTATTGCTCAAGAGATTGAAAGGCAACAAGCACAGGTTACGGCAAATAAAGTGTAGACAAAGAATAACGTTATAAAGCCCAATTAACAGCGATGTTCATTGGGCTTTTTTATGTACAGGATGTACGGTATGCCGTGGTGACAGGACGTCAATGAACGGCGGTACAGGATGTACGGTATGCCGTGGTGACAGGACGTCAAAGAACGGCGGTACAGGATGTACGGTATGCCGTGGTGACAGGACGTCAATGAACGGCGGAACAGGATGTAAGGTATGCCGTGGTGACAGGACGTCAATGAACGGCGGAACAGGATGTACGGTATGCCGTGGTGACAGGACGTCAATGAACGGCGGAACAGGATGTACGGTATGCCGTGGTGACAGGACGTCAATGAGCGGGGGAATATTTAAAAGCGGTCTTTGATTAATACCAAGTCGATTAATTAACTAAATCGGTTTTAAAATTCTAATCTAAATAGTATGAAATTACAGCATCTTGATTAAAAAGCATACATAAGATATAAAGGAGGGAAATAATAATAATAAGCTTGGAAAATAATGATGTTTAAGGTAAACAAAAAACTCTGGTCATTTAATTTTGGCTGTTTAATCGCGGGCTCATTAGTTTGGTTAGTGCATATCGGAAATTTAGCACCCGTTCCAAGTATCCTACATCCTCATACTGACTTTATTCTTGATTACTACCCTGGCTCAATTACCGCTATTAGCGCCAGCATTGTTAGCTTATTCATGCTGTTTTTTATGCATAAAGGTTTTAAATTATGTGCCAGTGAACATACATTTTGGTTGCTATTACCGACTCTGTGCTTTATCACCTTAACCTTGTTAATTGGTCAGTTTATGTTTTCGTCGATTATGTTTGCTGCGGTTCCTATATTGTTTGTGCTAAGCGTGAGTGCTGTGATTTTTCGATTAAGAAATCGTCATCAGTCAGTTGCATAAGTTGATTTGAGAATAAACAGATATAATTAAGGGCAGTACAACTGCCCTTAATTATTTTTAAGAATCAGTATTTATAGCAATGCGCTACTCGGTACATTAGTAGGGCTAATGTGCTCGATAGGGTAACAGCCTAAAATTTTAATGAAATTTGTTTGTTCAGTGATTTGGCTTATCGCTTCTTGTAACGCTAAGTGTTTCAAGTTTGCTTCGACATCTACATAGAACATTTCTTCCCAAGGACGACCTTGAATGGGGCGCGACTCAAGTTTACACATATTAATACCTTTATTCTTCAATACTAATAAGCATTCAACTAATGCGCCAGGCTTTTGCCCCGTTGCTATAATTAGGGTGGTTTTTGCTGGGATTTGTTCAGCAACATCAATAGGTTTACGTGCGACTAAAATAAAACGGCTGTGGTTTTCAGTTTGGTTGGCGATAGATTTCTCCAAAGCATGTAATTGATATAAATTACCGCCTTCTTCACTGCCAATTACAGCCACACTATCATCTTGTAATTCATAGACCTTTGCCATGGCATCGGCCGTACTTTCACAGTATTCAATACGAATATCGCTTTGTTTATCAAGAAAGTTACTACATTGGGCGAACGGCTGTCCATGAGCATAAATAGTTTTAATTTTATTAAGCTTAGTGTTCACGGCCGTCAGTAAACAGTGCTCAATGGGTTGCGTTATTTCACCAACAATCGACAAATTAGTATGTTGGAGTATGTCATAAACTTCATTAATACTACCTGAACTGGTGTTCTCTATTGGCAACATGCCATAGTCAACCGAGCCAGATTCAACTTGCTGCATAATTTCAGCAAAACTTTGGCAACCGCTTTCAATAATTTTCTCTGCACGGCGAGAAAAATAGCGATGGCTTGCTAAGTAGCTGTAACTACCTTTATCACCTAAAAAGGCCACACTCACTGCGGGCTCTTGCATATTAGGGTTGGCTAAAGTTTGTAAGTAAGCTTGCTGATTGAGCACCGAATCTTCAATAATAGTTTGAAAAACACTAGTAACATAATGCGCATCTAATCCTAGAGTTTTACCTTGTGTGATTAAGCGGATCAATAACTCTTGTTCGCGTTGTTGGTCTCGAACGGGTCGAATAAGGTGAGCTTTGCTTTTCGCAACATTTAAAGTGAGGGCGCGGCGCTCAGCAAATAGTGCCAGTAACTGCTGATCGAGATGGGTAATTTTTTCACGTATTTTATTTAAATCTAATGCTTCGTTCACCGCGTTTTCCTAATAAGTAGTTATGAGTTTAATTACTGCAATTCTGATATTTTAGTGTTGCCTGTTATTCATTTTGTTTATTGCTATCACTAAAAATAAAAAACCTCCGTGTGGAGGTTTTTATTGAATGCCAAAACCTAAAGCGCGCTCAGATAACTGAGAAAAAGAAAGCGTTAAAGAAAAAAAGTGGTTTTGTCATTTGCATAGCATTACTTTAGCCACCATCACGCAAGAGTACAACTGTTTCTTTATGCCTATTTCTCTCTAAACCTATAAAAAAGGCTTATAGCGTGAATTTAGCTACAAGTAACTCAATAACTTTAGCCTTTATATCGGAGTGAGGCCTTACTTATCGTTTGCTTGGCCTAATTTAGATACACAAGTAGATAATAGCCAAAGCACTTATAATACCCACGGCCCATATTAAGCTGCGAATAACGCCAATATTGATTAAATAGGCAATGTGATAAAGCACGCGTGCGACAACATGCGTAATAGCAAGCTGTTCGATAAAAGCGCCAGTATTTTGTGTTGCTATGGCTAACAAAACTGCAGGGGCAAATATAATGAGTGATTCGAAGGCATTTTGATGTGCTGCAAAAGCCCTCGCGCCAAAGCCTGTCAGCTTGGCTTGTTGTGCACGTGGATGATTATTATCGTAACCACCCAATTTATTCATGGCAATGGCAACCGGGATTTTGGCAATATAAGGCAGTATTGCGGCGATAAATAAACAAATAATCAAAGTGGTCATCATCATTCCTTAGTCTATAAAGTGTTAGGTTGATTCGCTAGTAAGTTAGTAAAGTAAGCTTATATTTGCTTGGACCAGGTAAGAATGAAGAAGCTTCACCTTTCATCCAACTTTCATGGCCTAAACCATAGTATGGGCTCCAAGGGTGACCAGACTGACTAGTTGGCATATGAAAAATACCACTTTCTTCATGGCCAGGAGAAACCGACATCCGCTGTGATGCACCAAATGCTTGTCCTTGAACTCTTGGCATATAGCTATCGCCGGGTAATGCTACTTCAGGCATATCGAGCCATTGGCCAATAAATGGTACGGCACGGCTCAAAGGGTGCTGTATTTTGCTGATATTTTGTTGACCCCAAGTTGCATTTTCCAGCGTGGTTAATTCGGTCATTTCTGAAAGTGTTTTCTCTAGGCTGACTTCGAATAAAATAGCCCAACTATCGTGACTGCGCCAGAGAAAGTTTTCTGGCTGTTGGTTAATCAACTGCCATAAAGGTGTTTCTATTTGGTGTCTTATGGTATTAAAACTATAGTTGTGATCAAGCTTGGCCATATTTTCATTAAAGATATCGAAAACTTGATCTCTAATATTTAGTCTGAAATTTCTAATTAAGCGGTAGGCGACAGAATCTGTACTCGCGGATAAGTTATTATCCTTGATAATATTTTTCACTTCATGCCATTCCTGATGCTTAGCTAACATAGTATCAGTAAGTACTTCAGACAAAATAAAATTTTGCCAACGTAGTAAAAATTTGGCGCTGTCATCAAGGGCAATATTGAGTAAAGCTTGTTCATCAAACGAAGTTTTAGCTTCGAGGTTTTGCTTTATTTGAGCAGACCGTGCGCCAATAGCATAGCCACCATTACCTATTTTTTTTAGCATGTTGGCACCAACAACGCGTGAGTTGGCGGTCCATAAGCGCGAATTTTTTGGGTTGATAACTTGTGGGTAATCTTCAGGTGGTAACAAATCTAGCCATTTATTTTCGCCATTGGACCAAGAGGTTGGAGTTTCACCAAACATTGCGCTGCGTTGTGGTATCGGCCCCATAATGGTCCAGCCAATATTACCTTGTTTATCGCCCACCATTAAGTTTTGTGCTGGCATGCCTGCACGTGCTGCAATAGTAATGGCTTGTTGAACACTTTCTGCGGTTTCAAATTCAGTGATCACCATGTTAACCGCCGCTTTGTCATGAGCAACCCAGCGGTATGCCAGTAAATTCCCTTGAGCGTTTTCACCAATAACGGGGCCCCAAATAGTGTCCGTAACGGTAATGTCGACAGCTTCTTGACCTTTTACCGCGATAATTTGTTTGCGTTTAATAAAGCTTTGATAACCATCAGGCGTTAAGTATTGGCTTTTATCGGCATTGGTTTCAAGCACAATCACATCGCTCCAGTCTCCATAGCTGTTGGTAAAGCCCCAAGCGATATGACCATTGCTGCCAATAATAATGTTAGGTGTGCCTGGTAGCGTTGCGCCAGTCACTTTTACACTCTTATTATCAGCACTTTTATATTCGAAAGAAGCTCTAAACCAAGTGTTTGGTACGCGAATCCCTAAATGCATGTCGTTTGCAACTATCGCACTGCCCGTGGCACTTATAGCACCACCTACGGCCCAGTTGTTAGAACCGGGAAACTCTTCACTTTGTGCTGACTTTGTTCTGATTAGTGACGATGGAGTTAGGTTAGTTAGAGCTTTGTCGAGTGATTGATGATTTAACAGCGCTGCCATTTTTTCGCTAGAAGCAGATGGCCAAGGGGCTCGGGGTAATGGTGATGAAGGCAGCTCTGTGCCATCAATCGCGGCATCCCAACGGCTGCCTTTAGGGTTTAGAAACGAAAATACTTCAGGGCTTAATACCGAGTGTAATAAACCTAAGGTGCGTTCTCGTTTACCGTCTTGATATTGTAAGTCTATATACATACTGAGCACTGTTAATATAGTATCTTCTTCTTGCCATTCAACGGGGGCTTGGCGCAGCAGTAAATACTCAAAAGGTGCGGCCTTGAGATACTTTAATCCTTGATTTACGCCGCGGGTGTAGGACTTTAAAAGGGCTGAGTCAGTTGCAGATAATTGTGAGACTATTGTTGTAGCACGCTCACGAAAACGATGGCGGCGGATTTCACTGTCATAGTCTATTGCGGCTGCTCCAAATAAGCTGGCAAGTTCTCCTGCTGAATTTCTACGTAATAAATCCATTTGAAAAAAGCGTTCTTGGGCATGAACAAAGCCTGTTGCCAGCGCTATATCTAGGCGATTACTTGCTTTAATGGTGGCAATGCCTTGTTTGTCACGCTCTATGATGGCGCTGTCAGATAAGCCATAGAGCGTTTGTTTACCGTCTAATTGCGGTAATGCACTATCGATTTGGCTGTATATCCATGTACTTAAAGTTGCCAATACTAAGAAGAGAATAAACAATATGCTGATCAAAGTAGTTTTTAAAGATTTCATTAAGGTAAGCAAAGTAACAATTATAGATAAGTTAGAGTACCTTAAAACAAAAGAAGTTTGAATCTTGAAGTTCATCCTAATAATATCAATATTTTTATCGTCATATTTTATTGATACTATTTGTTATGGTTGGTATCAATTGAAATCACCTGATTGGATCAATAGGCTGTTACACTTTAGACTGTTTATAATCAGCAGGTTAAGTTGATGTTAGAGGGAGGGCCAATGACAAGTCACTTAAATAACAATGTTGCTATCATCGTGTTGGCCGCAGGGCAGTCCTCTCGCTTAGGACAAATGAAACAGTTAATCAATATCAAAGATAAAAGCTTGGTTGAATGGCAGTTAGAGGAAGCGTTAAAGGTGTCTAGCAAGGTTTATTGTGTGTTAGGTTTTAAAGCGAATGAAGTCAAAGCCCGAATTGACCATTTACCCATAAATACTATTATTAATCACAAATTCTCAGATGGTATGGCTTCATCAATTGCTGCAGGTGTTGCAGCGCTAGCACCTGATATAAAAGCGGTTATGATCGTGTTAGTTGACCAATGGCAGTTAACCTCTGCAGATTTGATTCGTCATCAAATCTTTTGGCAAGAATCACCTCATGCTATTGTTGTTTCACAAGACATAAATTTGGCAGGGTCAAGTGGCAAAGAAAAAGTTGGCCCGCCGGTGATATTTTCACAAAATTATTTTACAGAATTAAAACAATTAACCGGTAAACAAGGCGCAAAGCCGTTACTAGAAAAACACCAAGATAATGTATTAAAAGTTCCACTGGCACATGCGTTTTTCGATATAGATACACCTGAACAATTAAACAATATGTATAAAAACTCGGTATTAAAGCATAACGTAACTAGCATGAAAAAAGGTTAATTTAAAACAGTGCTAACGAAAGTGACGTTAAATAAACTAAAGGAAACGATTGCATGATCACCTTAACTATCAACGGTAAAGAACATCAATTTAATGATGATGGCGACATGCCATTGTTGTGGGCTCTGAGAGATATTTTAAAGTATGCCGGTACTAAATATGGTTGTGGTAAAGGCTTATGTGGTGCTTGCACTGTGCATGTTGATGGCCAACCTGTTCGCTCATGCGTTATGCCAGTATCAGCTGTCGCTAACCAGAAAATAACGACTATTGAGGGGCTTTCAGAGCTAGGTGACCATCCTGTTCAGCAAGCTTGGCAAGATTTAAATGTGCCTCAATGTGGTTATTGTCAGTCAGGTCAAATTATGTCAGCAGTCGCCTTATTAGATCGCGAGCCTAATCCAAACGATAAAGATATCGAACTTGCCATGAGTGGTAATATTTGTCGCTGCGGTACTTATCAACGAATCAAAGAAGCGATTCACCTAGCCGCAGACTTAGCCACTGAAGTAAAAGGACGCTAATCATGAAACACATTGAAAATGTTAGCCGTCGCGGCTTCTTAAAAAAATTGGGTATCAGTTCTACGGCGCTAGTGCTTGGAGTTCAATTACCTGCAATGCTCACTATTCCAAAAGCTTTGGCTGGTGTTACCGGCTCAGATAAGTTTTCACCCAGTGTTTATGTGCAAATAGGTGCTGATAACATTGTTAGCATTGTGGTGCATCGTTCGGAAATGGGTCAAGGGATCAGAACCAGTATTCCTATGATTGTTGCCGACGAACTCGGTGCTGATTGGCAACAAATAGCGGTTGTTCAAGGCTTAGGTGATAAAAAGTATGGCAGTCAAAATACTGATGGTTCCCGATCAGTCAGACGTTTTTATCAACCACTGCGTGAAGCTGGCGCAGCGGCGCGTATGATGTTGCAAGAGGCTGCAGCACAGCAGTGGCAAGTTAACGTTAGTGAAACAATCGCGGTAAATAGCACGATTGTTCATGAAAAAACTGGCCGAGAATTATCCTTTGGTAGCTTAGTTTCAGCAGCGAGTAAATTAGCATTACCAGCCCAATCAGCATTGTTCTTAAAAGATAAAAAAGATTTTAACCTTATTGGTAAGTCTGATGTGGCATTAGTTGACGGTGTAAAAATCGCTACCGGTGCTACCACTTATGGCTTTGATGTTGAATTAGACAACATGCAATATGCTGTTATTGCCAGACCACCAGTACTAGGTGCAAAAGTTAAATCATTCAATGGTGATGCCGCAAAAGCAATTAAGGGTGTTATTGACGTTGTGCAATTGCCTGACCTAGAAGAGCCTGCCGTATTTAAACCTTTAGGAGGTATTGCGGTTATCGCGAAAAATACTTGGGCAGCAATAAAAGGTCGCGAAGCACTAGCCATACAATGGCATGAAAGTGAGCATAAAATTTACAACAGTACTGAATATAAACAAGCATTAGCGGACAGTTGTGATAATCCTGCGAAAGTATTACGCAGTAAGGGCGATGTAAGTAAAGCGTTAGTTGATGCTAAACAAGTGCTCACTGCATCATATTACGTACCAGAGTTAATCCATGTACCTATGGAGCCGCCCGCAGCAGCAGCGCACTTTCATGATGGCGTTTTTGACATTTGGGCTTGTACCCAAACACCACAGTCAGCACAAGCCACTGTGGCACAAATCACCGGTGTAGCACCAGAAAGTGTCAATATTAATGTCACTTTGCTTGGAGGGGGCTTTGGTCGTAAATCTAAGCCTGACTTTATTGTTGAAGCCGCTATATTATCGAAGCAGTTACATGTACCGATTAAAGTGATGTGGACCCGAGAAGACGAAATTCAAAATGGCTATTATCATGCCGTAAGCTATCAAAAACTAACAGCAGGTATTGACCAAGCGGGCAATGTTACAGCTTGGCAACACCATGTTGCAGAGCCCACTATCGGCTCTACCTTTAGTAAAGGTGCTGATTTAATTGGCTCAGAAGCGAGTTTAGGTTTTATTGATATGCCTTACGATATTGCTAATGTTAGTTGTGCTATCGGTAAAGCACCTGCACATACCCGTATCGGTTGGATGCGCTCAGTAACCAATATAAATCATGCCTTTGCAGTGAGTTCATTTATTGATGAGCTTGCTCAGGCAAAAGGCTTGGACAGTAAAGATAACTTATTAACCATGCTCGGCGCCAATCGAAAAATTGATTTTTCTAAAGAGCATGCAGAGTACGGAAATTATGGTGAAACACTAGAGAAGTTCCCCGTTGATACTGCACGCATGAAAACTGTAATAGAAAAAGTGAGTACGATGGCAAAATGGGGCAGGAAACTCCCTAAAGGCCGTGGTCTTGGTATTGCGATGCACCGAAGCTTTGTTAGCTATGTTGCCTGTGTTGTTGAAGTATCGGAAAATAGTGACGGAAAAATTAAAGTAGAAGATGTATGGATGGCGGTAGATTGTGGTTTAGTAGTAAATCCTGAACGTATTCGCTCACAAATGGAAGGCGCGGCTATTTTTGCTTTATCGCTAACATTCTTTAGTGAACTGACTGCGAAAAACGGCGTTATTGAGCAAAATAACTTTGATAGTTATCAAGTCGCTCGAATTGGCGATGCCCCAACCACGCATGTAGAAATAATTGACAGTGACGCACCTCCTGGAGGTGTGGGTGAGCCAGGTGTTCCACCTATTGCGCCCGCAATTTGTAATGCTATTTTTAATGCCACAGGTAAACGTTATCGAGAGCTACCATTAAAGCAATATGGGATTGTTTAATGACGCACAAGATAAATGTCATGGTTATAGCACGTAGATAATCATTGTTAAATACTTTAAAAAGCAGCAATTTATGCTGCTTTTTTATTGAATGGTGTTAAATAGCAAATGAACTGATAAAATAGCACCAATATAGATACTTAATTAGCATTCTACAGCAGGAAATTTAGATGGCTTCTTTACAAGATCAGTTGCTAAAAGCAGGTTTAACCACCAAGCAAAAAGCACGACAAGCAAACAGTGATAAACGCAAAACCGGCAAACAAAAGCGCAGTGGAGTTAAAGTTGATGCCAGTTTACAAGAGCAAGTAAAGCAAGAGCTTGAGTTGGCGAAAAAAGAAAAGCTAGCGCGTGATACCGCTTTGAATAATGAGAAAAAATCAGCATTAATTGCAAAAGAGCAACAGCTGAGAATCTTACAAATTTTGCAACATCATCAAGTGACTAATGTTAATGGTGAAGCAGAGTATAATTACACCTTTAACAGTAAAATTAAGAAGTTATTTGTTGATGGTGTAACGCATAAAGCCTTAGTTAATGGTCGTTTAGCGTTATGTGGTATTGACGATACTACTTATATTGTTACCTCAGAAACAGCAGAAAAAGTCGCGAGTTTAGATAAAACCGTTATTTTGGTGCAAAACACTAAAGTTGCTGAAGAAATTATCGCTGAAGATGACCCTTATGCAGAATTTCAAATTCCTGATGATATGATGTGGTAATTCAATCATTTTATTTTTAGTTTATTTACTTAACCGTGAGCACAAACCCTACTATGTTTTTAATTCGTTGGCCGATTGGCCGTTTAATTTTGTTATTAAACTTTATATTTTCTCCAAGTGCACCAAAGCGCACACCACAGCTACAAAAAGAAGTGGATGCAAGTACAGCACACTTAAGCTTGTATCAACTACCGGCTTGTCCATTTTGTGTAAAAACTCGCCGCGCTATGAAGCGATTAGGCTTGAATATTGAATTACGAAATATCAATCAAAATGAGCAATATCGCGAAGAGTTAATTCGCGAGGGTGGTAAAAGAACTGTGCCTTGTTTAAAAATTACTAATGAAGATCAATCCATTACTTGGATGTATGAATCAAGTGAGATTATTAACTACTTAAATAAATTTTCTAGTTAAGCTACGCTTTATTTTATTGATTTGGTTTTCTTAAGAATTTTTTTACCTCTTTATGGGTCTTCTTATCATAAGTTATACCAAATCAATTAAGTAAGTGATCTATTATTTAATCCGATTAGTATAATTATCCCTATAAGAGGTAAATATGTTAATCAAAACTAAAAAAAATCATCAACTGTCTGAACAGCAAGTTACCGATGAAAGCGTTTATCATTCTAGGCGTGATCTTTTAAAAAAACTTGGTTACTTAGGGGCCGGAAGTTTACTGGCGCAATCGGTTTCGGCCAATGCAGGCGCACTAGATTTTTTTAACAGTGAAAAAGCAGTATTGTTTCAGCGCCAAGCCTTAAAGTATGTGCAAGCTAGCGAGTCGTCTCAAATATTAACCCCAGAAGCTAAAGTTACCTCGCATAATAATTTTTATGAATTTGGTACCAACAAGGGCGATCCTTTAGAAAATGCCCAAGAATTTAACGTTAATCCTTGGCAATTAAGTATTTCTGGTGAAGTCGATAAACCTTTTACCCTAGGTTACGATGATCTATTCAAACGCTTTCCCTTAGAAGAACGTATATATCGCCTGCGCTGTGTTGAAGCATGGTCAATGGTTATTCCATGGGTAGGTTTTGGGTTAGCAGAGTTAATCAAAAAAGCTGCGCCTAACTCACGAGCAAAATATGTTGCCTTTGAAACCTTATATGATCCAAAACAGATGCCAGGACAAGATAGTCGCCGTATTGGTGGCGGTGTTGAATACCCTTATGTCGAAGGTTTACGTATTGATGAAGCCATGAATCCACTCACCTTTATGAGTGTCGGTTTATATGGTAAAACCCTACCGGCGCAAAATGGTGCGCCTATTCGATTAGTCGTGCCATGGAAATATGGCTTTAAAAGTATCAAATCAATTGTTGGCATTAAATTAGTTGAACACAAACCACCGACTACATGGAATAGATTAGCCGATAATGAATACGGCTTTTATGCCAATGTAAATCCTGAAGTCGATCATCCTCGTTGGAGTCAAGCCAGTGAAAGGCGAATCACAACCGGTGGATTATTTGCGCGTAACCGCATTGCCACTTTACCATTTAATGGTTATGGCGAAGAAGTTTCAGCTATGTATAAAGGCATGGATTTAAGGAAAAACTATTAGTGCAAGCAAGTGTAAACACCGCAAATAAAGTGTCTTTTAAAAGTGTTTTTTTAGGTAATCGCGTATTGTTACTGAAAATCACTATTCACATGATGGCTTTTTTACCGTTACTGGCACTTTATTTATTGGCATTTACTGAGCAACTTGGCGCTGATCCTGTAGAAGACGTTATTCATTTTACCGGTATTGGCGCCTTTAATTTATTACTTATTTCGCTTCTAATAACACCTATTGCGAAAAAATATCGCCAAGGCTATTTATTACAAACCAGGCGATTAGTTGGCTTGTATAGTTTTACCTATGCATTATTTCACTTACTGAATTTTTTAGCTTTTGAAGTACAGTTTGATCTTGCACTATTTTTTGATGAGATAATCGATAGGCCATATATTACCGTAGGAATGGCCGCATTAATTATTCTTTTGTCTTTAGCGGTAACATCAATAACCGCAATCAGACGGAAAATGGGTAAAAAGTGGCAAAAATTACATAACGGGGTTTATCTTGCCGTGTTACTGATTTCATTGCACTTTTTTTGGTCAGTCAAGTCTGACATTGTCGAACCGCTGATTTATGTTGCTATGGCCGTATTTTTATTAAGCTTGCGAAAAGATAAAATTAAGCGATGGTTTAAAAGGTAACATTTTGCCAATAGGTACAAAAAAAGCGAAGGTTTGAATCTTCGCTTTTATTTTAACTATCACAGTCGTTATTAACCTATTAGGTATTATTCGTCTCGAGAAGTTACTTCAAGTAAGTGATAACCAAATTGAGTTTTAACAGGTCCTTGCACTTGATTTAATGGCGCTGTAAATACAACCTCATCAAACTCTTGTACCATTTGGCCGCGACCAAAAGAACCTAATGCCCCACCTTGCGCTTTTGAAGGGCAATTTGAGTGTGCTTGTGCGATTGCTGTAAAATCTTCACCCGCTGCGATTTGTTGCTTTAATGTTAGACATTGCTCTTCAGTATCTACCAGTATATGACGTGCTGACGCTCTTAACATTTTATTACCTCTGATTTATTTTTACATCCTGAAGGACTTTAACGTATTTTTTTTGAGAATAACACAGTCATTACAATTTAATATATTACATAGCTTTACAAATCGTACAGGTAATACTTGCATAAAAACCGGCTTTAAATCTCGTCTTCAACTGGCGATGTATTAATTTTGATTGCTTATCGGTTTAATTAATTGAAGTTTACCTTCTTGATAGGTTAAATTAATTGAGTGGGCTAATAACCCCATGAAAATACATCCTTCAATCTAATAAATTAATGAGCCTGGCATGTACTTACCTAATTTAAAACATTTGCGCTATTTAGTAGCGCTACATCAACATCAACACTTCCATAAAGCCGCACAAGCTTGTTTTGTTAGTCAGTCAACCTTGAGTAGTGCAATTTTAAAGCTTGAGCAACAACTGGGTTGTCAATTAATTGAACGTGATAATAAGTCATTTTTATTTACTAGCCAGGGAAATGAATTTGTTGAAAAAGCCCGAAAATTACTCGTTGATACTAATGACCTAGTCAATAGTGCTAGACAGCAAGGTCAAAGCGATGGAGGTGTATTTAACATTGGTTGTATACCGACCATAGCACCATATTTATTGACTGATTTGGTGCCAGCATGCCAGCAAGCGTTAAAAAATTTACGGATTTATTTTCGAGAAGACACCACAGATAATTTATTACATATGCTTAAAAATGGGGAACTAGATGTCGTTATTCTTGCTTTGCCTATTGCACAAAGAGGCTTTGAGAGTTTAGTGGTTGGCAAAGATCACTTCTTCGCTGCTGGTGATCCTAAATTAATGGCAAAGTTTAGTGAGAAACAAGATTACCAATGCTTACCTGAGCATAGTGTTTTTCTGCTCTCAAATGAACATTGTTTAACTAAGCATGCATTATCTGCCTGTAAATTAGCGGATACCAGCCGCATTAACCCTTTTTCTGCATCGAGTTTGGCAACTTTGGTACAGATGACAGCCTATCATCAAGGTTTCACTTTTTTACCTGAAATGGCGATTAAAAAAGGTTTTTCTATAGCTGAGGGGTTAACGATAGAGAAACTATCAGGCAATGTTTATCGAGAAATTGCCTTGATGCGGCGTTCAACAAGTACAGAAACGCCGATACACCAAAAGCTATCAGCGATATTAATAAATTTATTAAAATAATTTGAAAATTTCAAACTATTTTAATCTTCAACTCTACCTTTAATATAAGACAGTAAATTAATAGGAAAATGCGTGTTTGAACGAAGCGATGAAACGCTAGTAAAACAAGCGCTGAAAGGAAAGAAGTCAGCTTGGGTTACCTTAGTAAAACGGTATGAGAAAAACTTATACAACTACACTCTGCGTATGGTGAGTAATCCTGATGACGCCTTAGATTTGATGCAAGATGTTTTTATGGCGGTTTTTCGTAACTTAGCGTCATTTCGTGGCGACAGCCCTTTTAAAGGTTGGATGTTTAAAATTGCTCATTATCGGTGTATTGAATTTTATCGCCGTAAAAAACCGACGCAATCACTAGACGATACACCTGAGCAAGAAGAGCAAAGTAGCGATGCCTGCCCTGAAGCTCATTTATTTTCCGGACAGCAAGCTAGCCTGCTACAAAAAGCGATGCAGACTTTACCCATTAATCAAAAATTAGTCGTGGAATTAAAGTTTTTTCAGCACTGCACTTTTGATGATATTGCGAAACAGTTAGGCATATCAGTGAACACGGTTAAATCTCGCTTATACAGTGCTTTAGATAAATTAAAAGATCATTTGGAGTTAGACCATGTCAAATAAAGATGAGTCAGGCCATGAGCAAGCCTTTGCCGATTGGCTAGATGGCAAATCAGATGATTGTCAGTTAGATGATGAAAGGCAATGGCAACAACGTAAAAATACCGTCAACGCTATTGAACATCAAGTAGCAATGACTTGTGACGAAAAAGTGCCTGCATGGGACCGTGCTAGCGGCTTTGAAAGTGACAAAATAGCCTTTTGGCAATGGCGTGGCTTACCGGCATTATCGATGGCGTTTTCTGTTTTTGCTGTGGCATTAGTGTTGTTTAAAGTCGAGCTAGTGATGCAAGACAATGGCGTGTTACTGAGTTTTGCCGGCAGTAATACGCAACTGCAAGAACACAAGTTAGCTAAGTTAGTCGATGAGCGGCTGCAAAGTTTTGCACAAGAGCAGCAAGTGGTTTTAGCAAATTATGCTGCTGATATTAAAGTGAAACAGCAAGACAATAACTTACAGCTTGCCAGTTATATAATGGGCGCCTCACGACAAGAGCGCAAAGAAGATATCAGTGACTTTATACAATATATAAATGCACAAAGAAAAGACGAGTTGTTAGAACAAAAAATTAAATATCAAGCGCTTGAACAAGCGATTAAATACAGTGAAGCTTATAGACAAGAAGATGTTAAGGGCTTTGGATTGAAACAAGGTGATTTTAAAAGTACACCGGCTAATTGGACTGCTGAGGAGTAGAAAATGAAAAAATTAAGTTTAATGACATCAACGTTAATATTACCCTGTTTATTAATGTCAGGCACTGCAATTGCTGCTGAATCAAACAGTGAACAATACTCAGGTATACACAAACAGTTAACGATTATGAATGACATAATTAAGTCTTCTGTTTCAGGTAAATCAGCTGGCCGTGCGTCAGAGATTAATAGTATTCAAAGTACTTATTTACGTGGCCAAGGTGTGGTGTTTACCATTAGCTCGGTAGCAAGAAGCCGTGAGTGGGGTAATTATAACTTTAATTTTTCAATGCCTGAAATGCCAGCTGCTCCAATTGCACCAGAGGTGAACCATGAGTTTCTGGAAAAATTTGATATTGATGTGAATGAAACTGTGACTCGGGCATTGGATTCTGCGGCCGAGGACTACGAAAGAGTTGTTGAGGTATTTGAAGAAAACCAAGATAGATCAAGAGAGTTAAGAGATGAACAACGTGAAATAGCCTATAAGTTAAGGGAAGTCGAACGCGAAAAACGTGATGTAAGCTACCAGCTTTCACGGACAAGTGACGACCGAAAAGCTGAGCTAAAGCAAGCGTTAGCCCAGCTGACTGAGCAAGAAGAAAGCTTTAGAACACATCAAAGTAAAATTATCGAACTTAGTAATAAATTTGCGTTAGAGCAGAAAGAAAAGCAGAAGCAAAGAGCAAAAGAGCGCTCTAATTATTATCAACAACTAACGGTAAACTTAACCCAAACACTATGTTTATATGGCAATGGTTTAAAATCTTTACCAAAAAATGAACATGTAAATGTTATTTTAAAATCGGCTGGAGAAAAGTCAGCTAACAGCTATAAAGATAGTATTCTGGTATTTACCAAGGAAGATATCGCGAGTTGTTCGGCAGATAAAATAACGGCTGAAACATTATTGAGTAAAGGTCAGTCTTACCAATTTTAAGCTAAATGATTAAAGCCTTTGTAATATTTCACGTCAGCTATGGGCGAGTTATTCTAGGCTAGATTCGTAAGGATTTAAAACGTATTGCAGATAAAAAACCGCTAATAAGCGGTTTTTTTTTCGACTAATATAAAGCGGTATTAAATATAAATAATCAGCTTTTAATTTTACTACAATTCGACTTTATCGATTTGTTGTCATGTTTAACAATTAAGCTGACTTTACTTTTTTGATCTTTTTCGCTGATATTTTCAACTTTACTTTTAGTGCTTGTCGATGAAAAATCAAAATAGGTGAGTATTTGCTGAAGTTTGTCATTAAATTTTGCCGCAAACTCAAAGATAGAATTTTTGTTATCAAATTTACGTGGCACTATATTTACAAAATCTGCGACTTCAATACCGAGCAATGGTTGCCGAGATTTTAAAGTTAGTGTACGTGAATTATTTTGATGGTAAACATTGAATACTTCGCTGGTAATACTAGGGTAGGCGTAGTTGTTAGTTATATTAATTGCAGGTGATTTCATCTTAATAACGACGATATCGCTAGTAAAAGCTAATTGAGCATTTGCTTTTACTTTGGTCTCTGCTTGAATCGTCGAGCAAAATAAACTAACGATAACAAAAGCAGAGCCTAAAAAATAAGGTTTAGTTTGTCTTGTCATGTTGTATTTCTCATCAAATATCTATCCTAGATCTTTCCCTGATATCGCCATAATACCATTATGATATAAATTAATATAGATAAGTGCTTGCATTTACGCGAGAGTAATAAGTCGAACTGTGCATTTTTTCCGACCAATAGCCTAATTAAATTAACCCGCACTTTAACTAAAGTAACGCCGTCATTATTAATTTTAACCATTAAAAATGAGCAGTTAATTAATCAACTGGGTATAAGTGGCTATTTTTTGGCATATAGCTTCGAGGCTATAGTGACTAAGTGACTATATAAGATAAGCTATTTACTATATTAATGCTGTAATGTTAAATAAATATCACAGTTTTTAGTTTTTACGAAGAAAAAATAGGCCTGTGTTCATAAATCTAATGACTCATGAACACAGAGCCTTAATGGCCAAAATATTTATATCGCTGTAACGCTAGATTTATTTAGCTTGGGCTTTAAATATAATTCTATTTTTATGTAATAAAGGCTCAGTATAGCCATTGGGTTGGTTATGGCCTTGCAGTACTAGCTCTACTGCGGTTTGAAAAGCGATGCTGGTATCAAAATTACTCGACATTGCTTGGTATTGAGCGTCATTTTGATTTTGTTTATCCACAACAGTAGCCATTTTTTTCAAGCTTGCAAGCACTTGTGCTTCAGTACAAATGTCATGTTGTAACCAATTTGCCATATGTTGACTTGAAATTCGTAGTGTTGCGCGATCTTCCATTAAGCCAACATTATTAATATCAGGTACTTTTGAACAACCAACACCTTGATCTATCCATCGCACCACGTAACCTAATATGCCTTGTGAATTATTGTCTAATTCATCAGAAACCTCTTGCGCAGACCACTGCGTGTTTTCTGCCAAAGGTATCGTTAAAATATCGTCGACGTTAGCTGAAACACGGTTTTTTAGTTGTTGCTGTAATTGTAAAACATTGACTTTATGGTAATGCAAAGCATGTAAAGTAGCTGCAGTTGGCGATGGTACCCAGGCAGTATTTGCGCCCGCTTCAACATGGTTTATTTTTGTTGCTAGCATATTAGCCATTTGATCAGGTATCGGCCACATGCCTTTACCTATTTGTGCTCTACCACTAAATCCACAAGCTAAGCCAACATCAACATTATTATCTTCATAAGCAGAAATCCATTTTGTTAACTTGATATCAGCTTTTCTTGCCATAACACCTGCTGCCATTGAGGTATGAATTTCATCACCGGTTCGGTCGAGGAATCCAGTGTTGATAAATACTACTCGCTCTTTTGCCTCATAAATACAAGCTTTTAGGTTAACACTCGTTCGGCGTTCTTCATCCATGATACCCATTTTTAGGGTATTACGAGGCAGTGTTAATAGGTCTTCTACACGGTCAAATAATTCATTAGCAAAGGCAACTTCTTCCGGACCATGCATTTTGGGTTTAACAATATAAACTGAACCTGTTTCACTGTTTCGTAAGGTATTCTTCTTATTAACGTCATAAGTTGAGATTAATGAAGTGATCACAGCATCCATGATGCCCTCAGGGACTTCATTATTTTGTTGGTCAATAATGGCATTGTTAGTCATTAAATGGCCAACGTTACGAACAAACATCAAGCTGCGCGCTTTTAGTTTACCTTGCGTACCATCAAGGTTTTGATAACTTTTATCAGGGTGCATTAAACGTGTTTGTTGCTTACCTGATTTTTCAAATGTTTCAGATAACGTACCTTGATTTAAACCAAGCCAATTTTGATAAGCAATAACTTTGTCTTCTGCGTCAACTGCGGCAACAGAGTCTTCACAATCCATAATGGTAGTTAGCGCTGACTCCATAGATATATCACTAACACCTGCGGTGTCGCTTTTTGCAATCGTACTGTTTTGGTCAAATTCAATAATAAAATGCAAATCGTGCTGTTTAAAAACTAGCTCACTTGGCGCGGATTTATCACCATTGAAGCCTATAAACAGTTCCGGCTGTGCCAAGTTTGACGTTTTACCGTTATTCAGTTCAATAACTAATGAACCGTCAATAACTTGGTAACGCTGGGCATTATGATGTGAACCATCAATCATAGGTATCGTTTGATCTAAAAAGTCACGTGCAAAAGCAACAACCTTAGCACCCCGTTTTGGGTTATAAGATTTTGTCTTTTCTGCTCCATCAACATCAGAAATAACATCTGAGCCATATAATGCATCGTATAAGCTACCCCAGCGAGCGTTTACCGCATTTAAGGCAAAGCGGGCGTTCATTACTGGCACGACAAGTTGCGGACCCGCTATTGTGGCTAATTCAGCATCAACATTTTTTGTTGAGATAGTAAAGTCTGCTACTGGTTTAGCGAGATAGCCAATATTTGTTAAAAAGCTTTTATAGTCAGAAAAAACAAAATTATCAGCGGGGTGTTCTTGATGATAAGCCGTAATTTGTTGTTGCAGTGAAGTGCGCTTTGACAATAGGGCTTTATTCTTTGGGCTTAAATCAGCGATAAGCTTTGAAAAACCATCCCAAAACGTATTTGAAGCGATTGCAGTGCCAGGGAGAACTTGCTCGTTAACAAAGTTATATAACGCTGCTGCTACCTGTAAATTTGAGATGGAAATTCTTTTTGTCATGGGACACCTTTCTTGAAAGTTTGGAAGTAATACCCATTTGACGGATTAAATAGTGAATAGATAATTAATGAGTCAAATTGGGATAAATTTTTCTTATTTAAGACATTGAGGAAAAACTAATACCTGCAATGTAGAAATATTGTCTACTTGATGCAATAGCCGCGAAAAAAAAATAACTATCTTTTAGCCATGATTTTTGTATTTCAAGTAGCTAAAATTTATTTAACTACTTGCTTTTTAATAGATAAGTGCTTTTTTATTTGCCTTTATTATCGCTATATTCATATTATTGTTTGTTGTTATCCTTGCTATTCATGCTGAGAATGAATCATAAATAAAGTCTGTATTATTTTTATATAGTTAAGCTAACTCATTGAGATAAATGATACAGACATATCGTTTTTATAATATATGACCAAGCTATTAACGCAAATTTTCCATAAAACTTCGCTTTTAAAAATGCTAGAACAGCGTAGCTAAAAAGCTGATGATAAATGGACTAATAAATGCTGTGATTACTGCAGAAGCAATCAACGCCAATGAACTATAAGCGGCATGCTCGTAACTAATGTTACTGACAGTTGCCGTGCCGATAGCGTGGCTCGCAGCGCCAATAGCCAATCCCTGTGCTTTTGGTGATTTCACCTTAATATACCTTAACCAAGGAGGGCCAACCAAAGCGCCAAAAAATCCTGCGAGAATAATGGCAAAAGCTGTTATCGCTGTATTACCGTCTAACTGTCCCGCTATGGCAATGGCAATAGGTGTGGTAACCGACTTTAGAGAAAGTGCAACGGCTATAGTATAATCCCCGATCAACAACATAGTGATAACAAAGCTGCTAATAATGGCAATTAATGCCCCAATCAATAGCACGAAAATAATACTTTTCCACTGCTTCTTTATGGTTTCTAAGTGTTGATAAAGTGGAAAGCCTAATGCCACAACCGCCGGCTCAAGCAAGGCATTAAGCATCCAAGAACTTGAAAAATAACGTTCAAAGCTAATATCTTGCCAAAGTAAAATAACAATAATGACTAAAATACTTACTAGCATTGGCTGCAGCCAAATTGCGTTTAATTTACGTTGAAATACAGCCGTAAATTGAAATAGTGCAATGGTTCCAACAATAGTAAAAAGCGAAGAGAGCATATGTGTGCTTAATAGTTCAGGTAACATCTATGTCACTCGTCATCGACAGCGAATCGCTGATAATGTAAGCCGACAACAGTTAATAATAAAAAGGTGGTTACAAAAGTAATAGCGACTATCGCGATGCCAAATTGTTTGATTAATTCAAAGTGGTTCATAATGCCAACGCCAGCAGGAACAAAACATACTCCCATATGTTTTAAGCACCAAACTACACTGCTTTTAATATGATCAGCGTTAAAAATGCGAAAATGTAGTGTTAAGGTAAAAATAATCAACCCGTATAAGCTACTCGGCAATATAGGGGCCACATGCGAGCACAACTTACCAAGCGCAAGACAACTAAAAATGGCAAATATGCTATACAAAGCATTGAATGTTTTTTTCTTAAATGTGATCACACTCACTACGTCCTTATTGCTTTATTAGCCTTCTTTGGCCGCTTCTATAACCAACTGTCTAAACCATATATGGCTAGCATCATGATGCAACAGAGGGCTCCATATCATTTTAAGTTCAATATCTGGAATATCGAATGGCGGTTTGAGCACTGTATAATTCGCATCGTTTTTATGAATTAATGCCGCTCGTGTAGGCAAGGTTGCAACTAATTCATCTTCAAGTGCTAGTTGCATTGCCACGTGATAATTTCGTGTAAAGACTTTAATATCACGCTGTTTACCTATGCGCGCTAATGCTTCATCAACCCATCCTAATTTTTGCACATCTTTCGGATCCATACCAACACCGACACCAAAGCCTGTTTTAGATACCCAAACATGTTTAGCACTCAGATAAGTATTTAGGTTAAATTTTTCAACAACTGGATTATCGGCACTTAATAAACATGAGAATGAATCTCGCCAAATAGTTTTTTGATGAAATGATTGTGGCAACTCATCAAAACGGTTGATGGCCATATCAATTTTACCGGCCTCAACATCATGAAAGTTAACATCACTAGGCGTCATTATGTCAATGGTAACATTAGGTGCTATCTGGTTGATACGCTTCAATAATTTTGGTAATAGCGTAGAGGCTGCATAGTCACTTGCCATCAGACGAAAAACCCGTTGGCTATTTTTTTCGTTGAATTCCTCTTCACCTTGGAGTGCTTCTTCTAGCTCCAATAAAATTTTTCTAATAGCAGGCGCTAAAGCTCGAGCTCGTTCGGTAGGCACCATGCCATCAGAAGTTCTCACTAAAATAGGGTCGTTAAAAAGTGTTCGCAGCCTTTTTAAACCATTGCTCATCGCCGGTTGAGTAATATTTAACTGGCCAGCAGCGCGAGTAACATTCTTCTCTCTGAGTAAGACATCAAGATAAATCAGCAGATTTAAATCAATTTTTGAGATATTCATAACATTAATAATCTAGGACATAAACATAACTTAGATTTATGTCATGGCTTATGGTGAGAATCAAGTAAATTTCATGGGAAAATTAAATTAATTTCAGCGTGATTTTTATGAATAATTCATAAGATGAGTTAGAACTATTTGAATATATTAGATTATTTACATTTATATTTTAGAGTTATTACACCACTATTCATGGCAGAAATGGTAGGGATGCTAATTATATATTTTGTTTATTCATGAATGTTGGTTTAGTATTTATGTTGTCCGGTGTGATTGCTTACATAAGCAGTTACATCATCAAACATATAAATACTGTCAGTTAAAACTTTTGGAGAAAGTGATATGTCTAATTATCAAAGTGCAATAGAAGCAGTTAAAGAAATTAAAGAAAAAGCTGGCAGTTCTTGGGATGCCATCAATCCAGAGTCTGTAGCCCGTATGAGAGTACAGAATAGATTTAAAACTGGTTTAGACATTGCACAATACACTGCAGATATCATGCGTCGCGATATGGCTGCTTTCGACGCTGATAGTACTAAGTACACTCAATCTTTAGGTTGCTGGCACGGGTTTATTGGCCAACAAAAAATGATTTCTATTAAGAAACATTTTGATGGTCAAACAGATCGTCGTTACTTGTATCTTTCAGGCTGGATGGTTGCTGCTCTTCGTAGTGAGTTTGGTCCGCTTCCTGACCAATCTATGCACGAAAAAACCTCAGTAGCTTCTTTAGTTGCAGAGCTTTACACTTTCTTACGTCAAGCAGATGCCCGTGAATTAGGTGGTCTTTTCCGTGAATTAGACGCAGCATCTGAAAGCGATAAAGCGGCTATTCAGCACAAAATCGATAACCACGTTACTCACGTAGTTCCAATTATTGCTGACATCGATGCAGGTTTCGGTAATGCTGAAGCCACTTACCTAATGGCGAAGCAAATGATTGAAGCTGGTGCTTGTGCTTTGCAAATTGAGAACCAAGTTGCTGATGAAAAGCAATGTGGACACCAAGACGGTAAAGTAACGGTTCCTCATGCTGATTTCCATTCTAAAATCCGTGCATTACGTCACGCTTTCTTAGAATTAGGTATCGATAACGGTATTATCGTTTCACGCACAGACTCTGAAGGTGCTGGCCTTACAAAAGAAATTGCGGTTGTTAAAGAGCCTGGCGATCAAGGCGATATTTATAACTCATTCCTAGATGTTGAAGAAATTGACGTTGCTGATATGGCTGAAGGCGATGTATGTTTCAATCGTAACGGTAAGCTTGTTCGTCCTAAACGCCTACCTTCTGGTTTATACCAATTCCGTCAAGGTACGGGTGAAGAGCGTTGTGTATTTGACAGCATTGAAGCTATTAAAGCGGGCGCAGACCTACTTTGGATTGAAACGGCAACACCAAACGTTGCTGACATCACTGCAATGATGAATGAGGTACGCAAAGAAATTCCAAATGCTAAGCTTGTTTACAACAACAGCCCATCATTTAACTGGACGCTTAACTTCCGTCAACAAGCATACGACACTATGGTTGAAGCCGGTGAAGACGTATCTAGCTATGTTCGCTCAGATTTAATGAATGTTGATTACGATACTACTGAGCTTGCTGTAGCTGCAGATGACAAAATCCGTAGCTTCCAATCAGATACAGCGCGTGAAGCTGGTATTTTCCATCACCTAATTACATTGCCTACTTACCATACGGCTGCGTTATCGACCGATAACCTTGCTAAAGAATACTTTGGCGATGCGGCTATGTTGGGTTATGTTGAAGGTGTACAACGTAAAGAAATTCGTCAAGGTATTGCCTGTGTTAAACATCAAAACATGTCAGGTTCAGACATGGGTGATGATCACAAAGAATACTTTGCAGGTGAAAACGCACTTAAAGCCGGTGGAGCGAAAAACACCTCTAACCAGTTTTAATAACATATCAACTTCATTGTTGGTTTGTAAAAGAGACCCCAACCGAAGAAAAGTACTGTGTTAAAGCAGTAATGCCGATAAGTTAAAAATATTTAGCTTATAAATTGGCAATAAAACCAAAATCCGATGAAACTTATTCATCGGATTTTTTTTTGGGAACATGCCTAGTACCTCATTATTTAGAACTGTTTTTGGTGGTTAATTAAAATAAAATCCGAAGTTTTTCGTAGTCAAATTTTAATTGGTTAACATAACTTTACATATTAGGTGGATGATATCAGTGGTTAACCTGTTAAATCTGTAGTTTTTTTGTTATAAAACCTATTGATTTATTTTAGTTAAATCGTATTTCATTGACACTAAGTAACATATGTTCATATAAAAACAAATAACTGTAAAATCAAGTAACTATAAAAGCATAAAAGGAAGTTAAACATGAAACTCTTAAATAGTCGTAAACACACGCTAGCCCTTAGTATTACCGCGGCACTGTTCGCCTCGCAAAGTCATCTTGCCATAGCAGCAGAAAAACAAAGCGTAGAAAGAATAGAAGTTACCGGTTCTCATATCAAGAGAACAGACATGGAAGGTCCGTCGCCTTTAACCTCATTAAGTGCTGAAGATATCGCCAATAGCGGGGTTACTGATCTGATCGGTCTTTTTACTAAGTTACCTATGGCGGGACAAGGTACTTTTTCAACGCAAGGCAACAGTAGTGACAATACCAGTAATGGTGGTTCAAGTGTCTCATTACGTGGTTTGGGTGCTGACTCAACGTTAATCTTAGTTAACGGCCGACGCGTATCAGTTTCGCCATTTGCGAATAATATTGATACCGCATTTGTAGATATCAACAATATTCCTTTAGCGGCTATCAAACGTGTTGATATTCTAAAAGACGGTGCGTCAGCAACTTATGGTTCTGATGCCGTTGCCGGTGTTATTAATATCGTTTTACGTGACGATGTTGAAGGCGCAGAAGTTGCCGTAAAATTCGGAGATACTGCTGACGGTGGTGGTGAAGAAAAAAATATCAGCATTGTTTGGGGTAACTCAACAGAAAAAAGCAGCCATACATTTGCACTAGATTACTTTGAACGTGAAGAAATTCTTTATGCTGATCGCGACTATTCAAAATCGGCTAACCAACAAGCATTAAGACCTAATGACCCATTTGCTACTGACTTTAGAAGTTCATCAGGGTTTCCCGGCACTATAGCATTAGCAAGTGATTCAACAAATCGTATGCCTGATACCTTTGGTAATGATGTTTGTGCTGAGCAAGATATTGTCGGTAACCTTTGTCGTTATGATTATGCTCCAGTCATGACTTCTGTTCCTGCAACTGAACGCGCTAGTTTTATTTACTTAGGTAAATACGAAATTAATGACCATTTACGTGGTTTTGCGGAATTAAATGGTCAACATTCTAAAACGACAATCCGTGGTGCAGGTAGCCCAAGCTTTAATGAATTATTTATGTCTGGTGATAATGTAAATCACCCGTTTGCAATGATGCCTACGCATGAGTTTTATCAGCAAGACTTAACCATGCGCCGACGCATGCTTGATATTGGCAACCGTGAAAAGCGCGTTACCTCTGACTACTATCGCTCAATTATTGGCTTACAAGGTGAGATCAAAGATTGGAGCTGGGAAGTCGCTTATAACTATATTAAGAGCACATCGACTGAGCGTGGCGTAAATGGTTTCCCTAATTCACGTCGCACACAAGAAGCGATTGATAGTGGTTTATGGAACCCATTTGAACCCTCTAGCAACAGTCAAGAATCATTAGATTTTATTGAAACGACTACGACACGTATTGGTAAATCAACCAGTAAATCTTTTGATGGTAAAATCAGCGGTTCAGTCATGGAAATGGAGCATGGTGACCTTGGTTTAGCGGTTGGTGTTGAATACAGAGAAGAGAGTATTAGCGATAACCCTGATGATCAATTCTTACGCGGTGAAGTATTTGGCACAGAAGCCACCCAAGCGAATGGTTCGCGTGATAATACTTCTGTTTTTGCAGAATTGGCCATTCCTGTACTTGATACCTTAGAAGTACAGGTTGCCGTTCGTCATGAAGACTACAGTGATTTTGGTACTACAACGGATCCAAAAGTTGCTTTTATCTGGCAACCTACAGAGTCTTTATCTTTACGTGGTTCATACGGTACGGCGTTTAGAGCTCCGTCATTACACCAAATTGGTTTAGGTAATACTGATGAGTCACCTAATTTGGTTGATACGGTACGTTGTGCTGCGGTTGGTAATATTAACAAAGCCTGTGAGCCACAAGAGTATACTGCTGTGCTTTCAGGTAATGACGATTTGGGTCCTGAAGAATCGACTAGCTATAACTTAGGCTTAATCTATGAAATCGCAGATAACATGGATTTTTCAATAGATTATTATGATTATGATATTGAAAATGTCATTACTAAAGATACCCAGTTTAAATTCAGTACTTTAGGGAATGACCCTTCGGTAGTTGAACGTTTACCATCGACTATTGCTGGCGATCCAGGTGAAGTTGTTCGTATCTTCGATCAATATGAAAACATTGGGAATATCACTACTTCTGGTTTAGATATCGAAGCTAATTACGGCTTGGAAACTGATATCGGTGAATTTAAATTTACTTATGTAGTCAATTACGTTTTATCTTATGAAGATGCTCGCCCGAATGCTGATGGTTCTATGCGTATTGATACCCAAGAAGGTGACTTTGAACAACCGGAAGTTCGTTGGACGTTCAACACGACTTGGATACAAGGTGATTGGAACGCAAGTATGGCGATAAACTATATTGGCGAATTCAAGCAAGACGCCTCAGTTGCGACCGAAGGTATGAGTGATATAGATTCATGGACAACGGTTGATACCACAGTGAATTATATCGGTATTGAAAATACTACCTTGAGTATTGGTGCCACTAACTTGTTTAATGAAGAGCCACCGTTTGCTTATCATGATTTTATGGGTTTTGCGAATAGCACTCACAATAGCCAAGGTCGCTTTTTGTACGTTAAAGCAAGCTACAAGTTTTAAATAACGGCTAGTATTTAACAATATTAATAAGCTCTTACTTAGGTAAGAGCTTTTTTTTGCTATTTTTAGACTAAATAGGTTGGTATATAAATGATTTGGCTGTGTTGCTTATGCCGAGTCAGCTGTCAGTGCAGTGCCTTGATGTTTAATCATTTGTCTAAAAGCGCCAGGTGTAATGCCATAGCGGCGCTTAAAGTGTCGATAAAAATGACTTAAATTACTAAAACCGGTCGCAAAAGCAACTTCTGTTATATCGGTGTTTGAGCTGGCAAGTAGTTTAGCTACAGCATCGCAGCGTACTTTGAGGAGGTATTCAATAACACTAAACCCAGTATGTTGACGAAATTGACGAGCAAAATGACTTCTTGAAATATTCACTTGTTTTGCCACCATTTCTAGTGTGATGTCCATGGCATAGTTGTCATGAATCCAGTTCTGGGCCTTGGTCATTTTTAATGATGCTTGTGCATTTGTTTGTTGCTCATAACCTGCACTACTGACATGGATTAGTAATAACCTTAAGTATAAGTTCTCTTTTAAACTGGCCTGCAAAGGTGAGTTAGAATCTGGTGAAGCTTCAATATCACTGGCAACTTTAAGCATTTCCTGTGTGCTGACATCTGTGTCTAAAAGACGATTGTTTATTAAAAAGTCGCCTTTAGATAGCGAATTTAAAAATAGCCGGTTGCTAGGGTTTGACAACGTATCGAATGAGGGCGGATCAATGCAGGAAAAAAGTAATCGAGTCTCGATTTGTTGATCAATACAAATTGCATGTGAGTATTGAATCGGGATAAAAGCAGAGTGCCCAGCCGATAACGTATGTAATTCACCATTAATGCAGATGTTGACACTTCCTTGTAAACAAACCACCAACTCATGCAAGTTGTGGTGGTGTTGCTTGATGTCTTGTTCAAGCAGAACACTGGAAGTCCAAAGCATTAAAATAGTCCGATAGTATAGTTATAGGGTTCAATGCTATGCGACACTAGGCAATAAAGATACTAAAATAATGTAAACTTAGCACTATTGTACTTTTGGCTGTATTTCTAGCCGTGTGTTGTAAAGCAAATGGTCTGCTTTGGCAATTTAATGGCAATAGCTCAGCAAAATATTTTACTTTATTGGAGAAAACTATGATTGTTGTACATCATCTGAATAACTCACGCTCTCAACGAGTGCTTTGGGCTTTAGAAGAGCTTGGCGTTCCTTATGAAATAAAACATTATAAACGTGATCTCAAAACTAACTTAGCACCTGCTAGCCTTAAAAAAGTGCATCCTCTAGGTAAATCTCCCGTGATAACCGATGGTGATATTACTGTTGCAGAGTCTGGCGCGATTATTGAGTATCTTGCGCAAACTTATGGCCAAGATCATTTTATCCCTGAGGTAAAAACTGAAGCACATCGTCAGTATTTATATTGGCTACATTTTGCTGAAGGAACACTGATGCAACAATTGTTGTTAAAACTCATTTTAGAGAAAGCAGTGGATCGTTCAATGCCTTTTCTGATTAAACCTATAGCAAAAGGCATCATGAAAAAAATAATGGCTGGATACGTTGGGCCAAACATGAAAGCTAACTTAGATTTAATTGAAAACCATTTAAAAAATAATGAATGGTTTGCCGGAAATGAACTTTCAGGCGCTGATATTCAAATGAGTTTTCCCTTAGAGGCATGGGCGGCAAGGAAACCAGCGGATCAAAACTATCCGACAATCGTAGCGTTCGTTAAGCGCTTTCAAGCTCGTGAAGCTTATCAAAAAGCCTTGAAATCGGGCGGAACTTACGATTTTGCTTAATCCTTTGCTTAAAATTAAAGTCCCAATTGAAAAAGGCTAAATCAAAAATAATAAAGAGAATACGGCAAACTTAGTCTATAAATAAGTAGATATAAAGGCGTTGCTATTTTTACTTTAATTTATGACTGTGTTTGATCCTAGTCAACGGAAATAGAGTATTGGAAATAAGAAACTTGAAGAATAAACGCCAGAGATACTCTTGTCGGTCTAGCCGTTCTTATTTTAGGCCTTTGCTTTCCAGAAAGTAATGCGTTATCAATTGGTCGTGAATGATAAATAAATTTAGATAAAATTCAACCACTTCGTTAAGTGGTGTACTTAATAATTGTATGAGTTGTTAATGTTTCAACTCAGTTTTGAGAGACAAAACTATGATTGAATTCAAGTTAAATGGAAACAAAGTTTCCTCTGCTGCAGATGTAAACACACCGTTGTTATGGGTTATCCGTGATGAATTCGGTTTTAAAGGCACAAAATTTGGTTGTGGTATTGGCATGTGTGGTGCCTGTACTGTGCACATGGACGGAGCCCCTGTTAGAACATGTTCTTTTCCATTATTAGCCGCTGCAAATAAGAATATAACCACGATTGAAGGTTTGGAAGGCAAACATCCTTTACAAAAAACATGGATTGAAGAACAAGTACCACAATGTGGCTACTGTCAGTCGGGACAAATTATGCAGGCCGCCACCTTGTTGGCAAACAACCCGTCACCGAGTGACCAAGAAATTGTTGATCATATGAGTGGAAACTTATGTCGCTGCATGGCTTATGTTCGTATTAAAAGTGCTATTAAAAATGCGGCAGATGTTATGTCAGCCGATGTGCAAACTTTTGATCCTCGTGCTTCAACGCAACAATCATAAAGGCGAATGACAATGAAAAATATTAAAGATGCAAAAAATAATGTCAGCTTATCTCGACGTCGCTTTTTAGTTGGTACGGTTAGCGGTTCACTGTTAATGGCATTTGCGCCATTGGTTAGTGCGGCGGGCTTAAGTAAAAGTCCGCAAGAAACATTGAAAAATAAACTATTTTCCCCAACGGTTTGGTTTGAAATTAACCCACTGGGCGAAATTAACATTAATATTGCTAAAGCGGAAATGGGTCAACATGTTGGTACGGCGCTAGCACGCGTTGTTGCTGATGAGTTGGGCGCTGATTGGTCAAAGGTGTCGATCACTCATGTAGATACCGACCCTAAATGGGGTTATATGGTCACGGGTGGCTCTTGGTCTGTATTCCAATCATTTAAGCCACTTTCTCAAGCCGGCGCGGCAGGACGTATTGCTTTAATTGAAGCGGCAGCAAAAATATTAAATTGCCCAGTGGAAGAGTGTAGCGTTGAGAACGGTGCTGTACTTTGTAAAGAAAGCTCAATTAGCTTTGGCGATATTGTTGCTAAAGGTACATTTAATCGTACTTTTACACCAGAAGAAATCAACGCTTTGCCGTTAAAACCCGCAAGCAAAAGAACCTTAGTGGGCAAACCCAGTTCAGCACTAGATATACCTGCTAAAACTAATGGTTCAGCTGTTTATGGTATTGATATTGAATTGAAAGGCATGGTTTATGCGCGCCCGATTATTCCACCGACACGATATGGCAGTAAAGTAACGAATGTTGATGATAGCGCTGCACAGAAAGTTAAAGGTTATCTTGGATACCATATTTTACAAGACCCAAGCGATAATATTCAAGGCTGGGTTGCTGTTGAGGCAGACACTTATTATGGCGCGATTAAAGCGGCTGATGCTTTAGAGGTTAGCTATAAAGCGGGTAAAACAGCTAAGGTTAGTGAGGACGATATCCTCAAAGAAGGCGCACGTTTAGTTGCCGATGAGAGTGAAGGCGGCTTGTTTGTTGACGATGGTGATTTTGTCGCAGCAAGTGATAAAGCAGCAAACACCATTGATGCGGTTTATCGCACTCATACAGCTTTGCATTTTGCATTAGAGCCCGTAAATGCCACGGTTGAAGAAAAAGATGGCCATTGGCATGTTTATACCGGTAACCAATGGCAATCGTTAACGTTACCTGCGATAGCTAAAGCGCTGCAAGTATCTGACGAAAATGTTGTTATGCACCAGCAATATTTGGGCGGTGGTTTCGGTCGACGTTTATTCGGTGATTACGCTATACCAGCGGTATTAACGGCTAAAGCGATTGGTAAGCCGGTAAAAATGGTCTTTACCAGGGAAGATGACTCACGATTTGATCAACCAAGATCACCATCAGTTGTTTCATTTAAAGCGCTATTTGATCAAAATAACAAATTTACGGGTATGGAGCATGCTCTCGCGGCAGGTTGGCCAACTTTAACAATGGCACCAGGTTTTATGCCTGAAAGTTTAGATAAAAAAATTCGGGTAGATCTGCTTTCAACCAGTGGCGCTGACCATTGGTACAGTATGGAAAATCACCGAATACGAGCGATTAATAATAAGCTAGCACAACAAACTATTTTACCGGGCTGGTTAAGATCAGTAGGGCAAGGTTGGATTATTTGGGGCCTAGAATCATTTATTGATGAAATTGCTCATCAGGTAAAAGCGGATCCTATTGATTTTCGTTTATCAATGCTCGATGGATTAGGTAAACAAGCAGGTAAAGCACCGGAAAGTGTTGGCGGTGCCAAGCGATTAGCAAACGTACTCACCATATTGAAGCAAAAAACCAAAAACGTTAAATTAGCAGAAAATGAAGCTATTGGTGTTGCCGTAAGTGCTGGACAAGAAAGAACGATGCCGGCTTGGATGGCTTGTGCAGCGCAGGTTCATGTAGAACCTAGTTCTGGAAAAATAACGGTTAAAAAGCTTACTATGATTGTTGATGCGGGAGTTATTGTTCATCCTGATGGTGCCTTAGCACAAGTGCAAGGTTCGATGTTATGGGGAACAAGTTTAGCATTACACGAGCAAAGTCCGATTGAAAATGGTCAGGTGAGTAATCTTAACCTAAATACATACTCTCCTTTACGAATGAACGATGTGCCTGAGTTAGACATTGAATTTGTTGAAAGCGAGGAATTCCCTGTTGGCTTAGGCGAACCTGGCGTGGTGTCTATAGCGCCAGCTATTGCCAATGCTATTTTCCAAATAACAGGCGTTAGAGTGCGAGACTTACCTATTACTTCAGCGGCAATAAAAAATGCTTAAGTAAATAACATAGTCTTGTGACTTGAACGCTCAATATTTGAGTAACGAGTGTAAGTTTTAAAACCCTTAGTTTTGGCATTATGCTACTAAGGGTTTTTTATTGCCTTAACATCTGTTGATAATAAGATGTAACCTAGATTAAAGCAGACGAAAGATGATTTTGATATTCGTCTAATTAGCTCAAGCGGATGTTTTTAAGTGGATAATTAACTTGGTATAATACTTATGAGAACCGTTTTATTAAGGCTCAGGTCCAATTAATAAATGGCGTATTCACTTGAATTATCGCTTTTTATAACCATCTCTAGTAAAAGATTAACATCACAAGAGCCCATCGTGATCGACAATAGCAAAACCATCAATCAACCTATTTCAGATGAGGGCTCCTCAACAAACAAGCCCAAAGCTTTCACCAGCTTGCTACCTATTTTTGCCTTTATAAAGCCATACAAGCTGATGTTAGCGTTGGCATTATTAGCGTTGTTAATTACCGCGGCGGTTAACTTATCTTTAGGGCAAGGGGTAAAGTTTGTTATTGATAGCGGCTTTATTGCCGGTTCAGTTGAACAATTACAATCGGCTATTTTAGTCTTAATAGGCTTAATTAGTCTGCTCGCCATAGGCACCTTTAGCCGGTTTTATTTAATGTCTTGGTTAGGTGAACGCGTCAGTGCAGATATTCGAAAAGCTGTTTTTAACCGCATTGTTACTCTGCATCCAAGCTATTTCGAAGAAAACCGCAGCGGTGAATTAATGTCGCGTTTAACCACTGATACTGCTTTGTTACAGTCAATTATTGGTTCGTCATTCTCGATGGCATTGCGCAGTGTCTTAATGCTCATTGGTGGATTAGTGATGTTAATGGTGACTAATTTCAAATTAACCCTTTTTGTTATTCTCTCTGTGCCAATTATTTTAATACCCATGATGATTTATGGCCGTAAAGTCAGAAAATTAGCCGAAAGCTCACAAGCCGCAATCGCCGATGTCGGCACCTATGCTGGTGAGATTATTCAAAATATTAAAGTGGTGCAAAGTTATACCCATGAAGTAAAAGAGCAACACGCTTTTGCTGATGAAGTAGAGAAGGCATTTTCTGTCGCCAAACGACGCGTTAAACAACGATCAACCTTAATTGCTATTGTTATTTTTCTCACCTTCGGGGCGATTAGCGGTATGTTATGGGTTGGTGGTATGGATGTGTTAAAAGGTGAAATGAGTGGCGGTGAATTAGGCGCCTTTGTTTTTTACGCCGTCATGGTAGCTATGTCGGTGGCAACGGTTGCTGAAGTCTATGGTGAATTACAACGAGCTGCCGGCTCGGCAACTCGACTGTTAGCATTACTTGAAATTGAAAGTGATATTAAAGAATTAGTTTCTCCCAAAGTGCTAACAAATAGTGCTCAATCGGTGATCACATTTAGAAATGTTGATTTTTGTTATCCATCTCGACCAGACAGTGCTGCACTTAGTCAGATCAATTTAGCTATTCCAACTGGAAAAATTGTCGCTTTAGTCGGGCCTTCAGGGGCGGGGAAAACAACGTTATTTGAATTATTACAACGTTTTTATGACCCTCAAAAAGGCTGTATTAGCTTTAATGATATTGATATTACCCAACTAAAATTAACCGATTTACGTCAAGCAATGGGTATGGTGCCGCAACACCCAATACTGTTTAGCTCTGATGTGTGGCATAACATACGCTATGGCAAGCCCGATGCGAGTGATGCAGACGTTATTAGTGCCGCAAAAAAAGCCCATGCTCATGAGTTTATTGAGCAATTACCTCAAGGCTACGGCAGCTTTTTAGGCGAACAAGGTGTGCGCTTATCCGGCGGACAAAAGCAGCGCATTGCTATAGCACGAGCAATATTAAAAGACCCTGCTGTTTTATTGCTTGACGAAGCAACTAGTGCTTTAGATGCCCAAAGTGAATACCACGTACAAGCCGCATTAGATGAGTTAATGACGAATAGAACCACACTAATTATAGCCCACCGACTTGCTACCGTCATTCATGCGGATTTAATTGTTGTTATGGATCAAGGTAAAATTATTGATAGTGGAAATCATAAGTCATTGTTAAAAAGCTCTAAACTTTATCAAAGGCTTTGTGAGTTGCAGTTCGATAAAGCTAATGACGATAATGATTGATCTATGTTGAGGTTAGCTGATTTTTAATCAATTTTAGCGGCAGAGTTATTGATAGAATTATTGATAGAGTTATTAACTTTTCCGCTTACGATGCTTAATGTAATCCCCTTTTAAATATTTATTTTTAATGCCTATTATTCAATATATTCCTAGAACTATTTATTTCAAGAAGCTATTACACATCAGTCATCAATAGGGCTAAATATTATTAAGTTCAATGATAATATGTTGGATGTTTTATTTTAAAATCACTGATAACTTTATAAAATTCATTATTCTTATACATTTTTTCTGATAAATCAGTGAATTTTGGCGCAAGGTGGGCAACTTTAGATGTTTTTGACAACGCGATAAACAATAAAGAAGTACCATCTAAATTGACTGTAAACTCTTTAAATTCTTGAGTCATGTTTTTTTTGTAATTTTCCAGGTCGTTAAAGTCAGTTGAAATGACAACATCAACTTTGCCTGCTGCCAATACTCGAAAGGCAGCAGACATGTCATTAACATATACTTTTTCAAAATAGCCATTAGGGGCATTGTCAAATTGTTTAAACTGTTTAACTCCCTTAAGTACCGCTACTTTCAGGCCTTTAAGATCAGAAAATTCATTGATATTTGGCCCATTTTTTTTAACATAAAACGACTTTTTATCCAATGAACCATAAACAAATAAGTGGGAGAACTTACGTCTTGCTGGCGCATCTAACAGACCTGACATAATATCCACTTTTCCTGCTTTTAACATACCTAAACAACGCCAAAAAGAATTGTTCTGTGTAAAGTGAATTGTAAAGCCTAGTTTATTAAAGAAATAAGTTGTAGCAGCAATATTTTCGCCTATTGGTGTTTGACCGGGCAATATTATTTGATATGGAGGGAAATGTGTAACACACATGGTCAGCGTTTTATTTTCAGCACTATTCGCAATATTAGCTTGTGTTGTTAACAATATGACGAGTAAAACTAAAATATATTTTGTTAACAATAGTATCTCCTCAGATATACACTGAAATTGTTATGAATTGCGCATGGTATGCTAAAAATAATTAACCAGAATAAATGATTATTTCTTACAAAAATACGAATGGCAGCAGTGTCTCAGTAGTTAGCTTTTCAACAAAGGCAGTAAATTCGTGTTTTAGCGATAACTGAAAAGTTGAAATTCCCACTTCACTTCTGATTATACGAGATAAGAAAACACATCATAGTATAGAGTTGTAAGCTTAAAAATAAAACATAACTCGGACACCCAACGCTGTTTAGTAGCTTATTCATACTCAGCAACCTCCTATTCTACACGTGCTTAAACGCTTATCTATAACTCATTCAATAAATGAGAGTATAAATAAGCTATCAAGTCTCATTTGGCATGTCATTATTGCTTCATGTTATTATGGGTGGCATAGTTAAATCGCATTGTTAATTGTTATTAACTCATTGAATAAAAATTTTACCAAGAGAAATAAATGTCCCTAAACCTGTCTAATAACTACCAAGCACTTGGCTCTAGCTTTTCAGAGCAAACATTGCCTGCACCAGTGGCACAGCCTTCATTATTATTGTGGAACGAAACGTTAGCAAAAACGTTAACTATCCCTTTTAGTCAAGACAATGACGCAGAACTCATCGCACAATACTTCTCAGGTAATAAACTCATTGATGGAAGTAAACCCATTGCTCAAGCTTATTCTGGCCATCAGTTTGGTCATTTTAATCCGCAGCTTGGCGATGGTCGGGCGCATTTATTAGGTGATATTGCTGATATTCAGGGACAACGTTGGGATATTCAGCTTAAAGGCTCAGGCGTAAGTTCTTTTTCACGTCAAGGAGATGGTCGTTGTGCGCTTGGCCCAGCCCTGCGTGAATATATTATGAGTGAAGCTATGTTCGCTCTTGGTGTGCCTACTACGCGCTGTTTAGCTGTGGTTACTACCGGTGAATGTGTATATCGCGAGCGACCTTACGAAGGGGCTGTGGTTACACGTGTTGCGGCAAGTCATATAAGAGTGGGCACTTTTCAATATTTCGCGTCACGTGGCGATACTGACTCGCTTAAAAGATTGATAAATTATGCCATAAATCGTCATTTTCCAGAATTGCGGGTTGAAGAAAAAACACCAACAACGGTAGATCTTGTTGATAAAGCAACGGCTAATGAGATTAGTAGCGAACAAGTGCTTAAATTTTTCTCTGCGGTGTTGTCAAAGCAAGTCCCTTTAGTACTGTCATGGTCAAGGGTTGGTTTTATTCATGGTGTAATGAATACAGACAATACGACTATTTCAGGAGAAACCATAGATTACGGCCCTTGTGCCATGATGAATAGTTATGATGCAGACACTGTTTTTAGCTCAATTGATCGTAATGGTCGTTATGCTTTTGGTAAACAGATAGGCATTATGCAGTGGAATATGACACGACTAGCCGAAACATTATTACCGTTAGTTGCTAGCGATGAAGATGATGCAGTAGAGAAGATAGAGCCCTTATTAACGCAATTTCATCAAGACCTTCAACAAGGAAACTTGATTATGATGGCGGCTAAAATAGGTATTGATGAACCAGAGCAAGGCGATGCTCAGTTGATTAATGACTTATTGGGCATTATGCAAAAGCAAAAGTTAGATTACACGCAAACTTTTGCTGCTTTAACTGGTTCACTGAACAAAAATAAGATTGACGAAACCATCATTGCTGCGCTCAATGAATGGTTACCGCGTTGGAATACACGTATTGAGCCATTTAAAGCGGCAGCACACCAGTTAATGGTAAAGACTAATCCTATGGTGATTCCAAGAAATCATCATGTTGAAGCGTTATTAGACGCTTGCCAAGAAACCGGTGATTTAACGGCGCTAAATAAATTTTTAGCCGTTTTGCGACAACCTTATACAGAAACCCAAGAGACTAAACACTATCAAGATTCACCCGTTGATGGCGATAAAAATTATCATACCTATTGCGGTACTTGATTTGGCATTAAGCTTTACATTAGGCATAAATAACAGGGTAAGTAACTGAGGTAAACAGAATTGCATTGACACCCAAGATTACTTAGGCAGATTAACAGCTAGCTAATATTGCCTTTTGTTTTTTGCATATTTGCTGCAGGGTGTCATTGTCAGTTATTGAATTCGATATAAAGGTATTTGTAATAGCTGCTCGTCGATATGGCTCAACATAGCAATGTAATGTGGAGATTGTATATCTTGGTAGTATTTTTGAAATGCTTGTTGCGTAATCCCTTCAGGTAATTTTGCTAATGCTGGGATGATAGCCGACTCAGTATTGGTTTGCGCTAAACTCGCCTGTAATAATAAAGCACTTTTATTTGACTGGGTTGATATCATGGCGAATCTTGTTCCTGCGCGATCCGCCATTAAATCAGCAAAGCTAAAGCCACTGCCGCCTTTATTTGAATCTAAAAATTCTTTTAGTTCACCAATAGCATCACTGGCATTACTACTACCAAATAACTGTAATGCAATGGAATAAATAAAGTGCTTTTGAATGTCAACACGATTTCTTAAGGTGACACTCCTTTGCAATTTTAATCGCTGTAAAGCTTGTTCTGATGAATAATGCGAAATGTCACCAATCAATAATTCAAAGGTATCCGTACCAAAGTACAACACTAATGCCGTTAATGCGGCTTTATTTTCTAAAGCGGCTTGTGCTCCTAAACGGGCACTACGTTTTGTGGCGACTGAAAATACATGAGCTATATAAGGGGCTAGCGATTTTTTATCTTCGTTGTTTGAAATGAAGTTGAGTAATGCTTGGTGATAAAAGCGTATATCGTCAACATTTCCAAATAATGCAAATTTGTCACGTAATGCAAATAAAGATGCTTTAGCGGTTTTATTGTTGTTATGCAGACTGTTGGGAATTTCAATATTAATGTGCAGACTTGAAGGCGAAATATCAACCTTAGAAATAATGTTGATTAAAGAAATACCAAACTCTTTTTTAATATAGTTTTCGCTGACTACGTCAGCTAGCACCATTAACAATTTACCGGGTATTGGAATGCTGCCTATATATGCTGTGTCGAGGTCTAATCCTGTTTGTGAAGCATTTAAGGTAAGTTCTATATTTAAAAAACGAATAAGCTGAGGTAAGGGTAACTCAAGGGAAAAGCGAAAAAATCCTTGGCCTTTTATCAAGATAATGTTTGAAATAAGCTGCGGAATCGCACGGTGACCTAAAGCACTGAGGCCGTCAATTTCATTTTGAGAAACGCTTAATAATACCGGTTGATTGTTTGACTCACCCGTTTGCACTGATTTAATGGTTTGTACAATGCGCTGTAATGTTTTTTTATTTTCAGCAGCAAAATTAGCATCAATTTGATGAACCGCCTTTATATGTGGCGATGACTGTAAGGCTAGAAATATTAGCGCAAAGATTAAGAGGCTCAAGGATAATAAAATATAAAATGTGCGTTTTACGATAACTTTCAAACTTCGGCCTTAGCTAAATTTTATAAAAAATTGTGATGTTATCACTTTATAACAAGCTAATAAGGGCGAGTTTAAAAGTTATAAATATGTTGAAAACAACTGGAGTAGCCATTATAAGTAATTGAAAGATGACTACAAGTTATTAGCTTCTAAAAGCCATCAGGCAGTAATGCTCAATGTTAACTATGGCTAAATATCACTGACAATAAATCTACTAAAGTTAAGTATAAATTAAGCATAAATTAAGCGAGTTTATTGTATTAAGGGTTTATAAGAACACTCAAACCTCGTCGATTGAGGTAATGTCTTATCGGGGATTATTGAGTTGTGATCATTGTTAAATTATTTAAGTGGATCTGAGCTAATTATTATTAAGGTTTTTCTCATATGAGAACAGCTACAGTATTGCGTAAAAAGCGATTACAAACACACTTTATTTCGTCCAGAGTCTTTAGCTTGATATAAGTATTTGTCTGCCTGCTTGAGCATAGCGTCTAAGTTATATGCTGAATTTTTATCACTTTCAGTCAACCCTACGCTAATGGTGAATTTTATTGGATGCTCGTCCTCTATGTTTATAGTACTTTTCTCTATAGTATCCCGAAATATATCTAGCTTTTCTTTTGCACTTAGCAGGTTTGAATCAGTTAATAATACACAAAACTCCTCACCACCTAATCGACCAATAATGTCGCTATCTCTGAAACACTCGCACATTATTGTCGCGAATTCCTTTAACACCTCGTCGCCAGTTTGGTGGCCATAATTATCATTGATAGCTTTAAATAAGTCGATATCAATCATCGCTAAACTGACTGATTTTATGTTCCTTTTAGCGTAGGAAAGTGACGCTTTCGCTGCCTCAAAAAAGCCTCTTCTGTTGAGAAGCGAAGTGAGTGGGTCACGAACGCTGAGTTCTTTTAATACCTTTTCTCGCTCTATTTGTTCGGTTACATCACGCTCAACTGCTGCAAAATAAAATACGTCATTAAACTCATTTTTCATTGGCACAATATTCATATCTAGCCAATATTCTTTTCCTGACTTTGAGTAATTTAATATTTGCGCTTTTACGGGGAGTTGTTGGGCTAATGCTGTACGGATTTTGTAAGTGGTTTCATTACTTGTTTTAGGGCCTTGTAAAATTCGAGGTGTTTTGCCTAATACTTCTTCTTTTGTATAACCTGTTAAAGCGGTAAAAGCTTGGTTCACATAAACAATTTTAGGTCCTTTATCTTGATATGGTGCGGCTTCAGTTACCACAATAACGTCATTCGCTAGCTCGACAATATCTTCAAAGGGAATAACTTTTTTTTGTCGAGTAATATCTAAAAAGCTAACCACAATTTGTGTGATCTGATGCAGTTCATCGAACTCAGGAAAAGCATTACAAATAACCCAAGTAACTTTCTCACTAGAACTATCTAAAATACCCACTTCTAAATTAGTGATCGGTGCTTTGGTTTTAATAACGCGGTTTACTGGGAAAGTATCTACACCCATAACCTGGCTGTGCTTATCAACAAAGCGCCAGTTAGGATCAAGCGCGTCTTTACCTAATGCTTGGCTGCTAGTTAATCGTAATAACTCTAATGCTTTAGGGTTAGCATAACTTATCTTAGTGTCATTACTGTGCACAACCACGCCAGTATGGAGGTTCTCTAGCAAGGCAGCAGAATCAATTTGTGATAAATTCAATTATTTTCCGTAAATACAGACGTCTATAGCTTTAGAGTAAAAGAGCTGTATCTAAGAGTCAATTCCAATAACCAAATGCCCTGCCTGTTTGGCGTATAAGCGCTTAAAAATAGTTATTTCTTTGGCAAAAATTGAGTTTTAAAATAGCGTATTAAACACGGCGTTGTTATACAGAGAGTGTTCATCATTATTGAGCTATAACGTTCAATAATGGATCGAACCAAAGTGAACTTGCTCTCCTCGCCAATCTGCTAATTTACCACTACAGTTATTTTAGTACCAAAACATTATTTGCTTTTAATTGTTGGTTTTAATTATCGTTTTTAAGACTATATTTTAATATAAATTATAGTCTATAAAAATCATTGGAAAGTTATAATTTATGCTAAAAACGTTGTTTTCAAATGAATTCATGCCACATGGCATGTGCTATATGTGGCGACCTGAGTTACTTTGGCTGCATGTTATTTCCGATGCTTTAATTTTCCTTTCTTACACCAGTATACCCATTACGCTAGTCTATATTCTGCGTATGCGTAAAGATTTAATTTTTTCGAACGTTATGGCGTTATTTGGCGCCTTTGTATTGCTGTGCGGCCTTACCCATTTGTTGGCGGTGTGGAATGTCTGGAACGGCACCTATTGGTTAAGTGGCGGGATGAAAGCTATGGCCGCTATTGTTTCAGTGGCTACGGCTTATATGTTGTGGAAGCTAGTACCTACCTTAAAAAACATTCCGACTGTTGAGAAACTTAAAATTGAAGTTGAAAAACGTGAAGCAGCAGAAAAAAAATTGCAAGAAAAAGCCAGCATATTAGCCATTGAATCTAAAAGGTTAAATGACTTAAATGACGAATTAGAAGCTTATGCCTTTGCATCATCACATGATCTTAAATCACCTTTGCGGGGTATTAGACAATTAGCGAGTTGGATTGAAGAAGATTTACAAGCAGAGGGTTTTACCTTACCTGAAGATTGTCGCGAACATTTTGATGTCATGAAATCAAGAATAACTCGCATGGAACACTTGTTAGATGATTTACTAGCCTATTCAAGGGCGGGTCATATCTCAGGTGAATTGACATTAATCAATGTTAAAAAGTTATGTTTTGAGTTACTTGAACTTTTAAATACTACATCAAAAACCACCTTACATATTGATGATAATATTAAAGAATTTAAGTCATTTCAGGCTCCGTTAGTTTTAGTGATTCGAAATTTATTAGACAATTCAATTAAGCATAACAATAAAAAAGGCGGCAATATCTGGCTTGATATTATTGAGAAAGATAACTATTTTGAATTTAGTATTAAAGATGATGGCCCAGGGGTGAACGCCAGTGATTTTGATCGAATAACTCGAATTTTTAGTACGTTAAAAGCCAAAGATGAAGTCGAGGGGAGCGGTATGGGGCTCGCTATAATTCAAAAAATTATTAACAAATTTGATGGTTCGCTAACTTTTGCCAGTGAAGAAGGCGAAGGTTTAACCGTAATATTTACTTGGCCCCAAGAACATTATTTAAAAATGCTAATGGCTGCAGAAATAACACAAAGGGGATAGGGGCTATGGCGCAAAACTATAACGAAGTTACTATCTTAATTGTTGATGATGTCATTGATTTAGTTGGTATTAAACCTGCGTATTAAAAATACGCATCGAAGTCCTTCTGAAAGAGTTAGAAATGGTGTTGAAGCCCTTGAGGTATTACGAAGTAAATTGGCCGGTAAATCTATCATCGTATTGTTAGATTTGAATATGCCAATAATGGAGGGGAAGTATTTTAAACGAAATCCGAGATGATGCTGAATTAAATAGCATCATAATATTTTTTACCATGCCTAAATCTGACGAAGATAAGTTAGCAGCATATGAAAAAATATAGCAGGCTATGTGGTTAAGTTAGCGTTAGCTATTTCTTTTCAAAAACGGATCGATTTGTTGACTTGTTGTTGGCAAGTCATTGAATTTAATTATATTAAAAAATAAGGTTGGAAGTTGAAAATTTTACTAGTTGATGACGATCGCGTTGATCGAATGGCCACTAAAAGACTGTTAAAGCAATCAGATTTCGATCTGGAGATAACAGTAGCAGTTACGGGCTATGAAGCCTTAAGCGGCATGAAGTCAACAGAGTATGATCTAGTCTTGTTAGATTACAACCTACCAGATTTAACCGGGTTGGAGGTTTTACAGCATGCGACTAAAAGTGGCATCGGAAAAACCGCCATTATCTTTTTATCAGGTATAGAGAATGAAGCTTTGGCGCAGCAATGTTTAGAGCTTGGTGCGCAAGACTTCTTATTAAAAAAAGACATTAATCCTGCGCATTTACGCAAAGCTATAACACACTCAAAACTTCGCCATGCCAATGAAATGCAATTAGATAAAAATCGTTCAGACATGCAAGACCTTGCGGAGCATGATCAACTTACTGGCCTGTTAAATCGGTATGCATTTGAAGCCAGACTATCAACAACAAAGTCGATGAGAGAGCGATTAAGCACTGGTTTAAGTCTAATGTTGCTTGACTTAGATAATTTTAAATGGATAAACGATACCCATGGTCATGACCGAGGCGACGAGGTCTTAATTGAAGTGGCAAAACGCCTTCAAAGTGTATGCCGTGAGGAAGACTACCTATGTCGCTTAGGGGGAGATGAGTTTGCGCTTGCTATAATGTGTCAGGAAAAAGACTATTCATATGTAGTCGCAGAGCGAATATTTACCGCATTTAAACGTCCACATGAAATGAAAAATCTAGTCGTCAATATTGAGTGTAGTATTGGTATCGCTGATTTTACGGATGAAAAAGATATACTAAATGATGTTTTAAAAAAGGCCGATCTCGCTATGTACAGAGCGAAAGCTGATGGTCGAAATCGTTTTCACTACTTTAATGAAACATTGCAAGATATAGCAGAACGCCGAATTTCAATCGCGGCTGAATTACGCAAGGCTATTATGTATGACGAGTTCGTGGTTTATTATCAGCCTCAGTTATCAGCCGATAGTAATACAATAGTGGGTGCTGAAGCATTGGTTCGTTGGCAGCATCCTGAGCGGGGCATACTTGGCCCACAGGAGTTTTTAGATATTGCTGAAGAAACTGGCTTAATTGAAGAAATAGACCAAATCGTTCTGGCAAAAGCTAGTAGTCAAAGGAACGCTTGGCAAAAAACATTAATAAAGAGTACTGACTTCAAAATTGCCATTAATATTTCAGCTAGACACCTAAAGAGTGATACATTTTTAGATAGTGTACAAAAAGTGCTTGCAGAAGTTAACATCGATCCAAGTTTGATTGAGTTAGAAATTGTCGAAAGCGAATTAGTACAAGACTTTGCCAAAGCCGTAAATGTAATATCTCGATTAAAAGCCATGGGGGTGGATTTAGCTATTGATGACTTTGGTACCGGGTATTCATCTTTAAGTTACCTTAAGCACCTTAATGTACAAACGTTAAAAGTTGATCGCTCATTTTTGTCTGATGTCCCTCATGACAAAGCAAGCTGCCGGTTGCTTAAAGGGTTAATAAATTTAGGTAAATCAATGGAACTTAAGGTCGTTGTTGAAGGCGTTGAAGATGCTCAGCAATTAAGAAAATGTCATGAATATTTTGGTGATATAGTACAAGGTTACTTCTTTTCGGTGCCATTAAACGCAGAAGACTTTGCCGCATATTACAACCAATATAAAAGCAGTTAAACGGTGGCATAATACAACTTAATGAAATTATAAATTCTATGATGTGGTGTTATTCCTGCTATGTTATCTTAATAAAATCAGTTACTTGTTAATGTTTTAAATAAGGCTGAACACGATTTTCTCAGTATGAAATTTAACACCATAACTCCACTATAACTCCACCATAACCCATCGAACAATTGATATGCCTAGTTTCCAAACGGAGTAACTTTTTACCAAGCATCTGCTCGAAGCACAGTACTTTACTACGTTCAATACTCAGTTTTTCTTACCAATCATAAAACCTTGGTTTCGAGCCTATGCTCCATTCATAAACTGAAAAATTAAGTATCTTGCTTTATACCAAGTTGATTAATTAACGGCTCATTTTTAATGGCTAAAATTAATAATGACGGCGTTATAAAATTTATAGGTAGAATAATGACTGACTAAATTTTATGCCTTGTCATTATCCATTTTCCCTCATAAAAAAATAGATCACTTAATTAATCAAATAGTTATTAAAAATCGCTGACTTTATTTTTGCAAGATGAATCGAGGCGTTATTTTAGAGCGTCACACAAAGATGATGCTGTTGATTTGTTTGGCCCATTGTTTTGATGTCGTTAAGAATTGTTGATTGGTAAGGCAGGAGCAGACAATACAGCGCACCTAAAATTGTCTTGTTCAGTCTAAGGTGCACACGTCTGGTGTTACGATAAGTTAAAGGCAACATGTTGATGAAAACGTAAGGTTAATTCGTCTTTTTCTGTTGGAATTTCAAGTTCAGTTGCAAATAAACCCATGGCTTGCTCTATTTGATTAACAAATTTAGCATAATTCTGTTCTTCGCCATTTTGGCAGTTAGCAACAAAGATTAATTGCACATTATCGACTAATGCATCTGCTTGCCATTTGCTGACAATTCCACATGGACTTTGCTTTGGGTTGTAACCGAGCATTTGTAATTCGCCTACCTTTGACACTAAATCATGCAAACTATGTCTAACAAGAGGGACCAAACCATTGGCGATAAGTGCACCATTATTTAAGTTAAAGCGCTTTGCCACTAATGAAAAGGTATCAGTTAAATAGGTATAAAGTGGGTTGTAGGGATCTGTTGTAGCAGAATCTATATCAACTAACCCAGAGATCCTATGATCAAGTGTTAAGTCGACAATCGCATAGGTAATTGATGACATATTTTCAGCTAGTTTTACATCTTGGCTCGCATACCTTTGTGCTATCGGCCTAAATTTATGTGCCTGGCTTGCGTTACAGCCTTTACTTTTAGCAAAAATATCATAGGTTAAATGCTGGTGATCACGCATGCGTATAGCGTTTAGTGGCAATGCTAATTGCTCAGAAAACTCTCCAAGCAGTGCTTTTACCCGTTGATGAAAGTCTGCCGCACTCGCTCTAATATCATTACCTGATGCTAAAAAAACTAAAGTGATTTTTTTTGCTCTGTTATTGGCATCAAAAAATGAATTTTGCAGTACATGCTGCTGTGGGTCGTAGTAGAAAATTATTTGCTGTTTCGTTTGCCACTGGTGCATTTCTTGGCTATAACGTACACGCACTAATTTGTCGTTAGCAACTAATATGCTATTCGTGATGGTATTGTCGTTACTTAAGGTAAATAGTAAATCGGCTAACGCTTGGTAACAAGCATAGTAATTTGTACTACCGCTGCTATTAATATGCGTAGGTAATTGCGAAAGCAGTTGATCTGTTAACCTAAATTCAGCCAAAATATACTGATTATCGCGCGCGTTAACTGGTATATAAGCTTTTGGGGCAGCATTTCGTTTCCTAACTATTGACATAACATCTCCCTGAAAAAAACTTAGGTATCAACTTGATACCGATTGAAATAAATATGTCTTGGATTATAAGCACTAGGTGTGACATTTTTATGTCAAAGAGTAATCGTATCAGCAGTAATTAATAATATTTGGAGGCTCAATTGAGCATGTGTAACTTATGTCGATAGACAATAATGCAGAATTAATTGCTGCGATAAATCAGATAATGCCCTTCGGTAAATACAGCGGCAGAAAACTGCTACAGTTACCTGAACCCTATTTAGTTTGGTTTTACGGTAAAGGCTTCCCAGAAGGAAAACTTGGCGAACAATTAGCGCTAATCTATGAAGTGAAGCTGAATGGTTTAGAAGATATGCTGAGACCCTTGTTAAGAGGGTAATCCTGTTTATAGGATTGTTTAAATAAACTCTCTAAGTGCGGATCAGGGCGTTTTTATAAAACGCTATTCCACATGGATTTAGCGTTATTTATATTTATAACAGTCACTTATTTTATCAATGTCAGTGATTAGTAATCTACTTTATATGCAGTAATCGGCTGCTTTAGTCTAGTCATAGCCAAATAATTAGTGAATTTGGTTTTACTTAATACAACCCTTTAAACACAATGAAATCCCACCTAGAAAGCTTAAATTAATTCAATACAGCTTGTGTTGTTTAAAAAGTTTATCTAAACCATTCTCTGCTAATATTAAAATTTATCTTAATTAAATATTTAATTAATTTCTTGATATTTATCATTATTTTACTTAAATAATATTTCTTTCACTTTTTAATCAATACAGCAACTTGACGAAATTACTTTAGTGAACTAATTTTTCTAAAGCTCTACTATCAAAGGAATTGGTATGTCGTTATTTAGAAAGGAAGCTGTCTCCCATCAAGGTGAGCGTTTAACCGGTGCTATTACCTTAGCCCAGCCATTATCTATAAAACTTACGGTACTAACTTTAGTCTTAGTTGCTGTTGCAATTATTACTTTCTTGTTCAGTGCAGAATACTCTCGTAAAGAAACAGTACGAGGCTTTTTAATGCCAAACAAAGGTGTTATCAAAAGTTTTGCAAGTCAAGGTGGAACCATCGAAAAGCTATGGGTAAAAGAGGGGGACACAGTTACTAAAGGGCAGTCACTTGCGACTATCGTAGTTCAGCAGAGAAATAGCAATGGTATTGATTTAAGTACACAACTTTCCGAACAACTCAAAACCCAAGCGAATTTATTAGCAGATGAAATAACTCAACATCTAGCGTTAAAAGTTCAAGAGCTTTTAAATTTAAAAATTCAGAAAGCGGGTTTAAATAATGAAAAATTAGCACTTGAAAATCAAATGACTTTAGCTGACGAAAAGCTGCATTTGTTAACGGAGCAGCAATTAGATTTCAATCAGTTAAATAAAAGTGGCTATGTATCAAACCTAGAAAACGAGCGTCAGCAACAGGCATTACTTGAGGCCAAGCAAGAAAAACAAAATACCGCTCGATTACAGCTTCAACAGCAAAACCAATTAAACCAAGTTGCCTTTAATATTAATAATATTCCGCAACAATATACGTTACGTATTAATAATTTGAAGCGGCAACAAGCAGATCTCCTGCGTCAATTAGCTCAAGTGGCAAGTAATTATAAATACACTATCACTGCAAGCAATAACGGTTTAGTGACGGGGATTCAGGTAGTAGAAGGGGAAACCTTATCGCAATCAAAGGCGCAATCTAAACCTTTATTACACATACTTCCTGAGGGCTCAGAATTAATTGCAGAGCTTTTATTACCCACACGATCTGCGGGCTTTATTCAAGTTGGTAACAGCACACGTCTAAGGTTTGATGCTTTTCCTTACCAACGCTTTGGCTTTATTAACAGTGAAATTGTAAGAATTGATCAAACATTAATTGCCCCAAATGAAATACAGCTCCCTATTACATTACAAGAGCCTGTTTACCGTTTACGCGCGAAGTTAAATCATCAACAAATGCAAGCGTTTGGAAAGTCGTTTGATTTGAAAAGCGGTATGTTGTTTGAAGCCGATATTATGCTTGAGCAGCGTACATTAATTGAGTGGTTACTTGAGCCTATTTATAGTCTGAGAGGCAGAGTAAGTTAGTAAACCATAAAGTAATCAAAAGAATTTTTCTGGTCAGACTGTTATTTATATCTAAACAGTCTTATTGGGAAATAGAGTGGCCGACTTTAGATAAACTTTAGCGAGATCAACTAAAGTCAGCCTATTAACAACTAACTCAAATGATTGAGTTAGTCCTTAACAACCGACAACTAATTGTCGGATACATGGAGTATAACATTATGCGTGAATTAAACGTAAATGAAATTAAAGAAGTGGGCGGTGGGATTAATGGTTACGAAGGTGCAGGGTCAATAATGGCTATTGTCGGCTTTGGTTCACTATTTACTCCAATTGGTATAATAACAGGTGGAATAGCACTCGGAGCGGCCGGTGGCTTAGCTCTAGGTGAATTTTTGGCTCGTTTACGCCACAATTAGGCTTATTAAAAGCCACCGCGTTTCGGTGGCTTTATCAATTAAATTTAAAAACTATGAAAGTACCTAAATGGCTTTATTGTAGTGCGTTACCACTTAAAGATAGAACTGCAATTGAAATTACTTCTGAAGTTAAAAGACATTCTGATGCATTTATGCATGAGAACGGACAGCTTAAAGCATGGCAACCTCAGCAAAATCTATTAATAAATATTGATGGCTATAGCCGCAAGTTACCACCCATTTATTGTGAAAAGTTACAGCAATCTATTATGAGAAACTTGAAGTGTAAGCATCAATATATGTTTGTGGGGTATTTAGTTCCTACAATTATATTCCTAATTAATTTCTTGTTTTTAGGTTTCAAAATAGACGCCATAGAATGGTCATTTATTTTTTTATTAATGTCCATATTATATGCTGTTGAATATTATTGCGGCCTAAACACTATAAGAGGAATCAAAGAAAGAGCATTATTTTTTAACTGGTTTTATAACTCATCTTTGGTCGGAAAGTCTTTATTAATTTGTACCCTATTTGGTATAGCCATAGGCGTTACACAACTACTTTTGTTTCAGTATTTAGGGAATGAAGATGAAGTATTTAAAGTTTTCGGTGTTATGTATGATGATTTGCGTCAACATCAATACTGGAGATTGATTACAGGGCCATTGCTCCACTACTCAATATTACATTACCTTAATAATTTTTTGATGTTATCAATGATCGGTACATTATGTTTGAGCTTAATTGGATATAAAAGTGTTTTAGTATTTTTTTCTGGGAATGCTATTGGTGCCTATTTCCAGTTCACATTAGGCCTTCAACATTTAAATAACTGCGGTGGGATATCATTTGGAGTTTATAGCCTTTTTGGTTTTATATTGGGTTTTAATTTTTTCATTAGAAAAATATTGCCTAAAGGTTTTTTCTTATCTTTATTGGTTATAGTGCTTATCGGCTTTTTATTTAGCGAATTACTAATAATTAATTCTGCTTCAGTAGGGCATGTTGTTGGATTTTTCTTTGGTGTGTTTTCTAACCTATTCTTATTTAGAAGCGCTAAATAGCCATGATTGAAAGCACTGATGTAAATAAATTGAGCTTTTCATTCGATAAGGCGATACCTATTATTCTGCAATCAGAACTTGGAGAATGTGGACTTGCTGCTATGGCGATGGTCGCAAGCTATCATGGTCATCAGCTCGATATGCCAGCTATGCGTAAGCGTTTCTCTGCTAATTTAAAAGGCATGAATTTACAGCAGATCATTGATTTAGGTGACAGTTTGGGCTTGGCCAGTCGTGCCTTACAGTGCCCAGTTGAAGATGTAGAAAAGTTGGCGCTTCCATGTATATTGCACTGGGATTTAAATCACTTTGTTGTCTTGACTAAGGTCTCAGGCAAAGGCGCTAAGTTTTTCATTAATGATCCCGCAGTTGGCAAGCGCGTCTTAACTGCAGAGGAATTTAGTCAACATTTTACCGGTGTTTGCTTAGAGCTGGCGCCAACTAATAAGTTTGAAGTAAAACAAGAACAAGTTCGAATGAAGTTCACTCAGTTGTGGAGCTCAATGTCTGACTTGAAAGCAGGACTATTCAAATTAATAGGCTTATCGCTTGTTTTGCAATTATTTGCCTTAATGGCGCCCTATTATATGCAATGGGTGGTTGACGAGGTCTTAATTAGTTTTGATAAGCCATTACTGACTGTCTTAGCTATTGGCTTTGCTTTGATCGCTATTATTTCTGTGGTGACTAATGCAGTACGTAGTTGGCTTATTTTACGTTTATCAAGCTTGCTTAATATGCAAATGGGAGTGAATCTGCTTAGGCATTTATTGCGCTTGCCGATGAATTATTTCGAATCACGACATATCGGTGACATTGTTTCAAGATTTGGCTCTTTAGCACAAATACGCGAACGTATTACCACGGGTTTTGTTGAAACGCTTGTTGATGGTGTTATGGCAATTACTGTCTTAATTATGATGGCACTTTACTCTTTGAAGTTAACTGCCGTGGTACTTGTGGCTATTGCCTTATACACGATAGTCCGGTTAGCTTTATATCGCCCACTACATCAAGCTACAGAAGAAATGATTCAAAATTCAGCTAAAGAACAATCTAACTTCTTAGAAAATATTCGTGGTATGCAAACCATTAAACTCTTTGGGAATGAATCGCAACGTCAAGGTGTTTGGCAAAACCGTTATGCGGAAGTTATTAACAGTGAAATTCGTTTAGGTCGATTGAATATCAGTTTTGACTCTTTTAATAAATTACTATTTGGATTAGAGAACGTATTGGTGATTTATTTCGCTGCTATAATGGTCATGTCTAATAGTTTATCGGTAGGTATGGTATTGGCATTCATTGCCTATAAAGGACAATTAACCAGTCGATTTGCTAACTTGATAGAGCAAATTATTCAATTTAAAATGATGCGTTTACATCTTGACCGTATTGCCGATATTGCGTTAACAGATCAAGAGGCTAACCGAGAAGGCGAGGCTACCTTTGCTGATGAGCCCAAAGGTAAAATTAAATTAGAAAATATTTCTTTTAGTTACAGTGAAGATCAAGCGCCTATTTTAGATAATGTTAACTTAACGCTTGAAGCAGGAGAGTCCATTGCTATAACGGGTCCGTCAGGTGCGGGTAAAACTACTTTAATGAAAATTATGCTGGGGTTACTGCAACCAACATCAGGAAGAGTATATCTTGATGGCAAAGATATTAATCAACTTGGTTTGAAAAATTACCGTAAGCATATAGCGGCTGTGATGCAAGACGATACCCTGTTGGCAGGCTCTATTGCAGATAATATTAGTTTTTTTGATCCTCAACCCAATTATTTAAAAATAGAACAATGTGCTCATCTTGCCGCTATTCATGAAGATGTTAATAAAATGACTATGGGCTATAACTCGCTTGTGGGTGACATGGGCTCTAATTTATCAGGTGGCCAAATTCAACGCTTATTGCTTGCTCGTGCGCTCTATCAAACACCATGTGTGTTATTTCTGGATGAAGCGACAAGTCACCTAGATAAAGACAACGAAACTAAAATAAGTGAACAAATCCAACATTTACCCATGACACGAGTCATGATTGCTCACCGACAAGAAACCATTAATATGGTTGAAAAAGTATATGTGCTCAATCACGGAACGTTAATTGATATCAATGACAGTATTTCTGAAGCTATCAGCTAACTAGCGTTGTTAATTAATACTCCATTATTGCTCGGACAAAGTTTTGAATGTTAATTTTATGCTCAATGCTTTTTACAACTATCTATAAGTACCTTAGCAACATTAGCTTAAAGCGTAAAAGTTGAGTGTCACCAGTTAGTTTTTTATTAGCATTTATACTCACTGAAATAGACACATTCGTAACGATAAAAATGTCCCTTTTTTGTTGACTGTAATAACGTATAATATTTTAAAATTTAGCCGTACTAAGAATTAAATAATCCTCATGACCATACTCTCAATGATAGTCGCGCACGCTAATAATCGTGTTATCGGAAAAAACAATGATATGCCGTGGCACTTGCCGGCGGATTTGGCTTACTTTAAAAAAACGACCTTAGGTAAACCCATTATTATGGGGCGAAAAACATTTCAATCTATTGGGCGGCCATTACCGGGGCGGAAAAATATTGTAATTTCGCGAGACGAGAGCTATCAAGTTGCAGGCGTTGATGTGGTAAATTCTGTTGAAGCAGCTTTGGCTTTGGTTGTTGATAGCGAAGAAGTGATGGTTATTGGTGGTGGTGCCATTTACCAACATTGTTTAGCGGCGGCGCAACGCCTTTATATTACCCATATAGACGCCGATATTGATGGCGATACATATTTCCCTGAATATGACTTATCGGTTTGGAAAAAAGTCGCTAGCGATATTCGCCCGAGTGATGAAAAAAATCAATACCAATTAGATTTTTCGGTTTATGAAAAATCTTAAAGATTAAGTTGGGTTATATCAAGCCAATATAGACCTATTGATATAATACTTTTTAGAGAAGGAAAAAGAGCGCTGATGCGCTCTTTTTTGTTATTTAAGCTTTATGATAACGATATTTAAAGTTTAAATTCTTGTACTGATTGTTGTAATTCTTCAGCTAAACGGGCTACTTCACTGCTCGATTCTGCCGTTTGTTTAGAGCCTGCTGTAGTTTGCTCAGCAATGGCCACAATTGACTCAAGATTTTCGCTTATTTCATGGGCAACCACGCTTTGTTCTTCAGCTGCTGTAGCTATTTGTGAACTACGATCAAAGGCTTCATGCACCGCGTGTGTAATAGTATCGAGTGCTTGTTCTGCTTGAATACTTTGCTCAACACAGTTCGTTGCTTGTTCCTTACCTTGAGCCATAACAGAAACGGCTTTTTCTGCACCGCCTTGTAGCACTTCAATCATATTTTGAATTTCTTGGGTCGACACTTGAGTCCGGCTCGCTAAGGTTCTTACTTCATCAGCAACAACCGCAAACCCACGTCCGTGTTCCCCAGCTCTAGCGGCTTCTATCGCGGCATTTAGTGCTAGGAGATTAGTTTGGTCTGCAATGCTTCTAATTACGTCAAGAATCCCGCCAATTGATGCGCTATCTTCTTGTAATTTATTAATAACTTGTGAAGCAGACTCTACTTCAGTGGCTAATAATTCAATAGTATGACGGTTACGGCCAGAAATAACTTTTACACGTTCAGCTTCGTCATCAGCTTGTTTTATTTCACCTAAGGCATCATTTGCACTTGAAAGTACACTCTGTGCCGTACTGCTCATTTCAGTGGTCGCAGAGGCGGCTTGTTCTACTTGCATGCGTTGTTCTTCAATTGCTGTCGTGCTTTGGGCTGTTACCGCTGAGGTTTGCTCTGCAGCTGTTGCTAGCTGGATTGAGCGACTGACGATGCTTTGAATTAAGTTACGCAGGCTATCAATTAATAAATTACAGTTATGTGACAATTCAGCGAATTCATCATTACCACTTTCGTCAAGCTTACGAGACAAGTCGCCTGATGCTACGACATTAAGCATTTCGTTCACACGCTTTAAAGGGCGGGTAATGCTGGTTAAAGTTATAAACGCGATAATGATAGCAAGGGCAACTGAAATTAAAGTGATAACAAAAGTATTGCGTGTGCCTTCAGAAACAGACTTTTCAACTAAAGTGCCTGTTGCCATTGTCGTTTCATTAGCTAAATCTACCTGTGTGGCCAATATTGCATTTGCGCTATTGATACCGTTTTCTGCTGATTTTAAGCTTGCGGTTGCCGCTTGAATGGCGTTTAGTTGGTTATTTTTATTGCTGAAAATATTATCACTACCTGTGATGTAACCTTGTAATGATGCAAAACTATCTGTTAATTCATCTGGAATGTCAGTTATGCCTTTTAAGTTTAATTCATTAACTACATCATCAACTGATTTTTTAATGTCATTAAATGAGTTTTCAATTTCACTAGCGACTAAAGATGCAGACTGTTGATCTTTAACTTCACGATATTCAAAAGATGAACTAACAATGCTATTGAGTAGGGTCTCTAAACGTTCAGCTAAACTTACGGCACGTTGTAATGTTGATGATGCAAGTTCGTGGTCGCCTAGATCGAGTAAAATAGTCGCTGTATCGTCTGCTTTTTCTTCGATAATATCTATTTTTTCAGACAAAGTAATATGTTGTTCTATAGCAAGTTTTCTATTACTAAGTACCTTGTCTATTTCGTTTTCCAAGCTATTGTAAATAGGATCTACTTTGCGTAAATTTGCGAGTAAACTTGCTTCGTTTTGAACAATCTCTTTTAATTTTTTTAGGTGTGCCCTAAAATTATTTTTGTCAGCATCGAAAGCATTATAGTTTTCGGCGAGTGGAGCTAGTGAAGTTTGGTAGTATGCGCGTAGGGTTAGGTTGCCAATACTCGTTAGATTGTTAGCTAAGTTATTACTTTCTTTTAGCGTTGGTATGGCAAGTTCATTTTGCTGTTTAGTCGCATGACCAATAGTGCTTAAGCTATTCCATGATATTGCGCTGGTTAAAAAGAGTAAAAGGGAAATAATGGTAAAACCACCAATTATTTTCATCGCTACGGTTAATTTCATAAAATCCACCAATATATAAATTAAAATATTTTTTTGAACACATGAAAATTAATAAACTTATTAAAGATACACACGAACATTAATTATTATTATTAGACTACAAAGGAATGTATAAAAGTCTAGGGCTAGTATAGCAAGCTAAGTTATATTTTAAACAAATGCTAAGCTTTATCTCAGTTTTTATGTGATTGCTCGGTAAATAACCTTTTATCATGCCATCTAAGCATAGTCAGATGTTGCCCCCAAACGCAGCCAGTATCAAGTGCGTATATATTTTTAGCTGGGCAGTGACCCATTAAAGCAGCCCAATGACCAAATACCCATTGAGTATCATCGGATACGTGCTGAAATTCAAACCAAGGTGATAATTCTTTTGGTGCAGAACTAGGACTCTCTTTACAGCTAAAGTCTAAACTGCCATCAGCAAAGCAATAACGCATACGGGTTAGAGAATTAATGGTATACCTAAAACGGCCCAGCTCATCGTCGGCGTTTTGCCAACTTGTGGGCTGCTCGCCATACATGTTGCTTAACCATGCTTGGCTTGCTGAAGAACTTAAATGTTGATGTGCTATTTGTGCCTGCTCAAAAGCTTGTTGCGGTGTCCACTGCGGAGAAAGTCCTGCATGGCTCATATAAACTTCTTCGTCGGGCAATTTTTGAATCAGTGGCTGTTGAATTAGCCAATGCATTAGATCTGCCACATCAGGGGCTGACAATAATGTCGATAGATGATCTTGCTTTTTTACTTTTTTAATACCTTGATAAACGGCAAGTAAATGCAAGTCATGATTGCCCAAAACTACTTTAGCATTATTTCCAAGCGATTTAATAAGGCGTAATGTTTCAAGAGAGTTAGGACCGCGGGCAACTAAGTCACCCGCAACATAAAGTTGGTCGCTGTTATTTGAAAAACCAACTTTTGTTAATAAAGCATCTAGTTCGCTATAGCAGCCTTGAATGTCACCGACGAAATAAACTGCCATTTGCGTTCTCTAATTTAGGATGTTGGGCTTTGCTAAGCGAAATACGGGAATATCAACTTGGATTAATTCTGCTGAATCTGTGCGCATTTGATAGTGTCCTTGCATATTGCCTAATGGAGATTTCAATACGCAACCACTACTATAAGTAAAACTTTGATCGGTTTTAATAAAAGGTTGCTGGCCTATAACACCTTCACCAGTCACGGTGCTAGAATCACCATTAGCGTCGGTAATTAACCAATAGCGACTGAGAAGTTGCACCGTTTCTGCACTATTATTTGTAACAGTAATGGTGTAACTAAAAACAAACTGTTGCTCTGCTTCTATAGATTGCTGAGCAATGTAGTCAGTAACTACTGAAACTTGAATATCAGCGACCGACGCTACTTTGTCATTACTCATCGTCTAGTTCTACCGGGTTGTCAGTAACAAAATTAGCTAACATAACAAAATCGGCTAACGCTAGGTTTTCAGGGCGTAGTCCGGGATCTATACCTAACTCCGTTAACTGTTCGACAGAAATAAGTTTTTTAAAGCTGTTACGAATAGTTTTTCTACGCTGATTAAATGCGGCTAAACATACTTTATTAAGAGAGTTAATATCTTTAACTGGGTTCTTAATGGTTTTATGCGGTACTAATCTGACAATAGCAGAGTCTACTTTCGGTGCTGGCTTAAAGGCCTCTGGCCCTATTTCCATTACTGGAATAACTTGGCATTGATATTGTGTCATGATCGACAAACGGCCATAAGCTTTACAATTTTCACCCGAAGCCATGCGTTGAACAACTTCTTTTTGTAGCATGAAGTGCATATCTTTTACTTTATCTTTGAAAGTCAGTAAGTGAAAAATAAGCGGCGTTGAAATGTTATAAGGTAAATTACCAAAAATGCGTAACGGTTTCTCGTCACTGGCTAATTGAGCAAAATCAAACTTCAAAGCATCTTCTTCATAGATCGTTAACTTAGGTGCCAAAAATGGATGATGACGTAATCTATGCGCTAAATCTCTATCTAACTCAATCACGCTGAGTTGGCCAGCACGATCGATAACAGGCTCGGTAAGTGCGCCTAAACCTGGGCCAATTTCAACTAAGTTTTCACCTGGTTCTGGGTTAATCGCGTCAACGATATCGCTAATTATGGCTTCATTATGTAAAAAGTTTTGTCCAAAGCGTTTTTTGGCTTGATGACCTAAATGGGAATTTTTACTCATAGTGTTTTGTGCTCTAATGCATCTTTTTCATGGTTATTAGCCAAAGTTATCGCCGTGTTTATGGCTTCATAGAAGCTGCCCGCATCTGCTGTATCTGTACCCGCTAAATCTAAAGCAGTACCATGATCGACAGATGTTCTGATGAATGGCAGACCTAATGTAATATTTACTGAAGAGCCAAAACCTTTATATTTAAGTACCGGTAAGCCTTGGTCATGAAACATGGTTAAAATAGCATCGGCGTCATCTAAGTATTTAGCTTGGAAAATAGTATCAGCAGGTAATGGCCCGATAAGGTTCATGCCTTCTGAGCGTAATTCGTCTAAGGCAGGGATCATTACATCAATTTCTTCACGACCAAGATGGCCATCTTCACCCGCATGTGGGTTGATACCACAAACATAAATCTTCGGATCAGGAATGCCAAATTTATTGATTAAATCTTGGTGTAATATGCGCGCTACTTTTTGCAGTCTTTCATGTGTAATAGCTTTAGAGACGTAAGCTAAAGGAATATGCGTGGTGACTAGCGCCACTCTTAATCCCTCTGTTGCTAACATCATTACTACGTCAGAGCAGTTAGCTTGATGAGCAAAATACTCGGTATGGCCGCTAAATGCGATACCCGCTTTATTAATTAAGCCCTTATGAACAGGCCCTGTAACTACGGCGTCAAATTCACCCGAAATGTTTTTTTCACTAGCAATACGTAATGTTTCAACGACATAGCGACCATTGTTAGGGTTAGCTACACCTGCTTCGCAAACGTCTTCTAATGGCACTGGCAACACAATAAGTGTTCCCGCTTTATGTGCCGTTACTTCATCATTGACGTTATAGAGCTTAATGTTGAGCGGCAAGTTTAATAACTTCGCCCTTGCCGTTAATAACTCAGGAGATGCAACAGCAACAATTTGTATTGGCCAATCTTGCTGTGCGACTTTTATCATCAGATCTGGGCCTATTCCTGCGGGCTCTCCTGGCGTTATTGCAATTCGTCTTAACACTATTTTTTACCTGTTTCTAGAATTTCTATGTACGCTTCATCGCGTAATTCTTTGATCCAACGAGCACCTTCCATACCAAATTTACGGTTGTAAAGTAGTTGGTAAACGCGGTTCTCATTCATTTGCTCAGTGGCATCTAATGTTCTACGGCCAGTTAATTTAGCTATGTGCCAACCAAAAGATGAACGAAAAGGTTTATGAACTTCGTCGATATCTAAACTGGCTAATGCTTCGGCAAATGCTGGGTCATATTTACTTGGCTCTGACCAACCTAAGTCGCCACCGCGAACAGATGTAGGCCCTTCAGAATGTTTTTTGGCAAGTTCAGCAAAATCAGCTTCGCCAGCATTGAGTTGTTCAACAAAGCCTTGTAATAACGCTTCTGCCTTCGCTTCACTAAGAATAATTGAAGGTTTTATCAATATGTGACTGGCTTTTACTTCTTCAACTTCCATGGTTTGACGACCGCGAATATCAACTAACTTCACGATACTGAAACCTAAACCCGTACGGATTGGGCCAAAAACGCTGCCTTTGTCCTGACCATCAACTAATTCAGAAAATAGCGTTGGCATTTCATTGATTGTTTTCCAACCTAAATCACCACCTTCAAGGGCATTACCACCCCCTGAAGAGGTCATGGCGATATTAGTAAAGTCGCTACCATTATTTAGTAATTCAAGTACTTTCTCAGCACGTACTTTAGCGGCACTGATATCTGCTTGTTTCGGATTATTCGGGAATTCGATTAAAATATGTCCTAAGCGGTACTCTACGTCGGCGTTAGTTTGTTCTTTCATAACCGATAATAAGTTGGTGATTTCTTGTGGTGAGATATAAATGCGACGACGTAAGCTAGCGCGTCGAACTTCACCTGAAATTAACTCATTTCGTACATTTTCACGATATTTTTCATAATCTAGGCCGTCTGAAACAAGTGCTTGGCGAAACGACTCAAGCGACTGCTTATTTTCTTTTGCCATATTAGCTAAGGTTTCGTCGAGTTGGGCATCGCTGATCTGAACACCCATGCGCTCACCCAGTTGCGATATAATCGCGTCGTTAATTAACTTATCCATGACTTGGATACGCAAAGCGCGATCCGAAGGTAAGGTTTGGTTATTCTTTTTTGCTTGCAAGGTAATAGAAGTAATAAGATCTTTAACTTCAGATTCTAATACCACACCACTATTGACCACCGCTGCTACTCGGTCCAGTTCAACTTCAGCTGCCAGACTCTGCTCGAGTGAGCTTAAAATAAACACCGAGCTAAGAAGTAATAATTTCAATGAATTTTTCATGTAACGTAAATTTCTTTTAATTAGTTATTGAGGAAGTAAGGGCGTTTATAGCCGAATATACTTGAATTAAACATATCTCCAACACTGTTGGAAGATTTATTGCTATTTATGCCATTATATACAAATTGAATATTAAAACTGCTATCAAATGCATCACGATTTTCGTCTATGTTACCAGCGTCGTCAATTTTAGAGTTAATATTGCGATGGTAAGTAAAGCGAATACCCCAACAACAACTACTATATTCAAGGCCCGCATAGCTTTCAATGCTGCGTTTTCCTTGTAGGTCTTGTGTAAATCGACCCACAAGTTGCCATCGTTGGGCAATCTTAACATTAGTCGCAAGCGACATTTGTTCTAATGACTCTCCTGAGACATCACGCGCATATCGATGGTTCAATTGAATTGTTTGATTATTGGAAAATAAATAATCTAATGTGGTTTGGCTTTTATTAGTAACGCCTAAATCTGTATTATATTGAATGTCAGAACTAAACTGCCAATTGCGACTTAAGTTGACAAAAATATCGGCTGCAAGTGCTGATTTATCGACTAAAGCATCTTGGTCGGTATCGTCAATTTTTCCATCGTTTAAATAAACGATACGCCCTAAACTAAAACGTAGTACTTCATTATTTTCTTCGGTCAATAATCGACTCGTAACACCCCAAGATATTTGGTTGGCTTGTGCTATACGATCAATGCCGCTAAAACGACGGTCGCGGAATAAACCATTGTAGTCATCTTGTAAGTTTGTTGTATCGTAAATACCAATGTTGTTTTGCTCTTTCTCAGGAATATAAAGGTATTGTAATTGTGGCTCTAGTGTTTGGTTATAGTCGCTATTAAATAAAGCAATATTGCGGTCGAAATTCACCCCACCATGAAGACGTACTTTAGGTAAAGTTCTGCTGATGTTTTTTTCTAAAAGGCTATTGTTACTAATGTTTTGTTGACTGTAATTGGTTTGTAGCACTTTTAATTCTGAATTTAGAAACCATGCAGGCGTCACCATTGGATATAACAATCCGGCTTCTACGTGGTATCTTTGGGCCGTTGGTTTGGTTTTATCTGAAGTATCAAAACTTGAAAATTCAGCATAAATGTCAAAAAGGCCATCAAAATCATCAAACGTCTGCTGACGGCTTGCTTCTATTTGCGGTAAGGTTTTGTAACTCTGCTGATGATTACCTAAAAGTTCAAAATCTTGCATTTTCAAGGTTGTTTGCCAGTTATCGGCAAAGTAGGCAAGCTCGCCTACTTGATAGAGATATGCATCGTTGGAATTGAATTGGCTACTGCCCAAATCAACAAGGTAGTTATCATCGCTAATGGTGGTGTAATCGACGTGTGCTCTAAATCGCTCTGAAAATGTACCTATATGCTGAAATCGAGCTAAATAGCGTGAATCATCATTATTGGTAAGCTTTTTATCTTTATTAAGATATTCAATATCAACTTGTCCTGACTGTAAACCTTGTAAATATCTAAATTCAGTAATTAATTGCGTTCCTCGCTCCGACATATAGCGGGGCGTTATAGTCGCATCCATATTTTCTGAAATATTTACATAATAAGGCGTTTCAACTTCTAGGCCTGAGCTATTTGAAGTACTGATTTTTGGATATAAAAAACCTGACTGTCGATCATCACTGATCGGCATGGTTAAATAAGGGATATATAAAATAGGCACATCAAAAAGGCTAAAACGGGCATTATAAGCTTCAAGCGATTTTTTATCAGATGAAATGGTAATTTCACTTGCACGCATCTGCCAATCAGGCACTGGATCATAACAAGTGGTAAAGCTTGAATCGATAAAGCTTAAAGTCTTGCTATTGCCATCAATGTTGATTTCTTTTGCACTACCGTGGCCGGCAGAGCCATTTAATTGATAAGAAGTTGACGTAAGTGACGTAGATTTTTTCTGTTGATTTATAATGAGTGACTCAGCAAAAATATCTATGCCTTTATTTTGAAAGTGAATATCGCCATTCGCATCGACCGATGAGGTGCTTCTATTAACAGATAATTCATCGGCAACAATCGATTTATCTTGATTAAGTAAGGTAACACCACCGGTAAATTTGGCAAATTTACCTTTTTTAATACTTGAGGTTGAAGATAAAATAGTAAAGCTTTCATCCGCTTGTTTACCGGTTTCGTTGGCAATATTAGCGTAAAATGGAATCGGGCATTGGCTCGTTATATTTGTATTTATTTCAATGTTTTGCGCCTTACTACCAAATGTAAACGATATCAGGCAGAGAAAGGAAATTTTGTTTAAGGGAAAACGCATTTATGATCCGGGTAATTAACTTGAAAAATACAAAGCCTAGTTTCAGTTCGGCATTTTAACGCTAAAGGCAATAATAATATAGCAATTTTCATTAGCCTGCGAATTAGTTATATTGGTACTATCATTTTTTAGAGATATCTCCCATTGAGTAATTTAAGAACTACGGCATTATTACACTGGCTAGAAAGACATTTTTCGGCGGAAAATATTAACTTAAAAGCACTAACGGGAGATGCCGGCTTTCGACGTTACTTTCGCTTTGAGTATCAAAATCAGAGCTATATCGCGGTTGATGCGCCGGTTAATTTTTCAAATAATCAAGCTTTTGTAGATGTGCAGCAAATTTTGCAGGGCGTTGGCGTTAATGTGCCTAACATTTTAGCGGTTGATCTAAATCAAGGTTTTCTTTGTCTTAGCGACTTTGGCCATACCGTTCTATCAGATCGCCTATCAAACGAGAATATGCAGCTACATTACACCCAAGCGATAGTTGAACTGAGTAAGATGTTAAAATGCCAAACAGCATTAGTTGCAGGGTTGCCGTATTATGATGAAAAATTTATCGAAACTGAGTTGGCCATCTTTAGCGACTGGTTATTAGAAAAACATTTAGGGATATATTTAACGGGCGACGAAAAAGCAGCTTTAAACGAGTGTTTCGAAACATTGATATCTGCCATTGTTGAACAACCTAAAGTTTTTATGCATCGCGATTATCACAGTCGGAATATTATGCTATTGGATGATGGTGAACTTGGTATTATTGATTTTCAAGATGCAGTTCAAGGCCCTGTTATTTATGATTTAGTGTCACTATTAAGAGATTGTTATGTACGTTGGCCTAACGAGTTAATAACGCCGTTAATGGAAGCATACCGCCAGCAGGTCGAAAACGCTTTCCCTGAAGAGAATTTAACGAAAGAAAAGTGGCAATATTGGTTTGATTTAACTGGCCTGCAGCGCCATATAAAAGCGAGTGGAATTTTTGCACGCTTACATCATAGAGATAATAAGTCAGGGTATTTAGCGGATATTCCACTTACTTTAGGCTACATACAAGATGTTAGCGCACAATATGATAAACTCAGTTTCCTGCATGAATTAATCACTAAACGCGTAATACCGGCAGTAGATAAATTGAGTTAATTCTAACTAATGGCTTAACTTAAATGTTAATTTAATTTTGGAAAGTTTTTCATGAAAGCAATGATTTTAGCAGCCGGGCGTGGTGAACGAATGCGACCACTAACCGACAGCTGCCCCAAGCCGTTACTTAAAGTAAGAGGGCTAGCGCTGATTGAATACCATATAAAAAATTTAGTGGCGGCTGGTATTAACGATATTGTGATAAATCACGCTTGGCTGGGTCAACAAATTGTCGATTATCTCGGCGATGGTGAGCGATTTTCGGCGAATATTAGTTACAGTGAAGAAGCTAGCGCTTTGGAAACTGCTGGTGGTATTATGAAAGCGTTGCCAATGTTGGTAGAGCACGAAGATGATGTTTTTGTCGTGATTAATGGCGATATTTATTGTGATTATAATTTAAAGAATTTACCGCAATTGTCTGCTGAGTTTAACGCTCACTTGTTGTTAGTTGAAAATCCAGAACACAATCCCAAAGGCGACTTCCAACTTGCCAAAGGCATGCTAGTTAATCCTAAAAGTAACCAGCAAGAAACTTATACCTTTAGTGGCATTGCGCTCTACCGTAAAAGTTTCTTTAAACAATATACGGCAACAGAGCACGATGCCTTAATGCAGCTAACAAAAATACAACCTTTAGCACCGATGTTAAGAGCGGGTGCTGAGCAAAATAAAGTATCGGCTAGTGTTATCACATCGGCTTGGACAGATGTTGGTACGCCTGAACGTTTAGCTAAGCTAAACACTATTTAAACAGTTTTATATTTAATTAATTATTGAGTTTTACGATGCGAATTTGGGGTAAAGTTTTAGGTTTTTTATTTGGTTTAATGCTAAGTAAAAATATTTTTGGTGCACTATTAGGTGCATGGCTTGGACATCGTTTTGATAAAGGCCTTGGCCTAAATTTCAATTCTTTAGGTGGCGCTAAAAGTGAAGCTGATCGACAAGCAACATTTTTTTATAGCAGTTTTTCGGTTATGGGCTATATAGCAAAAGCTAATGGACAGGTTACGCAACATGAAATTGCCTTTGCCACGGCTTATATGGATAAATTGGGTCTAAAAGGTTCATTACGCCAGCAAGCCCAAGATGCATTTAGAGATGGAAAAACGACAGGTTTTCCACTCACTGAAAGATTAACAGAATTAAAATCTGCAGTAGGAAATCGTCAAGATTTATTATTACTGTTTTTAGAAATTCAAATTCAAGTGGCCTTTGCCGACGGTAGTTTAGACACCGATGAACGTGAAGCATTGCATCAAATTGCTAATGGTTTAGGGTACTCAGCTCAAGAGTTAGATAAATTATTAGAGATGATTATCGCCGGTGCTAACTTTCATCAACAAGGGCAACGCGGTGGCAACCAAAGTTTTGCGCAATCAGGAAAGCAACTTGAAAATGCCTATAAAGTTCTCGGTGTTTCAGAGAACGACTCGGCAAGTGATATTAAAAAAGCTTACCGTAAACTTATGTCACAACACCATCCTGATAAGTTAGTGGCGAAAGGCTTACCACCAGAAATGATGGAAACGGCTAAGCAAAAAGCACAAGATATACAAGCAGCCTATGAATTAGTTTCAGCACAAAATAAATAATTTTTCATAGCATATTAAAAATTTCATCTGGCTCGTGTATTTCAATAAAATGCATTATTGTTAGTGACTTTAATGCGTTAAAACTACTCTTTTATATGGTAGACGACGTTATAGATACTTGCGCGCAAGACAGCAAGTCGCGTAAACTACTGTCGATTTTGATTTAATCATTGGATAACACAAATGTTATTTTCGGCAACTAACAGACGATCTATCGCAATATGGCTTAGCGCTATATTGTTAGTCATGTCTGTGGCTGCTTCTGCGCATAGTGTTGAACATATAGATGATGGTGCTAAACAGCATTGTACTTTGTGCTTTCACCAGCATCAATTCGATCAAGTACTACCGCAGCAAGACGCCAATCTTGACTTTATTAGCCAATTAGCAGAACCAACCGTAACTGCTCAACCAATATTAACATTAACTCATAGTGTTAATTACCATAGTCGCGCACCTCCCGTAGCTCTCTAAAAGCAATTATTTAACAGTTTTTATCTTTGCATGTCCAACTGCCAATGTAGCAGGTGGGTTTTTGTATTCGTGTTTAATTTATTTTAGAGATTTTCAAATGAAAAATTTTCAATTTTTTCCACCTCGCTTATCCGCTGTCATATCGAATTCTTTAGTTATTTTGTCGCCTGTGAAAGTTAGCGCAGCCTTCATATTAACCGGCATTTTCCCCATACTTTCTTTTGCACAAACACCAACACTTTCTAATCTCACCGTTAGTGCCGTTTTAGATGGTTATTATCAAAGTGAAGATCGGTTAATGACCGAGAGGGTAAAAGGTTTTGGGCTAGGTGAAACTGAGTTAGCATTTAGTGCCAGTATCGATGATATGTTTTTTGGTAAACTCACCACTGTTTTCGAATCACATGACGGTGAAAGCGAAGTTAACGTCGAAGAAGCCTTTATACAAACCATGGCATTGCCGAATGGCTTTACATTACGAGCAGGGCGTTTTTTATCAGATATTGGCTATTTAAATAATCAACATCTTCATACGGATGCTTTTACCAGTAGACCGAGCGCTTATCGGGCATTTTTAGGTGGGCACTACTTCGATGATGGACTGAGAGTTAGTTATATCGCTCCAACAGATTTGTATTGGACTATGGGCGCTGAAGCTTTTGCTGGTGACAGTCTTCGAGCTGAGGATGAAACTGGTGAGCGAGAATTTGACAGTACAGGGGTTTATACTGCGTTCACTAAAATTGGTGGTGATATTGGTATTGAAAGCTCATGGCAGATAGGTGCAAGCTATTTACGTAATGAAAATGGCCAATTAAGCCCCGAAGATCATGACGAAGAAGGTGGTGAAGATACCCACGCTCATTCAGCGAGTTACACCGGCAAGAATACTTTGGTGGCTGATTTTGTTTATAAGTGGGCGCCCAATGGCAACTATAAATATCAACATTTAACACTGAGCGCTGAATATTTTAGAGTCAGTGACTTTATGTTACCTGAACTTCATGACGCGCATGCTGAAGAAGAACATGAGAACGAAGAAAGTAATACTAAAGATTATCACCAAGCTTGGTATGTCAGTGGTGTTTATCAGTTTTCACCACATTGGTCAGCAGGATTACGATACGGAAAGTTAGATAGCCAGTTGCAACATGATGCACATTTTGATCAACAAACGCTTAAAGAAACTGAGTTAAGTATCGCTTGGCATAATAGCCATTTTTCTACGGTCAGAGTCGAGTTTAGCCATCAAAGCAATGTTGGCTTTGAAAGTGTAGAAAATGATAATGTTATTACTTTGCAATATGTTATGGCAATGGGAGCTCACAATGCGCATCAATTTTAAATACTTATTAAGCAGCACCTTACTGATTATAAGTCAGAGTGCTTTTGCGCAAATGAATATTTTTACTTGCGAACCAGAGTATGCCGCCTTAGCAAAAGAATTAGCGCCTGATGCGCGAATATATTCGGCAACAACAGCCATGCAAGATCCACATCAAGTGCAAGCACGACCAAGTTTGATTGCTAAAATGCGCCAAGCAGATCTTGTGATTTGTGCCGGTGCTGATCTAGAAGTAGGCTGGTTACCTATGTTGCAAATGAAAGCGGCAAATGCCCGAGTGCGAAGTACAGACAAAGGCTTATTTTTTGCAGCTGATCATGTGAAAACTTTAGATCAAATGAATAATGTCGATCGAAGTATGGGGGATGTGCATAGTGCGGGTAATCCGCATGTACATTTTTCACCACAACACGTGTTAGATATTGCTAAAGCATTAACAAGTAAGTTAATACAACTAGACGTAAATCAAAGAGACTCGTATCAGCAACGATTCACAAACTTTTCTGAACGTTGGCAGTTAGCCATGGCACAGTGGCAAATTAAAGCAAGTCGCTTGCAAGGTATGAAGGTCATTGCTTATCACTCAAGCTTTCGCTATTTATTTGACTTTGTCATTATTGAACAAGTAGCAGACTTAGAGCCTAAACCGGGTTTACCTCCAACGAGTAGCCACCTTGCAAGTTTGTTAAAGCAAGCGAAAAAGGACGATATATCGGCGATTATTGTTGCCTCTTATCAAGACCGACGTGGCGCAGACTGGTTAGCTGAAAAATCTAATTTACCTGTGGTTGTGTTGCCATTATCGGTCGGTGGTAATGAGCAAAGTACTGATTTATTTAGCTTGTATGACAGTGTGCTAGATTTATTGAGTCAAGCATACATCTTACAAAAATAGCGTAGCAATTTATAGGTACACTCGATGGATTATGAATTACTCACCATACTGTTACCGGCATTTGCTGCTGGTATATTAGTACTTTCAACCCATGTGGTCTTGGGCAAGCAAGTATTAAAACGTGGCATTATTTTTATTGATTTAGCCATTGCACAAATTGCAGCATTAGGGGCAATAGTCGTGCGAATGGATCATGATATTGCTGAACTTGCCTACGTAAGCATTTGGATGCCTGCACTATTTGCCTTAGCAGGAGCAGGGATTATTGCATTGTTGGCTAAGCATATGGCAGAAGAGTTGGAAGCAATGATAGGGTGTTTTTACGTTTTATCAGCCGTAACGGCTATGTTGCTGTTATCTAATGATCCGCATGGTGCTGAATTACTTAAACAGTTAATGTCAGGACAAATACTTTGGGTAAGTTGGCAGCAACTGTTATTACCAACGATTGTCTATAGTACTATTCTCGCATTAATATTTTACAAACCTAAAATATTAGATGGAGCAGCTTTCTATCTTTTATTCGCGGTAGTAATAACGCTATCGGTTGAGCTTGTTGGTGTTTACCTTGTTTTTAGTACTTTAATTTTGCCCGCTTTAGCCATTAATAAGTTACAAGGCAAGCGTGTTTTACTCTGGGCTTACAGCGTTGGTTTAGTCGGGTATCTATTAGGACTGTACTTATCAGCAAGTTTTGATTTGCCCAGTGGGGCGGCCATTGTTGCGACATTAGCGTTAAGTGCTGTAGTTTTTAGGTTGGTCAGTAAAGTCGGTCTAAAAAGGTAATATTAAATTGGTATAAAATAAGGATGCTGATTTAACAACAAAAAAGCCAGCGCGTTCAACGTGCTGGCTTTATATAATGTTATAACTTAGCGGTGATTAATACTTAGAAACTGTATACCAAAGTCATTGCTGTTTCGGTATTTACGTTCTCTTTACCATCTTCTACATCAGTATTGTAATCTAGGGTAAAGCTAAACTTAAGCTGTAACGTTTCTAGTAACTTTGTTGTGATTGACGTTCTAGCTTTATAAGTACTATTTTCGCCACTTTCTGGTGCGTATTTTGCCACTAATAACTGTTTAAATAAAACGTGTTCATTTATTTCACGCTTATATAAAGCTTGCGCTTGAATGATAAAAGCCGTTTTAGTTTCTTCCGGCTGAGTATCAGTTGCACGAATTACATCGCGTTTATAACCAGGACCAACATCCGCATCTAGTGTGGCTTTTTCAGTTTCGAACCAACGACGACCCCAACCTGTTGATATTGAACTTTGACTTTTGAAGTTACTAAAACGGTTATCTTCATAAGAAATATTGCCGTAGACATAATTCGGACTGGCTTTATCGATATTATAATTAGTTTGGCCGACCGCAGTCCATTTTTGATCACTGGTGGTAAAATGTTCTTCACCGTTTTCATCTTCTTGTTCACTTTTCTTGATCAGTAAGCCTAATGTAACAGTTGATTTCCAAGCAGCTTCTTCGTGAGTAAAATCAAAGCCTGACTTAATATCTGCACTATTTGTATCACCTGTTTTAAAAAGCATACCTAACTCCGCCGAAGCAGTATAAGGAGACTTTACTTTCGGTGCGGTTGCTTCTTCTGCTAATGCCATTAGCGGCATAAAACAAAATGCGGCTGATATTAACTTATGACTCATTCGTTTCTTCCTTTCTTACATGTAATGATAATTGTGGATAAGGTATTTCTATGCCTGCATGGTCTAGCGCTACTTTAATTTTTTCAAGTAAATCGCGATGTAAGGGCCAGTAATCGCCTGATTTAACCCAAGGGCGAACGACAAAGTTTACTGAGCTTTCGGCTAATTCTTGAACACCGATGACGATTTCTTTTTCTTTCATGACTAATTCATGCTCATTAGTGATTTTGGTGAGCAATGCTTTAGTGACGGCAAGATCTGCTTCGTAGCTAACCCCAATAACTAGATCTAAGCGGCGTTCTGGCTTAGTTGAAAAGTTAGTAATAGTGCTAGAGGTAATTTTTCCATTTGGAATAATCACGGCTTTATTATCACCGGTTCTTAACTTTGTTGAAAAAACATGAATTTCTTCAACAATGCCTGAAACACCCGCGACATCGATGAAATCGCCACTTTTGAATGGCTTTAATATAATAAGTAGGACACCAGAGGCGAAGTTAGATAAAGAACCTTGTAACGCTAAACCGATGGCTAAACCGGCAGCACCGACTATTGCAACTAATGAAGTCGTGTTAAAACCTAGGTGCGATATAGCAGCAATAAGAACAATAACGAACAACATACCGTAAAGTAAACTGCTGAGAAATGAAATAATCGCTTCATCCATACCTCTAAGTCGCATAACCTTAACTACGCCTTTGCGAACCAAGTTTGCTACAAATTTACCGATAAAAATGATAGCTAAAGCAACTACCAATTTAATAGCAAAGTCTATTAGCATTTGTTGGTTATCGACAAGCCAATTCTGAATAGTGTCCATTGTTTACCCTAAGTATTAATTTAAATAGGGGGATTATAATGAACATGAAATTAAATTTCATTAAATTGTTAATAAATTAAACAAATGCTTCAAAATCTTTTCAAGTCAGTGACATTAAAGGGGTTGACTTGCTTTTTAGTGTTTGAATAACAGGTATAAAAAATCCGATGCAAAGTGTCATCGGATTTTTTTATTAAGCTCAATATTGTTTAGCTATCGCTATATCGGAGGGGGCGAATAAGGAGCACCCTTAATCAATCAGATACTACTTAATTATAGCGTCTAATTTCCCCGTAGAATATTGCATAAACATATTATCTAGAGATATAGGTTTAATGGTGGCTGCATGGCCAACGGCACCAAAGGCTTCGTAGCGTGCTTTACAAATATCATACATAGCTTGGGTTGAGGCTTTTAAGAATTTACGTGGATCAAATTCACTTGGATTTTCAGCCAAGAAGCGACGAACAGCACCGGTAGACGCTAAACGCAAATCGGTATCGATGTTAATTTTTCGCACACCGTTTTTAATGCCTTCTTGAATTTGCTCAACAGGGACACCATAAGTTTCTGGGATATTACCACCATACTTATTAATGATAGCTAACCATTCTTGTGGAACTGATGAAGAGCCATGCATAACTAAATGTGTATTAGGAATGCGGCTATGTATCGCTTTAATACGATCGATAGCTAATATATCGCCCGTAGGTGGACGAGTAAATTTGTAAGCGCCGTGCGAGGTACCACATGCAATAGCTAAAGCGTCAACTTGTGTTTTTTGGACAAAGTCTGCAGCTTCTTCAGGATCAGTTAGCATTTGATCCATGGTTAGTTTCCCTACAGCGCCTATACCGTCTTCTTCACCAGCTTCACCGGTTTCAAGCGATCCTAAACAACCTAATTCACCTTCAACGGAAACACCACAGGCGTGCGCCATTTCTACCGTGCGACGAGTAACATCAACATTGTATTCATAGCTTGAAGGTGTTTTACCGTCATCCATTAAAGAGCCATCCATCATTACTGATGAAAAGCCTAGCTGAATTGAGCGTTGGCAAACACTTGGCGAGGTGCCGTGGTCTTGATGCATTACGACAGGAATATGTGGAAACTCTTCAATTGCTGCTAGGATCAAATGGCGTAAAAAAGGTGCGCCTGCATAAGCTCTAGCACCAGCAGAACCCTGCAGTATTACAGGGCTATTAGTGTCGTTAGCAGCAAGCATAATGGCTCTAACTTGTTCTAAATTGTTAACGTTAAAGGCTGGAATACCGTAACCGTGTTCAGCTGCATGATCTAACATTTGGCGCATAGAAACTAAAGCCATGAACTAACTCCTGTGATTATAAATAGAAACAAAATTGGGTTTATTAAGTTTCATTGTGAAACTTAACACTTTCGTATCGTAATTATATCAGATGGATTTAGTGCATTACACTAGAAAAAATGTCGCCATAGCGCATAAAAAATTTATTTATTTGCCATTGATTGTTTTTGTATATTAATTACGAAAATAATGGGGTGTTAATCGTTTATTACTGAAAAAAATGCGGATATTTATGTAATTTTACAACGAATTTGAAGGGGGAAATAAAAATTATTTTTTGATGGTTTTAATTGCGAGGATACGCGATTGTTTTATAAGGCCGAAGTTGGATGTAATTTAAACGCTATAGATAAAAAATGGCAGTGCAATTAAGCACTGCCAACTATTTAGCTTATATATTTAGTATTTAGTATATAGGCAGGCATGGTGAGCTTTAGAATATTATGCCTTAGCGCGCGCTTCTAATATTTCTACTGCCGGTAATTTCTTGCCTTCTAAAAATTCAAGGAAAGCACCGCCACCGGTTGAAATATATGACACTTGATCGGCAATGTCATATTTATCTACAGCGGCTAATGTGTCACCACCGCCAGCTATAGAGAATGCCTTGCTGCTAGCAATAGCGCGGGCGATAACTTCAGTGCCTTTACCAAATTGGTCAAATTCGAATACACCAACCGGGCCATTCCAAACTACGGTGCCGGCATTAGCGATAATCTCAGCCAACGCTTTAGCGCTTTGAGGGCCTATATCAAAAATCATATCGCTGTCGTCAACGTCGCTTACATTTTTAAGTGTTGCTACCGCAGTTTCAGAGAACTCTTTGCCAACCACGACATCTGTCGGCACTGGAATTGAACCATTATTATCGTTTGCTTGTTTTGTTAAGCGCTTAGCTTCATCGACTAGGTCAGCTTCGAATAATGATTTACCAACATTATGGCCCTGTGAGGCAATAAAGGTATTAGCAATACCGCCGCCAACAACTAATTGGTCAACGATTCCTGCTAATGAGTCTAGTACGGTCAGTTTAGTTGAAACTTTCGAGCCGCCAACAATGGCAACTAATGGGCGGGCAGGGTTATCAAGTGCTTTTGATAAAGCTGATAATTCACCGGCCAAAAGTGGTCCTGCACAAGCAATAGGAGCATATTTTGCAACGCCATGAGTACTCGCTTGCGCGCGATGAGCTGTGCCAAATGCGTCCATAACGAAAACATCACATAACGCGGCTAATTTTTTCGATAAAGTGTCGTCATTATTTTTTTCGCCAACATTAAAACGAATATTTTCAAAAATGACCAACTCGCCAATGTTAACGTCGACACCATCAAGATAACTTTTAGCTAAACGAACAGGTACATTAAGGGCTGCACTAAGGTAGTCGGCAACGGGCTGTAATGAGAACTCTGCATTATATTCGCCTTCTGTTGGGCGTCCTAAATGCGACATAACCATCACTTTCGCACCTGCTTCTAAAGCTAATCTAAGCGTTGGTAAGGCAGCTCTTAAGCGAGCGTCTGAGGTGATTTTGCCATCTTTAACTGGCACATTTAAGTCTTCACGAATTAGCACACGTTGATTGTTTAATGCTAAATCGGTCATTTTGATTACTGACATGTTTATTTCCTGTTGGTAGAAGTTTAACTGTTAAGTAAGTTTAAAAATTTAATATCGGACTATGTCGGACTAACCCACTTTGCCCATCGTATAAGCAGTATCGAGTAAACGGTTAGCGAAACCCCATTCGTTATCACACCAAATAAGTAATTTAACTAAGCGCTTGTGACTGACACGTGTTTGATTACCATCAACAATGCTGGAATGAGGGTCATGATTAAAGTCGATTGAAACTAGCGGCTCAGTGGTGTAGCCTAAAATACCAGCTAAACCATTATTTTGAGCATCGACAATTGCTTGGTTAATTTGTGCAATTGTGGCATCGCTAGATAAGTTTAAGCTTAAATCCATAGCGGTTACATTGATAGTGGGCACTCGCACCGCAATCGCCTCAAAGCGACCGGCAAACTTAGGTAAAATGCGCTCAATACCTGCGGCAAGTTTAGTATCAACAGGTATTATTGATTGGCTGGCGGCACGAGAACGACGTAAATCAGGATGATAAGCATCGATAACTTGTTGATCATGCATCGAAGAGTGAATGGTAGTAATAGCACCACTTTCAACGCCAAAAGCTTTATCTAAAACCTGAATAACAGGTACCACACAGTTGGTAGTACAAGAGCCGTTTGAAACTACTTTTTCAGCAGCAGTTAGTTGCTGATGATTAATACCATAAATAATAGTAGCGTCTAAATCTTGTGAACCGGGATGGGAAAACAAAACCTTTTTTGCACCCTGCTCAATATGAAGCTGGCCATCTGCTTGGCTGCCATACTTGCCGGTACAATCAATAACAATGTCAATATTGTGCTGTTGCCACGGCAAATCCGATATTTCGGCTTCATGACTCAAGGCGATTTCGTCACCCGCTATAAATAATTTGCCATCGCTTTGTTGAACTGAAAATGAAAAGCGACCGTGGGTAGAATCGTACTTTAATAAGTGAGCTATGCCTTCAGGATCGGCAAGCTCATTAATAGCAACTAACGTAAAGTCGTTGGCTCTGCCGTTTTCATAAAGTGCACGAACAACATTTCTGCCTATTCTTCCAAAGCCATTTATTGCGATATTAATTGACATATTTTGGGATCTTATTGATAACGAACTTGGTGAAGGAAATAGCCAGTTAAGCATAAGTTAACTGGCTATAAATACCGTTTAGCGGTAATAAAACGAGATTAGTTTAAGCTGTTCACCGTTTTAACCACGTTTTCAACTGTAAAACCAAAGTGCTCAAGTAATACATTACCGGGCGCTGACTCACCAAAGGTCGTCATGCCAACAACTTTTCCACTTAAACCTACGTATTTATACCAAAAGTCAGTATGCGCGGCTTCGATAGCAACACGTTTAATTACAGCTGTTGGTAATACTGATGTTTTGTATTCGTTGTCTTGCGCATCAAATATATTGGTAGATGGCATAGAAACAACACGAACATTGTCGCCTAAGCTTTCGGCTGCCTTTAATGCTAATGACACTTCAGAGCCAGTAGCAATCAAAATCACTTCTGGTGTACCAACGCTATCTTTTAATATGTAGCCACCTTTCGCAATATCAGCAACTTGTGCACTGGTACGACTTAAAGCAGGTAAACCTTGGCGTGAAAAAATTAATGATGTTGGCGCTTTTTGGCGTTCAACAGCATTTTTCCATGCTACGGCAGACTCGGTTGCATCGGCTGGACGCCATGTCACCATGTTTGGGGTTGTGCGCAAGTTAGTTAACTGCTCAATCGGTTGATGCGTTGGACCATCTTCACCTTGGCCAATTGAATCATGGGTATAAACAAAAATGTTTTGAATGCCCATTAGTGCTGACATACGTACCGCGTTACGCGCATATTCCATAAACATCATGAACGTTGCGCCATAGTTGATAAAGCCGCCATGCAATGAAATGCCGTTCATAATACCGCTCATGCCAAATTCACGTACACCGTAATAAATGTAGTTACCATCAGCATTATCTTGAATACCTTTTGAACCGGACCAAAGTGTTAAGTTTGAACCCGCTAAATCGGCAGAGCCACCCAATAACTCAGGTAACATAGCACCAAATACTTCAATCGTATTTTGTGACGCTTTACGCGAAGCTACATTTTCAGATTTTTCTTGGCATTCTACAATGTAGGCATTTGCTTTTTCTTCAAACTCTGCAGGCAAGTCACCTTTAATTACACGACGTTCGTATTCTGCAGCTAATGCTGGGTGTGCGGCTTGGTAAGCAGCAAATTTATCATTCCAACTTGCTTGTTCAGAACCGCCTTTTTCTTTTTGATCCCAGTCAGCGTATACATCAGCTGGAATTTCAAATGGAGCATGTGGCCAATTAAGGAATTCGCGTGTAGCGGCAATTTCATCATCACCTAATGGAGCGCCATGACAGTCGTGTGTGCCTGATTTATTGGGTGAACCAAAACCAATCACTGTTTTACAACAAATCATAGTAGGTTTATCAGTAACTGCTTTTGCTTCTGCAATGGCAGCAGCAATAGCAACGCTATCGTGACCATCAACGTCACTGATCACATGCCAACCGTAAGCTTCAAATCGTGCAGGAGTATCGTCAGTAAACCAACCTTCAACATGACCATCAATTGAAATACCGTTATCATCCCAAAAGGCGACAAGTTTTCCTAAACCTAAAGTACCTGCTAATGAACATACTTCATGCGAAATACCTTCCATTAAACAGCCATCACCTAAAAATACATAAGTATTATGGTCGACAATATTATGACCTTCACGGTTAAATTGTGCAGCCAATGTCTTTTCAGCAATCGCCATACCAACAGCATTCGACATACCCGCGCCTAATGGACCTGTTGTAGTTTCTACGCCCGGTGTGTAACCGTATTCAGGGTGACCAGGGGTTTTAGAGTGTAATTGGCGGAAATTTTTCAATTCGCTCATCGGCAAATCATAACCGGTCAGGTGCAACAATGAGTATATAAGCATTGAACCGTGGCCGTTAGATAAAACGAAGCGGTCACGATCAACCCATTGTGGATCGGTTGGATTATGTTTTAGAAAGTCACGCCATAAAACTTCAGCGATATCTGCCATCCCCATAGGGGCTCCAGGGTGTCCTGATTTAGCTTTTTGCACGGCATCCATGCTTAAAACTCGAATTGCATTGGCCAGTTGTTGACGCGACGGCATAATTGCTCCAATTATTGTAAAATTTGATGGGATATAAATTGCGCTTATTTTCACCTAGAGTACCCCCTGACTGCAAATTTTATTACCACTTTTCTGTTATTATTTTTAACTAAGTTATATTTATAGCTATTTAAGTGCAGGGTGAGCTGACTTCAGCCGCACTAAAATGGCTTGATATGATCACTTCTTGCTTGGTTTTTAATAAAATCAGTTGTTGGATCGCAATGAATATTCTCGCTTGAGATATTAATTTCAATTTTCTCATTCGCCTGTTAACAGTCTATATTTATGATCAAATAGGCCGCTGTTTCTTTAGATAACGCTTAGACGTTTAGCATAGGAATAGCTAAAACGCTTAATTATTGAGCTAATGGTTGAATGTTAAGAGAAGTTGCTTTAGTGTTAACTAGTTGTATTAATAATAATTAAAAAAAATACCACATAACACAGGATTAAAGAATGAACAGGTCGTCGTCACGCGGAATTAAGCTGACAACGGTAATATTAGCGGTATTAATATTAGCAGTTTCAGCGGTGTTGAGCAGTGGGTCAACATTAGACGACAAGGAAGTTACAATAGAGCAAACGAAATCTGAGCTGATCAATTAGCTCACTAAGTAATACTAGCCTCGCAGTTGCGGGGCTTTTTTATGTACAGGATGTACGGTATGCCGTGGTGACAGGACGTCAAAGAACGGCGGTACAGGATGTACGGTATGCCGTGGTAACGATAAATTAAAATATTTATCATGGATAAAGCTAGATGATTTGGCTATTAAAGCAATTACTGGCGTCCCCACCAGGACTCGAACCTGGAGCAGCGGCTTAGGAGGCCACAGTTTTATCCAGTTAAACTATGAGGACAAAGCGCAAGTAATTATATACCGGTTACTTCAGGATAAAATTATTATCGAGGAGTGAAACGGTGAGGTTATAGCCTGAGTATGCTACAACTATTTTATAAATTTGTATTCATAAAAATCAATATAATGAATGCTAACAGGGTTTTAATTAATAACCTGAGCATTCATTATGTTCTCTAACTTATGTTTTATAAATAAGCTCTTTAATATCTTACCGCTAAGTCATTTATTTGTATATTGTCTAATACATGCTGTTCTGCAGTAGTTGCATGGGCACTATCTTGGCTGACAGAAGTCACAATGACTTTATAAGGGCTAATGTTAAAACCTGCATAAGATCGTTTGTCATCACTGACAAAGTTATTGAAATGCAATAAAGAGAATTCATCACCTACTTGAACACCGTGCCTTTTACCTAAGTTAAAAGTAATTGTATTTCCTTGAACTTGCACAATTCTGCCTTGGGTCGGCTGGCACATCATGTTTTCGTCAATATCTCTGACCATATCGTCTAATGACAAATTAATCTTTTTGCCGTACTCACTTTGCCAAAAGTTATGGCTTGTTACGTCAATTTGTTTACGTTCATCGAACTCCCAAGGGGCAGAACTCTGATAGTGTTTATCTAAAATTCTTTCACCTGTAGTGCCGTCGTGAATATATAGTGAAATATTAAATTGTCGTTGGTAGATGTTTTTTTGCCAAAACTGCCAATCATTATTTTCATCATTAGCCATAGAAAGATCTTGAATTTCTGAAAATAAAACATATTGGCTGTCTGACATATTAGCTAATGACATAGCTAAGTTTTTTAGACTTTGTGTTTGTAAACTTTGGTTATATCGAGAGAATTCAGTCTTAGTTTGTAAGGCTAATTTAGTATCCAAATATATGCCTTGTTGCTGTATTTTATCAGCGAGTTTTTTGATCAATGTGCGATCAATGGCGTAGATGTTACCAATATTAGCTTGTTCGCGATGCAGTATATTACTACGTGTTAACAGCAGAGATTTTTTATAGTCAGCAGCGAAGCATTTTTTTTCTTGAGGGAAAATATCGGCACGAATGGTTACCGTAACAAAGTCGTCGTTGTAGTTTTCACTTATTAACTCTAATGAATTAACACTGCCACTTGCCCGAATACTAATTTCATCCTGGGTTAGTAAACCATTAACTACTTGTTGAATACTTGACACCGAGGCGCCGGCAACCAGTAAAGCTTTTTTCAATGCATTTTGCATCGCCTGAGCTTTGGCTGTTTTATTATCACCATTTATTATGCTTGCAACACCTTGCGATTCATACCATTGCCCAACACTAACGCTACTATATAAAGCAAAGCAAAGGCCAATTAAACTTAAGCGCATAAATATCTCTTTTAATATTAGGTCGATTTCTGTTTTTGAATATGCAGGTTTTATGCCTATTCATTTTTTCACATAATTAAATGATCATTTTCGCCGTTCAAAGCATCCAACTACTGTGTTATTTAATCATTATCGCTGCATGGATACAGATTTTAGATAATGTATAAGCATATTGTCTTGAACAACTATCGTTTATAATAAACGCTTTATATTTGACCGTTTTTCTTGCCTTTAAAGTAGGACACTTAGTTAGCCAAGCAGGTATTGCTAGTTGTTTGTTCGGTTTTAATCCTAAAATTCATTAAGCCGAGCTAAGGTGAAATGAAAATATTGGCGCGGATCATGCTTTATTATTTGTATTAATTTTATGATATTTGCATTAATTGAGGATAGCTCAATGAAAAATTGGCTTATAGCACTACTAATACCGGCACTTATGTCGTGTTCTGTTCAGACAAAGAATAATGACTTTTATGGTTCTTCTTACGTTGATAAACAAGAAATTGACAGCTTAGCGTTGCCTCGTCACGCGATAAACGACGTGGTTAAAGGCCTGGCATATCAAATGTTGGAAAGTAGTACGTTTGTTAATCCTAAAACACCCATCGCTGTGGCGTCATTTGTCGATTTAAAGAATTTAGAATCAACCAATTGGCTTGGTAATCAGCTTTCGGAGAGCTTTGTTCATGAAATGCAAAGACATGGCTTAGTCGTGATTGATTTTAAAACTACTGGACATATCCGTGTAACGGAAGATGGCGATTATGTTTTCAGTCGTGATTGGAAGGAATTGCCTGAACGTCAGATAATTGACTATGTAGTTACGGGCACTATGATGCAACAAGAGTCGGGTATTTTAGTTAATGCTCGAATGATTGGTATGCAATCACGAGTTGTCGTTGCTACAGCACAGTCATTTATTCCAGCTTGGGTTGTTGGCGATGACTTTAATAGCCATGAAAATGTTAAAATGAAAGATGGCATGATCTTGCGCGATAGCGCGATGTTAGTCGACGACGCACGTGCCATTGCAATACAGAAGTAATGAGTTTAAAAATATCGAAGGTGAATATGAATACTTTACGCAATAATATCGCAGTTTTTTTAAGTGCTATAGTTTTGAGCGCATGTTCTTCGGTGTTTGATAGACACGTTGAATGGCAAAATGTGAAGCCTGAACAATTTCCAGTATTAACAGCAATAGGTCAAGCACCTATAAGCTTGCAGAATTCAGCACATAAAACACAGCGTATGCTCATGGCGATAAAAGCTTCTAAAATTGCGGCTTATGCTGAGCTTGCTGAACAAGTATATGGTCAAAGTATTGATGGAAAAACCACAATGTCTAATTTAGTGGTCGATAACCAGCAGTTGAAGGCATCGGTACAGGGGATTATTCGTGGTGCAAAAGTGGTGAAAAGTTATCCGGTTGGTGACAGCTACACTACTGAGTTGAGTTTAGACTTTAAAGATGTTTATGAAATATATAACGCGGCTTCTAACCGCCAAGAAATAAAACATATCACGTATTATTAATCTTCTTTTTATGTACGGTATGCCGTGGTGACAGGACGTCAATGAGCGGCGGTACAGGATTAAGGTATGGTGCGATCACATGGATGTGAAGGAGCAGTGATAATAAAGTTAAAACAAAGGCTTAAGCTTTTATACCTAAACTACTGAGTCCGCCAGACGTTTTACCTTTACTATCATAGGTCATTGATGACCTGTTATGATTTTCTAATAACGAGGTTTTCATTCGCTCAACAGATAGCTGTGATTGATGAATGATCAGACCATTAATTTGGTTTTGTTTTTTACAGCGGATTAAACACGCTTCAATATCCGATAATTCTGTGCTGAAGTTACCGGCTAATTTTTCTTGTTTGAACTCAAAGCTTTGACCTATAGCATTGTCAATTTCTTGTATTGCTATAAGCAAATTATTTTTATCTGAGGTAATGCTAATAAGCGCAGCTGGATTTTGCTGCTGAAGTACTTCTTTCTCTGTGCCTAATAACGCTTCTAATTGCGTCAATTGTAATAACTGTTGAGAAATCAATTGTTGCGGTGTTATTTTTTCAGACACTTATATACTCCACTCTTACATTGAGTTGATTGAGTTAGTTAAGTTCAAATTCAAAATTAGCAATACTTGCGGCTAATTTTTCAGGATTGATTTTATAATCACCAGAGGCAATTGCACTTTTTAATTCAGCAATTTTTTTCTGGTTAAGCACTGGCGCATCTGCCGCCTTTTTCTGTAACTCGGTCATTTGTTTTGCTTGCGGGGTAATTGATACCGAATCACGAGGTGCTAATTTAGCTTGTTGCGAGGCATTTGCACTTTCGCTAACTTGCTGTTTGGTTTGAACTTGTTGTTCAACTTTTTGTTTTACTTGATTGGTATTATTCAAGTTATTGATATTAATAGCCATTATTGTATCCTACTTACAACAGTTATTGGTTTCTAACCTTTTATCGGCAAAACAGCAGAAAACTTAAGCAATTATTATAAATTAATTACCACTTGGTTAATAGCGTTAACTTGCCCTTGAATTACGCGGCCAGATTTCTTATTTCGAACTGATATTATTTCGCCTAAACTCCCGTCATCTAAAGCAATACCAAAAGATTTTATTTCAAAATTATCAGATTTAGCGATAATGTTTACGGGCTCACCTTTACAAACAAAACAGGTGTTTTTGTTGGTGATTGTACTGCCTTGAGATAAGTTTCTTTTTGTTCGAGCACCAGTCACTATGTTTGGGTCAGTAAGTACAGTCCCCCTTATTTGACTACTATCTTTAAATATAATTTCGATATTATCGTTATTGAGTAAGGTGCCTTTATTTATGCGCATTTGCGTTACTAAGACAGGAACAATTGTTTGAATTTTTACCGGAATAAATAACTGCCAAGATTCTTCGTCAGGACAAACAATTTTAACATTTACGTTTCTACCGTTATGGTTTTCAGGTATATTTGCCGTTAACGGTGATAGACAAGGATGTAATGTAATGCGAGGATCTATTTCCGCTACATCGACTTTTAACTTTCCCCGTTCAGGCAGACTGACGTTATTTTCGACATGGTTTTTGATGAAATTATAGAGATAATCACGATCAAATGTCATTGCAGAGCCATGATTAACTATGGCTAAGTAAATAAGGGTTATTCTTACTAATATCTTTAATTTTCTCATGATTTTTTATCTTACAGCTAGGGAAATAAAAATACTCGTCTAAACTTAATTCAGTTTAACTAAATACAATTTCACACGAATAACGTCAAAATATTTACGTTTTCGTTTAAATGATTGTCGTTTAAATAGGATACAATCAAGAATCGTGCCTTTGTTATATATATATTGGCATACCTAAGAGGTTTTTTATGACAGGTATATTAGACTCAGTGAATCAGCGCACCCAATTAGTTGGACAAAATAGATTGGAGTTGTTGTTGTTTAAACTTATTGGCAGGCAGCGCTTTGGTATTAACGTTTTTAAAGTACGTGAAGTGATGCCTTGTCCTAAGTTGACTGTATTACCCAAGCAAGATAAGTTCATTAAAGGTGTCGCTCATATTCGTGGCCAAACTATTTCTGTTATTGATTTAAGTAAAGCTACTGGTGGCCCTGATATTGTACAAACAGAAAGCAGCTTTGTCATCATTGCTGAGTATAATCGAAGCGTGCAGGGATTTCTTGTTGCCGGTGTTGAACGCATTGTAACACTGAGTTGGAAAGACATGATGCCACCACCAGAAGGTACTGGCAAATCAAGCTACCTCACAGCTGTTACAGAAATTGACAATGAAATGGTCTCAATTCTTGATGTTGAAAAAATTCTCAATGAAATTAGCCCAATTTCAACGGAATTAAGCGCAGGGATTGCCGACGCATCGGTTGGCGAAAAAATTGGCGAGCGAGTAATTATGATCGCGGATGACTCAACCGTAGCCCGCAATCAAGTTAAGCGTGCCCTTGAAGCCTTGGGTATAACTATGCTGTTGGCTAAAAACGGTCAAGATGCGCTTGACCAATTACAGACAATTGCTGACGGATGTCAACATAGTATTACCGAAAAGGTTGCATTGTTGATTTCTGATATTGAAATGCCAGAAATGGATGGCTATACGCTAACCGCAGAAATTAAGCACAATGAACGTATGAAGAATATGCCGGTTATTTTGCATACTTCACTCAGTGGTGTTTTCAATAATGCCATGGTAAAGAAAGTGGGAGCTGACGATTTTATTCCTAAATTTCATCCCGATGAGTTAGCTACTGCAGTCAAAAAGTGGTTGAAGCATGATGAAGTTTCTTAACTTTTTTTTGCAATATTTAAATAAGGTGGATTATAGCTAGTGTTAACTAAGCAACTCGATGATAAAAGTTATCATCAGTTTAGAATATTCCTAGAGCAGCAATGCGGTATTGTTTTAGGTGAAAGTAAACAGTATCTAGTGAAAAGTCGTTTGGCACCATTGATGGCGAAATTTGATATTGTGTCGTTGACTGATTTAATAACCCAAACGCTTAACCCCTTAAAGCGGCAACTGCGGGCGGCAGTTATTGACGCCATGACCACTAACGAAACGTTATGGTTTCGCGATGAATATCCCTTCGAGCTTTTGAAAAAACGTATACTGCCTGAATTTAAAGGCCAGCGAACACAGCTAAAAATTTGGTCAGCGGCAAGTTCATCCGGGCAAGAGCCTTATTCAATTGCCATGGCGATTTATGAATATCAACAAAGTAACCCAGGCGCATTTCCTGGGGGTGTTCAAATTATTGGCACTGATATCTCTAATACCATGTTAGAACATTGTAAAAACGCGCATTACGACAGTTTAGCATTATCAAGAGGCTTATCTCTCGAACGAAGAAAACAGTTCTTTGAAGTCAGTGATAACGGCATGCTAAAGGTGAAAGACTTTATTAAAAATATGGTCAGTTTTCGCCAACTTAACTTGTTAAATAGTTATAGTTTAATGGGAAGGTTTGATTTGGTTTTCTGTCGTAACGTATTGATTTACTTCTCTCCTGAGCTAAAATCAAAAATAATTTCTCAAATACACGGTACCCTAAATAAAGACCGTTATTTATTTCTTGGAGCCTCAGAATCACTTTCAGGTATCAGCCAAGATTTTAATATGATCCGTTGTAGTCCTGGTATTGTTTACCAAAAAAAATAGCCACTCTCTAAATCTCTGGCATAAATCTTGAATAAATACCTTCATTCATACGGAGGTATTTTTTTATGGCTATTAGTTTTGAAAAAGCATTTGGCATTTACCCACAAAGCCTACAGATTCGTGCACAACGTGCGGAGCTCATTGCCGGCAATATTGCCAATGCCGATACACCCGGCTACAAAGCCAAAGGAATGGACTTCAAAGCCGCATTAGAACAAGCATCCTCAAAGCAACAAACAGGAATGACTCGTACCAATGAAAAACATTTCGATGTTCGTATGGAGCTCAATAACGGCGTGGGTTTTCGCGTACCAGATCAAGCCGATACGGGTGACGGTAACAGTGTAGATGTACAAGTGGAACGAAACTTGTATCTAGAAAACTCTATGCAATATCAAGCAAGCCTACAATTTCTTAACGGAAGCATAAAAGGCTTGAGAAAAGCCATCACTGGAGGGCAATAAAAATGAGCCTATTTAATGTATTTTCTATATCTGGTTCGGGTATGAGCGCACAGTCTGTCCGCTTAAATACTACGGCTAGTAATATTGCAAACGCTGATAGTGTTAGCAGTAGTATCGATCAAACCTATCGTGCACGCCATCCAGTTTTTGCCGCTGAGATGCAAAAAGCTGCCGGTGGACAAAATGAGTCGGTTGGTGTTCAGGTACTGGGTGTTGTTGAAAGTAACAAACCGCTTAATATTGAATATGCCCCCGACCATCCAATGGCCGACGGTGAGGGCTATATTTACAAACCGAACGTAAATGTTATTGAAGAAATGACTAACATGATTTCTGCTTCTCGTTCATATCAAACCAATGTGCAAATAGCGGAGTCAGCAAAAAGTATGCTGACTAAAACGCTGACACTTGGTCAACGCTAAGGTTAAATAGGAATTAACATGGAAACTGTATCTGGCTCTAGCCCATTAGACAATATTCGCTGGCAACAGGAGAACAACACTCCTGAGGCTGAAGAGAATCGGGGAATGCTAACACAAGCAGATTTTTTCGCGTTGCTAACTCAAGAACTTTCGAATCAAGACCCGACTAAGCCGGTTGAAAACAATGAGATGATATCTCAAATGACCGCTTTCTCGACCACAGATGGCGTAACAAAGTTAAACGATCAATTTACCAGTTTTGCCGCTTCAATGTCGTCAAGTCAGGCCTTGCAAGCTTCATCACTTGTTGGTCGTAGTGTACTCGTTGAAGATAACGTTTTCGGTATGGAAGAAGGTCAATCGGTAAAAGGTAAGTTAGTGACTGACCAACCGGCAAGTAATGTCAATATTTACGTAGAAAACGTTGCCGGTGAAATTATTCAAACCGTACCAGTGGGTAATGTAGCCTCGGGTGAATTTACCTTCACTTGGGACGGACAAGGCTCCAATGGTGAACCAGCGCCTGAAGGTGCCTATCGTTTTCGTGTTGCCGGCTTAGTTGAAGGCAATGCATCAGAATTACAAGCGATGACTTATCGTAAAGTCGACAGCGTCACTTTGGCCGGTAGCGGTGGAAGTATTTTATTAAACCTTAATGGTGGCAGCACCATGAAACTTTCTGACGTAGTAGAAGTTTCTCAAGGTTAAGCAAACAGTTTTTTATATGAGGTGAAATTATGTCATTTAATGTAGCGTTGAGCGGATTAAACGCAGCTCAGAAAGATTTGGATGTAACATCCAACAACATAGCCAATGTCAACACCACCGGCTTTAAAGAATCACGTGCCGAATTCGTTGATGTTTATGCGGCTTCGCTTTTATCTTCCAGCAAAACTAAAGTCGGTGACGGTGTTTTGACGGCAGAAGTTGCACAACAATTTTCACAAGGTAGCATCAAGTTTACTAATAACTCGTTAGATTTGGCGATCACTGGCAATGGTTTTTTTGCCACGGTACCAGAGTTAAATAGCTTAGAAACCTCATATACCCGCGCCGGTCAGTTTAAACTGAACCAAGACAATTTTATTGTTAATTCTCAAGGTGGGCATTTGTTAGGTTTCCCCGTGAATGCCGACGGTACCTCAGCTTCAGTCAGTTTAAGTACGGCAGAGCCTATTCGTATACCAACGGCTTCAGGTGCTCCTCAAAAATCTTCAGAAGTTGATATAAGAATGAATTTACCCGCGGGTGATTCTTTTATATCTTCAGCGCCAGGTAATTTTGACCCTGAAGATCCATTAACATTTAATCATTCAACATCGGTAACCATATTTGATTCATTAGGCGATAGTCATATTATGACTTATTACTTCATTAAAGATGACCCGAGTGTTAACCCAAATGAGTGGATGCTTTTTGCCTCTGTTGATGGCAAGCCTATTGATCTTGAAGACCCGGCAGGTGGTGGAACTAACCCGGTTGGAGGTAATATCTCAGGTCCATTATCTACAGGCGGTGGTTTAACTGGTGCGAGATTAGTTTTCGACTCATCTGGTGACTTTCAATCTCAAATTCCGACGGCTGCTAATGGTGGCATTATTACTTCAGATTTTAGTAATCATTTACCTAATGGTGCAGATACTTCACAAACAATTCAAATTGATTTTAACTTAGATCCCTTAGGCCCGAATCCAAATGAGCCAACACAGTTTGCTTCTAACTTTGAAGTGACCTCTTTACAACAAGATGGTTTAGCTGTTGGTCGATTAACCGGTATCGATATTGGTACTGATGGTTTGGTAAGAGCCACATACAGTAATGGTACATCAGAACCATTATCTAGAATTGCTATGGTAAACTTTGCCAATGAACAAGGCTTAAAACAGGTGGGTAATACCGCTTGGAAAGAGAGTATAACTTCTGGTGAAGCGTTAGCAGGTGAGGGTGGCTCTGGTACTTTTGGTACGATCAACTCTTCAGCTTTAGAGCAATCTAACGTTAACTTAACGTCAGAGTTGATTGATTTAATCTCTGCTCAACGAAACTTCCAAGCGAACTCTCGTGCACTTGAAGTAGATAATCAGCTAAACCAAACTATTCTACAAATTCGTTAATTTAAATAGACGATAATTGTATAAAGTTTAAGGATTAATAAGTTAGTCCGAAAGTTTTAAAGCCAGATAATCAAATAGTGATATCTGGCTTTTTTATGTTCAGGAAGAACGGTATGCTGCGATCACATGGATGTGAAATAGCAGCGATGTTCAGGAAGAACGGTATGCTGCGATCACATGGATGTGAAATAGCAGCGATGTTCAGGAAGAACGGTATGCTGCGATCACATGGATGTGAAATAGCAGCGATGTTCAGGAAGAACGGTATGCTGCGATCACATGGCCGTTCCTAGCCATATTTAGGTTTCAAATTTTGTATCACATTTTAATATTTTTGACGGCATAAATGCCGACCTACAATGATCAATATCTAACCTTTATTTAGGTGTGTTATTTGTAGGTTGGGCTTTAGCCCATCATTCTCCAGCATTACTCTAATGACTGACATCCATGTATGTCGACGCTCCTAGCCATATTTAGGTTTCACATTTTAATATTTTTGACGGCATAAATGCCGACCTACAATGATCAATATCTAAGCTGTATTTAGGTGTGTTATTTGTAGGTTGGGCTTCAGGCCATCATTCTCCAGCATTACTCTAATGACTATCATCCATGTACGTCGAAGCTCCTAGCCATATTTAGGATTCACATTTTGTATCACATTTTAATATTTTTGACGGCATAAATGCCGACCTACAATGATCAATATCTAACCTTTATTTAGGTGTGTTATTTGTAGGTTGGGCTTTAGCCCATCATTCTCCAGCATTACTCTAATGACTGACATCCATGTATGTCGACGCTCCTAGCCATATTTAGGTTTCACATTTTAATATTTTTGACGGCATAAATGCCGACCTACAATGATCAATATCTAAGCTGTATTTAGGTGTGTTATTTGTAGGTTGGGCTTCAGGCCATCATTCTCCAGCATTACTCTAATGACTATCATCCATGTACGTCGAAGCTCCTAGCCATATTTAGGATTCACATTTTGTATCACATTTTAATATTTTTGACGGCATAAATGCCGACCTACAATGATCAATATCTAACCTTTATTTAGGTGTGTTATTTGTAGGTTGGGCTTTAGCCCATCATTCTCCAGCATTACTCTAATGACTGACATCCATGTATGTCGACGCTCCTAGCCATATTTAGGTTTCACATTTTTATACTTTTGACGGCATAAATGCCGACCTACAATGATCAGTATCTAACCTTTATTTAGGTGTGTTATTTGTAGGTTGGGCTCAGCCCATCATTCTCCAGCATCACTCTAATAACTGACATCCTGTACGTCGATGCTCCTAGCCATATTTAGGATTCAAATTTTGTATCACATTTTTATACTTTTGACGGCATAAATGCCGACCTACAATGATCAATATCTAACCTTTATTTAGGTGTGTTATTTGTAGGTTGGGCTTCAGCCCATCATTCTCCAGCATTACTCTAATGACTGACATCCATGTACGTCGACGCTCCTAGCCATATTTAGGTTTCAAATTTTGTATCACATTTTTATACATTTGACGGCATAAATGCCGACCTACAATGATCAATATCTAAGCTTTATTTAGGTGTGTTATTTGTAGGATGGGCTTCAGCCCATCATTCTCCAGCATCACTCTAATGACTGACACCCATGTACGTCGCCGCTCCTAGCCATATTTAGGTTTCAAATTTTGTATCACATTTTTATACATTTGACGGCATAAATGCCGACCTACAATGATCAATATCTAACCTGTATTTAGGTGTGTTATTTGTAGGTTGGGCTTTAGCCCATCATTCTGATTTAATAGTTTATTTATTCTTATAGCGTATTTTTTTGACTTAAATACGAGCAACAAAACCCCATTCAACTTATATGTAACATGCCCTTCTTAACTTTCTGGCACTTTATTTGCAACACATCAAATATGATTAATATTATGGGTGAATTTCATTATGGATAAGATGCTGTATATCGCCATGAGTGGCGCGAAGCAAAACATGCAAGCCTTATCAGTCACTGCTAATAACCTCGCTAACGCCAAAACTACAGGCTTTAAAGCTGATTTAGCCAATGCTAGAGCAATGCAAGCTTTCGGTGAAGGCTTACCGTCTCGGGTGTTTTCAATGACCGAACGTGCAGGCCAAAACTTTGACAGTGGTGCTTTATTAAGTACTGGACGTGATCTTGACCTCGCGATTCAAGGCGAAGGTTGGCTGACAGTGCAAACTGAAGATGGTAGTGAAGCTTATACCCGTAATGGTCAGTTGAAATTAAGCGATAATGGGGCACTTGAAACATCAAGAGGTGATCTCGTTATTGGCGACAGAGGACCCATTTTCTTACCATTACCCATTAGTAAACTTAATATTTCTGCTGACGGTACCATCATGGTTCAGCCTGAAGGTGCGCCGAGTAATGTTCAAGAAGAAGTGGGCAGAATTAAATTTGTTAACCCAGACAATCGCTTGCTAGAAAAAGGCAATGATGGCCTATTTCGTCGTAAAGACGGCAATAATGAGCCGGCTGATATTACGGTAAAAGTCGCGAGTGGCTCATTAGAATCAAGTAACGTAAACCCTATCAGTGAAATGACCGATATGATCGCGCTGCAGCGTCAATTTGAAATGCAGTTAAAAATGATGAAAACTGCCGAAGAAATTGATTCAAGTGCAGCTTCATTATTACGAGCGTTCTAAATAAATTTTTGAGGTGATGTATGAACCCAGCATTATGGATTAGTAAAACAGGCTTAGATGCGCAAACTAAAGAAATTGCGGTTATATCTAACAACTTGGCGAACGCCAGTACTATTGGTTTTAAAAAGAGCCGCGCGGTATTTGAAGACTTACTTTATCAAAATATTAACCAACCAGGTGGTCGTTCAGCGCAAGATACTGAAATGCCGTCAGGGTTAATGTTAGGTGCGGGTACCAAAGTGGTGGCAACACAAAAAATTCATACCCAAGGTGACATGCTTAATACTGATAATGCATTGGATCTGATGATTCAAGGCGAAGGTATGTTTGAAATTTTAATGCCTGACGGCTCGTCTGCTTATTCTCGCAACGGCCAATTTACCATGGACGAAGAAGGGAACGTAGTTACGCCGGGCGCAGGTTATTTATTACAACCGCAAGTCACCGTGCCTGAAGATGCATTAAGTATCATCGTTTCACAAGACGGTGAAGTTTCTGTCACTTTGCAAGGCCAAGCTGAACCAGCCGTGGTTGGACAAATTAATACCGTTAACTTTATTAACCCAACCGGTTTAGAGCCAATTGGGCAAAACTTATACGTTGAAACGTCAGTCAGTGGTGCGCCACAAGAAGGTGTTCCGGGTTTAGAAGGTTACGGCCTATTAGTGCAAGGTGCGCTAGAAACCTCCAATGTTAATACTACAGAAGAGTTAGTTAACCTGATTGAAAGTCAGCGAGTTTATGAAATGAACTCGAAAGTTATTTCAGCAGTTGACCAAATGCTTAGCTACATTAATCAGCAGCTATAGAATTGAGGAAAGGTTCATGAAAGGCAAAAAACAGTCATTTTTAAGCACCTTAGTTACGGTGAGCATAGTTACATTACTGTTTACTGGCTGTGCCAGTGTTGAACAGGCAAAAACAATGCCTAATGATCCTGACTTTGCACCTATTTTGCCGGAAATGGAAGATGTACCTTTAGTACCAACAGGCTCACTTTTTAACGTCAACTATGTCAATAACATCTATTCAGATTCTAAAGCGCATCGTGTTGGCGATATTATTTCAGTAATTTTAAGTGAAAGTACACAAGCCAATAAAAATGCAAAAACTGAGTTGAAGAAAGACAATGGCGCATCAATGAGTCCAATTACGGGTATTGGTGGCGCGGCGATAAACTTCAATAACAAGGCATTACAATTTGGTTATGACCAAACGTCAAATTTTAAAGGTGACTCAAAAGCGGATCAGAGCAATAGCTTAGCCGGCAATATTTCTGTTCATGTTTTAAGAGTGCTTCCCAATGGTAATTTGATGATCCGTGGCGAAAAGTGGATGTCATTAAATAATGGTGATGAATATATTCGCTTAACAGGCATAGTTCGCTCGCAAGACATCAGCTCAGATAACACGGTTACCTCCAGTAAAGTAGCTAACGCTCGTATTGAATATGCCGGAACGGGCACCTTCGCTGACGTGCAAGAGCAAGGCTGGTTGTCGAAGTTTTTCAATAGTTCATGGTGGCCTCTTTAGTAGGATAATATAATGAAAAAATATTTAGTTAGCTTCGCTTGTTTAATCTCCATGCTTTTTTTGCCAGAGGCGAGTGCCCAACGCATTAAAGATTTGGCTGACGTTGCTGGTGTGCGCAGTAACCAATTAATCGGTTATGGTTTGGTTGTAGGTTTGCCGGGTACAGGCGAGCAAAGCCCATTTACCGAGCAAAGCTTTAAAACCATGTTGAGTAACTTTGGTATTAAAATGCCAACGAACTTAAAGCCGAAAATCAAGAATGTTGCTGCCGTGGCTGTGCATGCTGAATTACCAGCATTTTCAAAACCAGGGCAAAAAATTGACGTCACGGTGTCATCAATGGGCAGTGCGCAAAGTTTACGTGGTGGTACGTTAATACAAACTATTTTAATGGGACTAGACGGCAATGCTTATGCGGTTGCACAAGGCAGTTTAATTGTCAGTGGCTTAGGTGCTGAAGGGTTAGATGGCTCAAAAGTTATTGCCAACACCCCAACGGTAGGTCGTATTGCCAATGGTGCCATGGTTGAGCGAGAAGTATTATCGCCTTTTACCTCTGGTGACCATATTACCTTCAATCTTCATAATGCTGACTTTACTACGGCCAAACGTCTTTCAGACACCATTAACAACTTGATTTCTGGTTCTGCACGCGCAATTGATGCCGCATCAGTGCAAGTTACAGCCCCTAGAGATGCCGCAGATCGTGTTAGCTTTTTGGCAACCTTAGAAAATTTAGAGTTTGAACCAGGCACACCATCAGCAAAAATCATTGTAAATTCGCGTACCGGTACCATCGTTATTGGTGCTGATGTTCGTCTGTTGCCAGCAGCGATAACGCATGGCGGTATCACTGTAACGATTAATGAAGTTGAAGCTGTTTCACAACCTAATGCATTCGCAGCGGGCGAAACGGTGGCGACGAATCAATCCATTATCGATGTGAACCAAGACGACTCACGTATGTTCGTATTTGACCCAGGCGTGACATTAGACGCCTTAGTGCGAGCTATCAACCAAGTTGGCGCAGGTCCTGGCGATGTTATGGCGATATTAGAAGCCTTAGATCAAGCGGGCGCATTACGTGGGAATTTGATCATTATTTAATGATCAATAGGGGCTAATACCGATGACAACTCGTATTGCAGATGCACAAAACTTTTTAGACGTTAATGGTTTAAACTCGATTCGCCAAGATGCGAAATCGGGTGATAAAGCAAGTAAAAAAGATGCCCTCGAACAAGCGGCTAAACAGTTTGAAGCTATTTTTATGCAAATGCTGATGAAAAGCATGCGTAAAGCGCAAGCCGTGTTAGAGGCAGACAGCCCGTTGAACTCTGAGTCAACCAAATTTTATCGTGACATGCATGATCAACAAATGTCGCTCGAGCTTTCTAATAATGGCGCTTTAGGTCTTGCACCGTTAATCGTTCGCCAACTTGGTGGCGACAGTGAAAACTTTACGCCTCATACAATATTACGCAGTGACGGTAACCTTGATAGCCGCGGCAGTGTACGTATTAGCGAACCTTCATTGGTAAACACGATAAGTTTAGTCAAAGACTCGTCAATGCAGCAGGATCCTAACAAAGATCGTCAAACAAATGGCTCAATTGCAGCCCAAGCGGCGAACATGCTGCAAACCCCTACATTTAAAGAACCCAAAGATTTTGTTAGTGCCTTAACCGCTGATGCTAAACGTGTACAAGAGAAAATTAATGTACCATTTGAAGTGGTTATAGCCCAAGCCGCACTAGAAACAGGCTGGGGGCAAAAAATAATTAAAACCGATTCAGGTGAAAGCTCGAATAATTTATTTAATATTAAAGCTGATAGCCGTTGGGCTGGCGAGAAAACACATAAAGAAACCTTAGAGTTTGAAGATGGCGCTATGGTGAAGAAACGTGAGCCTTTCAGGGTCTACGAGTCTATCGGTCAAAGTGTTAATGACTACGTGAATTTACTTACCCAAAGTGAGCGCTACCAAGGCGCATTAGAAAAATCTACAGATGTGGAGCAATTTTTGCATAACCTACAGAGTGCTGGTTATGCTACCGACCCAAATTACGCTAAAAAGATAATGGGGACACTTCGGACAGTAACTGGCTTATTAAATAAATAAGACTACCGATAATTTCGCTGTTGAAATTAAGGTTACTGTAGGAGTTTAGGTCATGTCGATTAATCTGTATCAAACTGGTGTAAGTGGTTTACTGTCCGCGCAGCAACAGTTAGCGACTACAGGACATAACATTGCTAACGTTAATACCGAAGGCTACACCCGTCAGCGTACAGAGCAGGGTTCAGCGGTTGGAAATTATAACGGTGGTAATTTTGTTGGCTCTGGTACTTATGTTCAAGACATAACACGCCTCTACGATCAATTTTCTTATAAAGAACAATTACTCAATAAAAGTAACTTGGGTAATGCTGATTCTATTAGTTTAGACCTTAACCAATTAAACGAAATAATGTCATTCTCCAGCGAAGCTATTGGTGGCGCTATTGATCGTTTTTATCAAGCAGTTAACGGCATAGCCGACAATCCAAATGACCTTGGCTTACGAAATATTGCCCTTAGCCAAGCTAACGTACTCGCAAAAGATTTTAACAGTTTAAATTATAATTTAGACCAACTTGAAAAGTCGACTAACGGTGAAATAGAGCAAATGGCGAGTAAAATTTCGCAAATCTCACTCGACTTAGCGAAAATCAATGAACAAATATTACAGAATAAAGATTTAAACCTCACCGGCCAACCGAATGATTTATTAGATAAACGTGATCAATTGGTTAATCAACTGGGTGAATATACCTCGGTTCATACCATTGAAGATACGCATGGCGTAATGACCGTGATGATCGGCAATGGCGCAACGCTGGTCGCCGGTATTACGCCTTTAACGGTGAGTGTGGAAGCGGGCGACCCTGATGCATTACAAACTAAATTACAGCTAAATAGCCGTAACGGTAAAGTCGCACTCGATGCATCTAAACTCGGCGGTGCTATTGCCGCTAAAATTGAATACCGTGATGAACATGTGGCAAAAGCGCGCAGCGAGCTTAATCTTTTAGCTATGGCCGTTTCAGAAACATTAAATCAATCACAAGCTAAAGGTTTGGATTTAAATGCTAAACAGGGTTTAGATATTTTTACTGATATCAATGCCACCAATCTACAAAATTCACGGGTTTTAGCATCGTCAAAAAATACAGGTACTGTGCAGGCTGGCATTAATATAACCGATGTTTCTTTAGTGCCAGCGAATGATTTTACCATTAAATATGATGGTACAGACTACATCATGACGAATGCTCAAAACGGTTCGACGACAACATTAGTTGCTTCGTCTCCTGGTGTTTATCCAACAGATTATGGTTTTGAGTTTAAGGTTAACTCAGGCACGCCAAGTACTGATGATCGCTTTACCCTGCGACCAACAGAAAATAGCGCAGCATTAATGAAGGTAACGCTAACTGATCCTAAATCGATAGCCGCTAGTTCGGCGATTGGGGTAGAAGCAGATGAAAATAATGTCAGTAATGGCTCTGTCAGTATTATAAATGTGGCTGATCCGGAAGTCGCTCGCTCATACACTGATGGCACCAATGCCAATATAGTTGTTGATGTTTATGAAACAGCACCGCCACCACTGCCTGCACCTCAAACACCGACAGGAATATTTGAATATCGAGTTTATGATGCTGCTAATCCACCACCTGCGCTAACTTTAGCCACTGGTACTTTCGCAGCAGGAGCCTCTGCGGTTATTGATATGCCGCCATCACCAGCTACGCCTGCATTTCAAATTGAAATAGCGGGTTTACCTGTTGGGCAAGGCACTTTAGCGCGCGAAAAATTTACTATCTCAGATGCTTTCGGCTCAGGTAACGCCACTAATGCCAATTTAATGGCCAGCACACAAGAGCAGCAAATTCTTGGCGGTGGTAAACAAACATTTAACCAAGCATTAGCTTCGGCAACAGCTGAAGTTGGCTCGAATGCAAGCACCGCTGAACTCGTTGCTGATACTGCGCAGGCATTATTTACTCAAGCCTATAACCGTAATCAATCTAATTCAGGGGTAAACCTTGATGAAGAAGCGGCGAACTTACTGAAATACCAGCAAGCTTACCAAGCGTCGTCACAGATAATTTCAGTGGCAAATACCATATTCGATACCTTATTAGCGGTCTCTAGATAGGAGTTATTATGCGCGTTTCAACAGCACAATTTTATATGCAAAGTAGCAAGCAGATGTCTAGCCAACAATCGAGTCTTAACGAGCAGGTTAGTCATATTTCCACAGGTAAACGCGTTGTTACCGCTAAAGATGATGCCGTAGCTTATGGCACACTAGCCGGTTATAAAAATGACCTGGCCAATATTGATAAATACCAACGTAATATTATCCAAGCAGAAAATCACAACAGTTTAATTGATACTTCGCTATCCAATGCTGAAGATATTATGAATGAATTAAGAGATTTAATGCTACAAGCCAACAATGGTGTGTATTCAGCAGATGACCTTGCATCAATCGGTCAGCAAGCGAGTCAGGCTTTACAACAAATCCTAGACATTGCTAACACTAAAGATGAATCAGGCAGTTATGCTTTTGCTGGTTATCAAATAGATGATGCACCATTTGTATTACAGGCTGATAATTCAGTGACCTATCGTGCCGATAATGGTGTTAGGGAGCTACAAATAGCAAAAAACGTTTCTATTGCGACTAATCAAAGTGGTGAAAAAGTTTTCGAAAAAGTGCCAAACGCTATTGGTGACTTTTCGGCTATTTATAATATCAATACCTCAGGTTTAGGTGTTGAAAGCGCCGTAGTCGCAGATCCAAGTAATTATGATAGATCAGCAAACCCTGCAGACTTTACGATTAACTTCACTACAGCCTCTGACTTAACGGTTACAGACGGTGCTGGCAATGTAACTAATATTACCGGCTACGCAGCAGGGCAAACCATTGCCTTTAATGGTATTGAGGTTAAATTAAGCGGCAATCCATTGCCGGGAGATAGCTTTACATTAACCCCGGAACAAAATATTGGTGTTTTTGACACGATAAAGTCAGCTATTGATTGGATTAATAACAAGGACAGTGGCGGTGATGACCCGCAAGTTCAGGTTGATTTTAATCAAATTCTTGAACAATTAAGCGATTCTATGAATCACCTCACGTCTCGCCGAGCAGAGTCAGGTATTAACTTACAGGTTATCGATCGTCAAAAAAGTAATCATTTAGATACTGAGTTGTATTTGGCGTCTGGACGTTCGTCAATTGAAGACCTTGATGTTGCAGCAGCTATATCGACCTTTGAACAATCTAAAGTAGCGCTACAAGCGGCGCAGCAGACCTTTACGCAAGTGCAGGGGTTGAATTTATTTAATTATATTAGATAACAGCAACAAGCTAATTACGTTTTATATTTAGTAATTTAAACAAATTGGTTAATTTTGGTACAGATGTTGCTTTTATCTAGTCAGGAAACAGAAAACTGGCGCTTTGAGGTGATAAACCTTTAATCGCACAAACTGGCTGTTAAGGCCAATGTAGCCCAATTGCATTGCATAAGTTGTTTTAGTAATGAATTCGCAAATATGAATACGGGCTGAAACAAATAGTGTTGGAAGTTTGAATACATAAAGCAAACCACCTAACGCATAACAATGTTAAATATAATTTAATTACTAGGAGTCTATCATGGCCTTATCAGTAGTAACTAACATGGCATCATTGAATGCTCAACGTAACTTGACTAAATCTGGTGAAGGGTTAGCAACTTCAATGCAACGTTTATCATCAGGTATGCGTATAAATAGTGCCAAAGATGACGCAGCAGGTTTGCAAATTTCAAATCGCTTAACCTCTCAAATTAATGGTTTAGGTGTCGCTCAACGTAATGCCAACGACGGTATTTCAATGGCGCAAACTGCCGAAGGCGCGATGCAAGAGTCTACAAATATATTGCAACGTATGCGTGACCTAGCATTGCAATCGGCTAACGGTTCTAATAGTGATGAAGACCGTGCTGCATTGCAAAAAGAAGTCGCCGCCTTACAAACAGAGCTAACGCGTATTTCTGAGACAACTTCTTTTGGTGGGCAAAAGCTACTAGATGGTAATTTTGGTACTAAAGCCTTCCAAGTAGGTGCAAATGCTAATGAAACTATCTCGCTTTCGCTAAATAATATATCTTCAGACGCTATTGGCGAACATGCGGTAAGTGGTGGTGGTAGCGTTTTTGATAATGTTGTAAATGCAGGATTAGCATTTTCAGCTTCAACAGCAGCCTCTAATGCGGTAGTTTTATCAGGACCACTAAGCAATAGCACGGTGGATCTATCGTTAAAAAATGCGCAAGAAACGGCTGAGTTAATCAATACCGCAGCTACAGGTATAAAAGCAGAAACCAGTGTTAGCGCAACAATAGCGTCGTTTAGCTCAGCAGATACGGGTACATTAACGGTTGGAACTAAGACTTTTGATTTAGCCCAATACAGTGGTAGTTCTTCTGAATTAGCTGCCGATTTAGGTAAGTCTGGTATTAATGCCACGTATAACTCAACGTCTAATTCAATTGTTATTAATGAAACAGGTGTAGCGGGGGTTATGATTGTTGGTGGTGGTACTAATACAGCCACATTAAATGGTGCGACTGCTCAGGGTGCTGGTGCTGTTGTAGATGCACAAATAAATCTAACCGCCAGTGACAGCTTTAGTGTTGGAGCATCTGGTGAAGTTGTCACAGCAGGTAACTCTACATTAGATAAAGTGTCGGATGTAAACTTAAAAACACAATCAGGGGCACAAGATTCCATTACTGTTATTGATGCCGCACTTGCCGCAATTGATGAAAGTCGCGCGGGTTTAGGTGCGATACAAAACCGCTTTAGTCATACCATTAGTAACTTAGCTAACATTCAGGAAAATGTATCAGCATCACGAAGTCGAATTCAAGACACAGATTTTGCTGTAGAAACTGCACACATGACGAAGAATCAAATATTGCAACAAGCAGGGACCTCAATTTTAGCCCAAGCTAACCAAGTGCCACAGGCAGCATTGAGCCTACTGGGTGGCTAGTAAAGCGAACTCGTATGTTTAGATATCAACCATCACTTGTAGTGATGGTTTTTTTTGTCTGCATTTTGAGAGCTTTTATATTTCCTCCTATCTCTACATCTATCTCTAAAGTAATCGTCTATTAATACCTAGTTATACCCAAAATATATTAATTATTTTAAATTAAACGTGTTTTTAAGCTTATAAAATCAAGTGGAAGGCGTTTATTTTTCTTAATTATTAGTGAGTTAGTTTTTTTATATAAAAACATTAAAGTTATCTTATGGGCTGCCGTTAAAGTAATTAGCACGGAGCCTAATCAATAAAATTAATGCTCCGAAGTTTAAAATTAACCACATATTATTTTGTACTTAGGAGTTTCATCATGGCTTTATCAGTAATAACAAATACATCATCATTAAATGCTCAACGTAACTTGAATAAATCAAGTGAAAATTTAGCTACTTCAATGCAACGTTTATCATCAGGTATGCGTATTAATAGCGCAAAAGATGATGCAGCGGGTCTACAAATTGCAAACCGTTTAACATCACAAATTAATGGTTTAGGTGTTGCACAACGTAATGCTAACGACGGCATTTCAATGGCACAAACTGCTGAAGGTGCAATGCAAGAATCAACCAACATACTACAACGTATGCGTGAATTAGCATTACAATCAGCTAACGGCTCTAACTCAAGTGAAGATAGAGGCGCGATACAAAAAGAAGTATCAGCTTTACAAGAAGAGCTAACTCGTATCGCCGATACTACGGCTTTTGGTGGTCAACAATTGCTTAATGGTGATTTCGGTACTCGTTCTTTCCAAGTAGGTTCAAATGCAAATGAAACTATTTCGCTTTCTCTTGGTGATATATCATCAGACGCTATTGGTCAAGATTCTTTAATTGATGCTGGTACAATATATGGCATTGGTGCAACAGCCGGAACAGGGTTTAATGGAGCTACAGGTGCTGGCGCTGTTAATATATCAGGTAATCTTGGTACCTCAGGTGCACAAGATCTTTCAGGCAGTGCAGATGCTCAAGCCCTAACTAACGCTATCAATGGTTTCACTACGGGCGTTAAGGCGGAAACAACAGTAACGGCAGCGCTAACCGCATTTACTTCAGCTGACACAGGTACCTTGACTGTCGGTACTGACACTTATGACTTAGCTGATTACAATGGTAGTTTAACTTCGTTGGCATCAGACTTAGGCAAGTCTGGCTATGATGCAACGGTTGATTCAGGTACTGGTACACTTACACTCAATGCATCAGGTGTTGCAGGTATTCATATTGTTGGTGGTGCTACTAACACTCTTGCGCTAGATGGCACCGCTGCACAAGCTGGTGGTATAGTTAAAGATTCATCAATAAACCTTACGTCTAGCGGTAGTTTTAGTGTTGCTGGTGGCGGAACTTTTTCTACAGCAACTAACTCGTCTTTAAGCAAGGTGTCAGATGTTGATTTGTCAACACAAGGCAGTTCACAAAGTGCGATAGCGGTAATCGATGCTGCACTTGCCTCTATTGATGGTGACCGTGCTGATTTAGGTGCCGTGCAAAACCGTTTTAGTCATACTTTGAGTAACTTATCTAACATCTCAGAAAACGTTTCTGCATCACGTAGCCGTATACAAGATACTGATTTTGCAGTTGAAACAGCCGTGATGACTAAGAACCAAATATTACAACAAGCAGGTACGTCAATTTTGGCACAATCTAACCAATTGCCACAAGCCGCATTAAGCTTACTAGGTTAGGCCAAAACTGACACTAACATAGCATATATGTTAGTTGCATAAGTTAAGGAAGGTGCCTATATGTCTCCTTCCTTTTTGTGTTTTCATAGTTAATGAGTTTATACCACCTTAAATTAGCGTTAAAAAATTGACATTAGATAAGGTGATAAGGAGTCAAAGATGAATGTACCTAATAGTGTCAATATATCTGCTAATTCAATCAAGCCAACAAGCGTTGAGTTAGCAAATGACAAAGCTAAACAAGCAACTTTAAATGAACAAAGTATTGAAAAACTAGCAAAAAATGCGTTAGAAAAAAAAGAGAATCTCGCTGTAGAAAATAAAGCAAATGTCGAAGAAGCGAGTAAAGCTATTGCAATGACACCCGATCAGTTAGAGAAAGTGGCGCAGCAATTGCAAGATTTTATGGGTGAAATGAATCGAAGCTTAGAGTTTTTAGTTGATAAAGACTCTGGTCGCGATGTTATTAAAGTGCTTGATAAAGGCACAGGTGAGTTAGTTAAACAGTATCCGTCAGAAGAAGTGTTAACCATGATTTCTAAGTTATCGAATGTCACGGGTAGCCTGATAGACACAGAAATATAACCGCGTTTAAAACTTAAGTTAATGAGTGTTAGTTATTCGGTTATACTGCTAACGAGAAATTACCACAACAAGTATTGGTGAAATTATGGTTGATATTGCATTTACAGGTATAGGCTCTGGACTTCAGATTTCTGAAATCGTTGATGCGATTGTTGGCGCTGAACGTGCGCCGTTTGAAAGTCGCTTAAATAGTCGACAAGCAGCAATAACAACCGATATTTCTGCTGTCGGCGCCTTAAAAGGTGCGCTGGAAAGTGTTGCTGAATCAATAGAAGCTTTAAGCAGTGCCGATAAGTACCAACAACGAAACATTAGTGGAACAGATGATTTTGTTTCATTAACCAGCACGAAAAGTGCAGAAGTTGGTAGTTACTCTGTTGAAGTAAATCAAACCGCTAGTGCCCATAAACTCGTTTCAGATGCCTTTGACAGTAGCGAGGCTGCTGGTGAGGGTACAATGACGTTATCGTCAGGCAGTGAAAGTTTTGATATCAATGTATCAAGTACTGCCACACTGAGTGATATTCGTGATTCAATTAATGACAGCCAAGATAACACAACGATGACGGCGACCATTATCACTGATGATAACGGTCAACACTTAGTATTAACGAGTAAAGAAACCGGCCTTGAAAATGCAATAAAGGTTACGGTTGAAGAAGCCGTCGAGGTAGGTGATCTTTTTGGCCCCGACAATACAGACAAAGTTGGACTATCACGTTTAGCTTATGATGCCGATACCGCATCACCGACCTATGCGCCAAATTTAACACAAGTGCGTGAAGCACAAGATGCAAAAATCACAATTGACGGCACGTTAGTGATCACCAATAGCACTAATGAATTTGAAAATGCTATTGATGGTATTACCATTACAGCAAAAAAAGTGCATGATGTTGATGACGATATAAGCACCGCAAGTGTTACTGAAAATAATAGTAATATTAAGTCTGGAATATCGGGATTTGTGAAAAGTTATAACGAATTGGTCGATCTTGTTACGCAACTTGGACAGTCTAGTGAAAGTGGCGTTGGCCCACTGGCTGGCGATTCATTGTTACGTGGTGTGATGGGGAAAATTCGCCAAGAAATGACCAGTTCATTTTCAAGTACAGCTAATAACAGCTTAACCTTGAATCAATTAGGTGTTCGTGCAGACCGCTATGGTAAATTAGAACTCGATGTTGAAGATTTAGACGAGCAAATAGCACTGAGTGTTGATGGCATACAAAACTTTTTCGTCGGTAGTGATGATGAACCTGGTTTTGCCGCATCATTCCAAACCTTAACTGAGTATTATACCAAGTCAGGCGGTTTGATTGAGGGACGAATTGATAGCAAAAATGATCAATTATCCAAACTTGATGACGAACGCCTAGCTTTTAGTCGGCGCATAGACTCTTTAGAAGCTCGCTTGTTTTCACAATATAACGCCATGGATTTATTAGTATCTAACTTGAATTCTACTAGTAGTTATTTACAGCAACAGCTTGATAATATGCCAGGTGTGGTTAGAGACTCTAGCTAATTATCGATAGAGTATTACTTTAAGTAATTTAAAAATTATTTTCTAAACAGCAAAAAGTCGTTTTAACTGTAAAGTTTATACGGCTTTTTTTATGGCTACGTTTTATGGCGACGTAATAATAATTGATATTCAGCTCTGCTTATTTAATCTTAGTATTTAACAGAAAAAAGCAAACAATTGGAAGATGGTCAGTGTTAAGTGTTATTAACCGTAGGGTTTGTTGAATAACTTACAGTTTTTGGTAAAGATTAATAGCTTTTCTATTTTTCTTTAATGTTAAGATTTTAGACTTTGCTGAATTTTGAGTACGGTTTACTTTTTCGACAAGTTGGTTGTCGAGTGCCGATATAGCTAGGAGCTTTGTATGATGTATTTGCAATTCTTCGCTGCTGAAGCCTTCAAATAGTTGGTGAATTTTATCTTCTCTAATCACCATTAATTTTAGCAGCTTGGTTGTGTTGGCTGAGCTTTTATCATCTTGCTCGGCTGACTCAGCTACCTGCCTTTCACGTTCTGTATTTAACGCATCTAAAAGCTTTAACAACATTTCAGATACGTCGATCACATTGTCTATAATTTCAATAGCGCTTAAGGCCACTAGAAGCTGACCTTGTCTTGACTTTCAAGCGGAATATCACTCCAGCCTGACTTGATAGGAATTAATACTTGTGCGACTTCGTTGAGTTTATCAATATCATTACTTGCGCTGGCTGCTAGTAATTCTTGTGAGCAAAAAGCATAGATAGACGCTAAGTTATTGGATATTTCACCACCTTGCTCAAAATCAAGTGATGCTTCTAAAACACCAATAATAGCGATAGCATTTGATAACTCAGTACCTTTTTTGGCGTAATTTTTTTGTGTAATCGCGCCTTTTGCTGTGGCAATGTTATCAAGCAACTTTTGAAATAACATCGCAACCAACTGATAAGGTGAAGCTTCTTGAGCTGCACTCTTGTTAACTTGTTGATATTTTTTTAATGACGCGTGAGTCATAGATATCTCCAGTTTTAATACAATAACGTTATTATACTAAAATACACTAAATTTAAAAATTGAGTGCTATAAATTACATTAAAGGTTTGTTATTGATTGTAACAGCAAACCCTTCACTTTTAGCTTTTTTGTAGGCTGCGGCCAACACTTCGTGCTCAATATGGCTTGGGTCTTCAACAACGCCATTATTGATAACTTCAATATTATCCCAACCACGAGTGACTAAGTAGTCTTCTATTTGTGCAAGCTGATCTTCAAGCGGCATATTTAATGAGAACATATTGAACTCGTATCTGTCACCTTTATTAAAACTGTTGCTGTTGCTCATTAGCTCAGCAGTACCGTTGATAATTAACATGGGATCTTCCTATTAAAATTTAATTTAGCTTTAATGCAAGCATAGTGGATATTGGTAAGCTTATTTCATGCCACTTTTGAACTAACTGTAATAATTATCAGTATTTTGCTGAAATATAAAGAATTATCTACCTGTCTAAATACCAACTTTACTCAGATATATATTATTTAAAGCGCATTGCTAAATTTTTGACATAGATTAAAGCGTTAACAATTGGCTTGTTGGTGTGATATTTCTCGTGGGTAAGCCATTTTTCTATGCTTCTTATATATCGGCAGGTTTTATTATTGCTTTAACTGACAATAAAATGACATGGGAGCGTCAATTTATTGTTGATTAATCGCAACAGCAAGTTAATAATAGAGAAAAGGTATAATAATAAATGATTTGTCATTGCGATTCGCAGTTAAGTAGCAGTTAAGTAGCAATAACGCAGTAATGACAAAGCAATAACAGAAAATACAGTGACAAAAATGCAAGGGCATAATATGCAAGGGCAAAAACATATTCTAGTCGTCGATAACGACGCTGCAAGACGCCATCAAATAGAAACCGTTTTAGCCTTTGTGGGTGAACATTTTCATGTTTTTCCGGAAGATGAAATTGATAAACATTTAACTGCCATCCCTAATATTCTTAATATTATTTTATGCGGTGACATTTCCCCAAAGTTACAAAATGTTATTAAATCAAACCCAAAATACCCATTTATCTATCACGACGTTATTGATAAAAAGCAGCTTAATGGTTACGTCAATGTTATTGGTGAATTAACTACACCGCTAAATTATGCGCAATTAACAGAGCTAGTGCATCATAGTCATCAATATCACAATAACCTGCCGTCAAAACGTAGCGCAAGTAGTCCTAGTTCATTATTTCGCTCTTTAGTGGGTACGAGCGAGCCTATGCAGCAAGTACGGTTTTTAATTGAACAAGTTGCTTGTACCTCGGCTAATGTACTTATATTAGGTGAATCAGGTACTGGTAAAGAAGTTGTTGCACGAAATATTCATGATCTATCCGACAGAAGCAAAGGGCCCTTTGTACCAGTTAACTGTGGTGCTATTCCTGCTGAGTTGCTAGAAAGTGAATTGTTTGGTCACGAAAAAGGCGCTTTTACTGGTGCTATTTCTACACGAAAAGGCCGCTTTGAAATGGCGGAAGGTGGCACGCTATTTCTTGATGAAATTGGTGATATGCCACAACCCATGCAAGTAAAATTATTACGTGTATTACAAGAGCGAACATTTGAACGTGTGGGCGGTGCTAAAAGCTTAAAAGCTGATGTACGCATTGTTGCGGCAACGCATCAGCACTTAGAAGATATGATTAAAACTAACCATTTTCGTGAAGATCTTTATTATCGATTAAATGTTTTTCCTATTGAAACTCCTTCACTTAGAGAGCGAAAAGAAGATATTCCGCTCTTGCTGAAAGAGCTTATTTCAAGATTTTCAGCCGAACAAGGACAATCGGTACGCTTTACTGATAAGGCCATTGAGTCGCTTAAAGAACACCCTTGGGCTGGTAATGTGCGAGAACTGTCTAATTTAATTGAGCGCATGATTATTATGTATGGTGAACAAGTGGTTAATGTTGGGCAACTACCATTGAAGTACCGCCACCTAGACGTAGATGACTATCAACCGGAATATCCTGAAGAACTGCAAGAGCGTGAAGCGATTAACGAACTTTTCTCTGGTTTTGATTATGACGACGAAGACGATGATACAGACGAAACAAATACTGAAGATACGACCGCAGTAAATGGAAAAACAGTCGATGTCCTTCCAAACGACGGCTTGAACTTAAAAGAGTATTTAGCTGAGCTAGAAATTTCATTGATCAAGCAAGCATTAGATAAAAATGAATGGGTTGTTGCACGTTCTGCTGAGCTTTTAGATATGCGCCGAACCACGTTAGTGGAAAAAATGCGTAAATATAATCTCCAAAAAGTAAGCTAATAAGCTCAAGGGTACAAACTATAATATAATCGTCCAGCTCACGACTGACGGACTGAAGTCCGACCTACAAAATAGTTGCCAATACTGTATGTCACCCGTCAGCCCTATGTAGGTTGAACTTTAGTCCATCAGGCAAAATATAATTTAATATTATTAGTATAAATATTGATTTAAAAGATAATATTTCACTGTAGGTATTGGTTAACGCCTAATATTAATCGTTAGCTACACGGTTGACGGACTGAAGTCCGACCTACAAAATACTTGCCAATACTGTATGTCACCCGCCAGCCCTATGTAGGTTGAACTTTAGTCCATCAGGCAAAATATAATTTAATATTATTAGTATAAATATTGATTTAAAAGATAATATTTCACTGTAGGTATTGGTTAACGCCTAATATTAATCGTTAGCTACACGGTTGACGGATTGAAGTCCGACCTACAAAATAGTTGCCAATACAGTATGTCACCCGCCAGCCCTATGTAGGTTGGACTTTAGTCCATCAAGGCACATGACAACATTAACCCACCTAAAACGACGGCATAAATGCCGACCTACAAAACATACATCAAATTCTACTGTGGAGCTTGCTGGTTTTGTAGGTTGGGCTTTAGCCTGAGAGATCCCCACAAGTTTCTCAATATAAACTTTCATGAATCAGTGCCTTCATTGCACTGATTATCATCTTATCCGATATATAATACCGCTTATGTTGTAGGATCCTTAGCGCTAAATACCCATAAGATAGCACACGCTTAGTTTTCACCGAGTTTGCTTGGAATTGCCGATGATAGCCTGCTGATTCCGCTGCCTTGCCTACACAATATAGATAAAATTGAACCATCATACTTAACAGTAAAATAACCTGCAGCCTTTCTACTGAACGGCTTAAACTACGAGACAAGCCTAAGCCATAGTATTCATTTTTACAGTCTCTAAAGGATTCTTCAATGGCCATTCTTCGTTTATACATATTCACTAAATGCTGCGGTTTAAATGTATTTCTAGGTAAATTAGATACTAAGAACCAAGGCTCTTTAGCTGACTTTGAACTCTTTATATTGGTTTTACATTTTGTGGTTACGCCCTTTCGATTAAGCTTATGGCGATACATCTTTCGTCCTTTGAATAAGACACCACGACAAACAAATTGATGAGCCTTTGATAAGATTACGCCTTTGAGCTCACTTGCTATAGAGAGCGCAAGATGGTGACATTTGCTCACATAATGCCAATCGCTTTCACCTTGACGTTGGCATTTTACAGTGCCTCTTGTCCTTGCAAGCCAGTACCATTGCTGAGCCTCGATCGCTTTAAACCACGGGATTTTAAAGCCCGCATCCGTGCATATAATAGGCTGAATATCTTCAGGTAATATCTTTTTTAAATTAGCAATGAAGTTCAAGTGTACTTGGTGGTTCGTGTGTTTACTTTCAGGATGAACTTCCTCATAGATCGTAACTGCACGTCCTCCAATAGAAATGGCGGCTCTGAGCATGACGAAGTTATAGTTGTAGACGGTGGACCAGTCCACATGAATAAGTGGGTGGGGTGTCGTAATAAACAGCCGTGCAATGTCCTGGTAAAATGACTGCCTATTCTGATATAAAGGCTGACTCCCAAGCAGTCTATCGATACGTTTTATCGCGTGTTTTTCTGATTTACCCTGCAAGCTAGCAGCGTGTCTTCCCATCGAGGTTAAGGTCAATGCCGCACCATTGATGAGACTATCAGCAGCAGTAAAAAGAGATTTTGTAATTCTAGGATCTAAAGTGTTTGAATCAAAGGTGAATAAGTCTGATAATGAAGGCATAGCGCTTGTATTTGGTATATTTGTTTTTTGTGGTGATTAACATTTTACCAGATATCAAGCGCTTACTTCTTAAACTTGTGGGGATTCCTCAGGCTTTAGCCCATCAAGTTAAATGAAATTTAACCGTATCAATATAAAAATTACATTTCAGTGGCTATTAACCTACCGCATTAAGTGCTGATTAAGTGCTGATTAAGTAGTCGCGCGACTAATGCCGATCTACAGTGTTCTCAACACGACACTTAAATCATGTTGAGAACAATAAACCTCCCTTTTTTAATAAAATGACAGCAACACGTAAATTCGCATTTTGTTAAGCTTATTTTTGTTTTATTTTGCTTCAGCCATTTTATTGACGACGAACTATTAGTCGAAATAATTAACTTTAACTACTGAATAATATAGCTTTAATTGGTTGGCATAATTCATGCTTTGCTTGAGTGTACTTCTTTACTCGGGTGAAATTATTATGGCACTTGCCTATTCGACATCGACCAACTCTTCTTCAGCCAACCCTGTGCTGAATCGTGTATTAACTTCTTTTGATGAGGTTAATTTAAAACGCGATCAACCAAATCGATTAGAAAGCGAAAATTACGCGGGTGAATTGGCGTTTTTACGCCAACAAAATAAACAACTGCAGCATGTTATTGATGTCATGCCAACTGGGATGATCATGCTCGATGGCAACGGTATTGTGGTGAAAATGAATGACACCGCACAACACTTGCTTGATGAACCTATTTTAGGTCAGCCATGGTTTGATGTGATCAAACGTTCATTTAAACCCAGAGCAGATGACTGGCATGAGGTTTCTTTAAAAGATGGCCGTCGTGTCAAACTAGAAATTACTACGTTAGGTGGTCAGCCAGGACAGTTGATCATGATCACTGACTTAACTGAAACTCGACTTTTACAAGATAAGTTAGGCCAATTACAGCGACTATCGTCTTTAGGACGTATGGTGTCTAAATTAGCGCATCAAATTCGTACACCATTGTCTGCTGCGATGTTATATGGCGCAAATCTTCGTAACAAAAAGCTTAACGACGATGCGCGAATAAATTTCCAAGATAAATTAATGCTACGTTTGCATGACCTTGAGCAACAAGTTAACGACATGCTGTTATTTGCAAAAAGTGGCAATAAAGCGGTGGTTGAATCCGTGAATGTTAATCAGCTTATTGAACAAGCAAAACAAGCGATTGAACCGCAAGTTAATCAAGCGGGTGCAAACGTTAATTTATACTTTTGCGAGCAAGACTGTGAAATCTTGGGCAATGTAAGTGCGTTAACTGGCGCAATTCATAACTTAATCCACAATAGTTTATCGGTGATTAAAGCCGATGCTGTTATTGATATTAGTGCCTATTGCCAAAGTAACTATGCCTATATTAGTGTCCGTGACAATGGCCCAGGCATAAGTGCAGAGCTAGCCGATAAAATATTCGAACCTTTTTATACATCAAGAAGTCAAGGCACAGGTCTTGGCCTAGCGGTAGTTAAATCAGTCACTAATGCCCACCAAGGTGAAGTTAGCTTGATAAGCCAACCAGGTGAAGGGGCACATTTTTGCATAAAAATACCGCTTCTGGTGGGAGAGAATTCGAACACAGAAATTACTGAAAATGACGCATCTTTGTCTAAGGAGCTTAGCAATGAGCACAAGTAAAATTATGGTTGTTGAAGACGATGCAGGACTTAGAGAAGCACTCGTTGATACTTTACTGTTAGCTGGCTATCAATGTTTAGCAGTAGACTCAGGCGAAGACGCGCTGATAAAACTCAAATCGCATGCTGTCGACTTAGTGGTTAGCGATGTACAAATGGGTGGTATGTCTGGACTATCGTTGTTAAAAAGTATTCGTAGTAATTATCCAAAACTACCGGTATTGATCATGACAGCGTACGGCACCATTGATGACGCTGTACAAGCTATGCGCGACGGTGCCTGTAATTATATGGCGAAACCTTTTGCGCCAGAAGTGTTATTAAATATGGTGAGTCAGTATGTTCCACTACAAGCAAATGACGGTTGTGATCCCGTCGTGGCAGACGCTCAAAGTCTTGAGTTACTTAAACTAGCCAAAAAAGTGGCCAATACTGAAGCTTCTGTGATGGTTTTAGGGCCAAGTGGCTCAGGTAAAGAAGTGCTAGCTCAATATATTCACAATTACTCGCCACGAAGCCAAGCGCCTTTTGTCGCTATTAATTGTGCAGCTATTCCTGAAAATATGCTTGAAGCAACTTTATTTGGTTATGAAAAAGGTGCCTTTACGGGCGCAATTCAAGCCAGCCCAGGTAAGTTTGAACAAGCACAAGGCGGTACCATTTTACTTGATGAAATTACCGAAATGGATTTAGGTTTACAAGCAAAAATTCTGCGGGTGCTACAAGAACGAGAAGTAGAACGCATCGGTGGACGTAAAACGATTAACTTAGATGTTAGGGTCATTGCTACTAGTAACCGCGATCTAAAAGATGCTGTACAAGAAGGCATTTTTAGAGAAGATTTATACTATCGTCTCAATGTATTCCCATTAACGTGGTTGCCACTTAATGAACGTCGAGATGATATTCTGCCACTGGCTACACATCTAATTTCGCGCATTTGTCAAAAAGATGGCAATGTTATTCCTGAATTCACCGTTGCTGCGCGCAGTAAATTATTGGCTTACGACTGGCCTGGTAATGTGCGTGAATTAGATAACGTTATTCAGCGAGCGTTAATTCTACAAAGCGATCGTTGTATCGATGCGAATGATTTATTAATTGATAATTTCGAAACGCCTCAGGTAAAAAGTGAGTCAGTTGACTCAGCCAAAGCTGACAAACTAGGCAGTGAACTTAAATTGCAAGAACATCAAATAATATTAGATACCTTGCATGCTTGTCGAGGCAGTCGCAAAGATGTGGCTGAGCGTCTAGGGATCAGTCCACGCACCTTACGTTATAAAATTGCTCGAATGCGAGATAGTGGTATACAAATTCCAATTTAAATCATTGAAAATTGATTTAAACTATAAAAAACGACGTTATTCACGTCGTTTTTTTTGTTTGTACTTTGTTGCTTTCTATTTGATTTTATGTGATTTATTTTATATTTTAAACTGAAAGTATGGCGGCGTTTATTAATATTTATTAGCTTGGCACTATGCTTGCTTTAACCATAGGTAATAGTAAGTAACAAGAAATTGACGCAAGCGAGATAGCCATGGATATTAAAACTAATTCTTTATACGCCCAAATGCAAAGCATGTCGATGGAAGCTATGGGGAATCGACTTCCTATAGGTGAAGAAAATGGCATGGGCACGCCTCCAGTCAGTAAAGCGGGTGGTGACTTTGGTAGCTTGTTAAAAGATGCAATAAATAATGTTAATGAACTACAACAAGATGTTGGTGCAAAACGTACAGCGTTTGAAATGGGTGATCGCAGTGTTACCTTGGCCGATACTATGATTGCAGGCTCTAAAGCTGGTATTGCTTTTGATGCAACCGTTCAGATTAGAAATAAGTTTGTTGAAGCTTACAAAGAAATTATGAGTATGCCGGTTTAGGTTCTCAGTTGATAAGAATAAAGCGATATTTACGCGGAGATAAATAAGTGGCCGATACAACAGACAATACAAATTTAATGTTAGCCGATGGAAACAACGATTTAGTCGCTGGCGACGGAGCAGATGATGCCGTTGGTGAACAGAAGTCGGGTTTAGCGGGAGCCATGGGTAATGTTGATTTTCTGCGTCAAATGACGATAGTTATTGCGCTAGCTATTTGTTTTGCAATTGCCATTTTTGTCATCATGTTAGCTAACCAGCCAGAGTATCGTTTTTTAACCAAATTGCCGACCGAGCAACTGATTAAAACTATGGACTTTCTTGACAGTAATAAAGTGGAATACCGTCAAGAAAACAACACTATATCTGTTGAAAGTGATGAATACCAAAACGTTAAATTAATGCTTGCTCGTGAAGGCTTAACTGATGCTCCTTCGCAAGGTAGCGAAATTCTTATGCAAGACATGGGTTTTGGTGTCAGTCAACGTTTGGAAAGTGAGCGCTTAAAGCATTCCCGAGAGCAACAACTCGCTCGTACGATTGAAGAACTAAAATCTATTTCACGCGCTCGTGTATTATTAGCTATTCCACGTGAAAACGTTTTTGCTAAACGTGAGAAAAACCCATCGGCAACTGTCGTGCTAACCTTGCAGCGTGGTCGTTTATTGTCTGAAGAAGAAGTTGACGCCGTTGTTGATATTGTCGCATCAGCGGTACAAAGTCTTAATCCCAATCGTGTAACGGTGACCGATCAAAACGGCCGATTATTAAATTCTGGCTCACAAGATTCAGTTTCTTCACGTTCACGTAAAGAATTTGAAATTGAACAAAAGCGCGAAGCTGAATATATGAATAAAATCGATTCGATTTTAATTCCAGTCGTCGGACTAGGTAACTTTACCGCACAAGTTGACGTCGCGATGGATTTTACTAATACCGAAGAAACTCAACGCCGATATAATTCAGATTTACCCGCTTTGCGCAGCGAGATGAAAGTTGAAGATAATACCATTGGCGGATTACTGGGTGGCATTCCAGGCGCGTTAACTAATCAACCACCGCTTGATAGCAATATTCCAGAAGATGCGACCGGTAATGCTCAACAACGCAGTATGCCGGGCCGAAAACATACAGAGTCAACGCGTAACTATGAGCTCGACGAAGCCATTAGTTATACAAAGCAACAAACTGGCGTTATTCATCGTATTAGTGTTTCGGTTGCCTTGGATTACCTACCCGGTGTTAATGCTGAAGGCGAACCTATGCCAACACCACGCTCTGTGCAAGAAATGGCTAATATTCGCCGTTTATTGCAAGGCAGTATTGGCTTTAATTTACAACGAGGTGACTCATTAGACGTCGTTACTTTACCGTTTTCTCGTGCAGAAGTGATAGCAGTGGAAGCCGTACCCTTATGGAAAGATCCTACCATTTATAAATATGCCAAATTGATTGGCGCGGTGATCTTAATTTCTATACTGTTTTTTGCTGTAGTACGTCCGATGTTAAAACGCTTAATTCATCCGGAACAAACCCCGAGTGACTACGGTGACAAGTCGCTTGATAGTCATATTGATTTGGGTGATGAGACCATGGATATGCTAACATCAGAATTTGATGCTGGCGCAGTTGGCTTCGCACCAGACGGTAGTTTACAATTACCTGATTTACACCGCGATGAAGATGTATTAAAAGCCGTACGTGCATTAGTGGCAAATGAGCCAGAATTATCATCGCAAGTAGTTAAAAGTTGGTTGAACGAAGATGAGTGATGAAAATCAAGAACTAGCAGCACAACAGCCGTCTGGATTTGACGTCAATAAACTTGATGGTGGTGAAAAAGCTGCGATCTTATTGTTGAGTCTTTCAGAAGAAGATGCGGCACAAATACTAAAACACTTAGAGCCTAAGCAAGTGCAAAAAGTGGGTATGATCATGGCCGGTATGGAAGATTTTACTCAACAAAAAATCACGGCTGTGCATAAGTTGTTTATCAACGAAATTCAAAATTTCTCTACTATTGGCTTCCAAAGTGAAGAGTTTGTGCGTAAAGCATTAACCGCAGCATTAGGCGAAGATAAAGCCGGTAACCTCATCGACCAAATTGTTATGGGCGGTGGTGCTAAGGGACTTGATTCCTTGAAATGGATGGACTCCAAGCAGGTAGCGAACATTATTCGTAATGAGCATCCTCAAATACAGACCATTGTTTTATCTTATTTAGACCCTGAACAGTCGGCAGAGATAATGACACAGTTCGCTGATAAAGTTCGCTTAGATCTTATGATGCGTATCGCCAATTTAGAAGAAGTTCAGCCGGCGGCATTACAAGAATTAAACGAGATTATGGAGAAACAGTTTGCGGGTCAAGCAGGTGCACAAGCAGCGAAAATGGGCGGCTTGAAAGCAGCAGCAGATATCATGAACTACTTAGACACAAATGTTGAAGGTATGTTGATGGATTCAATTCGCGAACATGACGAAGAAATGAGTCAACAAATACAAGACTTAATGTTTGTCTTTGAAAATCTTGCCGACGTTGACGACAGAGGTATTCAAGCCATCTTAAGAGAAGTTCAGCAAGACGCGCTAATGAAAGCGATAAAAGGTGCTGACGAAGCCTTAAGAGAAAAAATTATGGCTAATATGTCTAAACGTGCAGCAGAAATGTTAGCCGATGACCTTGAAGCGATGGGACCCGTTCGCATCAGTGAAGTTGAAGCCGCACAGAAAGAAATTTTGGCTGTTGCTCGTCGCTTATCTGACTCAGGTGAAATTATGCTTGGCGGTGGTGGTGGTGGCGATGAATTCTTATAATCAAAAGTTAGCGAGTTTTAAATAATGGCACCGCATTCTGAGCCAGACAGCGAAACGACAGCATCAATAAAAAATGAAAAAGTTGATACTTGGTCAGTGCCCAATGTACAACCAGATACTGCTCAAGACGATGGTAAAACCAATGCGTTAGGAAAATCACGTAATTGGCGTTATGAACCGCCGGAGGAAACTGAAGTTTCTGAGCCTGTACCATTAACAGCGCAAGATATTGAAGAAATTCGTCAAGCAGCATTTGATGAAGGCTTTACTCAAGGTAAAGAGGAAGGGTTTGCTAAAGGTTTTGAAGAAGGTAAAGCCAGTGGCCATCAAGAAGGGCTTACCTCAGGACATGAAGAAGGTGTGACACAAGGACTAGCTGAAGGTAAAGAAACCAGCGAGCAACAAATTGCGGCTATGCAAACGCTGTTAGAGCAATTACATCAGCCTTTGCTTAATGTGGAAAAGAATGTAGAAGCGCAATTATTACAGCTTGTGGTGCAATTAACCCAAGCGGTAACCAAGCATGAAGCGAAAACTAACCCAGATATTTTATTATCGGCGATTGCCGAAGGGATTAAAGCATTACCGGGACAAGAGCCTCAAACACAAATTTTATTGAATCCACAAGACATTAAGTTAGTAGAACAACAATTTGGTGCGACACATATTCAAGAACAAGGCTGGCGTTTACTTGCAGCTCCGCAATTAAGCCCTGGTAGTTGTCAAATTGAAAACAGCACTTCCAATATTGATTTGAGCGTTAAATCGCGCTTAAACGAAGTGTTGGAATCGTTTTTACAAGAAGCTTTACATCAATAAGCGTTACTCTAATAAGCGTTACTTTAATTTTTAGGTCGGCATTTATGCCGTCAAGTTAACCAACTGAAATCCAACTAACACTTTACCCTTTACGCGCAACATAGGCATAATAAACATAATACCAAAGCCCATTTAGCCGTAAATTAATTAAAAAGCGCAAAACATCTATGGTTGATATAAATCGCATAACCGAACGTTTAAAAGACTGTGAAAAGCTTATTCACCCGCATAGTGTGTCTGTTGCAGGGCGTTTAGTTCGAGTGGTTGGTTTAACGTTAGAAGCGGTGGGTGTTAAAGCGCCAGTTGGTAGCCAATGTTTGGTTGAAACATCACAGGGCGATCTTATTGCAGAAATTGTAGGTTTCTCACAAGACATTACCTTTTTAATGCCAGAGCAGAGCTTGCAAGGTGTATTGCCTGGCGCCCGTGTCGTTCCATTATCTACGAAAGCACGATTACCCTTATCTATGGATTTGCTCGGCCGAGTTATTGACGGCGTCGGTAAGCCACTCGATGGTAAAGGCCCAATAAAAGCCTCTGATAACTATCAATATAACAGTAAACCCATTAACCCATTGTCAAGGCGCGCTATTACAGAACCACTCGATGTTGGCGTTCGGTCAATTAATAGTTTTCTTACCGTTGGCGTAGGGCAACGAATGGGCTTATTTGCCGGTTCAGGTGTCGGTAAAAGTGTGCTTTTAGGTATGATGACAAGGGGCACAACCGCCGATGTTATCGTCGTGGGGTTAATTGGCGAGCGTGGGCGAGAAGTTAAAGAGTTTATTGAAGAAATTTTAGGTGAAGAAGGTCGAGCACGCTCTGTTGTAATCGCAGCACCTGCCGACAACTCGCCATTAATGCGCCTTAAAGGCTGTGAAACCGCAGTGCAAATCAGTGAATACTTTCGCGACCAAGGCTTAAATGTTTTACTGTTGATAGATTCCCTTACACGATATGCACAGGCGCAACGTGAAATTGCCTTAGCGGTAGGTGAGCCTCCCGCAACTAAAGGCTATCCGCCTTCAGTTTTTTCTAAATTACCTCAGCTTGTAGAACGTGCAGGTAATGGCGGCGATGGTCAAGGTTCAATTAGTGCATTTTTTACCGTATTAACCGAAGGTGATGACTTGCAAGACCCCATTGCAGATGCTGCTCGTGCCATTCTAGATGGTCATATTGTCTTGTCTCGAAAATTAGCTGATGCGGGGCATTATCCTGCGGTAGATATTGAAGGCTCTATCAGTCGTGTTATGCCAATGGTAACCAGCGAAGAGCATCAGCAGCTTGCTAGGCAATTGCGTCAAGTTTATGCCTTATATCAAGAGAACAAAGATTTAATATCCATTGGTGCTTATAGCAGAGGTACTGATCCAAGAATAGATCAAGCGATTGACCTACAACCGGTTATTCAATTTTTCTTACAACAAAAAATGCTCGAAATTATCCCATACGATCAAAGCTTAACCCAGTTGCAGGAAGTATTAGCAGCAGCACAAGCACACGCTCAACAAAATCAGCCAGCACAATGATCACACTGCATAAATATCAAACAGCACAAATATTAATAAGGAATTAAAGCCATGAAACAGTTGAACACCTTATATAAATTTGAGCTCGATAAAGAGCAAAAAGCGTCGCAAGCATTACAAGCGGCGGAATTTGACTATCAGCAAAATAAAGACCGTTTTAAAAATGTCAGTGACTATCGCCTGGAATATATGCGCCGGTTAAATCAGCGTTCATTAGAAGGCATTGATAGCGCAACATATAGCCATTTCCATGCTTTTATCGCGAAACTAGATAACGCTGCCCAGCAAGTTAAAATTGCGGTTCACCAAGCTAAAGCTCTAGTTGAAACCCGTAAAAAACAGTGGTTAGAGCAAAGACGAAAAATACAAGCGGTAGAATTGTTAAGGGATAAAAAACTTGCCGCTCTACAACTAACAGCCAACAAACAAGAACAAAAAATGTTTGATGAAATAGCCACTCAACAATTTCTTCGACGCCAACGTTAAACTCCCCCTATCAGTCGCGAATAGTATTCAATAGCGGCTAATTTTTTTCAGTAAATCACTCCCGTATAAACAAGTTTTGGAATGAATTTTGCTTAATTAACAATATAAATAATGTATTAAATTGCGCTTAAGTCCATATTTAAGAAAGGTTTGTTATGTCTCAAGTAAATTTTTTGTCTGCTGATGTTGGCCAAACCCCTGATAAACAGGGTGCTAAAGGTGATGCATCAATAAAAAATCAAGCGAAAACCCAGTCGTTTTCTGATGCTATGGAGCAACATTATCCAAGTAAAACCGTTGCTGAATCGGATAATAAAAATAAACAAGGCGGCAATCTTACGTCTAAAGCGGCAGACCAGCAGCAACAATCTATAAGTAAAGACGGTGCATTAAAACAGGTTAAGGAAAATCAAGCCGATGACGCTCATACTTTACCTTTACCGGCCAATGATGAGTCTTTATCCGCTAAAAACGAAAATAGTCAAAATTCATCTATGCCTTTTCCTATTGATAATGAGTCACCATTAGCAACAGATAAAACGGTTAACGATGATGTAGATACACTGCCCTTGCCAATAGATGATAAATCTTTAGTCACCTCACCAAAAGAGAGTGATGGATTTATTGTACCTATAACGGTAGCTGCAAATGGTGAACAACTAATTACTAGCAACAAGTCAAAAGATTCAGAACATACGCTTCCTGTTCCTCTTCCTGTGTCACCATCAGAAGCAAAAATCAGAGTGATTGAAAAAGCTGGAGGAGCCTTTAATGGCGACCCTAAAGCACCCAATAATCAGTCAAATTTATATATCGGCTCTCAAACTCAAACGGTGAATAACACCGTGAGTAATGTCGAAAAAGATGATGCTGTTGATTTATTAAAAATGTTGCAAGGATCACAGCAGTTATTGACAAAATCTGCAGTAGAAAATACCCGTATTGAACAGCAGGGTAAACATACAGCGCCAGTCGATGAGGCATTATTGGCCAACAATAAAAATGTAGCGCTATCAGAACAGCCTAAAAAGTTGACTGCAGAGCAAAACGACCTAGTAAAAAGCATGAAAGGTGAGCAAGTACAAGTGTTAGCTAAAGCTAATGTCTCTCAACAAGCTCAACTACTTGCAGGCAGTCAAACTGCCGCTGCGAATACCGCGGGTAATTTAGTCGAAAAGGTCGCAAACAATACAGTTAAAAGTTCTACCGAGAGTGTGACTGAGACTATTGTTACATCGAATGCTAAGCAGATAACATCAAGTGCAGAAAATGCAAACACTTTAGCGAGCAAGCAAGGGATAGTTAACGACGTCGACTTAATTGCAGAGCAAGCCCGCACTCAAGCCTTAGCCCAAGAAGCCACTAGCGCTATAAATAAAAATCAAGATGCAACGCTAGTCACTAGGCAAGAAACTAGGCAAGAAACTAGCAATCGAGAATTGCAAAGTAGTACCGCGGACAAAGATAGCGTATTAGATTCAGTACAGGCTAAAAAAGTAGCCGCACCAGAATTAATCGCAGAGCAAAATACGGCTCATAAAGGTATCATCGCTAGCGAAAGCCATGAAGCGAAAGTGCAAACAGCGGAGTTAAAACAAGCAAATGTGGCTGATTTTAAACGTGCTATTGATAACGAGCCAGCTCAAACGCGCACGATTAATCAGAGTACGGCAGCTGTAATCAGCGCGTCAACTGCAGAGTCTAAAGTTGATGTTAATCAAAAACCTGCGGAAAATGAAGCGGTTGATAAACTCGCCAGTGTTAAGGGTGATGAAAAGTTATCTAAAGCTGAGAGCGATAAACTAGCGCCACAAGTTGACAAAATCACCTCAGCTTTCAATCAAACTCTAGATGCTATGGCAACTAAACCTATGGCAAGTTCTGCAGAATTAGCTGCACAGCAAGCGCAAAATTTTGAAAGTACAATAAACCATTTAACGACGACTACCGTACAAACACAAAAATCTATCACGGCGATGAATACGGAAACAATTGCCATTTACCGTAAAGACTTTGCCGATGCAGTCAAAGATAAAGTGATGGTGATGATCAATCAAAAAATCCAACAAGTGGACATTCAGCTTGATCCACCAGAGATGGGTAATATTCATGTGCGAGTGAATCTACAGAATGAACAAGCAGCCGTGCAGTTTGTTGTGCAAAACCAGCAAGCAAAAGAGGCTTTAGAGCAAAACATGGGTAAACTTCGCGATATGTTGGCTGAAAGTGGCGTCGATGTTGGAGACGCAAATATCGAACAGCGCCAAGCGAAAGAGCAAAATGGAAATGACTTTGAACAACATGACAATAATGGCAAAAACGGCGAATCGACTGAAGATAATGTCAGTGCAAATGACAACTCAATGCACAATGTGGTTAAAGCTTCATCAACAGGTGTCGATTACTATGCTTAATTCATTAATACACTCACAATACTTGATAAACTCTTTGGATTAGCAGCTATTCAACGATATAGTTTAACAAGTGCTTTAAAAAATCTGCAAAGGTAGGGAACATGGCTGACGAAAAAGAACTTGAGCTGGATAATTCAGGAAAGAAAAAGAAGCTGATTATTATTATCGCTATTGTGGTGATATTAGCTGCTGCAGGCGGCGGTGCTGCATTTTTTATGCTCGGTGGTGAAGATGAAACATCACAATTAAGTGCTGATAGCGAGTTAAGTGCTGATTCGGAAGGACAAACTGCAGGATCATCAGCTGAAAGTGCAGAGATTGGCTCGGCTTTATATGTCCCAATGCCAAGACCTTTTCGCTTCAATGTTCCAGGCAACGCACGTGACCGCTTTGTTGAAATTCGAGTGCAACTACTGGTGCGAGGTTCAGATAATGAAGAAGCAGCCAAAAAGCATGTACCTTTAATTGAAAGTGCATTACTGGGGGTGTTTTCGCGTTCAAACGCTGATGACTTAGCCACCAGTGCTGGAAAAACATCATTAAAGCAAACGGCTTTAGTGGAAGTACAAAAAATAATGACCGAAGTCGAGAGCAGTGAAATTATCGAGAAGGTATTATTTACTGGCTTTGTTATGCAGTAAAACGCTGGCAGTAAGCCCCAAAGCAGAAAATACGTTAAGTAATTAATTCAATAGATATAGTTTGTAAACAGTGTAACTACATTAACAAGATAAAGAGACTATCGAGTGAGTGATTTATTATCTCAAGAGGAAATTGATGCACTTTTACATGGTGTAGATGATGTTGAAGAAGAAGATATTGAAGAGGACTATTCCCAAGTAGAGGGAGGAACGTCTGATTACGATTTTTCTTCACAAGATCGCATTGTGCGTGGCCGTATGCCAACGCTGGAAATGGTCAACGAACGGTTTGCTCGCCACATGCGTATTAGTTTATTTAATATGATGCGACGCTCGGCAGAGGTTTCTATTAACGGTATCCAAATGATTAAGTTTGGAGAATACGTGCATACTTTATTTGTGCCTACCAGTTTAAATATGGTGCGTTTTCGCCCTTTAAAAGGTACCGCATTAATCACCATGGAAGCGCGACTCGTTTTTATCTTAGTCGATAACTTTTTTGGTGGTGATGGTCGGTATCATGCGAAAATAGAGGGCCGTGAATTTACCCCTACAGAACGTCGTATCGTGCAGATGTTGCTAAAAATTATCTTTGAAGATTACAAAGAAGCATGGTCTCCGGTGATGGATGTTTCATTTGAATATCTTGACTCAGAAGTTAACCCTTCGATGGCAAACATTGTTAGCCCAACAGAAGTGGTGGTCATTAGCTCTTTCCATATCGAACTAGATGGAGGTGGTGGCGACTTTCATGTTGCATTACCGTACGCAATGTTAGAGCCTATTCGTGAATTGCTCGATGCCGGTGTACAAAGTGATAAAGAAGATACCGATATGCGCTGGTCGAAGGCTTTGCGTGATGAAATTATGGATGTTCCAGTTGAATTATCGACTAAATTCATAGAAGTAAAACTGTCATTACAAAAAATTATGGATTTTAAAGCGGGTGATATTATTCCTATTGAAATGCCAGACCATATCACCGTGTTAGTGGAAAACTTGCCGTCATTTAGGGCCAAACTTGGTCGAAGTCGTGATAATTTAGCGCTGAAAATAGAATCAAAAATTAAACGTCCAGAGTCAGTAAAATCTGAACTGACCATCTTAACTAAGGGTGGTAAACGCTTAGACAATGACTCTGAACTGCACTTATTAGAAGATGACCTTTAATAGTATTTATAAAGCAAAGTTTTTAAAGCAGAGTTTATAAAACAAAATTTATTAAATGTGGTGTAAAAATCGCATAGCAACATAATAGGCAATAATAAATGAATAGCGTGGTTATTTTGACGTTACTCGAAGAAAATTAAGGAAAAAACAACATGAGCACAGAAAACGAAGACGATTTAAGTCAATGGGATGAAGCCATGGATGAACAAGCCGCGTCTGAAGCTGCTGAAACTGTCGAATTAGAAGATTTACAAGAAGATAGTGATTCCATCTCAGGTGAAGAAAAGCATAAGCTAGATGCTATTTTAGACATACCCGTTACTATTTCTATGGAAGTAGGACGTAGTCATATCAGTATTCGTAATTTGTTACAGCTTAATCAAGGCTCGGTTGTTGAACTGGACCGTGTTGCCGGAGAAGCCCTTGATGTGTTGGTTAACGGAACCTTGATCGCTCACGGTGAAGTAGTCGTCGTTAACGATAAATTTGGTATTCGTTTAACGGATGTTATCAGCCAAGTTGAACGAATTAAAAAGTTAAAATAGCCACTTATGAAAAAAATATGGTCAGTAGGCTTTATTTGGTTAGCCTTTTTCGCATGTAGTTATGCTGAAGAAGTGGTTAGTGATGTTACTTCAGGGGGGATTATTGCGAAAGCAATTGCACCTGTAGAAGAAACGATTATCCCTGTTGAAGAAGCGGTTACACCTTTAGAAACAACGGTTATTCCTGTTGAAGAAGCAGATTTACCTGTTGAAGTGGGTAAGCATGTTACTGCCAACATGGATGCCATGAGCATGATCTTGTCATTGCTGATGGTACTTGCGGTCATTGTTATCAGTGCAGTGATATTAAAGCGCTTTCAAGGTGTGCGTCATAGTATTAATGGTTTGAAAATAGTCACGAGTTTACATCTTGGTGCTAAAGAAAAGTTAGTGGTAGTTCAAGCGGGTGAAAAGCAACTTTTACTTGGTGTTACCGCGCAACAAATTACCTTGTTAGAAACGCTCGACGAACCTTTGATAAGTGCAAAAGAAAACAGTGTCGACTTCGCTCAATCGTTAGCTAAATTACTCAAACAAAAAGCTATAAAAACTTATGATAAACAAAAATAAAAAATCATTATTATCGTTAAACAAAATCGTAACTTTGCTGTTTACGATTTTGTCGTTTTTACTGATTAGCAATACGAGTTTTGCCGCTGATGATCTTTCACTCTCAGCGTTAACCTTGACCACTAATCCTGATGGCTCACAAGAATACTCAGTTACCTTACAAATATTAATTTTTATGACCGCGCTGAGCTTTATACCAGCAGCGGTTATAATGATGACCTCTTTCACCCGCATTGTCGTGGTAATGGCGATTCTACGACAAGCGTTTGGTTTACAACAAACACCGTCGAACCAAGTTATTATCGGCATTACCTTGTTCATGACGTTATTTATTATGACGCCAGTTTATAACGAAATTAATGAACGCGCGATTCAGCCTTATCTACAAGAGCAACTAACGTCGGTTGAGGCAATTAATAAAGCTAAAGTGCCTTTACGCGCCTTTATGCTAGAGCAAACTCGTATTAAAGACCTAGATACGTTGGCGCAAATGGCCGGTATTGACCAAGTGGATCAACCCACTGATTTACCGATGACAGTCATTATTCCAGCCTTTGTTATTAGTGAATTAAAAACGGCATTTCAAATCGGATTTATGCTATTTATTCCATTTTTGATTATAGATTTAGTGGTGGCGAGTATATTAATGGCTATGGGGATGATGATGTTATCACCGATGATAGTCTCGTTACCGTTTAAGTTAATGTTGTTTGTGCTGATCGACGGTTGGAATTTAGTGATAGGCACATTGGCCACGAGTTATGGTATGGGAGCTACGTAATGGGTCCTGAGGTATTTGTTGATATTTTGCGAGATGCGTTGCTTCTGGTCATTATACTGGTAAGTGCCGTTATTGTACCCAGCTTAATTGTTGGTTTGATTGTGGCGGTATTCCAAGCGGCAACATCGATAAATGAACAAACGTTAAGTTTTTTACCCCGTTTAATTGTTACTTTGCTCTCCTTAATTATGGGCGGTCATTGGTTGGTGCAAAAATTAATGGATTATTCCATTCGCCTGATTGGTAGTATTCCTAGCGTGGTAAGTTAACCATGGAGTTTACTGAGTCAGTTATTAATCAAAGCATGGCTGACTTCTTGCTGCCACTTGCGCGTATTTCAGCCATGGTAATGTCAATGATAGGCCTAGGTGCAAAAGCCATTCCTGGGCGAGTAAAACTGTTTTTTTGTTTAGCGATAACTGTGGCCGTTATGCCAGCGCTACCACCCGCTCGTGTTGATAATCTGTTTTCATTAGCGACAGCGTTGCTGATTGGCGAGCAAATGATTATTGGCATTATGCTCGGTTTTGTCACGGTAATGGTAGTCAATACTTTTACCTTAGCGGGGCAAATTATCGCTATGCAAACCGGTTTAGGTTTCGCATCATTGGTTGACCCTGCTAGTGGAACCAGCGTGCCAGCGGTAGGTCAATTCTTTCTAATTTTATCGTCATTGTTGTTTTGGGCGATGGATGGTCATTTAGCTTATTTGCAGTTTGTTGTCGCCAGTTTTGACACCATTCCTATTCCCGCTCCTGAATTTTCCAGTATCAAGTTTAAAGAGATTGCCGAGTGGGGAGGCTGGATGTTTGCTACCGCATTATCACTCGCTATTGCGCCTTTAACGGCGATGCTATTGATTAACTTTTCATTCGGCATCATGACGCGAGCAGCACCGCAATTAAATATTTTTGCTATCGGCTTTCCCATTACCATGTGTGCCGGACTGTTAATTATGTGGTTAACCATGGGCAATTTTTATAGTCACTTTGTAATGCAATGGCAACGCGCCTTAGATTTTAGTTGTTATCTTATTGATTGCGGAGCAGCACCCTAATGGCAGAGTCTGACAGTGGTGAAAAAACCGAAGAACCGACGGCAAAAAAACTTTCTGACGCGAGAAAAAAAGGCCAAATTGCGCGCTCGAAAGACTTAGGCACTATGTTTGTTTTAGTCGGTGCAGCCCTCGCTATAATGCTGCTGGGGAGTTCCTTAGTTGAAGGTTTATCTACAATGATGACCCGTCTTTTTAGCTTAAATCGTAGAGAAACCATGGATGTGCATGCTCTATATCAAGTGGCTAGCGATGGGGTAAGCGCGATAATGGTGCCATTTCTTTGGATACACATTATCATCGTTTTTGCCGCATTAATTGGCAATATGATACTGGGTGGTATCAGTTTTTCTTGGCAAGCTATGGCACCAAAAGCCAGCAAACTTTCGCCGATGGCAGGTTTTAAACGTATGTTTGGCGTGCAGGCTTATGTTGAACTAATAAAGTCGATTCTAAAGTTTTTTGTGGTTTTTATTTCAGCTTATTTGTTATTGAGCAGCTTGTTCGGTCAAATTGTGAATTTAAGTACTGAAAATATCCCGAATAACTTTTCTCATGCGGTGTCACTACTGATGTGGATGTTTTTGGCGTTAGCACTTTCCATTGGTATTATTGTGGTTATTGATGCGCCATATCAAGTGTGGAATCATAATCGTCAATTGAAAATGAGCAAGCAAGAAATCAAAGACGAAATGAAAAACTCAGAAGGTAGCCCCGAAACCAAAGGTCGCGTAAGAAGGGCACAATATGAGATGTCACAACGGCGCATGATGCAAGACGTGCCTCAATCTGACGTAGTGATCACCAACCCGACACATTACTCCGTGGCGCTTAAATATGATGCCGAAGTCGGCGGAGCTCCAGTATTGGTGGCTAAAGGTATCGATGAAATGGCTTTACACATTCGCACCATCGCCAAAGAGCACAATATTGAGATTGTAGCATCACCCGCATTAGCGAGATCTCTCTATTACACTGCAGAGCCCAATGAAGAAATTCCAGAACAATTGTTCGCCGCTGTAGCGCAAATTCTGGCCTTTATTTTTCAGCTTAATGCTCACAAAAAAGGTAAAGCGCGACGACCTAAAGCCGTAGCCAAAAACCTACCTATCCCGGATGAATTTCGATATTAACGAATTTTAGTTTTTAGATTTTAGTTTTAAGCTGTCAGCTATCAATTAAAGAGAGTTAGAAGCTTCTAACTGATAGCTATCCCCTTCTTAAATCTTAATAGCTGCAACATAAAAGTAGGGTCAGATACACTTTAATTAGGTTGCTAATAGCCAGTGTTCATTAACACTGCCCCCATTGGGCTAAGCGGTTGCAATTTAATGTGTATCTGACCCTACTTATTTTGACCCTACTTATTTTAAGCTGACAGCTATTCCCTTTTCAAATCTTAATCGCTGCAACATAAAAGTAGGGTCAGATACACTTTAATTAGGTTGCTAATAGCCAGTGCTCATTAACACTGACCCCATTGGGCTAAGCGGTTGCAATTTAATGTGTATCTGACCCTACTTATTACAATTTAATGTGTATCTGACCCTACTTATTACAATTTAATGTGTATCTGACCCTACTTATTACACTAGCAGTTCGCTCAACTGCTGGATGTGAATTTTTTTGGTTTACTGACAGCTTAAAACTGACAGCTTCTAACTGATTTTTTTCTAATTGGTCTGATTATTGCTTTTCAAAAGATATGTCAAAAAATTATCCCTAAGAGCTCATGCAGTTAGCCGCAACTTTTAATAATTTAAAAAAACAAAAACTTAACCTACTTTCAGGTCTAGGCACACCATTCCTCGTGATGGCGGCGCTGGGTATGGTTATTTTACCTATGCCAGCATTATTGCTAGATATTCTCTTTTCTTTCAATATTGCGCTGTCACTGGTGGTTTTATTAATCACGGTTTATACCTTAAAACCACTGGAATTTGGTTCTTTCCCGGCGGTACTGTTAATTGCGACTATTTTGCGCTTAGCGCTTAATGTTGCCAGTACGCGTGTGGTCTTACTGGAGGGGCATGAAGGTCCCGATGCGGCAGGGAAAGTTATTGAAGCTTTTGGCTCGGTTGTTATTGGTGGCAATTATGCGGTTGGTTTAGTAGTTTTTTCTATTCTAATTATTATCAATTTCGTTGTAGTTACCAAAGGTGCAGGACGTATTGCTGAAGTCACCGCGCGCTTTACCTTAGATGCTATGCCAGGCAAGCAAATGGCTATCGATGCGGATTTAAATGCCGGTTTTATCACGGCAGATGAAGCGCGTGAACGCCGAGTTGAAGTCACCAGTGAAGCCGATTTTTATGGCTCAATGGATGGTGCGAGTAAATTTGTTAAAGGCGATGCTATTGCCGGGATTTTAATTCTCTTTATCAATATTGTCGGCGGTTTAATTATTGGTATGGTCCAGCATGATCTTTCGTTTGATAGTGCGGTAGAAATTTATACGCTATTAACTATCGGCGATGGTTTAGTAGCACAAATTCCAGGACTATTGCTGTCAGTAGGAACGGCAATCGTCGTTACTCGTCAAAACACTTCTCAAGACATGGGCGAGCAAGTAAGTAGTCAACTTGGGCAAGGTAAATCACTTTATATTGCTTCAGGCGTTATGTTCGTTATGGGTATAGTGCCAGGTATGCCACACGTTGCCTTTTTAACGTTTGCGGTATTAATTGGCGGCGTTGCCTTTTTTAGCAGCAAATACAAGGTGGCTAAAGCTGCGCAGCTTGTCGAAGATAGTCAAGTGGCCGAAGCGCAAAATATACAACAAGAAGCTGATGTTAAAGATCTTGGCTGGGACGATGTAAACCATGTGGATATTATCGGTCTTGAAATAGGCTATCGTTTAATTCCCTTGGTGGATAAAGCCCAAGGTGGCGAATTGCTTAATCGTATTAAAGGTGTCAGGAAAAAGCTTTCACAAGAGTTTGGTTTTTTAGTACCTGCGGTACATATTCGCGACAATTTAGATTTAGACCCTAACAGTTATCGTATCTCGCTAATGGGCGTAACTGTTGGAGAAGCAGAAATTCGCCATGATAATGAGTTAGCTATTAATCCAGGTCAAGTCTTTGGCAAGCTCGACGGCATTGCGACAAAAGATCCAGCTTTTGGCTTAGATGCTGTATGGATAAAACAAGATCAACGAGAGCATGCACAATCACTGGGTTACACTGTTGTTGATGCAGCCACCGTACTAGCTACACATTTAAGTCAAATTTTAACTAATAATACCGCACAATTATTAGGCCATGAAGAAGTTCAAAACCTACTTGATATGCTAGAAAAAAGTTATCCGAAACTTATTGAAGGTTTGATCCCTGACGTATTGTCATTAGGGACTATCGTTAAGGTTTTACAAAATTTAATGAATGAAGGCGTGGCAGTTCGAGATATGCGCAGTATTATTCAAACATTAGTTGAGTATGGTCCTAAGAGCCAAGACCCTGAAGTTCTGACGGCTGCTGTGCGCATAACCTTACGAAAATTCATTGTTCAAGAGTTGGTTGGGCCAACGGTTGAAGTACCTGTCATAACTTTGTCACCAGAGTTGGAACAAATGTTGCACCAGTCTATGCAAATGGCTGGAGACGATGGCGCAGGTATCGAACCAGGTTTAGCAGAACGACTACAAAAATCTTTGACCGAAGGTGCACAACAGCAAGAAATGGCTGGCGATACACCTATTTTATTAACGTCAGGCATTTTACGTTCAGTACTCGCTAAATTTGTGAAATATACCATCCCGGGGTTACGTGTTATTTCTTATCAAGAAATTCCGGATGACAAACAAATTAAAATTGTCAGTGCTATCGGCCAGTAAACAAATATTTCAACGTAGTTGTACTGAATTATAAGGGTTGGCGATGAAAATTAGACGTTATGTAGCAAAAGATATGAGAAGCGCACTCGCTCAAATTAAAGATGAATTGGGTGTCGACGCGGTAATTATGTCTAATAAAAAGATTGCTGAAGGTGTCGAATTAATGGCGGCGGTTGATTATAACCAAAGTGTAAAGCCTGCCAAGGCTCCTGCTCAGCATAATCATAACCATGAGTTGAGCTCTGCGGAAAATGCACAGCCAGCTAACCCAGTCGATATAGCCGAAGATACCGTGGCGATTAGCAGTGCACCTAAGCCAGTTGAACAAGCTGCAAACGTACCCGCAGACAGTTTAGCCGCCTTACTTAGCCGACAAGTACAGCAAAATGGCTATGATAAAGCACCTGCAACCCGTGCATTTAATAGTCAAATAGAAAACTCATCGACAAAAGTTAACCCGCGAGCTAATGCTAAGCAGGGTGGTGTACCACAAGATATTGAGCAACAATTTAAAAATTTCACCACGCGTTTAGAGCAAACTACGGAATTGGAAACGCCTGAGGGCGCTGTTAATCAGCAACCTAGTGGCGCTCAAAATGAATCAAATAATATAAACTTCCATGACGCGATTGATCAATCAATGGCGGCTTCTGAGAAAATGAGCTCTCATGGCGAACGTCAAATAAATAGCAGTGAATTTGACCGCATGCAAAAAGAAATGTCTTCAATTCGCCAGCTGTTAGAACATCAAATGTCGGGCTTAATGTGGCAAGATATGGCACAGAAAGATCCAATGCGCGCAGTCTTAGTTAATAAGTTAATGGCCATGGGCCTTAATGAACAAATTGCCGATCAAATTGCTGGTTACGTTCCGGCTAGTACCAATGAACAAGATGCATGGCAGCAAGCAAAACACATAATAGCGCAACAATTAAACACGACTAACAATGACATTATTCAACGTGGTGGTGTTGTTTCTCTAGTGGGCCCAACAGGTGTTGGTAAAACCACGACTATTGCGAAGTTAGCCGCTCGATTTTCACAAATTCACGGCGCTGACCAAGTGGTATTAATTTCAACTGATAGCTATCGAATTGCTGGCTTTGAGCAACTTGCCACTTACGGTCGCATTATTGGTTGCCAAGTTAAGCTTGCTAACGACGGCAATGAGTTAGATAGCCTATTACAGCAGTTTGCACAAAAGAAATTAATTTTGATAGACACTGCTGGCATGGGGCAAAGAGATATGCGCCTAACAGAGCATTTGACTACCTTAATCTCGAATGCTCGTGTTAGAATTCGCAATTACTTAGTGTTAGCAGCCAATACGCAACAGCGTGTAATGCAAGAAAATGTTGAGCGTTTTAAGCGAATTCCATTGGCAGGCTGTATTTATACGAAATTAGATGAAAGCTTGAGTGTTGGTGAAATTATAACCACGTCACTACAAAATGGTTTAGCTATTGGCTATCTTACTGATGGACAAAGGGTTCCGGAAGATATTAAGGTTGCAAATGCTGAGAAATTGGTTACGCTTGCAGATAGAATGGCAATTAAGTCTCAAAGCTCAGGAACTGTTTCCTGGCGGACACCTGTATCAGCCGTAGCAGTATAGTCACTTTACAATAGGCAGAGCAGTTATATCCATTGAATATTTATTTCAATTGGTATTATATAGAGAAGTTACTTAGATGATAGATCAAGCGAGCGGCTTAAGAAAAATGCAAGATCCCCAACTTATAAAAGTCATAGCAGTTTCTGGCGGTAAAGGTGGCGTTGGTAAAACCAATGTCTCGTTAAATACCGCAATTTCCTTAGCTAAATTAGGTAAGAGCGTTTTAGTGCTTGATGCCGACTTAGGATTAGCGAATGTTGATGTCATGCTAGGATTGCGCGTACAACGTAACTTGTCTCATGTGTTATCCGGCGAATGTGAACTTGATGATATTATTATCCAAGGTCCCGCGGGTATTAATATTATTCCGGCCACGTCGGGCACACAATCGATGGTAGATTTAACCCCATCGGAGCATGCTGGGCTGATTCGTGCTTTTAGTGATATGCAAACTAAATTCGATATTTTAATTGTTGATACAGCCGCTGGTATCTCCGATATGGTCTTAAGTTTTTGCCGAGCATCACAAGATGTTTTATTAGTTGTGTGCGATGAACCCACCTCAATTACCGACTGTTATGCCTTAATGAAACTGCTCAGCAGAGATCACGGCTTATTCAAGTTTAAAGTTGTGGCAAATATGGTGCGCAGCCCGAAAGAGGGCCAAAACTTATTCGCTAAACTCTCTAAAGTTACCGATAGATTTTTAGATGTTACTTTAGAGCTTGTCGCGGTTATCCCTTATGATGAAAATATTCGTAAATCGGTTAGAAAACAACAAGCAATTGTCGAAGCATATCCAGATTCACCAGCTTCAATCGGCTTTAAATCGCTTGCCAAAAATATTATTAGCTGGCCAATGCCGAAGCAAGCGTCAGGGCATTTAGAATTTTTTATTGAGCAATTGCTAGAACATTAACCAACAAATAAGTGAGCTATAGTGGTAAAAGTACATACTTATAGTGTTGATAAATCGGTTCTGTTGGAGCAACACACTGTGCTTGTGAAGCGCATTGCTTATCATTTACTTGCCCGATTACCTGCCAGTGTTATCGTTGATGATCTTATTCAATCTGGCATGATAGGTTTACTTGAAGCGTCCAATAATTTTGATAATAGCAAAGGTGCTAGTTTTGAAACTTTTGCTGGCATTCGTATTCGTGGCGCCATGCTTGATGAAATTCGTCGTGGTGACTGGGTTCCCCGCTCAGTCCATAAAAATAGTCGCATGATCAGCGAAGCCATAAAGAACTTAGAAGCTGAACATGGGCGCGATGTTAGCGATGTTGAAGTGGCAGAAAAACTTGATATCACCATAAATGAATATCATCAGATACTAAATGAAGTCAGTTCAGGAAAAATACTTGGCATTGATGATCTAGGTGTCAGCAAAGATGTTATTGAAGTCGCCCACAGCCATCATCAAGATGAACCTTATGCTAATATTGAACATAGTTTCTTTAAAAAATCACTGGCAGAATGTATTTCCTCTTTACCAGAGCGAGAAGCTTTAGTACTGTCATTGTATTACGATGAAGAGCTTAACCTTAGAGAAATAGGTCAAGTACTTGATGTGAGCGAATCTCGGGTAAGCCAAATACACAGTCAAGCGATGCATCGATTAAAAGCTCGTATGCAATCTTGGCAAAGTTAAGTAGAATAATAATATCGTAGAATTTTAAATGTTCTCACCGGAGGGTGTCTTGGATAAAAATATGAAAGTACTTGTTGTTGACGATTTCTCAACAATGAGACGAATAATCAAAAACTTGTTACGTGACTTAGGCTTTACCAATATTTCAGAAGCAGATGATGGTAATACGGCATTGCCGATGCTTAAAGATGGTAATTTTGACTTTGTTGTTACTGATTGGAATATGCCGGGTATGCAAGGCATTGATTTACTTAAAGCGATTAGAGCTGATAGTAATTTATCTCATATTCCGGTCTTGATGGTAACGGCTGAAGCGAAGAAAGAACAAATTATCATGGCGGCACAAGCTGGCGTTAATGGCTATATCGTAAAACCATTTACTGCTGCAACATTAAACACTAAGCTTGATAAAATTTTCGAACGACTTGGTTAGTCATCAATTTTTATTTCGCAAGGCCGTCATATGAGTAAAAATACCAGTGTCCATGTTTCATTAGAGCAAGCTAAATTGTTGGTCGAATATATTGAAAATGATCAACAAGATAAAGCTGATGAGTTAATCGCAGAAATTCAAAGTCCGATTAATTCTGAGCTGTTTGCAGAAATAGGCAAGTTAACCCGTCAATTGCATGACTCTTTGAATAATTTTCAAATTGACTCACGTTTGAGTGACTTAGCTAATGCTGAAATCCCAGATGCAAAAGAAAGGTTAAATTTTGTTATTAGCCGCACGGAAGAAGCAGCGAATAAAACTATGGATGCGGTTGAAGCTATTTTTCCGGTTGTTGATCAAATTCAACAACAAATAAGTAGCGTGAAACCACTGTGGCAGAAACTAATGCACAATGAGCTTAATATCAGTGAGTTCAAGGCTTTATGTATAGATATCGACGGGCTACTGAAAACAACCGAAAAAGATTCAAATAAAATTCACCGCTTAATGACCGACGTTTTGATGGCGCAAGACTTTCAAGACCTTACCGGTCAAGTCATTCGCAAGGTCATTGATTTAGTGCGCGAGGTTGAAGTCAGCTTAATAAGCATGTTGACTGCGTTTGGCATTTCATCGGAACAAAATAAACCGAATCACCTACCCAAAGTGGGTGAGAACTTAGTCGAAGGCCCAATCATGAACAGCCAAACTCGAAACGATGTTGTTTCGAATCAAGGCGACGTTGACGATTTATTATCAAGTTTAGGTTTTTAATAGGAGTTACTAAATGTCATTTGAACAAGATGAGGAAATTCTTCAGGATTTTTTAATCGAAGCTGGAGAAATACTTGAGTCCTTGTCTGAGCAATTAGTTGAGCTTGAAAATGACCCGAATAATGCCGAATTGCTTAACGCCATTTTTAGGGGGTTTCATACGGTAAAAGGTGGTGCTGGTTTCTTATCACTTGCTGAATTAGTGGATGCTTGCCATGGCGCAGAAAATGTTTTCGATACCTTAAGGAATCAGCAAAGATCAGTCACCCCATCGTTAATGGATGTCATTCTCCAATCACTTGACACGATTAACGAAATGTTCACGCAAGTGCAAAATAAAGAGCCACTCACAAGCGCCTCACCTAGCTTGTTAGCCGAACTTCATCGCTTATCTCAGCCTGAAGGCCAAGAAGCTCCGAATGTTGAAACGCCTATTGCAACTCCTGAGGCCAGCGCACAGCTAGCTAATAGTAGTTCAAGTGACGAAATGTCAGAAGATGAATTTGAACGCTTATTAGATGAGCTTCATGGTGGTGGTGCTCCAACGTCAAGTGCTACTGATTCCGCACCGCCGAGCACATCAAACAGTCATGATATTTCAGACGATGAATTTGAATCATTACTTGATGAACTTCATGGTCAAGGTGCTTTTTCTCCTACTGTAAGCGCAACAAATGCGAAACCTGCAAACTCAACGTCACCCGATGAAATTAATGATGATGATTTTGAGGCCTTACTTGATGAACTGCACGGCAAAGGGAAAAGTCCTCAAGCACAAACACCAGCAGCTGAAAAACCCACAGCGAAAGTTGAACCGGTTGCGAAAGCGGCAAGTGCACCTGCACCTAAAGCACCAGAAATTAAGCCTGCAGCAAAACAAGCAGCGGTAGATGACAAAAAACCGGCACCAGCAAAGGCTGCCCAAAATGAAACAACCGTTAGGGTTGACACCAAACGCTTAGATCAAATCATGAATATGGTCGGTGAGTTAGTTTTAGTGCGTAATCGCTTAACTAGTTTAGGTATGACCAAAGAAGATGAAGAATTAACCAAAGCGGTATCAAATTTAGATGCTGTAACCACTGATTTGCAAGGCGCGGTAATGAAAACGCGTATGCAACCTATTAAGAAAGTGTTCGGTCGCTTCCCTCGTGTAGTACGTGATTTAGCCCGAAGTCTTAATAAAGAAATAAAGCTTATTCTAGAAGGCGAAGAAACCGATTTAGATAAAAACTTGGTTGAAGCTTTAGCCGACCCTTTAGTGCATCTTGTGCGTAACTCGGTTGACCATGGTATTGAAGACCCTGACAAACGAGAAGCCTCTGGTAAGCCCCGAGAAGGTGTTGTTGTTTTATCAGCATCACAAGAAGGCGATCACATTCTCCTCACTATTCGTGATGACGGCGCCGGTATGAATGCCGAAAAACTCAAAGAAATTGCCATAGAACGCGGTGTTTTAGATGCAGACGCCGCTGCACGTATGTCTGACAAAGAAGCGTTTAGCCTTATCTTTGCACCGGGTTTTTCAACCAAAACTGAAATTTCAGAAGTATCAGGGCGTGGCGTTGGTATGGATGTGGTTAAAACAAAAATCACCCAGCTAAATGGTACTGTCAGCATCGACTCAGAAATGGGCGTAGGTACCATACTTGAAATTAAGGTACCGTTAACGTTAGCAATATTACCCACTTTAATGGTAGTGATTGGTAAGCAGACCTTTGCACTACCTTTAGCCGCTGTGAATGAAATATTCCACCTTGATTTGACTAAAACTAACCAAGTCGATGGACAGCTAACTATTATTGTCCGTCAAAAAGCTATCCCATTATTCTATCTTGATCAGTGGTTAGTGAGAGATTATGTAGAAAAGCCACGAGAACGCGGTCATGTGGTTATTGTCCAGCTAGGTAATCAACAAATTGGTTTTGTTGTTGATAGGTTAATTGGTCAAGAAGAAGTGGTGATTAAACCGTTAGACAGATTATTACATGGCACGCCAGGTATGGCGGGTGCAACAATAACAAGTGACGGTGGTATTGCCTTAATTATTGATGTCCCCAACATGCTGAAATTTTATGCTAAAAAATCGGTATTGAATAAAAAATTACGTTCATAATATTTAGGTGTAACAACACTTAATCAAGACAGGAAATAGATTGTAAATGTCCTTTAAAGTATTGGTGGTTGATGACTCCAGTTTTTTTCGACGCCGAGTAACGGATATTCTCAACAGCGATCCTGATCTCGAGGTAATCGATGTTGCTATTAATGGCATCGACGCGGTTGAAAAGGCCATTGCTTTAAAGCCAGATGTAATCACCATGGATATAGAAATGCCATTATTAAATGGCATTGACGCGGTTAAACAGATAATGGCAAAAGCACCAACTGCCATTATTATGTTCTCTTCTTTAACCCATTCCGGCGCCCAAGCCACACTAGAAGCATTAGATGCTGGGGCATTAGATTTTCTGCCGAAAAAATTTAATGAAATAGCCAAAACGACTGAAGACGCAGGCAGCTTATTACGTCAGCGGGTTAAGCTATTAGCGAGAAAAAAAGGTGCCACTTTACCTCGAATATCGACTTTTCGATCACGAGCTGTGGTTGAAGCGAAAGCTAAAGCAGGTGATTCAACTCGACCGAGGGCTGCATCAACAATTAGCGCGCGCAAAAGTGTAACGTTAAGAAAAAGTTCTGGTAAACAATACAAATTATTAGCAATAGGTACTTCAACAGGAGGGCCTGTTGCATTACAAAAGCTCTTAACCCAATTGCCTCAAGACTTCCCTCTGCCAATTATTATGGTGCAGCATATGCCAGCGACTTTTACCTTAGCCTTTGCTAACCGATTAGATAGCCTGTGTAAAATAAAGGTAAAACAAGCAAGTTCTGGTGACATTTTAAAACCTGGTCATGCTTATTTAGCACCTGGTGGTAAACAAATGCTAATTGATGGTACAGAAAATGCAGCAAAACTGAGAATACTGGAAGACAATTCTGAGCGGATTGCTTTCAAACCCAGTGTAGATATTAGTTTTGCTTCAGCGGCTAAAGTGTTTGGCGGCAATGTTTTAGGCATTATATTAACCGGAATGGGCGCTGATGGTCGTGAAGGTTCACGATTATTAAAAAGTAAGGGGGCAACTATTTGGGCGCAGGACGAAGAGTCTTGTGTTGTTTATGGTATGCCCCAAGCGGTAACGGTTGCTGGAATATCTGAATTATCACTGGCGCTTGAAAGCTTTCCATCTGCAATTCTTAAGGAAATACAGCATGGATAAACTAAGTATAACGGGATTATTTGTTGCCATTTTGGCAATTTATTTTGGTTTTATTATTGATGGAGGCTCAATATCTTCCTTATTAGAACTTCCGGCATTTATTATCGTTTTTGGTGGCACGCTCGGCGCGGTCATGTTGCAGTCGTCACAAAGCCAATTTTCACATGCAATGACCTTACTCAAATGGTTGTTTTTCCCGCCTAAATATAATATTGAATTAGGCATTGAGTCTATTGTGCTATGGGCTGAGAAAGCCCGTGAATCTGGTTTTTTGTCTCTAGAACATATTGCCGAAGAAGAAAATGACTTCTATGTTAACAAGGGGTTAAACCTACTTGTCGACGGTGTAGAGGTTGAAAACCTAAGAGTGTCACTAGAATTAGATTTAGATTTATATCGTGAACATAACTTACGCTCTGCCCATGTATTTGAGTCAATGGGAGGCTACAGTCCAACCATTGGTATTTTAGGGGCTGTACTGGGTTTAATACATGCCATGTCAAATTTAGCCGATCCGCAATTATTGGGGCAAGGCATTGCCACCGCATTTGTTGCGACTATTTACGGTGTTGGATTTGCCAATCTCATCTACTTACCCGTGGCCAATAAAATTAAAGCCATCGTTCATCAGCAAACAATGTATCGTGAAATGATGACGGAAGGGCTAGTTTCTATTGCCTTAGCAGAAAATCCACATGCCATTGAAAATAAACTATCGGCATTTCGGTTAGAGCAATGAACCGCTTACGCTCAAGACGCCATCAAGTAGAACATGAAAATGTTGAGCGTTGGTTAGTTTCTTATGCTGACTATATGACGTTGCTGTTCGCGCTTTTTGTCGTGTTATATGCCATGGCGATGATTGATGAAGAGCCTTTTGAAACGGCGACAGAATCAATTGGCCGTGTTTTTCAAGCAAATAACGAGAAAACAAAAAATCGTGGTCATGGTGATGACATTTTACCGGTTAATAGTTCCAAAACTAATAAGCGATTATTTGGTAATGGCATTTTGGAAGACGCCGGACCTGAACTTGTTTCAGGTGAAGTCACTTTATCTAATGTGTCAGATGCACAAGTTGGCACAACGTTAACATCTTTGGAAAAAGATCTTCATGAAGCATTATACGAACTCGTTGAGTCGGGATATGCACAACTGCAAATAGACGGCGACTGGTTGGAAATTGAATTAAATAGCGGTTTATTATTTCCAAGCGGTTCTTCGTCTCCCACTAATGCTGCAAAAGATATTTTGACGGTTATATATCAAATTATTGCCGATTCAAGTAATTACATTAGGGTGAGAGGTTATACCGATAATCAAGCGATCGATACTGAAATTTTTTCCTCTAATTGGGAGTTATCCGTTTTTAGAGCAACGGCAATTTTACGTGTGCTAGAAGGGTTAAACTTAAATCCTGCGCGTATGGCTATTGAAGGCTATGGCCAATATTATCCAAGTGCAGACAATGCTACGGCCACAGGGCGAGCCAAAAATCGGCGTGTTGTTATTGCGATTTCTAAATATGGTTTAGAAAAAGCCAATTTATTGGCAACACCAACTATTTCAGTAAAAGATGTTGAAGCGATTAAAAACATTAGCACTGAAAAAGAAGATGACGAAATTCGTATTATCCGACTTGATAATGGTGGTATTCGCATTACCACAAGGGCTGAGCCTAACGTTAATAACGAAGTTGCTAATCCGCTCGAAGAAAAAAATAATGAACAATAGGAATTTCACTTGGTAGTTTGGACAGTTGCAAATCAAAAAGGTGGCGTAGGAAAAACTACGTCAACTATTGCCTTGGCGGGTTTATTAGCCGAACAAGGTAATCGAGTCTTGCTGGTTGATACCGATCCTCATGCCTCACTAAGTTATTATTTTGGTATTGAATCTGAAGACTTAGAGCTGAGCGTATACGACTTATTTATGCAGGTAGCTAACAAAGAACAAATCATGCAAAGCTTATGCCCTTCAAGTTATGATAATATCGATATACTGCCGGCTACTATGGGTTTAGCAACACTGGATCGCTCACTGGGCAATAAAGGGGGGATGGGCTTAGTGTTAAAAAAGGCCTTGCGTGTAATTCAAGATGAATATGACTATGTACTGATTGATTGCCCGCCAGTTTTAGGGGTATTGATGGTTAACGCGTTAGCGGCCAGCGATAGAATTATTGTCCCGGTACAAACTGAATTTTTGGCACTTAAGGGTTTAGACCGCATGATGAAAACCTTAGAAATTATGCAAGGACAGCAACCAACAGCATTCAAATATACCATTGTCCCGACCATGTTTGATAAACGCACAAAAGCTTCAATATTGTCTTATCAAAAACTACAGGCACTTTACGATGAGTCAGTTTGGCCAGGGGTAATCCCCATTGATACTAACTTTCGTAATGCTAGTGACGCACAAAAGGTACCTTCAGACTTTGCTGCAAAGTCTCGTGGTATCATTGCTTATCGCAATTTACTAAAATATTTAGTTAACTTAAACACCAAGAGTAAGTAAATCCATGTCAAAATCTTTAGCGGCAAGTAAAGAATTAATGCAAAGCTATTTGTCAGAATTGCTTACGGAAGAGGTAGAGCAAAAACCCGCACTGCCCGTTAAAGAGAAGCAAACTCATCCGCTTGAAAAATTACTCAATAGTGCAACCTTCCCACAGTTGGCTGAACCAGACAATACCAAGCCATTGACTTCAGCAAAATCGGCGCATAAAAAAATAAAGCAAGCTGCAATAAGTAGTGAGCAGACGATAACTGAAGTGGCTGTTAAACCCATTCAGTCAAAAGCTGCGTCGAAACCTACGCTTAAAGCACCTGAGTTAAAGCCAGAATTAAAATCAGAGTTAAAATCAGAATTACAGCCGATTGAAGTTAACGTAAATGAAATTAAAACCCAAAAAAGTGCCGGCGGTTTTGCGGCGGTCAAGAAGCTAAGTTATCGAGAAGGCGACTTTCAGGCGATGTTTTTTGACGTGGCAGGGTTACAGATCGCCGTACCGCTGGTCGAACTAGGGGGTATCCATAATACGGATAAAACCACGCCATTGATGGGCAAACCTGAATGGTTTAAAGGCGTAATGCTGCACCGAGACGAAAAAGTTAATGTGGTTGACACCGCCCTCTGGGTAATGCCTGAAAAATGTGATGAAGCTTTAATGTCGGCGCTAAACTACCAATATATTATCATGTTAAGTGACTCACCATGGGGGTTAATGGCTGAGAAGTTAGTCGATACGGTAACGCTCAAACAAGAAGATGTTAAATGGATAGACAAAACAAACAAACGTCCTTGGCTTGCAGGGTTAGTAAAAAATCGCATGTGCGCACTGTTAGATATTGAATCCTTAATTAAGTTATTGGAAAAAGGCGCAAATATAAGACAAGAATAATTGATGATCTGAGACTTGCCAGTATACTTAGTGCATAAGTATTTTAAGAAACCGAAATTTAAAGAGGTCAGCAGTATGTCTGATGAAAGACGCAATGCAAGTGAACGGGTAGACATCAATGATGAGTTACTACAATGGGTAACGTTTAAACTCGACAGCGAAACCTATGGTATTAACGTGATGCAAGTACAAGAAGTCTTGCGCTACAGTGAGATAGCACCGGTTCCAGGTGCGCCAATCTATGTTATGGGTATTATCAATTTACGCGGTAATGTAGTTACCGTAATAGATACTCGCACAAGATTTGGCCTTGAGTCAGCTGAAATAACCGACAATACGCGTATTGTGATTATTGAAGCTGAAACGCAAGTTATTGGTATTCTGGTCGATAGTGTCGCTGAAGTGGTATATTTAAAAGCATCAGATATTGATGTTGCGCCAAATGTTGGTAACGACGAAAGTACTAAGTTTATCCAAGGTGTTTCAAACCGAGAAGGAGAATTACTCATTTTAGTAGATTTGAATAAATTACTCTCTGATGACGAGTGGGATGAATTAAAACAATTCTAACGTCAGCCAATAAGCCTGCAGGTGCAGGCTTTTATTCCCAGCGAACTTAATTATACTATGGAAAATATCCCTGCAAACTTAATCAGCTTAATCGCATTCGCCATTGTGATGCTTGTTGCCATGCTGTTATTGGCACTAAAAAATCGTTTTACGAAGCAAATAGAAGCGTTACAACAACAGGTAACTAGTCAAGAAATACAGCTGGTAGAATTACAGGATTTACTTGCCAATAGCCAATCTCAGTTAGAAAGCAACCAACAACAATGCAGTGAATCGCAAATAGAAAATGAACAAGTTAGCAAGCAGCTAGAGCATCGCATCAAAGTAGCTCAAGAACAGTTCAATAGCCAACTCCAAACCATCGAACAGCTTTTACACCAGCAACCAGAAGATAAACTCTATACACGCGCACAAAAATTGGTTGAGCTCGGCGCCGACATTGCTGAAATTATGCGTGAGTGCGATATACCAAGAGCCGAGGCCGAAATGTTGCTTTCTGTGCATCGGCAAAAAACTGCAGAATAATCATCGTTATCAATACCGTTCAACTTGCTGCGCCGCTGTATAATAATTTTATTTTAAAGTTACATTTTAAAATAAAATTATTATACAGCTCGTGGTAAACTGCACGACTGAAAAAAAACTATATTATTTTTAGCCGTTAGACAAAGCGTTAAACGGCTAGTAAACAAGGACCGAGCAGTGAACAGAATAAAAAACATTGCATTGAAAACTCAAGCAATATTTAGTCTAAAACTTATATTAACCGTAACGTTTTCGTTATTTCTAACGGCGTGTTCCACAACCCCTTCGTCAGAGCAAACTGTCTCTGATCCCAAAGATCCGTTAGAAGCTATTAACCGACCATTTTGGACTTTTACTTGGGACTATGCAGATAAATACGTATTCAGACCAGCATCTCAAGGTTATGTTGAATATATGCCGACCGACTTACGTACAGGTGTTCTTAACATGGCACTTAACTTAAACGAACCTTCAACAATCATTAACCATTTGTTACAAGCAAAATTCACTGATGCAGCAAAATCAACCGGACGTTTTGTTTTGAATTCAACGGTGGGTTTATTAGGCTTTTTTGACCCCGCAAGTGACTTTGGTTGGAGTCGACAAGAAGAAGAATTCGGAGAAGTACTCGGCAGTTATGGTGTTGGTGATGGCCCTTTCTTAGTTGTGCCTGCGCTTGGTCCTTCATCAGTGCGTGAAGAAGTAGGGGATTTTGTTGATAGTTATTACTGGCCACTTGCGGTGATCGATTTTTGGCCTAATTTATTACGTGCCGGTATTATCGGTTTAGAAGCGAGAGCGTCGTTTGCTGATCAAGAAGCCATTTTAAGGGATGCCATCGACCCTTATGAATTTGTCAAAAACGCCTATTTTCAAAATATGCAATACAAGGTTTATGACGGTAATCCACCGATCGAAGTTAACCAAGCAGAAGAAGAAAATATTGACGCCTACCTAGAAGAGCTAGAAGGAATGTAGCCTTAATACATTTGTCATCATAAGTAGGAATAAAAAAGCGAACTAATGTTCGCTTTTTTTATATTGGGCAATCGCTTTATCAAGATGTTTTTGTGCAAAATACAACATAATAGGTCTTAACAGTACGAAATAGGCAATCAACACCACCGCCACAGAAGCTGCCAAGGCAAAGCCTTGTAAATTCGCGATAAACAGAAATGGCGGTAACAGCAGCATTAACTTAATAATATTCAATATAAATTTTTCAGGCGCAGAAAGCTTAGCTTGTGCCAGAGTTAAAATCGCTTGCCGTTGATGTAAGCTAAATTCATGCAGAGCCGGTATTTTATTGGAAGAAAAATAAATAGTCATAAAATTTTAAGTAAATATACAGATAAACACTAGAGGACCCTATGATACAAAAATGGCGCTTAATGTGCCATGAGCAAATACATTAGTTTAATAGATGTTTTGTAGGTCGGCATTTATGCCGTCGTTTTTGCTTTTTATTTACCTTGATGGGCTAAAGCCCAACCTACAAAAACCAGCAAGTTCCACAGTAGAATTTGATGCATGTTTTGTAGGTCGGCATTTATGCCGTCGTTTGAGGTTTATATTTACCTTGATGGGCTAAAGCCCAACCTACAAAAACCAGCAAGCTCCACAGTAGAATTTGGTGCGTGTTTTGTAGGTCGGCATTTATGCCGTCGGTTTAGGTGGGTTTAGGTTTTTATGTACCTTGATGGGCTAAAGCCCAACCTACAAAGGCCTGCAAGCTCCACGGTAGAATTTTATGTATGTTTTGTAGGTCGGCATTTATGCCGTCGGTTTAGGTGGGTTTATATTTACCTTGATGGGCTAAAGCCCAACCTACAAAGGCCTGCAAGCTCCACGGTAGAATTTGATGCATGTTTTGTAGGTCGGCATTTATGCCGTCGGTTTTGGTTTATATGTACCTTGATGGGCTAAAGCCCAACCTACAAAAACCAGCAAGCTCCACAGTAGAATTTTATGTATGTTTTGTAGGTCGGCATTTATGCCGTCGTTTTAGGCGACAAATACCTCTAAAGGGACTAACTTAATATGATGCGCTAAACTTAACTTACAGGAAAATAAACAACAAGGAGGTTTTATGTCATGGAGTGATTTACGTAAAGGACGATATACTCAAGAGCATGGTGAATACTTTGTTACTTTCAATACCTACAATAAAATCCCACATTTTACAGATTTCAATTTAGCTTGTGTATTTTCTCAGCAAATAAACATTAATGAAGCTAAATACAGTTGCACTTGGATGAGTTGGGTTTTAATGCCTGATCATTTTCATGGTTTATTGCGATTAAATATCAAGGGTTCAACATTACCTAGAATAGTTGGAGCGCTTAAAGGAAATAGTAGCTTTATTATTAACAAAGAACGCGGACAGAAAGAGAGGTTTCGGCAGCCATCATTTTATGATCATGCTCTGAGAGTTGATGACAACAGAAAGAAATTAGCTAGGTACATTATTGCTAATCCATTAAGAAAGGGACTGGTTAATAATATTGGTGATTACCCTTTTTGGAATTCAATTTATTTGTAGGTCGGCATTTATGCCGTCGGTTTTGCTTTTTATTTACCTTGATGGGCTAAAGCCCAACCTACAAAAACCTGCAAGCTCCACGGTAGAATTTGATGGATGTTTTGTAGGTCGGCATTTATGCCGTCGGTTTTGGTTTATATTTACCTTGATGGGCTCAAGCCCAAGTTACTGCAAACGACAATAAATGTTAAATATTGACTTTCGAAGCCTAATTTCAGATAAATTTGTTAAAACGAGTTCCTCAGTGGCGTGCAATTTGCTAGAATTGCGGCAATTTTTATCAGTAGGTAATTTTGAAATGAATGTCATAGAAGCTAACTTTGATGCAACCGGTAAGAAATTCGCAATTGTTGTCTCTCGTTTTAATAGTTTTGTTGTTGAAAGTTTACTTGAAGGTGCTGTAGATGCACTTAAACGCCATGGTAATGTTGCCGATAACGACATTACAGTAATCCGTGTACCTGGTGCTTATGAGTTACCAGTTGCTGCTAAGAAAATTGCTGCGAAAGGTGGATACGATGGCATTATTGCTATTGGCGCCGTTATTCGTGGTGGAACGCCTCATTTTGATTTTGTTGCTGGCGAATGTAATAAAGGCTTAGCACAAGTGGCAATGGAGTATACTTTACCCGTGGCTTTTGGTGTTATCACCACCGACACTATTGAGCAAGCTATTGACCGTGCCGGCCTTAAAGTGGGCAATAAAGGCGCTGAAGCAGCATTAAGTGCTTTAGAAATGGTTAACGTGCTTGATAAGTTATAACAGGAAAAATTTGTGAAACCATCACCTAGAAGAAAAGCCAGAGAGTTGGCAGTACAAGCTGTCTACTCTTGGCAGTTAAGTCAAAACAATATTGCTGAAATTGAGCTGAATTTTTTGACTGAAAATAGCGCACGTCGTTTTGATATTCCTTATTTTCAGGAATTATTTCGTGGTGTTTCAGCACAGGTTAGCAGCATTGATGAGAAAATATCTCCGCATGTTGCTCGACCACTTAAAGATGTTGATCACGTTGAAAAAGCGATCCTACGCGTTGCGGTATTTGAATTAACTGAATCTCAAGACGTGCCTTATCGCGTTATCATTAACGAAGCCATTGAGTTAGCAAAATCATTTGGTGCCGATGATAGTCATAAGTTCGTTAACGGTGTTTTAGATAAAGTCGTTAAGCTAGTTCGTCCGAACGAATAGTCAAAATTTGGTTGTAATATGAAAGAGTTTGAATTGATCAAGCGCTTCTTTAGTGAGCAGGCGATTAAACGCAAGGATGTTGTACTTGGTATTGGTGATGACTGCGCTATCGTCAGCCCCTCTGAGCGTCAAAATATTGCAATAACTACAGATACCTTAGTCGCTGGCGTTCATTTTCCACATGAAACCAGCGCACGCGCAATTGGCCATAAATCAATTGCGGTGAATTTATCAGACCTAGCAGCTATGGGAGCCGAGCCAACCTGGATTTCTTTGGCGATAACCTTGCCAGAAGTTGATTTAAAATGGGTCGAAGAGTTTTGTCGTGGTGCCTTTGATTTGTGCGAGTTTTATAACGTGCAATTAATTGGTGGCGATACCACGCAAGGACCTTTAAGCATTACAGTTACAGCTCAAGGTTTAGTGCCGGTAGGTAAGCATCTTATGCGCACAGGCGCTAAGGCCGGTGATTGGATTTATGTTACCGGTGAAATAGGTGATGCAGCATTAGCCCTGAAACATATTTTCAAAGAGGTGGACGTTGCCCCAGAATATAGAGAAAGTGTTCAGCGTAGCTTAGACTTTCCAACACCAAGAATTCTTGCGGGACAAGCACTCCGAGGCTATGCAAGTTCGGCAATAGACCTGTCTGACGGTTTAATTGCAGATTTAGGTCATATTTGTACTGCATCTAAAGTCGGCGCTAATATCGTGCTAGATGATCTGCCAATTTCCAATGCATTGCGAGATACGGTTGGCTTAGAAAAAGCGTTTGAAATGACCTTAGCCGGTGGCGATGACTATGAATTGTTATTTACGGTATCTGAAGATAATAAAGTCGGTATGGAAACGTCTTTAGCCAATACAACAAACACGATTACTTGTATTGGGCAGATTAACCGCAGTGAAAAAATAACCACTACATTAAATAATAAGCCTGTCGCTATTCATGCTAAAAGTTTCGAACATTTTTCTAATAGAAAAGATTAAGCATGAAAAAATCTACAGCAAACTTTCGACTGTCAAATCCCATTCATTTTTTGGCATTAGGTTTTGGCAGTGGCTTAGCGCCTAAAGCGCCTGGCACCTTTGGTACCTTAGCCGCCATTCCATTATTGCTATTATTTGCACCACTCAGTAATGCCCTTTATCTGGCTGTATTGGTATTGATGAGCATTGCCGGTATCTACATTTGTGATAAAGCGGCAAAAGATGCTGGGGTACCCGATCATGGTGCAATAGTATGGGATGAGTTTGTTGGCTTTTTGATCACCATGTTCTTAATGCCAATCACTTGGCAAACAGTACTTGTCGGTTTCGCATTATTCAGATTTTTCGACATTCTAAAACCTTGGCCCATTTCTTATCTAGACAAAAACTGCCATGGCGGATTTGGTATTATGATAGACGATATTGTGGCAGGTATTGCCGCCTGGGCATGTATGTTTTTGATCTTTAAGTTTTAGAATCTTAACTGATAACAGATAGCTATCAGCTGTCAGTAAATAGAATTAGTTCTAAGTTCTAAGCTGTCAGTATGTTCAAAAGAAAAAACACGAGAAAGTGCTCGGTTTTAAACTGTAAGCTTGGTTTGGTTTGGTTTTTAACTGAAAGCTGACAGCTCAAAACTGAAAGTTATGTCTTTCTGACAGCTATGTCTTTCTGAAAACTAAAAGCTGACAGCGATCGATACACTGTCAGCTTTAGATACTTCTTTAAACTAGTTTAACAATCTAACGCGTATAGTAGCGTCAATCTGTTTTAGCTCTTTCAATGCGAGTTCACGGTTTTCCACTTCAATATCAATAACCACATAACCAATTTGATCGGCTGTTTGTAAATATTGCGCGGCAATGTTGATGTTATGATTGGCAAACATTTGGTTGATTTGTGTTAAAACTCCAGGCTGATTACGATGAATATGTAATAAACGGCTGGTGCCAATATGCCCAGGTAATGATACTTCTGGAAAGTTCACTGCTGATAAAGTAGAGCCATTATCTGAATACTTGGCAAGTTTACTGGCGACTTCAAGGCCAATGTTTTCTTGTGCTTCTTTAGTGCTACCACCAATATGGGGCGTTAAAATCACGTTGTCGAAGGCACGTAAAGGGCTAATAAACTCTTCATCGTTACTTTTTGGCTCAACTGGGAATACGTCGATAGCCGCACCGACAACTTTTTTACTGCTTAAGGCTTCTGCTAAGGCATCAATATCAACAACAGTGCCGCGTGAAGCATTAATAAAGATCACGCCGTCTTTCATTACTTCAAATTCTGCAGCGCCCATCATATTTTTCGTTTGAGGGGTTTCAGGGACGTGTAAGCTAATAACATCAGCTTCTTTCAACAATGTCGTCATGGTTGGAGCTTGGCTAGCGTTACCTAAAGGCAATTTAGTTTCAATATCGAAAAATCGAACTCTCATACCTAAAGTTTCAGCTAATATGCCTAGTTGCATACCAATATGGCCGTAACCAATAATACCTAAAGTTTTGCCTCTGGCTTCAACTGAACCTGCGGCAGATTTATTCCAAACACCACGGTGTGCTTGAGCACTTTTTTCAGGAATACCACGTAATAATAGTAAGGTTTCGCCTAAAACTAATTCAGCGACTGAACGGGTATTTGAGAACGGCGCGTTAAACACCGGAATACCTAAAGATTGTGCAGCAGCTTTATCTACTTGGTTGGTGCCAATACAGAAGCAACCAATAGCAACAAGCTTTTTAGCGTGGCTTAAAACATTCTTATTTAAGTCAGTACGAGAGCGAATACCAATAAAATGCACATTGGCAATTTTTTTAATTAGCTCTGCTTCTGAAAGTGAGGTTTTTAGATACTCTATATTTGAATAGCCTTTGTTTTTAAGCTCTTCAAGGGCACTTTGATGAACCCCCTCTAGAAGTAGTATCTTAATTTTGTCTTTCGCTAGTGAATTGTTGCTCATGATAGTTTATCTTCTCTCGATCAAACATTTACTTATTAATATAAGTTTAGATGGCTAGATATCTAAACTACCATATAGGGTATAAACTCTAAAGTGTTATTTTACTATTTTTGCACCATCAGCAGTGCCGATAATTAAGACATCTGCTGGACGATTAGCGAACAAGCCATTAGTAACAACTCCTGCAATAGCATTAATGCTATTTTCTAGTGCTTTAGGATCGAGTATTTCTAAATTATGCACATCAATAATAACATTACCATTGTCGGTAATAACGCCTTGTCGATAAGCAGGATCCCCGCCTAATTTCACCAGCTCTCTAGCAACATAACTACGTGCCATAGGTATCACTTCCACCGGCAATGGAAAACGTCCTAACATAGGCACTTGCTTAGTATCATCAGCAATACAAACAAAAGTTTTAGCAACGGCAGCAACAATTTTCTCGCGGGTAAGGGCGGCACCGCCACCTTTTATCATATGCATATGAGGATTGATCTCATCAGCGCCATCAACATATACATCAATGCCGTCAACATTATTAAGATCAAACACTTCAATGCCGTAAGACTTTAAACGTTCGGTTGAGCCATCAGAGCTTGAAACCGCACCAATAATTTTATCTTTGATAGTCGCAAGGGCATCGATAAAGTGATTCACCGTTGAGCCAGTACCGACACCAACAATAGTATCTGCTTTGATATAGTCGAGGGCTTTGATAGCCGCCGCTTTTTTCATGTCATCTTGAGTCATAAAAATCTCTTTAAGTGTTAAATTAGAAGCTGTTAGTAAATAGAATTAGTTCTAAGTTTTAAGCTGTCAGCTATCAGTAAGTGATGGTTAGTCTTTACTGAAAGCTTAAAACTGATAGCTTACAGCTATTCTTTCCTACTATTATAACAACAGTATTAACTAAATTAGCGTTTATTTATGTATGTTGAATTTATATTGCATAGTTGGAGTTACTATTTCAGGTAGTGGGATATCCCAGAGCTGAGAGGGTATTGCGGCTATTAATTGAATGTCATGCGCTAGACCTATAGGGTAAGGTTTAGTTAACTTTCTTTCATTAAAATTTTTCCCTTCATTCTCAAGGCGATATTGCGAATACCACGATGACAATGTCCTATCGTAAAACCCACCTCCCATGCCTAAACGATTGCCTGTTTGATCGAATGCGACCAAAGGCGTGAAAATTATATCTATTTCGTTAACTTTTTTTATCAGGCGTATATCGAGCTTAGGTTCTAAAATACCGTAGGTATTGGCTCTCATATCACTGTTTTCTTCATAATGAAGAAATAATAAGTGTCCTGGGCTAAAGGGATGAATAACCGGTAAATAGATGTTTTTTTTCTGCTGCCAACACCATTGTATAAATGGCATAGCGTCAAGCTCACTGTCGTTTGCTAAATAAATGGCAATGCTCTTCGCCGCTTGTACATCTGCCCTTGCGGTTAATTGGGAGAGTAAATCGTTCGAAAACTGCTGCTGCTCAATGTTAGTTAGACTCTGGCGTTTTGTTCTGATCAATTGTCTTATTTTATTTCGTGTGGGCATAATTAATGACGTTTTTTTCTTAAGGAAAATAATTTTAATGGCTAAATTATACTGTCATCCAAATGATGGCTAAAGCTCAACCTACAAGAAACTGACAAAAAAAGAAATAGCCATGTTCGAGTATATCTTTGTAGGTCGGAATTTATTCCGTCAGGTTAAATGAAATTTAGCTGTGTTTTGTGTTTTGTATTTTGTGCTGATTTTGTTTGGGTGAATTATTTGAAAATGTTTTATCTATAACGGGGATTGGCTTTGACGGCCTAAAGGCCGACCTACAAAAATGCGAACGCTATATTGTTGGGTGTATTTTTTGTAGGTCGGAATTTATTCCGTCAGGTTAAATGGAATTTAACTGTGTTTTGTGTTTTGTATTTTGTGCTGATTTTGTTTGGGTGAATTATTTGAAAATGTTTTATCTATTGTGGGGATTGGCTTTGACGGCCTAAAGGCCGACCTACAAAATGTGAACGCTATGTTGGGTGTGTTTTTTGTAGGTCGGAATTTATTCCGTCAGGTTAAATGAAATTTAACTGTTTTTGTGTTTTGTATTTTGTGCTGATTTTGTTTGGGTGAATTATTTGAAAATGTTTTATCTATAACGGGGATTGGCTTTGACGGCCTAAAGGCCGACCTACAAAAATGCGAAGGCTGTTTTGTTGGATTGGGGATTGGCTTTGACGGCCTAAAGGCCGACCTACAAAATGCGAACGCTATGTTGGAGGGTGTGTTTTTTGTAGGTCGGAATTTATTCCGTCAGGTTAAATGGAATTTAACTGTGTTTTGTGTTGATTTTGTTTGGGTGAATATCTTTGAAAATGTTTTATCTATTGTGGGGGTTGGCTTTGACGGCCTGAAGGCCGACCTACAAAAATTCGAAGGCTGTTTTGTTGGATTGGGGATTGGCTTTGACGGCCTGAAGGCCGACCTACAAAAATGCGAAGGCTGTTTTGTTGGATTGGGGTTTGGCTTTGACGGCCTAAAGGCCGACCTACAAAATGTGAAGGCTATTTTAGGTTGATGATGATTTTTTATAGGCAAAAAAATAGCCAACGTGTCGTTGGCTATTTTTAATATTTATTATATAAAATAATTATGCAGTAGATCTTGCGCTGCTAGTATCTTTCATTGGCGCTGCAGTGTCATCTTCTTCTGTTTTTAACGCTTCCCAGAATCTAGATTTCAAGCCAACCAGTAGAATAATAATACCAATACCAATACTAAATAAACTGATTTGAATATATAACGATGGAATTTGTTCAACGTTATTTGGATCATAATTACCAGCAAGTAAACCAGAAATAATATTACCAATTGAGTACGTTAAAACAAATATCCCCATCATTTGACCAGCAAATCTTCTTGGAGACAATTTACTTACCGCACTTAAGGCGATAGGGCTTAAACATAACTCACCAACTGTATGAAGGAAGTAAGTGGTAATTAACCAACCCGGCGCAACTTGTAAGCCCGTTGCTGCATATTGTGCGGCAAAAAACATCACAATAAAGCCACTTGCCATAATAATTAAACCGGCAGCACATTTAATACCGTACGCAGGTGTCACCATTCTTTGACCTAATTTAATCCAAAATGCGGCGAAAAAAGGTGAAAGCAGAATAATAAACATAGAATTTGAGAACTGAAACCATGCCGTTGGAATTTCAAAAGAACCTATCATACGGTCAGTATAATCACGTGCGAATAAGTTTAATGAAGAACCCGCTTGTTCAAAGCCAGACCAGAAACAAGCCGAGGCAATACAAATAAGTAATAGTGCCCACAATTTTTTCTTTTCATTACCGGTTAAATCGCTGAAAAAATAAATAATGGCGTAATAAACCACGAAAATTAAGGTAAATGCCATGGCAACATATTGTGCAGTGGCAATAGGGTCTATAACCACAATACCTTCAAACGTTAATACGGTGATTATCGCAATTGCAATTAACGTTGCCGAAATAATTAACCAACTATTACGCTGACCTTTTGCAGATAAAGGTGCTACAGGCTTAGCGCCTACGCCTTCTAATTTTGGTGTGGTCAATCTATATTGAATAAGACCTGCTGCCATACCGATTGCAGCAGCACCAAAGGCATAATGCCAACCAAAATCTGAAGCTAAATAACCACAAACTAAATAACCAATGAAAGAACCTAAGTTAATGCCCATGTAATAAATGGCGTAGCCACTATCACGGCGCTTATCGTTTTCACTGTATAATTGGCCAACCATAGCGCCAATATTTGGTTTTAATAAACCCGTACCTAAAATAACTAAAATTAAACCGATAAAGAATGTTTTGTCATTTGGAATGGCTAATACTATGTGGCCGAACATGATGATAATACCACCATACCAAACCGCTTTTTGACCACCCAGTAATCTATCAGCTATCCAACCGCCAGGTAGACCCATGAAATACACGGTACCGGTATATAAACCATAAATAGCAGTTGCCGACGCAATTGTTATCGCTAAACCACCATCTTGTAACGACGCGGTCATAAAAAGAACCAGTAATGCGCGCATGCCGTAATAGCTCATACGTTCCCACATTTCTGTGACGAAAAGTGTTTTCAACCCCCCCGGATGGCCAAAAAATGCCTCTGAATTATGGGTACTCATATAATATCCTCGATAGGTAAGACCAAACACGGCTTAAAATTGTTTTTGTTTCAACATGAATATATACCCGTTCCACTGCAATATGCAATTTCAGCGCTAAGCGGGTATATATCGGGTTGATTGTGTTTAGGTAAATTAGAAATTTTATTAATCAGCCCGTTTTATACCTTTGCTAGCCTCGAAAGGCAAGTCTGACAGGTTAATCTTTTGTTAATGACGGTTAACTGCTCAATTTTTGTTATGTTAAATCATTACTTTCCGTTATCGCTAAAGACCTCACAGAAAAAATAAGCAATTAACTCAATATATTATTGTTGCCGTTAACGAAGAAATTCTAGGTTGTTGCAAGTTTAGTGCGGTTGATGGTGCTAAGGTTTATATTAACTTTTAAGTTAAATTTGTTACCAAAAGCAAGATATTGTAAACAAAGTTATCCGTTGCCAGCAGCTTATAATGCAGAATGTTATTAAAAGTACCTGATTGAAAGTAAATGTTAATTATTTTTTAACATAATTTTAGCGATTAAAGCACAAAGTCTTATACATTTAACCAAGCTTTATCATGATGATGCTGTTAATAAAAAGTTACTTTAATCAAAGTACACTTACTGGTAAACTCCATGCTGTTTTACTTTTAAATCTAAGTACTATCCCCCGTATATAGGAAGAAATACGCGCCAATGATTCACTTTATTCGTTTACTGATCAGCCTTTTTATTGTTTTTACATGCTCTTTTAGTTCATTCGCGGCGCAAATTAGCCAACAGCAAATTGAGCAATTTAAAAACTTGCCAAAAGCACAGCAACAGCTTCTAGCGCAAAGCATGGGAGTTGACTTAGATACCGTCCTGGGGCAAATATCGGACAATAATAATCAACAAACAAAGTTGTCATCTACGCAGGTCATGCCAAGACCACAGGCTGAAAGTGACGAAGAAAAACAAGAAGACGCCATTGTATTTGAAAACGATACAGAATTATTAAAACCGCTTGAAAGGTTTGGTATGGACGTTTTTGCTAATGCGCCAAGTACCTTCTCCCCTACCATGGATATCGCTATTCCGAAACACTATATATTAGGGGTTGGCGATCAATTATCGATACAAATATACGGTAAAGAAAATGCTGAATACGTACTGCCAATATCACGAGAAGGCAATATATTAATTCCTAATGTTGGACCCATAAAAATTGTGGGTCTAGCGTTTGAAGAAATGAAACAGTTTCTTGCTGAAAAAATTCAACAACGCATTATAGGTGTTAATGTTGTTGTTAGCTTAGCTGAATTGCGTTCTATGCGTATTTTTGTCTTGGGTGACGCATACAAACCAGGTCCTTACACCTTAAGTTCACTTTCAAGTGTTACCCACGCTATATTTGCCGCCGGTGGTGTTAGCGATATTGGTTCATTACGTAATATTGAAGTAAAGCGTGCGGGTAAAGTCGTACAAAAGGTTGACCTATACGACTTGTTAATAAGCGGCGATTCCTCAAGTGATATTTTATTGCAATCGGGCGATGTTGTGTTTATTCCAACACAAAGTCAAAGTGTTTCAATATTAGGTGAAGTAAGACGACCAGCGATATACGAACTAAAAGCCGGAGATAACTTCAATAATATTATAGAAATGGCGGGTGGCCTATTACCGTCAGCTTATCCACAATCAACCATGGTTGAACGTTACAACGAGCAAAGTTTACGTAACATCATCAATGTTGATTTAACCGATAGCAAAGCGCGTGCAAAATTACTGAAAAGTGGTGACTATATTCGCGTACTAAAAAGTTCGGGGATGTACGAACAATCAATTACGGTTATTGGCGCGGTTTCACGCCCAGGTAAATATCAATGGCAGCAAGGCCTTAAAATAGCTGATTTATTACCGAGTTTAGATACGCATATATTACCTTCGGCAGATTTAAGCTATGGCTTAATTGTGCGTCAAAAAGATAAAGCCAGAAACATTGAAGTATTACAATTTAATTTAGCGAAAGCGCTGAATAAATCAACATCAGACCCAGTTGAAAACTTAACACTATTGCCGAACGACAAACTACTCATCTTTTCTAACGTCACTAAATCAGTCGATGAAAAAATATCGCTAGACGAACTCGCTTATACCCAAGAGCAACTTTTTGCCAAAGAGCGTCAACAAGCGAAAGTATCATTTAAAGAAAAATCATTTTGGCAACAATACGGCGGTAATGCATCTCAGCTTTCAGCCGACACTAATGCAACAGAAGAAGCAGAACGATTAGTTAATCAATCTTTAGTGCAAATAACGAGTGGCGCTTTAGACGGCGAAATTGATATTCGTGAAATGGGCCTGTTTTCTCGACCGCGTTTATTAGCCCCCGTGTTAAGAAAACTTCGTCAACAAGGTGCTTCTGGCCAACCCATTCAATTGGTTGAAGTCGATGGCCAAGTTAAGTTTCCGGGTATTTATCCGTTAGCAAAAAATGCAAAAATCAGTGATTTATTATCAGCCGCTGGTGGTGTGAAAGAGTCGGCTTATTTAGCGCGAGCAGAAATTACTCGTAATGCCCTAACGGTAGAAGGTGCAACAAAAATATCATTAGATGTCGATTTAGGCTTAGCCTTAAAAGAAAATAAAGACTTTAATATAGCGTTGCAAAGTAAAGACCGATTGAATGTGCACAAAATTCCAGCCTGGAGCGAAAATCATGTGGTTGAACTACGTGGCGAATTTGTATTTCCGGGTAAATATACCATTCGACGCGGCGAAACCTTGGCTGATTTAGTCATTAAAGCCGGTGGTTTAACTGAATATGCTCACCCTGATGCCTCAGTATTTACTCGTCAAAAGTTAAAAGAATTAGAGCAGAAAAACCTCATCAAACTGGCCAGTGACCTACGTATTGAAATGGCGTCTAAATCGTTAACCGAAAAAGGCACTTCAGCATCCTACGACGATGCCCAAAAACTACTGGCTGATATTACTAATGTAGAACCTATCGGCCGTTTAGTGATTGACCTACCTCATTTAATGGCAGCAAATAATACGGAAGTATTGCTCGAAGGCGGCGACGTGCTTTTTGTGCCAACGAAGAAAAATTCAATTAATGTTATTGGTCAAGTACAAGTAGGCTCATCGCATTTATATAACAGCGCCATGTCAGCTGAAGACTATATTTTACAAAGTGGTGGCATTAAAAAACGTGCTGACGCTGAGCGTATTTACGTTATTTCAGCCGGTGGTAGCATTAAAATGGTAGAAAATAATAACTGGTTTGCAGGCACCGCAGACAACTCATTAAAACCAGGCGACACCATAGTAGTACCTCTAGACTCTGAATATATGAGTGACTTAACATTATGGTCGACAGCAACACAAATTATTTATAATTCAGCTGTAGCCGTCGCAGCAATAAACGGTATTTAGCAAGGTTAATAACTGTAGGTCGGGCTTCAAGCCCGTCAAAAGAACAAATTTAAAACCTGTATTGTAGGTCGGCCTTTAGGCCGTCAAACGAACAAAATTTAAAACCTATATTGTAGGTCGGCCTTTAGGCCGTCAAAAGAACAAAATTTTAAAACCTGTATTGTAGGTCGGCCTTTAGGCCGTCAAAAGAACATATTAAACCTGATGGACTAAAGTCCAACCTACAAGGGCAAAAGCAATACAATGTAGGTCGGGCTTCAGCCCGTCAAACGAACAAAATTTAAAATCTGTATTGTAGGTCGGGCTTTAGCCCGTCAGCAGTTAAGCAGGCATTTACCTTGATGGACTAAAGCCCAGCCTACAGATGACAGATGAGAAAGGATAGAATTTAAATATTGGTCATTTAAGTTGGCATATATACCCACAAAACGATGGGCTAAAGCCCAACCTACAATGTGATCAACGTATATTGAATAGATAAATAACATAAAAATATAATCGGCTAATATAGGTAAAGGATTCGCAAAATGATACGTGACTTAAAAAATGTAAAAATTGCCATCATCGGCTTAGGCTATGTTGGTTTACCCTTAGCAGTAGAATTTGGCAAAAAATATCAAACCTTAGGTTTCGATATCAATCAAGCACGTATTGCGGAATTAAATAATGGCACCGACAGTACGCTTGAAGTTAGCGATGAAGAGTTAGCCGAAACAACAAACCTGACTTACTCTTGCCAACCAGAAGACTTAAAAAACTCTAACGTTTATATTGTTACTGTCCCAACGCCTATCGACGATCATAAGCAACCTGATTTAACACCTTTGATCAAAGCCAGCGAAATGCTAGGTAAAGTGGTAAGTAAAGACGATATTATTATTTATGAATCTACAGTTTACCCAGGTGCAACGGAAGAAGCTTGTATCCCTGTAGTCGAAAAAGTATCAGGTTTAGTGTTCAATAAAGACTTTTACGCAGGTTATTCACCTGAACGAATTAACCCGGGCGATAAAGAACACCGTGTCACCAATATTTTAAAAGTTACTTCGGGTTCAACGCCAGAAATAGCCACCATAGTTGATGACTTATATCGCTCTATCATTATTGCCGGTACCCACAAGGCCAGTTCAATTAAAGTGGCCGAAGCTGCAAAAGTTATTGAAAACACGCAACGCGACGTTAATATTGCCTTAATTAACGAATTATCGATTATATTTAACAAACTCAATATCGACACCTTAGAAGTGTTAGAAGCTGCCGGCACAAAATGGAACTTTTTACCATTCCGTCCAGGTTTAGTAGGCGGTCACTGCATAGGGGTTGATCCTTACTACTTAACACACAAAGCTCAGTCAGTAGGTTATCACCCTGAAATGATACTCGCCGGCCGTCGTTTAAATGACGGCATGGGCGCTTATGTAGTCTCTCAATTAGTAAAACATATGCTACATAAACGTATTCAGGTGGAAGACGCCAACGTGTTGATTATGGGCCTTACCTTTAAAGAAAACTGCCCTGATTTACGCAATACCAAAATTGTTGATATTGTTAGCGAACTTAAAGAATATAATATCAATGTTGATATTACCGACCCTTGGTGTTCAAGCGCACAAGCCGAGCATGAATATAATTTAAGCCTGACAGAAAAGCCACAAGCAGGCCATTACGACGCAATTATTCTTGCCGTAGCTCACAATGAATTTAAGAGCCTAGGTGTAGATGAAATTCGCAAACTTGGTAAAAAACATCACGTGCTATATGATTTAAAGTATATATTGCCGAAAGAGTCAGTAGATATGCGTTTATAACGCAGATTTAAAATCTGTATTGTAGGTCGGGCTTCAGCCCGTCAAACGAACAAATGTAAAACCTGATGGACTAAAGTCCAACCTACAAGGGCAAAGGCAAAGGCAAAAGCAATACAATGTAGGTCGGCCTTCAGGCCGTCAAACGAACAAATTTAAAACCTGATGGACTAAAGTCCAACCTACAAGGGCAAAAGCAAAGGCAAAAGCAATACAATGTAGGTCGGCCTTTAGGCCGTCAAAAGAACAAAATTTAAAACCTGATGGACTAAAGTCCAACCTACAAAAGGCAAAAGCAATACAATGTAGGTCGGCCTTTAGGCCGTCAAATGAACAGAATTTAAAACCTGTATTGTAGGTCGGGCTTCAGCCCGTCAAAAGAACAAATTTAAAACCTGATGGACTAAAGTCCAACCTACAAAAGGCAAAAGCAGCATATTGTAGGTCGGCCTTCAGGCCGTCAAAAGAACAAAATTTAAAACCTGATGGACTAAAGTCCAACCTACAAGGGCAAAGGCAATACACTGTAGGTCGGGCTTCAGCCCGTCAAATAAAAAGACATCACCGAACAAAACGGTCAAAACCGAAACAAAAAATATGAAAGCTGTATTTAACTATTAACTAACAGCTCTCTAAAAAACTGTAACCTGTGCGAACGGCACAGACCAGTCTATAAAAAATTAAACAGCTAAACGGATGTACTAATGTCAAAGTATGATGAAATAAAAAAACAGCTTATACAATCACCAAAAACTTGGCTTGTTACCGGTGTCGCCGGTTTTATTGGTTCAAACCTACTAGAAACATTATTACTCTTAAACCAAAAAGTTATAGGTTTAGACAACTTTGCTACCGGCCATCAACATAATTTAGACGAAGTAAAATCTGAAGTATCAACACAGCAATGGCAAAACTTTACATTCATTAAAGGCGATATTCGAAATTTTGAAGACTGTCAGCAAGCCTTAACACTTGAAAACCTAAATGTAGACTACATTTTACACCAAGCCGCACTTGGCTCTGTGCCTCGCTCAATCGCTGATCCTATATTAACTAACTCGACTAATATTTCCGGTTTCCTTAATATGTTAACGGCAGCAAAAGACGCTAAAGTAGCCACTTTTGTTTATGCGGCATCAAGCTCAACGTATGGCGATCACCCGGCATTGCCGAAAGTAGAAGATACTATTGGTAAACCATTATCACCTTATGCAGTGACTAAATACGTTAATGAGCTTTATGCTGATGTATTTAATAAAACCTATGGCTTAAATGCCACAGGTTTACGCTATTTTAACGTGTTTGGTAAGCGCCAAGACCCAGATGGTGCCTACGCCGCTGTAATCCCTAAATGGACCGCAGCAATGATAGAAAACCAAGACTTATTTATAAATGGCGATGGTGAAACCAGCCGTGATTTTTGTTTTGTCGAAAATGCTGTACAAGCGAATATATTAGCGGCGACAGCAGAAGATAGCGGTAAAAACCAAGTCTATAATGTTGCCCTTGGCGATAGAACAACATTGAATGAACTTTTTAACAGTCTAGTAACAGCTTTAGCGACTAATGAAGTGAGCTATGCCAAAACAGCAAATTATCAAGATTTTAGAGCCGGCGATGTTCGACACTCACAGGCGGACATCTCAAAAGCTGAAGAAATGCTTGGCTACCAGCCAGAATATCGCATTCAACAAGGTATCGATAAAGCCATGCCTTGGTATATCAAATATTTGACTAAACCAAATAACTAATTTATTCTCGGTGCTTATTTTTAGCAAGGTCATGACTTACTATAGAGCAAGCTCCGCGAAATTATAAGGATATAATCAAGCAAATAAAAGACTCCTTATAACGAAAGCCAAAAACTGACAGCTGACAGCTTAATACTGACAGCTAATAATAAGTTGTTAATAATTAGAAGTTAATTAAATGAAGTTTTATACTGTAAAAGTCACCTTAATATCTCTACTTTTCACCACCGCTTTTAGTACTTTTTCTGCTGAGATCAGTCAAGCGAAAATTGAACAATTTAAACAGCTCTCTCCTAGCCAACAAAAAGCTTTAGCAAAAAGTATGGGGGTTGATTTATCTTCGCTAGGCGGCTTGGGAACTTCTGGAAACAAAGCAAGCGCACAAGCATCTCCTACGCTTACAGAGCTAGTACCGGTGCGAGATAACACGACCATGGCTCAAGTACAGCCGCAACTTAATCCCACTCAAAGCAGTGTTGACACTAACAGCCTGCAGTTTAGCGCCAGTGTAGGCAACTTAAAGCTCGAAGCGTTCGGATATGAGCTTTTTGCTGGCGAACCGTCAACTTTTGCACCAGTGTCAGATGTGCCTATCCCATCTGAATACGTGTTAGGTCCCGGTGATAGCTTATCCATTCAACTTTACGGTAAAGAAACCGTTTCATATAACTTAACCGTTAACCGTCAAGGTAATATCGATATCCCACAATTAGGACCGGTTAATGTCGCAGGGCAAAGTTTTAGTGAAGCGAAAAACTTACTCGCCAGCATAATTGACGAGCGAAAAATAGGCGTTAAAAGTAATATATCTATGGGCGAATTACGCTCTATTCGCGTATTTGTGCTTGGCGAGGCTTATCGTGCTGCATCATACACCTTAAGCTCGTTAGCAACGGTTACCCAAGCAATATATGCTGCGGGTGGTATTAACGACATTGGCTCATTACGAAACATTCAAGTAAAACGCCGTGGCAAAGTCATTGCCGAATTAGATTTATATCAATTGCTATTAGCAGGTGATACTTCTGGTGATATCAGTTTAATGGCCGGCGATGTGGTGTTTATACCAACAGTCGGTTCAACAGTGGGAATTAAAGGCGAAATCAACCGTCCGGCAATTTATGAGCTTAAAAATGAGCAAAGCATTGGTGAGGTTATTAAGCTAGCAGGGGGCGTAAAAGCGACTGCTTACGAAAAAGTAGGAAAAATTGGCCGTATCAACAACAGCGGTTTACGCTCAGTGATCAGTGTTAATTTATTAACGGGCCAAAACAGTAAAGTAAAAAATGGTGATGTAATTGAAGTAGGCTCGGTATTATCAGCGCTCGAGCAAAGTATTACCGTTAAAGGCCATGTGCAGCGCCCAGGTGTTTATGGCTGGCATAACAAGCTTAAATTAAGCGATATTCTTGCCAATATTAATGACTTTAAAGCTCAACCAGATCTTGAGTATATTTTAATCACCCGTAAAAACCCAATTACCGGTAAATTAAGCAGTTATAGTGTTAATTATGCCGATTATATTAAACAGCAAACACCAGCTTCAGACTTTAGCTTACAAGCAGAAGATACGGTTTACGTGTTCAACAAACAGCGTAACCGCAGCGAAAGTTTAACTCCGTTACTTACCGTATTAAAAGCGCAAACCGAATTAGCAGAAGCGGCCAATATTGTGAGTATTGAAGGTGCGGTACGTAACCCTGGACAGTATCCGTTAACTGAGCAAGCAAATGTTAAAGACTTGCTCAATGCCGGCATGGGCTATACGCAAAACGCTGAATTGCAATATGCGTTGCTGGCAAGGAAAAATCGGCAATTAAATACTCAGGTGTTGTATATTGACTTAAGCGACGATAAGGCGCTGAACTTGCCGCTATCAGCGCTAGATAGGTTGTTTCTATTTAACCGTAATGAATCGCGCGAGCCGCTACTAACAGAGCTTATTACTGAGTTACGTCAACAGGCTGATAAAAGCTTAGCGCAAAACGTGGTGACTATTACTGGCGATGTGCACTTTCCTGGCCAATATCCTTATGTTGTTAATATGACCAGTAGCGAATTAATCAATTTAGCCGGTGGCTTAAACGAGTCAAGTTATTTACTAGACGCAGATTTAGTCAGGTTTAGTCATGACGGCAGAGAAAACGCTGAAATAACTCACCAAAATATAACTCTTGCTGGCGATTTTTTATTACAATCACTTGATACTTTACATGTTAAACGTATACCTGAATGGCAAGATAAACGCGAAATTAAACTCGCTGGCGAAGTGGTTTTCCCCGGTAGCTATGTATTACAAAAAGGTGAAACTTTAAGCAGTGTTATTGCACGCGCGGGTGGTTTAACATCAGAAGCTGACGCTTCAGCGGCTATTTTTACTCGTCAGGCGTTAAAAAAACAAGAAGCAGAAAAAATAGCGCAACTACAAGCTCAGTTAGAAAGTGAAAGCGCACAAATACAATTAACTGATAAAGACCGTAATGGTGCTGCACTTGTAGAGTCTAAAACTTTGATAAGTAAACTAAACGTAGCTGAAGCCGTTGGCCGTTTAGTAATCGATTTACCACGGATATTAACCGATAGTAAAGTAGGTGATATTCGCTTGGACGATGGTGACGCTCTGTATATTCCGAAAACTCGCGAGTCAATTAGTGTGATCGGTGAAGTGCAATTTGCGACATCAAATCTCTATAATACCGGTTTTGCACTCGACGACTATATTGCACGTTCAGGTGGATTAAAACCCCGTGCTGATCAAGAGCGTATTTATATTATTAAAGCCGATGGCTCAGTACAACTTGCCAGTAATGACAACTGGTTTTCTCTTAACAGTGATAGCTTATCGCCAGGAGATACCATCGTTATTCCGCTTGATTTAGAATATAAAGACGGCTTAACCTTGTGGTCAGCCGTAACACAAATTATTTACAATTCAGCGGTAGCCGTAGCAGCTATAGGGAGTTTGTAAGTTTTTAGCTGACAGTTTTTAGCTGTCAGTCATAGAAGCTAATTATTTAGGCTGGTTAAATAAAGTAAGCTTGCTTAACATTTTAGCTTAAATATCAAAGTTATATGTAAATTTGACTTAACAGTGACGCTTTTAGTAAAGATAACGTTGTAGATAGTTAAAAACGAAGATAATACGTTGTGATTACTCAATAATAAATTAAGAAAGCACTTTTAAAAAACATCAGTATCTTGTTATAATGCGCCCTCACTTGGGCATGAATTAAGTGTCAAACTAAATGCCTAGAGGAATAGTTATTAAAATGAACTTAAATGTGAGCTATTGTGAATAGTAAAAAATTGCAAGGAAGTACTTCAGATGAAGTCAAAGCAATGAATTCAAACGAATTTTATCAGCAACATCACCTCCCCGAAGACGACGAAATTGACCTAGCAGAGCTGTGGCAAGCTATCTGGTCAGGTAAGCTGTTGATTATTGCTATCAGTGGCTTATTTGCTATTTCGTCAATACTGTATGCGATTAATCAACCTAATATATATCAAGCGACTACCTTATTATCACCAACCAGTGAGCAAAGTGGCGCGGGTGGTTTAGCCAAAATGGCTGGGCAGTTCGGCGGTTTAGCAAGCTTAGCTGGTATTAATTTAGGCGGCGGTGGCACCGACAAAACCGGCCTTGCGCTCGAAGTGTTAAAGTCTAGAGTGTTTCTAGAAAAATTCATTAATAATCACCAGTTATTAGTGCCTTTAATGGCAGCCAAAAATTGGGATCTAAACGCCAATACCTTGATAATTGATGATGAAATTTATAACGAAACAACTAAAACATGGGTAAGAGAAGTAAAAGCAACTAGAAAACCTGAGCCATCGCCTTGGCAGGCTTATAAAGCATTCAAAGAGATTTTATCAATAACCCCAGATAAAGAAACAGGCATGATAACGCTAGCTATTGAGCATTATTCACCTGAAATTGCCACGCAGTGGCTACTATGGTTGGTGAGTGATATTAACGAGGCAATGCGTGAGCAAGATAAAGCCGAAGCACAACGTAGCATCAATTATTTAACGGCAAAACTGAAAGAAACACAGTTAGCCGATATGCAAACGATATTTTATCAGCTAATTGAACAACAAACTAAAACCATCATGTTAGCAGAAGTGTCGCTAGAGTATGTGTTAAAAACGATTGATCCCGCCAATGCACCTGAAGAAAAAGCTAAACCTAAACGAGCTTTAATTGTTGTGTTAGGTACTATGCTAGGTGGAATTTTATCCGTGCTAATTGTACTAATACGTTACTTTACTAATAAAGGAGCGACTACTAAGCTGAGTAACAGTTCATCAATTAGTAATAAAAATGAATCTGATTCAGTTCAGCCAACCCAATCAAGCCAAGTGCTAGGTAAATAGGAGTATATTTAGATGATAATAACTGCCTTAACCGCCTTAAGCGCTTTTTGTTTTGCTTTTTTGGCGATTAAATTATTCAAGCCCATTGCAGTAGATGTTGGTTTAGTTGATAAACCCAATGCAAGAAAGCATCACGAAGGGCAAATTCCTCTTATCGGTGGCATTTCTATATTTGCTGCAGTGTTAGCAGCAAGCTTGCTATGGCTGCCTAATACCTTAGAACTGCGAATGTACTTAATTGCCTCAGCGATGATGGTGTTTATTGGCGCACTTGACGATAAATTTGACCTTAAAGTACGTATTCGTATTGTTGGGCAAATTATTATCGCCAGTTTAATGATCTACGGTGTTGGCGGTTATATTGCCAGCTTAGGTAACTTGTTTGGCTTAGGTAATATCGAGTTAGGGCCATTAGGTATAATATTTACCTACTTTGCCATAATTGTAGTTATAAATGCTTATAACATGGTAGATGGTATCGACGGTTTAGTGGGTAGTTTAAGCCTGAATACTTTCACCGCTATTGCAGTATTATTTTTAATGAGTGGTAATAGTGGTTATTTAACCTATCCGTTAATTTTAGCCACAGCAACCTTGCCTTATTTAATGTTTAATCTGGGCTATTTTAAAAAATATACCAAAAAAATATTCATGGGCGATGCTGGTAGCATGTTTATCGGCCTAAGCGTTATTTGGTTATTAACCATTGGCACGCAAGGTGAAAACGCCTCATTTAGACCAGTAACCGCTTTATGGATATGTGCAATACCGTTAATGGATATGCTAGCAATAGTTATGCGACGTTACCGAAAAGGTAAATCCCCTTTTAAACCAGATCGTGATCATTTACACCACATATTGCAACGTGCTGGCTTGTCATCACGTCAAACATTATTGGTCATTTCAATAGCTTCAGTCGTTATGTCATTGATCGGAGTGTTAGGTGAATATTTCCAAGTGCCCGAAAGTATAGAGCTGGCTTTGTTTGTGCTGATGTTTATTCTTTATAATAAATATGCTCGACACTTTAGTTGGAAGTATGACGAGTAATGAGACTCAAACTGATTATCAAATGAGTTCAATGTAATACGTTTCAACACTTATTATTTTAAAAATTAATTTTTGTGTAAATTTATGAAATTATCCCCAACAGATTTTAAAAAAATAGTTGAATCTACACCTTTAGTATCAATTGACTTAGTTGTTCGAAACGACCAAGGAAACGTATTACTAGGTAAACGCACAAATAAACCTGCGCAAAATAATTGGTTTGTTCCTGGCGGAAGAATTTTGAAAGATGAAACCATTGAAACTGCATTCAAAAGATTGATAAAAGAAGAATTAGGGCTTAGCAGCGCAAACACAAACTTTTTAGGTCTTTATCAGCATTTTTATGACGATAACTTCTCAGATGACGATTTTTCAACGCATTACATTGTGCTTGCCTATGAAATAATGTTTGAAGGTGAATTAGCTTTGCTACCCCTTGAACAGCACTCGAAATACAAATGGTTTTATCAACAAGAGCTGTTAGAAGATGAAAGCGTACATAATCATAGTAAGTGGTATTTTCAAGAGAATAAACGCGCTGATGCATTCTTAAATAGTTAATTGACATTATTTTAAACGGAAATTACATATGATCACACCTGTTATCATGGCTGGTGGCTCAGGCTCTCGATTATGGCCATTAAGTCGCTCGTTATACCCGAAACAGTTTCTAGCGTTAAATGGCGATGAAACCATGCTTCAGCAAACCTTAAATAGGCTTTCGGGTTTGTCGGTTGAAAGTTCGGTCGTAATCTGTAATGAAGAACATCGTTTTATCGTTGCAGAACAACTACGATGCATAAATCAATCAGGTGCTATTGTTTTAGAGCCAGTTGGCAGAAACACGGCTCCTGCTATAGCCTTAGCTGCAAATATTGTTATGCAATCAAAAGATAATTTAATTTTAGTATTAGCAGCAGATCATGTTATCGAAAATGAAGCAGCGTTTATTGCAGCTGTCAATAAAGCGATTCCTTTAGCTGAAAAGGGTAAATTAGTTACCTTTGGTATAGTGCCGACAGAAGCACATACCGGCTACGGTTATATTAAACGTGGTACAGAAATTGATAACGATGGTTACCAAGTAGATGCATTCGTCGAAAAGCCTTGTACAGAATTAGCAACTCAATATTTTGAAGGTAAAGAGCATTACTGGAATAGCGGCATGTTTTTAATGAAAGCAAGTCGATATTTAGAAGAGTTAAAGCAGTTTAGACCCGATATTTATCAAGCATGTGAAAATGCTTTAGCAAATACCTCAAATGATGCTGACTTTATCCGAATTGATCAAGTAGAGTTCGAAAAATGTCCCGATGAATCAGTAGATTATGCCGTGATGGAAAAAACAGCAGATGCCGTTGTAGTAACATTAGATGCGGGATGGAGTGATATTGGCTCTTGGTCTGCATTATGGGATGTAAATAACAAAGATACTAACGGTAACGCTATTTCTGGCGACAGTATAAATCATGAAACGACTAACACTTTAATTCAAGGTGGCGAAAGGCTAATTGCAACGGTTGGCATTGATAACTTAGTGATAGTCGACACCAAGGATGCATTACTTGTTGCGACAAAAGATAAAGTGCAAGACGTTAAGAAAATTGTTGAGCAATTAAAGGCAGAAGGTCGAACTGAGTTTAAAAATCATCGCGAAGTTTATCGCCCTTGGGGTAAATATGACTCTATTGATAATGGTAGTCGTTATCAAGTTAAACGGATAACGGTTAAACCAGGTGAAAAGCTTTCTATTCAAATGCATCACCATAGAGCTGAACACTGGATAGTGGTATCAGGTACGGCAAAAGTAACAAATGGCGATAACACCTTCCTAGTAACAGAGAATGAATCTACTTACATACCTATTGGTGTGGTTCATGCTTTGGAAAACCCCGGTCAATTACCCTTGGAAATAATAGAAGTTCAATCAGGTTCATATCTTGGCGAAGATGACATAGTGCGCTTTGAAGACCGATACGGCCGAGCATAAGGAGATTAACATGACTGAACTTAGTTGTTTTAAAGCATACGATATTCGTGGAGAGTTAGGTGTTGAGCTTAATGAAGATATAGCCTATCGAATCGGACGTGCTTATGCTTTATACCTTAAGCCTAAAAGGGTCGTGATAGGTGGCGATATTCGCTTAACAACAAAGGCATTAAAACTAGCATTTTCTGATGGGCTACGTGATGAAGGTGTTGATGTTTTTGATATTGGCATGACAGGCACTGAAGAGATTTATTTTGCCACTAAAAATTTGGCTATGTGTGGTGGTGTGGAAGTAACTGCCAGTCATAACCCGATGAACTACAATGGTATGAAATTGGTTAGAGAAGATTCTAAGCCGATTAGTGGTGATACTGGCTTAAATGCAATTAAAGCACTGGCCGAAAGTCTGCCCTGGAAAGATAACGGTGCAACTAAGCAAGTAAGCCCAAGAGGGCAATATCAAAAAATTTCTAATTTAGATGCCTATGTTGAGCATTTGCTGACCTATATAACGCCAAGTAATATCACGCCACTTAAATTAGTGGTTAACTCTGGTAATGGTGCTGCAGGACATGTTGTTGATGCATTAGAGATAGCCTTTAATAAATTCAATATACCTATTGAATTTATTAAAGTGCATCATGATGCCGATGGTAATTTCCCTAATGGTATTCCGAACCCATTACTAATAGAAAATAGAGAAGATACCGCTAAAGCAGTTCGTGAGCACGGCGCGGATATGGGCATAGCATGGGATGGGGATTTCGACAGGTGCTTCCTTTTTGATGAAACAGGTGAATTCATTGAAGGTTATTATATTGTTGGTTTATTAGCTGAAGCGTTTTTGAAAAAAGATACTAGTGGTAATTCAAGACGTCAAAAAATAATTTACGATCCACGTTTAACCTGGAATACAGAGCAAATTATTAAAGAGAATAATGGCGAAGCTATTATGTCTAAAACTGGCCATGCCTTTATTAAAGAACGCATGCGTGAAGAAGATGCGGTTTATGGTGGCGAAATGAGCGCTCATCATTATTTTCGTGACTTTGCTTATTGCGACAGTGGCATGATCCCTTGGTTATTGGTCGCCGAATTATTATCAGTAAAAAAACAAGCATTATCTGAAATGGTGAAAAACCGTATTGCAGCTTTTCCTAGTTCAGGCGAAATAAATTCAAAACTCGAAAACCCTAAGTTAGCGATTGAACGAGTTTTAAATCACTATAGTGAACAGGCAGTTGATATTGATTATACCGACGGTATAGGGCTAGCATTTAACACTGTAAATGACAGTGGAAGTTTTGAATGGCGTTTTAACTTAAGAAGCTCAAATACCGAGCCTGTTGTTAGGCTTAATGTAGAATCGAAAGGCAATATTGCTTTAATGCAAGAAAAAACCAATGAATTATTAGAGTTGTTAAGAAAATAACAACTTTACACCAGAATTAGGAATTAGAAATGACACAAGCAAAAGTAGCTTTAATAACAGGTGTTACAGGACAAGATGGCTCATACCTCGCAGAGCTTTTATTAGAAAAAGGTTATGAAGTACATGGTATTAAGCGTAGAGCTTCATCATTAAATACTGAACGCGTAGACCATATTTATCAAGATAATCATGAAAAAAACCAAAAGTTTTTTTTGCATTATGGTGACTTAACTGATTCTTCAAATTTAACGCGTATTTTAAAAGATGTTCAGCCTGATGAAGTATATAACCTAGGCGCTCAGTCGCACGTTGCTGTTTCATTCGAATGTCCTGAATATACTGCTGATGTAGATGCCATGGGCACACTTCGTTTATTAGAAGCAATTCGGTTTTTAGGCATGGAAAAAACAACTAAATTTTACCAAGCGTCTACTTCAGAGCTTTATGGTGAAGTACAAGAAATACCACAAAAAGAAACTACCCCTTTTCATCCTCGTTCACCTTATGCAGTAGCAAAAATGTATGCCTACTGGATTGTAGTTAACTATCGTGAATCATATGGTATGTATGCGTGTAATGGTATTTTGTTCAATCACGAGTCGCCTCGCCGTGGTGAAACGTTCGTAACAAGAAAAATTACCCGTGCCATTGCTAATATTTCACAAGGATTAGAGAGTTGCTTATACCTTGGTAATATGGATGCATTACGTGATTGGGGCCATGCAAAAGACTATGTTCGTATGCAATGGATGATGTTGCAACAAGATGTTGCAGATGATTTTGTTATCGCCACAGGTAAACAAATTAGTGTACGTGAGTTTGTTAGTTTGTCAGCTAAAGAAGCGGGTGTTGAATTAGAATTTACAGGTGAAGGTCTTGAAGAAGTAGCAATAATTAAGTCTATCACTGGTGATAACGCACAAGCATTAAATGTTGGCGATGTTATTGTGCGTGTTGACCCTCGTTATTTCCGGCCAGCTGAAGTTGAAACGTTACTCGGTGACCCGTCAAAAGCAAAAGAAAAGTTAGGTTGGGTACCACAAATAACAGTAGAAGAAATGTGTGCTGAAATGGTGCAGAATGATTTAAGTAAAGCAAAACAACATGCATTACTTAAAGCACATGGCCATAGTGTTGCTATGTCCATTGAAAATCAAGGTTAACAGTATGACAGCGTTAAATTCCAAAATATTTGTCGCGGGTAACCGCGGCATGGTGGGCTCAGCTATTGTTCGTCAGCTTGAAACTAGTGGACATACTAATATTATTACCCGTACGCGAACTGAATTAGACTTAACGAATCAGCAAGCAGTGCTTGAATTTTTTCAAACAGAAAAAATAGACCAAGTTTACTTAGCCGCCGCTAAAGTAGGGGGGATTGTTGCAAATAACACTTACCCTGCTGACTTCATTTACGAAAACCTAATGATTCAGTGCAATATAATCCACAGTGCACACTTGGCTAATATCCAGCAGTTGTTGTTTTTAGGTTCTTCTTGTATTTACCCTAAACTCGCTGAGCAACCAATGAAAGAGTCCGCTCTTTTAACCGGTACACTTGAAGAAACCAATGAACCCTATGCTATTGCTAAAATAGCAGGAATCAAGCTGTGTGAAAGTTATAACCGTCAGTATGGTCGTGATTATCGCAGTGTAATGCCAACTAATCTTTATGGCGCTCATGATAACTTTCACCCTGAAAATAGCCATGTTATCCCTGCATTACTGCGTCGTTTTCATGAAGCTAAATTAAATAACGATAAAGAAGTTATTGCATGGGGCAGTGGTAAACCTATGCGTGAATTTTTATATGTTGATGATATGGCTGCTGCCTCGGTTCATGTCATGAATTTAGATAAAGTCACTTACGATGAAAATACAGATCCAATGCTTAGCCATATCAATGTAGGGACAGGTGTAGACTGTACCATTCGAGAATTAGTTGAAACTGTTGCCAAAGTAGTTGGTTTTAAAGGTCAAATTAAGTTTGATAAAACAAAACCTGATGGTGCGCCACGTAAGTTAATGGATGTAGGCAGACTTAAGTCTTTAGGTTGGCAATATTCGGTTGTGTTAGAAGACGGTTTGAGATTGGCTTATCAATGGTTTGTCGATAATCAAAATGAATTTAGAAGTTAATCAAGTGTATAATTAAACTAACAAAAAATTTTAGATAAGGTATAAGTTAAAATGTTAAATAATAAAGTTGTTTTGATCACGGGCGGTACCGGCTCTTTTGGTAAAAAGTTCATTGAGACTATCTTAGACCGATATCCAGATGTTAAAAAAATAATTATCTATTCACGCGATGAATTAAAACAATCGGTGATCAAACAAAAATATCCAGGATTTGATTTTCCTCAATTACGATTTTTTATTGGTGATGTCCGTGATAAAGACCGTATGACACAAGCCTGTGAAGGTGTCGATGTTATTATTCATGCCGCAGCTATCAAACAAGTTGATACAGCGGAATACAATCCTACGGAATGTATTCGTACCAATATTGACGGTGCAGAAAATGTTATTCATGCAGCACTTGCTTGTGGCGTAAAAGATGTTGTAGCTTTATCAACTGATAAAGCTTGTGCGCCAATTAATTTATACGGCGCGACTAAGTTAGCTTCTGATAAATTATTTGCTGCTGCCAATAATATCCGTGGATCAAAGGATATTAAATTCAGTGTTGTGCGTTACGGCAACGTAATGGGCTCTCGTGGTTCAGTGATTCCTTTTTTCATCGATAAAAAGAAAGAGGGCATGTTACCTATTACTCATGAAGAAATGACGCGTTTTAATATTTCGCTGCAAGATGGTGTAAATATGGTGATGTACGCTATTGGAAATCATATTGGTGGAGAAATATTTGTCCCGAAAATTCCATCTTATAAAATCGCTGATATTGCAACAGCTATAGCACCAGAATGTAAAACTCGTATAGTTGGAATTCGTCCAGGCGAAAAGCTACACGAAGAAATGATCACAGACAGTGACTCGTTAAATACGATTGATTTAGGTAAATATTATGCAATATTACCTTCAGTTTCGTTCACATATGAAGAAGAAGATTATCTTAAGCATCATAAAGCCGTAAAAGTTCCTTTTGGTTTCAAATATAATTCTGGAACGAATACTGAGTGGGAAACAGTCGAATCTTTAAGGGATTTAATTGTTGAACATGTAGATCCTAACTTCGAAGTTTAATTAATCAAGTCTTGTTCAGAATATCAGGTAATTATTTTGATTTGTCATGTGACTTACCTCGCTACTATTACTCTTTAAACCAAATATAAATGATGACCATGAATAAAAAAACACTTGTTATTATACCTGCCAGAGGTGGTAGTAAACGTATACCTCGTAAAAACATTAAACAGTTTTTAAGTAAAGCGATAATTGGCTATCCGATTGAAGCCGCACTTAATTCTAATGTGTTTGATAGGGTGGTGGTGTCGACTGATGACCAGGAAATAGCTGATGTAGCACTGAACTTTGGTGCAGATATCCCTTTTTTGAGAACTACAAAAAACTCTGATGATTTCGCAACAACTTATGATGTTATTCAAGAGGTGTTAGAGCAGTTAGACGAGGTTTATGATTACGTTTGTTGTATTTATCCAACTTCTGTTTTTGTTAATGCAGTTATTCTTAAAGATGCGTTGGATATTCTAGAGAAAACAAAAGATGCTACGAGTATTGTGTCAGTATTATCCTATTCACATCCGATTCAACGGGCGCTGAGTCTTCCTGGTAAGTATTTGAGCTCCATTTCACCTGAGTTTTATAATACGAGAACTCAAGACTTAGAAACCCATTATCATGATGCGGGACAGTTTTATATTTTTAAGCCATTTTTTGTTGAACATGAAAAAAAGTTAGTCACAAATAAAGCTATCCCATATCTACTTCCTGAATCTAGAGCTCATGATATCGATAGTATCGAAGATTGGGAAGTGTCTGAAATAAAATATAAACGCCTATCTGGTAAAACAAGCGATTAAGATAAATTTTTGGTTTTGCCCTAATCCAAGGGTTTAGAAAAGTTAAAAGTTACGATTTTTGAGGTGCTAATAATTTATCATAAACATCTTGTAGAAAGAGTATGTTAAATAGTTCCTCTTTTTCGTGGTTTTGCAATATAGATTTTGTAAAAATAACGTGATAGAAGCTTGTTTGTTCAAAATGAATATCAGATATTGTGTGTGCTGAATATATTTCATGTACTAGGTACTCATGCGTTTGATAAAAGAGGGGCTGTTTGTATTCTGTTACTCAGGTTTTTGTCGAAATAAAAATGATATTATAACTCTCAATAAACTGATTAAATAATATGATGGTATTCCTCTCATATGAGACTTGAAGAGAACAATTTGATGACTAAAAATATTTTAATTTGTGGTGGTACTGGGCTCTTAGGACCTATCGCTGGAAATGTCCTTTCTGGGCAGTTTTCCGTACGAATTCATGGAAAAAGCAAAAAGGCAGATTGCCAGGGGAATTTAATTTCTTATGCTGAGACTGAAGCTTTATTAAATAAAGAAATGCCAGATGTTATATTAAATTTAGTGGCTTTGACCAATGTTGACACTTGTGAAGAAGATCTGCAGCTAGCCTATAACTTAAATGTGGAAATACCTAAAAATTTAGCATTGTGGTGTAAAAAAAATAAATCACTACTTATCCAAATATCTACAGACCATATTTATAATTCAGCCTACGCTTCTGAAGAAGATGTTAATTTAGTTAATAATTATGCGCTTACAAAATTAGCTGGAGAAGCATCTGTTTTGATGGTTGATGGTATGGTTTTAAGAACGAATTTTTTTGGGAGAAGTCAAACAGAAGGCCGCGTATCCTTTAGTGATTGGGTTTTAAAATCTCTGAAAGCTAGAGAGCCTGTCAACTTATTTAAAGATGTATTTTTTAACCCTCTAAGTATGAAAACTTTAAGCGAATTATTAGCGGTAGTAATAAATTCACCTCATCCAGGAGTCTATAATTTAGGTTCGCGTGAGGGGTTAAGTAAAGAAGATTTTGCGCGTACTTTAGGTGATATGGCTGGTTTACAGCATCATTTCGCTAAGTCTGTATCTTTTGCAGATTTAGATTTAAAAGCGGCAAGACCTTTAGATATGAGAATGAATGTTGAAAAATTTGAACTGACTTTTGAAGTCACTTTACCCACTCTTAAATCAGAAATTGAAGGAATATTAACAAGTGAAATTTAATTCAAAAATAAAAATCGGGAATACTAATGTTGGTTTGAACGAACCAACCTTTTTCATTGCTGATATAGGGGCCAATCACGACGGTGATTTAAATAAAGCGAAAGAGTTGATTCATATGTGTGCCGAGGCTGGTGCTGATGTGGCAAAGTTTCAGCATTTTAAAGCACAATCTATTGTTAGTGACACTGGTTTTAAAAACCTAGGAAAACAGAGTACACACCAAGCGAAATGGAAAAAAAGTGTTTATGAAGTTTATCAAGGGGCTTCTATTAACCTCGAATGGACAGATGAATTAGTCAAAACGTGTAAAGAAGCGAATGTTCAATTTATGACATCTCCTTATTCGGCGGAATTAATCGATCATATTGATCCATTTGTGTCTGCATATAAAGTTGGTTCTGGTGATATTAATTGGGACTTGCTTGTCTCTCAAATGGCTGAAAAAGGTAAACCAATGCTATTGGCTAGTGGAGCCTCTAGTTGTGATGATGTTTACAACGCGATAAACGCATTAAGTAGTTACACCCAAGATATAGTACTTATGCAGTGCAATACAAACTATACGGCGAGTTTGGAGAATTTTAAATACATTCAGCTAAATGTTTTAAAAACCTATGCAAATATGTTTCCAAATTTGATTCTAGGGCTGAGCGATCATACACCCGGACACACAACTGTTTTGGGTGCTGTCGCTTTAGGGGCAAGAATCATCGAAAAGCATTTTACTGATAATAATGACCATGATGGACCAGATCATAAATTTGCCATGAATCCTAAAGATTGGAAAGAGATGGTGGTTCGCACTCGCGAGTTGGAATTTGCGCTTGGAAATGGCATTAAGAAAATCGAAGAAAATGAAATGCAAACGGCCGTTCTGCAGCGCAGAAGTCTTCATTTGACTCGAGATATTAAAGCCGGTGAAATTATTAAAGAAAGCGATTTAGAAATATTGAGACCATCTCCTGAAGGGGCTCTACAACCAAATGACTTTAAATATGCGATAGGGAAAAAAGCACAAATTGATTTAGCCAAAGGAGGCAATCTCAAGTGGATGGATTTGAGGTAGCAGCAGTTATTCCTGCTTTTAATGAAGAAAAATCTATTGCAATGGTAGTAGAGTCACTATTGCCTTACGCTAAAGTTATTGTTGTCAATGATCTTTCATCCGATAGCACAGCTAAATATGCTTTAGCAGCCGGTGCTGATGTGGTCAATCATAAAGTAAATCAAGGTTATGACGGAGCTCTTAATTCAGGGTTTTTAAGAGCTAAAGAATTGGGATTTAAGAAAGTGTTCACTTTTGATGCCGATGGGCAGCATCCAGTTGAGCAGGTAACTGAATTTATTAAAAAACTTGATAGCTATGATGTTGTTTTAGGTGTTAGACCCAAGGCTGCTCGATTTGCTGAGGGTGTTTTTGCTAGATTTGGGGCTGTTTTATGGGGGATCAATGATCCCCTATGTGGATTTAAGGCTTATAATATGAAGGTATATGATATGAATGGTGGTTTTGATAGTTGTAACTCTATCGGAACAGAGTTGGCCATTCAAAGCTTTAGACGCGGCTTTTCTTTAATTAATATCCCTATTCCCATAAGTGAACGAGAGTTTGGAAAACCTAGGTTTGGCAAACTATTTAAGGCTAATTCGGTTATTTTTAAAGCCATGCTGAAAATGATATTTACCAAAAAAGTGTAAGGTTTAGTAAGTAGATAACTGTATATTTTGCACTGTAAATATAGGCCAATTGAATAAACAGAATATAAAAAAGTTAGATATTATTAGAGAGCGAGAAGATTACCCAAGATACGGCAACTTTTATTCTGCAAATTCAAAGAAACTAACTAGCTTCTTCAGAACATTAAAGATTATACAGTTTTACCAACGTTAGCTACTCTTTTTAAAGACCTATATTTTTTATTTTTAGCTAATTGGTATGTTTCACAATTGACTGTACAGTGTTGTTTTCTTTCAACTTTATTATTACAAAAAAAAGGGTGAGTTTTTTGGCATTATTTGACAGGTACCTTTCTAGTGTTGTAGGAAGTGTTTTACGTATGTTTCTTACTATGGCTTTAGGTTTTTTATTTGCTAGTCATCTAGGACCGGTTAAGTTTGGTGATTATAGTTATTTAGTTGTAATATTTACCTCTTTGATACGCTTTGTTGATCTAAGCGTATCAAAGGCCTATTTTACTTTTCTTTCTGCAAATAACACTAATAATAAGAATTTAGTCGAATTTATAGTTTTTGCAATTGGTCAGTTAGTGCTATTTTTGTTGGTAATAATTTTTATTCCTAATTCATATTTAATTGAATTAGGTGTAGGGGATGACCGAATTCTTCTTGCGGTGGTTGTAACTTCCTTGTTTATTCAACAGCGACTTTGGAACTTCTTTAGTTATATTATTGAATATATAAGAGCAACTTTTGTTTTCCAAAAAATATCAACAAAGATCACAATGTTACATTTTGTTGTTATATGTTTGTTGTATTATGCAGAATACCTTAATATCTTCACAATATTTCTTTCAATATTATTTAGTTGGTCATTAGGTATATTTGTTTTTTTAAGTAATAAAGTCAGAATAAATGAAATTTCAAAATGTCTGAAAGGTAATCCATACACAAAAATAGCTGACTATAAAGAGTATTGCTTTCCACTTATACCTTACTCTATATTAGTCTTGATATATGATGTATCTGACCGCTGGTTACTGCAAAAAATAAGTACGGCTGGTGAACAAGGCTACTTTGCATTATCAAAACAAATTTCTATCGTATCATTAATCGCGACTACATCAATTTTAAATGTATTTTGGCGAGAACTAAGTGCGAGTAAAAACGACCTCATTAAAATTAATGAACTTGCCCAAAATACAACCATAAGTTTATTTCTATTCGCGTCATTTTTATCTTGCTTTGTTATACCATGGTCATCTGATTTATTACTCTATTTCTTTGGGGAAGAATATCTTAAAGCTAATTTAACATTTATGATCATGATGATTTTTCCTATCCACCAAGTGGTTGGTCAAATATCAAGTGTTATACTTTTGGCTCTAGGAAAAACGAAACTACAAATGATATTAGGTATCGTTTCTATTATTTTTAATTTGTCAGTATCAATTGCTTTGTTCTTATTCGTCGATTACCGTATACTTGATACAGTCAGTTCAGAAGTGATTGCATTTAAATTGGTGGTAATACAGTTAGTTAGCACAAATTTGTTCCTGTTTTTTTTGCGAAAGTCACATGGAATCAATGTTATAGGTTTTAGTCAGTTTACTATTCCTATTTTACTTCTTTTTATTAGCTACCTTTGCCAAATTATAATTCAACAATTCGGAGTCAGTGGTTTCCTTTTCAATATATCTTTATGTGGATTTCTATATTTTGGAGTGTTTACTCTTCTATTAATTAAGTTTCCAAGTCTATTAGGTATATCAGTTAAACAGGAAGATTTTCTAAGGGGAATGTTAATTAAGTGTAGGAAGTTACTGTCATTTTAGAATTATCCTGCTTCATACTTTAATATAAATTTTTAATAACGGTAATTTAATGAATAATAAATTTTGGCCCGAAAAATTAAGCGAGTATAGCTCTGGTTTATCTGATGACGAGCTTGAATTAATGATTGATAGAACCTTTCTTAAAGGCCTCGACAATACAATTGGTTACAAAAGTATTCCTTGGTTTTTCTGGGTAACAGAGATATATAGTTTTGGGAAATGCTACCGAGAAATATTTAATTGGCCTTGGTATTTACCGATCCCTTTATATGGTGATCATGGTGTATGTTTACTCTCATATTTTGAACCACATGAAGAAAAAAATGGAGCGTCCTATCATTTTAGTTGGTTTACTAAAAGAGTTTCTTCATTAAAAAATAATGAGGGGAATAAGTCGATTATACATATAACGCACCCCTGGGTTCTTTATCGTAGAAAGAAAGAATTAAATTTAGAAGACAAGTCTGAGGGAACTATTGTTTTCTATACTCACACGAATGATGGGATTGAGTTAGACAATTTTGATGATGATAAATATTTTAACGAGTTAAGCGCATTACCAGCAGAGTTTCATCCGATCAGGATTTGTTTACATCAACATGACATTAATAAAGGCTATCATAAGCGATTAAGAAAATATGGTTTTCCAATTTTGACTTTTGGGCTAACAACTTCTCCATTCTTTGTTGATCGTTTTTATGATGTTCTGACAAAAACGAAATATGCAACTTCTGCCCATGGCGGAAGTGATTTATTTTATTGCCACGAACTTGGCGTAAAGTATTTTATTTTGGGAAAAGAACCAAAGTTAACCAATATTGGTCATAAAGAAAAACCTTTAGGGGAACTTTATACAAGTTCATGTAATTTATATAGATCAACAGAGGATATAAAAAGAAAGTTATTTTCAGTTTCTGAGATTAATAATATTGAGTTAGATCAAGACAGAGACAAATTTGTAAGAGAGGTTTTAGGGTTGGATTTATATAACAAAGACAATGATTATTTGGATATTCGGAAAATTTTATTCAAAGAAGTTTTTTCCAAAGCACACTTGTATTTATGGGTTCTTGTTAAAAAAACAGTTCAAAAAGTATTTAAAAATTAATAGAATTTAAATTTTAAAATTAGAAGAAATCATTATGAAGTATATTGCATTTTATTTACCACAATTCCACGAAGAACCTCTCAATGAGGCTATTTGGGGAAAAAAGTTCACTGACTGGACGACAAGTCAAAACTCCAAGCCTTTATATATTGGTCACAGCCAACCTAAAGTTCCTGCATTTGAGCAGTACGATTTAGATGATAAAAGTCAAACAATAAGGGAGCAAGTAATTAAAGCTAAAGAAATCGGTATAGATGCGTTTAGTTTTTATTTTTATTCTTTTGATGAGCGAACCACTGCGCTTAGGAAACCAGTTAAAGACTTTTTACATTCAGATATAGATTTCCCTTTTATTCTTACGTGGGCTAATCACTCATGGACTAAGGCTTGGGTCGGAGATCATAAAACAGTAATTGCAGAGCAAAAATTTGATAATGACCAAGTAGATGTTTTTATAAAAGATAGCTTAGAGTATTTATTAGATAGTAGGTATGAGACCATTGATGGTAGACCAGTTATATGTATATTAAACATAGAGAATTTAGATGTTAGTTATCTTAAGAAAACACTTGGTCAAGAAATAAACAAAGTAAAAGGTGTTTATATTGAGCCGTATATCGTGACAACATATTCAGAGAAAAATAACGTTACAGGTGTAGATCTCTTTATTGGGTGGCCACCTGGGGATGTTGGCTTACTTGGTATGCAAAAACTACCAAAGATTAAAAGAGTACTAAGGGGAACCCTATCCTCAATTGAGTCTTCATTTGTTTTTAAACATTTAAACCGAGGTTGTGAAAGGTTACTCCTGAGAAAACAGCAGTCTCTAGCTACTAACAATACTGATAACAATATATTTTTCTCACAAACTATATTAACAGGCTGGGATAATTCACCTAGATATTCATATAAAGCTTATGAAGTGATGCCCTGTAAAGAAGATCATTATATAAAGCATGTAAGCGATATCATGATTAGTAACAAAGGTCGAAATGTACCTTTTACTTTTATAAAGGCTTGGAACGAATGGGCTGAAGGTAATGTAATGGAAAAGTCTTTAAATGGAGTTGATTATGGGGAATTGATAAGGAAATGTATATCAGATGACTAACAGAACGCTTAACAATATCTGTGTGGTATTGTTAATGTTATCTCTAATATCTGCTCTTCAATACCAACAACAGTTCTTATTGTATGATGTATTAGGTGGTGGAGTAATTGGCATTGTTCTTATATTCTTATTAGCTTCTATTGGCTTAGCATTATTTTCTAATTTTATTAATAGTAAAGATATTTTTCAAATTTTAATTGTTGTTATTGTTTTTATGCTACCGGTGTTTTTTAACTCAATAATGTATATTGATAGGGTTCCTTTAGGTGTCGTCGTTGGCACTTTATCATCTATATTTCATGCTAAAATAATATGTAGTGAAAAAAAATATAACGATAAATTACTATTATTACCTTTTGTTTTTTATAGTGCGTATGTAATATCCCGGCTTTTAATAGATCCTAACCCAAATGAGGTATTTATTAACTCTAAAAATTGGATATCCTTTTTTTTAGTGTTGACAGTTTTCCCTTATTACTGTAGTAGGTTTGTTGCGAAGGGGAGTGTTTCATATATACCTGCCTTTATATTGTTAATTTTATCGTTATATTCGTTATCACGCGCAGGAATAATTGCCTCGTTATTGGTATTATCAGCAATTGTTATTTATAAAAAATATCCCAAGATTATAATTATAATCATCGTAGCTGTGTTTTTCTTACTCCTTAGCTCTTTATTCATCTATTTCAGAGAGTTTATTTTCTCTAACGAGCTTTCGGCTATGAATCGTTTTAGTGTTGACGGTTTTTTTAAAGATGCTAGAAGTACCATATTTAAAGAATATGTGGACGCCTTAGGTGCTTTTAATTTTATTTTTGGTTTTGAGCAAAGGGAAATGTATTTTGAAATAATACAGTCTACTAACCCTCATAATTCTTTTTTGAAAGCAATAATAGGGGGAGGTGTTTTTTTTCTATGTCTTATTGTATATTGCGCTCTCATAAGCATATTTATTTTTAGAAAAGAAATACCTATATTATTGCTTATTTTAGCTTGTGCTTTTAGAATTTCAACAGATGCTGGTTCACTTATTACCTTTAATGATTCATTTCTATTTATCGGTCTTTTGTTTGCTCACTTTCATAAACAAAAAACGCATTTTACTCAAATAAACTTCGAGTCAACCCCCCTTGCGTTGACTCGAAGTTTATAATTATTAAGGAACCTTTTAGATGTTAGCAGACGTTATTATATTTGGTTTTAATCGTTCAGATTTAATTGAACAACTCCTGTCCAACCTAGTTAAATGTACTTTAGCTAATGAATCTAATGTTCACATATTTATTGATGGCCCGAGAAATACTTCAGATGAAAATGAACGTGATAAAATAAGAGCTTTTCTTGAAAGAACGAACTTTCCATTCAAGTCTACTAACATTAACTATTCACCTGTAAATAAAGGGTTAGCTAAATCTCTTACTGAAGGTATTAGCAGTGTTTTTTTGAATACCGATAAGGTTATTGTACTTGAGGATGATTTAATTATTGCCTCAGATTTTCTTCTTTATATGAACAAGTCTTTAGATTTTTATGATGAGAATAAACGTGTAGGCTCAATTTCTGGTTATTCAATAAATATCAACTACCCCACAGAGAAAGATAATTTTTTTCACCCTCGCCCATGCTCATGGGGATGGGCAACTTGGAAAGACAGATGGCAAGAGTGTGATTGGAATTATGATGTTGGTGGTGTAATCGGTAGGTTGCTTTTATGGATAAAAACAAGAAAGGCAGGCCAGGATGTATACAGGATGTATCGTCATAATGAGTTAGGTAAAATTAATAGTTGGGCTATTTTATGGACCATCTCGAACATTAATAGTAACCTACTTACTTCATACCCAACTAAATCTAGAGTGATAAACTCTGGTTTTAATGAAAATGCGACACATTGTAAATCAGATAACCCATTCCCATCTAAACTTTATAGTGAAACTTCAGTTAAATTAGATTTTTGCAACAAAACTAAGCTTGACCCCAAAATATTAAAAAAATATAATTTCTATTTTAGCAATATATACAAAGTTTTATTTAGGCTCAAACTTCCGCCTTTTTTGAGTAAACTAATTAATTATCCTTAGTTTCTTATAGCTCAGATTTATTCAAGTTTCTTTATATACTGTTCTTTTAACTCGTATTATCTTAAAATAAAAATCTGTTCATTATATAGCACTTAATAGATTGTGCTATTTTATTAAGTTAACGTATTTATTTGTATCACAAGGTTCTTAATGAAAAAACTACTGTGTATATTACACCGTTCACCACCCATGCATGGTGCAGCCAAAGTCGGTGATTTTATAGAAGCAAGTGAAAAGTTGAAATCAAATTATGATTGTAAATTTATCACAATAAAATCATCTGACAGCATCGCTGATATTGGTAATTTAAGTTTTAAGAAGATTTATTACATTATCGAATTATATTTTAAGGTGTTTATTGCGTTATTACTGTTTAGACCTGATAAAATATATTTTACTGCGTCAGTGAAAGGTTTGGCGTTTTACCGGGATCTTTTATTATCTTCATTGTGGAAGTTGTATCACTTAATGACAGCTGTTGATATCTATTATCATTATCATACAAAGGGGGTTGATGAATTTGTCTCTAGTTGCGATAGAAACTTAAAATTAACAAATTATTTTCTCAAGGGGGCTAATCTTATTCTATTAACCCCGATGCTAAAGAGTGATTTTGATAAGACCGATTCTTTTAATAACATATTCTTTTTGCCAAATGGAGTAGGGAACCCTTTTGATGACACAGAATTTGAAACTTTTTTACAGGATAAATTTAGCAAAACACGAGGCCTAAATTTTTTGTATTTGTCTAATATGATAAAATCGAAAGGATATAATCACGTACTGGAGTTAGCAAAAACAATGAAATCACAGCCCGTCCAGTTTCATTTTGCTGGTGGTTGGCAAAGCCAGAAAGAGGAAGAGCTATTTACTGACTTTATTGATGAAAATAATCTTTCTGCTAATGTTGTTTTTCATGGTTTTGTTAATGGTTCAGAAAAAGAAGAGCTGTTAAGGCTGGCAGATTTATTAATTTTTCCTACACGATATAAGTCTGAATCATTTGGGTTGGTTATCATTGAAGCTTTTTCTTATGGTGTTCCTGTTCTCGCTACGGATGAAGGTTCAATACCTTATATTATAGATAATAAATGTGGTGTGATTATTGACAACACGGATAAGCTATTTGGAGGTTTAGAACAGGCGAAATCTAACCTACTTAATAAAGAAACAGCTGAGTATTGTCGACAGCGTTATTTAAATAACTTTAGTTTAGAGCAATTTGAAATTAATTTAGTTGAGGTTTTCAATAACTAAAATGTATAAAACAATAAACTTAATGGGGTATGATGTTTTTAACGATGACATATCATTGATTGATATAGGAAAATCACAAGGGTTAATAGTAAATACTATTAACCCTCATTCCTACGTAACAGCAAAATCAGATACCTTATTTAAAGAGGCTTTACTGTCATCTGATACTCTTATTGCTGATGGGAGCGGTATTGTACTAGCGGCTCAAAAAATTCATAATATATCTATGAAAAAAATTGCAGGAGCTGATTTACACCACTATTTATTATTAGAATTAAATAAAACCAATGGTACTGTATTTTATATGGGGGCAGCGCCTAGTACTTTAGTTAAAATCCATGAAAAAACCTCAGTTGAATTTCCTAATATTACCGTAGAGTCATATTCACCACCTTTCAAATCCGACTTTTCTACTGTTGATAACGAAATAATTATTAATAAAATAAATACGTTCAATCCAGATGTTTTGTTTATTGGTATGACAGCACCTAAACAAGAAAAATGGCTTTATCAACATAAAGGCAAGCTAAATTTTAAGGTGGCATCTTCTATTGGAGCTGTTTTTGATTTTTATGCTGGTACCGTTGATAGGCCCTCACCGTTTTGGATAAAAATACATTTAGAGTGGTTACCAAGATTATTGAAAGAGCCTAGGCGACTATGGCGAAGGAACTTCATTTCAACGCCTATTTTTTTATTTGATATGTTCCTTTATAAATTTGGCTATAAAAAAAATTAACTCAAACTACTGGTCCACTAAAATGAAGATTACAATTGTTGGAACTGGCTACGTTGGCCTATCAAATGCTGTATTACTAGGACAAAACAATGAAGTTATCGCACTTGATATAGATGAAGAACGGGTTTCGTTAATTAATATTAAACAATCGACAGTTGCTGATGCTGAAATTGAATATTATTTATCGAATCGGCATTTAAACCTAAAAGCTACTTTAGATAAAGTGGAAGCTTACATAGAAGCGGATTATATAGTCATAGCAACACCTACTGATTATGATCCTGAAACAAATTATTTTAATACTTCTTCTGTAGAAGCTGTTATTAAAGATGTAATGGATATTAACCCTTCAGCCGTAATGGTTATAAAATCTACTGTGCCTGTAGGTTATACTGAAAGTATTAAAGCTAAGTTAAATTCTAATAATATCATTTTTTCTCCTGAGTTCCTTCGTGAAGGTAAGGCGCTTTATGATAACTTATATCCTTCAAGAATAATTCTAGGTGAACAGTCAGAACGAGCTAAAGTCTTTGCTAATCTATTAGCTGAAGGCGCAATAAAAAAAAATATTGAGATATTGTTTACAAATTCAACAGAAGCAGAAGCAGTTAAACTTTTTTCAAATACATATTTAGCGATGCGAGTGGCTTATTTTAATGAGTTAGATACCTACGCTGAAACTCATGGTTTAGATAGTAAACATATTATCGAAGGGGTTGGTCTAGATCCTCGTATTGGTGTCCATTATAATAATCCTTCTTTTGGTTATGGTGGTTATTGCTTACCAAAAGATACCAAACAGTTACGTGCAAATTATAAAGATGTGCCTAATTCACTTATCAGCGCTATTGTCGATGCCAATACTACCCGTAAAGATCATGTTGCAGCGTCTATTGTTAAGCGTAATCCAAAAATTGTTGGGGTGTATCGTTTAATAATGAAAAGTGGTTCTGATAACTTTAGAGCATCGAGTATTCAAGGAATTATGAAGCGTATTAAAGCTAAAGGCATTGAAGTTGTTGTTTATGAACCTGAGCTTAATGAGTCTGAGTTTTTTCATTCTCGGGTGATTTCCAGTTTAGATGAGTTTAAAAATATGTCTGACGTTATAGTTTCTAATCGTATGGCAGATGATATAAGTGATGTGGCTGATAAGGTTTATACTCGAGATCTGTTTGGCAGTGATTAGTTGTACTTAATTATTCGAATCTAAAATTATTATAAGGTAGATTATATAAATGAGAAAAGGAATTATTTTAGCAGGCGGTAGTGGAACTCGCCTCTACCCATTAACTAAAGTTGTTAGTAAGCAACTAATGCCTGTTTACGATAAACCTATGGTTTATTATCCTCTTGCAACATTGATGCAAGCGGGCATTCAAGAAATTCTCGTGATTTCTACACCAGACGAAATTCACCGCTTTGAGAATCTGTTAGGTGATGGCAGTAATTTTGGTATTTCCATCTCTTACAAAGAACAAACTAGCCCTGATGGGTTAGCGCAAGCTTTTATATTAGCTGAAGATTTTTTAGCGGGCAGTTCAGCGGTACTAGTACTTGGCGATAATATGTTTTACGGGCATGATTTAACCAAGTCGTTGCAAAATGCTAATGCTCAACAATTTGGTGGAACCGTTTTTGGTTATCATGTGTCGAATCCTCGCTCTTATGGCGTAGTTGAATTCGATCATGCAGGTACAGCTATTTCCATTGAAGAAAAACCCAAAGAACCAAAATCTAATTACGCAGTGCCAGGTTTGTATTTTTTTGATAAAAGCGTGGTTGAATACGCAAAAAATGTTAAGCCATCGGCTCGTGGTGAATTAGAAATTACAGATGTAATTGACCAATATTTAAAAGCAGGTGAATTAAAAGTTGAGATTATGGGCCGTGGTACTGCCTGGCTTGATACTGGAACTCATGATGATTTACTAGCGGCTGCCAATTTCATTTCTACTATAGAGAAACGACAAGGATTAAAAGTTAATTGTCCTGAAGAAGTGGCTTTTCGTAATGGTTGGTTAAGTGCTGATAACTTACGTGAAATTGCTCAGCCGCTTCGTAAAAGTGGTTATGGTGAGTATTTGTTGAAGTTAATTGATGAACGAGTTTTTTAGGTGCTTGCTTTACAGGGAGGACAGAAGGAGAAGTGAAAGAGGTTTTTAATAAAAGAGCTTTTGGTTTTTCTTTTATCTCCTTTTTTTTTTTATCTCCTTGTAGGGGCGACTTTAGTCGCTTTTTGGATTTATGATTAGGTTTTGCCACGGCGAATGAATTCGCCCCTACATAAGTTTATTTTAAAGTTTAGATGGAATTTTATGAATTATATAGATACTGCTATTGCGGATGTTAAAATAATAGAACCGAAAGTGTTTGGTGATGAGCGTGGTTTTTTCATGGAAACCTTTCGTGTTGACGAGTTTACTGAGTACTGTTCAAAGCAAACCTTTGTGCAAGACAACCACAGCAAATCAAGTCACGGAATTTTACGCGGCTTGCATTATCAGCTGAAAAATACACAGGGCAAATTAGTCAGGGTAACATCAGGCGAAGTTTATGATGTTGCGGTTGATATGCGTAAATCATCACCCACGTATGGCCAGCATGTTGGCGTGGTACTTTCTGGCGAAAATAAGCGTCAATTATGGGTGCCAGAAGGTTTTGCGCATGGCTTTTATGTCATGAGCGACTCTGCAGAGTTCGTTTATAAATGCACTGACTATTATGCCCCAGAGCATGAAGTGTCGTTATTATGGAACGATCCGGCGTTAAATATTCAGTGGCCACTACGCGATGGCAATAAACCTTCGTTATCTGCAAAAGATGAAGTTGGGCTGTTGTTCAAAGATGCGCCTACTTTTAAATAAATACTTAGCTACATACTTAGCGAATTAGATAGATAATGACAGATCACAACACAATGAAAATAATCGTTATTGGAAAGTCTGGCCAACTTGCTTGGGAATTAAGTCAACTGTCGACACCTGAGCAAGAAGTTATTTGTTTAGGGCGTGACGATGTTGATTTGCAAGATGATTCAGCATTAGTAAGCTGTTTTAAGCAGTATAACGCCGATGGTGTTATTAATGCCTCAGCTTACACCGCAGTTGATAACGCTGAAGGTGATGTTGAAAGTGCCTTTGCGCTAAATGCCACGGCTGTGGGGAATTTAGCACAAGCGTGCAAAGCACTGTCATTGCCATTCGTACATATTTCAACAGACTTTGTTTTTCATGGTGATAAAGGTTCGCCTTATTTACCCGGTGATGAAATAAACCCGTTAGGTGTTTATGGCGCCAGTAAAGCGCAAGGTGAACAGTTAATTGCCAATATTTACCCTGAGCATAGTGTGATTATTCGCACGTCTTGGGTGTATTCAACGCACGGTAATAACTTTGTAAAAACGATGCTGAATTTAATGGCATCTAAACCTGAACTGGGTGTGATTAGTGACCAAATTGGTACACCAACATACGCTAAAGGTTTGGCGCAAGCTTGTATCGCCAGTTTACATAGCCACGTTGTTGGTGTTCATCATTATACTGATACTGGTGTCGCTAGTTGGTATGATTTTGCTGTAGCAATTCAAAACATTGGTTTAGAACTGGGTTTATTAGATAAAAAAATTCCGATAAAACCTATTACAACAGCGCAATACCCAACCCCTGCCCAACGCCCGCATTACAGTGTGTTAGACAAAGCGAGTTTAGTTAAGGCTTTGCCTGAACTTTCGTTAATGCATTGGCAAGAACAGTTAACACATATGATGACAGCGTTAAAAAATGAGCGCGAAGCATAGTTAAATAATATTATTAATTTGAGATTTTTATGAAAAAATTATTAGTTACAGGTGGTGCAGGTTTTATTGGCGCTAATTTTGTCCATTATTGGATGGAAAAATATTCAGCCGATAAAGTTGTGGTACTTGACGCACTAACTTACGCGGGTAATATCGCTAACTTAGACAGTGTAAAGGACCATGCTAACTTTACTTTTGTGCACGGTAATATTTGTGACCAAGCGCTAATTGAAAGATTACTGGTTGAACATGGTATTGATACCTTAGTGCATTTTGCAGCTGAGTCGCATGTTGACCGTTCAATTACTGGTCCTGATGCGTTTATTGAAACTAATATCATGGGTACTTATAGCTTACTTAAAGCGGCTAAAAAAGTGTGGTTAGACGGCGAGAGTATTGTTGAAGGGCATAGGTTTCATCATGTTTCTACAGATGAAGTGTATGGTACGCTTTCACCTACCGACCCTGCTTTTACTGAAGATACAGCTTACGCGCCTAATTCTCCTTATTCGGCGAGTAAAGCGGCTAGTGATCATTTAGTGCGTGCTTATCACCATACTTATGGTTTAAATGTTACCACCAGTAATTGTTCAAATAACTATGGGCCGTTTCATTTTCCAGAAAAGCTTATTCCTTTAGTTATTACTAATATTTTGCATGATAAAGCCTTGCCAATATACGGTGATGGTCAACAAATTCGTGACTGGTTATACGTTGAAGACCATGCTTACGGCATTGACTTAGTATTACAAAATGGCCGCGTGGGTGAAAATTACAATATTGGTGGCGACAATGAATGGGCAAATATTGATATTGTTAAAACTATTTCAAAATTGGTTGAACAAGAATTTGTTAAAAACAAAGCTTTAGCTACGCGTTTTCCTGCGGCTAAAGCGGCAATGGCGCAAAACACTGAGTCACTTATTACGTACGTGAAAGACCGACTTGGTCACGACCGTCGTTATGCCATTGACGCGACTAAAACTAACAATGAGTTAAACTATAAACCTAAAGAGTCATTTGAAACGGGCATTGCTAAAACCGTTGCTTGGTATTTGAATAATGAAGATTGGTGGCAAAGTGTAATGGATGGTTCATACCAAAATTGGATAGCTGAGCAATATTCATAAATATTACCCGTAGCTAAAAATATCTGAAATATATATAATTGTTACCATTAAAGGTCGGATTTCCGGCCTTTTTTACATTAAATTATAGTGCTGTTTTGACAAGCTTTGTTGATTGAAAATAGTGAGATGTTCTAGTTTGAGTTTAGGCCACATCTTATGTAATCATTTGAAGGAGACTTTAAACGCTGTAATGATTTTATATCTAGACAATACGGCTTAAAATTTTTCACCTATAAATGTCATGACAAGCACTGAAACAACCCATACAATAAATACAAAGTTGCAAATAAGGATAAAAATGCCAAACAAGATCACAAAAGCGGTAATACCAGTCGCGGGTTTAGGAACACGGATGTTGCCAGCAACAAAAGCAATACCAAAAGAAATGTTACCTATTGTTGATAAACCTCTTATTCAATACATTGTTAATGAATGCATTTCTGCCGGTATTAAAGAAATTGTGTTAGTTACGCATTCTTCTAAAAACGCCATTGAAAACCATTTTGATAAGTCGTTTGAACTTGAAACAACGTTAGAAAAGCGTGTTAAACGCCAGTTACTTGATGAAATTCAAGCAATATGCCCGAAAGACGTGACCATCTTGCATGTTCGCCAAGGCGAAGCAAAAGGTTTGGGCCATGCAGTATTAAAAGCGCGACCTATTATTGGTAAGGAACCGTTTGTCGTTGTACTACCTGATGTTATTTTAGATGATGCTACGGCAGATTTAAAAACTGAAAATTTAGCGGCGATGTTGGCGCGTTATAACGAAGTAGGTGGTTATAGCCAAATTATGGTTGAGCCTGTGCCTATGGAGCAAGTTAGTAGTTACGGTGTGGTTGATTGCGGTGGTGTTGAACTGGCACCTGGCGAGTCACAACCCATGACGGCTATTGTTGAAAAACCAGCGGTTGAAGACGCGCCGTCAAATTTAGCTGTGGTTGGTCGTTATGTGTTATCTGAGAAAATTTGGGATTTGTTAAAACTAACACCACCTGGTGCGGGTGATGAAATTCAATTAACTGATGCTATTGCGATGCTAATGGAAAAAGAAACCGTTGAAGCATTTCACATGACAGGTAAATCACATGATTGTGGTTCTAAGTTAGGTTATATGAAAGCCAATGTTGAATATGGTTTACGTCACCCTGAGTTAGCTGTTGAGTTTAGAACATATTTAAATGAATTAATGAATAGTTAAGTTAAGTTCAGCTATCAGTTTTAAGCTTTCAGTTTAAAGAAAAAAAAAGAATAGCAGACAGCTAAAAACTGAAAGCTATTTTTTGGTTTTTACTGACAGCTGACAGCTTTAAACTTAAAGCTATTATTTGCTTTTTTATTGGAAACATAGGTATATGGACGTAACTAATTTATCGCAGTTTACTGAACTGGCATTAACGCGCAATATTTTCTCATTGTTTGCAGACCGTGAACGCAGTGAAAATTATTCGGTTTCGGCAGCGGGTTTATTTTTAGATTATGCTAAGCAAAATATTGTTGATAGTGAGTTTACACCGCTATTCGCATTAGCTGAGCAAGTTGATCTTGCCGGTAAAATAGCGGCTCAGTTTGCTGGAGAGGAATTGAACTCTACCGAGCAACGCGCTGTATTGCATACGGTATTGCGCGCGCCTGATGCTATGAAAGTTGATGTATTAGGTGCTGAGGCTCAAGAGGTTATCGATACTGAAGCTAAAATGGCTAAGATTGTTGATGATGTGCAATCAGGCCATGTGCGCTCGATTACGGGTGAAAAGTTTACCGATATTCTCGCTATTGGCATTGGCGGCTCTTACTACGGCGTAAAAGTGGCTTTATCAGCACTGGTTCCTTATCATCAAAAAGGTTTGAAAGCCCATGTGCTAGCGAATGTTGATGGTGATGCTGCACAAGAAAAGTTTGCCAAACTTAATGCCTCAACCACACTCGTTGTGGTTATTTCTAAAACTTTTTCTACGCAAGAAACGCTACTGAATGCCACTATTGTTAAAGCTTGGATGCTCAACGCTTTAGCTGATACCCATAGTTCACCAGCTGACATTATTGCTCAACATTGGTATGCGGTTAGTACGAATATTGCGGCTGCTACCAAGTTTGGACTTAACGCGGAAAACATTCTGCCAATGTGGGATTGGGTCGGTGGCCGATTCTCTTTATGGTCAGCTGTTGGTTTGCCGCTAGCATTGATTATTGGTAATACGCACTTTAACGCTTTAAAAGCCGGTGCCCATGCAATGGACGAGCATTTTAAACATGCCGAGTTCGAGCAAAATATGCCGGTTATTATGGCCTTGTTGGGTATTTGGAATCGAAATGGCTTAGGTTACCCAAGCTTAGCTATTTTACCTTATAACCATGCGCTTAGAGCTTTACCTGGTTATTTGCAGCAAACGGATATGGAGAGTAACGGTAAATCGGTTTCTGTTGACGGTAAAGCGCTTAATTATTTAACTGCGCCGGTGGTTTTTGGTCAAGAAGGTACGAATGGCCAACATGCTTTTATGCAGTTAATGCATCAAAGTGCCGATATTATTCCTACTGATTTTATTCTTTCCCTTGCACCAACGAGCGAGCATTTAGCGAATCATGACGCTTTAGTGGCGAATTGTTTTGCCCAGAGTGAAGCGCTTATGCAGGGTAAAACGCTGGCACAAGCGAAAGCTGAGTTAATTAATGCTGGCGCAAGTGAGGCCGAAGCGAATAGATTAGCCGCGCATAAAACCATGAAAGGTAATACCCCAAGTAATACTATTTTGATGGAACGCTTAGACCCTCATTCCCTTGGTGCTTTATTAGCCCTTTACGAGCATAAAATTTTTGTTCAAGGCGTTATTTGGCAAGTTAATTCATACGACCAGTGGGGCGTAGAATTAGGCAAACAACTGGGTAATGAAGTATTGAATGTGATGGCACAGCCCATGGCTGATATTGACAGTGAAAAGCTTTCTGCTTCGTCGCTAGCGTTGATCCGTCGTTACAAGAATAACTTAACTCAACTTTAGTTATGACAGGAAATCTTACCCTTTTATTTTTTTATACCTTTTTGGTATAACCAAGCTTTTACTTATATGGATAATGATTTATCGCTGTGGCATGATGTTAGCCAATAATATCATGCTACCAATAGTGAACAGCAATGCATTTAACCCATTTACAAAAGCTAGAAGCCGAATCTATTCACATTATTCGAGAAGTTGCCGCAGAATTTGATAATCCTGTGATGCTTTACTCGGTTGGGAAAGACTCTGCCGTTCTTCTTCATCTTGCCCGAAAAGCCTTTGCACCTGGAAAAATCCCTTTTCCGCTTTTACATGTTGATACCAATTGGAAATTCAAAGAAATGATTGAATTTCGTGATCAAATGGCGAAGGAATATGGTTTTGACCTACTGGTACATAAGAACCCAGAAGGTATAGCCATGAATATTAGTCCTTTTGAACACGGTAGTGCTAAGCATACCGATGTGATGAAAACCCAAGGATTAAAACAAGCCCTTGATCAATATGGTTTTGACGCTGCATTTGGTGGCGCACGTCGTGACGAAGAAAAGTCTCGCGCGAAAGAGCGTGTGTATTCATTTCGTGATAAAAACCATCGTTGGGACCCTAAAAGTCAACGTCCAGAATTGTGGAATATTTATAACGGCAAAGTTAATAAAGGCGAAAGTATTCGCGTATTTCCATTGTCGAATTGGACCGAGCTTGATATTTGGCAATATATCTATTTAGAAGGCATTAAAATTGTGCCGCTTTATTTAGCTGAAAAACGTCCTGTAGTTGAACGCGATGGCAGTTTAATTATGGTTGACGACGAGCGTATGCCAATTGGTAAAGATGAAGTGGTACAAATGAAAAGTGTGCGCTTTAGAACTTTAGGTTGTTACCCGTTAACTGGTGCAGTTGAGTCAACAGCAACGACGTTACCTGAAATTATTCAAGAAATGCTATTAACAAAAACCTCTGAACGCCAAGGCCGTGTTATTGATCACGATTCGTCTGGCTCAATGGAGAAGAAAAAAATGGAAGGTTATTTTTAAAGCGAGATGTAAAAAGTTTTAAGTTTGAAGCTTTCAGCTTTCAGTTAAAGCAAGAAAATAAGCTATCAGTATTAAGCTAACAGCTTTCAGTTAAAAGACTAAAGACAAGAGGTCAGTTGGGCATTTTGGCTTTGTGTTTAGTGAAAGCTTCTAACTGACAGCTTACAGCTGTGTTGATGGGTAGTTTAATTGAAGTTTTGAGCTCATAGTTAAATCAAGTGCCATACTGATGGTTTTAGATTTTGCTGATAGCTTTAAACTGACAGCTTACAGCTATATCTTAACAGGGATTTGTTATGAACTTTGAAAAGCTAGATGTTTGGAAAAGAGCTGCTCGGTTATCTGCTGATATTTATAAACAGACGAGTTCTTTACGTGATTTTGGGTTTCGGGATCAAATAACGCGTTCTGGTTTGTCAGTGCCAAGTAATATCGCAGAAGGTATGACACGCGAGACGCCAAAAGATAAAAGGCATTTTATAACCATAGCTAGATCATCTTTGGCGGAGCTTCGAACACAAATTTATATTGGTATAGATATTGGCTATTTACCTAAAGATAAAAGCCAATACTGGATTAAAGAAACAGAAGAGTTATCAGCAATGTTAACAGGGCTGAGGAATTCGATTTAAGTAGATAAGCTGTTAGTAAGAAAAATAGCTATCAGATTTAAGCTTTCAGCTATCAGAAAGAAACTGGTTTAGTATTTTAGGTTTTACTGAAAGCTTAAAACTGACAGCTTAAAGCTTATTTTACTGACAGCTTATAACTATTAAGTAATTAGGAATAACGATGATAGATTCACCTGAGAAAAATATAGTAGAAAATGGCTTACTTGAAACAGATATTGAAGCTTATTTAAAGCAGCATGAAAACAAAGAAATGGTGCGCTTTTTTACTTGTGGTAGCGTTGATGATGGCAAAAGTACCTTAATTGGCCGGTTATTACACGATTCTAAAATGATCTTTGAAGATCAATTAGCGGCGATTAAAAACGACAGTAAAAAGTCGGGTACTACCGGTGAAGCAATTGACTTAGCCTTGCTAGTTGATGGTTTGCAGTCAGAACGCGAGCAGGGCATTACTATTGATGTTGCTTATCGTTATTTTGCCACTGATAAACGTAAGTTTATTATTGCTGATACTCCTGGCCATGAGCAATACACACGTAATATGGCGACAGGCGCCTCTACTTGTGACTTGGCAATTATTTTGATTGATGCTCGCCACGGTGTGCAAGTGCAAACTCGTCGTCATTCATTTATTTGTTCTTTGTTAGGCATTAAGCATGTTCTAGTTGCTGTGAACAAAATGGACTTGGTTGACTATAGCCAAGAGCGTTACCAAGAAATTAAAAAAGACTATCGTAATTTTGCTGATGACTTAGCTTTTGAAGATGTGCGCTTTGTACCCATTTCAGCCCTAAATGGCGATAATGTTGTTGAAGAAAGTAGCAATATGTCTTGGTATCCTGGTGCCACTTTAATGAAATTATTAAATACCATTAAAGTTGATGATCAGAAGAGCTTTACACAATTTCGTTTACAAGTGCAGTATGTTAACCGCCCGAACTTAGATTTTAGGGGCTTTGCTGGCACAGTTGGCTCAGGACATGTTCGCGTTGGTGATGAAATTGTTGCTTTGCCATCAGGTAAAGAGAGCAAAATAAAATCTATAGTTACTTTTGAAGGTGACATTGAACGTGCTGACCACGGTATGGCTGTAACTTTAACGCTTGAAGATGAAATTGATATCAGTCGCGGTGAAATGATTGTTAAAAAAGGTCATATCCCTTCTTCAGCCAAAGAGCTAAGTGCCACTATTGTTTGGATGCACGAAGACGAGCTAGAACCAGGTCGTGAGTATTATATTAAGCACGGTAGTAAGCTTACTACCGGACATGCGGTTAAAATTGATCACCGTATTGATGTGAATACGTTAGAGAAATTCGATGTTGATCAATTAGCGCTAAATGAAATCGGTGTTGCACATTTTGAAGTTTCTGAAGCGTTACATTTTGATGCTTATGGTGATAATAAGGCCACAGGTGCTTTTATTATTATCGACCGATTGAGTAACGTTACCGTGGGTGCGGGCATGATTAATGGCGCACTTGAAGCACAGCAAGAGCATCAGTACTCAGCGTTTGAAAAAGAACTGAATACCTTAGTTCGTAAGCACTTCCCACATTGGGGCGCGCGCGATTTATTGAAGTAGTATTTGGTTTGATGGATTGAAGTCCAACCTACAAAGAGCTTACGGGTGATTTGTAGGTCGGCATTTATGCCGTCAACTTGAAGGCTATATCGATATCTATACAGTAATCTGTGCAGGTGAAGTCATAACGATAAGGCGGTTAAATTTCATTTAACTTGATGGACTGAAGTCCAACCTACAATGGGCTGCCAATGAGCTGTGATTTGTAGGTCGGCATTTATGCCGTCAGCTTGAAGGTTATGTCCATACCTATACAGTAACCTGTGCAGGCAAGGTTATAACGATAGGGCTTGTTAAATTTCATTTAACTTGATGGACTGAAGTCCAACCTACATAGAGCTTACGGGTGATTTTTTGTAGGTCGGCATTTATGCCGTCAATGTGAAGGCTATATCCATACCTATACAGTAATCTGTGCAGGTGAAGTCATAACGATAGGGCTTGTTAAATTTCATTTAACTTGATGGACTGAAGTCCAACCTACAATGGGCTGCCAATGAGCTGTGGTAATTTGTAGGTCGGCATTTATGCCGTCAGTTTGAAGGCTGTAGTTGTACCTATACAGTAATCTGTGCAGGCAAGGTTATAACGATAGGGCTTGTTAAATTTCATTTAACTTGATGGACTAAAGTCCAACCTACAATGGGCTGCCAATGAGCTGTGGTGGTTTTGTAGGTCGGTATTTATGCCGTCAGCTTGAGGGATTTAGCCATACCTATACAGTTATCTGTGCAGGCAAGGTTATAACGATAGGGCTTGTTAAATTTCATTTAACTTGATGGACTGAAGTCCAACCTACAATGGGCTGCCAATGAGCTGTGGTGATTTGTAGGTCGGCATTTATGCCGTCAGTTTGACGGATTTAGCCATATCTATACAGTAATCTGTGCAGGTAAAGTTCTAACGATAGGGCTTGTTAAGTTTCATTTAACTTGATGGACTGAAGTCCAACCTACAATGGGCTGCCAATGAGCTGTGGTGGTTTTGTAGGTCGGCATTTATGCCGTCAGCTTGAGGGATTTAGCCATACCTATACAGTTATCTGTGCAGGCAAGGTTATAACGATAGGGCTTGTTAAATTTCATTTAACTTGATGGACTGAAGTCCAACCTACAATGGGCTGCCAATGAGCTGTGGTGGTTTTGTAGGTCGGCATTTATGCCGTCAGCTTGAAGGTTATACCTATACATTAATCTGTGCAGGTGAAGTCATAACGATAGGGCTTGTTAAATTTCATTTAACTTGATGGACTGAAGTCCAACCTACATAGAGCCTATAGGTGATTGTATTTGGTCTGTCATTTGTATTGTTGGTATTCTAAAAAATCGAGATATTTTACCTTTAGAACATAGGATTAGGTTTACATTATGTTGTTAACGCAGTGGCTACTGGTCGCAATATTTGCATTAACGTTGATCGGGCTGGTTTGTTTTCCTAATAAACCCGAGCGCGTTTTTGGTAGCACAACGTTACTGTGTTTAGCGGCGTCATTTGTGAGTACTGATGATATTCTCAGTAATGCCGTTAATCCTGGCTTAGTCACGTTATTATTATTAGTGTTATGTTCATTTGCTTATGAGCGCACCAGTATTATAAGGCGTATATCTGCGTTAATGCTGAACGGAAAAGCTGCTACGGCAAGCTTTAGAACGCTTGTTTTTACGGCGTTAAGTTCAGCGTTAATCAGTAATACTGCCGTGGTTGCCACGCTAATTTCGGTAGTGAAAAAGAATACCGTGGTTAATCCTGGTAAATTATTATTACCTCTGTCATTCGCCGCTATTCTTGGTGGCACGTTAACCTTAATTGGTACTTCTACTAACTTAATTGTAAATTCACTTTGGCTTGAACAAGGCCAAGAAAGCTTAGGTTTTTTTGACTTTACGTTAGTCGGTGGTTCGGCATTAATCGCTTGTTTGCTGATTATATTATTACGCCAAAATACCCTAGCTGATATGCCAAATGAGCAATTAGAGGTTAAGGAATACCTTGTTGAAGCACAAGTTAAACCAAACTCTAAACTTGTTGGCAAAAGCATTGAAGATAATGGCTTAAGAAATTTAGATACGCTGTTCTTAGTTGAACTTGTGCGCGACGGACGGCTGATTTCACCAGTGACACCTGATGAAGTTATTCAACCGCAAGACAGACTTATATTTAGTGGAGATATCAGTAAAGTATTGGTATTACAGCAATTTGACGGTTTATCGTTATTTGCTGAAGAAGATGGTTTATTGCGTGAAAACTTGACTGAAGTCTTGATTAAACATGATTCTGCTATTGTTGGTGAAACCTTAAAAACGGCAGGCTTTCGAGCTAGATTTGATGCCGCAGTGGTTGCTATTCGCCGAGAGGGCACTTCGCTTTCTGGCAAGCTGGGTGATATTACCGTTCAAGCGGGCGATTTCTTAGTATTAGCGGTGGGCTCTGATTTTTGTGCTCGCACGAATTTAACGAAAAACTTTTTTATACTTTCCGGCCATAAACCTGACAACATGCTGTCAGGTTGGCGCGACTCTTTAGCTATTTTTGGTTTTATTATTGCTATTGCACTGACCATGGTTACCAGCATAAGTTTATTATCGAGCTTAATGTTTTACCTTGCCCTGTTAATTTTATCAGGGTGTTTAACGGTTAATGAAATTAAGCGCCGTTTTCCGATTGAAATATGGTTAATTGTGTTAGGTGCGTTAACTTTAGCGCAAGCGTTTGAGCATAGTGGCGTTGCAGCTGTTTTTGCCAATGAAATTGAACATTTATTGGCAGGGCAAAGTGCGATAATTGCCATGGTAGTGATATTTTTTATTACCTTGATATTGACGGAAGTTATCACGAACAGCGCCGCTGCCGCTTTGGTATTTCCTGTTGCTTACAATATTGCACTTGGTTTAGGGGTTAATCCTTTACCTTTGGTCATGGCGGTTGCCTTTGGTGCTAGTGGCAGTTTTATAAGCCCTTATGGTTATCAAACCAATATTATGGTGTTTAATGCCGGTAATTATAAAGTGGCCGACTTTATTAAATTTGGTTGGCCGATAACGCTGACTTATAGTTTTGTAGTGTTAATGTTGCTACCTAAGGTTTTTCCGTTTTAAACTGACAGAAAACAAAGAGATAAGATATAGCTTTCAGTTTTAAGCTGTCAGCTTTCAGTAAGAAAATAAAGATCAGAGATTAGTTTTGTTTGGTTTTGATTTTACTGATAGCTTAAAACTGATAGCTTTAAGCTTTTTTATAATTTAATTGGAATAATATGAAAACTGAAAATACTGTTTGGCACACTCAGCAAGTGAGCAAAGCACAACGTGCTGAATTAAAACAGCAAAAAGCTTGTTTATTATGGTACACGGGTCTTAGTGGTTCGGGTAAGTCAACCATCGCTAATGCTGTTGACGCTTTATTATTTCAACGCAAGTGTCATAGTTATTTGCTTGATGGCGATAATGTTCGTCATGGTTTGAATGGTGATTTAGGTTTTAGCGATGAAGACAGAGTTGAAAATATTCGTCGTATAAGTGAAGTAGGCCAATTGTTTGTTGATGCGGGTTTAATTGTATCTACCGCCTTTATTTCACCATTTCGCGCTGATCGAGCTTTAGCCGCAAGTAAACTAGCACCTGGCGAGTTTATTGAAGTATTTATCGACACTCCGATAGAGATTTGTGAGCAGCGTGATCCAAAAGGTTTATATAAGTTAGCCAGAGCAGGTGAAATTAAAGACTTTACCGGTATTGATTCTGCTTACGAAGCCCCAGAAAATCCGCAAATTCATATCAATAGTGCAAATAAAAGTGTTGAGCAATGTGCGCAACAAGTGGTTGATTATTTAGTTGAGCAGGGGTTAATAGTTGAGAGATAGCTGTCAGCTTTCAGTTTTAAGCTTTCAGTAAAACAAATTAGCCAAACAAACTTTTAGCTTCGCATACTGTTAGCTTTTAACTTGTTATTATTGTTCTTGCTTTTTACTGTCAGCTTTCAGTTTTAAGCTTTCTGTAAAAACAAATTAGCCAAGTAAACTTTTAGCTTCCCATACTGTCAGCTTTTAACTTGTTCTTATTGTCTTGCTTTTACTTATAGCTGACAGCTGAAAACTTATAACTTGTTCTTATTGTCTTGCTTTTACTGATAGCTGACAGCTGAAAACTTTTAACTTAAAACTTATTTAGGATTTTTTTATGCATTATGATGTTTTTAATGGTGATGCGGACGGTATTATCGCTCTGCTACAATTACGTTTAGCGGAGCCTAAAGATTCCAAGTTAATCACGGGTGTTAAACGTGATATTCAATTGCTTCAGCAAGTGCCTACTGGCCTTGCAACGTCAGTGACCGTGCTTGATATTTCGATGGAAAAAAATATTTCCGCATTAGCTGGCTTACTGGCTAATAATGTTGAGGTGTTTTATGTCGACCATCATCGCGCAGGCTTAGTGCCAAGTTCTCCGCATTTACACGATATTATTGATACTGACGCTAATACCTGTACCAGTTTATTGGTCAATAAATATTTGGCTGGTCAATACGCTTTATGGGCGATAGTCGCGGCGTTTGGCGATAATATGCTGGTTGCGGCAGAGCAGTTAGCGCAACAAGCCGGTTTATCAGCTACCGAACAAGCACAGTTGAAAGCCTTAGGGGTTTATATTAACTATAACGGTTACGGGCGCACGGTTGATGATTTGCATATCGCGCCTGATGCTTTATTTAACACCTTACTGAATTATCCTGACCCCTTTACCTTAGTTAACGAAGAAAACTCCATATTTACTGTGCTTGAGCAAGCTTACCTAAGTGATATGGCCCAAGCTAAACAAGCGAGTGTTTTGCATGATGATACGGCTTTGCAGGTTATTGAACTTGAAGATGCCGCATGGTCGCGCCGAGTTAGCGGTGTTTATGGTAATGAATTAGCCAATCAAAACCCTGACAAAGCGCATGCAGTGATCACTTTAAATTTAGATGGTAGTTACACGGTAAGCTTACGTGCTCCGATAAATAATAAAGTAGGTGCAGGCGAATTATGTGCGCAATTTGACACCGGTGGCGGTAGAGCAGCAGCGGCCGGTATTAACCAATTACCGAAAGAAAAACTTGGTAACTTCATGGCGTTAGTGTCAAAATATTATCAATAGATTATGTTGGCTTTTTTAAGCGTTAACTGAGTAAACCTTTATAAGGATTTAAAATGAGTTTGTTGATCACAGGTGGCACAGGTTTTATTGGTAGCCATACGGTTGTTGAATTACTTGCACTAGATAAAGATATTGTTATTGTTGATAACTTATCAAATTCTTCTACATTAGTACTTGATCGTATTAAACAAATTACGGGGAAGTCGGTAACATTTATTCAAGCTGATATATGTGATCGCCAAGCATTAACGAAAGTATTTGAGCAGCACGACATTGACGCTGTTGTTCATTTTGCTGGTTTAAAAGCGGTTGGTGAGTCTAGTGAAATTCCGTTAAGTTATTATCATAATAATGTTTCTGGTTCGGTAACGCTTTTGCAAGTAATGGCTGAGCAGAATGTTAAAAATTTAGTCTTTAGTTCATCAGCCACCGTTTATGGTGAGAATAATCCTTCGCCACTTGATGAAACCATGCCGACATCGGCGACCAATCCTTATGGTCAAACCAAATTGATGATAGAAAATATTTTGTTTGATTTGGCGCGCAGCGATGAACAATGGTCTATTGCTTGTTTACGCTATTTTAACCCGATTGGCGCACATGAGTCTGGCCTTATTGGTGAAAATCCTAACGGTATTCCGAATAATTTATTGCCTTACGTTTCACAAGTTGCTGTTGGCCGATTAGCGCAGTTACAAATTTTTGGTGATGACTATCAAACAGTTGATGGTACAGGCGTTAGAGATTACATTCATGTTGTTGATTTAGCGCAAGGGCATGTTAAAGCGTTAGAAAAATTAAGCGAAATTAAAGGCTGTGTACCGATTAATTTAGGTACTGGCAATGGTACGTCGGTTTTAGAGATTGTTAATACCTTTAAAGAGATATCAGGACAAGATATACCGTACAACATTGCCCCACGACGTGCTGGAGATATTGCTACGGTATATGCTGACGCGAGTGTCGCGAATACCTTGCTTGGTTGGCATGCTAAACGGGATTTAGCCACGATGATTGCAGATACATGGCGCTGGCAGTCACAAAACCCTAATGGTTTTGAATAGTTAGCGTTTGTTATTGTAGGTCGGCATTTATGCCGTCATGTCTGGTGCTTATATATCCATAGAGCGATGGGCTGAAGCCCAACCTACAAAAAATCTGGCAGTGACAAACCTGAATAGGTAGCGTTGTTATTGTAGGTCGGCATTTATGCCGTCATGTGTGGTGTTTATATATTCATAGAGCGATGGGCTGAAGCCCAACCTACAAAAATAGAAAACCTAATGATTTTGAATAGTTAGCGTTTGTTATTGTAGGTCGGCATTTATGCCGTCATGTCTGGTGTTTATATATTCATAGAGCGATGGGCTGAAGCCCAACCTACAAAAATAGAAAACCTAATGGTTTTGAATAGGTAGCGTTGTTATTGTAGGTCGGCATTTATGCCGTCATGTGTGGTGTTTATATAATTAATAGGGCGATGGGCTGAAGCCCAACCTACAAAAGATCTGGCAGTGACAAACCTGAATAGTTAGCGTTGTTATTGTAGGTCGGCATTTATGCCGTCATGTCTGGTGCTTATATATCCATAGAGCGATGGGCTGAAGCCCAACCTACAAAAAATCTGGCAGTGACAAACCTGAATAGTTAGCGTTTGTTATTGTAGGTCGGCATTTATGCCGTCATGTGTGGTGTTTAGATAATAAATAGAGCGATGGGCTGAAGCCCAACCTACAAAAAATCTGGCAGTGACAAACCTGAATAGTTAGCGTTTGTTATTGTAGGTCGGCATTTATGCCGTCATTTGTGGTGTTTATATAATAAATAGAGCGATGGGCTGAAGCCCAACCTACAAAGAGCTGCAAAAACTAAAAAACCTAATATTTTCATATTAGGTTTTTTTAATTTCGACTGTTGAACAATCATTATTTAACGTCTAATAATTGGCAATGGTTTGTTCATCGGCCCAGGCGATTGCTTCATTATAGCATTTAAGGACTTCCGCTTTTTCTAGGCCAAGCGTCTTCATTACTTCGGTGGCTTTTGACCATTCTGCTCGTTCGATAAACTCTAACAGCATAATTAAAGCAGCCATATCACCTTTACGGGTTAATAGGGTGTCTTTTATTTCTTGCGCTAGTGGGAGCTTGGTGAGAATGCTTTCTAAGTCTTCATCAACAATGGCATCTATTAACGACAATAAGCCGGTTAAGAAGGCGATAGCCTGATCTATGGGTGACTTGACTTGACTGGCCATTAAGTCACAAAATTTTGCTCGTGCCATGGCGGAGTTAATAAGCTCAGAAGGTTTCTCTGGGTTAATATTTGCGGCAAACATTAACCCAAGGAAACGTTTTAACTCGGCAGAGCCTAAGGTAACAAGCGCTTGTTTAATGGTAGATATTTCACTTCTGCGCTTAAAAATAGCTGAGTTTGCATAGCGCAATAGTTTATAAGATAAGGTAACGTCACGTTCAAACACTGCGGTAATGCTGGTTAAGTTTAATTCTGTTTGTGATGTTTCATAGAGTAATTCTGCCATGGCTATTTGCGATGGTGATAAACTTTTGGTTTTAACCATTTCAGGTTTGGCGAAAAAGAAGCCTTGAAATAACACAAAGCCTAACTCTAAGGCTTGATTATATTCCTCATAGGTTTCAACTTTTTCCGCGAGTAGTTTTATATGCGGATAACCTTCAATGGCAGTTTTTACTTCTTTTATGGTGTCTACTGTGGTGTCTTGCCAATCGATCTTAATAATATTTATAAAAGGGTAGAAATGGTGCCAAACGGCCTGATGAATATAATCATCTAGCGCGATGGTGTAGCCTTTATCATGTAAATCTTTGCATATCGATAATAATTTTTTACCCGGTTTAACGGTTTCCAGTATTTCGACAACGACTTCATCTGTCGTTAAGGTTTCTGGGTAGCCTTTAATCAAGGTTTCTAAGGTGAAATTGATAAAAGCAGGTTTATTACCGGTAAATTCACTGATGCCGAGATTAAAGTTACTGGCCTCAATCATTTTTGTTGTTGCTTCGTCACCATCAATGTCTGGGAAAACGTTAATGATGCTATCGCGAAACAAAAGCTCGTAGGCATATAAATTTTTATCTATATCTAGAATAGGCTGCCTAGCTGCGTAAAAGTACATACAAATTCCTAATTAATCCGATTTTGTAACAGATAATTTTATTATTATTGCTTGATATTATTCTTCGGCAAAATTAATTTGCACATTAGCTATCTTATTTATAACACAAATATTTGTGAATACTCACGAAAAAACATGGAAACTGCTATTAACTAAGCATATTATTGTTGCTCACGTTCAAATGTCTAGTGAATTGCTATATTTTTGAACAGTTTTAAATACCACATTGATTAATACTCGTTAAGTTAAAAATAGATCAGTTCAATGGGTATAATGTTTTTCGGAGGTTAAATGGCTGTAGGAACAATGATTTCATTGGCACTATATTTTGCTGTAATGTTAGGAATAGGTTTATATGCTTTTAAAAAGTCTACCAGTGACGTTTCTGGTTTTATGTTGGGAGGCCGTAGTTTAGGCCCAGGAGTAACAGCACTTTCTGCGGGTGCTTCTGACATGAGTGGTTGGATGCTGATGGGCGTTCCCGGACTTATGTACACCGTAGGCTTAAGTAGTGTGTGGATTTCTTTTGGCTTGATGCTGGGGGCATATTTAAATTATTTGATTGTAGCGCCAAGGTTAAGAACTTACACAGAAATGGCAAATGACTCGATAACCCTGCCAGATTTTTTTGAAAACCGTTTTGCTGATAGTTCTCGAGCATTACGAATCACTTCTTCGATTGTTATTATTTTATTTTTCACTCTTTATACCTCTTCAGGGATTGTTGCAGGTGGCAAGCTATTCGAAAGTTCATTTGGTTTAAGTTATGAAATAGGCCTTTATGTTACCGCTGGCGTTGTTGTGCTTTATACGCTGTTTGGTGGCTTCTTAGCCGTGAGTATGACTGACTTTGTTCAAGGCTGTATAATGTTTGTTGCTTTGGTACTGGTGCCATTTGTTGCGGTATCAGATGTTGGTGGCACTGACGCTATGCTTAAAACTATTGAACAGGTAAACCCTGAATTTTTAAACTTTTTTAGTGGTGTTAGTATTGTCGCTATAATTTCTGCAATGGCTTGGGGATTAGGCTACTTTGGTCAACCACATATTATTGTGCGTTTTATGGCTATTCGTTCAGTCGACGATTTACCTGCTGCAAGAAGAATAGGTATGAGTTGGATGATCGTCTCGTTATTTGGTGCTATGGCGACCGGCTTTGCGGGCGTGGCTTACGTGGCTAAAACAGGCTTAGTTGTTAATGATGCTGAAACGATATTTATTCTACTAGGGCAAGTGTTGTTCCATCCTCTTATTGCTGGCTTTTTACTTGCTGCGATTTTAGCGGCAATTATGAGTACTATTTCTTCGCAATTGTTGGTAACTTCAAGCTCATTAACCGGTGATTTTTATCAAGCCTTTTTGAATAAGAATGCCAGTGAGAAGCAATTAGTATTTGTTGGCCGATTGTCAGTAGCCTTAGTGGCAATGGTGGCAATTTTCCTTGCCTATGATCGAGAAAGTTCGATATTGACCTTAGTGAGTAATGCTTGGGCCGGTTTTGGTGCTGCATTTGGCCCGTTGGTTATTATGAGTTTGTATTGGAAGAAAATGAACCGACATGGTGCGCTAGCAGGTATGTTAACTGGAGCGATTACCGTATTGATTTGGATTTACGCGCCGATAACCATTAATGGCCAATCTTTAAGTTCGGTTATGTATGAAATCGTACCTGGCTTTATTATGGCGAGTATTGCCATTGTATTGGTTAGTCGAATGACGACGAAAGAACAGCCAGAAATAGAAGCGGTATTCGATCAGGTTGCAGCTAAGCATAGTTAAGGGATTAGCTGTCAGTTTTAAGCATTGAGCTTAAAGTTGTCAGATTCAATTTTAATTAGTTTAGATAATTTAAGCCGTTAATTAATACTTAACGGCTTTTTCATATGTACTTTCAAATGGACTTGTTGGAACAATGGGGGGGCTTGGTCATTATCTTTGAAGTCAGGAAGTCTGAATTCCCTGTGAGATTTTAATGATCTTTGATTAATTTTACAGGGAGAAGTGAATGAGAAGGACAGGAGATATAGGTATACGTCTAGGCTGTGCTTTTAGGAAACCCGTGATTTGTCTTTACCTCCTTCAGTTCTCCTTATTTTCTCCCTGTGAGACGTTTTAAATAATTTTACAGGGAGGCGTGAATGAGAAGGACAGGAGGTATAGATTTTAGCATACGTATAGGCTGTGCTGTGCTTTTAGGAAACCCGTGATTTGTCTTTACCTCCGGCGGTTCTCTTTGCTTTCTCCCTGTGAGACATTTTAAATAATTTTACAGGGAGGCGTGAATGAGAAGGACAGGAGGTATAGGTTTTAGCATATGTATAGGCTTTGCTGTGCTTTGTTTTGCTTTTAGGAAACCCGTGATTTGTCTTTACCTCCGGCTATTCTCCTTGTTTTCTCCCTGTGAGACATTTTAAATAATTTTACAGGGAGGCGTGAATGAGAAGGACAGGAGGTATAGGTTTTAGCATATGTATAGGCTTTGCTGTGCTTTGTTTTGCTTTTAGGAAACCCGTGATTTGTCTTTACCTCCTTCAGTTCTCCTTATTTTCTCCCTGTGAGACATTTTTAATAATTTTACAGGAAGGAGTGAATGAGAAGGGAAGGAGATATAGGTTTTAGCATACGTGTAGGCTGTGCTTTGTTTTGCTTTTAGGAACCCCGTGATTTGTCTTTACCTCCGGCTATTCTCCTTGTTTTCTCCCTGTGAGACATTTTAAATAATTTTACAGGGAGATGTGAATGAGAAGGGAAGGAGATATAGGTTTTAGCATACGTATAGGCTGTGCTTTGTTTTGCTTTTAGGAAACCCGTGATTTGTCTTTACCTCCTTCAGTTCTCCTTATTTTCTCCCTGTGAGACATTTTAAATAATTTTACAGGGAGGCGTGAATGAGAAGGACAGGAGGTATAGGTTTTAGCATACGTATAGGCTGTGCTGTGCTTTGCTTTTAGGAAACCCGTGATTTGTCTTTACCTCCTGCTATTCTCTTTGTTTTCTCCCTGTGAGACGTTTTTATCAATTTTACAGGGAGGCGTGAATGAGAAGGGAAGGAGGTATAGGTTTTAGCATACGAATAAGCTGTGCTGTGCTTTGTTTTGCTTTTAGAAAACCCGTGATTTGTCTTTACCTCCGGCGGTTCTTCTTTTTTCCTCCCAGTGAGATATCTTTAATATTTCACCGGGAGGAAAGCATAAGAAGAGCAGGCGTTGGCTTTTAATTGCAAAAACGTTTTATGTTTGCTCTTTTGGAACTACTTGCTTCCTGCATGCGAACAAGTTTATTACATCAGTCATTATAAATTCACACGAATATTATCTTAATCAAATACTAAATTGACCAAGTAATGCTTTTGTTAACGCGTTCTTGCCATTGTTGCATTGGCTCTTGTTTATCACCAACCACTATGATGTTTGAATGGTTAAAGTTTAGTGACTTACCTTGTAATTTATCATTCGCAAAATTTGCAATAAATTTGATGTCTTCGTCTTCGGGTAGAATAAAGATATTAACGGGGCTTGATTGACCTTGAAAGACCAAGTGTAAGCTTTTGCTACCGTCAAAGCGACAATAATCAGCGAAGATTAGGGTGCCGAAGGTACTATCAAAACTGCCTTTAAATACGGCCATTTTCTCGTTTAATGATGCTAAGGTTACTGTTGGCTCTGCAGTGTTAGAAAAATGTTTTGCTTCATGATTAACATGGGCAATAGCATAGTCGCCTAAATTTTTATAAGTGCTAGAAAACATATAAAAATTTACGGTTAACCCCATCACAAATGCTACCGATGCCGCCATGGCTAAACGGACACGTGTTTTACGTTTTTGTTGCTGATGGCTGGCTAATGTTTGGCGTAAAATTAACTTATTAGCTAAATCGTCAGGCACCGGAATATTCATGGCTTGTGCGATTTTGTTATCTAAAGAGTCAATTTCTTGTACAAACTTTTGCTTTGCCGGATCATTTTTTATGCTGGCATTAGTATCATCATCACGATTTTTTGGATCGGCTAATATGCTACGTCTAAATTGCAAATCATCCATTGTGTAGACCTCTTAATTTTGGCTCGTCGTCTACGGCCTCTTTCAATTGATTTCGAGCACGAAATAATCGTGTCATAACGGTATTTTTATTCAGTGACAACATGGTGGCAATTTCTTCACCAGTAAAACCACCAATGACCTGAAGCACTAAGGGCTCGCGATACTCTTCAGGCATTTGAGCTATTTTTTCACGTAGCCAATGGTTTTCAATGTCTTGCTCACTACTGGTTGCTTTTACATCGGTAATGGTTGCTTCTTCATATTCACTCATTTCAAAACGCTTGCGCTCAAAACGACGAGCGTTTTCTCTGCGCAGAATAGTAATTAACCATGACTTTGCCGCCTTTTCGTCTTTCAACGAGTCAAGCGCGCGCCATGCACGTAAAAATGTCTCTTGCACGAGGTCTTCAGCAATATGCTTATCGTGGCATAGCCAGTAGCCATAACGATATAAATCTGCATGTAATGCTTTAACGAGTGCTTCGTATCTAACTTGTTTTGTCGCCATGTTGTAAGAGACCTGAGGCTTTGTCATTTTATTTCACACGAATGCATTTATTTAGATAGTTACATTATAACGTGAAAAAATATTGCCGGTTAGCGGTAATGATAAGAGTTTAAATAACGTTAATGAAGAGGGGCTTAATGGCATCGAATATCTTTGTAAATATTAAAAATTGTAGATATAAAAAAGGAGCTAATGGCTATAGCTCCTTTTCCGATCAAACCGTTAAGATTGTTTAAGGGTTGATCTTGATTTCATCATCTGCTGATTTACTATGACCTTTTTTATGCAATGTCTGTATGGCGGTGAGCAGGTTGTTGCCTGACCATTGGCCTGGATTTTTGCCATAATAACGTTGTTGTAACTCAATAATAGCGTCAGTAAGGGCTTTGTCGTTGAAATAATTATGTAATGAATCAAGTGTTGTGAGTAACTCGCTTTCGCTATTGCTTGATACCTGTGATTGTGCCCAAGGCAGTAAGCAGGCTAAGGCTAATTCGCCATTATTTTGTTTACAGGCCGCCAACATTGCAAGATGTGCATTATTAACCTTACTGCTAGTGCCAGCATTTATTTTCTTTGACTGGAAAGGTCGCTTAGCGGATATAAACCATGCTAATAAGGTTAATAGCCATAAAGCTAGAAATAGCCATTGTAGGGAGTTGTTCGGCTGAATTATTACCGTTTCTACAATCGGTGTTGGCGTTGTATTTTCAAGGGCAACGCTTGGTGGGGGTTGTGTGACGATTTGTGTTATATCAGCGTTAGGTAATACCGTGATTGTTTGAGCCGGTATTTTTGCTACCTCTGCTTTATTTGTCACTGTATTCCACCAAGGTACTGTAATTTCAGGCAATTGATATTCACCTGCTTGACTGGCAACAATGGCAAAGTTGATGACTTTTTGACTGACTAAACGTTCATTGTTCAGGCCGGTGTGAAGCGTTGCTTGATCAGGATAAACTTTTAATCCTTGCGGTACTTCTATAGTAATTTCGGGTAATTGCTCTTCTGAAAGGCCAGCAGCAGTAAGGGTGATTGTGCGAGTGATAGGTTCACCGACTTTAAATTGGCTTGGCTCAGGTTGCCATTCTTGATGTAAAGCCAATAACTCGCTGGGTAGCCATGCACCATTAACTTGAGCGGGAATAGCTTTAATCGTTAACTCAATGTCGTCGCCAACCACGCTAACCGGTTTTGTATCAGCGAAGCTTAAAAAGTTAGAGCGTCTGGCTGAAGGCATAATTATTTCGCCAGAAAAAATCGGCGATTTTATTGTTGCTTCACCACTTTCTTGCGGACTAATGGCATATACCCGCTCGATAATACGATAACGTTTACCGTTGATAATATTTTCTGATTCTTTATCTTTGCCAACTTGTAAAATGTTAGCACCTGCTAAAGTCGGTTCAGTTAAACTGCCACGTTTTAACTCTGCCGCGAAGTGAAGTTTTACCGTTAAAGTAATTTGCTGTTGCACGTATATATCGTTAGCAGATACTTGTGTGGTGATAAATAAATCTTGCTGGGTCGATGCCGCTGATTTGTTGGCTGCTAACACGTCAAGCTTGATGACTTGTGTTTTTACGCCGTCAATATCAAACGCTGGTATGTTAAGTTCACCGGACTGACGAGGTATTAATACGGTATTCCAGGTAGTGGTGCGGGTAGTGTTAAAGTTCACCATGCTAGTTTGTGAGTTAACTGAGGTTCTACCAACAATAAAGTCGGCTAAAAGTGCTGATGTGTCTAAGGCATTTCTGTCAATATCGTCATCGGCGGTAACGGTTAATATTAACGATTCATTGATCATCACCGGATTTTTATCTACCGAGGCGCTGACTTGTGTTAACGCGTAGCTATGAAATGAGATTAAAATAGCCAACAAAGAAATTATAACTCTTACCACTTTTTCTTAACTCCTACATTTCGGCGATCTTGATTACGTTTTTGATACTCTAACTGCATTTTATTTCTCAGTAGCATATAGGGATCATCTGTTACTTTATTGAGCAACTGTTGATGTTTTTGTTCGGTTTCTTTGGCTAGTTGCTCTGCTAATTGTTGTGCTTCTGCGCTTTGTGCATCATTTGACTCTTCAGCGTCTTTGGCTTGCTGAGCCTCTTTAGCTTGTTGCTCATCTGTCTGTTCTGGTGGCTCACTGTCAGCTTGTTGCTGGTCTTTTTGCGCTTGTTGATCTTCAGAATCTTGTTGCTCAGATGACTCATCTTGTTCGGATTGGTCTTTTGGTTCAGAGTTTTGTTGACCCTCTTGATCACCTTGCTGCTCGCCTTCTTTACTTTCACCGTCTTGGCTTTGGCTGTCTTGACTCTCGCCATCCTGATTTTGTTGCTCTTGATCTTCGTCTTGTTGTTGCTGTTCGTCACCAGATTGTTGGTCTTGGTTTTCTTGCTGTTGTTTTAACTGTTCAAGAATGGCTTTATTATTTTTTGCATCGGCTAAGTCGGGATCAAGCTGTAAAGCTTTATCATAGGCCGCTATCGCTTCGTCAACTTTTTGCAGTTTAGCCAAGGCGTTGCCTTGATTATATAAGGCGTCAGCGGTGTTCTCTTGTTGAAACGCAGCTAAGGCATGTTCGTAATCACCTGCTTTATAGTGTGCACTACCTTGCCATAGTGGATTTTTAAATTCTGCTGCTGCTTGTTGGTATTGTTCACTTTTAAAATGGTCTTGGCCTTGTTGATCTTTAGTTTTCCAAAGATCTTGCCAAAGATCTGCATGAGCGTTGTTATTAGGTATTAACATTAGGGCAAACGGCAGTGTTACCAATAGTGCGCCACGTCTAAAGTAACTTAGTAGCAGTGGCAAAACTAAGAGTAATAAATAAGGGCCAAATTCTTGCCATTGATCACCGGTATTTTCACTTTCTTTGGTGTTGTCGGTGTCTGTGACCATAGGTTTGTAGATCAGTCGTTCAATATCTTTATTGTCATGGGTTAGTGTGGTGTAGTTGCCTCTACCACGTTTCGCGAGACCTCGTAATGTTTGTACGGGTAACTTCGGCACAATAATCGCGCCGTTATCGTCTTTCATTAATTCGCCATTACTGAGTTTAATAGGCGCGCCTGTTTTTGTGCCAACGCCAAGTATATTAAGACGATAAGGATGATCGCGCGACCATTGGGTTATATCTTGAATATCGATGTTATCAATGCCATCGGTAAACCAATATATATCCCCGTCGTTATGACCTGCGTTGACTAACATTTCATTGGCTAAGGAAAGTGCAGCGAAAGGGTTACTACCCAGCACTGGCATCAGATCAGGGCTTAATGACGGGAGTAATAACTTTATATTATTGCTGTCGCCCGTTAGTGGACTAATGTTGAAAGCATCGCCCGCATAAGCGATAAGGCCGATTTCACCTTCTTTGATATTATCGAGTAAATCTATGGCTTTGTAGCGCGCACGTGTCAGACGATTAGGTGCAACGTCGGTTGAATACATGGAGTAGGACATGTCCATGATCAAGACAGAACCTTGCGCTACTTGATATACTGGCTGTGGCAGCTTTTGCCAGCTTGGGCCTGCCATGGCTATTATGGATAGCAAGCCAATAAAAAAAGGTAGAACTAATGAGCTAGATTTCGCTTTTGTGTTGCCTTGCACTAGTACTTTCGCTAAATGAGCGGGTAAAAGTTGTTGCCAACCAGACTGTTTAACACGCAGTTTTTTTAGCATAAACAACATGAAAATTAAGATTATAATGGCGAATAGCCAAAGCGGGCGAATAAAATGAAAGTCAGCCATGTTAATGCTTCACTCCCGAAACTTTTTTGCTACGAATGAAAAATTGGCCATTGGAAACACTCTTAATTAACAGGGTGAGTAAACTTATCAATAAAGCTAAACCTAAAGGCCAGTGGAACAATGCGGTTAGTGGGCGCATTTGTTGCTGTTCTTGCTCTACAGGTTCTAGATTATCCAATAATTTATAAATTTTACTCATGTCTTCACTGGCTCGGGCACGAAAATAGTAACCGCCGGTTTCATCAGCAATACGTTGTAAAGACTCTTCATCAAGTTCACTTGAAGGGTTAACGCGACGGGCGCCAAATAATGAATTTTGGATCATAATATCAGCACCAATACCGATGGTGTAGATAGTAATATCTTTTGCTACAGCTAATTCAAGTGCTTGATCGGGTGTGATTTTTCCTGCAGTGTTTTGGCCATCGGTTAGTAATAACAGTACGCGATTTGAATCTTTTTGTTCGTCAAAGCGTTTAACTGCCAATGCGATAGCATCACCGATAGCGGTTTGTTTACCGACTAGACCTAATACCGTTTCGTCGAGCATTTGTTGCACGGTTTTACGATCAAAAGTCATGGGCGTTTGCATGTAAGCATCGTCACCGAATAAGATCAAACCTAGCCTGTCACCACTTCGGCGTTCGATAAATTCACCTAGCAATACTTTTAACATATCAAGGCGATTGACACTGCGACCATTCAAGGTCATATCTTCCACTTGCATGCTGCCAGATAGATCGACAGCGATCATCATTTCGCGGCCTTCAGTAGGAACATTAACTGCTTCGCCTAGCCATTGAGGCTGAGTGCTGGCTAGCACAACTAACAACCAAATAAGGCTGAGGATCAGCAGTGATGTTTTTTTCTTTTCTGGGGCAAACTCTTGTGTTTGCATGCCTTTAATGATGGTTGGCATTTTAAGCGGTGCTGCTTGTACTTGTTTTTTAGCGGGCAGCCAATAAATAAGTAATGGCAGTGGTAGGGCGATTAACGCCCAGAGGAAATCAAAATGGATCATGATTTGACTCCTTCATTTTTAACAATATCTTCAACGGATATATCTTCAATTTCTTTACTGTTATCTAGTGAAGCGCTAGAGTTTTTAGTTATAGCACTGGCTAACACAGGTAAGTCTTTTTTGGGTGGCAGAGCATAACTGAGCCATAACTTTGCTGCAGCAGAAAAATCATCTGTTTTTTGGCTAGCAGAATCACTTTGATAAACCGAATTAAAATGCTCGGCGCTTAGCTCAGAAAACTTATCTTGTTGCTTAGTCGGCAGTGTTGTAATTAAAAAGGTTTTAAACGCATCGCCAGTTAAGTGAGCTACCTTTTCTCGTGGAAAATATTGTAAAGCGGCCCATTTTAGCATGGCGACTATACTGCTTATTTCAGTTGCCGTGGTTAATTGTTTTAATGCTATTTTTTGTACTTTACGCTTAATAAAATATTGACGAAGTTTTACTACAGTATAAATAATTAACGCTAAAGCGAGAATGGCTAGAAGCCACCAACCTGGGGCAATAGGATAATTATGTACATTACTAGGCAGGTGAATATCACTTAGTTGTGCTAACGGATCCATGACGCTACTCCGCGATGTAATTGGGTTTCGAGTGCTTCACTGGCACAAAAGTGCAGTAAGCGTGCGCCAGCTTTAGTTAATTGTTGTTCTATGCTGTCGTTTAAGCTCATGGCTTGCTGGTGATATTTTTCAGCAAGTGCTTTGTCGCCGAGTATAAATTGTTGTCGCTCGTCATTATCACCGCTAGTAATAGCAACACTAATTTTTTGCGCACTATCGGGGAGTTGTTGCTCGAGCGGGTCGCTGATCAAGCACACCACTAATTCACAGTGCCGGCTAATATTAGCTAAGTGACGAACTGCCTCATCAGAAAGGCTAAATGCATCGGTAATTAGATACACTAAACTGCCAGGTTTTGCGAGCTGACGTAAACGTGCACAATTCTGTTCAAAGGCTAATTTTGTTCGTTCTCTATCTTCATTTTCGCTAGCAATTTGTATAGAGTCGGCATGGCTTTTGACTAGCGCATGCAAATAATGCAGAACACCTTGTTGTCGGCTACGGGGCTTTAATTCAGTGTGACTTTGTTGATTAAACACGACACCGCCGATGCGATCGCCACGAGACTTAGCATGCCAGGCTACAAGGGCAGCAACATGTGCTGCTTGTACAGATTTAAAAAGCAAGCGACTGCCAAACAACATGCTGGTGCTTAAATCAGTGGCGATAAGTACGGGGCGTTCAACTTCTTCACGAAATAATTTTGTATGTGTTTTGCCTGTGCGCGCGGTTACTCGCCAATCAATAGCGCGAATGTCGTCACCGTTTTGATAATGGCGCACTTCATCAAACTCCATACCTCGTCCTTTACTACGAGCGAGGTAATTGCCTGACATTTTGCCATGTGAGCTTTTTGAGGCTGCTAAATTAATCAGTGAGCTTTTCGTTTGATAACGAATCAGCTCATCTATGGTTAATTCAATACCATTACTAACCAGTTCATCAAGCAAGGCTTGCGGGTTATCTTGTTCGGTCGATTTTTTTTGATTAAACCACATAAGGGTAACTTGCGCCTAGGCAACCGCCACTAAACTAAGTAAATGGTCAAGTAGTTGATTACTACTGATACCTTCTGCTTCAGCTTGATAGGTCATGATTATGCGGTGACGCAATACGTTATGAAAAACCGCTTGAACGTCTTCAGGACTAACAAAATCTCGGTTATTTAACCAAGCTCTTGCTCGTGCACAACGGTCTAAGGCAATAGTGGCACGCGGGCTAGCACCGTATGCCAGCCACTGTTTTAATTTATCGTCATACTTTTCTGGGTTACGTGTGGCCATTATCAAGTCAACAATATAGTTTTCTACCGCGGGGGCCATGTGAATTTGCATCACTTGCTCACGTGCAGCGAAAATGTCAGCTTGTGTAATTTCTTTAACAGCCTGCTTTTCTATTTTTAATGCTTCACCCCGGTTAAGTTTTAAAATTTCTAACTCGCTGGCTGCATCGGGGTAGTCAATTTCAACATGCATTAAAAAACGATCGAGCTGTGCTTCAGGTAATGGATAAGTACCTTCTTGCTCTATCGGGTTTTGCGTTGCCATGACTAAAAATAATTCAGGAAGAGGGTAAGTGTTTCTTCCAACGGTAATTTGGCCCTCAGCCATAGCCTCTAATAAAGCAGACTGTACTTTTGCTGGCGCACGGTTTATTTCGTCAGCTAGTACTAAGTTACGAAATAATGGCCCAGGTTGAAAAACAAAGGTACCATCTTCAGGGCGGTAGATATCGGTGCCGGTTAAATCTGCCGGTAATAAGTCAGGCGTAAACTGAACTCGATGGAAGTCAGCTTCTAAGCCTTGCGCTAATGCGTTAACAGCACGAGTTTTTGCTAAACCCGGAGGACCTTCTACAATAAGATGACCATTAGCTAAAAGCGCAATGAGTAAGTTTTCAACCAGCGCATGCTGCCCGATAATTTGTGAAGATAAATGTTCTTTTAATGAGGAAAAATGTTCAATAGCCATAGTTTATCTTTCTTATTGATTATAAAAATTTAAGTCAGCAAGTCTGACCCATAGATTGATATAAGGTTCAGGTTTTAAAAAACAACCATAATGGCAAAATTGTAGGGATTTTTCTTTAGCTTTTTAATACCTTGGTATTATTTTTTTAACTTTTGTTAGCTAATGATTGAATTATTTCTATTTATCGTTAGAATTATATTAAATCCGAAGAGGTCTGACCTCTTGAGCGTTGCAACAAGATGGAATTAAAAATGACACAATCAAAATTAATAACAGGCAGCGGAGAACGCATAGCAATTGTCGCTGGCTTACGCACGCCTTTCGCAAAACAAGCTACCGCTTTTCATGGCATTCCTGCCGTCGACTTAGGTAAAATTGTGGTCAATGAATTACTACAAAAGCATGACGTTGATCCTAAAATTATTGACCAGTTAGTCTTTGGGCAAGTTGTGCAAATGCCAGAAGCGCCAAATATTGCCCGTGAGATTGTTTTAGGCACAGGGATGAATGTTCATACTGATGCCTACAGTGTTTCACGCGCTTGTGCGACTAGCTTTCAATCAACCGTGAATGTTGCAGAGTCAATTATGGCGGGTTTTGTTGATGTTGGCGTTGCTGGTGGTGCAGATTCAACATCAGTTGCTCCTATTGGTGTTTCTAAGAAACTCGCACGCACCTTACTTGATTTAAGTAAGGCTCGTTCATTTGGTGCGAAAATGGCGTTAATTCGTCAACTTAACTTTAAAGATATTTTACCGGTTCCGCCTGCCGTTGCTGAATATTCTACCGGCCTGTCAATGGGACAAACTGCAGAGCAAATGGCAAAAACCCATGGGATTACCCGTGAAGCACAAGATGCATTAGCTCATCGTTCACATACCTTAGCGACCAAAAGTTGGCAAGAAGGCAAGCTTGCGGGTGAGGTGATGACCGCACACAGCGAACCGTACAAGTCGTTTATTGAAAAAGATAACTGTATTCGTGAAAATTCTGAATTAGCCAGTTACGCAAAATTACGTCCGGTATTTGATCGCAAACACGGTACGGTAACTGCTGCGACAAGTACGCCACTTACCGATGGTGCTTCGGCAATTTTAATGATGCGTGAAGGTCGCGCGAAAGAACTAGGCTATAAGCCGTTAGGTTATATTCGCAGTTACGGTTTTGCCGCTATTGACGTATGGGAAGATATGCTAATGGGGCCAAGCTATGCCACACCAATTGCCTTGCAGCGTGCAGGCATGAATTTAGCTGATTTAGATTTAATTGAAATGCATGAAGCATTTGCAGCACAAGCACTTGCCAACGTAAAAATGTTTGCTAGTAATAAGTTTGCTCAAACCCATTTAGGTCGCGATAAGGCCATTGGTGAAATCGATATGGACAAGTTTAATGTTATGGGTGGTTCGTTAGCTTATGGTCATCCGTTTGCCGCAACAGGCACGCGCTTGATTGTACAAACATTGAATGAATTAAACCGTCGTGGCGGCGGTGTTGGCTTAACCACAGCTTGTGCGGCGGGTGGTTTAGGTGCGGCTATGATTGTGGAGACAGACTAATGACTGATACAACAAATATAGAACAAAAAGAGAATAATAAGACTTTTAGTTTAGCGCGCCAAGAAAATGGCATAGCACATTTGATTATGGACGTGAAAGGCGATTCCATGAACACATTGAAAGCTGAATTTGCCGATGAAATCGCTGAAGTATTAAAAGAGATACGCGAAGATAAGACCATTATTGGCTTAGTGTTAACCAGTGGTAAAGCGGATTCTTTTGTCGCGGGTGCGGATGTACACATGTTAGCGAACTGTACTACTGCTTCTGAAGCAACAGCTCTGTCACGCCAAGGGCAAATGATTTTTGATCAACTTGAAAACTTATCTATTCCAGTTGTGGCTGCGATCCATGGCGCTTGTTTAGGCGGCGGATTAGAACTTGCTATGGCATGTCATGCCAGAGTTTGTAGTGACAGCCCTAAAACTGCATTAGGTTTGCCTGAGGTACAGTTAGGTCTGTTGCCTGGTGGTGGTGGTACACAAAGATTACCAAAACTTGTTGGTATTCAAAAGTCATTAGATATGATGCTTACTGGCAAGCAATTGCGTGGCATTCAAGCGTTAAAAGCTGGCTTGGTCAATGATGTAGTACCGAATAGTGTTTTACTAAAATCTGCAGAGCAGCTTGCACTGTCAGGTAAAGCAAAACCTAAAGCGCGTAAATTATCAATGATGGATAAGTTACTTGAAGGTAATGGCTTAGGTCGAAGTGTTTTATTTAACAAAGCGACGAAAATGGTATTAAGTCAAACCAAAGGTAATTATCCAGCGCCTTTAAAAATAATTGACTGTATTCGAACTGGTGTTGAACAAGCACCTTCAAAAGGTTATCAAGTAGAGGCGGACCATTTTGGTCAATTAGTGATGAGTGATGTTTCGGCTCAGCTTCGACAGGTATTTTTTGCCACCACTGATATGAAAAAAGAGCAGGGTGTTGAAGGTGTTGCTCCTGAAAAAATAACTAAAGCAGCGGTACTTGGAGGCGGCCTAATGGGTGGTGGCATCGCTTTTGTTACTGCAACAAAAGCTAACTTGCCAGTGCGCATAAAAGATATTTCACATCAAGGTATTAGCTACGCTTTGAAATATGGTTATGACTTGTTAAACAAAAAAGTTAAACGACGCTTTATGCGACATAGCGAAATGCAAAGTCAGTTAGCCTTGATAACAGGTACTACAGATTATACTGGTTTTAGTCATATGGATATTGTTGTTGAAGCTGTATTTGAAGATTTAACTTTAAAACAAAATATGGTGGCTGAAATTGAAAGTCATTGTAAAGAAGGTACTATTTTCGCAAGTAATACTTCAAGTTTGCCCATCGGTAAAATAGCTGAGAAGGCTTTGCGTCCAGAAAATGTTATTGGTCTGCACTACTTTTCTCCGGTGGATAAAATGCCATTGGTTGAGATAATTCCTAATGAAAAAACCTCAGACCAAACGATATCAACAACCGTTGCATTTGCGAAACAACAAGGGAAAACACCTATTGTTGTTAAAGATAAAGCGGGCTTTTATGTGAATCGTATTTTGGCACCTTATATGAATGAGGCCGCGATACTTTTACTTGAAGGTTGCTCTATTGAAGCGCTTGATAAAGCTATGGTGAAGTTTGGTTTTCCGATTGGCCCTATGCAGTTATTAGATGAAGTTGGTATCGATGTAGGGGCTAAAATTGGTCCAATTTTGCAAGCAGATTTAGGCGATAGATTTGCACCTCCACCGGCATTTTCTAAATTAATTGATGATGGCCGTTTAGGTAAAAAAACCAAGAAAGGCTTTTATCAATACAATACTAAAAGTAAGAAAAAGCTGGTCGATAAAAGCGTATATACCCTGTTAGGACTGCAAGTTAGTAATACAAAGGTTACAGATGCGCAAGCTGAACGGTGTGTTTATATGATGCTTAATGAAGCTGCTCGTTGTTTAGATGAAAATATTATTCGTAATGCACGTGATGGTGATATTGGTGCTCTTTTTGGTATTGGCTTCCCTCCTTTTCTTGGCGGCCCATTCCAATATATGGATAAAATTGGCGCTATTACGGTAGTGAGTAAACTGAAACAGTGGCAAGCCGAGTTTGGTGATCGCTTTACACCCTGTGATGCGTTAGTGAAAATGGCAGAGCAAAATGATAGTTTTTATAAATAACATGATTTAACTTATGCCACCATTAACGGTATATATCTGCCGGGATGGTGGCAATTATTGACTAAAAAAGAGGCAGTTTTTTGCCTCTTTTTTTTTATGCATTTTAAACTTTAGTGTTATACCAAGTTGATTAATTAGCTGCTCATTTTTAATGGTTAAAATTAATAATGACCGCGTTATAAGATTTATAAGTAGAATAACTACTGACTAAATTTTATGCCTTGTAATTATCCATTTTTCCTCATGAAAAAGTAGATCACTTAATTAGTCAAATTGGTATTATATTGACGCGAAAAAATGTCGATAAACTAGCTATAATAGTTTTGAATATTTACTCTAAACTTGCTAAAATCCATGCGTTTAGTAATCTTTTTCTTTTGTAAGTATAATGTTTTCGAAGTGAGTAGAGCATGATTTTGTTATTAGGCGTGGCATTAAGTGTTGTTTTTTCTATATTTTTTTATTGTCAGGCAATGAGCAGTGGCTTAGGTGTAAAGCGATGGGCAACAGCAGGTTTGATGTTTGGGCCTTTTGTATGGCCAATGTTCTGTATGAAAAAACGTTTAAAGACATATCAGCGTTTTGGTTTTGATTGTTTGTTATTTTCAGCATAATACGTCAACTATTCCTTGTTTTTATACTACTAGCGCTTAATATAAAGACGCTAACTTCCTTGTAGCGAAGTGTCCAATACTCTTATAACTCTATAGCTTACTAATATTGCTATGTGAGCTTAATTCCACCAAGTGCTTGCAGGCATTTCTTTTATTTCGATGCTTGCAGCGATAGTGTTTTCTATCTTTTCAGCTATAAATAATGCTTTAATTAAGTTAATCATAAAGCCTCCTAGATGCGAACTACGCCACGTTTAGTGCCAATACGAACTACACCACGTTTTGTTCCAGCTTCTACTGTATCTAATTGATCTTGATTAATGCGTACTACACCGCGTTTAGTACCAATACGAACTACACCGCGTTTAGTACCAATACGAACTACACCGCGTTTAGTGCCGGCTTCTACAGTGTCTAATTGTTCTTGGCTAATGCGGACTACACCACGCTTAGTGCCTGCTACATCGGTTACTAATGTGTTGAGGTTATCGACTGATACTGGAGTTACTGACATTGTCAAAGATAAAATTAATGAACTAAGCATTGTATTCCTTATTAATAAATTAAGTTAATTTCAATATTAATAAAGCTAGAATCATGCCAATAATGAAAGCCTTTATTTATAGGCCTTCTAACGTGTTTTTACCACGAAATCACGGTGCCAAAAAATCGACACTTTATCTTAGATTGAACTATTTCCAAACGAAGTGGATTTATTCGTGATTTGAAAAGAAAGTAAATATTTTTGAAAGTCGCCTTGAGGAAGTGGTTTGCTATAAAGGTAACCTTGTAATTGCTCACACCGTAAGCCTGAAAGAAAGCTCAGTTGTTGGTTGGTTTCAACGCCTTCTGCGACAACTTGCATGCCTAGGTTATGCGCAATAGTTACTATGGTTGCTACCATGTTTCGACCTTGTTCAGATGTTTCTATATCATCAACAAAAGCTTTGTCTATTTTTAGCGTGTTTAATGGGAATTTTTTCAAATATGCTAATGAAGAGTATCCTGTACCAAAATCGTCTAATGATAAATGGATTCCCATCGCGCGAATTTGTAACATAGTATCGATGGCTTTTTGTGGCGAATCCATTACCGTGCCTTCCGTTATTTCTAACTCTAGATACTTCGCTGGTAATGCACTTTCTTTTAATGCATCAGCAATCATCGCCACTAAGTTGGGTTGAGTAAACTGCACGGCTGATAGATTAACTGCAACTCGGCCGTCAAAAAGACCTGAATCAACCCATTTTTTGGTGGCAATACAGGCCTTTCGTAGGACAACTTCACCAATATCTATAATTTGTCCTGTTTCTTCTGAAACTGGGATAAATACAACAGGACTAATTATGCCTTTTCTTGGTGTTTCAAAACGAACTAGGGCTTCCATTCCCGCTATTTTCCCTGTCGCGATCTCGATTTTAGGTTGATAAAAAACTGAAAATAAATCTTCTTTTAAACCGTGTCGTATTAAACTTTCTATTTGCAGGCGTTTAACCGCAGTTTTATTCATTGAGTCACTGAAAAACTGGTATTTATTACCACCAGTATTTTTAGCATGATACATAGCTGTATCAGCATTCTTGAGGAGTTCTTGAGGGCTTTTACCGTCTTCAGGGTAGAGTACAATGCCAATACTGCTATAAAGTACAATTTCTTGGCTTTTAAGTCTCAGTGGGAGGGCAATAGACTTTAAAACCTCTTTGCCGATAGTGGTGATAGTATGAATATCATTGGTGTTTTCAATAATTAAACTAAATTCATCACCACCTAATCGATATACGGTATCTTGACTTCGCCCTAAACTTCTAATGCGCTCAGCAACTTTGCAAAGTAAAAGATCGCCAACTTCGTGGCCCAAAGAGTCATTTACTTTTTTAAAGTTATCTAAATCGAAAACTAATAACGCATGTGGCATTTTATTGTTAACTAATTTTTGTTGATTAGTCTGGAAAAAAGCCCGGTTAGGTAGCCCAGTCAAGGTGTCAGTATTGGCAAGTTTTCTTAATTCGGCTTCTGTTTGTTTACGTTTAGTAATATCAGAGAAAACACCAACAAAGTGCGATATATTACCATTTTCATCACGAATGATATCAATATTTAAGTCAGTTAAATAAATGTCGCCGTTGTCACGAGTATTTTCAATTTCACCGTGCCAACTGCCTTTGGTAATTAAATGTTTTTTTACGTTTTGGTTAAAGCTGTCAGGGTATTGCTCAAATTTAAGCAAAGTCCCGCGCATTTGTAACTTAGTTCTTCCTGTAATACTTTGAAAAGCTTTATTAACATCAACGACGGTAAATTGACGATCGTAAATTACAATCGCATCTGAAATGTTTTCGATACATTTAGCAAAAAGCTTTAAGCGTTCATCCGCACGTTTTATTTGACTAATATCTTTCAGAGTTCCTGTCATTCGACTGGGTTTGTTCTTTTCATCTCGTTCAACAATTTTTCCGCGATCGAGAACCCAAATCCATTTTTCATCTTTATCTTTTACACGATAGGTCGCTTCAAAATGTTGACTACTGTCTTCAAAATGATCATTTAATGCTTCGCGCACACGAGGAATATCATGTTGGTGAATGTTAGTTTGATCGGCGCCAACATTTCGTTTGCCATCTTGCGGGAATTCTAGAATACCCCAGATATTTGATCGGAATATCTTTCCACTCTTAATGTTCCAATCCCACATTTCATCACCGCTGCCCCAAAGCGATAATTTAAGGCGCTCTTCACTTAACTTTATTTGTAAGTGATATAGTCGCTTATGTCTCATCTGTTGCAAAATATAAGCGAAAATTAACAGTGTAATTAGGCTATAGATTAATAGTGCGCTAGTCGATAACCACCACGGTGGCATTATAGTAATATTTAGTGATTTTATTGCGCTTTCTTGTTTGTTTTGTAAGTCGTATGCTTGTACTTCAAAGAGATAGTCGCCAGAGTTCAAATTAGTATAAGTTGCTCTTTGGTTGTTTTTGCCTGAATCAATCCACTTATCTTCCAATCCTATTAAACGGTAACGATAATTTAACTGGTTTGGTAGCTTTGTGTTAGGGGTTATAAATTCAATGCTAAATTGGGATTGTGTGTGTTTCAACGTAAGAGTGGTTAAAAAGTTAGGTGAATGCTCTAAATAAAATAAGTCCTCAGTAGTATTTGAGGGTAAAGTACTAGCTACAGGGACTTCTTTGTTTGCTATAAGTATATTAGAAATAATGGGGGGAGGTGTTTGTTGTCCTATCCGAAAAATTTCTTGAGGAATGAATGTATGAAAACCATTAATTCCACCGAAAAAAATTGTATCATCAGACGTGAGTAATGAGCTATCACTAATATACTCATTATCACTTAATAACATATCTTTATTGTAAGACTTTACTAATTTACTGTTTGGATCAACTGAGTTGATACCTATATTCGTTGATAACCAACCTTTTCCTGTTGAATCAATAACAATATCAGCAATAAAATTATTACTAAGGCCATTTTTTTCGTTAAAAAAAACATTAGTATCATTTTTTTTGTTTATTATTGCTAAGCCATTGCGACGAGAACCTAACCAAATCCATTCATCGGACAAAGCAATCGTTGAAATTTCCCCAAATGTACTATTATTCGATAATTCGTATAAAATATCTGAAAAATCAGACTCTACTATATTAAAGGTTAAAATCTCACCCTTTTTGGTGGAAAGCCATATTTCATTACTCTTTTCGTAATTTAATGTTGTAAATATGCTACCACTTTCATTCTCATACGTTTCGAATTGATTGCTTTGAATGTCGAATGAGGCTAACTGCATTTCGCTATCAATAAACCATATTTTATGTTCTATTAAAAATAATTGGCTTAAATTATTGTGATAGGAATTGTTTTTCCAAAATTCATTTTCAGTTATAGTTAAAGTTTGAGTATCAAAGTAATAAAGGCTTCCTGGTTGGTTTGGACTTTCTGGTTCAGCTCGGAACCAAAAATTATCCTTAGTATCTATCATTAAATGAGAAATAGATGACTTAGTCTCAACTTTTAAATGAGGAACCTTTTCATCTGAATTTAAGTAACTTATTTTTCCATCATCAGTCGCAAACCAAGTCCTTCCATCTTTAGATTCAGCAAATGCATATACAGAGCTTGGAGCTTCATCATAGCTAAATAATCCATGTCGAATTTTTAACTGTAAGCTGTTGAAAGTGTTAATGCCGGTACCGTGGGTACCAATCCAAATATTATCAGCACTGTCTTTAAAAATTTTTAAGATATAATTGTTGGAAATTGCATTTTTATGCTGAACTGTTTGATATGCAGCTACATTTCCAGATAACAGATTGATTATGTTTAGTCCATTTAGCGTACCAAGCCATACCATTGAATTATCTAACAATGTGATAGTTCTGACATTGTTAGATAATAACTTAACGTTTACATTTTCTTTATCCTCAGAGTAATGTTTTTTAATTTCATAATCTTGAGAGACGACAAAAAGGCCATTATTAGTAGCTAGCCAATATTGGTTATCTATAAATTTGAGATCGTAAAGGGCATCTGCGTTAAGTTTTAAGTTCCATTTATTTTCATCGCTTAAAGAAATTGCAAAAGTCAGTGTACTATTGGCTAAATATATACCTTTATCATAAGTACCAAGCCAATAATTACCTTTTTTATCTTGAAAAATGGTTTTAATTTCTTTTAAAGCGGTATCAAAACCACGAATCCTTATTCGCGAAAAATTTTTATTCTCTGGATCGAATTTATGTAGGCCTTCTTTGGTGGAAACCCAAGTGTTATTATTGGGGTCTTGATAGATATCCCAAATTTCGTTGTCTTTTAGTGAGTTACTATCGTTAGCTTGATGGAGAAAATTATCAAAATTATTTAATGATTCGTTATATCGGCTTAACCCTTCATTTGTACCAACCCAGAGAACGTCATTGTTATCTATAAAGACTTTTCGGATAAAGTTGTCAGCAATTGATTTTTTATCGGTGCTGTCGTGACGATAATAAACAAAGTTTTTACCATCATAACGATTTAATCCATCTTGGGTGGCTATCCATATAAAGCCATTTTTATCTTGAATAATATCGTAAACATAACTTTGGGACAGGCCTTCGGCGATAGAGATGCGTTCAAATTTCAGAGGGTTTTGATTTATGTTGTTTTCTGAGGCTATAACTTTACTAACAGGGAATAGCAAAACCAGCATAGCTAAGACAGCAAGCGTAGTATGAAGTTGAGAAATTAATCTATTTTTAAAAAGAAGCAAAAGCACAAATACAACCTTTTGGTAGTGAAGCCCATACCTTAATAATTTGATTTATTAGGTATGCCATATATTTTTATTATTTTTGGATGCCACGTCCCATTACAAATGATGTGAGGAACTAAGTCAATGTTTGGTGTTATTGTGACGGGATGGCATGGTTATATCCCTGTTATAATCACATTTATCTATGTATCGGCTAAATTAATATTTTCTTTGACACTTTTTTAATAAAGTTTCGATATTTTCATTAATAGTGATACTTTTTGCCATTTGCTCTAATTGCGCGCCGTTTTCGTAACTCAATAATGCCAATCGATCTTTACTTTCTGCGCCATGAAAATTTTGCTGGAGGAATTCAGCGACATCGTTTATTGATAAACTTTCAATGATTGAGATCAGTTTTTGTTTTTGGCTAAATGATGCCTCTTTATTACAAATGGCAGCCCAATAACGCTGGCTTTTAATTCTCAAATTTGAGTCTTTTTCTTGTAACTGACTAGCTAAGCCAAATTGTAAATGCTGCCAATGCTCAGCAGGTAAATTTGTAATGTAATTGTTAGAACGAGCAATAAAGTCGTCCATTGCTTTTGTTAACGTAACAGAGTCGGTGTGTGGTGATTGAATATAAAAAGCAATGCCAGGATAGCGATTAATAGGGATAAAGCCGACACCAACTAAATAACCATATTGCTTCTCTGTGCGCATTTCTTGGAAGAAGGTGGGAGATAGTAACTGATTAGTCAACATGGTTAATGCAACTGTACGTAAATCTTTGTTCGCCATGGGGTAGTAAAGTAGGGCTGCATGGTCATGCTCTGGCAGTTCCATGGGAAGTGTTATCGCTCCCAAACCTTGAATGTCGATACAAGGCGTTTGCACTTGATTGCTTTCTGACAACTTGCCAGCAAATACTTGTTTGATATCTGTAATAATTTTGTCAGCAGATTGTTTGGACCAATTGCCGTGAATTAGCATATCTACTGCAGTGTTTTCAAATATTCGAGGTACAAAACTTTTAAACTGTTGAAACTCTATTTTTTCAAGGGCGTTAATTAAGGTTTGGCTACTAGGGCTTTTCGGTTGCATTGTTGCGCTAAGGCTGGCAAATAATTGCGATATTGATTTGCTATTTTCTGCATTATGCCAATGACTGAGTAGTTGTTGCTTAAATAATTCGAATTTATTTGGACAGAATTTTCCTTGCATCAGGCTGGCTAAAAGTAGCGGTAATAGCTGCTCTTGCTTGGTACTAATACCTGATAATTGCAGTGTTAACCCACTTTGGTGGGAATATAAATGATAGTGAATACCCGCTAACTCGGCATCGTAATGTTCTTCTGTAACTGCGTCGCTATATAAGTCAATAAATAACCGTGTCATTGCTATTGTGCTTGCACTTTCTATCACTGCTGGAGAGTCTATGGATAGATAGATGTAGCCTTTGGGGGTATTAAAACTGGTGTCATGCTTAAACCAAACATTTAGTCCACTTTGTTGATATATAATTGCTGGCGGAGTCAGGTTGTTATTTTTTTCACTATCATCTTTTACTAGCTCTGGCCTAGCGACTATGTAAGGATTTTTGTTCGGTAATGAGAGCTCGGGTAAATAAGCCGCCTGTTGCCATTGCTCAATTTGTTGTTGCTCAATATCGTTGACCGTGTAGGGCACTTGATACCATTTACTGGTGTTACTATGTGGCTGTTCAGGTCCATCTTTATCGATAGAAATGATACGCATATTGGAAGCCACCATAAACTCAAGTAAAGCAGTTAATGTTGCTGTGTTTTGTCCTTCCATCACGTAATCGCCAAAGATGTAATCTTGCTCAGGGTAATGCTGCATGTTAATGACGAGTTGGCTAACTGAGTCGAGTGGTGATAACTTTTCCTGGTAAGAGAATGATAATTCAGCGAGTGATTTTTTTTCTTGGTAATATTGCTCGTTAAGTGGTTCTTTTCTTAATAGATTTAAGTAAGAGAAAACGATGCTGACAATAGCTGTTATATTTTTCGCCCCTAGTTCTGAAAGCGAGATGCTAATATTGAAATCTTTAAAGTTAGAGCCATTAATACCTGAACCTGCCGTTAAAGCCAAAGCCCATTGTTTACTTTTTAACAATGACAAAATACTACCAGGGCCTTCATGACCAATTAAATAGGCCAGAATAGATTCAGGTTTTTGACGATAAAATTTGTCAATACTTGGCATAGCGAAACTGATGATCAGTTGTTGATCATTTTTAACTGGTTGGACAGATATCCATTTTTGTTGATGCTTTGGAAGGTAAAGAGGATGGTTAATTTTAGCTTTCGAAATTCCATTAGATTTAACCTTAGAAAAATGGTTATTGGCTAAGTTTTCTAGTTCAGTGAGAGATTGCGGACCTTCTAACACAAGGGTCATAAAATTTGCTTGATAGTTTGCTTGAAAAAAATCACACAATTCTTCGCGTAAATTGTAACCATCTTTGTCTGCTAAGGTTTCACTGCTACCAACAGAAAATTTAGCGAAAGGGTGATCTTGGTTTATCGTTTCTTTATGAACGTCGTATAACCGTCGAATATCATCTTTAAGCTTGAGTTTGAATTCGGCGTCAATATTCTTACGTTCTTTATTAACAAATTCTTCAGATAATAATGGCGCGGTGAAAAATTCACCAAAACGTTCAATGGCAGAGCTGAAGTGTTGGTGTCCTATATCAAAGAAAAAGCAAGTATGTTCAGTTGCGGTCCATGCATTATTGCTGCCACCATGCTGATTAATAAATTGTTGGTATTCGCTGCCATCAGGGAAATTTTTTGTGCCAAGAAATAACATATGTTCGAGAAAGTGGGCAAGACCCTGGCGATGCGTAGGATCATCAAAGTGGCCAACGTTGACTGCTAATGCTGCGGCAGATTTATTTGATTCAGGATTATGAACCAATAAAGCTCTTAAGCCATTGCCTAGCGTAATTGTTTGATATTGTTTAGCGTCATTCGGGCTTTTTTTCACTGTCGCTCCCGCACAATTTACCCATAGCAGGGCTTTGCTATAGTTTATTGATGTTTTTTTTATCGTTCTAAATTACCTTAAGGAATAAGATGAGTCCATTTTATTCTTAACCGATGTAACAAAAAGATAAACAATTACTTTACTATAGCGCTATTTATTAAGATATATACCTAATGTATTATTAACACTATATGGTTAGTGCTTTAATATAGTGGGTGTTTTAGTCTAACTAACTGAAAAAGCATGTTCACTTCACTGGGTGAACTATCAAATAGTGTTAAAATTAAGGTGTTTATGCAAATTTTTGTTATGCGTCACGGACAAGCTGAAATGGTTGCTCCTACCGATGCGCTCAGACCGTTGACTGAAAATGGCGTTGAAGAAGCTAAAGTTATAGGGCAATGGTTACGAGAAAAAAATCAGCCATTTGATTGTATTTTTGTGAGCCCATATACAAGAGCCCAACAAACGGCCGATGCCCTAATAAGCCAGCTAAGTAATGTAGCTAACAGACAAACATTAAAAATTATTACACCTGAAGATAATGCTAAGGATGTACATGATTATTTAGATGCAGTTTGCGGAGCTGAGCAGTATCAAAATATTTTACTCGTGTCACACATGCCTTTAGTGAGTTATTTGGTTGCTGAGCTGACAAGTGACCACGCAATGCCAATATTTCAAACCGCCTCAGTAGCGCAAATTGAATATGATATGGATAAGATGCTTGGCGAGCTTATTACTTTAATTTCACCAAACGATATTAAGCTGTAGCTTTAAAATTATTGTTATTTTTGATTGTATTAATACGGCTTAATCACGAATGAATTTGTCTTTCAATTCAACTAAAACCAATATCGCGCCATTACCACCCCATTCTAATGGCGCTTGATGAAAGGCCATTACATCTGGGTGTTGTACTAACCAATGTGGTACTTTGTTTTTCAATACACGGCCACCTAAACCATGAACGATACAAACACATTGGGCATGTTCTTTGTCGCAAGCGGCCAGTAAAGCGGCAATTTCACGTTTCGACTGCTGTTGATCAAGGCCATGTAAATCTAAAATTAAATCTGGGGTATATTGGCCTCGTCGTAAATTTTTGGCTTCAAAACTATCAACACCTTCACGAACATACTTAACCGGTCCATGACTATTTAAGTCAGGTTCAAATTCATCAGAGAAGTGAAACTCGGCTAGGGCTTTTTTATCTTTTTGTTTTGTTAACGACGTTTTCTGCTTGATGGTTCTTTTTTCCGGGTGTACCCTGTCTTGTACCATGGGTTTTACCTTACCGATGGCATCTTTAAATAACTTTTTTTCTTCCGCATTAAGTGCGTCTTTAAATTTCATTTGCGAAGTCTAAAAACATCGACGAACAATAACAAGTGAAAGTATAATAAAAAACAAGAGTTATGATGAAAAAACCTGAGGAAAGCGTGGAAATAATAAATATTGTAGAAGTAAGCGAGCAATTACATACCGTTAATGATTATGTGCGTTTTGGTGCTAGTCAATTTAATCAAGCCGAGTTGTATTTTGGCCACGGTACCAATAACGCTTGGCATGAAGCACTTACTTTAGTTATGCATCAACTTGCTCTACCTCAAGAAATAGCCAATGACTTAATGCAATGTCGGTTGCTAGCAGAAGAGCGAGTGGCAATTTTACAGTTATTTGAGCGCCGAATTGTTGAGGGGCTCCCCGCCGCATATTTAACTAATCAAGCCATGTTTTGTGGTTTACCCTTTTATGTTGATGAACGCGTATTAGTGCCACGATCGCCAATAGGTGAATTAATCGAGCATAATTTTTCAGGTTTAATCGATAATGCGCCAAATCGGATTTTAGATTTATGTACAGGTAGTGGTTGTATTGCCATAGCCTGCGCTGTAGCTTTTCCTGAAGCCGAGGTTGATGCGGTTGATCTTTCTATTGATGCACTTAATGTGGCGCAAATCAATATCGATGGTCATGGTTTATCAGCACAAGTTATTCCAATTCAATCTGACGTTTTTTCTGGGGTAGCGGGGCAAAGCTATGATTTAATAGTGACAAATCCACCTTATGTCGATCAAGAAGATGTCGATTCATTGCCGCAAGAATATTTACATGAGCCAGTAATGGGCTTAGGTAGCGGTTTTGATGGCCTAGATATAGTACGACAAATTTTGGCACAAGCGGCGAACTACCTTAGCGATAATGGGGTATTGATTTGCGAAGTGGGTAATTCACAAATTCATTTAACGGCTGCTTTTCCAAATGTACCATTTCAGTGGTTGAAGTTTGAACGAGGCGGGCATGGTGTGTTTCGCTTAACTAAAGCACAATTAGAAAATCATCAGCTAGATTTCGAGCAATAATAATTAATAGCAACCAGATTGATAAATTTTCCCGGTTGCTACTCTGATACCCTATTAATCCTATAATATAATAGGGTATCTCATCAATTTAACGGGTAAGATTCATTATGTCAGGTAATACTTTCGGTAAGTTATTTACGGTTACTTCATTCGGTGAAAGCCACGGTTTAGGCTTAGGCGCCATTATTGATGGTTGCCCTCCGGGCCTTGAGCTTTGTGAGGCTGACTTGCAGCATGACCTTGATCGCCGCCGACCTGGCACATCTCGTTTTACAACCGCGCGCCGTGAAGCTGACGAAGTCAAAATAATGTCAGGTGTTTTTGAAGGTAAAACTACCGGTACACCGATTGGTTTATTAATTGAAAATACTGATCAACGCTCGCAAGATTATGGTGATATCGCGAAAACATTTCGCCCTGGCCATGCCGATTATACATACTGGCAAAAGTATGGCATTCGTGATTATCGTGGTGGCGGTCGTTCTTCGGCTCGTGAAACCGCGATGCGCGTTGCTGCTGGTGCGGTGGCAAAAAAATACTTAAAACAAAAATTTGGTATTACTATTCAAGCATGCGTGACACAAATTGGTGAAGTGTGTGCTGAAAATATAGATTGGAACATTGTTGAAGAGAACCCGTTTTTCTTTCCAGACGCTAATAAACTTGAGCAGTTAGACGAGTTATTACGTGGCATTATGCGCCAAAAAGACTCCATCGGCGCTAAATTAATGGTCGTAGCGAACAATGTGCCGGTTGGTTTAGGTGAGCCTATTTTTGATCGCCTAGATGCTGATATCGCGCACGCGTTAATGGGAATTAATGCGGTTAAAGCGGTAGAAGTTGGAGATGGCTTTGGCGTGGTTAATCAAAAAGGCTCAGAGCACAGAGACGAGTTAACACCAGAGGGCTTTGCGTCTAATCATGCTGGTGGTGTTCTAGGGGGGATATCTTCAGGACAACCTATTGTTGCGTCAATTGCATTAAAGCCAACTTCTAGTATAGGTGTGAGTGGGAAAACCGTTGATCTTGCTGGTAAGCCTGCCGATATTGTGACTAAAGGTCGCCATGATCCTTGTGTTGGTATTCGTGCCGTGCCTATTGCCGAAGCCATGTTAGCCTTAACCTTGATGGATCATTACTTAAGACATCGAGCGCAGAATATGGATGTAGTCTGTCAAACGCCAGATATCGAAGGCTAAATTAGCGTTTTATCGCTTTGGAGTATTGAATATTGGCTTCAAAGCAATTCGTTGGTCTGTCGATAAACTATTTCTGGTACTTTGGTATTCTAGGGTTAGTCGTACCTTTTTTATCTGTATTTCTTGATGCTAGAGGTTTTACTTCGCTTGAAATTGGTGAAATATTAGCGGTTATCACCGCGGCAAAAATAGTAGCGCCTTCATTATGGGCGCAGCTTGCTGATAAGTCAGGTAAACAACTTATTATAGTGAGAGTAGGTGCACTACTGACATTAATTTGCTTTAGCTTAATTATATGGGCATACAGCTATTGGCCATTAATGTTTAGTTTGGCGATGTTCAGCTTATTTATGACCTCAATATTGCCTCAACTTGAAGTAATGACCCTGAACTCTATTCGAAAAAGTGCGAAAATATATGGCCGTATTCGTTTGTGGGGTAGTATCGGTTTCATTATTGTTGCGATGCTAAGTGGCGAACTAATTGAGCGGTACTCTGCAGAAGCCTTTAGTTATATTGGGATTGTTATTTTAGTTGGGCTTTGTATTTCAACACTGCTGAGTAAACAACCTAGAATAGCTAATAAAGTTACCCTTGATAACGTCTCTATTAAAACTAAAGTATTCAATACTAATTTTTTGCTATTTTTCTTTGCAGGCTTAATGTTGCAAATGAGCTTTGGACCCTATTATGTATTTTTCGCCTTATATCTTCAAAACTTAGCTTACTCAGGTTTTTTAATTGGTCTTTTCATCGCCATTGGTGTGGTGGCAGAAATTGGTATTTTTGTTTTCGCGGCACTCTTCTTTAAAAGCTTTTCATTAAAAACATTAATTTGCATGAGTATTTTATTAACCTCGTTACGTTGGTTTGTGGTTGGACACTTTGCGGATAGCGATATGGCATTAGCATTTTCTCAACTTATGCACGCCCTAAGCTTTGGTTTATACCATAGTGCTAGCATCGCTTTTATTCAAAGGCATTTTAATACTAATCAGCAAAGTCGCGGGCAAGCTATTTATATTGGAGGCGTTTACGGTGTGGGTGGCGCGGTTGGTGCCTATGTCGCAGGTATATTATGGCAAGATGGCATAGGTGCAGTGATCACCTTTGACTTTGCAGCAATAACTGCACTCATTGGCGGTATTTTAGCTTTGTTTTTACGTAATAAGCCTATTATCGAAAGGGCCATAAACTAACTGAAAGTATTAATTGAAATAAATCAATCAGAGAATACAGTGCTGAAAGCATGCTCTTAGCATAAGTCGAATATATTTTTCGACTACATTTTCAGAATCGCTTAATTCAGAATCGCTTTATCTAAAATGTGCCTCAGATAATATTTTTAATAAATTTTTTATAGCGATTATATTACCCAAAGAGAAGTTTAAAAAGTTTATATAAGCCACTATGAACTCAATAACTTTTCTAGCTAAATTAGAGTAAAGCAAGAGGGAAAAACAGAGGAAATCATCCATGATCAACACTCCCTGTTTTATATTCGTCCTTGTGGTAGCTCCTAGCTACCTTACTTCATCCTGAAGCATCCTTAACCAAGCGTCCTGCTTCGTGTTGTTGCCAACATCAACAATACTAGAAGATAATATTTATAATGCAAACGACAAATTCATTTAATTTATTTAGCTTGCATATTTTAGCGTTTTTTAGACAAAATAAAGACGTGAGCAGGCATCTTAAATAATTAATTTTTTTCTGTGGTTCACTTTATTGTAACTTTATGTTTCTGTATTTTAAGTTAAATATTTTATTTGAGTTTTGCTTATATTGCTTTTGTAAATAATAAAAATATATTAACAATTATTTTTAGTTTTTTTTCATTTCTTTAAAAACATGCAATTTAGTAAGTTAATCATAAGTTAATTTATCTCATTAATAATAACATCTGTTTAACAGGCGCTCCGAAGTGATGTGACAGACATACAATAACTTGTACCTCATCTTTTATCGATATTCTTAATTAGCATTAATCAAGTTACGCAATTGAAACTGTGAAGACCCGCTTTTAATATAATAAACTGAGCTTTACGCATCGCCATATATTTTTATTAAGATCTAAAACAGAGTTTTGTCGCACATGAGCAGGATTTTAGGATTTTAGACACAAAAAAAGACGCTACAAGGCGTCTTTAATCGTTTAGATGGTGGCCCCTCCCTGACTTGAATCATTATGTGGTAAAAAATATTTTGTTTTTCTTACTGACCGTAGGGAGCGAGGTGTGTGTATTTTTGTAAGTTTTTTTATGAATGTCTTAGTAATAGGGGTGTTTAGCTTGATATTTAGCTCCATACATTGTAAATATTTTTTTGATTTTTAATTTTTACATATATGCAGGTGATTTGCGTATATTAAGTATTTAACTTTCTTGCATAAATGAACTCCTTCCAGTGAAATGCCAATGTTCGTTTCGAGCAAGCTCAAATACGCTCCATCGGCTAATGTAAAAAGTAGAGATTTTGATAAGTTTAGCTTAATTGAAAGGTAGGAATAAAAGTCTAACTTACGGACATAATGTTAATCTAATTGATGTACAATTAGATTAACTCATCAATGCGGCTATAATTAGATTTTAGAGGTCTTTCATCATTATCTAAAGCAACTATCGTCTATACTTAAACAGCACACTATTAGCTGTCATTTTGCCACTTAGTGTATTTAAGTGTAGCCTTATTTAAAACCATTCTCTTCAAGTCACTCATTGTGAAGTGATTCAGCATTTTTGTATAAATTAGCAAACTGAAAAAACTGCTTTGGTTGGAATTGAAATAATTGGATTTCAGCTTCTGGATAAAAATTGTTATTTCCAGTCCAATTTCCAATTATCTCTTTATGCTATTTTGCAGGAAAAAAACTTCCTGCTGATATTTATATTTAGAAGAATCTTTAATTTTTGCATTATAGTAGTGCGGACTTCACTCTAACTCATTGCTCATATTAATCCTTGTTGTACTTTTGTTCGCGATTATTAAACGCTGGCATTGTACCTTCCAACACATTCACCACTTTCTGGTTGATTACGCGGCTCTCTATAGCGCCTGTCGTATATGTAATACTGCTATCATTTTTCCTATTAAAATCACAATGAATGATCTGCTCTGCATCACAAACAACAGCCAAATTTGGGTTATGAGTCACCATTATTATTTGACGGCTTTTTTTCGCCTCACAAAGTACAGGAACCAACAAGCTGACAATAGTCTCGTTATCTAAGTTTTCTTCAGGCTGATCCAAAATTATCGGCATACTTCCCTTATCAACCAATAGATAGAAAATTAAGAGCAAGGCTCCTCGTTGACCAGGTGACAATTGTTCGATATGTGCATCTTGAAATAACAACGTATAACGTGGTGTTAAAAAGCCTAAACTATAAATTAAATCATAAACTTCATAAGGTTCTTTATTTTTCCGCATAATAGATTTTATGCTTGCTGTATCATTTGATGTGCCATGCAGCTTCAATAACAAGTCTGATGTAAAGCCCTCAACACCTTCTTTTGTATTGATATCATTCTTATCCATAAGACTTACGATTAGATTAAAACTCTCTTCCTCCCCCCTAAACTCGCCAGAGCTTTGTTTAATGAGTTCAAATAATTTGCTACTAAAATATTCGGAAGTACATGTTATTTCAGATCTAAATTGCAGTTTATATTCATCTCGGATCAAGCTATTGTTCTGAATTAACTGTTGGACAGGATTAAATAACAACTCTCTTGATGATCTTTGTTCATCCAAAACATTAAAAATCTCTAATGTTAACTTTCCTCGTTTCTCTAATTGATCTTCTTTCGTTGCTGGTATTTTATCAAGTTGTTCAAGCCTTGCCTTGAGACCTAGTAATGAATCTGGTTCGTCTTTATTGCCTTTAGCATTAGTAACCTTTGCTTCCCAAGCAATAATGTCTTCAAGATATTTTTGATAAATCTGCTGCGGTGCATCCAATTGCGTACTTAGTTTAGATTGTTTATCTTTCAAAGTGACAATTTGATCATCAAGTTTTGATTGCTCTTCCTGTAATTTGATCTTCTGTTCTGTGGAAGTATTTTCAACTTCTTCCAACTTGTCATAAGAGACTGTTAACTGTGCTAAATTATTTAGACTTAATCCAATAACTTTTGCGTCAGGTTCAGCATTAATCTCAAACTCAATAAAATTTCGTTTCAGTAGACCCAAATGCTCACGTAAGTTTTTGCATGCTTTTAATTTTAGAGAAAATGACGTAATTAAATCATTATTTGAAGTTTGTATATCTACCGCAGCTTTAATATTGTCTGCAAGTTCAGATAATTGGGTTGTAAGTGCTTTTTGCTCTACAGATAGTTCTTCTGTTGGTTTTATAATTTCAACAGGCTTAATGTTATTCATTTCATCAATAACATGCTGCTTATGAGTAATTCTCTGTAATATAGAGCTACGAATCCTAGGTTCTAGCTGGGCTTCATTCTCTGCTATTTCTTTATTCAATTTAGATAAATTTGCTCTAACATGCGTAAGTTTATCTCTGACAGAGTTTTCTTGAATATCAATTAATTGATCAAAATCTAAAGCTCCTAGCCTGATACTTTCATCAGCATGAGAGAAGATTACAGCTCTAAGTTCTTTTTCAAAAGCATTACTCTTGCCTGATACATGGGCATTACAAAGCTCTTCAAAATGTCCTTGTGGGATGTATTTTACTAATTCAACTGATTCAACGTCAGGATTTAATGCAAGATTTTTAGAAATACTTGTAGAGTCCGCCCATAAAAGTTCCGCATCAAAATACTTAGCGGGTTCTCCATTACGGCCTCGAAACCTTTCTTTTTTAAGAAAGGAAAAATGGTGACTTTGCTTAGAGTTTCCTAATAGTGCTGTTATGTCTGCCAAAGCACTTTTACCACTTCCTTTGTTACCTATTATTGCAACTAGGTCAGAGTTCAATGTAATTGATGTTGCATCTAGCCAATTTCCAGTCTCTGGCTTAGCTTCTGTATTTTTAGATATCTTTATAGTTTCAATAAACTGGCTTTTATTAGTTTCATACAATTCAAGTTTACTTGGCTTAGCGCCTATACAAGAACGTTTAGCTGGTTCCTTTATAGCTTGCTTTAATCCTGCAAAAGTTGGATTTGCTTTAATCCAGGTGATTTTACCCGAAGGATAATCCCCATAACCTCGTTTATCATTATCGCCTGACACACCTACAAATTGATGGGCATCACTGCCAGAAACAGCTAGCCTTGGTATATTTTTTAATGTCTCTTGAAAAGAATCAATCCATTTTATATTTTTATTTGTTTTAACTCCTGCAAAAGCTTCCCATGATTCTTGCTTTCGAGTTTCAAAAATTGGCGAGGTTTTAAAAAGCCCAAGAGTGTATGAGTAATGCGCATTTCGAGCTATATCAGTTAAACCGTCATATGTATCGAAAGGCATAAATCCAATAGCTTGATCATTAGGAACTTTTTTAATAGCATCCTTATAACTATCACAATTCAATTCCGCCATAACTGATCCGGCATGCAAAGCATGTTCATCAAAATCATTAACCTTACTGATGTCAAATGAATGATGGCTTAACTTATCTGTACCAACAGTTCTTGCAAACTGTATTAATGCATCATCGGATAAGTTTTTAGGGTCCTGACCAGGAAATTCGATTTTAAGGTTTGATTTAAAGTCACGTAGATCTTGATCTTTTATCTTATCAGAAAAAATCACATGAGCATTCAAACGACCCTTCATTGGAGCCATTAATCGCAATTCAATACCTGGAAAAACAGTCTTATTCAATTTAGGTGCATCTGCTTGCTTGAGCCTATTCTTTAGAGCAAACCAACCACCAAAGGTCCAATAGTCCATTAATGCAAATACTGCTGGTTTAGCATTATTTAAAGCATTTATCATTTCATCTACTAGTGCATTGTTTGATGCTGATAAAGGATCTCCTTTAAATTTTTGTCCGTTCCAATGAAATGAAGCTGGTGTATGAATGTGAAGATCCCACTGTCTCCATTCTGACCCTTTAGGGTAATTACTGCTCATATATACTTAATCCTTTAATTTATTATTCATTATTCATATAAATACTTCTGACAACCAACAAATGCATTGCTAATAATAGGTATCGAACCCAATGTTTCTGCGGCATCGCTGATCGAGCCATACTTCAATTCAAGTAATGACTTCATGTTGGTGCGTGATAACTGAGATACACCGTCTCTAATATAATGACTAAGAATGAAGTCGATAAACTCACGTTGTTTGTCATCAGTAAAAGTATCCCTAATTGGTGAACCAGCTTTCGTTACTCGCTCTTTACGAGACAGTGCTTCTGAGGCGTAAGCAACAAAGGCTAATACGTCATATACATCACTGTCTTTCGCATCAATGAGCGCTTTCATGTCTTCAAGTTTTTCGCTGTCGTAACCTAAGTCATTAAGATTAATTAGCAATGCTTCCCTTGTCGTTGGGTCACTCCAGATAGACCTAAGCTGCTCTTCGTTTTCAAAAAATTGTGGCAAATCATCAAACAGGTTTTGTAAAAACTCTTGGATAGGAATTGGCTTACCTTCTGCGCTCCAGAACATTACCGATGAGATGTGTTGAATTTGGCGTGATTTGCCATCGCTAAGCTTTATAACGACCTTTTCTTTACAGGTACATGGTAAGTTATTACATACATCACAAGGCTCTGGTTCACATATACAGGGGTTGTTATCACATTTAGGACAATTTGGTATAGGGCATGAACATGGGCTGTCACCACATTCTTCACACGGAGGCTCAGGGCAACAACAAGGGCTAAAGCCACAAGTTTCACAAGGCTCTTTTATACAACTACAGGGTGTATCATCACAAACGGTACATGGATCTTCTGGTAATGGCTCACCATCCCATTCAGGGTCGGCAAAGTTATGATGCGCTTTTACAAAATCATAAATAGTGAAGTAGTCTTTACCGTCATATACCCGCGTACCACGACCAACAATTTGTTTGAATTCAATCATGTTCTTACATTCACGCATTAACACGATATTTCTTACGTTTCTGGCATCAACACCAGTAGATAATTTACGAGAAGTCGTCAGTATTGTGGGTATCGTTTTTTCGTTGTCTTGGAATATTTTTAGATCTGTTTCACCCGCTTTACCGTCATTAGCCGTTACCCGTACACAATAGCTAGTATTAGTGGTCCAGCCTTTTTTAACAGCATAGGTATTGATATAATCACGAACAAAACCTGCGTGTGCTTGGGTTGCACAAAACACGAGTGTTTTTTGCTGAGGATTGATGCTGTCCATCCAATACTCAACACGTCTTTCTTCACGCTTATCTATAGTAATAATGCGGTTAAAGTCACCTTCTTTATATACTTTACCTGGCTCTGGTTCGCCTTTAATAACGGCTCCATCGCCCGGAGTGAAAATGTACTCATCCATTGTGCCAACGATTGGGTAAACTTTAAAAGGCGTTAAGAAACCATCGTTTATGCCCTCTTTAAGCGTATAGCTATAAACGGGTTCACCGAAGTATTTATAAGTATCCGAATTATCTTTTCGCTTTGGTGTAGCGGTTAAACCTAACTGAACAGCAGGGGAAAAATATTCTAATACCGCTCGCCAACTACTCTCATCTTTAGCTCCGCCACGGTGACACTCATCAATCATGATAAAATCAAAGAAGTCTGCTGGGTAGTCGCCAAAGTAAGGTGCATCATCACCGTTAACATCCTTACCTGACATGAATGTTTGAAAAATGGTAAAGAACACACTGCCGTTTTTAGGTACTCGACCTTTCTTTTTAATTTCACTTGGGTCGATACGAACTATGGCATCTTCTTCAAAAGGAGAGAATGAGTTAAAAGCTTGGTCTGCGAGTATATTTCTGTCGGCTAAGAATAAAATACGCGGTCTGCGTTTAGCTTGTGCTGGTGTTTTTTGAGCGCTTAAGCTCCAACGGCTATGGAATAGTTTCCACGCTAATTGAAAGCCAATAAAAGTCTTTCCTGTACCAGTAGCTAACGTTAATAGCACTTTAGGTGCGCCTTTAGCGATAGCTTCTAAAGCATTATTAATGGCGTTATCTTGATAATAACGAGCAGTCCAACTGCCGCCTTTGGTCTCATAAGGCACATCAGCAAAACGTTGTCGCCATTGAGTAGCAAAGTCAGGCTCTTGCGCATCAAAGGTTAATGCCCAAAGTTCTTGTGGTGACATAAACTTATCAACCAAACCAGCTACGCCAGTTTTCATGTCAATCTGATAAATTTCATGACCATTGGTGGCATAAGCAATACTACATTGTAGACGAGTAGCATAGTCTTTAGCTTGACGAACACCTTCGGTATAACTTAATTCTTCTTTTTTGGCTTCAACTGCGGCAAGTTTTTTACCTTGGTAAACTAAAACGTAGTCACTGGTTACACTATCACCACGTTTACCGCCTGTTAGTATACGACCAGGGCATATGACCTCTCTACGAATAAAGCTATGCTCTAATTCACTCCAACCAACATGATGTAGTTTGGGATCAATTAAATCTGCTCGTGTATCCGCTTCGTTTTTATATCCTTTATTGCTTGAGGCCATCAATAATTTCCTTATTCTATTATGCTAATTCACCATTAAAGGCTTTTTGTAAGATGGATTGTTTAAGTTCGTTAAGTAAATCTAGTTTTTTCTGGTAACTAATCTGTAAAGATTGAGTTTGGTTACTTAATTTCACCATTTGTGCTACCTGATTTTTTTGTTCATCTAGATTTGGAAACGAAAGTTTTATTTTTCTCAAATCACTATTGTATAACCTTGAAATTGTTGCTCCCTTGGAAGGGTTCCAATCACATACTCCATAAAACTGATATAAATACTCGTTAAGCACCAATTTTTCGTCATTATCAATCCAAACAATATTAGAATCTTGAAAATATCCAGGCTTTCCATCATAAATAACTCGTCTTCCAATTGTTCCTGACGCTGAAATTAGGATGTCACCTTTTTTAGGAAATGAATATTTCTGTTTAAATTCTTGATATACGTCATTGGAAATATATGCATTGGCTGCTTTTCCAAATGTTCCTATTTTATAAAAGGGAATATCACCTACAGTTGAAGTTTGTTGTTTCAATATCCTTTTACACATAGATACCTTACCTATTTCTCCCACCGTTATTTCAAGCCTGCCTTCGCCACATTGACTAAAAACGTTCTGCGAATAACTTTCAAACAACTCTTTAGCATTCTTTAAATTCTGCTCAGCATTAGACTTAGCTTTTTCAATATCAGCAAAAGCTTGATCTAGTTTGGCGACAATTTGTTTTTGGATTTCAATATCCTGAGGATAACTGACTTTTAATTGAGACCATTTCGATTTGTTGATTATAGGTAAAGTCGCTTGTCCTGATTTTAAAATAACATTACGCTGAAAATTTTGGCTTAACATAGCGTAATAAAAAAAACGGGGATACAGGTTATCATTCGGAGTAAAGCTATTTATCTGCTGATTACAAGTAATGTCAATATTTGTGAATCCTGTTTTTCCAATTGTCGCTCCAATACAAACCATCAAAATACTGTTTTTATCGATTAACCTAGAGCTTTTCAATCCTAATTCACTTAAACCATCTTGATCATAATCAAGGCTTCCATCTTTACTAAAATTTGCTGGCTTTATAAAAGGAATGAAGTCACCAAAGTTCTCTTTCACCGATGTCTTGGGGGTATTACCTGTTTTTATTACACCTAACTGAGACAGCTCTTCCGTAACCCATACTTGGCTCATAAAAGATCCTTGATGTTTCTTAAAATAGTTTCACTTTCTTTGTCGAGTGCAATAATTTTTTCTATGATATCTACTGGCTCTTGTAATATCTTTTCTTCTTCTACATTAGGGTTTTTAGAAGACAAATCCATAGTACTTTGATCTAATTCATTGACATTAACTGACCAAGACTTATCAGAATCAACAAAGTTTTTTTGTAAAGTAACAAATTCTTTTAGATCATTGTCATTAAGCGCATTAGTTTTCCCCATATTACGGCCTGGATTTAATTCATAAAACCATGTTTTCTCTGTTGATGTTCCTTTTTCAAAAAATAGAACTACGGTTTTAACACCCGCACCAATAAACGTTCCGCCAGGGCAATCAAGTACAGTATGCAGATTACAGTTTTCTAATAACTCTTTACGCAAGGCAACAGCAGCATTGTCGGTATTCGATAAAAAGGTATTTTTGATAACAATGGCTGCACGACCACCGGGTTTAAGTGATTTAATAAAGTGCTGTAAGAATAAAAATGCTGTTTCACCTGTTTTAATAGTAAAGTTTTGCTGTATCTCTTTACGTTCCTTTCCTCCGAACGGTGGGTTAGCTAGAATAATCTGATGTTTATCATGTACTTGCATGTCTGACATATCTTGAGCAAGTGTATTAGTGTGAATAACATTAGGTGCCTCAATGCCATGCAAAATCATATTCATGATTGCAATGACATATGCTAGGGATTTTTTTTCTTTCGCATAGAAAGTATCTTCTTGCAGTATTTTTAGCTCTTTAGGTGAAACTGGTTTTTTATCTGCACCACCTTGACGTAAATAATCAAACGCTTCACACAGGAACCCAGCAGAGCCTGCCGCACCATCATAGATAGTTTCACCTATCTTTGGCTGTATAACGTCTATCATGGCTCGTATGAGCGGTCTAGGGGTGTAATATTCACCACCATTACGACCAGCGTTACCCATATTCTTTATTTTTGATTCATAAAGATGAGAAAGCTCATGCTTTTCAGCTTGTGAACGAAAACGCAGTTCATCAACTTTTTCTAAACAATCACGTAATGAATAACCACTTTGGATTTTATTTTTTATCTCACCAAAAATTTCACCAATTTTGTATTCTATTGTATTAGGGCTTTCAGCGCGTTGCTTGAAACCTTTTAAATAGGGGAATCATTCGGTATCGACATAATCCATTAAATCTTCACCCGTTAAGGCGTTATTGTGATCAAAGTCGCCTTTAGCATCTTTAGGCGCAGCCCATGCTGTCCAGCGATGTTGCTTATCGATAATGAACTGGTATTCTTCACCCAAAAGCTCAGCATTCAAAGACTTTTCATGCTCTAAATCATCTAGGTATTTAAGAAATAACATCCACGATGTTTGTTCTGTGTAATCTAACTCGCTGCTACATCCAGCATCTTTATGAAGAGTGTCATCGATATTTTTAAACGTTTGTTCAAACATTATTATTTAGTTCCTGATAGGCTTTCGCCTATTAAAATTATTTCTATTCTTTATTTAGCTGTTTCGTTCTAGCGCTTTATTTAACGTTGGTCTGCTTACATCGAAATGACGAGCTACTTCGGCTTTTGTCATTTCAGGATCAAGCAACATGGCATGCGCCTTTTTAATATCATTATTTGTTAGTTTTTCTTTTCTGCCGCCTTTGCGTCCTCTAGCCCTTGCTGATGCTAGTCCGGCCTTTGTTCTTTCGCTGATCAGTTGGCGCTCAAATTGTGCTACAGAAGCAATTATGTGGAATGCAAGTTCGCCCACTGCTGAAGTGGTATCGATACTTTCATTTAAAGAAATGAACTGCACTCCCTGCGATTTGAATCCATCTAGTAACTCAATTAGGTCTTTTAAACTTCGGCCCAATCTATCTAGCCTTTGCACTACGATAATATCATCTTTTCGTAATGCATCAATCATACGTTCAAGTTGTGGACGGTTCTTTGATTTACCACTACATTTTTCAATATATAGTTTTTCACAACAAGCAGCATTCAACGCATCGAGTTGAGCATCTTCATTTTGTTCTTCTGTACTAACTCTGGCGTAGCCAATTCTCATATTTATACCGTAAATAAAAGGTGTAGAAAGTTTACGTAGATTACTTTACGGATTAATTTACGCTTTAACAAGAAAATTGAGGTGATATTTTGTTATTGGATGTTCGTAAATTAAATGGTCGTTTTATTTACGGCTTTAATTTTGATTTATTAGAACCATGATATTGTTAAAAACATAAGTTTTAATTTTGATTTTATTGGCCTCTGGCCATGTTTTTAAACATAGCGTGGTAGTAATATCGTCTTTTGGACTATGTTGTAGTTTAGCGTGGGTTATTGGCTGGAAAATTGGAGTAGGCGGATTACTGGCAATGCCGTTCAAAATTTATCGTAAATATAAAAATGATGAGAATAGAGGGGGTATTCTCATCAAAAAAACATCTATATTGATTAGAATACAAGAATTATTAGGATAAATCATTTATTCTAATCAAAAGTGATGCCATTATGATTAGAATGAAAAAGGTAACTAATATGAGCTTAAAATATAACTGGCAAAATCCTAATTGGCCAAAATTTACATTTCAATCTGATGGCATTAACAAGCTCATAAGTGAATATACTAAAATTTCTTCTAATCTTCAGGGGCAAGTTTCCCAACTTGATCAAAATAATAAATCTGAAGCCTATATATACTTAATGGTTGAAGAAGCAATTAATACCAGTGAAATTGAGGGTGAAAACTTAAATCGTGAAGCAGTGCGTTCATCTGTTGCTCGTTATTTAGATCTAGAATTATCTCATCCTAAAGGTATCTTCCATAAAGAAAATGGTATTGCTTCATTGCTTATTGATGTTCGTAACAATTTTACCAATAATTTATCTAAAAAAATTGTTTGTAGTTGGCATAAACTACTTTTAACAGGACAAGAGGATTATTGCGCTAGAAAAAATATTAAAGTAGGCGATTATCGTAATGGACCAGTAGATATTGTTACTGGCAATGGTGATTATGAAGAAGTGGTTTTCGAAGGACCTCCAGGTGAAACAGTTGAAATTGAAATGGCCGCTTTTATTGATTGGTACAATGAAACATCTCCACTTAATGATAATGGCATATTCCTTCCAGGCCCTGTTCGCTCTGCAATTTCTCATATGTGGTTTACCTCAATACATCCTTTTAGTGATGGCAATGGACGTATAGCTCGTGCCATATCAGAACATGCACTATTTCAGGATTTTGAAATGCCACCTTTATTTAGTATATCTACACCAATTAATGAAAATAGAGATGAATATTACAAAATGCTTGCCGAAAGTTCTCGTATTAACCCATCTTTAGATCTAACCAACTGGGTAAAATGGTTTTCTGAAACAACAAAAAATGCCCAAGTTAATGCTAAAAACAAAATTTATTTCATCTTAAAGCAATCTATATTCTGGGATCATCACAAAGATACAATCTTAAATAAACGTCAGCAAAAAATCACTAGTAAGTTCTTTGAATTTGGCGAGAAAGGTTTGATTGAAAGTGGGGTAAGCCCTGATAAATACCAGTCTATAACTAACTGTTCGCCAGCTACAGCTACGCGTGATTTAAAAGATCTTGTCCAAAAAGGTATATTAACTCCATCTCAATCTGGTGGACGTAGCTTGCGTTACCATATAAACCTTATTGAAGAAAAGCCTATATTTAATATCTTTCTGAAAAGCAACGATAAACAGTTAATAGAGATCAGTATCAGGAAATTATCAGAGGATATTCAGAGAAACATTAATTTTTATAAGTCTCCAAATAAGCAATTAAATAAACTTATTGATAAGTATAAAGTTTTTGCTGAAGATAACCCTGAGCATCAAGAGAAATTAAATGAGCTATTATCACAACTTGATGATATTGGATTTACACCATAAATTGATTGATGTCGCATGTTGCGACCCGAACTAGTGAGCGTTATACCCTCTATTTTTCGGTTATCCTTAGAGTATTGCACTTAGAAATACAGATATATTTATATTACTTTACAGTTGGTTATATATGAGATGACTTAATTAGGTACTATTATTTATATTTAAGGGCTTTTATCAATACTTCTTAAATTTGAGGTAGTGATCGAAAGTCAGGTATCTATCCACTCAAAACATTAAAAGTCAGCTTTAATTTATTAGAACCATGATATTGTTAAAAACATAAGTTTTAATTTTGATTTTATTGGCCTCTGGCCATGTTTTTAAACATAGCGTGGTAGTAATAACGTCATTTTGATGTAATCACTCATAATTTATCTAATCAATAAGCTTACTACCTTATAGTGATCGTTATATCCTCTATTTTTCGGTTATCCTTAGAGTATTGCACTTAGAAATACAGATATATTTATATTACTTTACAGTTGGTTATATATGAGATGACTTAATTAGGTACTATTATTTATATTTAAGGGCTTTTATCAATACTTCTTAAATTTGAGGTAGTGATCGAAAGTCAGGTATCTATCCACTCAAAACATTAAAAGTCAGCTTTAATTTATTAGAACCATGATATTGTTAAAAACATAAGTTTTAATTTTGATTTTATTGGCCTCTGGCCATGTTTTTAAACATAGCGTGGTAGTAATAACGTCATTTTGATGTAATCACTCATAATTTATCTAATCAATAAGCTTACTACCTTATAGTGATCGTTATATCCTCTATTTTTCGGTTATCCTTAGAGTATTGCACTTAGAAATACAGATATATTTATATTACTTTACAGTTGGTTATATATGAGATGACTTAATTAGGTACTATTGTTTATATTTAAGGGCTTTATCAATACTTCTTAAATTTGAGGTAGTGATCGAAAGTCAGCTTAAAATATACTTAATTACTCAATAGGGCGATATTAAAGCTTGTCGTTAAATATTAAACTACTTTTAGTTTAGGTTGAAAACCATAATTGATTGTCTCAGCTCTTGGTAATCCAGATATAGCTTTATTTAACACTTCTAGAGAACCAATAAAGATTGTAAGTTTCTTACTGCGAGTTAGCGCGGTATAAACCATACTTCTTTCTAATAGTTTGCTCGGTACTGCGCAACACACAATTACGGAATCATATTCTGAACCCTGGCTTTTATGAATTGTTGTTGCATAGGCCAACTCTATACCCAATTCGAAGCAATCGTCTTTTGTAAGTAAATAAACTTTAGAACCAACACTAATTCTGGCGAACATCATGCCCTCATTGTTCACGATTTCTTCAACAATGCCTGTATTCCCATTGTATAAACCTTTCTCGTAGTTGTTGTTTGTAACAATGATAGGGTCATTTTCTAACAAGTACGTATCTGCTATTCTGAAGTGAGGAGTGTAGTTGTCGTATCCAACCCCCCCAGATTCAACATCTGTCGATGAAGCATTTAATAAAAACTGCATCGCTTTATTTATTGAATGTGTGTTATCAGCAGCTAGATATGAAGAGTGAGGCGTTATTATTTGACAACGTTGATGCGGCATAATTCTATTGATTACATTAATTATGTCCTTTTGATCTGCTTGGCACGATAAAAAATAAACGCCTTCAGATTCTCCATTCCATAGTGGTAAAGGATAATTAGTCCCCTCCCTAATTTTCATAGCCATTTGATGAACCGGGCTTTGGGCCGTTTGACGGTGGACCTTTGTTAATTTGATCGTCTTAATTTTGTCTACTAAAGCATGAAAAAATATACCAAAACCAACAGGGCTTAATTGTGCAGGATCTCCTACAAGAACAATATGATAATTTTTATTTTTGATTTGATTTAATAAACGGTTTGCTAGTGCTATATCGACCATAGATGCCTCATCAATGACAATGATTGGCGTTCCATTTAGATCAACAGAATCACTTTTTTCCTTCACGGCTTTCACGAAACCATGAATTGTATAACATGAATCATCTAGCCCCGTAGCCTGCTCAATTCTATCTTTTGCTTTTCCGGCCAATGCCATGAGGTAAATTTTAAGACCTAGCAATTCAGCAACATCGGCCACTGCTTTTAGTATTGTAGTTTTGCCTGTACCTCCAAATCCAGTTACTACGGATATTCTTTCCTCGAATACCATCCTTACTGCTGCTTGTTGTTCTTCAGTAAGGGTATAGCCTTGTTCGGAATGAAATGTAGAATTATATTTATCGATGAGTTCTGGTAATTGTTGAAATGTAAAGTCCGCTTGAAGTGGGCTGTTTGCGAGTTCTGATACTATTTCCTCAACGTTTGCTTCAATTAGAGCTGCGCCAATAGTTTGAAACATTATGTCGTTACTTTCAGTTTTAAAAGAGCAGATCGCCCTAACTTTACATGCAGCTTCTATTCCATTTTTAGCATTAGTTTTACTACCTAATAACTTGTATGCTCTGGCAAGTAATTCATCTCCAGGTAACGCAGTGTCACCAGAACGCAATGCAGTGTACAAAGTATGTTCAATTGCACCCACTAAACGTTCTTGTGAATCTCTTCGAAATCCAAGTTTTAATGATATTGTTTCTACAGTACGCCATAGCTTTGGTGAGGTAGGGGCAAATGCTAACAACGCATAAGGGTTTGATTCGAGTTTTTCTACTGCATTGTCTCTACAAATACGCGTTATTTGCTTGGTTATTATGGATGAAAATTCGTGCTCTGTTAAAAATCGGGCTAATGCCATTTCATTTTGCAAAGGCTGCCAACGTTCACAAAGAACTTTACAAATAGGTTCAGCTACATAGTCAGCCAAATAAAGGTATTTACCTTGATCTAGTAGTTCAATAAGAAGCAACTCACTACCTACTTTCTCTATTAACGTATCAACTTTAGCTTTACCCAAACCAAACCCTCTGAACTGAGGATGCCTAATTAGTAGGCTACTAAGGTATCGAGGGGATGGCAGGTCGGTTATAGAGCATTTCGATAGCCTAAGTTGATCACCGTATTTTGGATGAGTAATGATGCTACCTTCCACATACCAAAACTCTCCAAATTCTGGTGTGCGAGTGAGTATTTTATAGCTGGCAATGCATTTTATTTTTCTATTTGTTTTTATGTCAAGGCCACGAAATATTGCGCCACCAAAGGTGCCAACATCAACCGATGTGATCTGAATTTTCGTTCTCATCAGTCCCATACAAAGCGCCTTCTTCCATCATCAAGCATTGATTCATGTGCTTCAGACTTTCCTTTAAGCTTATGCTCTAGTGCTTTTTTTTCTTGTTCTAATAGAGCTACCACTTCACGTAACTTATAGACTTCAGCGGTAGTTCTCTCAAGCTCTTTTGACAATTTGGAAGCACTCTTGGATGCTTCGTCTTTTTGTTTTTTTAGCGAAGACTCAACCTCACTTTCATCCTTAATTTGCGTGCCAATCAACTTAATGTCTTTTGCTAATTGTTTGGATAATTCCGACTCCTTATCTGCAAAAGAACCACGTTCGAATCCACACTCTTCAGCTACTGATGTTAAATTTACGTTTCCAAACTGATTAAGAGGAAACTTACCACCAGTGGCTTTGAGTTTTGCCACGTATGCACAATAATTCTCTTTATTGAGCTTGTTTTTTTCGTTTGGAGAAAGCTTATTGGTCATCTTGAACAGTACCTTTATACAAATAGCTATCGAAAATAGTTGATGAAATCAGTAGCTTTTCATTTGCAACTACGTTGTTAGCCGTTTTGCTACAGTTGATGATCTTGTTATCGTCAAAAATAAAGACCCCATCAGAGGCTTGAACTAATGCCAGAATAATTTTGTGTGTTGCATCTAAGGCTATTGCCGTTGAATGTTGTTCGATATTGTCTGCGGGGAGTTCAGGTAACGGTTTATTATTAACGTGAGCTAGATTTTTTTTCGCAAAGTTTTTAATTGCAGTAAGTTCATCTTTTAATTGTGATATCTCCAACTGATAAGTTAAAACTCTAACTTGCAGTTCATTTAGGTTGTCAGATTTTGCACTGGCTAACAGATGTTTTTCAAGATAATTTAGGTATTTCGAACCAGGGCGAACTACACCGTTGGCCGAAATCGGGCCTCGCTTTGTGGCAAATATGTCAGGGTATTCGTGTTTCAATACCCGGTTTACTTCTTCCGCCACGTATTCTCCCAGTTGGGTGACATTTGGAAATGTAATTTTACGCTTGGTGAGTTCACGTAATACCGATTTGATCAATTTAGTTCTCAAAGCTACTTTATCGACTTGGTGACTACCGAACCGGTTATCTCCTTTATTTGCGCCTCTACTCATTGAACATCTCCAGTAATTGAGTGTTACCGATAGACGGTTTCATTGGTTCAGAAAGGCGCTTTGCAGCTTCTGACAATGAAATACCTTGTGTTTCGACAAACGCTCTTAAAATACCCCTGAATTCATCTAGTAAATCAAATCCATCGGGCTGCTGTAATAGCTTGTCAAACTTCTTTTGTTTGATTAATATTTTATTTCTAAGTTGGGTGATTTGAGCTTTCAACTGAGGGGTGAAATATTCTTGGAATTCGTTTGCGTCCTGAATCCTTAACAGCAAAGTGCTGATTGGATTGTCTTCGACTTCACCTTTAATAAATTTTTTCATCAACATATCAGGTCGTGCGACAAGGAATTTTGGTGGGTTTTTAGCGTTCTTATCTTCCAATTGCGCACGGTTGGCTTCCAAAATTTCATAGGTATAAAACCAAGCTGCCAATTCATCAGAAATTTGATTTTTTTCATTCTCCATCAAATCAAGTGCTTCAACGTCAGCCCCTGCTTTGTCAGCTTCCACTATACTTTTTATTTTTTCTGTTATTTCATAATTCAGCTTGCGTATGTGCGCCAATATGCGTGGGATGTGGTCCACCGTTTTAATCGAATAATAACATTGGCCACATTTGTATTCCCCATATTCTGACTTAATCTCATCAGGGCACTTACCACCGAAGGGGCATATATGCAATGGCATATAGGCCACATTGGAAACAGGTGTAATTGCTATAGTTTTTAATCCTCCTTCGTAGCTACCTTTACTGGTTTCTACGGTAAATGCAACAGCACCGAAGTCACTACTTAATAATGTTGGGTCATGTTCAACTACTCGCTTAAGCTTTTCATTGGTTTTTTCTTGTTGCCGCTTAGTTAAGATGTCGTTATTTGTTTTTTTCAGATGCGTGTCACTCAAAAGTAAACTCTCGTTGTGTTCACCAATTTCTTTGAGCCAGTCAAGATCAACCTGAATATAATAAGACAGTACCGCACGGCTTTCGTGGCCAGTAATGAACTCTTGAATTGCACGGGGTGGCAGTATCTTAATTTTTTCGCTTGCAACGGACGATCTAGTACCATGTGGCTTAAAGTCAGTTTTATATTGTCCGTTAAAGTAGAACGCAGGCTTAGTGCCAATTTTTGACGCGTGCTTTATAAGTGCCTGCTCTCTTAGCTCTGTATCTTCGGCCATCGCGGTTGCTAGCTCTGGGTCTTCAGCCAGTTCTGCGGCCAGTTCTTTAGGTGCTTGCTTGACTGCCTTGTCTATTTCATTCATTGCTTTTGTCGAGGTAACCCCAAGAAGAGGCACATCAAGCTTAGATAGCTGAATAAACAGATCATAAAAGCACAACAACCGTTTGTACTGGCTGCGACAAACATCACCTGAAAATACAGATGGTATTGCTTCCTTGGCATTCATTGTGCAAAAAATGGATTTAATCTTGCCATGAATCGAGTCTTCATCATTGTCATACCATAATGAAGGAACTTCAATATCAAGAGTCTCTTGAAATGCCTTGATCCGCTTTAGCAAATTAATCACTCGACTACTGACATATGGATTCCAAGGTTCAGTTTTAACTTTATCAGTACCAACTTCAATCGAACCTGATTCACCAGCCCTGCTATAATGCACATGCAGTTGACTAATGTAATCGCTTCTACTTTGACCCATTATACCTACATCGAACTTATCTCTATCCAGCCACCGGATGTGTAGATGTCTCAATCCGGCTTCAAGAGCAATCAGTGGTTCAAACAAAGCCTGGAAGGTGGGATAGGGGTAAAGTTTCCCATTTCGCATTGATGTTATTTCACTTGTTAGGTTAGCAGCTATAAAATATATAGGTTTTAGTTTGCCTTCGATAAGCACTATGGGAACATAGCCAACTTCCTGAGTGTCATAAACATGCCTAAATTTTGGCGCTCCATTGATGAATTTTTCTTCTTTGATTAAATACCAATAAAACTCACATATGGCAGATATAAATGAGTGTATATGGCCAAATTGTTTTCTTGGAAAAGCTAACTTGTTGGTTCCTTTTCTAGCCGATGTAATCTTAAAGTCCATGGGGAAGATTGGATTTACAAACCCTGTAACATCAGGATCTGAATCTTCATATTCCATTGATAACCATTCAAAAAAATCAGATAAATCCCTAAGATGGGTATTAAAATTCTCATTACTTAATTTACGGCTAAGTTTTTCTTTTAAACCTGAGATGGCCCAATTTCCGCTAAAATGAGTACGGGTAAATTTACTAGGTGTCTCAGGAATAAGCTCACTGTCTATCCCCAGTTCAAGGGGTAAATCCACAAATATGAATTGGATAAGTTTAGTTAGTGCCGCTTTTTTTGATTTACTTACTTTATGACCCTGAGCTTTCCATACAGTCAGATATTGTCGAGCCAAATTCGCCCATTTATCACTAGTTTGGTTACTGGTTTTATTTTTCGTATCTTCTCGAAGGAGTTTTCCCGCGCTGCTATCAGTCAATGCAAGATGTAAGTTATCAGGTGTATAGTTACATTGTTCAGGGGCGAACTGATAAACCAATAAGAGCAAATCCAACAACTCGAAATTAAATGTAGTATGGCCTATTTGTTTTTTGTGCTGATGCATCCTCTGAAATTCAAATGCATCTTGCAAATGGATATCTTTTACATTGTGCCAATTTGACGCAATGATGGCCTTGTATAATAAATTTGGTGCCCAAACGTTATCGTAATCTTCAGGCTTAAAGTGTTTTTTATGATTCAAAAATATCTTCAACAGTTCAGGGTAGTGTTCCTCTGAATAGTCTACATCCCCAATGTTTGCGGGGACAAAATTCATCGGCAACAGAATTGCTTTTGCACTATAAAGATTTAGAAAAAATACTTTTAAGGCGTACTTGAATTCGTGTGAGAATTCTAATTTCCAAAAGACGATATCTTTGCTTACTCTAACAAACCGTGCAATATCTTCCGATGAAATATAGTCATGATCTATTAGCTCATAAAGGTATATCAAGTCATTAAAACTGAGTTCCTTCGCCTCCTCAAATACATAAATAAAAGCGAGGCGAGTGGTTTTATAGTCACGATTAGGATATGTCCCGATACTAACTTTTTTATTGTAAAAACGGCTCAGCAATACATCATATGTACGATCCAAAGTGGTTGATATGGCTAATGCAAGGGCATCGCCTGTTAACATAGGCTTTAACTTGTTGGTTAAATTAGCATCGAACGTTATTCCACATTCAATTTTTTTACCTGTTTGTTTTTTAAATTCGCTCTCTTTCTTTACTGTTTCCGAATTTTTTATGTCAGTGATATTAAACTTACATTTATCAGGTGCATAAGACAAAAAACCAGATAATATTGTTGAAAATGGAAGCGAAATTATTTTGTTATTGTACTTCTCATTTTGCGATCTAAGCTTATGATAGAATGTTTTAAATTCTGTAACATCACCTATTTTAATGTCTTCAATCGAATACCAATCAGTAACAATTAGGCACTGGTAACCAAAGTCTCTCACGAAAGTATCTTTATCATTTACATGTTCACTAAAATCCTCATACCTTTGATCTTTAAAATGGATATTTCTAATTAATTTAAGTGTTTCTGGGTATATTGACAGTCCCAGTTCAACCCAGCCCTTTATGTCATGATCATAAGTTCTAGGGGGTCTGTAATGGAACGGAAGTAGTACCGCACCTTGTGCCCATAGTATGTAAAAAAACAACCTATAGGCTAACTTGCTAGCTTTGTAGCTTGTCTTGGTCAGCTTTGCATCATCTTCAAAGGTTGGCAATAACGTTGTGATAATTTTAAAGCCAATATAAACTTTGCTTGCCTCAAGACTAATATCAAAAAGACTTCTGCACCAACTCTCATCAAACTCAACTCTGCTAGAATGTTGGTGATCGTGAAAATACTTGTAAAAAACAAGAGTAAGGTTTGTTTTACTAGTCACTTGAGAAGGGGTGATAGTTTTAGGTGTTTTATTTCGCTCAAATATCAACCTGATGGTTTCATCTATCGCATCATGAATAGCTTCTTCCAGTTCAAGTCCAGATTTCAAAAAATGAAGTTCCGTAGAACAGTTAATCATGCGGCTTCCTCAGAAAGTAAACGATCTATCTCAGCCTTCACTTTTTCTAATTGGCTTTCTCGATATTTAAGACTGATCATTTTTAAATCGACTTCATTTGCATTAAACAAAAGTTCATTGGCATATTCAACCTGAGCTTTCATAATATCTTCATCATGCTTTGCATAGACTTCCGTTGAATCGAGTGATACATGACCCATCAATATTTTCACGTAAGCGATGGGTAAACCAAACTCTCCGTTTGGCAAAGGCAAGTAATTAAGGACATATGTTCCGTAGGTATGTCGTAATGAATGTGGACTTATACATGTAGTATCTTCTAATCCTGACCTCTTAGCAGCTGTTTTGAATTGCTTGATCCTGCTGCTTCTATCCGAACAAAAGAATGGTCTTAAAGTTTTATAATTCTGGAAAATAAAAGGATGTCCACAAGTTGATACTCTCTCTTGCTTTAAGTAATCGGTTAAGTAGCTAAAAAACATTGATTTGAAAGGTTCAATAAGAAATGTTGTCTCAGTATTTCTGCCTTTCCATGCTAATCCTTCTTCTTCTTTGGGTGTCAATCCAGACGTATTTCTGTCTATTAAGCTTGGATCTCGTAAATACACATCTTTAGTTATCACATCAAAATCGGTGATTTTCAACTGGAGGGCTTCATGTGATCGGGCACCTGAAGCAGCCAAAAATGAGTAGATAGTCTTATCTCTGAGGTTCGTTGCAGAGTTTATTAATTTAGTAACACACGACAACTCAATAGACTGCGTTGTATAAATCCGATTATTTGATTTTGATCTTTTTCTAGTTAATATTCCATACGAGACACGTTCTTTAGCTGTTAGACCTCCTTTAATTACCCCTGCGAGCATGCTGTGCTTCTTTATCCTTTTTTTCTCAGATGCCGTGATTTCATGTTTTACAGCTTTAAAAAGTTGAGAAAGTACACCAGTTTGCTCATATTGCTCTAATTCACCGAGTTTAATAAAGTAAGAGACAGCATGATCAATCGGTGCAAGTGAGCTGATACTAGTCTTTCGGACCTTGTCATTTTCCATCGCGATCTGGTTAACTACAGGATCTGCTGCATCTTTGCCATGCAATAAATAACTTGTGTAGTTAAGAATAATAATTCGAAGTTGTGATTTATCAATTGGAGGAGGTGTTAGCTCAATCGCACGAGATATGTAGTTCAAAAATCTGAAGCTATGCTCAGCATAGCTATGAATGGAATTTGTTGCATAACCTCTCAAAATCATGTGCTCAACAAATGCTTGATATGGTCTGTATAAATTACCTTCTTTGTCGGTAATCATTCCATCAATTGGTTGGCCGACCATGTAAAAATATTTTTGTGCTGATTTACTATACATAAATATAATTCCCCTATTAATCATTACAATAGTACATAATTTTATATACGCAAGCCTTTAATTGCATATATAAAAAGAAAATTTAACTTTGACCGATTAAAGTATGGGGAAACAGATGGATTTAAACGTAATAAAATAGATGGTTTATAAAGAAGTTCTAGAAACGAAAAAAGACGCACTAGGCGTCTTTTTTCTATAATATGGTGGCCCCTCTGTGATTTGAACACAGGACCTACCGATTCTGGTTATCTAATACTTTCGTACTAGCCTGGACTATATCATCACCCTCATCTAATTATACTTTAGACGGTGGGGTGTCGGACGCTAGTGATGTATTAAACAGCAAGATCGTGCTGAACCATCTAGTCTCTGAACCTTCCTGATACGCTTATCAGGCTTGGCTGCTGATTGGCATGTTTCCAAAGAAACGAAGCTTTCCAGCAATTCATCCAATTTTTCCATATAGCATTACTGCTATAGGTCACAATTACTTATGAGTCGGGCGCTCTAACCAACTGAGCTAAGGGGCCAAATTTTACTTTTAAATATGCAATTGATATTAACTCGCATATTAACGGCTTTACCGTCTATTTACAAGGTATAATACCCTATTTTTAGCCATTTCAAATACGCAAATCCTTACAATACCACATAAGAACAGGGGACCTGCCGATTATGAGTCGGATGCTCTAACCAACTGAGCTAAGGGGCCATCTTTCTACTTTGCTTTAATAAACGCGAAAGGTTCTTTAAAGCGGCGGGAAGTATAAGCATTTTTTATTTTGTTGTCACCACTATAACGTTAAAAAACTCGATAAATTAGTTTGATAGTTCAATAGTTGAACAATTATGGGCTTAGCTTGCTATCTGAAGGTGTTTTGTGACTAACTTTATTATTTTTCTCATGACTAAAGTCAGTATTAAAAGTATAGGAAAACCGATTGAGCCGCCGCCTGATGATTTTTTATCGACTGGTGGAATAATGGCTACGGGTGCAGCTACAACGGTCAGCGTTAGCGTCTCAGTTGTCGATAGCCCTTTAAAGTCTGTGGCGGTGAATGACAGGGTGATATTACCGGCTGTTGCTGGCGCTACAAAGCTTGTTGTTAAAGTATCAGCGTTTGTTAAGTTGATGCCAGTTCCTGCGGTTTGTTGCCATAAGTAGGTCATAGGATCACTTTCATTATCGGTTACGGTTGCACTCACTCTCACTGTTGCGCCAGTATTTACTTCGCTATTTTCAGATAAGGTAACTGTAGGCGCTGTATTACTATCATCATCTGAAATAGTTACAGTATGTTGCGTTATAGCACCTAAATTACTTCCTGCAACCGTTGATAAGTCAACGGTAAAGCTTTCATTAACTTCACTAGCGTTGTCATCAATAATAATGATTTCAATGTTTTTCTCTGTTGAATCACCATCTGCCCAACTTACCGTGCCTGAAGCCGATTCAACGTCTTCACCAATAATGGCGGAGCCAGAGCTTAATAAGTAGGAAACAGCAACCTCACCATTGGAACTACCTTGCCGTGTAAGTGTGATATTTAGGTTACTTTGGTTTTCAGCGACGGTTGTTTCAGATGCTGTAAATGCCAATGAACCACTGTCGATAAGGCCGTCAATATTAACTGTTAGGTAGCTCACATTGCCCAATGTTGCGCTATTGCTTGGTTGGCTTAAACGCACAAAGAACTTTTCTTGAAATTCGTCGCCCGTTAAATCGTTAGCAATAGCTATACTGATAGTTTTATCGGCTGTATCATTGGCTTGCCAAGTTAATGTACCTTCGGCTGGGGTATAATCACTATTTTCTTCGGCACTACCAGGCAATAGCTGATAATTAACGCTTACAGCCTGATCAGGACTACTGGCATTACTTCGTTGCACGTTAACTGTTAGGGTTTCGCCTTGGCTTGTGTTTATGGCTTTATTGGTAAAGGCTATTTTACCTTGGCTAGACTCACGAGTACGGTCTTTTAAAATGTATAAACCACTACCAATATCACTGACTAAAATATTACCTGAGGGTAAAAAGGGATAAGCACCCCAAGCGCCATTAAAACCAGGGTTATTAGACGGTGTATAGGTGTCAAAAAAGCCGACTTCAATCGGGTTTGCAGGGTCGGTAATATCTAAAACAGTTAAACCACGCTCATAGTTGGACATGTAATATCGGTTACCACGAACAAAGCCATTATGGTCGATGGCACGGGTTGGCCCTGTCCATTGTCCAACTTGAGTCGGGTTGGTAAGGTCGGCAATTGAGAAAATACGTACAGTAGAATTTAAGCCGCCGTCTTTCTCGTCAAATTCATCATGTAAGAATATATGCTGTTTATCTTCAGTGCCCCATCCTGAATGAATATATTGATGGATTTTTGCAACATCGTTGTATTCGCCCTTGCCGAGCAAGGCAGTTGCAGATGCATCGGTGATATCCCATAACTGCATTTCTTTTTCATTAAAGTCGATAAAAACAGTACAGCTATCACCTTGGGTAATACATTGGCTATTTTTACGGTTGTCAGTAATGTTAATTGATGCGCCGTCGTGAGTGTAGCCAGAGCCAAAATAGTTGTCGGGCAATGCCGTTAATGTGGTAGGTGTTACTAATGAATAGCTATGAAATGCACCGCCAAGCCTATTACTGCCAATAAGTTGCAAACTAGGTGTTAAGCCTGGTAAAGCGATATTAAGCGTGTGATCCACATTACTAATGTAAACATTGTGGGCTTGGGTAACGACTTTGCTTTTCTCTACCAAGCTGACCGAGTTGGGGAGTTGGTTAAGGCTAATAATGGTTACATTGTCTGAAACACCGTCAGTAGTGGCATAAGCATAAGCTTGCCAAGCATTAATATTGCTATCAAAATATTGATAAACTTTGATATCTCGCCAGCTAGCGTTTAGGCCCGCAATAGTACCCACTTCTTGTGGGTTTTCAGGATCTGTAACATTGACGACAGCGACACCATTACGCATACCAATTAGCGCATATTCGTCACCGGTATTTAAATCAACATGGCCCCATATATCATTAGCGGTATTAGGTTTACTAGAAAACTCACTCAAGGGGATATGAGCAAGTAAATCGATATTATTACAAGCAAAGCTGCCTGCGGCGCCGTCAACACAATTGAGGCTAACCTGCCTTTTACTTAATGTAGTGTAACTATCGAGTTTATTTTGTAGCGCTTTACCTTCAGGGCTATTATTAGTAAATAGCGACTTACCGTCGGCCAATATAATAAACCCTTGTTGGCGCAAAGGCTCAGCCATGTCTAAGGGGATATTTTTTAATTCAGTTATGTTGCTATCAGGGCTTTGACTCTGAAAATGGTCAAAGCGATTATAGCCACCTAAAATAGGAACAAGGGCACTTTTTAGATAAAATAACTCTTCGCTGGAATTAACACTATATTCACCGGCCGACACTAATATTTTATCGCCTTTATTGGCTTGTTGAACAGCGAAAGCAATAGTTTTACAAGGTCTTAGTACCTGATCGCATTTACCCGTATCTGAACCTGACTCAGCAACAAAACGCGCTTTGTCATGTTCAGAATGGGCAAGTGTTAGCGAGCTGTTTAGCATGGTCGCGATAACTACATATATCCATGTTATACGAAACATCAGATAGTCCTAGTGCTAATAAAATGTTATATATTTAACTTTAACGTATTTAAAATATTTTTTAAATCACTGCGTTATAGTAGCCTTGGTTTTAACATTTTAGAAAATTTTATATTTATAGTCGTAATAAGAGTTAAGTGGAACTTATGATGTTAAGTGCTAAGCGTTACGTATTTGTCGTTATATTTATTATTTTTCTCTGTGGTGTATGGGGAGTTTTCAGTGGTGGCTTAACAGGCAACTCAATAGCTAACTCAACACCTAGCTCGTCAATAAACGTGCAGCTATTATGGCAACAAAATGTCCTGAATTGCCAAGCACCATTTAAAGCAGATAATGGCAATAAAGCTTGGTATTTGGATCAGTTTCAATTTTATATTAGTGATATTAAATATGGCTCAGAAAAGGCCGGTTGGCAAAAAGTTAATTTAACGCAAACAGCTTTTCAAGCACATGAAACGGTTTTATTGGGGACAAATTGTCGAGCAGCTGAGCAATTATCAAACATGATGAAAAGCAGTAATTGGGCTATCGATATTGAGCAAGATAATCAAATATTAAATGATGGAACTTATATTCGCTTCACACTGGGCGTGCCATTTCAGGTTAATCACTTAAATCCACTTAGCCAAAAAAGTCCATTAAATTTACCTTCCATGTTTTGGGTTTGGCAAACGGGTCATAAATTTATGCGTCTTGAGCTAGCGACGAGTGATGATCAATGGCTATTTCATTTAGGATCTACCGGTTGTAAATCAGCAAGTGTGATGCGAGCGCCAGAGCAAGCCTGCCGATACCCAAATACATTTCATTTTGAACTGCCTTTAGATAAAAACCAGGACGATCAACCTGAATTTTCTGTTGATTTAGCCGAGCTGCTGAATAATGTCGAGCTAACATCGGCGTCGAGTTGTCAGTCAGAGCAAGATAAACTGAGTTGCCAGCAATTATTTGACAATTTATCGCCGATTAAAAAAAGCAAAAATACCTCGGTAGAATCTCGCGTATTTAAGGCCGTTAACATTAAGCGTGAAAGTGCAGGTTCGAATGTTGAATAAATTGATAGCGACGACAATATGTGTGATTTTAACGACGATATTAGTTGGCTGTGAAAAAGCTACCAAGTTAGAAAGTCACTATAACTGGCCTGTTTTGGCCGGTTTTCCAACACCACAAGTACCTGAAAATAACCCGATGAGTGATGAAAAAGTCGCGTTAGGTAAACGTCTGTTTTTTGATAAAAACTTATCAGCTAATCAACAGCAATCTTGCGAAAGTTGCCACATGCAGCAATATTCATTCTCAGAGCCCTTGGCGGTTTCTATTGGCTCAACCGGTGAGACACATCGACGTAATGCTCCCGCCTTGGTCAATATAGCTTATAATAAAACCTTAACTTGGGCTCATGACAGTATTACTTCATTAGAGCAGCAAATATTGCTGCCGATGTTTGATGAGTCACCCATTGAGTTAGGAATTACAGGCCATGAGGCCGAAGTACTAGCGCGATTTAATACTGCAGCCTATCAACGGGCTTTTAATGAAGCCTTTCCAAAGCAAGCTATTAGTTTTGAGCTGATAGTAAAAGCGTTAGCCAGTTATGTCCGCAGTTTAATTTCATTAAATTCACCTTTCGACAGTTATGCTTATTTAGGTGACGATAATGCTATTTCTGAATCGGCAATTCGAGGCATGAACTTATTTTTTTCTGAACGTTTAGAATGTCATCACTGCCATGGCGGTTTTAACTTTACACAATCAACCACTCACGAGCAGCAACTTATCGATCGTAGGCCGTTTCATAATACCGGTTTGTATAATGTGGAAGTAAAACCGAATCAATTTGGTTATCCGACTGAAGATATTGGGCTTGCAGAAATATCTACATTAGCAAAAGATAATGGTCGTTTTCGTGCGCCAACGCTGCGAAATATTCGCCATTCAGCCCCTTATATGCATGACGGTAGTGTTGCGACACTTGCTGAAGTTATTGATATTTATGCGGCAGGTGGGCGTAATACTGAAAGTGGCGCATTAAAAGGCGATGGCCGTACTAATTCGATGAAAAGTCAGTTTATCAAGGGTTTTGAACTAACAGCGGAGGAAAAACAGGACTTATTAGCCTTTCTCGATACCTTGACTGACGTAAATTTTTTGACTTCGCCAGAGCATAGATTAACTGAAAAGTAATGGAGTAAGATTAGTTTATTAAAAACTATAGCTCGGTAAACTGAAGGCAAAAAAAATCCAGCTAAAGCTGGATTTTTCTATAACATCAATATACTTACATTGATATTTATTCGCCGTCTAAGAAACTTTTAAGTTGCTCAGAACGAGAAGGGTGACGCAATTTACGTAATGCTTTAGCTTCAATTTGACGAATACGTTCACGTGTTACGTCAAACTGTTTACCGACTTCTTCCAAGGTATGATCTGTGTTCATATCGATACCAAAACGCATTCTTAACACTTTAGCTTCACGTGCTGTTAAGCCCGCTAATACTTCGTGTGTTGCATCTTTTAAGTTTTCAGACGTTGCTGAGTCAACTGGCAATTCACCGCTACCATCTTCAATAAAGTCACCTAAGTGAGAATCTTCATCATCACCAATAGGGGTTTCCATTGAAATTGGCTCTTTGGCGATTTTTAACACTTTGCGAATTTTATCTTCCGGCATAATCATGCGTTCAGCTAATTCTTCAGGTGTTGGCTCGCGACCCATTTCTTGTAACATTTGACGTGAAATACGATTAAGTTTGTTAATCGTTTCAATCATATGTACAGGAATACGGATAGTACGCGCCTGATCGGCAATTGAACGTGTAATTGCTTGACGTATCCACCATGTTGCATAAGTTGAGAACTTATAACCACGACGGTATTCAAACTTATCAACCGCTTTCATCAAACCAATGTTACCTTCTTGAATAAGATCCAAGAATTGTAAACCACGGTTTGTGTATTTCTTCGCAATTGAGATAACCAAACGTAAGTTAGCTTCTACCATTTCTTTTTTCGCACGACGAGCTTTCGCTTCGCCGATCGACATACGACGGTTAATGTCTTTTATGCCATGAACGTTAAGATAGGTTTCTTCTTCTAACATGTTCAGTTTATAGATACAGCGCTCAACATCTAATTCGATGTCAGCCATTCTTTTTGAATGCGGAAGGCCTGCAGCTTTTTGCTCTTCAAACCAATTTTTCGAGGTTTCGTTACCAGGGAAGATTTTTATGAAGGTTGTTTTTGGCATACCCGCACCAACCACACAGTGTTTCATGATCAAGCGTTCTTGAACTCGTAAACGGTCCATAACGCTGCGCATGTTTTTCACTAGTCGATCAAATACTTTTGGTACGATTCTAAATTCTTTAAATACTTCTGCTAACGCGTCAATTGCTGCTTGTGCATCTGCATGACCGCGACCTTTAGTTTTGATGACGTTATTAGCAAATTCGTATGCTTCACGCAAAGCCGTGAATTTTTCACGCGCTTCTTCAGGACAAGGACCTGTATCTTCTTCTTCCTCGTCTTCATCATCATCAGACTTATCTTCGTCAGCTAATTCTTCTTTAGAAAGCTCTGAACCGATATGAGTAGCGGCAGCAGGAATTTCTTCATCTTCAGCGTCAGGGTCTAAAAAGCCAACGATAATATCGCTTAAGCGAACTTCTTCAGCTTCAAAATTATCCCATTGCTCAAGCAAATAGTTAATTGCTGGCGGATATTCAGAAACAGAACGTTGTACTTCTTTGATACCTTCTTCGATGCGCTTGGCGATAACTATTTCGCCTTTACGCGTCAATAGCTCTACTGTACCCATTTCACGCATATACATGCGAACGGGATCTGTAGTACGACCGATTTCACTTTCAACGGTAGCAAGTGCTTGCGCAGCAGCTTCAGCAGCATCTTCATCAGTATTTGCTTCACTCATCATTAACGTGTCGTTATCAGGAGCGTTTTCAAACACCTGAATACCCATGTCGTTAATCATTCGAATGATATCTTCAACTTGATCTGAATCGATAATATCCTGAGGGAGATGATCGTTAACTTGTGCAAAAGTTAAATAACCTTGCTCTTTACCTTTGATTATTAACTCTTTAAGTCTAGATTGCGGGGCTTGATCCATTGACGAGTGTCCACCTATTTATGGCTATCAAAATTACAACAGTAAGCCGGAAATTATAGCTAAATATTTACTAAATTACCAGCGATAAACTGCGCTTCTATTTGTTCTAAATCTAATTTGAACGATATTTTATCTACGCGCTAAGTAAACCGTGCAATTCTTGCTTCTCGGTTAACGTTAATCCGACGTTACGTTCTTTTTCTAATAATTGCTCTGTGCGTTGTTCAATAAAAACATTTAAAAAGTTTTCAATTAAATCTAAAAACATGCTTTCGGCGTTTTCTGCTTCAACATGATGTTCTAAACACATCAATTTTGTTAACTGTTTTCCGGCTTCCTGGCCTCTAAAGTGCTCAATTAACTGGGCACTATTTACCTTTGGATTTTGCTTGCATAGCTCTAGCAGCGTGTTCAGCAAAGGTATACCTGGCATCTGTAATTCTTTTAAAATAGCAGGATCAGGTAATGTTTCTACTATATGGGGATGTTCGAGTAATAATGCAATAGCTAGTCTAACTGGAGTGATTTTAGTTTTAGCAATTCGCTTAGTTTTTTCATCTTTACTGTAGATACGTCGCAGCTCTTCAAGTCTTTTTTCACTGCCGCGGGCAAACTTATTGGCAATCGAGGTAATGATGCTCTGCTTTAAGAAACTTTCTGGTAATTTATTCAAATAAGGCTGAAATAATTCAATAAGTTTTGAAGTACCTTCATTGGTGCGAAGATCTGTTTGTTCAGAAAGGTTTGACAGTAAAAACTCTGACAATGGCGTGGCATTATCTAAAATTTCTTCAAATGCCGCTTGGCCTTTTTCTCTGATCATCGAATCTGGGTCTTCGCCGTCAGGCAAGAAAACAAATTTCAGACTGTAACCGTCTTGTATTAGCGGCAGGGCATTATCCATTGCACGCCATGCAGCATCACGGCCAGCGCGGTCACCATCGTAGCAACAAATAACTTCTTTTACGGTTCGAAATAACGTTTGTAATTGTTCTGGCGTTGTCGCGGTGCCAAGTGATGCAACTGCGTAGTCAACACCATGTTGAGCAAGTGCAACAACATCCATGTAGCCTTCAACTACCACTAACCGTGTCAGTTGTTTGATGGCTTGTTTGGCTTCGAACAAACCATAGAGTTCTTGGCCTTTGTGATAAATACGGGTTTCTGGTGAGTTAAGATATTTAGGGGTGCCGTCACTTAATACTCGGCCACCAAAGCCAATAACGCGACCACGTTTATCACGAATAGGAAATTGAATGCGACCTCTGAAGCGGTCATAAGGTTTGTTTTTATCACCTTGAATAGCCATACCTAAATCAACGAGTTGCTGATTTATTTGACCAGTGCGCCCAAATACTTTCATCATGCCATCCCAGGCATCACTGATGTAACCTATACCAAAACGCTTAACAATTTCGCCGCTTAAACCTCGGCCTTTTAAGTAATTTATCGCTACATCTTTATCTGCAGCTACTTTTAATTGTTGTTGGAAAAAACGGCTTATTTGCGCCATTAATTCATAGTCGTCTTGTTTTTGTATGTAGGCTTTTTGATCTTGTTTTTGTTGTGCGGGTGAGCGCGTGTTTTGTTCGCGTGGCACGTCCATATTGTAATGGGAAGCTAACTCTTCAACAGCATCTGGAAACTCTAGACGGTCAAACTCCATCAAAAATGAAATGGCATTGCCGTGTTCACCACAGCCGAAACAGTGATAAAATTGTTTATCTTGGCTAACACTAAAAGAGGGCGATTTTTCGGTATGAAATGGACAACAAGCTTGGTAATTTTTACCTGCTTTCTTTAATGGTACGCGAGAATCTATCAATTCTACAATATCGGCTCTTGCCAATAAGTCATCAATAAACTGTCGAGGGATCATACCAGCCATAGTTTCATTACATCCAGATAAAACACTATTTTACACAAATAAGGTGTCAAGAATAGTAAGTTATTGCACTCTAATTAAAATAAAACCGCGAGGCCTAAGCTATCGCGGTTTATATTCAGAATGAACATTGAAGTTCAAAAGGAAGTTTAACTAACTGTTTAAAATTGCTCTGATTTGGCCACTTACAGCGCCCATATCAGCTTTGCCTTGCATTTGCGGTTTTAACACCGCCATTACTTTACCCATGTCAGCCATTGAAGCTGCCCCGGTATCGGCAATTGCTTTTGTGATCAGTTGGTTAATTTCATCTGCTGATAATGGTTGCGGTAGAAAATCTTCTAAGGCGACTATTTCTGCAGCTTCTTTAGCTGCTAATTCATCGCGACCACCTTCAGTAAACATTTTGATAGATTCTTTGCGTTGTTTAACCATTTTGGTCAACAAAACAATGACATTGTCATCAGTTGCTTCTGTATTGTGGTCTATTTCTGCCTGCTTTATCGCAGAGAGTGCCATACGAATTACGCCAAGACGAAGTTTGTCTTTAGCACGCATGGCATTTTTCATTTCATCTTTAAGTTGGCTAAGTAGACTCATAGTTAATATACGCTTAAGTTAACTCAGTTGGCTTAGGATTTACTAAGGTATTGTATTCTTAGTACATGCGAACGCGACGAGCGTTCTCACGAGAAACTTTTTTAGCTGCACGTTTTACTGCTGCTGCTTTTTTACGCTTACGTTCCCAAGTTGGCTTTTCGTAAGATTCGCGACGGCGAACTTCTGAAAGGATACCTGCTTTTTCACATGAACGTTTAAAACGACGTAATGCAACGTCAAATGGTTCGTTTTCTCTTACTTTAATTACTGGCATGTACTGTGTTACCTTAGTTAGAAATCTATATTAAATCGGTGTCTGATTTCAGCCACATGGCCTCATCTTCACCCACTCTATTAAAAATTGGTGACATATTCTAATGCGAACGATACGCTAATGTAAAGGAGTAATAACTTTTTCAGCTATATTTTGCTGAAATTGCCGCCTATAGACTGGCCTTAGTCAAGTAATATGAATAATCACGCTGTTTTCGTTGACCTATTGCTGTCTGTGGGTGTTCTAAAATAAATTTAACTATCTTTTATACGCTATAAATTGAAAGTTGCTTGTGGCATAGGTAAAATCATCGGCCAAATGACTGCTGCTTTCTTTATGCTTGCAATTAGTCGACTTCTTATATTGACGTAACCCTGCTAGGTAAAGAAAAACTATGCGAATTTTAGGTATTGAAACTTCTTGTGATGAAACCGGCATTGCCATTTACGACGATGGTGAAGGTAATTTACCCGAAGGCATAGTGGCTCACAGGTTATATAGCCAAATTGCCGTTCATGCTGATTATGGTGGCGTCGTGCCTGAGTTGGCATCACGCGATCATGTTCGTAAAACAATTCCCTTAATCAAAGAAGTACTCGCCGACGCTAATTTAACACCTGCGGACCTAGATGGCGTTGCTTATACTGCCGGGCCAGGATTAGTTGGGGCTTTATTAGTTGGCTGCTCAATTGGTCGAAGCTTGGCTTATGGCTGGAACTTACCGGCCGTACCTGTACATCATATGGAAGGGCATTTATTAGCGCCAATGCTGGAAGAGAATGTCCCTGACTTCCCATTTGTTGCCTTATTAGTGTCGGGTGGACATACCATGTTGGTTCGTGTTGATGGTATTGGTCATTATGAATTGCTGGGCGAGTCAGTGGATGACGCCGCCGGTGAAGCATTTGATAAAACAGCTAAATTACTTGGCCTTGATTACCCAGGCGGACCCGTATTAGCGAAAATGGCGGAAAGTGGTCGAAAGGGGCGATATAAATTTCCACGCCCTATGACTGATAGACCCGGACTCGACTTTAGCTTCAGTGGTTTGAAAACCTCAGCGGCTAATACTATTCGAAAAGAAGAACAAACAGAATTAACCCCTGAGCAAAAAGTGCAGACACAAGCTGATATTGCTTATGCCTTTCAAGAAGCGGTAGTTGATACTTTAGCCATTAAATGTAAAAGAGCATTAAAACAATGTGATTTAAATCGTTTAGTTATTGCCGGTGGTGTCAGTGCTAATACGGCGTTAAGAGAAAAGTTAGCCGAGATCACGAAGAAGCTTGGTGGCGAAGTATTCTACCCTAGACCTGAGTTTTGTACCGATAACGGTGCCATGATTGCCTACGCAGGTTTGCAGCGTTTAAAAGCAGGTGTAGATACAGATTTAACCTTTAAAGCAACGCCGCGTTGGCCATTAGATACTTTAGAGCCTATTTAGATTGGGCAAAATATACCTGTGATGAAACAAGGTTATTTTTTAGTAAAGGATATTTTTGATTCTGTGCCCTGTATAAGTCTGATTATATTTTCTCTATGTCGAAATATAATCAGCCCAGATAACATTAAAACAGGGTAGACATAAATAGGTTTTAATAACCAAGTATAAATGGGTGCCATAGATACAGTAACAATGGCAGCCAAGCTTGAATAACGTGTAACTTTAGCGACTAATAACCAGGTTAAAACAAGTAACCCACCTAAATCTAAACCAATTGGTAAAAGCACGCCAAATGCTGTTGCAACAGCTTTCCCACCTTCAAAATTGAAGAATATTGGGTACATGTGCCCTAAACAAGCCGCGACAGCAATCATGCCCAAGTATACGGGGTCTAAACCTAAAAAATAGCCACCCCATACAGGTAATGTGCCTTTTAGTATGTCAAAAATTAGCACAGATGCGGCGACAAATTTATTACTAATGCGTAATACATTTGTAGCGCCAGGATTTTTAGAGCCAGTAGCGCGAGGATCAGGTAAATTCAATAGCTTACAAAGTAAAATGGCACTCGAAATTGAACCTACTAAGTAAGCCATAACAACCATTATAAATGTGACAAGTAAACTAGTGATACTCAGCTCCTTCCAAAGCAGTCGTTAGCAAAAGCTGTAAAAATAAGCTTTTCTTTTTAGCTTTTTGCCATTGTAGCGTGATGTTTACTAGTTTTTCTAGACCCGCACAGGTAAACTCGCCATTTATTTTTAAAGCAAGTATGGCGATTGTTTGTTCTATTCGATAACGCCGTTGCATAAATAAGGTTTTAGTGTGGATAAAGTCTATATTGAAGGATTAACCTTTCAAACAACCATTGGTTTTTACCCGTGGGAAAAAGAAATAAAGCAAACACTGGTCATCGATCTAGCTATGGGCTGGAATACAGCAAGTGCGGCAGAGAATGATGAGCTAGCTAAAACGCTTGATTACGCGGCAATTTCTGAAGCTATAGTCGAGTTTGCTAATGCGAATCCGGTTGATTTAATTGAAACACTTGCCGAGCGTATTGCCGCATTTCTCATTGGTAAATATCAGATTCCTTGGTTACGTTTAAAATTAATGAAACCAACTGCAGTACATAATGCTAAGACAGTAGGTGTGGAAATTGAACGTGGTACCACGTTGTCAGGCCAAGCACTGTAATGGTAGAAATATATATTTCGCTTGGTAGCAATATTAATCGTCAACATTATATTGAGCAGGGACTTAATGCATTAACTGATGCTTTTGGTACGTTAACTTTGTCATCGCTATTTGAAAGTGAAGCGGTCGGGTTTGCTGGTAAAGCGTTTTACAATATGGTGGTGGGTGTAAGTACTGAGCTAACCCTAGCTGAAGTTGCCGAAACACTAAGAGAAATAGAGTTTGCTCATGGTCGAAGCCTGAATGCTAAGAAGTTTAGTCCGCGCACGTTAGATTTAGATTTATTACTTTATGATGTGATTATTACAGAAGAACCCGCGCAAATACCACGTAATGAAATTACTACAAATGCTTTTGTCTTATGGCCGTTAGCTGAAATAGCAGGGCATTTGGTTCACCCTATTGTCGACCAAAGCTATGAAGAGTTATGGCAACAATACGATCAAAATCAACAGCAGATAAAAAAAGTGCCTTTAATTTGGGCGAGAGTAAATAAGGAAATATAATCAGTATGAGCACAATTGAAGTTTTTATTTTAGCGTTAATACAAGGTTTAACCGAGTTTTTGCCGATTTCGAGTTCGGCACATTTAATTTTACCTTCAGCGGTTTTTGGCTGGGAAGATCAAGGTTTGGCGTTTGATGTTGCCGTGCATGTTGGTACCTTATTAGCCGTAGTATTATATTTTCGCAAAGAAGTGGGCAATATGGCCGTAGCATGGTTTGGCACACTGAAAGGCGAGCGCGATAATTTCGATGGTAAATTAGCTTGGTGGATTATATTTGCCACTATACCTGCAGGTTTATTTGGTTTACTAGGTAAAGATTTTATTGAAGAACATCTGCGTAGTGCGCTTGTTATTGCCGCGACAACATTATTATTTGGCTTTTTGCTGGGTTTTGCTGACATAAAAGCAAAACAAAACAAGAGCATTGAAAATTTAGGTTTTAAAGGCGCTATGTTAATTGGCCTAGCACAAGCAATAGCGTTGATTCCGGGGACATCACGCTCTGGTATTACGATGACCATCGGCTTGATGTTAGGTTTAAGTAGAGAAAATGCCGCGCGTTTTTCTTTTTTACTCTCTATTCCTGCTATTGCTATGGCAGGCAGTTATTTGACGTTAAAGCTGATACTAGAAGCAGGAGCTGTAGACTGGTCAGCAATGGGCTTGGGCAGTGTGATAGCGTTTGCTAGTGCTTATGCTTGTATTCATTATTTTCTTATTTTAGTCAACAAAATAGGCATGATGCCATTTGTTATTTATCGTTTAGTGCTTGGCGTTGGTCTGCTTTGGTTTGTTGTCGGATAATTGTTACAATGCATGTAACTTATAAATAAACGCGCTTTGGCGCGTTTTTGTTATAAAAAATATATACACATACCAAGTGAGTAGTTTGTACTTGGCATTACTTTATTTACCTTAATAGTAATAATTATCTATCGGGCTTTTTTTATCGTGAATTAACTGCCAGTTAACCGGTAATGATAGATATTCAGCTAATAAAAAGTGAGAAGTTTAATGGATTTGTCTTTAACTGAAGAACAAATAATGATTCAAGATATGGCACGTAAATTTGCCGATAGTGAATTAGCACCTGTAGCAGCAAAGCTTGATGAAACAATGGATCAAAATTTGTTTTTAAAAAACTTGGCTCAATTAAATGAGTTAGGTTTTATGGGCTTAAATATTAAAGCTGAATATGGCGGTGTTGAAGCTGGCACGGTTGCCTTTAGTTTAGCTATAACCGAAATAGCGCGTGCTTGTGCATCAACGGCTGTTACAACATCGGTGACTAATATGGTCGCTGAAGTTATTCAAGCGGTAGGTAACGAAGAACAAAAAAATAAATACCTGCCAAAAATTTGTAGTGGTGAATATCGAGCTGGTGGTTTTTGTTTAACTGAAGCAACCGCAGGCTCAGACCCTGCAGGCATGAAAACTCAAGCCGTTAAAGACGGCGATGACTATATTATCAATGGCAGTAAGCTTTATATTACCAGTGGTTCGTTTGCTGACGTTTTTGTAGTGTGGGCGGTTACAGACCCAGATGCAAAAAAAGGTAAGGGTATTTCGTGTTTTATTGTTGAAGCAGACACTGCCGGTATTACTATTGGCAAAGCTGAAGAAAAAATGGGCCAAAAAGCGTCACCGACGAATGAAGTTCATTTTAACAACTGTCGCGTGCCAGCGTCAGCGATGATGGGCGCTGAAAATAAAGGTTTTGGCGTTGCTGTTGGAGAGTTAGCGGGTGGTCGTATCGGCATTGGTTCATTAGCATTAGGTGTTGGTCTTGCCGCACTTGATTATGCTAAAGCTTATATTGTTGACCGTAAGCAATTTGGGCAATCACTTGCTAATTTTCAAGGTTTACAATGGAAGTTAGCCGAGCGCTATACTGAGATGGAAGCCGCAAGATTACTTCTAATGCAAGCAGCCTACACGAAAGATCAAGGTCAGCCTTTTGGCATGGCAGCTTCAATGGCTAAGCTGTTTGCCACTGAAAATGCTAATAAAGCTTGTTACGACGCATTACAGCTTATGGGTGGTGCGGGTTATGTCAAAGAGTATCCGCTTGAACGCATGGCGCGTGATGTGCGTGTAACGTCAATTTATGAAGGCACGAGTGAAATTCAAAAAGTAATTATTGCTCGAGAATTGCTGCAAAAAGTTTAAACGATAATATTAGTTATTTAATAAAAGTTAAACGCTCTGAACCTCATGTTTAATGCTTTAGGGAATTTAAACGAGGCAAAGAGCTTTAACTTTACATCAAGCAATGTGCAGTATTTTACTTAACTTTTAAATGACAAAAAACTGTGATAAATATGTTTGACTATCCCTATAAATGCTCACATTGCTTGTTTGTTTTTGTATTCATTTTTCTAATAAATAAGTAAACCAAAAAGCAACCAGAGCGCAACGCTTAAACGGCAATCTGAGCAATGAGCTTCTTTGCTTTGCTGATAAAACTTTGATCTCTGAATAAATGGCTAATTTTTTCTAGCCCGACTTGTTCTATATTTTTTTGTACATGAAAGAAGTCCAAGCTATTCAAAGCCTCTACACCATCGTCTCCAATTTGAAAAATATCTTTAACTCCGTCAAAGGCAATTAAATCACCTAGGCGGCATGAGAAATAACATAGCAAAGTGTTTTGAGCATCTTCAATCGGCAGATCATTGTTTAATTTATCATTAATTAAAGGGTTTAGACTGTTACCAATACCCTCGACAATAGATTTGGGTAGCTTCCAGCGCTCGGCTAAAACTTTGCCGATTACAGACGAATTTATATCCAAAGATAATTGCCCGTCGCGCACTCTTTCGAACAATGAAGCCTGGCTCAAATAGAGGTTAGCGGTTGATGGTTTATAAGAGAGCATCGTCATATCTCCCAAGCTTATTAGCAAGCATAAGGTAGATAATTCAGCAGCATTTTTCTTATCTAAATGTTTGGCAAGTAAAAATACAAAGGAACTAGATAAATAACTAGATATCCATATTTTTTTATAGGCTGCAGCTTGGTCTTTATTTTCAAATGATAGACTTTGTTGCAAGATAAATTGTATAGCGATACTTTTTACCGCCGTTACCCCCATAAATACAATGGCATGGTGAATGCTTTCAATGGGTTGTCGCAAGGAGAAAAGTGAAGAATTTACGGTGTTAATAATTTTGGCCGTCATTTCTGCATCTGACTTTATCAGCGCTATTAACTCTTTTGGTTCAAGCTCGCCGCTAGTCAAGCCTAGCAATAAGGGGTTTGGTTGACGGATGCATTGACTCATTTCATCAATTGTTTGCTGCTGTTTTTTATTGAAAATATCAAAACGTAGTAATTTAAAATCCAGAAAATCTTCGGAGTTATTCATTACATCACTTTGTTTAGGAATAAGATTTAGATGCGCCTGAGGGCTTGATGATATGCTGCGTAACTTAGCCGTTGGGGATTGACTGCGTCTAGCAGTAAGATTCTGAGCACGATGAGTTTTTCTACTGCTTTTTCCTCGATTTAAATACCATAAGATAGAGGTAATTACGGCGAAAACAATAATGATCTTATCTAATGACATTTAACTACCTAATTCAAAACAAAAAATTCCGCCAAATTATGAACTTATTAAACTACGGGGTCAAACTAAATGGTCGCCCACTTGTTTTCCACTCAGCGAAAAATAGGACAGTTAGATTAGTCAAATATTTATTAAACCGTTGTGGGTCAAGGCATTCAAAAATTATAGCTGAGCAGTTCATTAATGCTGCTGTTATACACTTGGGCTTAATTATAAGCACAGCATAAAAGAAATATTTAGTCCATTTGCTTGCATCTTTAGGGTTTGACCCCACTTAAAATAACATATCTCTTTATTATTGGAACTGCATTGATGACAAATTCTCTCGCGATCACCTTAGAAAACTTTCAACAAGTTATTATCGAAGAATCAAAAAACAAACTTGTATTGGTCGATTTTTGGGCTCAACAAGTACCTGAAAGTGTTGAACTAAGAGATAAGTTGACTAGTGCATTGGCTAATTTTAGCGACACAATACTATTCACTACAGTTGATTGTGAAACTCAGGGACAAATAGCTCAACAATTTGGTATTCAAGGTTTACCAACTGTCATTTTAGTGAAAGACGGCCAGCCCCTTGATGGTCTAACCGGACCACAAACAGATGAAACCATTAATGAGTTTTTAGGTAAATATTTACCCAAAGAGCAAGATATTTTATTGTCGCAAGCTAACGAACTTTTAGCAGCAAACAAAGTTGCTGAAGCATTTCCTGTTATCACTCAAGCTTTCCAACTTGATAACGAACGCGCTGATATTAAATTAGTACTGGCTAATGTATATATTCAAACTGGTAAAATTACAGAAGCAGAAGCGTTGCTGAAAAGCATTAAAATGGTCGATCAAGACAGTAGTTACCAATCATTAATGGCAAGATTAGAGTTAGCAAGTCAGGCAGCTGATTCTCCTGAGATTCAAGCGCTGGAGCAACAGTTAGCAAGTGAGCCTGACAATGTTGAGTTGCAACAAAAATTAGCCGCGCAATATAGCCAAGTAAATCGCCATGACGAAGCACTGTCAATGCTGTTTTTACTGGTACAAAAAGATGGCGCAGATACAGCCAGTAAAGATTTATTACTTGATGTATTGAAGTCTTTACCTGATGGTGATGCATTAGTCAGTAAATATCGACGTAAGCTTTATACCTTAATGTATTAACAATTTATCAAGTATACCTATCAACTAACCAAGATGATTGGCCTCAATCCAACCAAAACCTAATCGGCAGCAAGCCATCCAGCTAGTTATGGTTGGTGCTTTGCTGCATCGGTACTATATCGTTGTAGGTTGGCATTTATGCCGTCATGTGTGGTGTTTATATATTCAATAGAGCGATGGGCTGAAGCCCAACCTACAAAAGAGTTGGAAAGAGCTGGCAGTTAAAAAGCCCTGATGGTTTTTAATCGTTGGCGTTGTTATGGTAGGTCGGCATTTATGCCGTCATGTGTGGTGTTTATATATCCATAGAGCGATGGGCTGAAGCCCAACCTACAAAAGAGCTGGCAGTTACAAAGCCCTGATGGTTTTTAATCGTTGGCGTTGTGATTGTAGGTCGGCATTCATGCCGTCATGTGTGGTGTTTATATATCCATAGAGCGATGGGCTGAAGCCCAACCTACAAAAGAGCTGCAAGAGCTGGCAGTTAAAAAGCCCTGATGGTTTTTAATTGTTGGCGTTGTTATGGTAGGTCGGCATTTATGCCGTCATGTGTGGTGTTTATATGTTCAATAGAGCGATGGGCTGAAGCCCAACCTACAAAAGAGCTGCAAAGAGCTGGCAGTTAAAAAAACCTGATGGTTTTTAATCGTTGGCGTTGTTATGGTAGGTCGGCATTTATGCCGTCATGTGTGGTGTTTATATATCCATAGAGCGATGGGCTGAAGCCCAACCTACAAAAGAGCTGGCAGTTAAAAAAACCTAATGGTTTTTAATCGTTGGCGTTGTTATGGTAGGTCGGCATTTATGCCGTCATGTGTGGTGTTTATATATTCATAGAGCGATGGGCTGAAGCCCAACCTACAAAAGAGCTGCAAAGAGCTGGCAGTTACAAAGCCCTGATGGTTTTTAATCGTTGGCGTTGTTATGATAGGTCGGCATTTATGCCGTCATGTGTGGTGTTTATATATTCAATAGAGCGATGGGCTGAAGCCCAACCTACAAAAGAGCTGCAAAGAGCTGGCAGTTACAAAGCCCTAATGGTTTTTAATCGTTGGCGTTGTTATGGTAGGTCGGCATTTATGCCGTCATGTGTGGTGTTTATATATTCATAGAGCGATGGGCTGAAGCCCAACCTACAAAAGAGCTGGCAGTTACAAAGCCCTGATGGTTTTTAATTGTTGGCGTTGTGATTGTAGGTCGGCATTCATGCCGTCAAATTCGCTGGTAGCAGAGTAAAAATTTTGCTTAGTTAATACGATTAGCTAAAACCAATACAAAACCTACAAGGAAACGGCAGCAAAACAGCAGGCAAATAAAATTGCGGCTTTGCGTGTAGGCCTACATCATATTAATTAACTCGCTTCATCCATTAAGTTTTCATCTTTTAATAAATGGGCAAACTCGCTTAGAAACTTTTGAATTTTCTTCGCTACCACTAGCTGACAATACTTATTTTCTGGGTTATTGGTTACATAATCTTGATGGTAATCTTCAGCACTATAAAAATTATTTTCCGCTTTAATCAATGTGACTATTGGGTTCTCAAAACATTGCTGATCATGTAGTTGAGCAATTTTAGTTTCGGCTATTTCTTGTTGCGCCAAGTTGTGAAATAAGATTGTTGAGCGATATTGGCTACCGATATCATCACCTTGTCGGTTCAGTGTTGTTGGATCATGAATAGCAAAAAATACCGTTAATAACTGCTCGACACTCAATTGCGCTGGGTTAAAGGTTATTTGAACGACTTCTGCATGATGACTATCACCGCTGCACACTTGCTCATAACTTGGGTTTATAATATCGCCATCAGCATAACCACTGGTTACAGACACAACACCTTTAATGCGGGCAAAAATATTTTCGACACACCAAAAGCAGCCAGCGCCTAACGTTATTTTTTCGATGCTCATTTTCTTCCTCTTTTACCCATGTAATTTGCGTTGTTAAAAGTTATTTAATAAATCAACAGGACGTTTAGACGTCTATGTTGGTGATTTTTAGAAGATATCACCTAGACGTTTAGATGTCTATATGTTTTTTGAAGTTTAGTTTAATAATACCAATCATTAAGTTTTTAATTTACTAAATTGGTAATAAATACTTAACCTGATCTCAGGATAAGGTATATAGCAGATCATCTAGGGGAGGTTGATTCGTCACGAAAAAGAGTCGTCGTTTTATAGACAAAGGTGGTCGTTAAAAGGGAGGTGGTTTAATGAAGCAGAATTATCTAGGTTACTGGTAATGAAGATAATAAAAAAGCTAGAAGTGTTAGCTTCTAGCTTTGTGGGGATTATTAATGCGCTAGTGAGTATTACTTTACTTCTTCACCCGCAGCTTGTTTATCTGCATGGTAGCTTGAACGCACAAGAGGACCACAGGCAGCGTGATCAAAGCCCATTTTATCCGCTTCACGTTTAAACATATCAAAGTCGTCAGGATGAACGTAACGTTCAACTGGCAAATGATGTTTACTTGGTTGCAAGTATTGTCCAATGGTTAACATAGTAACGCCGTGAGCACGCAAATCGCGCATTACTTGTAGAATTTCTTCATTAGTTTCACCTAAACCAACCATTAAACCCGATTTAGTGGGTACGTTTGGATTTGCTTCACCAAATTTTTTCAATAAATCTAAAGACCATTGGTAATTAGCGCCAGGGCGAGCTTTGGTATATAAACGCGGAGCAGTTTCTAGATTATGATTGAATACACCAGGTGGATGCGTATTTAAAATCTCTAAAGCACGATCCATGCGACCACGGAAATCCGGCACTAAAATTTCTACTTTTGTATGTGGAGAATGCTCGGCAATCTCTGTAATACAATCAACAAATTGTTGTGCGCCGCCATCACGTAAGTCATCACGATCTACTGAGGTGATAACTACATATTTTAATTTCATGTCTTTTAGCGTTAAGGCTAATTTACGCGGTTCTTCTTTATCTGCAGCAAGTGGGCGACCATGGCCAACATCACAAAATGGGCAACGACGAGTGCAAATGTCGCCTAAAATCATAAAGGTTGCGGTGCCGTGGTTAAAACATTCAGATAAATTTGGGCATGACGCTTCTTCACAAACAGAATGCAAATTATGCTTACGTAGTGCGGCTTTTATACTATCAATACGCTCTGAGCTTTTTGGCAATTTAATACGTAACCAATTAGGTTTTCTCAGCATGGTTTCGCGCTCAGAAGTCACAACCTTAATAGGAATATGGGCCATTTTTTCGGCATCGCGTAATTTAGTGCCTGGGGTAATGCGTGATGATTTAGTGGTCATGTACTGTTTCCAATCCCGTTTGATAAGATAAATGCTGAGTGTCTAATAATTCACTAAGGTGTTTAACCAGTGATTCACCCGCTTGATCTACTGTGGCAGGGCCCTGTAAATCGATTGTTTGTATCATTTCTAAGCCTTGGTAACCGCAAGGGTTAATGCGTAGAAATGGTGATAGATCCATATTTACGTTTAATGCTAAACCATGAAAAGAGCAACCTTTGCGCACGCGTAGTCCCAAAGAGGCAATTTTTTTATCGTCAACATAAACACCCGGAGCATCCGGCTTTGCTTTTGCATTGATGCCAAAATCAGCCATCGATGCTACGATACCGTTCTCTATCAATGTGACCAACTGTCTAATGCCCATTTTTCTGCGGCGTAGATTGATCATAAAGTAGATAACTTGTTGACCGGGACCGTGATAGGTGACTTGTCCACCCCTATCTACTTTCACTACTGGAATATCACCAGGCATCAAAAGGTGCTCGTCTTTACCTGCTTGCCCTTGGGTAAACACTGGTGGGTGCTCTACCAGCCAAAGTTCGTCAGCGGTATTGTCGTCTCGATTATCGGTGAAGTTCTGCATAGCATGCCAAACATCGACGTAGTCGAGGTTATTTAGTTGCCGAATAATCAAAGTGTTTTTCAATGTATATCTCTATAAATTCTGTAGTGTTTATTATATCCAAATAATAACTGGAATACACCGTAAAAACCGAATAGCATCAAAGTACGTAGCGCACTTGTTCAATGGCGTTCAAGGTTTTATATATTGTTTCTATATGTTCTTTACTTGTCACGGTAACAGCCACGGCAATTGAGTGATAATTACCTTTTGAGCTTTGTTTGATTTTTGGTGCATAGTCACCTGGCGTGTGTTTTTGTAATTCACCGACAACAAGATCTGGCAGTTCGTCACACGCGATACCCATAACTTTAAAGTTAAGTACGGTGGGGAAATCTAGTAATTCATCAAACTTAGTATTCATTTCTTTTCTCTTCAATCGGTAAAACAACGCTATGTTAGGTGTTTTAAAATGTCTGGAATATTGGATAAATGCTTATAAACCAAGCCATTTAGTGGTAATTCATTTGTCTACATGTGCAAATTGGCGATATTTTAACACTATTTGTTACGAATGTGACCCATAGCCGCTAATTTGCTTATCTTTATTGAGTATAAGTGAGGGGGATATTATCTAATATCAATGGATAGTCGTGATTATATTTATTAAGTAGCCGCCGCTAAAACATAAAAACTCAGCCTAGGCTGAGTTTTTGATAGCAATTAATATTAATCAAGCAAACATTGATTAATATTAATTAGCAAACTGAAGTTTTACATAGTCCATTAATTTATTGAACATGCTGCCTTCATTAACTTCTTGGAGTGTAACCAATGGGTATTGGGCAATATCTTCACCGTCAAGTTGCAAAAATAACTTACCTACAACTTCACCTTTTTGCAGTGGCGCTGTTAATTGTTTGTCTAATTCAAAATTAGCTTGTAAGTTTTTACGTTGACCTCGAGGAATGGTAATTGGCGTATTAACCATAATACCTAAATCAACTTCTTTGCGATCGCCCATCCAAACACGGTCACTAACAAATTTTTCACCGGCTTTATATGGTGTGTAAGTTTCGTAAAAGCGAAAACCGTAGTTTAGTAATTTTTTGCTCTCTACTTTACGTGCACGTTCGCTGTCTGTACCCATAACCACACTGACTAAACGCATGTCGCCCTTAGTGGCCGAAGTGACTAAACTATAACCCGCTTGAGATGTGTGGCCGGTTTTTAATCCGTCAACATTCATGCTTTTATCCCACAATAAGCTATTGCGGTTATATTGCTTAATATTATTATAAGTAAAAGACTTTTGCCTATAGAGTTTATATTCTTCTGGCACATCGCGAATAAGAGCAATAGCTAATGTCGCCATATCGCGAGCAGTAGTTTTGTGCTCTTTACTGTCTAAACCGTGGCTATTTTCAAAAAAACTACTGTACATGCCTAATTGCTCAGCGTGAGCATTCATTAACTGGGCAAATGCGCCTTCACTACCGGCAATATGCTCTGCCATAGCGACACAAGCGTCATTTCCTGATGCAACGATAATACCTTGGTTTAGTAAGCTTACCGGTACTTCTGTGCCAACTTCAATAAACATTTTTGAGGACTCAGGGAAATTTTTCGCCCAAGCTTTTTCGCTAATTCTCACAGGGTCATCATTATTGATGTTACCACTAGCTAATTCTTTACCTATGATGTAACTAGTCATCATTTTGGTTAAACTTGCTGGTGCTAGTAAAATATCGGCATTACTTTCAGCGATAACCTTACCTGTCGCGTAATCAATTAAAATGTGACCTTTAGCATTTACTTCTGGAGCTGATGGAATAATAGTTTGAGCATGAGAAAGAGAGCAAACGCTTAATAATACAGAGCCTAAAAAAGTTAATAACTTTATTGATTTTTTAGGTACTTGAGTAACTTTGAGTTGGGGCATAATTGTCCTACAGCACTATCGATTAATGGAAATTATAAATATTTGATGGAGTATAACATTATTCAATTTTAATTCTAATGAGCTCTAACATCAATTTGTTAACCTTGATGTATTTCGCTGAATATTTGTACACCTCATCTAGCGGTGAAATCATTATATCGCTAAAATTAATGGGCAAAACTTAATTGCTAACAGAAAATAAACATGTTTTATAAGGTTTAAATTTTATTTACGAATAAAAGCTTTAGGGTGACCATTGTCTTTAATCACTAATAATAATTGCTTTACTTCATCATTGCTTTCTATCGGACCTACAAGCACACGAAAAATTCCATTTATTTCTTCTATTTGTGTGCCACTTTGATGTTGCTTAGATAATATCTTGGCAAGTTTAGTCGCTTGCGTATGACTTTTGCTAGCGAATACCTGAATGTACTGCGCTTTTAAGGGGGATTTAACAGGTGATATTGATGTTTTAGCTATATTTTTTTCTGTTGCTATTACTTGTGTAACTGTTGAGACCGGTGCTATTGGTAAAGGTGTTATTTGTGCTGCATTATCGTTTAAGCGCGGAGTATTGTCTTGAAGTTGTGCTAAACCAGCGGGAGAAAAGTCATTAATGGCCGAAATAGTGACGTTAGCCGTGCCCGTTTTTAACATATCAAGTTTATAGGCTGCGCTGTAAGACAAATCGATAATGCGGCTTTGGTGAAATGGTCCTCGATCATTGACCCTAACAATAACGGATTTACCATTACTATTGTTAACTACCTTCAAATAAGTAGGTAAAGGCAAGTTTTTATGGGCGGCGCTCATGGCGTACATATCGTAAATTTCGCCATTAGAGGTTAAATGGCCATGAAACTTTCGGCCATACCAAGAGGCAGTGCCGGTTTGGCTAAAGTTTTCTGCAGTTTCTAATACTTGATAATGCTTGCCAAATACTTGGTAATGCTTGTTGCCACCTCGGCTATGCGCTTCAGCTCGCGGTGTTGCATTATGAAGTTCACTGGCGTTTGGTAAGCGCGTTGGAATACTGTCATGTTTTTGTTGGTAGCGGCCATGGTTAGTACTACAGGCCGAAACCATTATCAATAGTAACCAGAGATAGATACTTTGGGGTATGTTTAGTTTCGCCATGAAATACCAGTTGACCCTTTTATTTTATAAATGGTTTATTAGTTAATTTTTTTATTAGATATTAAAGCGTCTATGCGTACTTATTGCCATTAGCATGCCAAAACCTGCCATCAATGTCACCATTGATGTGCCACCATAACTAACTAAAGGTAACGGTACGCCGACCACTGGTAATAAACCGGATACCATGCCGATATTAACAAAAATATAAACAAAAAATGTTAGCGTTAAACTACCGGCTAATAGTTTGGTAAACGCATGTTGAGCATTAACTGCAATCCATAAGCCGCGCACAACTATCGCTAAATATACGGTTAATAATAAACCAACACCAATTAAGCCAAATTCTTCACTAAATACGGCGAAAATAAAATCTGTATGACGCTCAGGTAAAAACTCTAGTTGCGATTGGGTACCTTGCAGCCAGCCTTTACCGTGAATGCCGCCAGAACCAATAGCAATTTTAGACTGAATAATATGATAGCCTGAGCCAAGCGGATCTTGTTCAGGATCTAAAAATGTCAGGACCCGCTGTTTTTGGTAAGGTTTCATCAAAAACATCCACAAAACTGGGGCAAAAGCTGACGCTAATCCAACACAGGCTCCGATGAGTTTCCAACTAGCACCAGCAAGAAATATAACAAAAATACCAGAACTTGCAATCAGTAACGAAGTACCTAAATCAGGCTGTCTGGCAATCAATAAAGTGGGTATTAATACTAAAATAAAAGCGATAATAATTTTAGAGATTCTAATCGGTAAATCGTATTGACTGACATACCAAGCGATCATTATTGGCATAACAAGTTTCATAATTTCAGAGGGTTGAAATTTAGTTACGCCAAGATCTAACCAACGTTGGGCACCTTTACCAACATGGCCAAAAAGTAGTACGGCAGTTAATAACATTAAGCCAACAATGAACACAGGTACAGCCCATTTTCGATAAGACAAGGGCGGGATTTGCGCGACAATAAACATAACAAAGAGCGCTAAACCAACACGTTTGGCATGTCGTATCAGTACAGCAGATTCTTGTCCTCCTGCACTATAAACAACAAATAACCCTAGGGTCATTAAGGCCAGAATACCTATTAATAGCGGTAGATCAATATGTAAGCGCTGCCATAAAGTTCGCTGCCTATGTTGGTCATGTCCGGTACTGCGCACTAGGGCTCACCTGCTTTATTTTTAATGTTTTGTTGATACACATTGTCATGATTTGGATGTTTACGTGGATTTTTGCTGACGATTTCACGATCGCCAAAATACTGATCCATAATCTGGCGCGCTACAGGTGCTGCATTTGCACCACCGCCGCCTTCGGCAACATTTTCAATGGCAACAGCTACCACTATTTCAGGGTTTTCATATGGCGCGAAAGCAATAAACATCGCATTATCTCGTTTGCTTTCTTTAACTTTGCTGGCGTCGTATTCCTCACCTTGCTCGATATTGGCGGTTTGTGCTGAGCCAGTTTTACCTGCAGCGTCATATTTAGTGCCTTTGAATGCGTTATAACCGGTAGCACCAAATTTTTGTACGGTATTATGTAAACCGTCTAAAACAACATCCCAACTTTTTTTATTGTTCAGAATAATTGGCGGTTTTTGATCAACAATATACTCAGTAACCAGCGGCTGTTGCGCATTAGTATCTTTGTCGTGTGCAACAACTTCACTGGTGGATTTTAATAAGTGTGGTACTTTAATTTCCCCCTTGTTGACCAATATGGATATGGCTTGTGATAATTGTAAGGGGGTTACAGACCAGTAACTTTGGCCAATACCCACTGATAAGGTTTCACCAGTATACCAACCTTTATTATAACGGGCTCTTTTCCATTCGATACTGGGCATAATTGCACGGCTTTCTTCATGTAAATCAATGCCGGTATACTCACCAAAGCCGAATTTCATCATCATTTGACTAATGCGGGTAATGCCAAGCTTGTAGGCTAAGTCGTAGTAATAAACATTACAAGATTGTTCCAAGGACTTATTCAAGTCGACTTTACCATGACCCCACTTTTTCCAGTCGCGACGTTTGGTTTCTATGCCGGGAAGTTGATAAAACCCGGGATCATAAATTTCTGTTTCTGGCGTGATGACTCCAGCATCTAAACCGGTTAATGCTAATAAGGGTTTAATGGTTGAAGCGGGCGGGTAACCTTGTACTGCGCGATTAAGCAGCGGCTTATTACTTTCAGGTGCTAAAAGTTTTTTATATTTTTTACTGCTGATACCGTGAACAAACAGGTTGCCATCAAAACTCGGGTTAGAGTACATGGCGAGCACGCCACCGTCTCTTGGATCAATGGCAACAACCGCACCACGTTTACCCGAAAGTGCCCGTTTTGCTATCATTTGTAATTCAATGTCTAAGGTCAGCGTTAGATCTTTGCCTGGGATTGGTGGCGTAAAATCTAAAGTACGTATGATCCGACCTAAGTTATTTATTTCAACTTCTTGGTGACCAATAGTGCCGTGTAAAATATCTTGATAATACTTTTCTAAGCCTAACTTGCCAATATTGCGGGTAGCGGCGTAGTTTTCAGCTAAGCCTTGCTTTTCAAGCGCGAGAGAATCTCGGCCGTTAATACGTGCGACGTAGCCAAGCGAATGAGTGGTTAAATCTGCAAAGGGATAATAACGTTTTAAACGTGCATCGATAAAAAAACCAGGAAATTTATGTTGATTGACTGAAAATAAAGAAATTTGCTGCTCGCTTAAACGAGAGTAAAGCTCAATGGGCTTAAAACGGCGTTTACTTTTGACCGCTTTTAGTAGTTCGTCTTGTTTTTCCTGACTTATATCTAATAGTTGGCTAACCTCAGCTAAGCTATTTTTAATATCAGTCACTTGTTCAGGGATCACTTCTAAACTGTAAACTGGCGTGTTGTCCGCCAATAAAACACCATTTCGATCGTAGATTAAGCCTCTATTGGGCGCAACGGGTAAAAGTTTAATACGATTGGAATTTGAGCGTGTTTGGTATTTCTGATATGAGTTAACTTCAAGGTTATAAATATTACTAAACAACACCAAGGCAAGTATGATGACGGCAATAAAAGTGATGAAAGTACGGCGTGCAAATAAATTGGCTTCAGCGCTATGATTTCTAATGGCAACGCGTTTTTTGGGGGCCATTATTTATTCTCGATGATATGGATGATTATTGTTGATTGACCAAGCACGATATAGGCTTTCAGCCACGACAATTCTAACCATTGGGTGTGGTAATGTCAGCGGAGATAACGACCACTTTTGTTCAGATGCTTCAATACAAGCGGGCGCTAAACCTTCAGGGCCACCAACAAGCAGAGCTACGTCTCGACTATCAACATGCCAACGATCAAGTTGTTTGGCAAGTTCAGGTGTCGTCCAAGGCTTGCCTTCCACCTCTAACGTAACAATGCGATTACCTTTTGGAATAGCGGCTAACATTTGCTCGCCTTCTTTTTCTAGAATGCGAGCAATATCGGCATTTTTACCACGTTTTCCTGGGGAAATCTCCACTAGATGGAAACTCATGTCACGAGGAAATCTACGGCAATATTCGCTAAATCCTTGGCTAACCCAAGCTGGCATTTTATTACCAACGGCATATAAGGTAATGCGCATTGTTGTTTAGATTATTCCCAAAGTTGTTCTAGTTGATAACGATCGCGAGTTTCATCAGTCATCACGTGAACAACCACATCACCTAAATCAACTAAAGACCATTCACCGATATCATTACCTTCAACACCTAACGCTTCAATACCAGCAGCGCGGCATTCAATAGTAAGTGATTGGGCAATAGAAATAACGTGGCGTTTTGAGTTACCAGAGCAAACTAACATGTAGTCAGTGAAACTCGATTTTTTAGATACCTCTAATGTGACGATATCGCGGCCTTTCATATCTTCGATTTTTTCGGTAACAAAAGTAATTAGGTCTGAACTTTGCAAAGTGGGATCTCTATAATTAACAATAATCGGCGATAATAGCATTATTTTGTTTGTCAGTTAACCATCTAATGTCGTCAATTGCAGGTTTTTTACACAACAATTGATTTATTTCACTGACTAGCGATTAAAACTAGTCAAAATAGGTCATTCATGAGTGGTTATTGGATAGCTTATGCTGTTACTTGTAAAGTCCGTGCTGCTCTATATAGTCATAAACAGGCTTGGGTAGGTATTGGCAATAATGTAAGTTAGCTTTTATTTTTGCTCTAATTTCGGTAGAAGAAATATCAACAGGATTACTTTCATGTAGAATGATTTGCCCTGTTTTTTGGTGCTGTAATTTTGCCAGATCATAAATAAGGCGAGATTTTAATTCTGGTGCAAGTGCCGCTTCCAAAGTTAATAGTGGGTAACCAGGACGAATATTAACCACTAAGTTACACAAGCTAAGAATTTCTTGCCAACAATGCCAAGTTGTAAAAGATAACAGCGAGTCCATACCCATAATAAAAAATAAATCTGCGCTCGGTTGTTCAGCTTTTATTTCATGCAAGGTATCGACAGTATAGGAAGGGCTTTGACGGTCAAGTTCCCGATTGTCTAGGGTGAATATATTGCTATTGTCGCAGACTAAAGACACCATCTTAGCACGCTGTTTTGCATTGGCATGGGTACTGTTTTTATGGGGTGGAATATGCGCAGGAATTAAATGTAATTGCTGCGTGCCTAGCCATTTTGCGGTTTCTTGGGCTGGTAAAATATGTCCCAGATGAATCGGGTCGAAAGTACCGCCAAGTATTGCGATAAGTTTTGGCGCAGTTTGGTTAGTTGTACTCATAATCTAAACTGAAATTTTGACTGATAGTATCGTGAAATAAGCTGATGAAAACATCACTCAATAAAATGAAAGCGTTAAAATCACTGCTGGTTTTACTGAGTAAATCAACTTGCGCTAGCCTTGCTAACGCTTGTTCAGCATGACTTAAGGTTATGTGCTTTAAAGCATGTTGATATAAAGGTTTTTTCTTATCCCAAATCCGATATTGCTTAAAAATATCGTTAATATTGTTGCCTTGCTCTATTTGTTCCAACATGGCATAAAGCTGGCTAATTTCTTTATGGACCACCCAAACTAATTGGCCAAGTGCACTACCGTCATGTTGCATTTGATCTAGCATAGTTAAGCACTTTTTTAGATCGCCGATTAGTAAAGTATCAATGAGTTGAAAAGAATTGAATTTTGCTTGTTTAATGAAGAGTTGTTCAGCTTCCTCAATACTCACCGCTTGTTGTGAGAACAAGATAGAAAGTTTTTGCAACTCTTGGCCTAATGCAGGTAAATTACCTTCAAATAATTCCGCCATTAAATTAATAACATCAGGTTGCAATGTTAATTGTAACTGTCGAGCTTGATTATTCAGCCATTGCTTTAATTGTTTAGCGTCCATATCGTATAAAGGGACAAAGCAGCCAGCCGCCTCTAACGATTTAAACCATTTGCGCTTTTGCGTTGCTGCGTCTAGTTTTGGGCCATGAAATATTAGTTGGATATCTTGATGTAATAGCGTGAGTAATTGTGCTACTCCTTTTGCGCCATTATCGCCAATTTTACCCGAGGTAAATTCTATTTCGATAATACGTAATGACGAAAATAAGCTCATTGATTGATATTCTTGAAACAGCTCGTCCCAATCAAACTTATCGTCGATGCTAAAACGAATTATTTCGTCGAAACCTTGTTTTTTAGCGTGCAGCTTTATTTTTTCTAATGCGTCATTTTTTTGCCATAACTCATCACCAAATACCAACCATATTGGCTTAAAACCTTGGTTGAGTGTGTTGTCGAGTTGATTATGATATATGCGCATATAATTACCTATAGCTGAATACTAGCCATATCACGCAAGATTTTATTGGCGGCTTCTTTACGCATTTCTCGTAACATTAATGATAACTCGCGACTTTTTGCTAGCGCGATATCAGGATCATCTTGATAATCACGATTGAGCTCAAAGCGGAAGTTTTGAATATCTTGTCCGGGAATTAAAATTTGATAGCGAACGGTATAAATAAGTTCGTATTCTGCTACTTGACCATTCGGAAAAACTGACAGTGTTCTTCTGTCTAAGTTGTCTTGTAGCATGCGCATTTGTGGGATTTTATCATCACTTTTTTGCACTAAATTAACATCATTAATGGTTAAGTGCTGTTTAACTAAGCGCGTAAGTTCGCCATATTGGTCCACCGAGCTAAAAGCAATGGTTTGTAACTCTGGCGCTAATAAATAATTACCACGCAGTTGAAAGCCACAACCCGTTAACATGATTAACACTAAGCTAAATGATAGCAGTTTGCTTACTCGACTAATGACCAATTGCTTCATAAAGTGTTCACTTTTTAATGGATAAAAATTTAATCAGTGCCTAGCTAATAGGTTTAGCTAGGCACTGTTAAGTTACTGCGATGTTGTTAATCTATAAATGATGACTAAAGAGTAAACATTAGTCATTGCACAAATTAATTAGCAACAATATTTAACAACTTACCCGGTACATAAATGACTTTACGTACGGTTTTGCCGTCAATAAATTTACTAACATTCTCATCGTTAAAACCGATTTCTTCAACAACTTCTTTGCTAGCATCAGCAGAAACGGTAATTTTAGCGCGTAATTTACCGTTAACTTGCACTATAATTAGCTTCTCATCTTCAACTAAAGCACTGTCGTCAACTACTGGCCATGCTGTATTCTCAACCGGGTTACCATCACCAATCATGCTCCATAAATGATGACTTAAATGTGGCACGATAGGGGTTAGCATTAATACGACAGCGCGAATAGCTTCATGCATGACTACACGGTCTTCAATACTTGCAATACTTGCTTTACCTAAATGGTTCATTAACTCCATAATCGCGGCAATAGCTGTGTTAAAGGTGTTGCGACGGCCAATATCATCGCTGACTTTAGCGATGGTTTTATGTAATTCGCGGCGGAGTAACTTTTGAGCTGAATTAAGTGTTAATCCTTCAATACTTGGCGCTGCTTGTGAAACATCTGCTGCTTGAGTAAAGTCATAGGTAAGTTTCCAAACGCGCTTTAAGAAGCGGTGAGCACCTTCTACACCGGTATCTGACCATTCTAATGTTTGCTCAGGTGGTGAGGTAAACATGATAAATAGTCGTACCGTATCGGCGCCATATAAATTAATCACTTCTTGAGGGTCAATGCCGTTGTTTTTCGATTTTGACATTTTGCTCATGCCAGCAGAAATAACCGGTTTGCCATCTAATTTACTCACAGCAGTAGTTACTTGGCCTTTTTCATCACGTTCAACTTCAACATCGGTTGGCGCTATCCAATCTTGTCCACCATTATCAGCTTCACGATAGTAAGTGTCAGCTAATACCATGCCTTGACACAGTAATTTTTTAAATGGTTCATCCGACGTAACTAAGCCAGCATCACGTAATAACTTATGGAAAAAACGCGCATAAAGTAAATGTAAAATTGCATGCTCAATACCACCAATGTATTGATCAACCGGCAACCAGTAATTGGCTTTGGCTGGATCTAACATTTGCGTATCATCGTTTGGCGAGCAGTAACGTGCGTAATACCATGATGACTCCATAAAAGTATCAAAGGTATCTGTTTCGCGGAATGCTTCTTCGCCATTGTATGTGGTTTTTGCCCATTCAGGGTTATCTTTAATCGGTGAAGTTACCCCGTTCATGATGACATCTTCAGGTAGCTCAACTGGTAATTGATCGGCCGGAACTGGCACAGATTCACCATTGGCTAAATGCATCATTGGGATTGGCGTACCCCAATAACGTTGACGCGAAACACCCCAGTCACGTAAGCGGTAATTTACCGTTACTTTACCTTTGTTTTCACTGATTAATTTATCAGAAATAGCTTTAAAGCCATCTTCAAAACTTAAACCGTCAAATTCACCTGAATTTACTAGCACATTTTTTTCAGTAATGGCGGCTTTTGTCACGTCATCGTTTTCAGTGCCGGCGATAACCTGTTTAATTTCTAAGCCGTACTTAGTCGCAAATTCCCAGTCACGTTGATCATGTCCTGGTACTGACATAACGGCACCTGAACCGTAATCCATTAGGACAAAATTTGCGGCCCAAACCGGTACGATATCACCGCTAATCGGGTGTATAGCTTTCAAGCCAGTATCAACACCTTTTTTCTCCATTGTTGCCATGTCGGCTTCAGTAGATTTGTTGGTTTTACAGCTTTGAATAAATTCGGCGAGTTCTACATTATTTTCTGCAGCAGCTAACGCTAATGGATGTTGCGCGGCTAATGCAACATAAGTCACACCCATCAAAGTATCAGGACGGGTAGTATAAATATCGAAGCTTTCTTCCGAGTCAACGACTTGAAAAGTCATTTCTACGCCTTCAGAACGACCAATCCAATTACGTTGCATGGTTTTAACTTGTTCAGGCCAATCAGTTAATTGGTCTAAGTCGTTAATTAACTCTTCTGCGTAGTCAGTAATTTTAATGAACCACTGTGGAATTTCTTTACGCTCAACTAGCGCGCCAGAGCGCCAACCGCGGCCGTCAATAACTTGTTCATTAGCAAGTACAGTTTGATCAACAGGATCCCAGTTTACCGTAGCATTTTTCTTATACACTAAGCCTTTTTCATAAAGCTGAGTGAAGAACCATTGTTCCCAACGGTAATAATCTTTTTTACAAGTCGCTAATTCACGACTCCAGTCGTAGCCAAAGCCTAATGATTTTAATTGGTTACGCATGTAATCAATATTCTCATAAGTCCATTTTGCCGGCGCAGAGTTATTTTTAATCGCGGCGTTTTCAGCCGGTAAACCAAAAGCGTCCCAACCCATAGGTTGCATAACGTTTTTGCCTTGCATGCGTTGGTAACGAGAAATTACATCACCTAAACTGTAGTTACGTACATGGCCCATATGGAGTCGGCCACTTGGATATGGAAACATCGCCAAGCAATAAAACTTTTCTTTTCCTGGTAACTCTTCAGCTTTGAAGGTGTTGTTATCAGTCCAAAATTTCTGAACATCGGCTTCAATTGATTGGGGATTGTAAATGGATTCCATTAAAATTTCTCGAGCACGCTTAAATAGGAGCTTCAACCTGCTTTATTGGCAAATTTATAGTGATAAAATTTGTTATTTTAAGATTAGGTTTTAGCGATAAAAATTATCCCGATAGGATACCTTATCTCTAGCCGTTGCGACAAGTTAAAGCAGGTTAATGCGGCAGATTTTTCGAGATAAAGTTGAGTTAGTCGACGAAAGCCACTTTTATCATTGTTTTATACCCTATACTAAAACGGTTAATGGTGGCTTTTATCGCCTTAATAATTATACTAAAAGCTGAGTTTTAGATTACGGAGGCGATATGAAAAAAGAACAATCTTCTGTTAAAGAGGTGTATCAAAAGTTACAAACATGGCTTGAGGACACCAAAGACAATGAAGTTCGCTCAATAGCTGCTTTCCTGGAACAAGCTAAAGCTATCGTTATTGCTGCAGAGCAAATTCCAGAGCAGAAAGTTAAACAATTTATTGCCAACTTAAAATATGATCTCAGTGATTTTTATCAGCAATATCAAGCCGACATTAAGCATTCAGTCTATTTGGATATACTCAATGAAAGCCTCTGGGAAAATTTGGCGAAAATTACTGATAAATCACAAGTAGAATGGTCAGAACTTATGGATGATTTTCAACATAAAGATGGCTACCATGTGGGGGATTATGTGGGGTTTGGGCAATTACAATGTCAGACCTGCTTACATTGTGTTACTTATAGCCATGCTAATGTTGTTATAGATTGTATTAACTGCGGTGGTAAAGACTTTAATCGCTTAAGTCTAACTCCGTAAAAACTAACTTTTTTTTACTAGTTTTTTAATATTATTTTGCTGATCATAGCGGTGTCGCTGTACACTGTATTTAATGAAGTAGCATCTATACTAAACGGACTCATAAATTAGCCGTTTAGTATTATTTCCGTTGATATGTAAATCGTACCCCCAAGAGATCTTCTATGACAAATGTGTCAACCAATGCACGCCTTAAGCCTAGTCAATTAACCGCAGATTTAACGGTTAAACAATTTGCCAATGCCACACCAACAGCAGAAATAGAACAAGTATTTATTGGCCATGAAAGAGCTAAAGAAGCGTTAACTTTCGGGTTGTCGATGGCTGCACCAGGTTTTAATGTTTACGCTATGGGTGAGCATGGTACGGGACGTCAAACCCTGATAAAACAAATGTTAGCCGCAACAGCGAGTCAAGAACCTACACCTGATGAATGGTGCTACATCAACAATTTTGATGACCCAAATTCGCCACATAATCTTTATGTTAGTCCAGGTGATGGTAAGCAGTTACTTACTCGTATGAATACCTTTATTGATGAGTTGATGGATTTGTTTCCAGAAATTTTTGATAACCCAGGCTATCAAAGACAAAAAGCTGCGCTCGATCGCGACTTTAATAAAAAATATGATCAAGCCATTACCGAAGTTGAAGCAGCGGCATTAAAAGAAGACGTGGTATTGTTCGAAGAAAATGGTGAAATTGGCTTTTCACCATTAGTCGAAGGTAAGCCACTTAATGATAAAGAGTTTGCGGAACTAAAAGAGCCCAAACGTGCTGACTTTTATATTTTATTAGCCAAGTTAGAAGATTTACTCTCTGAAAAGTTAATTGAATTACCGCAATGGAAGCGTATTGCTTCCGATAAATTACGCAAGTTAAAACATGAAACTGCGGCACAAAGTATTCAACCATTTTTAAAAGAGTTAGAGACGGAATTCGCCAGTAATATTGGCGTACAAAAATATTTAGCAAAAGTGAAAGCTCATGTCGTAGATGCTGTATTAGAGTTGCTGGTCGATGAGAGTAACGAAGCGCCGAATGACAAAGATATGCGTAAATTGATGGTTGAACGCTTTTTACCTAATTTACTGGTAACCCGCAAAGCGGATGAAGGTGCGCCGGTTATTTATGAGCAAAATCCGACCTTTCAAAACTTGTTTGGCCATGTTGATTTTGGTAGTTTTCAAGGTGGCAGTTACACCAGTTACCGTTTAATTAGACCGGGTGCTTTGCATAAAGCTAATGGCGGTTACATCTTACTTGAAGCGGATAAGCTGTTGACTCAACCTTTAGTTTGGGCGCGACTGAAGCTAGCGCTAAAGTCGCAGCAAATTACGATTGAAAATCCGCATTTAGAATACGCACAGCCGGGCGCATTTAGTCTACAGCCTGAAAAAATACCGTTAAACGTTAAAGTGATTTTATTAGGTGATCCTGAAATTTATTACACCTTACAAGATTATGATCAAGAATTTACCGAGCTATTCCGTGTCTTGGCTGATTTTGATCGTCATCTAGAGAAAAGTCAGAGCAATTTAAATGACTACGCCAATTTAATCCGTCAACGTGCCCATCGTAATAATTACCCCGAAGTCACTGATGAAGCGGTATTAGAACTGGTTAAATATGCGCTTAGGCGTGCCGAACATCAACACAAAATATCGGCTAATATTGTGCAAGTTAATGATTTATTAGATGAGGCATTCTATTTGTGGAAGCTATCTGATGGTACAAATGGCTTGTGTGGTAAACATGTGACAATGGCGTTAGCCGCCAAACAGCGTCGAACTGGCCGCATGAGTGAAGCATGGCTAGAGGAAATCAAGGAACGTCAGTTATTGATTGATACTGAAGGCGAGAAAATAGGTAAAATCAATGGCCTAACAGTATTAGAGATTGGTGATAGCGTTTTTGGTACACCCGCACGCATAACAGCGACTGTATATGCCGGTAGCCAAGGGGTAACTGATATTGAACGAGAAGTTGATTTAGGTAAATCTATTCACTCGAAAGGGGTGTTGATTTTAACCGGTTATTTGGGTCATAAATATGGTCAAAAATTTCCGGTTACTATTTCTGCCAATATTGCCATTGAACAGTCTTATGGTCATATCGATGGTGATAGTGCTTCTATGGCTGAGCTTTGCGCGTTAATTTCTGCTATTGCAAATTTACCGATAAACCAAGGCTTAGCGATAACAGGGTCGATGAATCAGCATGGTGAAGTGCAATCAATTGGTGGCGTTAATGAAAAAATTGAAGGCTTTTATCGTCTCTGTAAAGATAAAGGTTTAACCGGCGAGCAAGGGGTTATCATCCCTAAGACTAATACCATTAATTTAATGTTGGCGCCTGAGGTTATTCAGGCCGTAGCTGATGGGAAATTTGCCATTTATGCGGTGGAGAATATTGATCAGGCGATTGAAATTTTAATGGCGCAACCTGCTGGAGAAATTACTCGAACGGGTCGTTATCCAAGAAAATCAATACACGGTATAGTACTTGATAAATTGTCTGCATTTTCTGACTTACTTAATGGCGTTGAAGAATAATCACTGATAATGACTAATTTATAAAATTTTATCTCTAACAATAAACACGGCAAGCGCCGTGTTTATTGCTTTTCACACTATCTATAATTTTTAAATACTAATATTCGCTTAAAAAACAAGCATTACTTGAATTCTTTTCTATACTCAAATTATCAACGATATTTTTCATTGTGATCTTTTGCAAAGTACATTCGCAAAAGTCGACTATGCAAATATTGTTTAAATTATAAAGTTATAGGTGCTATCTCAGTAGGATTAATGAAGAGAGAAAGTTAGCGAAAGCGAAATAACAATAATAAGTAAATGCAGTGAGCGATTGCTACCAACAGGTAATAACATGCTCCCTATAAGGTCAGGAATTTAACCTACCTAGCAGACTCTTTTGTCTGTCCCATCTACTTAGTCGTTACTTTGCAATGAATTTTAGTAACACTGAAATCCAATATAGCTAGCTAATGTTAACATTATTTTAATCGCTCTATTGTTATGCCAAAGTTCAGATGAATGGCTGGGTATTGCGTATTAAGCATGTATCGATAAGTTTGCTGTCTGTCGGTTTTAGTTTAATGATTTGTGAGCCATTAATATTTGGCACAAGCAAACATTAAGTTATCAGTGGAGGCTTTGTGGAAATATCCGATCAAATAACTCAAGTATGGCCGATTGCTGCTTACTTTATTATCTTGGCTGGTATGCTCATTGTTATGATGCTGCTGTCACATTTTCTTGGCCCCAAAGGAAAACAGCGGGCGAAAGACACACCTTATGAATCTGGCATTATCTCTGTCTCTGACAATAAAACCCGCTTTACTAATCACTTCTTTTTATATGCCATCTTTTTTGTCATTTTTGATCTAGAAACAATTTATCTTTTTGCTTGGGTGATTGCTTTTGACGAAGTTGGTTGGCCAGGATTTATCGAAGCCAGTATCTTCATTACGGTTTTGCTAGCGGCTTTAATTTATTTGATTCGTATTGGCGCATTAGAGTTAACACGTCGCCATCAACCTTTTAGAGCAACGCAACTTCAGCGCTTGCAACAAGCTGAAAATCAGCCAATTAAGCAAAGCCTTTTTGAACAAACTCTTTTTGATAACACTAAGGGACAGCAATAATGGAATGGTCGCTAACAAAAGCAAAATTAGATGACGCCATGGGTGAAATGAAGGGTATTTCTGAAGCAGAGCTAAAGCGCAGTGTGCTTTTTGCTAAGCTTGATGACATGGTGAATTGGGGACGTAAAAATTCCATATGGCCATTTAATTTTGGTTTAAGTTGTTGTTATGTCGAAATGGCAACAAGCTTTACTTCCCGACATGACATTGCCCGCTTTGGCGCTGAGGTAATACGAGCAACACCAAGACAAGCTGATTTGATGGTAATTTCAGGTACCTGTTTTCGGAAGATGGCGCCAGTCATTCAACACCTTTATGAACAACTATTGGAGCCTCGTTGGATTATTTCCATGGGGTCATGTGCCAATTCCGGCGGTATGTACGACATATATAGTGTTGTTCAAGGAGTGGATAAATTTATCCCCGTTGATGTTTATGTACCCGGTTGTCCGCCTCGTCCAGAAGCGTTACTCGAAGCATTATTACTGCTGCAAACCAAAATCGAACATCAACCACGACCGTTAAGTTGGGCGGTGGGCGAACAGCAGGTGAGTGAAATTGGTAAGCCGTCATTGCGAGATATTAAGCACGAAGAGCGCATACAGGTGACTAATTTAGACTCCCCTGATCATATTTAAATGGGCTCAGGCATTGGCTTTAATAAGAAAAGTTTCAATAAATTGAATACGTAGTAAAGCAGACTAATAATAAAAATGGCTAGCGTGAAGGGAAGTTAATGGCAACACAAGTAAATATCAAAGCGAGTAATGATTGGCAGATGCTACAAGCTGTTCCTTTGCTGGATGAAATTCTTGCTCTTTCACCTAAGCTCAAATTACAGCCGGTCAGCGCCGTCGAGAATATTGTTGACGATATACCTTCCTATTGGTTAGAAAAAGATCAATTAATCAAACTGATGCAAGTATTAAAACAAGAGTTAGCGCAGCCGTTTGATATGTGTTTTGACATTACCGCTATTGATGAAAGCGAACGAGAACACCCTTCATTATTATCTCAAGCTTTTACGGTCAGCTACCACTTACGCTCATATCAACGTAACCAAGACATTCGTATTAAAGTTGCCTTGAACATCACAGATAAAACCTTAGAGAGTGTTTGTAGTTTATGGCCAAATGCCAATTGGTATGAGCGAGAAGTATGGGATATGTTTGGTATCGTTTTTGAAAATCATCCGCATTTAACCCGTATTTTAATGCCGGAGACATGGAAAGGACATCCGTTACTGAAAACCCATCCCGCGCGTGCGACAGAAATGGATCCTTTTACGCTGTCACCTTATCAACAAGACAAAGAACAAGCGGCATTGCAATTTAACCCCGAAGCTTGGGGTATGAAGCGGCAAAGCAAAGACAGCGATTTTATGTTTTTAAATCTTGGACCCAATCACCCAAGTGTTCATGGCGCTTTTCGTATTGTTTTACAAATGGAAGGCGAAGAAATTATCGACTGTGTGCCAGATATTGGTTATCACCATCGTGGCGCAGAAAAAATGGGCGAGCGACAATCTTGGCATAGTTACATTCCTTACACTGATCGCATTGATTACCTTGGCGGCGTAATGAATAACTTTCCTTATGTTATGGCTGTGGAAAAACTCGCGGGTATTACCGTACCCGATCGCGCGAAAGTTATTCGTATTATGACCGCGGAAATGTTCCGTATTCTTAGCCACTTATTGTTCTACGGCACATTCGCGCAAGATCTTGGCGCACTTTCACCTATCTTTTATATGTTTATCGACCGTGAAAAGCTTTTTGGCATTATTGAAGCTTTTACCGGCGCTCGCATGCACCCGAGTTGGTTCCGCATTGGCGGCGTTGCGCAAGATTTGCCTAAAGGTTGGGAGGGCTTAGTGCGTGATTACGTTAATTACTTGCCAAAGCGTCTTGATGAATATGAAAAAATGGTTATGCAAAACTCAATTTTAAAACAACGCACCGTGGGTATTGGTGCTTATTCAACACAAGAAGCTATTGATTGGGGCGTTACAGGCCCAGGTTTACGGGCAACGGGTTTTTCATGGGACTTGCGTAAACAACGACCTTATGGCGGCTATGATCAATTTGATTTTGACGTACCGCTGGGTCAAAACGGTGATTGCTATGATCGTTGTCGGGTTCGCGTAGAAGAAATGCGCCAGAGTATTCGCATTATTGAGCAATGCCTTAACAATATGCCTGAAGGCCCTTATAAAGCAGAACATCCACAAACCACACCCCCATTAAAAGATAGAACTATGCGTGATATTGACACTTTAATACCGCATTTTCTTAATGTTTCATGGGGACCTGTTATCCCTGCAGGTGAAGTGTCGATCAGCGTAGAAGCCACGAAAGGTATTATGGCTTATCACCTGATCAGTGACGGCAGCACCATGAGTTATCGCACCCGAATTCGCACACCTAGCTTTCCCCATTTACAAATGTTGCCATTAATTAGTAAGGGGCAAATGGTGGCCGATCTTATCGCCACACTCGGTAGTGTTGATTATGTGATGGCAGATGTTGATCGATAAAAATTTAATGTTATTTCATATATGTAGATTAAAAAATGGCTTGAGTCAGTAATCACCAGTTTTAGCAAATAAAGAGATAGTGATGGAAACAATCGACACGACGACAATTGATTATCAACATTATTTAACGGCACCTGAAATTGCTGCGATTGAGCATGAGGCCAGTATCATGGAAACACGTGAAGCCGCTGGTATTGAGGCACTTAAAGTCGTGCAGGAAAATCGTGGATGGATCAGTGATGAAAGCCTTTTTGCCATTAGTGACTTGCTTGCTATTCCCATTGCCCAACTAGAGGGCGTAGCGACTTTCTATAATTTAATTTACCGACAACCTGTCGGCGAACATGTGATCCACTTGTGCGACAGCATTGCTTGTCATTTAACTGGCCTCGACGCTGTGCTTGCTGCCATAAAGCAACATTTAAATATCGAATACGGCCAAACCACAGCAGACGGTAAGTTCACGCTACTGTCGAATGCTTGTTTAGGCAGTTGTGACAAAGCACCCGCTATGATGATTGGCACCGAGCATTACCAACATTTAAGTCCTGAAAGCGCGGTTGATATTCTACAACAGCTTGCGGTTAAGGGAGCAGTAAATGCCTGAGTCGATATCCTACAACAACCTAAAGCCGTTAACCCAATGGGTGAATTTACAACAACCATTGTCATTTGACGATTACTGCCAAGTGGGTGGTTATCAAGGGGCAAAAGTAGCGCTAGAACATTCACCAAACGACGTATTAGATATTGTTAAAAACTCAGGCTTAAAAGGGCGCGGAGGTGCCGGTTTTCCAACGGGCATGAAATGGAGTTTTGTCCCGATGTTTAAGGACGGAGATGAAAATGCGCCAGACAATAAATACTTAGTCGCCAATGCCGATGAAATGGAGCCAGGCACATTTAAAGACCGTTTATTACTTGAAGGCGTGCCGCATCAATTAGTTGAAGCTATGATTATCGCGGCGTACACCATAGGTGCAAATAAAGGCTATATTTTTCTGCGCGGTGAATACCATTTAGCGGCAAAGCGCTTGCAACAGTCTATTGACGAGGCTTATCAAAATAATTGGTTAGGTGAAAAAATTCAGGGTAGTGCATATTCCATGGATTTATATGTCCATTGCAGCGCGGGTCGTTACATTTGTGGTGAAGAAACTGCGTTGATAAATGCATTAGAAGGCAAACGTGCAACGCCTAGAGCTAAGCCTCCTTTTCCACAAGTTAGTGGTTTATTTGGCAAACCTACCATAGTGAACAATGTTGAGACCCTATGTAATTTACCGCATATATTAAAAAATGGTATTGAATGGTTTCAGGCGATTGCGCCTAACAGTGACGCCGGAAGTAAAATTTATGGTGCTTGTGGACGAGTTAAAACTCCAGGTTTGTGGGAGTTACCTATGGGGCCGACTTTGCGTGAGGTGCTATACGACTATGCAGGTGGTATGCAAGAGGGTCTACAATTTAGAGGTTTACTGCCCGGCGGTGCATCAACTGACTTCCTCGTTGAAGAACATTTGGATACGCCAATGGATTTTGACTCTATAGCCAAAGTGGGAAGTCGTTTAGGTACCGGTGGCTTGATTGTGTTAGACGATAAAAACTGTCCGGTTGCTATGGTGTTAAATTTGATGCGTTTTTTCGCTCAAGAATCTTGCGGTTGGTGTACACCTTGTCGAGATGGCACACCTTGGGCTGTTGAAGTGCTCAACCGTATCGAACAAGGCCAAGGCAAAATACAAGATTTAGACACCTTAGCTAAGTTGTGTGATTTTATGTGGATAGGTAAAACTCATTGCGCTTTAGCACCAGGTGCTGTTGAACCGTTACGAAGCGCTTTAAAATATTTTCATGACGATTTCTTACAGCATATCGAGCACGGTTGTTGCCATTATAATCCGTCGATGACGCCTAAGCGTACTAAAGTATCGCAAGCCCAAGTGTCAAATATTCAATCAGCTCAGTCAACTCTCTCTCCTACATCACCAAAGGCAGGGCAATAACATGAGTGAAAAGAAAGTAACGATTTTCATTGATGACTTGCCTTATCAGCTAAACACTGAAGATAATTTACTGGCGGGAGTGCTATCAAAAAAATTAAACTTACCTTATTTTTGTTGGCACCCGTCGATGGGATCAGTGGGAGCTTGTCGTCAGTGCGCCGTGACACAATTTCAAGATGAAGATGATAAACGTGGGCGTTTAGTCATGGCGTGTATAACCCCAGTTACTGACGGTATGCGCATTAGTATTAAGCATAAAGAGGCTAGTGAATTTCGCGAACAAGTTATCGCTGCAATGATGACTAATCATCCACATGACTGTCCCGTTTGTGCTGAGGGCGGTGAATGCCATTTACAAGATATGACGGTGATGACAGGTCATAGCGTACGGGAATACCAGGGCACAAAACGCACATTCAACAATCAATATTTAGGTGAATTAGTCGGCCACGAAATGAACCGGTGCATTACTTGTTATCGCTGTACCCGTTTTTATAATGACTATGCGGGTGGTAAGGACTTCGGAGTGTATGGTTCAAAAAACCAAGTTTACTTTGGTCGTCAATCTGACGGGGCTTTAGAGAGTGAATTTAGCGGTAATTTAGTTGAAGTTTGCCCCACGGGCGTATTTACCAATAAAGTCTTTTCATCGCACTATACCCGAAAATGGGATCTACAATCTGCACCGTCGGTTTGTAGCCATTGCTCTGTAGGTTGTAACTTAAGTATTGGCGAACGTTATGGTTCGGTGCGCCGAGTAATGAATCGCTACAATGGCGATATTAATGGCTATTTTATCTGTGACCGCGGTCGTTTTGGTATAGGTTTTGTTAATGGCGAACAGCGCATCAACCAAGCTAAAGGTATCGCGCAACAGTCACCTGTCTCGTTAACTAAGTTAGATGTTGCAAAAGCTTTTTCACACTTTAGAAAAAAACAATTCATTGGAATTGGCTCTGCTCGTGCCTCATTAGAAGCTAACTTTTATTTGAAAAATATTGTTGGCGCTGAGCAGTTTAGTCCTGGTTATAATGACCAAGAAATGAAAGTAGCGGCGCAACATGCGCAATTACTGGCATCAAACAAAGCACCAAGTTTGGCGGATATTGAAAACAGTGACTTTATTTTTGTTATTGCAGAGGATATTAGCCAAACCGCGCCGCGAATGGCTCTGGCGGTTCGCCAAGCGCTGCGCAATGCCGCTATTGATAAAGCAGCAAATATAGGTATTCCGTCATGGCAAGACAGTGCGGTACGAACTATCGGGGGGAAGTTGTTATCACCGTTATTTTCCCTACAAAGTACCAGTACTAAACTCGATGATGTGTCGGAGCAAGCATTACTGTTACCTGTAGAGCAAATATCAAAATGTTTAGCCTCTTTAGATAAGCTCTTAAAGTTCGGCAAAGTGCAAAGTATTAACAATGACAAAGCCGTAGAAGAAGCGATTTCCGACTTAGCTGAGCAAGATCAGTTAAGTACCAGGGAGCAAGGTTTTATTGTTTGCGTTTATAAAGCCTTACGTAAAGCTAAAAAGCCATTATTTATATCGGGTACCAGCTCTGTTTGTGCCGAAATTTTGAATAATATTGCCAATCTAATATCGGCGTTTAAACAGCAAAATGAAATGGTAGCGCCCGCATTAGTTATCGTGCCGCCTTGCAGTAATAGCGTTGGTTTATTATCAATTTTAGATGAGCAATCGCTGTCAATAGAACAAGTTTTGGCACAACTAAATGACCCTGATAAAAATTATCAAGGACTTATGTTACTTGAGCAAGAACTGGAGAAGCTTTCTGCGCATCAAATCGCGCAGTTAAGAAAATCAGCCAAAACCCTCATTGTGCTAGATCATTCAGCACATCGACTTTCAAGTATTGCTGATATTGTGTTGCCAGTTGCGGCGGTTACTGAGGGAGACGGGCATTATGTTAATTACCAAGGCCGAGCACAGCAATTCATACAAGTACATGCACCAGTGCTTCCGATACAAGAAAGCTGGCGTTGGTTAGATAATATTGCCGATATTATAGGTATAAAAGTACCGAAAACATCGACTGAAGCTAGTGGGCTTAAGCCTCATCAATCTGTGCAAGTAGTCGCTAAAAATAACGACTGCGAATCACTCACTCAATTACATCAATTTTTTACTGACACTTATACTCAATGGCCTATGTTAATAGCAGAAGAGAGTATTAAACCTCAGCAAAAGCCCATTGCGAGAATGAGCCATCGAGCCAGTGGACGAACAGCACAAATGGCTAATATCACGGTACATGAAGCAAAAACCACGCAAAAAATTGACGATAACTTTACGTTTTCAATGGAAGGTAAATCTGTAGGGCAAAGTAGTGATATGCCTTTTGCTTGGGCGCCGGGTTGGAATTCGAACCAAGCTATTGCTCAATTTCAAACAGAAATTAATGGTCAATTATTAAAGCAAAAAGCAGCGGTGTTTATCGCAATATCGACAGGAATAGCCAACAATCCAACTTGGCGACTCAGCGAAAATAGTGAAGACAGTCCTGCTAATAACTTAGCGGCTAATCTATTAACTTATGTTCAGCAAAAACACGTTTATTTTAGTGAGTGGCAAGCCGCGTTAACCCCTGAATTTCAAATGCTGCGACAAAGTAATCAAATTTATATTAATGCTGAGACCGCTCAACAAGCTGGGGTGAAAAAAGGTCAGTGGTGTAAAGTTATTTTCTCAGCAACAAACGAAAAAATGCAATTGGCCAGTCAAAGTGTCATCGGTCAAGTTTTTATCGTCAATGATTTACCTAGTTCATTAGCTTTTGGTAACTTTTCCCTTTGTCAGCCGCTGACGCAGCAAGTTGAAATGAGTATTTCTCTAGCATGCGACCAAGAGGTGACCGATTATCTAGCGCAATTTAATGATGGGTTAATCGCCGCGAAACAAAGCAAAGGAAACATTCTCGAAAGGCTAAAAGTAAAGGATCAAACTATTCCTATTCGATTATTCTCAGGAGGATTGAATGATGGTTGAAATGCTATGGAAACTGTTTGAAATTACTATCATCATCGCCTTACTTATCCCTATTGCGGCTATGTTGGTCTGGGTTGAACGCAGAATGATTGGTATTTGGCAAGACCGGTGTGGTCCAAATCGAGTTGGGCCCTTTGGTGTTTTGCAGTCATTGGCCGATTTACTGAAAATTCTCGGTAAAGAAGATTGGATCCCACCTTTTAGTGATCGGTTAGTCTTTGTTCTGGCACCGATTATTGGCGCGATGTGCGTATTGATGAGCTTTGCAGTCGTACCGTTTTCGCCTAGTATTGGCGTTTCTGATTTAAACATTGGCTTATTGTTTTTTCTTGCTATGGCTTCACTGGCTGTTTATAGCGTGGTGTTGGCAGGGTGGGCGTCAAACTCTAAGTATGCCTTGTTAGGCGGTATGAGAGCGGCCGCACAAACGGTCAGTTATGAAGTTTTTATGGGCCTGTCTGTAATGGGCGTGGTGTTACTAACCGGGACTTTTAACCTTCGTGAAATTGTTTTAGCGCAAAGCGATGGTTGGTTGATTCAATCGCAATTTGTTGGTTTCTTTATTTTTTTAGTCGCGGGTATTGCTGAAAGCCATCGATTACCTTTTGATCTTCCAGAAGCTGAAACTGAGTTAACCGCTGGTTTTCATACCGAATATTCTGGCTTGAAATTCGCTTTGTTTTTTCTTGGTGAATATTTAGGCGTAACATTAATTTCAGCCATGTCAGTTGTGCTTTTCTTTGGCGGTTGGTTAATGCCAGAGCCGCTTGCGTCATGGTTACCTCCATTGCTGTGGTTCATTATTAAAATTATGTTTTTTGTGATGTTTTTTATTCTGCTAAGAACATCACTGCCACGTCCTCGATTTGACCAATTACTAAAGTTTGGCTGGGTAGTGATGTTACCTCTAGCGTTATTAAACCTTTTGGTTACGGCAGTATTGCGCTTAACGGGAGTACTATAACTATGAATAAGCTCCATCAAATTCACACTGATAAAATCAATGCAAACGGGGGCGATAATGTTTAGTCAACTTCGAACCATGTGGTTAGTGCTAAAACACACCTTTACTAAAGCCGATACGGTGCAGTACCCAGAAGAAAAACCATATTTGGCACCCAGATATCGCGGTCGAATTGTCCTGACTCGAGATCCTGATGGTGAAGAGCGTTGTGTGGCATGTAATCTTTGTGCGGTGGCGTGTCCAGTTGATTGTATCGCTTTGCAGCAAGTGGTTGATGATGATGGTCGCAAACGCGCAGACTTTTTCCGTATTAACTTTTCTCGTTGTATTTTATGTGGTTTTTGTGAAGAAGCTTGTCCTACCTATGCCATTCAATTAACCCCAGATGTGGAATTAGCAGAATACGATAGACAAAATTTAGTCTATGAAAAAGAGCATTTATTAATTAATGGTCAGGGTAAATATCACGATTATAGTTTTTATCAGCAATCAGGTATTGCGATTGCAGGTAAAGGCAAGGGACAAGCAGAGCAGGAAAGGCCGCCAATTGATATTAAAGGTTTAATGCCATGAATCGTGACATAACTTTGCTAGTAAAAACTCAAAATAGTGCTAAGGAGAGCCAATATGCTCGCTAATTTTGCCGCTATCGAAAGCCTTTTTTATCTTGCTGGTTTGGTTGCCGTAATCGCTAGCTTGAAAGTGGTGACAGGCAATAATACCGTACACGCTCTGTTATATTTGGTGGTGTCGTTATTGGCGGTTGCTGTGTGCTTCTATCTAATGGGCGCGCCTTTTGCTGCCGGATTAGAAGTCATTGTTTACGCCGGTGCTATTTTAGTGTTGTTTGTTTTTGCCGTACTGATGTTTGGTTTAGGGAAAGATGAAACCGCAAACGCGCCAAAGAATAAAAATTTAGCGAATATGGTGGGGGCGATGTTGTTGGCCTTTGCGCTGCTAATTGAAATTGTTGTTATTATTAATAATGCCGAAATGCAACAAAGCCTACAAGCAACAGTTATCAGTTCAAAAGCCGTCGGTATTATGTTGTATGGGCCCTATTTGCTTGCTGTTGAAATTGCGTCTTTTCTACTTTTATCCGGTTTATTAGCCGGTTATCACTATGCAAAACCTGATGTTACTGGAGGTCCGCTATGACCTCTATTCCTTTGTTTCATGTGCTTATATTATCGAGTTTATTATTTGTTATCGGCTTTATTGGCGTGGTGGCACGAAAAAACACGTTATTTATTTTGATGAGTTTGGAAATTATGCTAAATGCCGTTGGCATTGCTTTTATTGGTGCCGGCAGTGTTTGGCAACAGGCTGATGGACAAGTCATGTTTATTTTAATTTTAACCCTTGCCGCTGCTGAAGTTGCGGTAGGGCTAGCCTTATTAATCCGCATGCAAAAGAAATACCGTTCCTTAGATATTGATTTATTAAACCAGATGAAGGGGTAATGATAGTGCTATTAGCGACTTTACCATTTTATCCTTTAGTGAGTTTTTTGCTGTTAATTGCCTTTGGTAAAAAACTGTCTTGGCAGCTTGCCGCCATCATTAGTGTCACTAGTATGGCACTGACGGTTTTAGTGAGCGCGCTATTATTGCTTGAATTGTCAGCAACTCAAAACCAAGTGTTGACAGTTAATCTCTGGCATTGGTTTGATTTAACTAATCAACTCGGTACTAGCGAAGTTAATATGCGCTTTTATCTTGATGGTCTATCCGCTGTTATGATCAGTGTGGTCTGTGGTGTAGGTTTTCTCATTCATTTATTTGCTGCTATTTATATGAAGACTGACGCGAATTTCTCGCGTTTTATGGCTTACATGAATTTATTTATCGTCGCTATGTTGATATTGGTTTTAGCCGATAATTTAGTGCTGTTATATCTTGGCTGGGAAGGTGTTGGATTATGTAGCTTTTTATTGATTGGTTTTTGGTATCAAGAAAAGAGCAATGTGTTAGCCGCACGTAAAGCGTTTATTGTTACCCGTATTGGCGATACCTCAATGGCTATAGGTTTGCTGTTATTGTTTAATACTTTTGGTGAATTAAATATTGAAGCGGTGACAACATTAGCACAACAAGCTAATAATATTGCGGCTGGCGCGAATTCGGTTTCTAGTGCGGAGCAAGCAAACGATATTTACTGGATTGCCTTATTATTGCTTGGTGGTGCGGTTGGTAAATCAGCACAATTACCTCTGCAAACTTGGTTGCCAGATGCTATGGCTGGGCCAACACCGGTCAGTGCATTGATACATGCCGCAACTATGGTTACCGCCGGGGTATATTTAATTGCCCGCATGCATGGCATCTTTTTATTATCGCCTGAAGTAATGAATTATGTCGCTTGGCTAGGAGCCTTAACTTTATTACTTGCCGGTGTTGCGGCATTAGCACAAACCGATATTAAGCGTGTTCTCGCCTATTCAACCATGAGCCAAATTGGCTATATGATGCTGGCACTCGGCGCTGGAGCTTGGTCGGCCGGCGTATTTCACTTAATGACCCATGCCTTTTTTAAAGCACTACTGTTCCTTACGGCAGGCGCGGTTATTTATGCGCTACATCATCAACAAAACCTTTTTAAAATGGGTGGCTTATTGAAAAAACTGCCGTTTGAAAGCGTTTTATTTATTGTGGGTTTAATTTGCTTGATGGCGTTGCCTGGCACTTCAGGATTTTTCTCTAAAGAAGCGATTATTGCTCAGCTTTGGTCGTCTAATACTGCCGGGCCGATGTTATGGTGGTGTGCCATTTTAGGGGCATTCTTAACCAGTATTTATAGTTGCCGGTTATTCTTTCTTGCCTTTCTAGGGGCAGCGCGCTTCAGTGAAAACACACACACAGAAAAAAGTACTTTGTTACGTAGTGCATTAATCGTGTTAGCGCTGTTGTCGCTATTTGGAGGGCTTATACCGCTTGATCTTACCTTAGTGTTTTCAACATTTATACAAACCCCTTCAGCACTGTTGGATGAACCCAATTGGTTGCATACGGTTGCGATTATTACGCCCTTTATCGGTATTTTGTTTTCTTGGTTTTATTTTAAAAGCTACCGTAGTGCTGCCATAAAAGGTAGCGCGCATAAAATTCAGGCCAGTGAAGGCAAGTTTGTGGTGTTCTGCCGTCAAGGTTTAGGTTTTGACACTTTATATAATGTGCTGTTAGTTAAGCCCTATCAGTGGCTTGCCAAGGTAAATAAGCACGACATATTTGACCAAATCATTATGCTCAATGCTTGGTACGTTAGCTTGTGGCACGATGCATTGTTGCTGGTTCAAAATGGCAGTTTACGCTGGTATTTAGCGGCTTTTGGGTTAGCCATAATGCTGCTGTTAGGAGTAAGTTTCTTATGACTCTCACCTTTATTATGTTGGCATTGTTGATTGCTGGTGCCTTGGCATGGCGAGCTGAAAAATATTGGCAAGGTAGTGCTAAATGGTTGGCATTAATTAGCTTAGCCTTATTAGCGACAATTTTTGCAGTGTTTGTTCTCAATCAAGCGTTCAATCACAATAATGACTTCGCTAAGTTACAGGTAATGACCCAAGTTGATTGGATTAAAACCTTTAATATTCAATATAGTATCGCGATTGATCAGTTAAGCATTGTGCTAATAGCGTTGACTTGGTTGTTAGCTATTATTTGTGTGTTAGTTTCTTGGCGTGAAATTCAAACTCATGTTGGTTTTTATTATTTTAATTTACTGTTAACAATTGCCGGTATTATTGGGGTATTTATCGCGGTTGATATGTTTCTTTTCTTCTTTTTTTGGGAAGTTATGTTACTCCCTATGACCGCTATTATCGCTATTTGGGGACATGAAAAACGTCAATTTGCCGCGCTTAAATTCTTCATCTTTACCCAAGTGAGCAGTTTATTAATGCTAGTGGCTATTATTGCCACGGGGTATTTTCATTTATTGCAAACTGGGCAGTTAAGTTTTTATTACCTCGATTGGCTTGTGTTAGATATTCCACTCGAAATGAGTCAATATTTGATGTTAGGTTTTTTTATTGCCTTTGCGGTTAAATTACCCTCAGTACCGGTGCATAGCTGGTTACCTGATGCGCATACTCAAGCGCCTACAGCAGGTAGCGTATTACTGGCAGGCGTGCTGCTAAAAACGGGGGCTTATGGTTTAATTCGTTTTGTTATTTTCTTATTTCCACAAGCAAGTATGCAATTTGCTCCCATTGCCGCGACATTAGCGGTGGTGAGTATTGTTTATGGTGCGAAAATGGCTTTTGCACAACAAGATTTTAAACGTTTAGTCGCGTACAGCAGTATCAGCCATATGGGCTTTGTGATGCTGGCCTTGTTTGCGTTCAACAGCACGGCTTATCAAGGTGCAATTGTCACTATGGTGGCACATGGTTTAAGCAGCGCGGCTTTGTTCGCAATGGCGGGCATGATTTATCAACGGATTCACAGTCGAAATTTAGCCGATATGGGCGGTTTTTGGCAAAGTGCGCCTCGTATGGGCGGATTTGCTTTAGCTTTCGCTGGCGCTGCTTTTGGTTTGCCGGGTTTAGCTAACTTTATTGGTGAATTTTTGAGCCTTGTTGGGGTATTTCAAGTGCTGCCTGAATTTGCCATTGTTGCAGCCTTAGGTCTTATCGGCTCTGCTATTTATGGCATGGTGCTGTTTCAATCGAGCTTTCAAGGCGCACCAAAGCTGGACATTGTTGATCTACAGTCTAGGGAGCTGATTATTTGTGGCTCATTATTTTTGATGCTTTTAGCCATTGGTTTATATCCGACGCTATTGCTTAAATTCTCATTTGGAGTCTAGTAATATGCTTATTGCAGATATCTCTCAACCCTTGCTTACCACAGCTATGGCTGGCGCAATTTTACCGCAACTCATTATTGCTTTTGGCATAACATTAGCGCTGCTTTTGGTGGCTTGGAAAAGATCGCAACGCACAATTGTACTCTTTACTTTTTTTATACTATTCGTTTCATTGATAGCGAATGTGAGTTTACTAACAAGCCAAGCTATCCAAGTAACACAGCTACTAAAAGTTGACGGTTACAGCACTTTTGCTTTTAGTTTGATACTCATTTCAGCCATTGTAGCTTTACGTATGAGTCATAGTTTCTTAAAAGCGCATATAGAGGTGCACGACGAGTATTACTTATTATTATTGCTGATGGTACTAGGCGCGGGTATTTTGGTGACTAGCGACCATTTTGCTAGCTTATTTTTGGGCTTTGAACTGCTTAGCATTAGTTTGGTTGGTTTGGTCGGTTACCATCGCGACAGTCAATATAGCGTTGAAAGTGGTTTTAAATATTTAGTATTAAGTGCCACAGCCTCCAGCTTTATGTTGTTAGGCATCGCCTTTATTTATAGCGTTACCGGTGATTTGAGTTTTAATGGCTCAATACCCAGCGAAATATATCATCAGCAAGGGTTAGGGGGATTTTTTCAGTTAGGTCTGTTGCTATTTGTTTCTGGTATTGCTTTTAAATTATCAATTGCGCCGTTTCATTTCTGGACACCTGATGTTTATCAAGGGGCACCAACACCTGTAACGTTATTGATGGCGACTATTTCGAAAGTTGCTATGTTCGTGGTTTTACTTAAGTGTATTATTGCACAGCACTATTTACTGCTGGAAAATTTTCAAGTGTTTTTGATGTCATTTGCCGTAATTTCAATGTTACTGGGCAATGTAATGGCGCTTAAGCAGCAAAACCTGAAACGCTTGCTGGCTTATTCATCGATAGCCCATATGGGCTATTTACTGATTGTGATCATTGTGACTTCTGAGCAAAGCTTAGCCTTTACTTGGCAAAGTAGTTTATTTTACTTAGCGGCTTATACCGTCGCTAACTTGTCTATTTTTATCATTATTGCCTTAATTCAACAAACAAATAGCAACACAAATTACCAAGAAGATATCTCTCTGAACGATTTACAGGGCTTGTTTTGGCATGCGCCTAGTTATGGCTTGTTGATGATACTTGGCTTGTTGAGCTTAGCTGGAATTCCTTTAACAATGGGCTTTATTGGTAAGTTTTATATTTTAAGTCAGGCAACTATTGCCCATGCTTGGTGGTTAATTGCGATACTTATTATCGGCAGTGGTATTGGTTTAGCTTATTATTTACCGTTGATCTTTAAAGTTTTTGCCGATCCTCAGGCTCCCATTGTGCCTTTAGTTCGCGGAAATTCTAATGAAATCAGCAGTCATATTATAGAAAAAATATTAGTCTATAGCTTCATTACACTAGGCTTAGTTTTCGGCATTTTTCCTGAAGTAATTAACCAATTGATCAGTTCTTAGTAATGACTTCAGAATTCGCTAATTAATTGTTATTTTAACCAAAATCTATTGTCCAAAATATTTTATCGATTTAAGCTATCTGCTAAGTTACTAATATTAAAGTTATTTAGTGGTTGGCGTGATTTTTGATTGTATTGTGCAAACAATTATTAATAATCGATAGTTTACAAGGAAATAGACCAATGAAATTAGCTCAAGTATTACTTTTTATATCAGGTGCAACCTTTTTAAGTGGCTGCATTGTCGTAGCAAGCCCCTCTCATGCCAATTACCACAGCAAAAAAGAACTCATTATTGATGCCCAAATGCTTAATGCATTGGATGTTGAAGCCGGAGCGGGTGCTTTGGTTATTTCTGGATCAGATCAAGTAACAGAGATCACCGTGGTTGCTGATATATATGCTGAAGAACGTAATGCAGATGACTATGAATTAACCTTAACTAAGTCAGGTAAAAATGCGACTTTAGTGGCTAAAATTAACAGCAATGGTTTTTGGCAGGGTGATTCGCCACATATTGATATTAAAATAATAATGCCAAGCCACTTAATGTTGAACGTAGACGATGGCTCTGGCGCCATAAACATCAGCAACATTGCTAGCAGCGTTGAAGTGAAGGACGGCTCAGGTGAACTGACCATCAAAAACATTAAAAGTGACCTTGATATTAACGATGGCTCAGGTGGACTTTATATTAGTCAGGTCATTGGGAATGTAACTATTATTGATGGCTCTGGGGAAATAGAGATTAATGACGTTGATGGTGATATTGATATTGACGATGGTTCCGGCGGTATTGTTGTAAAAGGTATATCTGGTGATGCGGTTTTTGAAGATGGTTCAGGAGACTTAACGGTTAGCAAAGTTGATGGGGTAATAACTATCGATGACGGCTCTGGCGATATCGATGTTGAGCAGGCTGGCGGCTTAAAAATACTTGAAAGTGGCTCAGGTAACTTACGTATCAAGCAGGTTAAACAAAGTGTTGAAATCGATAGCTAAGCTATAAAAACTTAAGTCATCACATCGAGTTAAGAGCAGCCTAAAATATCATTTTTAGGTGTTTTAAGCTGTTTTTAACGTTAAGTAGCGCTAAATGTACATTATAACTTGTATAAATTAGTAGTGTCTGTATAATGCGCGGCTCTGTAATCGTGAATCGAAATAGTTTCTAAGAGAAACTCAGATAATTGCAGAATTTTTAAAATGAGTGGGGTATATCCGCCCATAGACTTGCCCAGTTAACTTTTCAACGTTAACGTAATGAATGTGCCTTAAGTCTTCCTGGTGGTTTCCTCGTATATGTACGTAGGAGCTTTGGCGTATAGCCAGTTTCTACCATGAGAAGACAAAATTATATGACTGATCTTAACAATGCCTCTGTAGGCTTTGACGCCCTTGGTTTGCCTGAAAACTTAGTATCTGCTGTAAAAGCACTAGGTTTTGAATCATCTACTCCAATCCAAGCGCAAACAATTCCACCTTTACTTCAAGGTAAAGACGTTCTTGGTGAAGCACAAACCGGTACAGGTAAAACTGCTGCTTTTGGTTTGCCTGCACTAGCAAAAATAGACGTAACTATACGTAAACCACAATTAATGGTGCTAGCGCCAACACGTGAGTTAGCCATTCAAGTAGCAGAAGCGATTGAAACTTTTGCCAAAGACATGAAAGGTTTGAAAGTTGCGACTTTATACGGTGGTCAATCTTACCAACCACAATTTCAACAACTAGAACGTGGTGCACAAGTTGTTGTGGGTACGCCGGGTCGTTTAATGGATCACTTACGTCGTAAGAGCCTTAAATTAGATAACTTATCATTTTGTGTGCTTGATGAAGCCGATGAAATGTTAAACATGGGCTTTTTAGAAGACATTGAGTGGATCCTTGAGCATCTACCTAAAGAAACACAAATGGCGTTGTTCTCTGCAACCATGCCACCGCAAATTCGCAAAGTAGCGAATCGCTTTTTGAAAAATCCTGAGCACATTAAAGTTGCTGCAGTGAAAAAAGAAAAAGCCAATATTACACAATACGCTTGGAAAGTTAGCGGCATTAACAAAATGACCGCTTTAGAGCGTATTGCTGAAACTGTTGAATATGATGCAATGCTAATCTTCGTTCGTACTCGTAACGATACTATTGATGTTGCTGAAAAATTAGAACGTGCAGGCTATGCCTCTGTTGCTTTAAACGGTGATATGAACCAAGCACAGCGTGAACGTACTGTTGACCAACTTAAATCAGGTGTTTCATCAATTCTTGTAGCGACTGATGTTGTTGCTCGTGGTCTTGATATTCCGCGTCTTTCATTAGTTATTAACTATGATTTACCGGGTGACAACGAAGCTTACGTTCACCGTATAGGCCGTACAGGCCGTGCTGGTCGTAGTGGTACAGCGATTTCATTTGTTCGTCCACGTGAAATGTATTCTTTACGTCATTATGAGCGTTTAACCTCTGGTACGATTGCAATGTACGACTTACCAAATATTCAAGAAATTGGTAAAGCCCGTATTGAGCGTACTTGTAATGAGTTAGCGTCTATTGTTGCTGATAAAGAATTAACTGCAATGCGCGAAATTATTGAAACTATGGCAAGTGAGTCAGAACTTTCAATGACAGATTTAGCGGCAGCGTTACTTTATCAAAAACAGTTAAAGCAACCATTACAACCGAAAGAAGATCCTAAGCCTCGTCGTGATGCACGTGAAAGAAATGATCGTGATAGCAGTGGTCGCAATGATGCACGTGGTGGTCGTAACGATAGTCGTGGCGGTCGTAACGAAGCTCGCGGTGGTCGTGCGGATAGTCGCAACGAAGGTCGTGCAGAGCGCGCTCCTCGTAAAGCGAAAGTGGCACGTTCAGATGTTGATTGGCAGACTTACCGCTTAGAAGTGGGTAAAGAGCATGGTGCACGTCCTGGTGATATCGTTGGCGCAATTGCTAATGAAATATCATTAGACAGCAGCTACATCGGTGCTATCAACTTGCATGACAAACATAGCTTTGTACAGTTACCTAAAGGTATGCCTGAAAAGTCTTTTACACAATTAAAGCGTGTTCAAGTTCGTCGTCAAGCACTTGCTATTACGGTATCAGATGTACAGCCAGCTGCTGAGCGTCCAGCACGCGCACGTAAAGAGCAACGCACTAACTAATCATTTGTGTGACTAGGATTCTGAAACGCCAACTCTTCATTAGAGTTGGCGTTTTTTTTCGTCTGATGAATGTAAAGCCCAAACGAAGGAAGATGACTTTTAACCGTTTGTTTGATAGATAAATAACACCATAGCTTTTCAATTAGGCATTATGTTAATAAATACGGTTGTTATACCAAGTTGTTGAATTAGCTTTAACACTGACTAGGAAATGGAACGGGTGCAGTTAAGGTTATTGGCGTTTATCAATATTATTAGCGGTCTGTTTTGACGAAGATTTTGAGGGTTATCTGAACGATTTGTAGCAGCATAAATTTACTGTAAATATAATGTTACACCTGTGAGCGGCGCTAGCTATAGCTTAGATCATCAGCGCTGACAATTCGTCCGCTTTGCACGTAAAAATAGATTTACGCTGCAAAAAATGTCAGTTTTTTCATTCACTTCCTCTATGTTGAATTCACGGTAATAATCGACTTATTGAGACAGTGAGAGAAACAGCTATGACAGAAGTATTAAACCCACTAAATTTACGTGGTATCGAATTTATTGAATATGCATCGCCAGATTCTGACTTTATGGCAGATGCGTTTTATGGTTTCGGCTTTTCAAAAACAAAAAAATTCAAAGGCCGTGATATTGATTATTTTAATCAGAATGATATCCATTTTTTCTTAAATAATGAACAAGCCGGATTTTCAAAAGAATTTGCGAAAAGCCATGGTCCAGCCATTTGTTCAATGGGCTGGCGTGTAGAAGATGCTGACTTTGCTTTTGAGCAAGCGGTTGCTCGTGGCGCAAAGTCAGCAGAAAACGTTGATAAAAAATTACCTTACCCCGCTATTTTTGGTATTGGCGATAGCTTAATTTACTTCATCGAAAAATTTGGCGCTAAAGGCTCTATATATGAAGATGACTGTGAAGATATTGCTGAACCCGTTTTAGTGAAAGACAAAGGCTTTAAAGCTGTTGATCACCTAACTAATAACGTTTACCAAGGTACAATGGAGCATTGGGCTAATTTCTATAAAAATATCTTTGGATTTACTGATATTCGCTATTTTGATATTAAAGGTGAAAAATCTGCCTTGGTTTCATACGCTTTACAGTCGCCTTGTGGCACCTTCTGTATTCCCATTAATGAAGGTAAGGGGCAAAGTAACAACCAAATTGACGAGTATTTAGATGAATATAATGGTCCTGGAGTTCAGCATTTAGCTTTTATCTCAGATGACTTATTAGGTTCATTAGACCAATTAGATAAAGGTATTATTGACACTTTGAATATTGTGCCTGAATACTATGACGATGTATTTGACCGTATTCCTTGGGTAAAAGAAGACCAACAACGAATTCGTGATCATCAAGTGTTAGTCGATAGCCAAAAAGAAAATTCGTACTTATTACAAATTTTCACTAAGAATATCTTTGGGCCTATCTTTATCGAAATGATCCAACGTGTTGATGACCAAGGTTTTGGTGAAGGCAATTTTACGGCTTTATTCAAATCAATTGAATTGAATCAAATAGAACGTGGTGTGCTTTAAACGCCTGTTCTTTTCATAACTTCCAGATGATTTAAAAGCCAGCTTATGCTGGCTTTTGGCTTTATGCTTCAGGTAAAGCTATATGAGCGTAACCGCCCTTATAATCAATAGTAATTAAAAAGTGTTTAAGGACGTCATAACCGATTATGCCTTGAACCTTTTTTCCTTTGATTCGAGACCCTGCTTTTTGATATTGGCTCTCTAAATTAGAGTTATTTCCTTCAGCTGGAATAGTGACAAGTACATTTTCTAATTCGAACGGACCAAACTTTAATGATGGAATTCTAAAGCTTTCTGTTTCTACCACAGAGTTGACTCCCATTGAGACAGTTGCTTGACTATCTAACTCGTCTAACCAGCCCATTTTATTGGCTACTTTGCGCTCAATAACCATGCCTCCAGAATTTCCAGTATCAAATAAAAGCCATAAGTGTTTATCATTAGGCAGTCCAATTTTTACTATAGGCATACCTGTACCTTTTTGACTTTTTATTTCGATGTTTTTAAATTTAGCTACATCGATAGAATCTGGACTAATTATACGCATTCTTTTATTTGGATAATCTAGTTGAGTGACAAACTGATCAAAAAATCCACCCCCTAATAAAAAGCCATTAGTATGGTAACCCAAACTCACTTCAGTCATTTTATCTAGCTCAGTTTCTATACCGAAAAAGCCAACAGGGACATTATTAAAAGTAGTTTTATTATCAGTACCGAAAACGCCTTTTACTCTTATTTTGCTACCTTTATCAAAAGTTAAGTTATGCTTGGCGATGAAGGCTTTATTAATGGCATTGAGTTGAGCACCGGTATCAAGAATGGCATAAGTATCAATTCCTGCGATAGTAGCAGGGATTTTTACATGACCTCCGTCTAAATTAAAATCAATCCATTGAGTAACACCTGCAGTAGATTCAAGTGTTAATAATAAGAAAGTCAGAGATAATAATATTTTCAAAAATAATCCTTTATTTTTAATCAATTTAAATTATTTATAATAAGAGCTGAGCTTTGTATTAGAAAGCTTAGTGTCTGTTACTCACTTTACAGACCATAGCAATATCAATCTATTGAGTCAAAAAGTGCTATTAGCGTTTAGTGACTAAATTTCAATGCTAGTAATGAGCTTGCCGCTAGCTGTCCGATAAAGTTAACACCCGATATTTCTCATCGTTAGTTTTAGTCTCAGTGGACTTCCCATATTTCAATTAGCTGAGTAAATTCATTTATTACAGACATAAAAAAAGCGCCAGAAGGCGCTTTTTAACGGTAAGCATTAACTTTACTTGCTTAATGCTTCACCTAAGTGAGGACGAATATCTTTTAAGATTTCTTTGGCTAAACGTGGGCTACTTGCAACAATGTTACCCGAGTTGCTGTGATTATGACCGCCAACAAAGTCAGTGACTAAACCACCTGCTTCGATGACCATTAATTCACCGGCAGCTGTATCCCATGGCTTTAAGCCAATTTCGAAATAACCGTCAACGCGTCCAGCAGCAACATAAGCTAAATCTAACGCGGCAGAGCCAGCGCGACGCATATCTGATGTTTTACCGAAAAGTGTTTTAAACATTTCTAAATAAGCATTAGTGTGTTGCTTATGTTTGAAAGGGAAGCCTGTCGCCAAAATAGAACCTTTAAGTTCTTTAGATTGTTTCACGCGAATACGGAAACCGTTTAATTGAGCACCTTTACCACGACTTGCCGTAAATAACTCACCACGGATAGGATCGTAGATCACTGATTGATCTAATTTTCCTTTAACTTTTAAAGCGATTGAAACCGCAAAGTGTGGAATACCTTTAACGAAGTTAGAAGTACCGTCTAATGGATCAATAATCCACTGATAGTCACTTTCTTTACCTTCTATAACGCCACACTCTTCACCAATAATGGTGTGGTGTGGGTAAGATTTTTGAATTGTTTCAACAATAGCTAGTTCAGCACTTATATCAACATTAGTAACGATATCGTTAGTACCCTTAGATTCAATTTCAATCTTATCTACTTGTTCAAAAGCGCGCAGAATTACTTTGCCCGCAGCACGTGCAGAGCGCACGGCAATATTTAGCATCGGATGCATTATCGACTACCCTATATGTTGTAAAATGTCATAAACAGCTATGTAAAAGAACGAGGTTAATTTTAAAAGTCATACTGGGATGAACCCCCAAAATTAAGCGCGCGAATTATAGCAAACTAATTATCAATTTGCGACACTCTTCTTTACTAATAAGCAACGGATGTTGATGAGACTAAATAAAGTAATAGCATAAGATGTATAAGTTACTAAGTTTTCGTTAGCTTATAAGAAAAAGAACTAACCCAGATTGATAAACACGCAAAAGGGCTGATTTTTTCGCAGTACAAGGATAATGTTCTGTGTTAACATTATCGACAATTTTAGCCGTCTAGATAGGTAATAACGTTAGCTAATAAAATAATGCTAATGGAATATTGCCTTCGAATTAAGTAAGTGTAGATAATGTCAGATTCTTTATTAAGTAAAGTACGTATAGTTCTCGTTAATACCTCAGATTGTCGTAATATTGGCTCGGCCGCTCGTGCCATGAAAACAATGGGTTTAACAGATCTTGTTTTAGTTGATCCGATTGAAATGCCTAATGGCCAAGCACAGGCTTTAGCCGCAGGTGCAACCGATGTGTTAAAAAATGCCAGAGTAGTATCGACGCTTGAAGAGGCGATTGATGATTGTGGTTTAGTGGTTGGCACAAGTGCTCGGTCGCGCACACTACCTTGGCCAATGTTAGAACCACGCGGTTGTGGCGAAAAACTGATCACAGAAGCACAAGAGTACCCTGTAGCGTTAGTCTTTGGTCGAGAGAGCAGTGGTTTAACGAATGAAGAATTACAGCTATGTCACTTTCATGTACAAATTCCAGCTAACCCTGAATATAGCTCATTAAATTTAGCGATGGCGGTACAAACGTTAAGTTATGAAGTGCGGACTAGCTTCTTAATTCATCAAGAGCAAGCTTTCACGTCAAATGACAGCGAAGAGTATCCACTTGTTGATGAAACAGAGCGCTTTTATCAACATTTTGAAAATGCACTAAAGTTAACCGGCTTTATTGTGCCTAGTCATCCAGGCTTGGTGATGACTAAGCTGCGTCGTTTGTTTAATCGCGCACGACCAGATGTAAAAGAATTGAAAATGATGCGTGGTATTTTAGCCTCAGTTGATCGCGCTGCGAAAAGATCTAACACTGAAGAAAATAAAGATTAATCATAGCTTTGGTTGGAAATTTAATTAAGTTATTCACCATGGCTTTTGGCTAGAGAATTAAGGAACGTTGTATGTTTGACCGCATGAAAGAAGATATAAACAGTGTATTTGACCGAGATCCTGCAGCACGCAATGTATTTGAAATTTTAACAAATTACCCCGGTTTACATGCTGTCTGGTTTCATCGCATAAGCCATCGTTTGTGGAAATATAATTGGAAATGGTTAGCGCGTTCGTTGTCGACTTTTTCTCGTTGGTTAACCGGCATTGAGATCCATCCGGGTGCTACGATTGGTCGACGATTTTTTATTGACCATGGTATGGGCGTAGTTATTGGTGGCACAGCAGAAATAGGTGATGACGTAACACTCTACCAAGGCGTTACGTTAGGCGGCACAAGTTGGAAAGAGGGTAAACGTCATCCGACCTTAATGGATAATGTTGTTATTGGTGCAGGCGCTAAAATTTTAGGTCCAATTACTATTGGTAAACACGGAAAAGTGGGCTCTAACTCTGTGGTAGTAAAAGATGTACCTGAAAACGCAACCGCGGTGGGCATTCCAGCGCGTATTGTTAATTCAAGCAAGGATAAAGGTGACGCTGATAAACGTGAGAAAGTAGCAAAAAAATATGGCTTTGATGCTTATGCTGTTGCTACCGATAACCCTGATCCGGTTGCTAAAGCTATCGGTCGTTTACTTGATCATATGCATTTAATGGACAATAAAGTCTCTGACTTATGTCGAGAAGTTAATCAACTCGGTGGTGAAGTTTGCCAAGAAGCATTACCTGAATTAAGGGTTGGTGAGTTTGACGAAGATGAAAAAGCAGCAGCAAAGCGTCGAGAAAGTGTTACGGAATCTTTTGACCCAACAATTTAGCGAAATATTGTTATTTGCAAGGTAAATATATTTTGACTAGTGTCAGTATATTTTCCTTGTGAAAGCACTATTTATGCACAGAACACTTAAATATTAGGATGATAAAAACCCCTAATTTTATTCCTTTTGATTGACTAATTATTTAACCCGAGTAGAATACTTGAGTAAATCACTCGGGTATTTAGTTGACTATTTTATAGGGATATGTAAAATTGCGCAGCAAATTGATAGGGGTAATAAATGAAATTGACGTCTAAAGGCCGATATGCAGTAACAGCGATGCTTGATGTGGCTATACATGCCGTAACAGGTCCTGTGCCATTGGCTGATATTTCTGAACGCCAAGGCATCTCTTTATCATACTTAGAGCAACTGTTTTCTCGGCTTAGAAAATACGGACTTGTTAATAGTGTCCGTGGCCCCGGCGGCGGCTATCGTTTAGGCCAATGTTCAGCGCAAATTACAGTGGCTGATGTTATCAACGCTGTAGATGAAAGTATCAATGCCACTAAATGTGGTGGTACAGGTAACTGTCAAGACGGTCAACAATGCTTAACGCATTATTTATGGACTGATTTAAGCGATAGAATTGAAGATTTTTTAAAAAGCATTTCACTTGCCGAGCTCGTCGAGCAACGAAATGTAAAGATAGTGTCACAACGACAAGATGAAGCCACAGCGAAAGCTCGGAAATCACCTTCGTTAGAGACCTTAATTACCACCCGCAATATTATGAATGACTGGCATTAATGGCTAGTACAATTGGAGAATATTAATCAATGAAGCTTCCTATTTATTTTGATTATTCAGCGACCACACCGGTAGATAAGCGTGTAGCTGAAAAAATGATGCAATACATGACCACTGATGGTTTTTACGGAAACCCAGCATCACGTTCACACAAATTCGGCTGGCAAGCAGAAGAAGCGGTTGATATCGCTCGTAATCAAATTGCTGATTTGATTAATGCTGATCCACGTGAAATTGTTATTACCTCAGGTGCTACAGAGTCAAACAACTTAGCCATTAAAGGTGCAGCTAAGTTTTACAGCAAAAAAGGTAAGCACATTATTACCTGTAAAACAGAACATAAAGCTGTTTTAGATACGTGTCGTGAATTAGAGCGTCAAGGTTTCGAAGTCACTTACCTAGACCCAGAGTCAAACGGTTTAATTGATTTAAATAAATTAAATGACGCGATCCGCGAAGACACTGTGTTAATCAGCATTATGCACGTGAATAATGAAATTGGTGTTATTCAAGACATCGCTGAAATTGGCGAGATGTGTCGTGCTCGTAAAATTATATTCCATGTTGATGCCGCGCAAAGTGCTGGTAAAATTAACATCGATTTACAGCATTTAAAAGTTGATTTAATGTCGTTTTCTGCCCATAAAATTTATGGTCCTAAAGGCATTGGTGCACTTTATGTTTCTCGTAAGCCTCGTGTGCGTTTAGAGTCACAAATCCACGGTGGCGGTCATGAGCGTGGTATGCGCAGTGGCACATTAGCAACACACCAAATTGTTGGTATGGGCGAAGCATTTAGAATTGCCAAAGAAGAACTAGCACAAGACGAAGCACACGTAACAAAAATGCGTGATCGTTTATGGGCTGGTTTAAACGATATGGAACAAGTTTTTATTAACGGCGACGCTGACAAACGTTACCCAGGTAACTTAAATGTTAGCTTCAACTTTGTTGAAGGCGAATCGTTAATTATGGCGTTAAAAGACTTAGCGGTATCTTCAGGTTCTGCCTGTACTTCTGCAAGTTTAGAACCGTCATATGTACTTCGAGCGTTAGGGCTAAATGATGAAATGGCGCACAGTTCAATTCGTTTTAGCTTCGGTCGTTTTACAACAGAAGAAGAAATAGATTACGCCATTGACCTGATTAAAAAGGCAATTGGCCATTTACGTGACATGTCACCGCTTTGGGAAATGTTCAAAGACGGTATCGATTTAGACTCAATAGAGTGGGCTGCTCATTAGAGCACTAGGAGAAATATTATGGCTTATAGCGAAAAAGTAATTGATCATTATGAAAATCCACGCAACGTTGGTTCTTTAGATAAAAACGATCCACAAGTTGCAACTGGTATGGTTGGCGCACCTGCATGTGGTGACGTAATGAAGTTACAACTTAAAATTTCAGCTGACGGTATTATCGAAGATGCGAAATTTAAAACTTACGGTTGTGGCTCTGCCATTGCTTCAAGTTCATTAGTAACTGAGTGGGTTAAAGGTAAGTCTATTGATGAAGCGGGTGAAATTAAAAACACCGCTATCGCTGAAGAACTTGCTTTACCACCAGTGAAAATTCACTGTTCAATCCTAGCGGAAGACGCAATTAAAGCGGCAATCGAAGATTACCGTAGTAAGCAAAAAGCTTAAGCTGGAGACTAACTATGAGTGTAACGATGACACCTGCCGCTTCTGACAGGGTAAAATCGTTTATCGAAAACCGAGGCAAGGGCCTTGGTTTACGATTAGGTATTAAAACAACAGGTTGTTCTGGTTTAGCTTATGTACTTGAATTTGTAGATGAGCTAAATGAAGACGACACCCTGTTTTCTATCAATGATTGTAATATTATTATTGATGGCAAAAGCTTGGTTTATCTTGATGGTATCGAACTTGATTTTATCAAAGAAGGTTTGAACGAAGGCTTTAAATTCACCAACCCAAACGCTAAAGGCGAATGTGGCTGTGGTGAAAGTTTTAATGTTTAGTGATCAGTTGACTTCACTGGAGTTGTTGTGAATTATTTTGAATTATTTGGCTTAGACATTCAATTTGATATTGACTTGGCTAAGCTTTCAACACTTTATCAAACATTACAAAAAAAAGTACATCCAGATCGCTTTGCTCATGGCTCAAGCCAAGAGCAAATGCTTGCCGTGAAGAAATCTACGCTGATTAATGATGCATACCAAACGCTAAAAAAACCACTAAAACGCGCGCAATATCTATTAGAATTGCGTGGCGTTAATATGCCTAGCGAGCAGTCATCTTTTGGTGATGTGAGTTTTTTAATGCATCAAATGGAATTGCGAGAAATGCTAGATGAAGTCAAACATGCTGATGATGTTGATGCCGCTGTATCAGAGGCGTCAAAAGTGTTTGATTCAGAATTCCAGCAGCTATTTAATCAACTGCAAACTCAATTGGCAGATAACACGGCCGAGTCAAATAGCTTAGCTTGTGACAATTTAAGAAAACTTAAATTTTATCAAAAGCTTCATGTCGATCTCGATAAACTCGAAGAGCTTTTACTTGATGACTAGGCTAGATAACTAAGCTAGAAAATTAAGACGTTGATAACTGCATGTACTTTTCTATTAAAAACAATGTAGTTATTAATAAAAAATCCGTAAAACTATTACCTAACGAGCTTTTACAATGGCATTATTACAAATCGCTGAACCTGGGCAAAGTACAGTTCCTCACGAGCATCGGCTAGCCGCAGGTATTGACCTCGGTACGACCAACTCTTTAATTGCTAGCGTAAAAAGTGGCTTAGCTGAAACTATTGTTGATACTAATGGTCTTGATATTTTACCGTCAGTAGTGAGTTATCAAAGCAATGGTATTCTAGTTGGGCATGACGCAAAAGCGTTCGCTGTGAGTGATCCTGAAAATACCATCGTATCGGCAAAGCGTCTAATTGGTCGCTCTAAAGCCGATATTACGACAAAATATGCATCACTTCCTTATGCTTTTTGTGGTGATGAAAATCATCCATCAATAGCTACCCGTACTGGTGACGTGAACCCAGTACAAGTGTCGGCAGAAATACTCAAAAGTTTAGTGCAACGCGCTGAATCATCGTTAGGCGGCGAGCTTACCGGTGTGGTCATTACTGTGCCTGCTTATTTTGATGATGCACAACGTCATAGCACAAAAGACGCAGCTAAATTAGCTGGCGTTAATGTACTTCGTTTACTGAACGAGCCAACAGCGGCTGCAGTTGCTTATGGCTTGGATACTGGACAAGAAGGCGTCGTGGCTGTTTATGATCTTGGCGGCGGCACATTTGATATTTCAATATTACGTCTAAATAAAGGTGTATTTGAAGTGCTAGCGACCGGTGGCGACTCTGCACTCGGTGGTGACGATTTTGATGGCATTCTGGTTGAACATCTTATTAATAAAGCTGGTTTAGTGCGTCCATTATCGACGTCAATGGAGCGACAATTAACCCAGCAAGCGTGTTTGGCCAAAGAGCAATTGTCGAACATCGATAATGTTGAAGTTACGCTATCACTTGCAGAAAATAAGTCGTGGACAGGTAGTTTAACAAGAGTTGAGTTTGAGCAACTTATTGCACCATTGGTAAAGAAAACATTGCGAGCATGCCGTCGTGCAGTTAAAGACGCAGAGCTGGTTATTGATGATGTGATTGAAGTTGTGATGGTTGGCGGGTCGACACGCGTGCCATTAGTGCGTGCTGAAGTAGAAAGTTTTTTCAAACAACAACCCTTAACCTCAATTGACCCTGACAAAGTGGTTGCTTTAGGTGCGGCTATTCAAGCGGATATATTAGCGGGCAATAAGCCAGATAGCGATATGCTGTTGCTAGATGTTATACCTTTATCATTAGGCCTAGAAACTATGGGCGGATTAGTTGAAAAGGTCATAACGCGAAATACCACCATTCCAGTCGCTAAAGCGCAAGAATTTACCACTTTTAAAGATGGTCAAACTGCAATGGCAGTGCATGTACTTCAAGGCGAACGTGAGCTAGTTGACGATTGTCGTTCGTTAGCACGTTTCGAGCTTCGTGGTATCCCAGCAATGACCGCGGGTGCTGCTCATATTCGTGTAACTTTTAAAGTAGATGCCGATGGTTTGCTAGAAGTATCGGCTATGGAAAAATCAACCGGTGTAGAGTCGAGTATCACTGTTAAACCAAGTTTTGGTTTAGAAGCTGATGAAATCACGAACATGTTGAAAGACTCTATGGAAAATGCTGAACAAGATATGCAAGTGCGTATGTTGAAAGAGCAGCAAGTTGAAGCTTTACGCGTTATTGAGTCGATTCAGGCAGCGCTTTTAGCTGATAGTGCTTTATTAGATGTCGCAGAGAGTAGTGCAATCAATAATGCTATTGCAGCACTTAAAAAGATAAGCGAAACAGGTAATGCCGATGAAGTTGAAGCGGCAATAGAGAAATTAAATAATAGTACTGCCACATTTGCTGAACGTAGAATGGATTCTTCTATCAAAACAGCACTTTCTGGCCATTCAGTAGACGAGGTTTAGTTAAATGCCACAGATTATATTTTTACCCAATCAAGAACTTTGCCCAGACGGCGCAGTAGTACAAGCCGAAAAAGGTGAAAGCGTGTTAAATGTAGCGCTTAGAAATGATATTAACGTTGAACATGCGTGTGAAAAAGTTTGCGCTTGTACTACTTGTCATATGATCATTCGCGAAGGTTTCGAGTCTATCGAAGAGGGTGATGAACTCGAAGAAGATATGCTTGATAAAGCTTGGGGATTAGAGCCTGAGTCACGCTTAAGTTGCCAAGCTTTAGTTGGCGATGAAGACTTAGTCGTCGAAATTCCTAAATATACTGTTAATATGGTTTCTGAAAACCACTAGTATTTCAGTTAATAAAATATAATTAAAGGGTAATAACAGTGATGTTATTACCCTTTTTTGTTTCTGATCAAAACGGCTGACAAACCATGTTGTATTTGCGCTTTTGAAAAATTAATGGCTATTAATACCAAGTTGATTAATTAACGGCTCATTTTTAATGGTTAAAATTACTAATGACAGCGTTAATTAATTTATAAGTAGCATAACTATTGAGTAAATTTTATGCCTTGTAATTATCCATTTTCCCTCATGAAAAAGTAGATCACTTAATGAATCAAATTGGTATGAAATAGTCTAAGGATAGGCTTATATTTTATTAGCGATTAAGTGTTACTTAACCGCATAAATTACTCGTTTTAAAAAGTAAGGCCCGATGACTAAAATTGCCTTTTTAATGGTAATTAACTATTCCATTGATATACTTTAACAAGTAATTAACAATCTGGTAGTATAAAAATAATACCAAATAATAAGGAAAGTTTATGCTAGGAAAATGGTTCAAGCCAAGCACAATTGCTATTGCTGCTACACTAAGTATTACGTCATTAAGTTCAGTGGCCTTCACACAAGAATTAAAAAAAGTTACCGAAGTAGAAGGGATAAGTGAGTACCGTTTAGATAACGGTTTACAAGTATTACTCTTTCCTGATCAAACCAAAGAGACAGTAACGGTGAATGTCACTTATCATGTTGGTTCAAAGCATGAAAATTATGGTGAAACAGGCATGGCGCATTTACTTGAGCATTTAGTGTTTAAAGGTACGCCTAAGCATAAAGATATTCCAGCAGAGCTGAGTTCACATGGCGCTCGTCCAAACGGTACAACATGGACAGACCGAACTAACTACTTTGAAACCTTTGCCGCCACAGAAGAGAATATTGATTGGGCATTGAGCATGGAATCTGATCGTATGGTCAATTCATTCATTGCCAAAAAAGATCTTGATAGTGAAATGACGGTTGTCCGTAATGAATTTGAACGAGGTGAAAATAACCCGTTTCGAATTACATTACAGCGCATGCTTGCTGCTTCTTATGAGTGGCATAATTATGGCAAATCTACGATTGGCTCTCGTGCCGATCTAGAGAATGTGCCAATTGATCGCTTACAAGCGTTCTATCGTAAATATTATCAGCCAGACAATGCAACATTAACGGTAGCCGGTAAGTTTGACTCTGAAGAGATGCTGAAAAAAATTAACGCAACTTTTGGTCAAATAAACAAGCCAGAGCGCGTTATTAGTCCCTTGTATACGGCTGAGCCCGCGCAAGATGGCGAGCGTGAAGTAACGGTTCGCCGTGTTGGTGATGCCCAGATGATTGGCTCTATTTATCACGTACCTGCAGGGTCACATCCAGATTTTTCTGCTATTGATGTGTTAAGAGAAATACTTTCTGCTGAAGCAACAGGTCGTTTACATAAAGCACTGGTAGAAAATAAACTTGCCAGTACTGCTTTTGGTTTTAATTTCCAATGGGCGGAGCCGGGTGTCGCTATTTTTATGGCTGAAGTCGATAAAACAGGCGATTTAGCTAAAACAGAAGCGGCATTAATTAATACCTTAGAGAATGTTGCCGCTAAACCTGTGACAGCAGAAGAAGTAGAAAAAGCTAAACGTACGTTGTTAAAAAATACTAAGCTAGCGTTTAATTCATCAGAGCGCACTGCCATGGAGTTAAGTGAATGGCTGGGTATGGGCGACTGGCGTTTAGTATTCTTAAACCGTGACCGTGTTGAGCAAGTGACGGCTGAAGACGTGAATCGTGTGGCTAAGAAATACATTACACGTAACAATAGAACATTAGGTAGGTTTATTCCTGCCGACAAACCAGAGCGTGCTGAAATTCCACAAGTGGACAGTGTTAAAGCAATGGTTAAGGGTTATAAAGGCCGTGAGCAAGTTGCTCAAGGTGAAGCTTTCGACCCATCTCATGACAATATCGACGCGAGAGCTGGTATCAGTAAATTAGATACCGGTGTTAAAGTCGCGTTATTGCCGAAGAAAACACGTGGAGAATCAGTTGTTGTTCGTATGTCTATGCAAATGGGGGATTTATTATCTCTGCAAGGCTTAAATATGGTGGGCGATGTAACGGGTGCTATGTTAATGCGTGGTACTGAAAATTACTCACGTGAGCAGCTAAAAGAAGCATTTGATAAATTAGAAGCACAAGTCAGTATTGGAGGTGATAACACTAGTGCTTTTGTGACGGTTAATACAACTCGTAAAAACTTAAACGATACCTTAAAGTTAGTTGCTGAAGTATTGCAAAAGCCTACTTTTGATGAGAAAGAGTTTGAGTTATACAAAAGCGAGGCGAAAGTTGGCATTGAACAGCAATTACAAGACCCACAAGCGATTGCATTTCGCGCTTACAGCCGTCATCAAAGCCCATTTCCAAAAGGACATCCTAACTATACAGGAACTTTTGAGGAAGATTTAGCTGCATTAAATGCAACAACCTTAGCTGATATTAAACGTTTTCATGACGACTTTTATGGTTCAAATAGCATGCAAATCACCATTGTTGGTGACTTTGATAAAGTTGAATCTACTAAAGTATTAGATGAAGTAACGGCTAATTGGCAGAGTTCAAATGCATATAATCGTATTGATGCTCCGTATAAAAAGCTTTCAAACGCAGCGATGGACTTTAATACACCAGATAAAGAAAACGCCACTTTTGTCGCTTCAATAAGTCTTCCTGTTGGACAAGAGCATGTTGATGCACCGGCTTTGACTATTGGTAACTATATGTTAGGTGGTGGTTTCTTAAATAGCCGCTTAGCGATGCGCTTACGTCAAAAAGACGGTCTAAGCTATGGTGCTGGGTCATTTATCAATATCAGTGATTTTGACGAGCGAGCTTCATTAGGTGCATATGCTATCTGTGCGCCACAAAACTTAGCGAAAGTTGAATTAGGCTTTAAAGAAGAAATTGCACGTTTATTAAAAGACGGCTTTACTGACAAAGAAGTAACCGCTGCTAAGTCTGGTTTATTACAAGGGCGTAAAGTTAGTCGCTCGCAAGACCGAGAATTAGCTGGCGCTTTAAACTCTAATTTACGTTTAGATCGCACCATGCAGTTTGCTAAAAAGTATGAGCAGAAAATTGAAAAACTATCTGCTGACGACATCAACAAAGTAATGCGCAAGTATTTATCTGTTGAAGCTTTTGCCATCATTAAAGCTGGTGATATGAGTAAAGTTGAGCAGTAATTAATTCAATGTTTAAGAACAAAAGGGAAGCTTCTGCTTCCCTTTTTTTTTGGTTAAATATTTTTACAATTAATAGTCGTTTGTAAATATAAAATATAGCCATAGCGTAAAATACAAAAGTTAATATATTGTAAATTTTTAATGTGTGGTTAAATAGACACCAGATAAAAAATTTGCTCTAATTGAAAAAAATAATAATTCGCACGTTGAGTTTGTAAATATCGATAAAGCGAAGTAAGTGTATACATAACTTAGGCATAATAATTTGTCCGAACTCTCTAAATCACAAACGATAAAAAGCTTAACTATTACTAATCAGTTTGCGACTGATATTTTGTTACTAAATACGCCTAATGAAGTCTGGCAATATTTAGCACAAAATATTATCGAAAAGCTTGGCTTTGACGATGCTGTTATTTATACCTTAGACGAAGGCGGCAAAACACTAAGTCGAATGTCAGGCTTTAAAAAGAATAAAGTCATTAACAATGATAACACCCGTAATACCCAGCTAAATGATACTTCGGCTAACTTGATGGTTATTCCTTTTAATCAAGGGGTTATTGGTAAGGTTGCGGCGACTAAGCAACCCATATTAGTTAGAGATACTCGAGAATTTGAAAGCTATATTGCTGATGGTGAAGTAACGTTGTCGGAATTAGCCGTACCTATTTTATTTAAAGATCAATTATTAGGCGTAATAGACACTGAACATGCTCAGGTTGATTTTTACACTGAATATCACCTAAAAACACTGACCGCGTTAGCTTCTATTGCGGCGATGAAAATATCTCATATCATTAGAGAAGATGGTTTAGCTGAGATTATTGAAAATTTAGAATATGCCAATAAAATTCAAGATGCCTTATTCGAAATAGCCGAACTGACTTTTAAAACCAACACTATGGGGGAGTTTTATCGGAGTTTGCATCAATGTATTGGGCGTCTTACTTTTGCAAAAAACTTTTTTGTTGCCTTGCTTAAAGACGATGGAGAAACCATTGAATTTCCTTATGCGGTTGACGAACTTGATCAAGATGCTGTTGATGAGTTTGATCTAGGTGAAATCTTTGAAAAAGTTAGGATTGATCCGGAAAATTTAAGTATTACTGGTTATACCTTGTCAAAAGATACGCCTTTTTTATTGTATGAAAAAGATATTCAAAAAATGTTGGATAACAAAGAGCTTTATATTCTAGGTAGCATTCCAAAAGCATGGTTAGGCGTACCTTTTGGCTCGGGCGATAATAAAGGTATTGTAGTTGTACAAAGTTATAGCACTGATTTTTTATTCCAAGAGAAAGATAAACAACTTCTATCATTTGTCGCAAAGCATATTAACGATGCGATAGAAAGAATGGAGGCTAAGCAGAAACTTGAGTTTTTAGCATTACATGATCCACTTACCGACCTGCCTAATCGATCACTTTTTAAAGATAGGATCCAACATGCTTTTTTACATTGTCAGAATAATCGTCAGGACAATATAGCGATTTTGTTTATTGATGTGGACAGGTTTAAACAAGTTAACGATACTTATGGTCATCATGTTGGCGATAAACTTCTTATTGAGATTGTAAAGTCTATAAAATCCACATTAAGAAATACGGATACATTGGCACGTCTAGGTGGTGATGAGTTCGCTATATTACTGGATGGTAAAATTGATCATGATACTATTTGTCGCATAACTGAAAGTTTAATTGCCGCAATGGCTGAGGCATTCAATATTGATGGCTTGAATATTTCTAGTAGTCTTAGTATCGGCATAGCAACCTATAATAATTCCACTGAAAATGCAGAGCAATTATTGATTGATGCCGATCATGCGATGTATCAAGCCAAGTTGAAAGGGCGTAATCAGTATGTGTTTTTTGAATCACTACAAGAGACAAATAAATCAACCAATATTAAGCTTGAATATGACTTTGAACATGCGATTAAGAACCAAGAATTTATTGGCCGTTATCAACCTTTAATTGGTTTTGATAGCGACGAGGTAGAGGGGGCGGAAGTTTTAGTCCGTTGGCAACATCCTAAATTAGGACTTTTACAGCCAGATACTTTTATTCCTATTTTAGAGAAATCAGGACAAATAGTTCAACTTGATCTTTATATGCTGAAGTTGGCGATAAGTAATTTAAACCTTTGGACTGATTGGTTACCTGATAAATTTAAGCTTAATGTTAATGTTTCAACTGCCGGTTTTGCGTCAAAAGAATTTATTACCTATTTACAAGAGCAACATCTGAAATCTGCAGAGATCACCAGCCGCCTATGCGTAGAAATTACTGAAGAAAGCTTAATTTTAAACGTTGATGCAGTGAAAAAGCATTTAGAGATTTTAAAAAGTCTCAATATTCTAGTCGCATTGGATGATTTTGGTACCGGTTATTCGTCGTTAAGTTACTTACATCAATTCTCTTTAGATTATTTGAAAATAGATAAAAGCTTCGTTGATGATCTAAATGAAGTGAATAATAAAGTCTTGATATTAGATGCTGTGGTTAATCTAGCCAAAGCATTAAAGATAAAAACTACCGCAGAGGGTATAGAAACCGTAGAACAATATCAAAAGCTTAAAGAAATTGGTTGCGATGTAGGTCAAGGATACCATATTTCAAAACCGCTGCTTGATACCGATTTTAAATGTTTTATTTTTCATAGAGGTAATCCAAGGAAAATCGCTTAGCCTTTAATCCATTTACTTTTTAGTGCTCAGAAATTACTGAGATGAAGCAATAATAGTGCATTATTTATAATATCTCCCTGCCGGTAATGATTGATAACATGGCGTTGGGAGCATAAATAATGCATTAAATTTTTTACTGAAATAATGTTGAATGTATCGTTCAACAAGTAAGGCTAATAACAGTGACGTTATCAGCCTTTTTTATGACAGTTAACAGCGTTTACCTATTTTGTCACTTTAACTTGTTCAATTAAACTTTCCCGCTTAGCTGAATTTTCATTCATGGCAAAATCTAATTGAACGAGGTTATTTTTGTGATACGAGTTTGATGGCTCATATTGCCATTGCTCTAGTGCAGTTTTTGCGACTTTATCGAACACGTAGGCGGGTGAGCCGTTAACCACTTCAACATTTTTCACCATGCCAGTGCGGTCAATATCGAACTTTAATACTACTGAACCTTCAATACTTTCTGCCGCAGCCTTAGCAGGATATTTTGGCTCAACTCTGTAAATAGGTTTTACCGAATTTTCCTGCTTAGGTGGCAGTCTTCGTATTTGATCTTTTCCAGACAGGTCTTCACGATATTGTTGTTCTGTCGACTGACCTTGGTTACCTGTAAAACTAACGCCTGATAGATTAGTCTATGCTGACTTTTACCACTTGTTTGCCAGTGAAACCACCGGCTAACTGAGTTTTCAGCGCTGTAGAAATATGCTCTGCATTAAATTCGATGAGATCAATTTCCGGTACTTTTAACTCATCTTTAGCGACACTTTCAAGCAGTAAATTACTCATAAAACTCATTCGCTGTTGTGCACATAAACTATTGGCTAGCCATGCACCAGCAAGCGATACTATGCTAATGTTAGGTGCCTTTCTAAACAGTAATTCTTGTTCAAATACAGGTAATGGTTTTAAACAAGCAATGCGACCACAAAAACGCATGAGTTCGATATTGCGGGCGGTAACTTCACCACCAAGGGAGTCGAGTACCGCATCAAAACCTTGTGGTCCCAGTTCTCGGCGAATTTTCTGACAAAGGTTTTTATCTTGATAATCAAAGACGGTGTCAGCCCCTAAAGACTTGACTAATTTATGATTTCGTTTCGCTGCAGTGGTAAATACATCGGCACCACGTTGTTTAGCAAATTGAATCGCAATTTGGCCTACTGCGCCAGCACCTGCTTCAATTAATAAAGTATCACCCTCCGTAATTTGTAATTTGTCGAGTGAAATCAATGCAGTCATACCAGCACAAGGTAGTGCTGCTGCCTGTTCTGGTTTGACACTTTCTGGCACAACAGATACGGCATAGTTAGGGACTTTGGCGTATTCACTGAGTACGCCTTGTTCACCCATACTCGCATGCCACATAACACGTGCGCCGATATTGGGATAAATACCTTTCGGCGCGTTAACGACTATACCAACAGCGTCTAAACCAAGCACATGTGGATATTGCCAATGACAAAACCCGGTTTTTGCATATTGTGCATCTAGAGGATTTAGGCCAACATACTCTACTTTTATTAAAAGTTCGTTTTCACTGCATTCAGGTACTTTTAGCTCAGCATTATTTAACCGAATTGCTTCGTTAGCTTCGGGTAAAACAATGGCTCGCATAGTTTTAGGTACTTTGAGTGCTGGTAAAATATCTGTATTTGGCATTAATTTAACTCTATTTATTCGTATGATTTAAAGCATAGCTCCATTGCCCGTTAAACGACTGGTAGGCGTTTACTTTCGCAAGCATGGATGAAATGGTTAAATCAACTGCATTTTCTTGTGCTATTAAAACATCCTGACGTGCATCTAACAACTCTAAGTAAGGAATTTGCCCTTCTTGGTACATGGCTTCTGCTTGTAAAAATGCATTGTTAGCAAAGCCATAGCGTTCATCGGCAAAGCGTTTTTGCTGGGCTTGATTAACCAACAATTGTAGAGCAAGTTCGCTCTCACTGAGTGCCTTAAGCACGACTTGTTGGTAATCACTATAAGCGGCTTCACTTAAAAATTGTTGTGCATCTCGTTGTGCTAAAAGCGCCGGGTAACTGAGAATTGACCACTGAAGTTGCGGCGCTACTTGCCACTGCTGTTGTGTATCGCTAAAGCCTGTGCTGTTTATACTCAGAACGCCGGCAAATCCGCTCAAGCTTATGTCTGGTAATAATGCTTTGCTTGCTGAAACACTTAAGCTATTCGCTTGACTAAAGTCATAAATTGCACGGCTAATATCAGGTCTAAGGGCAATGGCGTTATTAGGTTCACTAAGCGTTACATTAAACTCATGCGCTAAAATAGCTTGTTCATCAGCTAACTTAACATCTTGCGCTAAACGGCCGGTAAGTACGGCTAAGGTCGATAAATCGCGATATTTAGCGTATTTAATCGCCGGTATTAATGCTTGCTGCTGCCTAAGTTGGGCCATGGTTCTGTTTAAATCGAGATCGTTAGCTACGCCTTCATCAACCCGTGCTTGCAATACATCAATGCCTTGCGTAAGTGCATCAATTTGCATGGCAATTATGTGCTGCTTTTCAACATTACCTTGATAGCTCACGAAACCTTTTACTACAGAAGATACGACTTCTATTTGTAATAAACGTACTTGTTCCGCTTGGCTCATGGCCGATGCATTTGCTGCATCAACCAAGGCGGTAATTCGTCCAAATAAATCTAATTGCCAGTTAAGTGCTAAATTAGCGCTTGATTGACGATCATAAGTAGAAATCACATCACTACGTTTTGCACCAATGGCAACACCACCTTGCGGTAAGTATTGCGCTTTTTGTTCGCCTAGTCGTGCTAAGGCACTTTTCAACGTTAATTGACTGGTTTGTAAATCGTAGTTATTGGCTAACGCGTCTGCTACTAATTGGTTTAGCTGACTTGAATCAAGCTTTATCCACCAGTTTATTTCATCTTCAGCGCTTAACTTGCCACTTAACTCGCTCGCAATGTTGGCTTTAGCGATTAACTCGCTAACAAGGTTTTGCTCTTGAACAGTGTCAATTTTACTCGCACAGCCTGATAAAAACACAACGGCTAAAATCGCACTTGCTGTAAAGCTTTTTTTAAGCAGTTTTTGTCCTAATTTAGTCATGAGATATCTCCTGCACTTTAGCTTTTTTACTTGTTACAAGCATATAAAATACGGGGGTAAACAATAAACCAAATACAGTGACACCAATCATGCCAGAAAACACCGCATTACCCATGGCGTGACGCATTTCTGCACCGGCACCGGTTGCTAACACTAATGGCACTACACCAGCAGTAAAGGCAATTGAGGTCATTAAAATTGGGCGTAAACGCATACGACAAGCCTCGAGTATCGCTTCTAAATGCGACAAACCGTTATCGTGCCTATCTTTGGCAAATTCGACCATTAATATAGCGTTTTTCGAGGCTAAGGCCACCAGCACGATTAACGCGATTTGGGTAAATATGTTGTTGTCAGAGCCGACAAACCAAACCCCTAATAACGCGGAGAAAATAGTCATGGGCACGATTAATATAATCGCCAATGGCAAGCGCAAGCTTTCGTACTGTGCAGCAAGCACCATAAATACCAGTAACACGACTAATGGGAATATATAAACCATAGTATTACCTGCCAGCACTTGCTGGTACGTAACTTCTGTCCACTCATATTCAATACCAGCGGGTAATGTGTCAGCGAGTACTTTTTCAATAGCGAGCTGTGCTTGGTCAGAGCTGAAACCTGGCGCAGGGCTGCCGTTAAGTTCTGCACTTGGGTAACCGTTGTAATGCATTACTCGGTCGGGGCCAATGGCCGGTGTTACCGTTAATACCGAGCCTAATGGCACCATGTTACCGGCACGATTACGTACTTTTAAGTTTAGAATCTGTTCTGGATCTAACCTAAAGTCAGCATCGGCTTGGGCATTCACTTGATAAGTTCGACCAAACAAGTTGAAGTCGTTTACATACACTGAGCCTAAGTAAATTTGCAACGCGTCAAATACTTCATTTAACGGAATGCCTTGAATAAGTGCTTGCTCACGGTCAATATCAATATCCATTTGTGGCACTTGAATACGAAAGCTTGAGTAAAGTCCCATTAATGCAGGATCTTTTTGCGCTTTACCAATAACGGCTTGCAAGCTATTAAATAAGGCTTCAAAGCCTTTGTTAGCTCTGTCTTCAATTTGGAGCTTAAAGCCGCCAGTAGTTCCTAACCCTTGAATTGGCGGTGGTGGGAATACCGCAACAAAAGCTTCGTCAATGGCAGCAAAACGTTGGTTTAATTGCGCCGCTATAGCTTGAGCCGATAGGCTTGGATCGTTACGTTTATCGAAGCTATCCAGTGGCGTAAAGACAATGCCGCTGTTAGGACTATTGGTAAAACCGTTCACCGATAAACCAGGAAACGCGACCGTGTGCGCTACACCCGGCACATCTAAAGCAATACGTTGCATTTGTGCCAAGACATCTTGAGTACGATCTAGACTTGCCGCATCAGGTAACTGGGCAATCGCGACTAAGTATTGTTTGTCTTGTTGTGGGATAAAGCCACCAGGTACCGCGTCAAATAACTTAATCGTGCCGCCAACTAAGGCGATGTAAGCGACCATCACAACAACAGTCATACGGATAAGTTTTTGTACTAGCTTTTCGTATCCTTTAGCACCACGGTTAAATACGCGGTTAAATGGTGTAAACAACCAACGACCGAATAATTTATTCAATAAGCGGGTAAAGGCATCTGGTTTTGCATCATGCGGTTTTAATAATAATGCCGCTAACGCTGGCGATAACGTTAATGAGTTAAAGGCTGAAATAATGGTTGAGATAGTAATGGTCAACGCAAATTGCTTATAAAATTGACCTGATAAGCCGGTAATAAACGCAGTCGGAATAAATACCGCACACAATACAAGTGCAATCGCAATAATAGGTCCGGTGACTTCAGTCATGGCAACGCGGGTTGCTTCAAGCGGTGATAAGCCTTTTTCGATGTTACGCTCAACATTTTCTACTACAACAATGGCGTCATCAACCACAATACCGATGGCGAGCACTAGGCCAAATAGTGACAGAGTATTTATCGATACACCTAGCCATTGCATGACAGCAAAGGTACCAATCAATGAAACAGGTACGGCAATTAATGGAATGATAGACGCACGCCATGTTTGCAAAAATACAATAACAACTATAACAACAAGCGCAATAGCCTCTAGTAATGTGGTGATAACCGCGTCAATAGAGCCACGTACGAATACTGTTGGGTCGTATACAATGTCGTATTCAACACCGGCAGGAAAATCTTTTGATAAGCGCGCCATGGTTTCACGTACTTGATCAGACAGTTCGATAGCATTTGAGCCCGGACGTTGAAAAATAGGCATAGCTAAAGCGGGTTGGTTATCAAGCTCAGCTCTAAGCGAGTATGAGTCTTGGCCTAATTCAACACGAGCCACGTCAGATAAACGGGTTAACTGACCTTGCTCACCGACTTTAATAATAACTTGTTCAAATTCTTCAATGCTATTTAATCGACCTTTAACATTTAATAATATTTGAAATTGGCTGTCATTCGAAATAGGTTGCGCACCTAAACTACCTGCAGCTACTTGTTGGTTTTGAGCACGTAAAGCCGTAACAACATCCGTCGCGGTAAGTCCACGTGATGCCAGTACATCTGGGTTTAACCATACACGCATTGCATATTTACCACCGCCAAATAAGCGGATGTCGCCAACGCCCGGTAAACGCGCAATTTCATCTTTAATGTTTAAATCGGCATAGTTAGATAAATAAGCGGTATCGTGCGTTTTTTCAGGTGAATATAAATGTACTACCATGGTTAAGTCAGGTGATGACTTCTCGGCGACTACACCTAAACGCTGAACTTCTTCAGGTAAACGCGGTAATGCACTGTTTACACGGTTTTGTACTTGCACTTGTGCTCGGTCTAAATCGGTACCTAATGCAAAGGTAACCGTTAAGGTCATGCGGCCATCACTGGTGGCTTGTGAAAACATATACAGCATGTTTTCAGTGCCGTTAATCTCTTGCTCAAGTGGTGTGGCTACTGTTTGTGCAATAACGGTTGGGTTTGCGCCAGGATAACTAGCCGATACAACAACCGTAGGCGGTACAACTTCAGGGTATTCACTGATCGGTAATTGGAATAATGAAATACCACCACCGATCAAAATAATGAGCGATAGTACGGCCGCAAAAATAGGGCGCTGAATAAAAAAGTGAGAAAAATTCATGATCAGCTCTTAGTGTTTAGCTATAAGGCTTACATCGTCCATTGAAGACAAAGTAAAGGCTATATCGGTTGTATCAATGGTGACGGTCGTCGGATTTATTGGCATGCCAGGTCCAACGCGAGCGGGGCCGTTGACAGCGATAATGTCGCCTTTATTTAAACCTGAAGTAATCGCACGTAATTTTCCGTAACGTTCACCAACTTCGATAAGCTTATATTCCAAAACGTTGTTTTCACCGACCGTAAGTACAAAGCGATTTTTCAAGTCTGTACCTATGGCACGTTCAGGAATAATAATTTGCTTCGTTATCGCGTTAGCAGCGAGCTTAATACGAGCAAATGATCCAGCACGTAATTGGTCGTTTACTTCACTATGTTGCCCCTCAAAAATAGCACGAACTCTTAAAGTACCTGTTGACGCATTAATACGGTTATCAATGAAGTTGATGTAACCTTCATGGGTAAAGGCTTGTTGTCCTATTTTTTGCATAACAACTTGCTGTTTGCTTGCCGCAGTAACATCAGCAAATGAATTATTCCAAGTACGCTCATCAATATCAAAATAGGCATACATTTCATGATTAGAAACGATTGACGTTAGTATGCTTTGACCCGCAAGTACGTTATTACCACGGGTGATATTTGCTCTTGAAATAACACCATTTATAGGTGAACGAATAGCCGTAAATTCTAAATCAAGTTGTGCTGAGGTTAGCTGAGCTTGTAATGCCGCTAATTGTGCTTCACGCTGATGTAAAGTTGAAGTGCGAGCTTGTGCTTGTTCTGTTGATATAGCATTGCGTTCTGTTAAGCGTATGGCACGTTTGGCTTCACTTTTTGCTTGGTCTAATGCTGCATTTGCACTAAGAATTTGAGCTTCTAGGCTCGCAACTACAGCTGCAAAAGGGCGGTTATCAAGTTGAAACAATAAATCGCCTTGTTTTACGTTATCACCTTCTTTAAAAGCAATACGGTCAATAACACCAGACACACGTGGCATTAACGCTACTTCTTCAGGAGACTCTAGACGGCTAGTATAAACATGCCAGTTTTGTACGGGTTTAACTAATACCTCGGCAACATCTATAGGTTGTAATGGCTGCGATGCTGTCTTTTTCTCAGGCTCTTCAGTACAGCCTGTTACAGCTAAACTAATGGTGATGATAGCGGCAATAAAAATGTGTTTGTTCATAAGAGTTCTCGTCTGGCTCGAAATAATATACTTAAGTTTCATGGCGTGCATGATACGGAACCAATGTGTGGATAAAAAGCATAGATTTTTAATTTCATTAGTGCCAGAATGACACCAATAAGATTATTAAAGAGTGGGTAATGGATACTACAAGTCGGTTATTAATGTTGTTAGATGTAGTTGAATTAGGATCATTCTCCAGTGCTGCAGAAAGCAGAAACATTGACCGCTCGGTGATTTCAAAGCAAATAAGTCGACTGGAAGATGACTTGGGCGTAAGGCTGCTAAATAGAACAACACGTTCTTTTTCGCTTACGGCTGCTGGCGCCGAAATGATAAAAAAATCTCGTGAATTACGAGAACTGCTTGGGCATACCATCAGGTTAGCTGAAAACTATCATCAAGAACCACGAGGGGTGTTAAAAATCACCTCGTCTACCATCATAGCAAAACTCTATTTACAACCGGTTATTAATGATTTTCAGAAACGTTTTCCTCAGGTTGAAGTCGAATTACGTTTGGAAGACCGTGTTGTTGATATTGTTGCCGAAGGCTTTGATTTGGCTTTTCGTGTGGGAGAACCCAAAGACTCGACCTTAATTGCGCGAAAGCTAGCCCGTAATCGTCTGGTTATTCTTGCATCTCCCGAGTTTATTGATACTTATGGTTTACCTAATACCATTGACGATCTCGCATTACTACCTGCAGCAACTTATACCAGCAATGCTTTGCGAGTTACAAGTATCAGCTATATAGATAAAAAAGGTGATAGAAATGAAAAAATGATAAAAAGCGTATTTCGTGCCAATGATGGTGAGGTACTGTTATTAAAAGCACTTTCAGGTACTGCTTTTGTTGTACTGCCGGCGCTTATCTTAGGTAATGAAGTTATAGATGGGCAACTAGTCCCACTGCTCACGGACATACAGTTATCAGACTTCAGTGCCATGTACGCAATATATCCACATCGAGACTTGCCCGTAAGAACTCGGTTATTTTTTGATGCAGTGCAAGAATATATTGGTAAAGATACGCCCATTTGGGAAAGTAATATTCCAGACTTCGACTCTTTATATCAAGGTTAGTATAAGTATAGTAAAACCCACCTAGCAAATATCTCATGAACAAAGCTTTTATAAAGTTCGCATTTAAATTTTTATATTTAAATAAAAACATATGCTAAATACCCCATTTGTATGAATGCTGACTACTGCTAGTAAACAGATAGAGCTATATTTTCCGTGAAAGTAAGCAAATTTTTGATGAATATTACCAAATAATAATCATTTGAGGTTGATGGTTTATTGTGCAAGTATGGCGAGGTAAGTAAAGTTTAACGTATGATAAAAATAATAGAAGTTAAAGGGAGTTTATTTTGAATTATTCAATAAAAAATACAATAAAGCCTATTTCAATCATAGGGTTAATTTCAGTATTATCCGCATGTGGAGGCGGTGATTATACCTATATAGGAACGCCAGAACCTGAAATTCCTACGCCAATTGCGCCACCAGTAGTCGCTACACCTGTGCCATCATTTGATGATGACGGCGTATTATCGGCAAATATTCGTTGGACAGATTATGGTGTGCCTCATATTAAGGCCGACAATCTAGAAAGTATGTCCTATGGTGTTGGCTATGCTTTCGCTAAAGATAATATTTGTGTGCTAGCCGACCAAATTATCAAATATAATTCACAGCGAGCAAAATATTACGGCCCAGACTTGGTGCCTGCTTCGGGTGATTCTGAGCACTTAATTAATGACTTTGGCTTTCTAACATTAGGCATAAGAGCGCATGCAGAACAAAATATAAATGCACTTTCAGCTAATAGCCAAGCGTTATTATCGGGTTATGCGCAAGGTTATAATAAATACCTAGCCGATACCGGGGTAGCTAATATAGACGCTGCATGTGCCAACATGCCTTGGGTTCAGCCGATCAGCAATATCGATATGATGACATACTCGCTTGGTATCGCTTTGTTGCCAGGGGCTGCAAATTTTCTTGGTCCAATGTTTTTAGCTGCTCCTCCAGGAGAAAGCTTCGCACCTTATGCGCAAAATGTTGCGGCTAATAATTATGTTGTTAATGCCAAGCCTGTTATTACAATGCCTGAAAAAAATCCAAGTGATTTAGGATCAAACGGCTGGGGCTTAGGTAAAGATAAAACAGAAAACGGCAAAGGAATGGTGTTGGCAAACCCACACTTTCCACATACAGGTAATTTACGTTTTTGGCAGTTTCATATTACTATACCTGATCATTTAAATGTGATGGGCGGTTCGCTTACCGGTGTTCCTGGTGTGGTAAATATTGGTTTTAATGAAAATGTTGCTTGGACACATACCTTTTCATCGGCTGAACATTTCGTGGTTTATCAGCTAACATTGAACCCGAACGATGCTGCGCAAATGTCGCAAGTTATAGATGGAACCAATCGTTTAATCACCAGTAAAGAAATTTCCATCGATGTTGCAGTTGCACCTGGCCAAACCATCAAGTTATCGAAAATGACTTATGCTACTCATCATGGTCCTATGGTGGTTGTACCAGGGAGTTTTGAATGGGGCCCCGGTGGTAATGCTTTTGCTATTAAAGATGCTAATTTGGGTAATGTCGATATAATTGATCATTGGTTAGCGATGAATTTAGCCGGTAATATTGCTGAATTTAAACAAGCTTTTAAAGACTACGACGGCGTAATTTTTAACAATACAATGTCGGCCGATAGCGAAGGTAATGTTTTCTATATTGATGATTCAACGGTGCCCAACTTAACCGCTTCAGCAATTAATGAAATGACCACTAACCCTTTACTTATTGGCGCAAAACAAGCCGCTGGCTTTACTATTTTACCGGGTTTTTTATCTGCATTTGATTTTGAGCGTGCTGTTCCTTATGAAAATGCACCACAATATTCAGGTACTGATTATGTACAAAACTCAAATGACAGTTATTGGCTTACCAATATTAATGCACCAATAACCGGCGTTTCTCCTTTATATGGTGACGTAGATAACCAACAGTCATTACGCTCTCGTATGGCACACAAGTTATTAGTGGATGCTGCTGGCAGTGATGGTTTATTTAATCCTACAGAGGTTGAACAAGCCTTATTCAGTAATCGAAATTATCTTGCTGAAAATATACTGACAGAACTATTAGCTATATGCCAAGCGCAAGGTAGCACAGCTGTTACTGTTGGTGCTGAGAATGTCGATATAAGCGCAGGTTGCACAGCTTTGTCGTTATGGGATGGCACTATGAATAAAGATAGTAGTTCAGCGCATTTATTTAGAGAGTTTGCTTTTCTATTCGATAAAAACCCACAATGGCTTAATAACTTCAATGTTGAAAACGCAACAAGCACTCCGAATGGCTTAATGAATAACAACACAACGTTAGAGCAATTTGCACAAGCTATTCTCAATGTTGAATCAGCGGGCTTAGCTTTAGATGCAACATTGGGCTCTGTGCAGTTTGTTGAACGTAGTTTACCTGATGGTAGTGCATCGGGCGTAAAAATACCTTGGGCTGGCGCGCACAATATAGAAGGCGGTTTTAATGTCTTTAGTACGAGAACAGGAAATGATGGCTCATTAATCCCCCGTCATGTTTACCCAGCACAAAATAGCGACTCTATTTTAAGTGCTGAAGGTAGCGGTTATCACATTAATTATGGCAGTAGTTGGATGACAGTAGTCAACTTTACCGATGAAGGCCCAGTAGCTAGGGGTTTATTGAGTTACTCACAGTCATCAGAATACGGCAGCGACCATAACTTAGATCAAAGCTTACTCTATTCACAACAACCGCAACTTAGGCCTTTACGTTTTACTGAAGCGGATATTGAAGCGAATAAAGTGACGGAAATGACGATAAGCTCAGCTCCAGAATAATACTTTTACATCGTGATCAAAAAAGCCCGCTTAACTTTACAGGTTATGCGGGCTTTTTATTCGCGATAGTTTGCTAAGTATTAACTTGCGATTGAAGCAAGTTCGAGGGTGACTTGGTCTAAGCCCAAATCAGATATTCTACGGTTCAACTCAGATTGTTTACTGCTAATTAAGGATATACCTTCAACAATCATATCGTAAGCCTTCCATTCTTGTGATTGTGTGTCTTTGCGCATTTGAAAAGTAATTTTTATATCAGGCTTGCCTGAATCGATAATTTTAACATCAACAGAAGCTGATTTTGCATTCTCTTTTAACTTAGCTTCCGGTTCAAATAATACTTTTTGGTTGCTGTACTGTGTTAATGCATTCGCGTAAGTGCGAACCAAGTATGAGCGCATGGCGGTAATAAAGTTTACGCGTTGCTCTTTGGTTGTATTTCGTAAATGTTTACCTAGAATTTTAAAGGCTGCATATTGGTAATCAACCGATGGCATTAATTCTTCTTCAACAATATCTCGCATTAGTTCAGGGAATTTTTTTAAAGCATCTTGATTACTAGCAATTTTAGTGAATAGGTTATTACCTGTTACTTCTATTACTTGATAGGGCGAAACTGCTGGCGTAGTCTCAGCTGCGATACTACTTTGTATAAAGTTAGTGAGTAATACAAACAGTACTAAGAGCTTTTTCATGATGGTCCTTGGGAAATACAGTTAAATTAAAGTGATTCAGAATTGTGGTTATTATACATACCGACCGCTCGGTCTGTAAATAGCATTTAGGATTAAGATAGTCGATAAAGTGTTAAGAATTGTTATCTATAGGTGGAGTTAATTTTAACTTAGCGTTTTAATTGTCGCATGTAACGACAAAGCTCTTTAATGACTTTGACAAATAACTCTTTGTTTAATGAGCTTTTACTTAAACTTGAAGAGCCATGAAATGTTGAGACAATAAAGTAAGCAACCTGACTAAAATCAAGCTCGGGTTGTAATTGCTGGCTAACACGTGACAAGTTGGTGGCAATTAATAAATTTAATTGCTGTTGCATCGCAAGTATTCTAATTCGAAAGCCTTCATCTACACCAGACATCTCCTGACATAGGTTGTTTAAAGGGCATCCGCATACTAGTTCATCGCACGTCATGTTTTTAGACATCGCACTGAAAAACTCGCACAAGCCTTCTATGGGATCGTCGGCTTCTACCGTTGGTTGCCATAGTTTAATAAATGCAGGGGCGTAAACCTCTTCAAATACCGCGTAGCCAAGTTCCATTTTATTAGCGAAGTGGTGGTATAACGCTCCTTTTGATATTTCACAGCGCGCTAAAATACAAGATAAGCTGGTTGCGGTGAAACCTTTTTTATGGATTTCATCGGCGCTAACTTCTAATATTTTTTGACGAGTTTGCTCTGAGTCTCTCATGAGGATACCTTAAAACACCTTAGTAACAGAATAGCGTTAGTTTAACCGACCGGTAGGTCGGTTGCAAAGCTAAAGTATGAACAAAGTGTATAAAAATTGTTACCAAGGTATTGGCTTATTAAAACTAAAGTACTGTTTTATGTTGTGCTCAGTTTAATTAATTTTCCGATGGGATCATCCAACGATGATGGCGGCATAGTGAACCATTGCGGGCCCTTTTTGGTCATATAAATGCAGTCTTCTAGGCGAACGCCGAACTCGCCTTGAATATAAATGCCGGGCTCATTCGAAAAACACATGCCTGGTTTTAATATGGCCGTTTCACCATGGACAAAGTTTACGCTCTCATGTCCTTCCATGCCAATACCGTGTCCGGTTCGATGCGATAATCCAGGCAATTTGTAGCCTGGGCCAAAACCTTTACTTTGATAAAATTCACGTACGGCATCGTCAACTAAACCCGCTTGTGTGCCTATTTTTGCTTGTTCAAAGGCTATTTCTTGGCCTTGTCTAACGGTTTGCCAAACATCACGTTGACGCTTGCTTGGCTCTCCAAAGACAAAAGTTCTGCTGATATCAGATTGATAACCATGAACATTACAACCGCAATCCATTAAGACAACGGAGCCTTCGGTTAATGTCTGCTTTTGTTTAGTGCCGTGCGGATAAGCACTGGCTTGATTAAAAAGCGCCATATTCCATGCACCTTTTCCGCCTAATTGCCCTTGGGCTGTGTGCATTAATGACTTTACATCGCTTTGGCTCATACCAGCCTTGAGCTTTGAAAATACATCGGCATAGGCAAGTAAAGTGACTTCGTTCGCTTTGTGCATTAACTCAAGTTCGTGTTGGCTTTTATACATTCGACAGCCTCGAGTTACGGGCTCGGCACTGACATGTTGCATGTGAGAAAGCTGTGCCATAATACCGCTCATAACGAAATACCGCACAGAGTTTTCAAAGGCTACTTTACCCTTATCCAAGCCTGCATCTTTTAATATTTTCTGGATTAATATGAACGGACTTTCGTGCTCTTGCCAAACACGAATATCATCACCTACCGCTAAACTTTCACGCACGCTAGGCTCTTCAAAAAAAGGGCAAACAACAGATATGTTGCCTTCACGTGGGATAATAACGGCTGTTAAGCGTTCACTACGCCACCACTGTACTCCTGAAAAATAGTCCATGGCAGCACCAGGCTCAAGGATCAGCGCAGAAATATCAAGTTGGTGCATTAATTTTTGTGCATGGCTAATGCGCTCGAATCGCTCGTTTTTACTAATGCCTTTGACTGTATTTGTTATTGTTTTTAGTGCTGATGATTGGTTTTTATTTGTATTAGCTTGAACATTGGAAGCTGCAGCAAGGCTAGAAGATGTAAGCGTTTGCCCTGCAATTGTCATAGTGGCAACACTTGCAGCACTGGCTTTTAAAAAAGTTCTTTTATTAAAGTTCATATTGTTTCCTGTCTGGCGTCAATGTGCTGCCTCGTTAGAGCAGTCAGATTTATAACTTTACGCTAGCGTTTATTTTCTTAATGGGCAAGCTGTTACCGATAAATAGCCACTTTCATGGGATGTATGAAGTTAATTAAAAATTCGTATGGTTGATAGCTTTAATTTATCTGTGTTCATGATGGTGATATGTATTATATTTTGGAGTTCCAAATATGGTAAAATTGCTACACCTATTAGAAACATAAATTATTCCGATGTTGGCGTAAATCAACCCGAAATATAGCGTACCCGAGTAAAATTATTTTATGGCAAAACCTAATAAAAAGGGCCCAACTAAAACAGTCGATATTTTTTGCGCTAGCTGTAATTTCTTATTATTTAAATATCGGAAGGGCGGCAAAGGCGCACTAGTCAAAAGTTTTAAAGAACGGATAAATCAAGATTACACGCTTGAGTCTTGTATTTGCCCAAAATGCCAAAAACCATTTGCTCGAGAGGCTTTGATTCGGGGTTTGCCAGCTTATAAGTTTATTGGCGGTAAGGTGTGGTTTAAATAGCCATAATTATTTTTTTTGTAAAAAGGCCAAAAAAACGCCATCGAAGTTAAATCGCTATATTTGAATTTGTAAAACTTCCCGCCCCAAAACAGAGCTTTATCAAGTTACATATTGCTATTCATTTTTAATACTATATCCAACCGATCTGATTCATAGTTCTTTCATTTAGACATCGATAAGAATGACATCGCTATTAAAAAAATATCAAACTTATCTATTGATTAGTCCTAGTCGATAAATGTTCAGGTTATAAGGTGTAATTTAATCTTTACACCTTATGTTGTTCATCAATATTTTTATAGAGATAAGTTATGGTTTAGTTACGCATATAAATCAATTCATTAAATTATTTTTACTGTAAAGGAATTATACGTTTTTGAAGTTTGATTCCGTCTTTAACTCATCATTTTATTCATTTTTATTTATTAAAAATATTTTTATTTATTTTTTTACTTTTTAAAATTTTGATCTAGGCTTTAATAATACGTTGAGCAATTTTTGATGTGTTATAGCTGTTTCAAAATGCAGGTGGTCAATAAATATGGATGTTTATTTTAAAAAAGTACTAAGAGTTTTTCGTTTTGTTCTAGTTTTTCAACTGTTGATTACATCATTCTATGTAAAATCAATTGAAACTTGTGAGTCGGTTTTTGTGGCGAGTAGCGGTGTGGCTACAATTAGTATCTCAGATGCAGAGTTACTCAACTTTATTACTGGTGGGCTGCTAGGATTAAATGTAAAGCTTTCAGTTGCCGATACCGAATATAGTAGTTTGCTAAGTGCTGGAATAGATTTAGAAAGTTATCTTGATACATTAGTGGTTGATCTGAGTGTCGCTAATAAATCAGATGCTGTTGCTGCCAACATAACCCTCACGCAAGCAATTGATGCTGCGATTACTGTTCTGCAAAGCCAAGGTGGTAACACGGTTGCCATTGCCACACTGGAAGATATTAAACTTGTGGTGCCTGCCAATACTTTTTCATTACTCGATGTTATTAATTTAAATGTTGAAGATAGCGCGGTATTGTCGACAACAGTCAATGTTCTCGATTTTCATATGCTGATTTTACAGGCATTTAATCATCAAAATGCCATTAGTGCAGAAGATATTTCTTTAAATTTATCCGCACTTGGGCTTGATGGCACTTTTGGTGGCTTGTCTGTTTCTCTTAGCGATATCTCTGCCGCTATCATCGCTGTTGAAGGGCCTAAGTTAGTCAGCGGATCTGTTGGTACAGCATTTACTACTTCATCTATCAGACTGAAGATATTCGCTGATCTTGTAGACGTAGCTGCAGCTCCTTTATCTTTAGGCTTAGCAAATGTTGCCGTAAATCTTACTGATTTTGAATTGTATGCCGATGTTTCAAGAGCCAATGGCACAGTTGAACAGCTGTCATACTTAACGCAAACTTTACGCTTAAATGTAACCCCAGGAGTTGCAAGTTTATACTTAGGTCAAATTAGTGCTGTCGATTTTAATGATAGGAGCTTAACCAGTGATATTGATTATGCAACCGAAGTCGCACCAGTAGTTATAGGTAGTATTAATATTCACTTAGGTCTTGCTAATGAAACTATAGCATTAGAAGCACGTGCTAATGCGAATGTTAATGGGGCTCTAGAAAGCCTTGATTTTATAGCTCCTTTTCCTGAAAGCAAAACTACTACGGCGGGTGTTGGAGTTATTAATTCACTGCTGTCTTCTCTACTAAGCAATACAGTGCTTTCAACGACTCCAGATCCTACATTGGTGGATACGACATTGCTTTTAGCTTTGATTCGTAGCCTTGTTGTTGATGATATTTTATCACCCGTTATTAGTGATATTGTGACTAATTTTGCTGACCCAACTGCTGAAGGGTTAGGTATCAGTATCGGTAATGCTACACAGAAAGTCTTTGCGCTAAATGGTGATAGTTGTATCCCAACAGTTAATAGCGCAAATACATCTGATACCACTCCTTTGCTCAGTGGTTTGGCTTATCGTTCGACAGTAGATTCAGAGCAGTTAAATATTGTATTGAACAACATTACCTATCAGGAAGGTATCGATTTTGTCGTCACTGAAAATCAATGGTCGTTAACTGTACCTCCAGAAGACTCTATGCCAGAAGGTGTTTACAATGTTGACGCAACAGTAACTAATGGTGTTGATAGTGTTTCTGATCAAAGCACGTTTGAATTAACAATCGACTTAAGCCAACCTACCGTACAAATTCAAAATGTACCGACTAATAGCAACAGTCCTTTTACGGTAACTTTTGCCTACAGTGAACCAGTGACTGATTTTATTCTTGCTGATATCTCAGTGGGTAACGGCACTGCTAGCAATTTTACGACAGTTGATAGCAGCAACTATACCGCCTTGATCACACCGGCGGCTGATGGCGCAGTGACTTTAGATGTCAACGCCAATGTCGCACAAGATACAGCTGGAAATCTCAATACGGCGGCCACACAAGTGAGCAGTACATTTACTGCCGGTCGTCCATCAGTACAAATTCAAAATGTGCCTGCCAATTCGAAAATTGTTTTTACCGCAACCTTTGCGTTTAGTAAGCCTGTGACTGGCTTTATTCTGACTGATATATTGGTAGGTAACGGCATTGCTAGTAACTTTAGTGATGTTGACGGTAGTAACTACACGGCGTTGATTACACCAACTGTTGATGGCGCAGTGACTTTAGATGTTAATGCTAATGTTGCACAAGATAGCGGCGGTAATCTTAATACCGCAGCAGTTCAGGTTTCTAGCCAATATGATGCGACTCGCCCATCAGTCGCTATTCAAAATGTACCTGCTAATAGCAGCGGTGCTTTTACCGCAACCATTGCATTCAGTGAGCCGGTATCTGACTTTATTATTACTGATATATTGGTCGGTAACGGTATTGCCAGTAACTTTATCGATGTCGATAGTAGTAACTACACGGCGTTGATCACACCGACTGCTGATGGCGCAGTAACTGTAGACGTTAGTGCCAATGTCGCACAAGATACGGCTGGAAATTTCAATACGGTCGCCACACAAGTGAGCAGTACCTTTAATAGCACGCGTCCGTCAGTACAAATTCAAAATGTACCAGCTAATAGTAACAGTGCATTTACCGCAACTTTTGCGTTCAGTAAGCCAGTGATCAATTTTATTCCCACTGATATTACGCTCTCCAATGCGACGGTAAGTACCTTCATTATTGTCAGTACCAGTAGCTATACCGCCTTGATCACACCGACGACCAATGGCGCCGTGACTATAGACATCAATGAGAATGTCGCCCAAGATCTTTTTGGTAATCTTAATACGGCGGCCACGCAAGTGACCAGTCAATATGATGCCAGCCGTCCATCGGTTGCTATTCAAAATGTCCCTGAAAACACCAAAGCGGCGTTTATCGCCACCTTTGCCTTTGATAAAATTGTCACCGGTTTTATCATCGGTGATATCAGTGTCAGTAACGGTACGGCCAGTAACTTTATTTCTCTCGGTGGCAGTCTCTATACCGCCTTGATCACCCCTACGGCGAACGGTGTGGTGACCTTAAATGTTAACGAAAATGTTGCCCAAGATCTCAGTGGTAATCTGAATACCGCGGCCGCGCAAGTGAGCAGTAATTATGACACCCTGCGCCCATCGGTTGCGATTCAGAATGTTCCTGAAAACACCAACGGGGCATTCACCGCCACCATAGTGTTCAGTGAGCCAGTGAGCAATTTTATTCTCAATGATATTAGTGTGTCTAACGCGACGGTCAGTGACTTTATACCGGTCAGTGGCAGTAATTATACCGCGTTGATCACCCCTATAGCCGAGGGTGTGGTGACGTTGAATATTAACGAGAATGTGGCAGAAGATCTCAGTATTAATTTAAATACGGCGGCCACGCAAGTCAGCAGTACCTTTAATGGTACGCGTCCGTCAGTACAAATTCAAAATGTCCCGGCGAATAGCAGCGCACCATTCACCGCGACCTTTGCCTTTAGTGAGCCAGTGATTGACTTTATTCCCACTGATATTACGGTTACTAATGCGACGGTCAGTACCTTCATTATTGTCAGTACCAGTAGCTATTCGGCCTTGATCACCCCAACAGCCAATGGCGCGGTGACGTTAGATGTGAATGCCAATGTCGCACAAGATATCGCGGGTAACCTTAATACGGCGGCCACGCGAGTGACCAGTCAGTATGATGCCACCCGTCCATCGGTTGCTATTCAAAATGTGCCTGAAAACACCAAAGCGGCGTTTATTGCCACCTTTGCCTTTGATAAAATTGTCACCGGTTTTATCGGCAGTGATATCAGTATCAGTAACGGTAGGGCCAGTGATTTTCTTTCCCTCGGTGGCAGTCTCTATACCGCCTTGATCACGCCAACGGCGAACGGTGTGGTGACCTTAAATGTTAACGAAAATGTTGCCCAAGATCTCAGTGGCAACCTGAATACCGCGGCCGCGCAAGTGAGTACTAATTATGACACCCTGCGCCCATCGGTTGCGATTCAGAATGTTCCTGAAAACACCAACGGGGCATTCACCGCCACCATAGTGTTCAGTGAGCCAGTGAGCAATTTTATTCTCAATGATATTAGTGTGTCTAACGCGACGGTCAGTGACTTTATACCGGTCAGTGGCAGTAATTATACCGCGTTGATCACCCCTATAGCCGAGGGTGTGGTGACGTTGAATATTAACGAGAATGTGGCAGAAGATCTCAGTATTAATTTAAATACGGCGGCCACGCAAGTCAGCAGTACCTTTAATGGTACGCGTCCGTCAGTACAAATTCAAAATGTCCCGGCGAATAGCAGCGCACCATTCACCGCTACCTTTGCGTTTAGTGAGCCGGTGATTGACTTTATTCCTACTGATATTACAGTCACTAATGCGACGGTCAGTACCTTCATTATTGTCAGTACCAGTAGTTATACCGCTTTGATCACCCCAACGGCCAATGGCGCGGTGACGTTGGATGTTAATGCCAATGTTGCCCAAGATATCGCGGGTAATCTTAATACGGCGGCCACGCAAGTGACCAGTCAATATGATGCCAGCCGTCCATCGGTTGCTATTCAAAATGTCCCTGAAAACACCAAAGCGGCGTTTATTGCCACCTTTGCCTTTGATAAAATTGTCACCGACTTCATCATCGGTGATATCAGTGTCAGTAACGGTACGGCCAGTAACTTTATTTCTCTCGGTGGCAGTCTCTATACTGCCTTGATCACCCCTACGGCGAATGGTGTAGTGACCATAGACGTCAATGCTAATGTCGCACAAGATATCAGTGGCAATCTTAATACGGCTGCCACGCAAGTGAGCAGTAATTATGACACCCTGCGCCCATCGGTTGCGATTCAGAATGTTCCTGAAAACACCAACGGGGCATTCACCGCCACCATAGTGTTCAGTGAGCCGGTGAGCAATTTTATTCTCAATGATATTAGCGTGTCTAACGCCACGGTCAGTGATTTTATACCGGTTAGTGGCAGTAATTATACCGCGTTGATCACTCCGATTGTTGACGGTGTGGTGACGTTGAATATTAACGAGAATGTGGCTGAAGATCTCAGTATTAACCTCAATACGGCGGCCACGCAAGTGAGCAGTACCTTTAATGGTAAGCGTCCGTCAGTACAAATTCAAAATGTCCCGGCGAATAGCAGCGCACCATTCACCGCTACCTTTACGTTTAGTGAGCCGGTGATTGACTTTATTCCCACTGATATTACAGTCACTAATGCGACGGTCAGTACCTTCATTATTGTCAGTACCAGTAGTTATACCGCCTTGATCACGCCAACGGCCAATGGCGCGGTGACGTTGGGTGTTAATGCCAATGTTGCCCAAGATATTGCGGGTAATCTCAATACGGCCGCCACGCAAGTGACCAGTCAATATGATGCCAGCCGTCCATCGGTACAAATTCAAAATGTTCCGGCTAATACCAATATTGAATTCATCGCGATTTTTACCTTTAGTGAATCAGTTATTGATTTTACTATGAGTGATATCAGCGTAACAAATGCAATCATCAGTACCTTTATCGATATTAATGGCAGTAGCTATACAGCATTAATTTCACCGATAGCCGATGGCGAAATCACCTTGAATGTCAATGCTAATGTGGCACAAAACAACAATGGCAATCTCAACACGATGGCGGCTCAAGTGACTAGCCTATATGACACTGAACCTCCTGAGTTAACTATCTTTAAAACCGTGACAGTTAATATTGTTAATCAGTCAAATTACAAATTTGAAGGAACATGTAGTGATGATGGCAACTCGGTCGTTGTAAAAATTAATAACTTAAATTCAAATTCTGTAAATTGTGACGCAGGCCAGTGGGCCTTAAATAAGAATATGAGAGCTGTTACTGATGGCTTATCAGTAGTGACTATTAATGCGAACCAAACTGATAATGCTGGAAATATAGGGAGTGCCTCTCCAGTTGCAATTGATAAAGATACAGAAAAGCCAATATTCACTATTGATAGAGTTATTTATAGTCAAGAAAATGCGCTGATATTTAGTGGTACATCTGACACAGAAGATGGTACTGAAGTAACAATTATAGAATCAACGGACAATACCTTATGTGTCGCCCCAGTTAATGAAAATTCATGGGTCTGTGAAAGTTCAGTTATTTTACCTGAAGGAACTTACGATCTTAGAGCAGAAGCTGAAGACAAAGCAGAAAACTTGAGCATCATTTATTTTTCTAAAACTGTAAGTCTTGACGAAGACAATGATGGTATTTCAAACCTAGATGAAGGCTATGGTGACACAGACAATGACGGCATTCCGGACGCTCAAGATACAGACTCTGATAGTGATGGTGTTCTAGATAGCGTAGAAGGGATTGGCGATGATGACGGCGACAACATACCCAACTTCCAGGACTCAAGTAGTGATGAAGATATGGATGGCATCCCTGATGTAATTGAAGGTAATACCGATGTTGATAATGATGGCATTATCAACGCCCTAGACCCAGACAGTGATAATGACGGCATTGTTGATGGCTTTGAAGCAAGACTGTCTGGCAATGATAGTGACCAAGATGGTATTGATGACATATTTGATGCCGACATAGGTGGAGATGATCCTGACGGTGATGGCATTACCTATCAAGCGATAGATACGGATAATGACGGTATTGCAGATTACTTGGATAAAGATTCAGATGGTGATGGTATTCCTGATGCAATTGAAGCTTTTATAGGCTTCACAGACATAGATAATGACGGTATTTGGGATAGATATGACCAAAGTGTAACCGGTGATGCAGATAGTGATAATGATGGAATTATCGATTCCTATGACGCTGATCAAACCAATGGTTTAGATGCTGATAATGACGGTATCAATGATTTGTTAATCTTACTTAATGATCACAACCAGAACTTTATACCAGACCACCTTGATATAGATAGTGACAGCGATGGTATTCGAGATGGCATTGAAGCTCAAGTATCAGGTTTCGATCATGATAATGATGGCATTGACGATACGTTTGACGCTGATCTTTCAAACGCGATAGATGCAAACAGTGACGGAATTATCGATAACTTTACTTTCATAGATACAGACGCTGATGGCGTTATAGATATGAATGACCTTGATAGCGACAACGATGGTGACACTGATACTTTAGAAGCGAATGTTCAAGATGATAATAGAGACGGCATTATTGATGTTGGTGCACCTTTAATTACACAAGTTGTTGATACTGATGAAGATAACATTCCTGACCATTTAGACTCAGACAAAAACAATGATGGTACTTATGATATTCAAGATAATGCCCATGGCGCCTTTGACAACAATAATGATGGTCAAGTTGATATAACAGCAGATATCGATGGCGATGGGATTGATGACAGTGTTGATGGCGATACCCAAGTACTGGGTCACGGAAGTAATGCTGACAGCGATAACGACTCAGTGCTTGATGTAATCGATAAAGATGATGATAACGATGGTATTGCTGATATTACTGAGCGTTCATTTGTTGATGATGGCAATGAAACCGCGGGTATTAATAAAGTTTTAAGTACTAATACGGCTAGTGTGCAAACGACTAAAGTTCTACGCGCGCTAGATACGGACAATGATGGCATTATCGATGAAAAAGATCGCGATAGTGATAACGACGGTATTTCTGATTTAATTGAAAATGGCAGACCGAATTTATCAGGATTCGACCACGATATGGATGGTATCGACGATATGTTTGATGCCGATTTTACCGGTGGAGAAGACAATGACCTTGATGGCGTTGACGATATTTATAACGTTAAGGATACAGACGGAGATTCAGTACCTGATTACTTAGATCTTGATAGCGACAATGACAAAATTAGTGACAATGTAGAACAACTGACTGTTGCACCGTCAGGGATTGATGCTAATAGAAATGGTATTGATGATGCATTTGATCCCGCTTTTAATTCAAATCAAGATGATAATTTGGATGGCATTGACGACACACTCGTTATTTTAACTAACCCAGACGGCGATGACATATTAAACTTCCAGGACGTTGATAGCGACGGCGATAGTATCAGAGATATTGATGAACAAGCTGTCGACTTTGACGGTGATGGAACACCTAACTATCTTGATCTTGATAGCGACAATGATGCTATTAGTGACGCTATAGAAGGTCTTAATGATTTCGATACGGATGGCGCGTCTAACTTTTTAGACCTTGATAGTGATAACGATGGTATTAGTGATGCTACTGAAGGAGTAAATGACTTCGACTCTGATGGTGCATCTAACTTTTTAGACCTCGACAGTGACAATGATGGTATTAGTGACGCTAGAGAGGGGGAGAATGATTTTGACAGTGATGGAGCGTCCAACTACTTAGACCTTGATAGCGATAACGATGGAATAAGTGATGCCATTGAAGGGGAAACAGACTTTGATGGTGATGGCGCGTCTAACTTTTTAGACCTTGATAGTGATGGTGACGGCATCAGTGATGCGATAGAGGGACAGAATGACGCTGACGGTGACGGTTCGTCTAACTACTTAGACCTTGATAGTGATGGTGATGGTGTCTCTGATATTGACGAAAATGGCGATTTTGATGGTGATGGTGTGAGTGATGCTATTCAAGATAAGAGACATGTTCAAAGTTCATTAAAAGGCTCAGGAAATGTTGGTACGATATTAATTTTTATGCTGATATTATTTAATTTAATGCGCTATAGAGCTAGTAATAACACCTGATTGAGGAAATGAAGCGACAGCTGTGTAGTGTAGGATTTAGTAGATAGTGCTGAAAAGTAATCATACTGTCAACGAAATATATTATTACTTACAGTGAGTTGGATATTGTTTTAACTTTTATTTTGACTATTAATTATAGCAAAGTTGGCAATTATAAAAATTGCTCTGAAAAATATAAAATATCAGCTCTGTAGAAAAATGTTAGAAGCAGGCTAATTCAAATTGAATAGTGGCAGGAGAAAAGGGATTTTGTTGCTTTAAAAATGACTAGTTTAAAATATCTATTTTTAGGGGAGAGAATTCAGTAAATAAGTGAACTCAAATTAAGAAACCCACTTGTCTAAATGAGTTAAATAATTTGAGTGACTTAGCGTTAAATATCTAAATATATTAGCTTAGCCTTCTTTTGGAAGGACTTTAATCGCTTCATAATAGCTAGCTTCTAACTCGTCATTAATACAAGTTAATAAGTAACTATTCATTTCTGATTTTGTGATCTCATCTTCCACAGCATCGTTTTTACACTGTGCTAAAAGGCTTAAAACATATTCAGGCGATGCAGCCATTAACTCTGGCTCATCGTCTTGACTAAACGCTGCATTTGACGTTAATGCCAGAACAGCCAATGCTAAAATTAATTTTTTCATGTTCAATCTCGTTAATGTATACCTGTTACATGTCCCAATAGTCACTTAAGGAGTTAAGTTGTCTATCAAGAAATTTTTTTTCGTTTAGTGAATCTAATCGTTGTCTGATCTGATATGTTTGTTTTGTTGTCTTTCTAATTGCTTTCTTATTGGCTGAACCATAGGCAATTTCAAAACCAGCAATACCAGTATCAAAATTTGAATCTTCATCAATATCAGTGTCTGCATATGTATCAATGTTCATTTCTTTACCTTATAAAAACATCATATTTGGATTTTCCACTAGATAATGTGCCGTTAATTGGAAATAGAAAAGTGAAATATTTTGCTGTTATTAATCAAAATTTTTAATCAAATTAAAATAAGAACTAAAATGCAGAGACAAAAAATATTCGTAAAAAATATAAAGTAATATGGAAATGAATAATCGTGAAATAAAGCCATATAAAACAATGTGTTGTAATAACTTGTAACGTTAGATGTCTTGGAGGGATATGTATTTACAGTAAACCGCTATAGTAGCAAACTGGCCGAGGCAGCTTTAACAGTAGGCTTTTTATGTTAGTTATTATTTGAAATTTAAATTATTTTAATTAATTTTTACTCTACATCTCCAGTCAACGTGAAGCCGTGAGTCGTTATGGTAAGCACAGAGGAAATTTACGTCTCTGTAATTAAGCTTAAGTAAAAGACAGTAAAACCAGCAGCTATTCTTAACAGGGAGTTTACAGTTCTGTTTTTTTAGCTTGATTGCGCTGTTGCGCTAGCGCTTGTAGTTGTTTTGATTGCTGATGCAAACTATTACGCACTAATGCTTCTTGATCTTCTTCACGAATATGATGAAAAATCACTTTATGCTGACTTTCGCCGTCAATTAATTCACTATTGACGATTTCGCCAATACAGTACAGGGCCGTATTATCGTCAGAAAAAAATAACTTTAATTCAATAAAATCACTCGTGCTAAAGGTTTTTGGATTTTTGGCTTTAAAAATAATGCCTCCACCACCAAATTTAATCGCTTGAAATCTCATACTTGCTTCATTTTGCTGACTCAGAATATAACCAATGAGGAAGTCCATTTTTTTTGCTTGATGATTTAGGTATTCCATTAATTGATTAGCAACACCAGGAGCAGCTTGCAGCGGGCGCAGTGCATTTTGATCGATGGAATTTACTTCGGATGCTATTTTAAATGGTGCCGGCATATTTTCTATAAACTGCGGATAAGTTGGCAATTGCGCTAACTCGATAACACTCGCGTTAATATGAAAGTCATAGTTTATGGAAAAAAACTCATCAAATTGGGCTAATTTAGTTTGATTGCCAGCGGTAGTCATAAATAAATCACCTTATATTTTGCCTAAGTAGGCTAATCCATTATTCAATGGGTATTATGTGTACTAGCGAGAAAGACATTCACCGCACATTCACACATTTCATCAATTTGGTTTTCTTGTGCATATATGCCGTCAATAACTAAACGTGCGATGCCATGTAGGGTTGCCCAAGTTACTTGAGCCAATCTTAAAGAATTTTCATCTTGTATAATAATACCTTGTTCTTGCCATAACTTAGTCATTTCAACTTGGTAGTTGAAGCTTGCATAGGCAATTTTCTTCAATGCGTCAGTACTATTATTCTCTTTCCAAATAATGCGACCAAACATCAATTCGTATAGCGAAGGATTATTCGTTGCAAAACCGATATAAGCATGAACAAAGTTGCGATACTTCTCTTCATTCGACAGTTTTTCTTCAGAGAAAATTTCACTAACACGTTGATGCCACTGTTCAAAACCTTGCTCTGCAATGGCACAGAGTAAATCATTCTTATCGGTAAAGTGATGATAAGCTGCCGTTCTTGAAACGCCAATGCGCTCAGCAAGTTTACGTAACGATAAGCCTTCAATGCCGCCGTCAGTCACCATTTCGGTTGCCGTACTGACCAGCGATTTTCGTAAATCACCGTGGTGGTATTTTGTTTTGGTCACCATAAGTTTAGCAGCCTATTTTTAGCTCTGGTCGTCAAAGGATCTTTCTCGATGGAAAAGCGACATTAGCAAATATTAATCCAGCCACTAAAGACATAAAAATTAGAAATGTTTGTGAGCCTATATCTGTAGCGTTTAACATGGTTTGTCCGGATACCGCGTTGCTTAAACCAATATACACTTTACTTCCTGGTACCAGAACAACAAGGCCCATTAATTTAACAATGCTAGAGGGGAGGTTCATAATGCGTGAAAAAATACTGCTGTATATACCCAAAGCAAAAGCGCCAACAAATGCCCCAAGGGCAACACCTAAATACTCAGCGCCAACTATACTGGCACCAAAGGCGACATAACCTGAAATAATTCCCCATGGGGCGTCTTTTTTTCGACATTTAAATAAGATAACTAAGCTAATTGATAGAGTCGTAACTGCCGCCCATGAGGTCCAATTAGGGGTATTAGGCGGTTGAATAAAAATGACTTCTCCCCACATCATTTTTCCTAAAGCGATTCCTAAAACACCACCGAAGTAAATTTTAAACAAAATCATCAAGGCGTCCATCAATCTTGCGGTACCTGATATTAAATTTCGAGCGGCAAGCTCTGATAATGCTAGGGTTAACGACAAGCCTGGAATAAACGCGATAATGCTAGATAAAACCACTAATGGGATATTTATGCTGGGATCAATTAAGGCAATTGCCGTCGCTAAAATAGCGGTTGTCATTGCAGCAATGGGCTCTAACATATCCGTTACACGGCGTGAGCGTTCAGCCCAAAAAGTAAATAAGCAAACAACCAAGCCTAACAAGCTAGACCAAAATACGTCATTCCAACTGGTGTGCATTAGCATGGCGAAAGCACCACTGGATGCACCAAAAGCAAGAAACGTTAAAAACCGGCCATAAGGGTTAGGCTTATTAGCAATTTCATCTAAGCGTTCAATAGACTCTGCAAGTGTGCGTTGGCCTGAGGTTAGTTCATCAACTAATTCGTCGGCACGAGCCAATGAACCTAAATCGAGTTCGCCCGGCGCAACACGAAGAATATGGTTGTAGTCTTGATTTTCGTCATCTTCTGATAAAACAAAAGTTAACGATGTCGGTGTAATAACAAAAGAGCCAAATACATTTAAGCTATTCGAAACATCGGTTAAATGAGCTTCTAATCGATAAGCAGGCGTACCAAATTTATGTAAGGCTTTGCCTAAGCGAATTATAAATCGACGTTTATCGGTGAAGTTATCTGTATCTGCCATAGCAAGTTTGTTCAAATTTTAGAGAGTTGTATATGGTAAATGATTAATTTTAAAATGAAAGCATAGATGCATGTTCTGAATGAATTTGTTTTCTAAATGTATTTTAGTATTGTTTCGGAAAGTTTGCAGATAACATTAATCTCGGTATGATACTTCAACTTTCGTGACTGCTTCTTGCTAAAAACTTAACAGTCGCCAATAAAATTTCCCCCAATAGGATAGTAACCCCAATGACTTTATTGATTATTTTATTTTGTGTATTTGCAGCCGTTGCTCTAATGGTCATTATAGGGGAACGTTACGGCAAGCCCATGGAAGCAGAGCAGCAGCAAAAGTACTCAAAAATACTGTGGGTAGTGGTTTTTATTGCTATTATTGCCGCTATAATACGCCAAATGCTGTAAATTCTGCACAAGTAAAACTAACACCTAGATTCTACAATTTACTGCTTATTTGGTTTTCCTCGCGCTAAGCTCGGGTGTACAGTACTGGCTATATTTTGTAATGGCTTAATTGCTGGCTATTTATTAAGTTGTTCTAGATAATTTGGAACCTCTTTAGCAGGTAAAGCTTTGCTAAAGAAAAACCCCTGAATATAATTACACTTTCCTTGGGTTAAAAAATCAAGTTGTTCTTGTGTCTCAACTCCTTCAGCAACTACTGTATGGCCCAAAGCATGCGACATTTGAATAATTGCGGTTACAATAGCCGAGTGATTACCCTGATTAATCTTATTAACAAATGTACGATCAATTTTAACCGTATTAATTGGGAAGTTAGATAAATAGCTTAACGATGAAAAACCGGTACCAAAGTCATCAACCGCAACAGTAATTCCTAAGGCTTGTAGTCTTTGTAAATTTTCTATAATGCCTTTAGAGCCGTCAACAATACTAGATTCGGTAATTTCCACTTCAAAATACTCAGCTGCTAAGTCATGAGTTGATAATGCCGACATAATCATCTCGCTTATGTCTTCCCTCATGATATGAGTACCAGAAAAATTTACAGCAATCGGTATTTTAAATAGATTGTTTTTCTGCCAATAAGCATTTTGCCTACACACCTCATTCACAATCCATTCGGTTAAGGGAATAATAAGGTTTCGTTGCTCTGCCACACGAATGAGTTTTTCTGGGTTGACCATTTCACCATCATCCAATTTCCAACGAATCAGTGCTTCAAAACCACTTACCCGGTTCGGATTAGGAGTGATTTTTGGTTGATAATGCATTTCCAAGCCTGTTTTTGTTTGAATCGACTTACGTAGCGCTGCTTCAAGCTGATTAATTTCATCCTGTTCTTCTCTCATGTTATGAGAGTAAAAATGATAAGTGTTTTTGCCCATTTTTTTTGCATGATACATGGCTATATCTGCATTTTGAATCAAGCTTTCTATAGTGAGACCATCGTATGGATAAACAGAAACTCCCAAACTCGTTGAGCCAAAATGTTCATACTCATTCAACATAATAGGCTCGGAAAGTGTTTTTATAATCCGTTGAGCAACAATTGAAATGTCATTACTTTGTTTAATATCATTGAGGACAACAATAAATTCATCACCACCTAATCGGGCAATAAAGCCCTTAGAGTCTTCTTTAAATGGGGAGGTGACGAAATCTTCCAAGCGCACGGAATCACTAATTCGCCGGGCAAAGTTTTTTAATAACATATCCCCCATATTGTGTCCTAGGTTGTCATTCACCACTTTAAAGTCATCTAGGTCAATAAATAGCAAAGCGAACTGTACATTGTTTCTTTTAGAGTATGCTAACAACCGACCAAGGTAGTCATTAAACATTAAGCGATTTGGCAAGCCAGTTAAAATGTCGGTATAGGCTTGTGTTTGCAGTTCTTTAGTCGCTTGTAAAAGTTTTTTATTCATACTTTCAAAAGCGCGTGCTAAATGGCCTAATTCATCTTGTGTTCTAACTGGAATACAAACTTCTTGATTATTGTCACCTATTTCTTGTGTGGCATTATTGAGAATATCAAGTGGTGATAATACAAAACGTTTAAGGCCAAAAACCAACAAAACAGTGAGAATAATAATGGATAAAACAATAAGTATCAGTAATATCTTTTGAACATTAGCGCCATCTTGCAAATATAATGATTGCTGGTAAACAGCGTTGAGCGAATAGTTATCGTTAAGTGGATATGTTTGAACATCGTAAATATCCAGCATAAAGTCTAATTGGTGATGGTCATATTTTTTAGCGCCATTCCCTTGGGGATTTGACTCTTTAATGGCTTGGGCCAACTGTGCAATGGGTAAGGTATTAAAGGGACTATTTGTAATTTTTGTAACTTGTGACATCAATAGAGGATTTTGCTGTTGATCAACTAGCATAAATAGCATGTGTGAATCTTCAGCCATTTGATTTAAATGTTGTTGTAGTTCATCTAATGAGGTGGTTAAAAGTAAATAACCTCTTAATATTGGTTTTGTACCATAATTATCTGAAGCAAAATTATTCAATGTAATACTACGGGCAAAATATATTACAGGCTTTTGATTGTCTGGATTGACACTAAACAAAAAAGTACTGCTGACTTGTAACCGATGCAATTGCTCAATAGCTGGATGATTCAACTCCTCTTCGCTAATATTGTGTTCATCATTTGAATAACGGACATCCTCATAACCGTCAGGTAAAATAAAGCGAATTTCAGTGTACTCGGGATAAGCGTTATTAAAGGCATGAAAAACATTGAGAAGAATTGGGTGTAAAAGATTGTAGCGCTCATTTTCAGAAGCAAGTGCATACTGATTAACAAGATCATGCTGTGCAAACAACTCGACATTAGATAAGCCAACAGAAACTGCTTTTTCTAATAATCCCTGAGTTTGATTTGCATAGCTGCTAATGTTTTTTTCAATATTGTCATGAGCAATACTGACTATTTGTTGACTTGAAATCCAACCGAAAAGCATTATTGGCACTATTACCATAGGTAATGTTAGTGCCAGTAATTTAGTTCGCAGTTGTTTCTTTATCATTTTAACTCTTTAATTTATAACTTTATTGTATATTTTGCTCCGCGTTCTTAGCATTCGTCCTTGAAGCTTAAGATGCGGCTCTAACGTTTTTAATTGTTCGGCACTCGGATGTATTATTGAGTCGCTGAGAAACTCCGGTGAGAGAAACTCTTTAGCTGCAATGTTTGGGGTCGCCATATAGATGAATTCCGCATTTTTCGCGGCGTTTTTTGGCTCATTCATAAAGTTAAGAAATTTATATGCTAGTTGTTTGTTTTTTGATTGTGAGAATACTACCCAATGGTCGGTCCAAATACTGCTACCTTCTTTAGGTAAAACATATTTAACATTGGGATCTAATTTACTTAATGTCAAAGCATCGCCACCGTAGGCAATAGTTGCCGCTGCGGCACCTCGAATTAATATGCTTTCAGTTGTTAGTTGAATATAACCATATTTGAGTACATGCGGTTTTTGAGCTAGTAGCAGTGACTCAGCTTCTGCGAGTTCTTTCTTGTCCATACTATTTATAGAATAGCCCTTAGCATTCAAAGCTGCTCCTAGTAGCTCTCTCGCGCCCTTAATCATCACTATTTTTCCCTTTAGCGACGCTTGTGGCTGAAAAAGATCCATCCAAGTCTCAATTGGCTTTTCCACTAGGTCAGATCTATAAGCAATGCCCATGGTACCCCAAGTATAAGGTACGCTATAACCATAAGTACCTTGGTGAGAGTTTCTTATTTTATCATCAATATATTTCAGGTTAGGTACATCTTGGGTGCTAATTGAGTCAATCCATCCCTTGTTACTATAAATTTGCATCATCATTCCACTAACGATGCCGACATCATAGCCAATGCCATTTGTTTGATTGAGAAATTTATCTCTAGCATCATCAGTTTCGTAATACACATCAACAATTTTAACGTTAAATTCTGTTTCAAATGCAGAAACAATACTCGGATCAATGTATTCAGACCAATTAAGTATGGTTAAAGTAGGTATGTTTTTTTGTGCAAATACTGAGGAAGTAAGCAGAGAGTAAGCTATTAAACACAATGTAATGAGACTGGTGAGTTTGTGTTTACTATGTTGTCTAACCATAAAAGAGGATTCCCTATTAAATACGGTAGTCGTAAATCATATAAATAATTTGTAGTCAGCCACTTTACTACTTGAATATAATGTTTTTTATTAATTAATTAATCTTAGAATTTGATGAATAACAATGACACAATTAAAGTTGATTGACTATATAAACAATAGTCCATATTTTAATTAATTTAGAAATGTTATTTACTGTAAATTTAAAATTCGGTGCTCGGTGCTTGGGGTTAGCTGAAATTTATTTTGCTCAACGACTTCACCGTCAGAGTTATAGCTACAATCATTAACTTCAATTTCACCTGCGTTTGTTTGTAATATAATGGTGGTTGAACGTGTGCCATAGTCAGTGGAATTGATAAATATGCTACTCAGTAGTGATTCCAATTCTGTATTTAGGCCAGTATCAGGTAATTGTTGATTATCGGCGACTTGTTGATTCATCATCACAGCTAACAGTTCAGTTACGTTGACTTTATTTGACGTAATCAAACGTTCTAAATTGTTTATTCCTAAAGCCATTTTCGGCCAAATATCATCTAATGCGCCATTACACACACTATGAAAGCCTGAATTTAGTGCGACAAATTTTTTATTTACACTGTCAAAAGCTTGCAGCTTATTTAAAGGACCAAAAATTAAGTTAAAATCGTTATATTGGGCTGAGTTTTGTGTTAAATATTCCACTGTTTTATGTTCATCGTTTTGCAGTGCTTGTAACACTAAATCGCCACGTGAGCGTTTATTGACATCAAAACTATCTGGTCTTCGAAAGTTAGTTAAGGCTGAGAAGTTACCTGTAGGGCTTAGTCCAAGCCAAGTACCACCAGCTTGTAAATCTTTACCAGCTAATATATTTCTCTCTGGCCAATAATGCATATTTTGTGTTGGTCGTTGATGGAATTCATCACGGTTCGCGCAAATAATGACCGGGTAATCTGGGTGTTGATCTATGGCGATAAATAAAATACACATAATTAGCCTTTTTAATTCTATCTAAGAATATCTGGTGCTTTCACTCAAGGTCATCATAGGATAAGGTTTGTAGCAATAAAATCACAGATACCACTAACGTATTTTTCAAGGAATAATAGTAGAAGCTGATGTTAACACTTCCGGTAATCGATTTAAAAAATAAAGTATCAGCACAAGAATGGCAACTTAGAGTAGATTTAGCTGCATGTTATCGACTCATTGCTCTGCATGGCTGGGATGACCTAATTTACACCCACGTTTCAGTGCGTATTCCAAATACTGAGCATGTCCTGATCAATGCTTTTGGTTTGCGCTTTGATGAAATAACCGCGTCAAACTTAGTTAAAGTTGATATGGACGGTAATATTGTTGATGCCGATAGTCCATTCGACTTTAACCCTGCAGGTTTTACTATCCATAGTGCGATTCACGCAGTACGACACGATGCACTTTGTGCACTGCACGTACATTGTAATGAAGCGATCGCGGTGGCAAGTTTAGAGCAAGGTTTACTGCCGATTAGTCAATATTCTATGTTCGCATTAGCCTCATTAAGTTATCACGACTATGAAGGTCTAGCGGTTAATGACGATGAAAAGCTGCGCATTCAGCAAGACTTAGGCGATACAAATTTTATGTTGCTACGTAACCATGGCGCTATAACTTTGGGTAATACCATTGGTGATGCGTTTATGCATATGTACGACTTGATACGTGCTTGTCAAATTCAAGTGCAAGTGATGTCAACGGGCATGAAACCCTTGTTGGTTGATCAAAGCATTGTGGATGGTATTAAAGCCCAAGCAAATGTTGTACATACCGGTTCAACCGGTGGACAAAAAGCTTGGCCGGCGATGTTACGCCGAGTGTATAAAGAAGACGCAAGTTTTGCGCTATAAGCCTTAAGCGCTAAGTCCTTAATAACTTAGTTTAGTCATTTTAGAACCGCATTAAAAAGTATATAAAGAGAGCATAATGAAAGTAACTCACGTAGAAATTTTTGATATTGAATGTCCAAAGCGTCCAGGTTGGAACCCCGTTTTTATTCGTGTTCACACCGATGAAGGCATTAGCGGTGTTGGTGAGGCTGGCCTAGCATATGACTGGGGTCATAGCGCAGCAGCCGCCATGTTAAAAGAAATTAGCGAAGCGGTGTTAATTGGTTTTAATCCTTTTAATACTGAATTACTGTGGTCGCGTATGCTGCGAGAAAGCTTTTGGGGTTTAGGCGGCGGACCGGTACTTTATTCTGCAATGAGCGCAATTGACACCGCTTTATGGGATATAAAAGGTAAAGCACTTGGTTTACCGGTTTATCAATTATTAGGCGGTAAAACCAATGAAAAACTGCGCACTTATGCTAGTCAATTACAGTTTGATTGGGATGAAAAAATTAATAAACTGATTGAGCCAGCGCAATATGCAGAAGCGGCACTAAAAGCAGTGGCACAAGGTTATGACGCAGTAAAGGTTGATCCGATTGTTTATAACCAAGACGGTAGCTCTTCATTCGATCGCACGAAATTATTTACCCCAAAACAAATGCGTTTGTTTGGTAATCGTTTACGGGCTATTCGTGATGCTGTTGGCGAAGATGTCGATATTATTTTTGAATCGCATTCGTTAATGGGCGCGGCATCAGCGATTCAAATGGGAAGAATTGTTGAAGAAGTTGGTTGTATGTTTTATGAAGAGCCAGTAAATTATCTTAACTCAGCGGTGCATAAAAAAGTTGCTGATAACGTTAATGTGCCGATTGCTGGTGGTGAGCGATTGTATCACCGCTGGGATGTAAGGCCTTATTTTGAAGATCAAAGTATTGATGTTTTACAACCTGATATTGGCTTATGTGGTGGTTTTACTGAAGCTAAAAAGGTTTGTGATTATGCTGATGTTTATGATATTCGCATTCAAGCCCATGTTTGTGGCGGCCCTGTTGCCACGGCAGCGTCTTTGCACCTTGAAACGGCGATCCCTAACTTTTTAATTCATGAACATCATACCTATGCTATTAAAGACTGGAACCGTGAGTTATGTTTACAAGATCCACAACCGGTAAATGGCTTTTTTGAAGTGTCTGAAACGCCAGGTATTGGTATTGAGTTAAATGATGAAATTGTCAAACGTTCGCCGAATGTTACGGTTAATGCATTGAAATAAATGGACAGGTAGCGGTCAGTTTAAAGCTGTCAGCTCTAAGAAAAGTCAAAGTGTTTTTTAATTTAGAGGTATCAGTAAAAAGCACTTACAGGCTGCTATTGGCGTTAGTGATTAAGTAGTGATTAAAAGGTAGCTTTTGCTACCTTTTTTAATGCGTTCGTTAAATATAGTCAATAGGTAGGGCGGTGGTGTATTTAATTTCTTCCATGGCAAAGCTTGAGCTGATATCGGCAAAACTCGCTCGGGTAATTAAGCGCTGATAAAAGCTGTCGTATGCTTTCATATCAGGCACCACAACACGCAATAAATAATCAACTTCGCCGCTCATTCGGTAAAACTCTAGTATCTCAGGAAAGTCTATCGCGACTTTCCTAAACTCACTCAGCCAGTTTGGATTATGCTGATTGGTTTTTATTGTTACAAATACCGTTAAACCGACATTAAGTTTTTCAGGATCTGCCAGTGCCACGCGGCCTTTAATAATGCCTGACTTTTCCATTGCTTGAATACGTCGCCAACAGGGCGTGGTGGACAAACCCACTTGACTGGCTACTTCACTGACCGAGGCTGTGCAGTCATGTTGTAAAATGTTGAGTATTTTTTTATCGAATGCATCCATAAGCGTTAAACGGAATAGTTTTACCTAAATTAAGATTTATAAGGAATTATTTTGCGCTAAGTATCGGGGTATTACGAGTTTTATTTTAAATGAAAGGTAAATTATTGTCAGTCGACGTTGGTTAAAACTGGTAAAAATCCTGCGCATTACTAAAGCATAATTGCTGTAATTGCTCTGGTTTATAGGGCAGTTCAGTATTGTGCAGCCAAGTCTGTTGATAACTGGCTCGAAACAAGTTTAACGGAAAGTTACTCGCTAACATCACCCGTTTAATACCAAAGCTTTCAATGCAACGACTAATGATTTGCTGTGGCCAACCAGTCGGGTAATGTCTATCTGCCATTTCATAACCCGAGCATTTAATCAATACCTGCTCAAACGTTGCCAAGCGTTTAATATTGGCTAACCAGCAACTCGGCTCTTGTTCGGCTACTCTTGGCCAACCTGCATGATTAATACATACTTTTAAACGGGGTACTAAGGTCAACATTTCAACTAAACAATCGACAGCAGGTGTATCGGTAAGCGGCATTTGAAGTTCAAAGCTTAGTTTATGGACAGCTAAACTTTCAAGGTTTTTATGAATGGTTTTATCGCTAAGAATAGCGAGAGCATCATCATCTAAAATATAGCGCACACCAACAACACTTCGATAAACCGTTAACTTTTTGAGTTGCTGTAAAAATACTTCGTTCGACAAGGTAATATCGATCATAGCAATGCTTTTAAATGGCAAGTTGCAGCTGTTTTCTAGCCAAGCAATTTCACGCCAAGGTTGTTGATTGTCAAAGCCGGCTTCAATATGAACAAAACCTGCCAACACTAATGGTGCTGTTAGCACTAAGTCTTGCTCAGAGAAGTTTTTTTCAATCAAAATTTTATCAGGCCAAAAGGGCGGATTTTCTGGCTTTAGCCACTGATAATTACCTTGTGAAAGATCAAATAAATGCAGGTGAGGATCAATTATTTTCATCATCATTTTACTTCGTGTTGGCTTGGGCTGCTTTGCAGTAGGGGCATAGTAAGTTTTAGCATTACTGGGCGGTATAGCCGCCATCGATAACTTGTAAGCTACCCGTGATAAATTTAGCTTTGTCTGAAGCTAAGAAGTACACTAACTCGGCAACTTCTTCTGCTTGTCCTAATCTACCTAAAGGTTGCAGCGCGGCTTCTTCAGCGTGTATATTTGTTTTATTCGCGCCTGACTTTGCACAGTAATTATCAATAGCTTGATGATACAATGGTGTTTCTATAGTGCCGGGACAAACGGCATTGGCGCGAATATTAAACTGGGCGTAATCGAGCGCGGTAGTTTTCGCCATTGAAGCCAGTGCAGCTTTGCTGAGGTTATAGGCAAAAGAGTTATGCTTGGCAATAAGTGCTTGGTCGGAAGCCATTAAAATTATCGCGCCATTTTGCTGTGCTTTCATCGCAGGTAGTACGGATTTAACGGCGGCGTAAGCCCCTTTTACGTTAATATTAAATACTCGTTCAAACTCAGCTTCCGTGGTATTTTCAATTGAGCCTGAAAAATGAATACCGGCGTTAGAAACTAACACCTCAATGCTGCCTTGCTTGGCAATATCAGCAATTATTTTACCAACCTGATCAACATTAGTCATATCACACTGACAAAACTCACCAAAAGTTGAAGCACTAATATCGAGATTAAATACTTGATAATCATTGGCTAAAAACAACTTAACAATACTTAAGCCAATTCCAGAGCTGCCACCGGTAACTACACAAACTTTTTTCATAACACTCATACATTAGTCATTTTGTTAAATAATATCGCGTCAGTGTACTAAACACCAAAGCATTAAATTGTTTACTGCACTAGGCCGCTACAAACGGAGAGTTTTCCGTTGGCTACTGCTGGGCTAATTCAACCAATACTGCGGTATACATTTTTAAGTTCAAAACAAACTGCTCCATGGTAATAAACTCATGCTCTGAGTGACCGGTATATTCGGTATTCGGCATTGATGGCCCAAAACTTACAGCATTGGGAAATAACCGTGAATTTGTACCGCCGCCAATAGCGATTGGCTTAGCGTCTTTTATACCAGTGTAATGGGTAAATACTGATAATAAGGTATCAATATGCGGCGCATCTTTTTGGATAAATGGTTCACCAATATAATGTTCTAATTCGGTAACGTTAGCATCAAACTTATTGTTCCAGTTCACCACCGCTTGATGAATTTCATCGTTTAATTGCTGCTTAGTTTTTCCTTGTGGGCGACGTAAGTTAATGTTCAGCTCTAGGTTGGTGTTATGCTGTTTAATAACGGTAGGAGAGAAAGTCATTGCGCCCATAAAGTCATCTTCATAAGCGATGTTGCCAAACTTTTTACCTTCTAATCCGAGGCCAATATTATCATTAATAAAATTAACCAAAGTGCCAGGACCGTTATTTACCCAACGCGTACTCGAAAGTAAATCAGCTAAATATGGAATGGCATTAACACCTTCGTCAGGCTTTGAAGAGTGTGCTGATTTTCCTAACGCGTTAACCGTTAAGGTGCTGTCTTTTAATTCAAGATCAAAATTAACACCTTGATAGCTCCGCGCTTTTCGCATTAACCTTTGCAGCAGTACAATATTCGCATTTTCGATAGTTGCACTGGCGTCTTCAGGAATTTGGCTGCCAAAAAAACCGCCACTAAATTCACTAACATAAGGCGAAATAGTGGGCTTTTCTTGCTTGTTAAAAACTAACTTAACCGTGCCGTAACCTTTTTCTGCTGTTACGACTGGGTATTCAGCATCGATGGTAATATTTGTTTGTGGCAACTCATGGGTTTTTATATAAGCTTTTAATGGTTCCCAGTCAGACTCTTCTGCCATGTAAATGTATAATTCAATGCGCTTATTGAGGGCGATATTTTTATCTTTAATGGCTTTCATAGCATAGAGTGCTGTGGAAATAGGGCCTTTGTCGTCTTCAGTGCCACGGCCAATTAAACGTCCAGGCTCGGTGATGGTATCAAGCTCAAAAGGCGAGTTTTGCCATTTCTTAGGGTTAACTGGTTGGACATCGCCATGAGTAATAATGCCAACACGCTCTTTTTGATCGCCTAAGCCAATGATAACGACATAGCCGTCATCACTAAAGTCTAATCCGAGTGTTTGAGCTTGTTTTTTTAACTCAGCTTTAAAGGCAATATGAGCCGGATTGTCATTAGCTGACATACCTTCTTTAGCCACAGTATTGTGTTTAACTAGTGCACGTAAACTATTAACCATATCATTCTGATAGCTTGTTGCAGCATATTCAGCAGTTGTTTGCGCGATACTACTTACTTGGTTGTTTTTTGCGTTAACCGATAAGCTTAATGTTAACGATAAAAGTGATGTGGTAATGAAAGTTACTGATAAAAAGGGGAGTTTATTAAGCAAAAGTTGCTCCAATGATTAACTATTAAAAAATGTTCAAGTTCATTTTAACGTAAGTAAAACTTATCTGATAGTAAACCACAATAAGCTAAAGCTTAATTTTTAGCTTTGCTTTACTGTGGCTTCACTTTGGTTTTTACCTTTTTTATGACCAAATAATAACGAAATTGTTCATTAAACTGTATCATCAGCGTCAATTAACCGTATTTTAAAATCATTATAAACGAGTGTTTTTAAAGTACAGTCAGGAATTTACAAAAAAACTTAACCTCTCATACTAATATCGTTAAGAATTCATACTAAATTATTATTGTGTTATTAGCTGTTTTTCGTGCATGCTAGTGAACAGCGTTTTGAATAACGAAAAAGGCACGAGTTTAAGTCACTTTTTCGTCATATTGTTCAGTTAAAAAGGAAAGTTAAATGTTTAGTCATATTATGGTCGGCGCAAACGATGTAAACGCATCAAAAATTTTTTACGATGCTATTTTAGGTGAACTAGGCCACGAGCCGGGTGTTATTGATGAAAAAGGCCGTTGTTTTTACTTTACTGACACGGGTATATTCTCAATAAGTAAGCCAATCAATGGTGAAAAGGCCTGTCATGGTAATGGTAGTACTATTGGCTTTGCTGCATCTTCTCCTGAGCAGGCTGATGCATGGCAAGCTGCGGGTGTTGCTAATGGTGGTGCTGCTTGTGAAGATGCACCAGGTGTTAGAGAAGGACCAGTGGGTAAACTCTACCTTGCTTATTTGAGAGACCCATCAGGTAACAAAGTTTGTGCTTTACACCGAGTAGGTTAAGTGATGTTAACCTTTCTGGAGTGACTGATTAGAACGGGCTTTTAATCAGATGAAAAAGACGCATTATTGCGTCTTTTTCTTTTTTAGAGGTTGGCCCGTACTAAATAAAGTTGGTAAATAGATATTTTACTTTTCTATTCTACTCAGACACTTGTGTGACGTCGCCTGTTAACCAATCATCTATAGTCGTTTTACCAAAAACAATTGCCATACTTTTAAGTTGTCGAGCAATGCTTGGTTTAATGAAGCCTCTGGCTACACCTATGGTAAAAATAGCGGCTAACCCTTTTGGTGATGTTATCAGTGCCAAAGACCTTACTTTTGCACGGTGACTTTGGGATTTGTCTAGCTTTTGTAATAGTTTTAAATCAGCTTCACATTGGTCAGCTTGTTTAGCTTTTTTAAATAATGAAAATATCATAAATCACCTTTTAGCACTCGTTTAGTGCGGTTAAAACCTACTTCACGTTTAACCTTTCTCATTAAGCTAAAGCAAAAAGCAAAGAGCAGAGTATTAATGCCTGCTGCAACGAGCAAGCCCAACCAAATGGAGGAAGATAATTGCATTACAGCAATCACTATCGCCACATTTATTAAACACCAAAGTGTTGCAACTATTATGAAGGTTAATAAAATTAAAATACCAAATACAGCAATTGCTTGAATGGATATTTTTCCCTCTAAAAGTGCGAGTTCAAAGGTTTTTTGATACTTTTTTTGTTTGACTTTAAAAAGGTTAGCTATCGCTGAATATGTGGCATGAAACGACGCTTCTGCCTCTTGCGCTTGCGCTTGTGAAATGCGTAAGCTTTCAGCCTCAGCACTGTCATGCTTAGGCTGATTTTCTGAGTCTGCGCTTATCGTCACTATATTCGCTTCCTATTCAGTTGCTATTATTTTCTGCGGAATATGCTTGTTAGCAGTACGCCTGCAGCAAAAGCAATACCCGCTGTAGCTATTGGATTTTCAGTGGCATATTTTTTCAGAGAAGACTGATCCCATTTTGCTTGTACTTCTTGCTGCTTAGCTTCAAAATTTTCACTGCTAGACTGCGCAGCATTGCGTAAACGGTCTTCTGTGTGCGCTGCTTTTTCAGCCAGTGTATCTACAGACTCGTGTAAAGCGTCTTGCACTTTATCCGATAATGGATGAGTTGATTGTGCTTTTTTCTCATTGTTTGAGGTTGTACTAGCCATGTGATGTTTCTCCTTTTGACATAACAGTTGTTGTTACTTAATAATTCAATAGTTGCAGTATTAAGATTGCAAACATTGAGCCAAATTATAAAAAACTTTAACTGTTAATATTCATGCACTTAAAAAAAACAAATAACTTGGGTTTTTAATAAGTGAAATATTAACACGTAATAATGAAAATTTTACTTAACCTAAATGTCTCTGTTACATAAACGGTGTTTTTAAACGCATAGTGTGGTGTTAATAACCGCAGCATAAGTATGCTACGGTTTATCTGATCAATAATGAATGAATTACCCTTTTGCTTCAATAAAGCTTACCCAGTGGCTGAGTAAATTTAGTCGCTCAAGCGTTAACTTAATACAAACTAAAATAGGCACCGCGAGTAGCACTCCTAACATTCCCCATAACCAACCAAGAAAGAACAACCATAAAATAGTCACTAGTGGATTTAGCTGCATTTTGGTACCTAATACCATAGGTGTTAGTAACTGTGACTCCAACACATTGATAACTAAAAACACGCCGGCTGGAACTAGGGCAATCAGTGTAAAACCAAATTGAACGCAGCCAACTAACGTTAAAATTGCAATACTAATAGCGGAGCCGATATAAGGTACAAAATTAAGTAAACCCACCAAGGCGCCCCATAAAATAGGGTCGTCTAAACCCAGTATGGCAAAGGCAATTGCTGTGGCAACACCAAGAACAAAGTTAATAAGGCTTATGGTGACAATATATTTAGATAAAACTTTTTGTACTTCGTAAACAATGGAGTCGAGCTTCTTTTTATTGGCAATTTGGGGGAATCTTCTGGTGGCAATATATACCGATGGTCCGTAGGTAAGTAAAAAAAGAATTAATATTAAGCAGCCGAAACATTGGGCTAAAAATATGGGCGCACTACTGAGCCCGTTAATTATTAGCTCTATACCACCTTGTTTTATATGCTTTTCAACGGTATTTTCTTCTAATTCATCAGATTTTTCTGGCTTTGGTTTATCATTTGAAAATAAACCAAAAAAGCTAAAGCCTTGGTCTGTATTATTTCTAGCCGCAACTTCAGCTTCAGCTATCTCTTTTTGATTAGCAAATTCATCACTTATTGTGTCAATTTTTTGATTTAACTGGACGGTAATTTTAGGTAACAACTGCGCCCACTTTTGCGCTGGCTCGATTAACTCTGAAGCTAAAAAAGTAAACGGTGTTACCAATAAAGCTAATAAAACAAATGAAGAAATCGCACGTGGAATATAAAAAGTTCTTAAAAATTTTACGGGTGGGCTTAATAACAAAGCAATAAAGCCAGAAAATAGTATAGGTATAATTAACGACTGCGCAAGATAAAGCGTATATAAAGCGGCGAGGGCTAATAACCACCTAAGAGGTTGATGATTGTTTATGGCTGAACTCACAACAAAATATCCTTTTAAAAATAGGGGGATAAAAATAGATTGTATACCAAATAACCTTATCTGCACTAATTTTACCTCAGAAAGAGCGCCAAAAATTATTACTTGTTTATTTTCAATTCTTTAATGGGTGATGATTGCATTCCCATTGCAAAAGTCATCATAAAAATTTCTCACCTGATTATGGTCCACATTGTGGCAGTAATTTTATGTAAAACATATTGAAGGTCAGGCCAATATACGGCAGTATCATGCTATAAATACTTACTAAGAGACCCTAACATGGCTGGATTGCTTCCCAATATTGACCCTGATGGATTATTAGAATATTCCGTTGTATACACAGACCGCTCTTTGAACCATATGTCTGGTTCGTTCCAACAGGTTATGAATGACATTTCTGCGGACTTAAAATCTGTTTACCAAGCTCATAGCACGATTGTCGTACCTGGCAGTGGTACCTTTGGTATGGAAGCGGTTGCTCGTCAATTTGCGCGCAACAAAAAAGTTTTGGTTGTGCGTAATGGTTGGTTTAGCTATCGCTGGAGCCAGATTTTTGAGATGGGCGATATTCCTAGCAGCGAAACTGTACTAAAAGCCAAGCAAACCAGCGATGATGCCCAAGCACCTTTTGCTCCACCAGCTATTGCTGATGTAGTCGCCACTATTTTAGCTGAATCTCCTGATGTTGTTTTTGCCCCACATGTAGAAACTTCTGCGGGCATTATTTTGCCTAACGACTATATTACAGCAATGGCAGAAGCCGTACACCAAGTGGGCGGTATTTTGGTGCTTGACTGTATTGCTTCAGGTACTATTTGGGTAGACATGAAGGCAACGGGTGTAGACGTGCTAATTAGTGCGCCGCAAAAAGGTTGGAGTGCTTCACCTTGTTGTGGTTTAGTTATGTTAAGCGAGTTAGCGCGCCAAAGAATAGAGTCAACCACGAGTGATAGTTTTGCTTGTGACCTAAAAAAATGGCTTCAAATTATGGAAGCCTATGAAAATGGTGGTCATGCTTATCACGCGACTATGCCGACCGATGGTTTGACCCGCTTTAGAGATATTATGCAAGAGACCAAAGCCTATGGCTTTGAAAAAGTATGTCAAGAACAACTAGAGCTAGGTCAACGTGTTCGGGAGTTACTTACAAAGCATGGCATTAAAAGTGTTGCAGCAGAAGGGTTTGCAGCACCCGGTGTGGTGGTCAGTTATACAACCGATGATGAATTCCACAATGGTAAGAAGTTTGCCTCTGTTGGTTTACAGATTGCTGCTGGCGTGCCTATGCAAGTTGGCGAACGTAATGACTTTAAAACCTTCCGGATTGGTTTGTTTGGTTTAGAAAAACTGCACAATATTGACCGAACGGTTGCTGAACTTGAAAAAGCACTGAAGAGTATTTTGTAGTATAGAGCTTGAGTGTGTTCAATTGATTTTTTAATGTAAAAATATTTAGAGATAAAAAACCGCTATTAAGCGGTTTTTTCATTTTAACAGTTATCAATTAATTGCTACATATAAAAGTGACTAGGTAAAACTCATAGGTAATAAAATAGTTTATGTTTGAGGGGAAGAGGAGTTTAATCTTCGTTTTTAAGTCTCTATGCTAAACGAGTTTCTTAAGTATTTGATTTCAAGGTAAGTGAAATTATTAAATCGATTTATAGCAGAACGAAAAAAACTAATTAGGCTTCAGGTGCTGTTAATTGTCGGATGAGCCCAGTCAATTGAGTTATCTTTATATTTGATAGCTGTCGATAATCGAAATAAGGGCAAATAATAAGCCCTAATTCAATATTAATGGCAAAATCATGACTGAGCCAAGTACAGTCGTTACAAATGCCGAGTTGCTCAGCATAGCCTTTACCTAATATAACATGCAGCTTTTTAGTGGGCTTAATTTCTGTAGAGTCGTGTATTTTAGATACGGTTGTTCTGGCGACACTATCTCTTGTTATTGGTAAATTTGGTACTGAAAAAAGTAAGCAGCTATCACTGTGTTTCTGTAGAAGAAATTCATCTCTCAATTTCTGCCAACTGGTAAAGTGTTTTGGTGTTAATTCAAATAACAATTTAGCATAAACATTAAAAATTTTGCGCCAATGATTGCCAGTTTCATCACAAATATGAGTAATTTCGTTAGGCACTAATGCTTTTACACTAGTTAGGTTTTGATAAATATCGAGAGGTGGGCGGTTTCTGATATAGAAAATGATTTTGGCGTTACTATTACCAAAACCTACGACTTCATTTACCATTTATTATTCCTAATAAAAGCTAATAAAGCTAAAAAAAGCCAATAAAAAACCCGGTATTGTCCGGGTTTTCGGTCGTTTTAAATGTTTTTATTAGCATTAGTATGCTTGGTTAAAACTCTTTCAACATGCTTTCTAAAGAATCATCATATGCTTTTAATTCTCTTTCCAGTTGAAATTTTTCTTTCAGTTGTTCAATCTCACGCCACTTTCTTTTCTTATTATTACTCGAACTTGATTTTGGCTGTGTGCCTAAAGAGTCCAATACTTGTTGAAATTTTTCCATGGTATGCTCCCTGTTTCTACAACTGCAGCTTTTTAATACCACAGTTACTTATATAAGAGAAACATTATTTTGCATTTTAGTTACAAAACCTTACATTACAACAAGTTTTAATATGAAAAATTTATAGCATTGCCTGTAATTGTTGCTCAAGTTTAACTTGGTCAATGGTGAAATTGCGAATACCTTCGGCTAGTTTTTCCGTGGCCATCGCATCTTCATTCATTTGCCATCTAAATTGTGCTTCGCTAAGTGGCGATTCTTTGGCTAATGGTGCTTGATCGCTAAAGAGTTTTTGTTGAACCGTTTCAGTTGAGTTGGCTAACTCGTCCATCAAGTTAGGGCTGATGGTTAAACGATCACAACCCGCTAATTCAAGTATTTCACCAATATTACGGAAACTCGCACCCATCACAACCGTATTATGGCCTTTAGCTTTGTAATAATTATAAATACTAGTCACTGATACTACGCCGGGATCTTCGCTGGCTGAATAGTCATTACGGCCAGTATCTTTTTTGTACCAATCTAAAATTCGGCCAACAAAAGGTGAAATTAGGTAAATACCGGCTTCAGCACAAGCTTGCGCTTGGGCAAAACTAAACAATAAAGTTAAGTTACAGTTAATGCCTTCACGCTCTAATTGCTCTGCTGCTTTAATACCTTCCCAGGTAGAAGCTATTTTGATCAATATGCGATCATTGCTAATACCTGCTTCGTTGTACATAGCGATAAGTTTATGTGCTTTTGTAATAGAAGCTTGGGTATCAAATGAAAGACGTGCGTCAACTTCCGTTGATATTCTGCCCGGGACTATCTTTAAAATTTCTAAACCAATTAATACCGAAAGCTTATCTGCTGCGTCAATAACTTGTTGCTCAGCATCTGCAGATTGAGTTTTTGCCCACTCTACCGCTATCGTTAGCAATTGCTGATAATTAGGTAAAGAAGCGGCTTTTAATAATAAAGACGGATTTGTAGTGGCATCTTGTGGTTGAAACTTAGCAATAGCTTCAATATCGCCGGTGTCTGCAACAACAGTTGTCATTGCTTTTAATTGAGAAAGTTGATCGGTCATAATATGTCCCTTGGTATTAATAATGGAATCAGATGAGTGTATTCGTAAAATTTGGTGAAATATTACAACGTTTTTCAAGCAAGATAGGTTGAAATTGCTAGGTATCTGTTTTATTCATCTATATTTGTATCAAATTTTCATAATTTAGCAAGAGTGATAGCGAAATTATTTAGATAAAACCCACGATTGTATGCTGTGTGGGTGATAAGTTAGATGATCAATGCATAATGAAGATAATTATATTCGTTTTTGCCTGTGTTATAGTGACAAAAACTTTTTAAGATAGAGTAGATATATAATGTTGCTTGTTGTTTCTCCTGCTAAGAATCTAGATTATGAATCCCCCGTTGCGACTGAAAAATATACCCAACCTGAACTATTAGCCGACAGTAAAGTGTTAATGAAGAAGTGTAAAACGCTGACGCCTGCCGATATTAGTTCATTAATGGGCATTAGTGATAAATTAGCGGGTTTAAATGCAGCTCGCTTTGGCGAGTGGGCAACTCCTTTTACGCCGGAAAATGCACGCCAAGCAATATTAGCTTTTAATGGTGATGTTTATACAGGCCTAGATGCTCCATCTTTTAGCGAGAAAGACTTTGAATTTGCGCAGCAGCATATGCGTATATTATCTGGCTTATATGGGCTATTAAAGCCGCTCGATTTAATGCAAGCCTATCGCTTAGAAATGGGTAAAAAATTAGATAATGATCGCGGCACTAATTTGTATCAATTTTGGGGCGATATTATTACCGAACATTTAAATACAGCGTTAGCTGCTCAAGGCGATAATGTTTTAATTAACTTAGCGTCAAATGAATATTTTAAATCGGTTAACAAGAAAGTATTAAACGCTGAAATTATTACCCCCGCATTTAAAGATTGGAAAAATGGCCAATATAAAATGATCAGTTTTTTTGCTAAAAAAGCCCGCGGATTAATGGCGCGCTATATTATAGAACACCAAATCACGGATGTTGAAAAACTGAAAGATTTTGATGTGGCGGGTTATCAATATTCTAGTGATTTAAGTAAAGGAAATGACTGGGTGTTTTTGCGCAAAGAAGTCGATTAAGTTAAATCGACTACCTTAAGTCGATTACCTTAAGTCCATTGAACTGAATATAAAAGCTATAAAGGCAAAAATAGCCCTTTATAGCTTTTAGAGAATAGCCCGCTGAACAGTTAATTACAGCAAACCTACTTCATTTTTTTAGCCATAAGAGCTTCTTGCAGGCTTTTTAAGTAACAAAATAAAACGACTAGCAGTGCTTAAGCTAATGCTCGTATTTCGCTTAATGCTTTTTCAATTTCCTGCTCATTGTTTATTAGTGACGGAGCAAATCGCGCGTAGCTATTCCTATAAGGCGTGCTACTCATAATAATTCCCTTGCTGTGTAACGTCTTTACTACATTACCCGCGTTCATGCCTGCAACGTCGAAGCATACTAACCCTGAAGAAAGTGCACTGGATTGCGGGGTGTATAGCGTTACATGGCGCATTTTTGCCAAGCCTTCTTTTGTTTGAGTATTTAATTGGTGAATGCGTTGTTGCACATTGGCTTTGCCCAGTTGCATATGGAGCTTAAAAGCCTCTGGTAGGGCCCAACGGTGTTCAAAAGAGTGAAAGCCACCTGGCGACATATGCTCACCCATAGGGACTTGCTCTTGAACACTATTGCCTAACCACACATCATATGAGGCACTAAAACTAGGAATAACAGGCTCAGTATTTGCCCAAGCACGATCGTTTCCCCAAATAACTCCAGTACCACGTGGTCCAAACAGCCATTTATGTGTGCCAGCGACAAAAAAATCGCATCCTAAAGCGGCAATATTTTCATTTTCAATGCCAAAACCGTGGACTCCGTCGACACAAAATAGTATCTGTTGATCTTTGCTTCGATCTTGGTTAATTAAATTAATAGCATTTGCCATTGCTCTAATGGGCAGCTTTACACCGGTTGACGAATGCACCCATGTCGCTGCAACCACACGAGTATTCTTGTTAATTCCTTCTCTTAATAGCTTAATTACATCGGCTATGCTAACGGTTGATGGGTTTTCGTAAAGCGCTATCCGTCGGACTTTCGCACCAGTACGCCTTGCTCGGTAGGCTAATGACATATCTGTTGAGTAGTGATCATGGACTGTTTGTAAAATTTCTGTTCCTGGTGCCAATTTTAAACCACTGTAAATCAAGGCAAGCCCCATGGTCGTGCTGTCCGTTAATGCTATATTTTTAGCTTTACCTCCCATATATTCTGCAGCTGTCTCAGCGATATCATTATCAATTGTTTCAAATCGATGGTGCCAATAATCGGCAGGATTTTCATCTAAACCGCGTCTGTGCATTTCTATAGCATCGGAAACAGGTTTAGGGTGGGACGTTAATAAAAATGTAGATAACTGAATGTATTTTTTGGTTAATGGAAACAAGTCACGTAATGCTGTCCAATCGGCTGGCGCGATAGTATTGCTTTTATAGACCGGCAATTGGGTTTCTGCCAGTAGTTGTTTTGAAGCCAATAAACTTGCACCAACACTGATCCCTAAACCAGTCAAAAATTTCCGTCTTAGCATGTGATGATCCTCTTGTTAGCCATACCAATATGTTATTTTCAATAAAGCACGCTGTTAGTAAAAATAGTTGAGGTTAGCCAATTTACAGGAGAGAGCTCAATAATCTGGCTGTTTAAAACGTAGTGCATAAATTGGAGATTTTCCAGTTTGGAATACTAGAGTAAGTACTTAAACTTTAAATAATAAAACTTGTCTACGGTACTGCTAAGTGATCTTGCTACCAGAGCTACTTAACGCTCACTAAGTTATGAAATTTGCGCTTATAAACCTGAAGTTAACGATAGCCTTAACAAGGAAGGGGGATTATCTACAATTATTTTTAAAAAACGTGAACGAAGGAGTTTATTTAAGGTAAATGAAAAGTAAAAAGATGAAAAGTAAGTGCTTGGTTAACCAAGCACTTTGTTACATTTTATGGTGCAATTAAGGGCAGGATTACAGCTTGTTATAATCTAATACCCAATTGACATAAAGCTCAGTACCGGTTTTTAATGATTTTTCGTCTGCATAGAAAAACGGTGAATGATTGCTTGGGGCACTTACCGCATTTTCACCTTCTGGAGTTACGCCTAAAAATACAAAGAGCCCTGGCACTTCAAGAGCGAAAAATGAGAAGTCTTCTGCGCCGGTAACTAAGTCGTTAACATGGACTTTGTCTTTACCTGCAACGCGCTCAATAGTGGGCAGCATGTTTCGTGTCAGATCTATATCATTAATGGTAACAGGGTAGCCTTCGTCAATGTGAACATGTGCTTCAGCACCGGTTGCTTTGGCAGTCATTTCAGCCGTGGTTTTTAGGTTTTTAAATATTTGCGCACGATTGTCCATATCAAAATTACGAATAGTCCCTTCAAGATAAACTTCATCTGGAATAATATTATTACGCACGCCACCTTCTATAATACCAAAGCTGATAACCGCAGGGGCTTTAGTGATATCGACTTGGCGACTGACAATTGTCTGTGTGCTACCAATGATTTGTCCTGCAGCTACGATAGGGTCAACGCCGCCCCATGGACGAGAACCATGAGTTTGGCGCCCTTTTACGGTAATTTCAAAACGATCTGAGGAGGCCATAAGCGGCCCTTCGCGATAACCAATGTGGCCGGTATTTCCAGCAGACCAAACGTGTATACCAAACACAACTTCTGGCTTATGCTTGGTAAATAAACCTTCTTTTAGCATAAGTTCAGCGCCGCCTTCTTCTCCATTCGGAGCGCCTTCTTCGGCAGGCTGAAAAATAAATACGATAGTACCAGCAACCTCATCTTTCATCGATGTGAGCTTTTCTGCTGCCCCCATTAGCATTGCCATGTGCAAGTCATGACCACATGCATGCATTACACCCACCTCTTTGCCTCTATACTCTGATTTTGCAATGGATTTAAATGGCAGGTCAGTTTGTTCTATAACAGGTAACGCGTCCATGTCGGCGCGCATTGCTATTGTAGGACCAGGTTTTCCACCTACTAGCACACCGACAACGCCAGTATGTGCAATGCCGGTTTGCACTTCTAAACCTAAGCCTTTCAGATGTTTAGCTATAACTTTAGCGGTGCGAAATTCGCGATTGCTTAGTTCGGGATGTTGATGTAAATCACGACGCCATTCGATTACCTTTTGCTCAAGTTGAGCTGAAATGGCTACGGGTTGTTGCGCCTGCGCACTGCTGAAAGTAGAAATACCCAGTAGAAAAGCCAAACTCATTGATGAACACTTCATGTGAAACTCCTTAACAGTAAATAGGATAAACGGATATATATCCGTTTTAAGTCGATTGATTTTTGCTCATTTTTGATGGTTAGAATGAAAAAAGACAGTACTATAAAATTTATCGTTAACATCATTACTGCTTAAATTTTATGTCATGGGTTAATCCATTTATCCTCATGAAAAAGTAGAACACTTAATTCTTTAAAATTTATAGTAAAGATTCATCTCACCCTATACAAGTAATTATTTCTGCTGACATTAGCCTTGGTATCTATCCAAAGAAGATGATTGAAAGTCTCAACAATACTGAATTGATCTATTGTTTTACATACAAAAAAACCTAAACGAATGCGTTTAGGTTTTTGGTGTTTAAAGCGTGCTTTATAAGTGAGCTTTAACTTTTTGTTCGTTTCGCCATTTTTTTCGCTTTAGCTTTCTTTTGTGCCACAGTTCTTTTCACTTTGGTCTTTTTGGTGGCAACACGTGCTTCTTTATATTTCGGTCTTAAGGTCTCAATCACACGACGTGGCAAGCGCTCTTTAATATAGCGTTCGATTTTACCTATAACGGTCATGTCGTGTGCTTCAACTAATGAAATAGCGGTGCCTTTGTTGCCTGCGCGACCAGTTCGGCCAATGCGATGCAAATATATATCAGCAGTGCGAGGCATATCAAAGTTTATAACATGGGTTATATCGTCAATATCAAGCCCACGTTCAGCAACATCGGTTGCCACTAAAACATTAACTGTACCATTGCGTAAACGTTCTACTGAGGTGTTACGTTTATCTTGTTGCATTTTGCCTTCAAGCCACACACAAGGCATGTTTTCAGCGTAAAGTTTGCCTGAAAGATACTGTACGGTTTCGCGCTTATTAGCAAAAACAAGTGCACGTTCAACTTCTTCTTGTTGCAATATATTCATCAATAACGCGAATTTATGCTCTTTGTCGTCAGCTAAGTGCATCCACTGGTGTATTTTTGCTTTTTCTTTACGAGAAGGATTTGCTTCTAAAAACACCGGGTCGTTTAAAAGTTCGCGAGAAAAACGCACCACGGCAGCACCTTCTAGTGTTGCAGAAAATAACATGGTTTGTTTACGCCAGCGAGCTTCGCCAACAATGCGATTAATGGTTTCAGCAAAGCCCATTGCAAGCATGCGATCAGCTTCATCTAAAATCAAAATTTCAATTTCACGGCTATCAAACTGCTCGCTTTCAATGTATTCCATTAAACGACCAGGTGTAGCAACTAAAATGTCGGTGTTACCTGTAAGCACTTCTTTATGGCTGCCATAATTAACACCACCGGTAATAACGGCAGATTTAAGACTGGTTAGCGCGGTTAATTTCTCACATTGTTCATGAGTTTGTATGGCAAGTTCGCGTGTTGGTGACAAAATTAGTACACGCGGAAAACCTTGACCTCGACGAGGATAGTCGAGTAAGTGCTGAGCAGCGGGTAAAAGGAAAGCCGCTGTTTTACCGGTTCCTGTTGGGGCTGAAGCTAATACGTCTTTACCTGTCATAGCGACTGGAAGTACTAATTCTTGGATAGACGTTGGCTTTTTAAAGCCTGCATTTTCAACGCCGCCTAATAATGCGGAATCTAGGTCAAACTGCTCAAACATGTAATAATTTTCTTTAGGGATTAATAACGCGGATTATAATGGCAAAATACAATTTATCCTAAAGATCTTGCCAAATTTGTCTATTTATTATGATATTTAGCTTATTCCGCTAGAATATCCGTGATTTCATGGTTAATTTGTTGGCACCAAAGTTTTATGCGTTCTTCACTGGCATCGTATTGGTTGTCTTCATCAAGGGCTAGACCAACAAATTTCTGTTTGTTTTCGGTCAAAGCTTTTGATTCTGCAAATTCATAACCTTCATTTGGCCAATAACCGATAACATAACCACCTTGAGCCAGTACTTGTTCATGTAACATGCCTAATGCATCTTGAAACCAATCGGTGTAGCCAATTTGATCGCCCATGCCAAAAAGCGCAATAATTTTACCTTCAAGATCAATATTGGCAATTTCAGGCCAGTGTGACTCCCAATCTTCCTGAATTTCACCATAATCCCAAGTAGAAATACCTAAAATCAAAATATCGTGATTTGCCATTTCGGCCAATGGGGTATCTTTTATATTAAATAAACTGACAATATCAGTGCCAAGTTCTGCTTGAATTTTTTCTGCTGCTATTTCGGTATAACATGTGGTTGAGCCGTAAAATAATGCGATGTTCATTAATAAGTTACCGAGGTTTATTCGAACCACTTTCGGTGGTTGGTGAGCTAATGACAGGATTTTAACAAAATCTCAGTAAATAAGAAGCTTTGCATTAACGCAGATATAAACATTTTATTGCCGATATTAGCTATTGGAAGACTTAGTGTTATTGCAATTATGGCTTTTTCACTGTAATTTTAGCGGGATTAAAGCGGTCTTTGTATTTAACTAAAAATTGCAAATGTAATTTTCCGCTCATTTCCGCTTATTAAGGTATGGAACTACTTATGTCTAAGAATTTTTTATTGGCCGCTGCACTTGGTGTTTTAAGTTTAACTTACAATGTTGCCGCCTATGCTGAGCCAGCAACACCATCAAACAACAGTGTTATGTTATCGGCCGCACAATCGCCTGAGATTGAAGCCGTTAAAGCAAAGCTTTCACAAACTTTAGGCTTCAATGTTGCCAGTATTAAGCCATCTAAAATGGCGGGCGTGGTTGAAGTGTTAACGGATCAGGGCTTATTTTATGCAAGCGCCGATGGTAATTTTTTGTTACATGGGAAAATGTACGGATTAGGCGAGAACGTCAGTAACTTAACTGAAGAAAGCCTAGCGCAAGTGCGTGTTGAAGGTATGGTTAAGTTCTCAGATGCTATGATCGTCTACCCAGCAAAAAACGAAAAGCATGTAGTGACAGTATTTACTGATATTACCTGTGGTTACTGTCGTAAAATGCATGAACAAATAGACGATTATAATGATAAAGGTATAACTGTCCGCTATTTAGCGTATCCGCGTGCTGGTGTGAAAGACCGTTCTGGTGGTTATTCACAGGGCTTTAAAGATTTACGCTCAATATGGTGTCATGAAGATGCGCAGTCGGCGCTAACAAAAGCGAAAAGTGGTTCTACGGTTGCTGCACGTATTTGTGATATGCCTATTGAAGAAGAGTTTGACTTTGGTCGCCAAGTTGGCGTTACTGGTACGCCTGCAATTATACTTGAAAATGGCATGATGGTGCCAGGTTATCAAGACCCAAGTAAATTATTTATGCTATTAGAAACCTCTCAACAAGGTGGTTAATAGCAAACAAGTTAATCAGTTTTGTGAATTGGTATAACTTAATTTTTTAATAAAATGGCGAGTATTCTACTTGCCATTTTTGTTTCTAGCGTTTCAAGTATAAAGGTTCATTCATGCATAAAGAGATTATTCGTCGAGAGCAAGTCAACGATGAGCATTTACCCGCTACGCTCCATCCTATTATTCGACAAATATATGCACGGCGCGGTGTTACTAGCAAAGAGGAACTTGAATTAACCGCGTCACATTTATGCGCTGTTGATTCGTTAAAAGGTTTACCTGAGGCTTGTGAACTTTTATACCAGGCGCTGCAAGAGAACAAAAACATCACGGTGATTGGCGACTTTGATGCCGATGGTGCTACAAGTACCGCGTTAATGATGGAAGCATTACATATGCTAGGGTCGACGAATCATCATTTTTTAGTACCAAATCGTTTTAAGTATGGTTATGGACTAACGCCTGAAATTGTTGATATTGCGGCCTCACAAGGTGCGCAGGTTTTGGTGACGGTTGATAACGGTATAAGTTGCATTGCGGGGGTCAAAAGGGCAAAAGAGCTTGGATTACAAGTTGTGGTAACTGATCATCACTTGCCTGGCGCGGATACGCCACCAGCTGATGCCATTGTTAATCCAAATCAGCGAGGCTGTAATTTTGCCAGTAAGTCTTTGGCCGGAGTGGGGGTCGCTTTTTATTTTATGTTGGCGTTAAGAAAATATTTACGCGAACAACAATGGTTTGAACTACAGAGTATTAAAGAACCTAATATTGCGCAATTGCTTGATTTAGTCGCGCTAGGAACGGTTGCTGACGTGGTGTCACTCGATGCTAATAATCGCATTTTAGTTGAACAAGGACTAAAACGTATTCGCGCAGGTGCCACACGCCCCGGTATTCAAGCATTAATTGAAATTGCGGGTAAAAATCAGCAAAAGTTAGTGGCCAGTGATTTTGGCTTTGCGCTAGGACCGCGTATTAATGCCGCCGGTCGATTAGACGATATGGCCTTTGGTATTAACTGCTTATTAGCAAAAGATTTATCAACCGCACGAGTTATGGCAGCCGACTTAGATGATTTAAACAAAGCGCGCCGAGAAATCGAGCAGGGTATGCAAATTGAAGCAGAGCAAGTACTGGCAAGCTTAAAGTTTAGCGAAGACAATTTACCTCATGGCATTAGCTTGTTTCATGGCGATTGGCATCAGGGGGTTATAGGTATTGTCGCGGGACGATTAAAAGAAAAATATCATCGCCCTAGTATTGTATTTGCCAAAGGCAATGATGACATTGACGAAAATAGCTCGGCTCTAAATGCCAGCGCCGCCAATAGCAATGATATTGATATAAACAATAATGAAATAAAAGGCTCTGCTCGTTCAATTCCCGGTTTACATATTCGTGATTTATTAGAGTACATTGACAGTCAACATCCCGGTATTATTATAAAATTTGGCGGCCATGCTATGGCGGCAGGATTGTCGATAGCAGCGAATCAATTTCAACAATTTTCATCATTGTTTGAAAAATATGCTGAGCAGTGGTTAAGTAAAGAAGCACTAACGGGCATTTTATCTTCAGATGGTGAGCTATTAACCAATGATATGACCTTAGCTTTTGCAGAAGTATTACGTGCAGCCGGCCCGTGGGGACAGAATTTTCCAGAGCCAATATTTGATGATGTTTTTACGCTTGTTCAACAGCGCATTGTGGGTGAAAAACACTTAAAGCTTGTGGTAGAAAAAGACCAACAAATATTTGATGCTATTGCTTTTAATATTGATATAAAACGTTGGCCAGATAATAAAGCTAAACAAGTTAAATTGGCCTATCGTCTCGATATTAACGAGTTTCGTGGTAAGCAATCGGTGCAATTGATGGTCGAGCAATTGGACTGAGATTTATACAAAGTATTAACCGCTTTATTCTTTATATTATTAGTGACATAAATCAGCTGAAAAAATATAATAAAAATGGTATTTCAATGCACAAGCAAACATTTATTTCACCGTATAATTAAGCTACAATGCGCGACTGTTTTTTTGTTATTTTTCCTTAATCAGTAATTATAATCAGCATTTAAATTCATTCATGACGGCGTAACAGTTAAAAAGTATGTTAGAAGTTAATCCAGTACTCAATAAAATTAAAGAAATTCGCGAACGCACCAATTTGCTTCGGGGGTACCTTTGACTACGATCAAAAGTCAGAACGTTTGGTTGAAGTTTCACGCGAATTAGAGTCGGCCGAAGTTTGGAATGATCCTGAGCGTGCACAAGCATTGGGTCGTGAACGCGCAGCATTAGAAGCCGTTGTTGAAACTATTGACGAAATGGATTCAGGCTGTGAGGACATTGAAGGCTTGGTTGAACTTGCCGTTGAAGCCGAAGATGAAGAAACCTTTAATGATGCCGAAGCAGAAACTAAAACCTTAGAAGCTAGCCTTGAGAAATTAGAATTTCGTCGTATGTTCTCAGGTGAGCATGACGCCAATAATTGCTATTTAGATATTCAGTCAGGCTCAGGCGGTACAGAAGCGCAAGATTGGGCAGAAATGCTGATGCGCATGTACTTACGTTGGGGTGAAGCGAATGGCTACAAAACTGAAGCTATTGAAGTCACCGGTGGTGATGTTGCGGGCATTAAAGGTTGCACGATTAAATATACTGGCGAATATGCTTTTGGTTGGTTACGCACCGAAACTGGCGTGCATCGTTTAGTACGAAAATCACCATTTGACTCAAGTGGTCGTCGACATACCTCGTTTGCTTCTGCATTTATTTACCCAGAAATTGACGACAATATTGAAATCGATATTAACCCTGCAGATCTGCGCATAGACACCTTTCGTGCTTCTGGTGCAGGTGGACAGCATGTTAACAAAACAGATTCTGCCATACGTATTACGCATGTACCAACGGGTGTTGTAGTCGCTTGTCAGGCCGATCGTTCTCAGCATAAAAACCGCGCTACAGCGATGAAGCTTTTAAAAGCCAAATTGTATGAAATGGAAATGCAAAAGCAGAATGAAGGTAAACAAGAATTAGAAGACGGAAAATCTGATATTGGATGGGGTAGTCAAATTCGCTCTTATGTTTTAGATGACAGCCGTATTAAAGATTTACGCACCGGAATAGAAAACCGTAATACGCAAGCCGTATTAGACGGCGATTTAAACAAATTTTTAGAAGCCAGTTTAAAGTCTGGTTTATAAACACCTTAATTAATTTTAAAATATTTTTAATAGAATATTACGTTAAACACGAGAAATAAAATGACTGATCAAGCACACCAAGACGAAAACAAATTGATTGCCGAGCGTCGTGGCAAATTAGCAAAAATTCGCGAAAACTGTCCGGCTAATGGCCACCCTAATAAGTTTGACCGAAAACACTATGCTGCTGATTTACAGGCTGAACACGGTGAAAAAGATAAAGAAACGCTTGAAGCTGAAACGGGTCTTTACAGCATTGCTGGTCGTGTAATGGCAAAACGTGGTCCATTCTTAGTATTACAAGACATGTCAGGTCGTATTCAGGCTTACGCACATAAAACAGTGCAAAAAGATATTAAAGAGCGTTGGGGCACGTTAGACATTGGCGATATTATCGGTGTTACCGGTACTATGCATATGTCAGGTAAAGGTGACTTGTACGTTAACATGGATAAATACGAGCTATTAACAAAATCGCTGCGTCCATTACCAGAAAAATTTCACGGTTTATCAGACGTTGAAACAAAATATCGTCAACGTTACGTTGATTTGATCATCAACGAAGATACCCGTAATACCTTTAAAATCCGTTCAAAAATTGTTGATGGTATTCGCAAGTTTTTAACTGACCGTGATTTCATGGAAGTTGAAACGCCTATGCTACAAACCATTCCAGGTGGTGCTTCAGCTAAGCCTTTTGAAACCTTCCACAATGCCTTAGACATTCAAATGTATATGCGTATTGCGCCAGAGCTTTATTTAAAGCGCTTGGTTGTTGGTGGTTTTGAAAAAGTATTCGAAATTAACCGTAACTTCCGTAACGAAGGTTTATCAACGCGTCATAATCCAGAATTCACTATGATTGAATTCTATCAAGCCTATGCTGATTACCATGACTTAATGAACCTTACTGAAGAAATGCTTCGCACACTAGCAGAAGACGTTATGGGTACTTCTGTTATTCGTAATACGGTTAAAAACGCTGATGGTGAAGTGGTAGAAGAGAAGTTCTATGACTTCGGACAAAAGTTCACTCGTTTATCAATGGTTGATGCGATTTTATTGCACGGTAATGATTTAGACGAAAATATTTTACGTAACCCAGAAGCTAACTTCGACGCACTTAAAGCCATGGCAAAATCTGTCGGCGTGAAAGAAACTGATGCCTCTAAAGTTTGGGGTGCTGGTAAATATATTTGTGAAATATTCGAAGAAGTTGCCGAGCATATGCTTGATCAACCAACATTTATTACTGAATATCCATGGGAAGTTTCACCATTAGCACGTCGTAATGATGACAACCCATTCATAACTGACCGTTTTGAATTTTTTGTTGGTGGACGTGAATTAGCCAATGGTTTCTCAGAGCTGAACGATGCTGAAGACCAAGCCGAACGTTTCCAAAATCAAGTAGCAGGTAAAGACGCGGGTGATGACGAAGCAATGCATTATGACGCTGATTATATTCAAGCACTTGAATACGGTTTACCACCAACCGCGGGTGAAGGTATTGGTATTGATCGATTAGTGATGTTATTCACTGATTCACCGACCATTAAAGACGTTATTTTGTTCCCACACATGCGTCCACTTGCTGAATAAAACAATCGAAATAATTTGAGTTACGGCTCATATAAATGAAAAAGCACCTGAGGGTGCTTTTTTTATGTCCCTATATTGTCAAATGACTGGAGAGATTATAATCAATATAAACAATGACTTAATGAATGTTGTTTAAGTGGATAAATTTACATAATTTATAGTAATACGACTAATTATCAGTTGGTTAGGGTTATATTGTATGATTGTTAAGTGCATTAAAGATAACGCTAATTCATGCAGCTAAATTGTTAGAATTTGTGAGTGTAAAGTGGTGTATTTATAATGTTCTGTTAAGTTTAAAAGGTTGCTGTTCAAAAACAAGCCAATTGTAAGGAGAATTATAATGGCATTTGAAGTTACCTTTGAGTTGAAAGAATCTGATCTTGAACATTTTCGTAATGTTATGCGAGAAGCAAAATCTGAGGCAAAAAACTTAACCGATGCTGAAATTTTAGCAAACGCAAAAACCCTTAGTTTAGACATCATTAAAAGCGATGTTCCGCCATTCGTTAGTGAACGTATTAAAAAGTTAGAAACCTTAGTTGCTATGATTGAGGATGCAGAGTGGAATATACCTGATGAAGCCCGAGCTGATGTATTAAGCGCTTTAGCTTATTTTAGCGATCCAGAAGATTTAGTACCTGATCATATCCCGGTGCTAGGTTTTTTAGATGACGCGATTATGATTGAGTTAGTTGCTGAAGAACTTAAAGATGACATTGAAGCTTTCTTAGAGTTTTGTAATTACAGATCACGTGAAGAGGGACGTCATGGCGATGTGGCAGTTACCCGTGATGAATGGTTACATGCTAAGCGTAAGGAGCTGCATAGTAGAATAAGGAATAGACGTTCTAGTCGCAGCAGTGGTCGATCCGGATTCCGTTCTGTTTTTTAAATGCTAAGCTTTAAGTTTGACTCCCTGTCAATGTAGCCTGTTTAAAAAGCCGCGGTAAGCGGCTTTTTTGATCAGGGATAAGCGCTAATGCGTGACAAATAGCATTAAAATGAAAAATGCGATAATAATGCCATTAAAAGCAAATATATAGCAAAAGCCTTTTAAACCTTCCTTGAGCGTGTAGTTATTACTTTTTAAATACCAATACCAAATAGCACACATTAGTATGGGAACGAGAAAAAATAGTTTGATCATATTTACGCAATCTCCTGCGGTGCTTGTTTTGTTGGTTCATGCCATGGTGCAACTTTTAAAAGCATTAGCATGCCGGGTATCGCTAATGCCGTGCATATAAAGTAAAAATTAGTCCAGCCTATTTGTTCGACAATAACGCCTGTTGTGGCATTTGCAAATGTTCTTGGTAATGCGGTTAATGCCGTAAATAGTGCAAATTGTGTTGCCGCAAATGCGGGATTAGTCGCTCTAGCAATGAAGGCGGTAAAAGCTGCTGTACCAAGGCCAACGCCCAAGTATTCAAAGCCCATTGCAAAAGCTAAAGCGTATGTGTTGTGGCCAATCTCTGCTAGTGCGGCAAAGCCTAAAATACTGATTATTTGTACAACACCAAATAACCATAATGCTCGATTAATACTTAGTTTAATCATTACTATACCACCAACGGCTAAACCTATCGTCATCGCAATTAATGACGCCGTTTTAGCAACCACACCTATTTCGGTTTTCGTAAAGCCTAAATCAATGAAAAATGGTGTTTGTAACGCCGTCGCCATACTATCGCCGAGCTTATATAAAAATAAAAAAGCCAGTATTTGTAATGCTGATTTTATGCCTTTTCTGTTGATAAAGTCTTTAAACGGCAAGACAACAGCTTCTTGCAATGTTTTCGGCGCTTGTGAGGCATTATTCAGCTCTTTAATTGTTAGACTGAGAAAAATACCAATAAGCATAAATGCTGAGACAATAAGAAATACTGCTTGCCAGCTGATGTGATCAGCTAGAATAAAAGCTAATGAACCCGGTACTAAGCCTGACAATCGATAAGCTTGCACATGGATAGAGTTACCCAAGCCAAGTTCATGTTCGGGCAGTAATTCACGGCGATAAGCGTCGAGCACTATGTCTTGACTAGCACTGAAAAATGCCACCGCAGCGGCTAAATAAGCAACGCTCCAAATATTCATTACGGGGTCAACATAGCCGAAGCTAGCGATAGAGAATAGCAGTAGCACTTGAGTTAGTAACATCCAACTTCGACGACGTCCAAGTACAGGTAATGAATATCGGTCCATTAATGGAGACCAAATAAACTTCCAAACGTAAGGTATACCAATCAGTGAAAATAAGCCTATTTCAGTGAGGCTAACGCCCTCAGAGCGCAACCAACCCGGTACAAGTTGATAAAGAATAAACAAAGGTAGCCCGGAGCTAAAGCCAGTGAATATACAAATTAGCATGCGACGATTTAATATTGCTTGCTTAAAGGTTGGAGATTGCATTGCTCAAAGCCTAATGAATGCGAGAAGATAATGCTGATAGGCTATCAAAATGCATTAGTAAACAGAAGTTTAATCTGGTGAAACAGGTAATTAGTTGTGCCCATCACCTGTATATTTTCGGCTTAATATCGCGTGGCTATGGCAGGGGACGCCAACCAATACAATCGATAGGATAACTGCCGGTACCAGAGAAAAAATCCAAGCAAGTCGATATTTCACTTTTAAAATACAAGTCACGCTCAAGATCATTTGCACTGTGGAGGCTAAGTTCATGCATTATATGCCAAAATACACGCTCTCTAGCATTACTGGGAGTTTCATCACTAACGTGCAGTAAAGTCCATTCTGCCATGGTATTATCAACGAATTGATCAAGCTCTGTATAATGCAAAGAATGATTTATTACCGCTGTAATATAGGCTCTTATTTGTGTGATTTTTTCATTGATAAACTGCTCAATTATCATGATATTCCTTCCATACAATTTAGCTAGTAAAGTTACTTAGCTCAGGGGAAATAAAAGTGTAAATCGCCTTGTTATCTTACTTAACACAATTTAGTTATCGTAGAGAAAACTGTAAATGTCAAAGTTACAACCTTGCTAAATTGTAACCGAATACTGGTTGAGTAATTGTATTAAGGTGATTTAAATAACGCTATGCCAGGTTTTTTTATTTTAATTATAAGTAATGCCTGGTCTACTTTTATATCCAAAAAATTCTTTAAAATAAGCACAATATACATACGATAAAGTGCTTATAAGGCCGGTAATAAACTGGCCTTGATTAACATGATAGGCTTAACAGGGACGTTTTCCCAGCCCATTTCTTCATTATAATTTGTTGTTACTAATGCCATCGCATCAACGACTTCTTGACCTTCAATGATCGCGCCGAAAACAGCGTAACCCCATTTTCTGCCAGGGTCTAGACTTGAATTGTCAGCAACATTAAAAAAGAACTGTCTATTCGCGGTATGAGGACGGTTTTCTTTTGCCATCGCAATCGTACCTATTTCATTTTTTAAACCATTACCTGATTCATTTACGATAGTTTTATTGACTTTTTTTAGTTCAAAATTTTGGCTGTAGCCACCACCTTGCACAATAAAATCAGACACAATACGATGGAAAATTGTGTTGTTGTATTCACCGGTTACTACATAAGTTAAAAAATTATCGACAGTGAGCGGCGCACGTATTCTATCAAGCTCAACAATAATGATCCCCATTGACGTTTCTAACTTTACTTGTGGAAATAAATTGTCAGGTTCAATAGCCAAATCTTTCGCACTACAGGTAACTGAAAGTAATAATAATATAACTGAAAAAATTCTCATGTAGCGATCTCTATCTTAGTGTTAAGAAGTAAATTACTGAATAAATTGCTGTAACTCTTCGCTTTGCACTATTTGTGTTAATAATTTTGCCAACTGTTGATTAAAATCGCGCTCTAATACTGCAAGATCTGCTTTAAGTGGCCCATTGCTTATACCTGTTATTTTAAATGCTTTTGTTAAGCTACCTTGATCATTGTCGATAACTACACGCACATTCATTTGACTTTTAGCGCTATATTTAACCATTTCTTGCTGAACACTCACCAAGGCATGGTCGATAATTAATTCAACTTGATTAGCTGCTTGTGGTTGAATTTGTAACCCATTTGCTTTTAATGCAGAGCTAAGCGACATTTCCACTGTTTCTACAAGGGCTTGTTGAGGTGAAAATAATTGTGCCGCTTCGCCAGTACGTAAAATTTGCACGATATGTGGTGAGGAACGTAAATCACTAAAACGCAATTGTGCCAGTTTTTGTTGGTAGGCATTACTGTTGCCAATATTTAGCTCAGGGCTAACAATAACCTGTTTTATTGGCGTACTACAGGCGAGTAATAAAGTTGTAGCGCTTAAAATGATAAACGTAAATAGTGTTGATTTCATATGAGCTTCTTCAGAGTTAAGTGAGTTAATTAACGTTTTATTGCTGAAATAGTGACAAACTTATCATTGCTAGCGATCAGTGTTTGATTGCCGAAAATACGTTTTAATTTTATATGGTAACCAAGCTGACGATTACCGATAATGCGCAATTCACCGCCTTTTTTCAATACTCGGTGACTGTCTTTAAACATCTGCCAGGCAATATGATCTGTGGTGGCGGTTTGTTGATGAAAGGGTGGATTACATAAAACAAAATCAACACTGCCACCTTCAACGCTGGTTAAACAGTCATTGACTTGAAAATGGCATTGCTCAATCGTAGATGGTAAATTTTCAGTTATATTCAACTTTGCCGATGCAATGGCCATATACGATTCATCAATAAAATGCACTTGCGCTTCTGGCTGCTTTGATAATACATGCAAGCCAATAACGCCATTACCACAACCAAGATCGATAACCTGTTTATTAGCCGCAATAGTGGGCAAGTTTTCCATAAAATAGCGCGCACCAATATCGAGTTTTTCTCTGGCGTAGACATTAGCGTGATTATGTAAAGTAAAGTCGGTATTTTCTAACGGCCAAGAGGTTGTAAAGTTAGCTGTTGTAGCTTGTTCATTATCAAGTTCGCAAAACACTAGTCGGGCTTTCTTTACGGCTAATGACGTTTTTGTGGTGCCTAAATAGTTCTCAAATAATTTTAGTGTCGAGCTGTGTATTTCTTTGGCACGATCGCTGGCAATAAAAACAACATCTTTACTGAGTTGTTGTTTTATTTTGCTGAGCTGTTGGCAGAGTAAACCTTTGCCTTTTGGAATTTTATATAGCACGATATTAATATCACTTGGCAACTCGTCAAGGCTGGTGAGCAAGGTGATATTCTCATTTGATAAACCATTCTGTTCTATATTAAGTTCAATACCTTGGTGACTTAAAAAAGAGTCATTAACACAATACAATTGATGCTCAGTTAAGTTACAGGCTATAGCGCCAAAATTATCGTTGAAGATAAGGATTTTTTGTTTTGAGTCACTTAAAGGCTGTTGTTCTAAATAACTAATAATATATTCATCAGCGGCATCCCAGGCTTGCAAGCTTCGGTTAACTTGTCCGGTGGGGAAACGATCGAGAAAAAGATTTTTGTCGTTGATAATAAAAGGGCTGATCATAGCGATAAATACTTGGTTGGCGTAACGGATATTGTGTCAAAATTTCTCACTGCGAGCCAGTTAATTGCAGAATTTATCGTGATAAATAATATCAATTGGCTGATAAAAGCTAGATAAGGAACCTAATAGTTTGAAAATTAACTGTCCAGATGCCGACATCGAATATATTGAAGACTTTTATTCTGCCGATGAAGCACATTTAATTTTTAATGCACTAACGCAACACTTAGTTTGGCGACATGATGATATTAAAATGTTTGGAAAGGTGATGAAAATACCGAGGTTACAAGCTTGGTATGGTGACAATAGTCTCCGTTATCGTTATTCAAACATAACTTTAACCGCTGAGCCTTGGACGGCAGCTTTACTGGCGATAAAAGAAAAAGTTAGTGGTTACTGTCGTCATGACTTTAACGCTGTTTTAGCTAATTTATACCGTGATCAGCATGATAGTGTAGGTTGGCACAGTGATGATGAACCTGAGCTAGGCGCAATGCCTACTATTGCCTCACTATCTTTTGGCGCTGAACGAGAATTTCAACTTAAGCACATTATAACCAAGGAAAAAATGAGTATATCGCTTGCTTCTGGAAGTTTATTGATCATGCGAGGTAAAACCCAGCATTACTGGCAGCACTGTCTTCCAAAGAGGAGCAAATTAATAAAGCCGAGGGTAAATCTCAGCTTTCGAAAAATATGTAATGAAAGCTAATTTTATTTTGTCGGGAAAGAGGTTTGTAAAGTGAATTTATTGGCAACCGTTAGAAGATAAAAATATTAAAAATAACACTGTCAGCCATCTAGATAGATGGCATAATTACCAACAACGACTAAAATTAAAACTGATCCACAAGCTGATCAATCTCAGGGAATATACTATGAAAATAGAAGCTGTTATCGAAGAAAAGTTACTTTCTGCTTTCTCACCCATTCATCTCGATGTCATCAATGAAAGTCATCAGCATAATGTTGCACCAGGCAGCGAGTCGCACTTTAAAGTTATTATTGTTTCAAAAGATTTTGAAGGCGAACGATTAATTAAGCGTCATCGCGCCATTAACTCGATCCTAGCAGAAGAGCTTGCTGATAAAATTCATGCCTTGGCACTACATACCTACACAGAAAAAGAGTGGAAAACCTATTACGCAGAAAATACTCCGCTATCACCTAAGTGCTTAGGAGGAGGTAAAAAGGCAGGGTAAATTATTGACGTTTCTCTGATAGATATCGTTATTATATTTTGCCCCATTAATCTAAGGTTAACGGAGTGTACTTACAGGCTGTACAGCCTGTAAGGTCAGTTTTTTTTGTTCCAGACAAAAAACTAAGTACCGACATCCATGTCGGCAATATCGGGGGTATATGGTTACTCCTAATTACCTAAGTTAATGCTCCATATATTATTTAATGGCTTGCATACTTTCAGAACGTGGTATCACGGTATTAATGTGACTTTACATGTCATAACACAGAAACGGATATTTACGTGAGGCGATATTACTTACTTTTTGGCAATTAATTTTCAAATAATAATAAAAAAATGGAAAAATATGTTGTTAACATTCGCGAATAAACTTGTTCAATCGATAGATGCTTTTACCGAGCTGCTTGGGAAGATGATTGCTTGGTTAACGCTTTTAATGGTGTTACTGACCTTTAGTATTGTCGTACTTAGATATGGCTTTAATCTTGGCTGGATTGGTATGCAAGAGTCTGTACTTTACTTTCATGGTCTTGTTTTCATGCTCGGTGCTGCCTATACCTTGAAACATGAAGGTCATGTCCGCGTTGATATTTTTTATCAAAAATACACGCTTAAGCAAAAAGCTTTACTGAATTTATTTGGCAGCGTAATGCTGTTACTACCGGTCTGTATTTTTATCTTTTTTATCAGCCTTAATTACGTGATGTCGTCATGGGAAATCATGGAAAGTTCGCCTGAGGCCGGTGGCTTACCTTTAGTTTATCTTAATAAAACACTTATTCTTATGCTTGCTATCACGCTTACCTTGCAAGGAATAGCCGAAATAACACGAAATTTACTCATACTATTTCAAGACTCCCCTGATACCAACCATGTTGCAGGGGCGAAATAATGGAATATTTAGCCCTTTTAATGTTTATTGCTGTTTGTGGCGTATTATTACTAGGCTACCCAGTGGCATTGTCGTTGGCGGGTACAGCCTTATTGTTTGCTGGTATTGGTATAAGTTTTGATGTCTTTGAAAGCTCCTTTTTATATGCTTTGCCGAATCGACTTTATGGTGTATTGAATAACCAAACTTTATTAGCCGTGCCGCTGTTTGTTTTTATGGGCGCTATGCTTGAACGCTCGAAAGTAGCAGAGAATTTACTGAATGCGATGGCATTGCTGTTTGGCCGTTTTAATGTTGGTTTAGCTATTTCGGTGACTTTAGTCGGTATGTTATTAGCAGCGAGTACCGGCATTGTAGGCGCAACAGTCGTGACTATGGGGCTATTGTCTTTACCGACCATGCTAAAAAGAGGCTATAGCCCGGCATTTTCTTCCGGTATTATTTGTGCAACCGGTACGTTGGGTCAAATAATACCACCGTCAATTGCCTTGGTTTTGCTTGGTGATGTTTTATCAAGTGCCTACCAAAAAGCCCAATTAAGTATGGGGATTTTTAGTCCTAAAACCGTATCAGTCGGTGATTTGTTTGCAGGTGCGGTAATTCCTGGTCTGATACTTGTGTTATTTTACATTTTATATTGTATCGCTGTAGCGGTGTTTAAACCTGATGCTATTCCAAAGCGCGCTCCAGTAGAGTCAAATGCAGAGCCGGAATCGCTAACAGTGATGTTATTTATTTCAGCTTTACTACCCCCATTATTGCTAATGTTCGCGGTATTGGGCTCTATATTATTTGGTTATGCCACCCCAACGGAAGCGGCAGGTGTTGGTGCTACGGGCTCATTACTGTTAGCGTTATGGAAAAACCAGCTTTGCAGAGTCAACCTAAATGCTGTGATGCAAACTACGGTTAAAATTACCTCCATGGTGTTTTTGATCTTGATTGGCGCCAGTCTATTTTCGTTAGTATTTAGAGGTTTTGGCGGTGAAGAGTTAGTACATGGGCTATTTCAGCAGATGCCTGGTGGTGTTGTCGGCGCAACCTTAATTGTTATGCTAGTCATTTTTTTACTCGGCTTTATTTTAGACTTTATAGAAATAACTTTTGTTGTGGTACCGATTGTTGCACCGGTTTTAATGGCGATGGGCATAGATCCAATTTGGTTAGGCATTATGATTGCGGTGAATCTACAAACGTCATTTTTAACCCCTCCATTTGGCTTTGCGCTATTTTATTTACGCGGTGTGGCAGATAAGTCAGTAACCACTTCCGCGATTTATAAAGGCGTTATCCCTTTTATTTTTATACAGTTAATATTACTGTGTACTTTAGCTTATTGGCCAAGTTTAGTGACTTGGTTACCTAACGTAATATATGGATAAAATTATGATAAGAAACTTTGCTCGTTCGTCGATTTTAATAATCATTACTTTATTTACCTTGGTAGCGTGTGGTGATAAACAAAACACCACTAGAAGCGAAAAAAGTGTTCAGCCACAAGAAAAATTTACCTGGAAGCTTGTAACGTCTTGGCCTAAGAATTTCCCAGGTTTAGGCATGGCACCAGAAAAGTTCGCTAATTACGTTAACGCCATGAGTAATGGACGACTAACGGTAAAAGTTTATGGTGCCGGTGAATTAGTGCCTGGATTTGAAGTTTTTGATGCGGTATCTCAAGGTACGGTTGAAATGGGGCATAGTGGCTCTTATTATTGGAAGGGAAAAATCCCCGCATCCCCTATTTTTAGTGCTATCCCTTTTGGTATGACCGCAACAGAATTCAATGCTTGGCTGCATTACGGTGGTGGAATGGAGCTTTGGCAAGAGTTGTATGCGCCCTTTGGTATTAAGCCAATGCCGGGGGGGAATACTGGGGCCCAATTTGGTGGTTGGTTTAAAAAAGAAATTAATTCAGTCGCTGATCTGCAAGGTTTAAAAATGCGTATTCCGGGGCTTGCGGGTGAAGTACTTAAAAATGCTGGCGCCATTCCTGTAACCTTAACCGGTGGCGAAATTTTTTCTTCATTGCAAAGTGGTGCTATTGACGCGACAGAGTGGGTTGGTCCATACAATGACTTAGCATTTGGGTTTTATCAGGCTGCCGATTATTATTACGCTTCGGTATGGCATGAACCTGGTACAGGTCTCGAGTTATTAGTGAACCAAAAAGCTTTTGACACCTTACCCGCAGATTTACAACACATTGTTGAAATAGCGGCGAACGCGGCGAATGAGTCAACATTGGCAGAATATAATGCCCGAAATAATGCGGCTTTAAAAACTTTGATTGAAGAACACAATGTGCAATTGCGTCAATTTCCGACTGAAGTTATGCAAGCACTTAAACACCAAACTGACTTATTAATTAAAGAACAGGTAAAAGCAGATAAAGACTTTGCCCGCGTTTGGCAGTCATACAGTGAGTTTTTAGCGTCTATGCAAGAGTACAATAAATTAACCTTGCAAGCATATTACGAAAACCGTTAATTTTTCGTAATATTAATGAAAAATGTCGAATATTGTCACTGGTCGCACCTCTTAAAGGGCAAAGCAAGAGTAAACTAGGCGGCAATTTCATTTTGTAAATCAATTTTTCACTAAACAATCAAAGTAATTGAGCAAAAAATATTAGCTTTAAAGCTTGGATGTTAACGTGATATTAAGAAGGTATAGTTATGGTTATTAAGCCAAAAATTCGTGGTTTTATTTGTACTAATGCTCACCCTGCTGGTTGTGCAGCGCATGTCAATGAGCAAATTGCTTATGTGAAAAGTCAGCCTCAAGCCGATGCTAAACCTAAAAACGTATTAGTGATTGGTGCTTCAACAGGTTACGGTTTGGCATCTCGAATTACTGCTGCTTTTGGTAACGATGCTAAAACATTAGGTATTTTCTTTGAAAAACCACCAACAGAAAGAAAAACAGCATCAGCAGGTTGGTATAATACGGCTGCTTTTCAAGCGGCTGCCGACGAAGCCGGATTATGGTCAAAAAATATCAATGGCGATGCGTTTTCACATGAAATTAAAGCTAAAGCGATTGAGACTATTAAAGCCGAGTTAGGTGAAATTGACCTGATCGTATACAGCTTAGCGTCACCACGCCGCACTGATCCTGACAGCGGCGAAGTATACTCATCAGCACTTAAACCTATTGGTAAAAGCGTTACTACGAAGAACTTAAATACCTCGAAACGTATTATTGACTCTGTGTCAGTTGAAGCGGCAACAGAAGAAGAAATTCAAGGTACCATCGATGTAATGGGCGGCGCTGATTGGGAACTTTGGATTAAAGCGCTTGGCGAAGCGGGTGTTTTGGCTAATGGTTTTAAAACCGTAGCTTATACCTATATTGGTAAAGAATTGACTTGGCCGATATACGGTCATGCGACCATTGGCCGTGCGAAAGAAGACTTAGATCGTGCGTCAACAGCGATAAAAGCAACTACAGCAAATATTAAAGGCGAAGCTTATGTTACGTCCCTCAATGCTGTTGTTACGCAAGCAAGTTCAGCGATTCCAATTATGCCATTATACATATCAGCCATGTTTAAAGTGATGAAAGCTGATGGCACATATGAAGGCTGTATCGAGCAAATTCAAGGCTTGTTTAGAGAAAACATCTACGGTGTAAACCCGACTATTGATGAAGCAGGACGTTTACGTCAAAACAATAAAGAACTTGAAGATAGTGTACAACAACGTGTAACAGATATTTGGAATACCGTTGATAGCGATACTATTGACGAGTTAACTGATTATGTTGGTTATCATCAAGAGTTTTTGAAATTATTTGGGTTTAACGTTGCAGGTGTTGATTATGATGCAGACATTAGCCCAGAATTAGCTATTAACAATTTGCTATAAAATAACGGCTGTTAGTGAATTAGCAGATTATAGTCATAAATAAACCGACAATAAGTCGGTTTTTTTTTGGCTATCAGGCTTATAAATAACGAATAATTAAAATTTATTTTCTAGGATAAATAGCTAAAATAGGACATAAATTTATCCTGTATCGTCCGCAATTTATGCTATTAAAGAGAGTTTTGTTCGATTATTGCCTTAAATATAGATTTTTCGTCTAAATTGTCATTTATTGTGGTGCTTAAGATAGAATCAAAATGTGGTTTTGTGCTAGAATCGCGCCAGAAATTTTAACTAGAGCCAGTGAACCTTAATTTACTTAAAATAAATTAAGACTTTGCTGAAATACACTGAAATCGGTCATTTATGTTAGTTGGTCGCATTAATTGTTGTGATGTTTGCAATAAGGAATTGCCGTTAAGTAGCGAATTAATTGATTTTGATTACTCCCATCAAAAGTAGTGCAAGTGTTTATGATTACGATAAAAAAAGGTCTGGATGTTCCTGTAGTAGGTGCCCCCCAGCAGGTAATCCATGATGGTCCGTCCATCAAAACTGTTGCAACATTAGGTGAAGAGTTTGTGGGTATGCGCCCAACCATGTTTGTTAAGGTTGGAGATAGCGTTAAAAAAGGTCAGGCACTTTTTGAAGATAAAAAGAATCCTGGCGTTAAATTCACAGCTCAAGCTTCAGGTGTTGTTAAAGAAATAAATCGTGGTGAAAAGCGCGTATTGCAATCTGTTGTCATCGAAATTGGCGGCAATGAGCAAGAAACGTTTACTAGCTATGCCGCTAACGAACTTAATTCAATCGCACGCGAAGACGTTGTTTCAAACCTAGTTAACTCAGGTTTGTGGACTGCATTGCGTACGCGACCATTTAGTAAAGTTCCTGCTATAGATGCTGTCCCTGTTGCTGTATTTGTTAGTGCAATGGATACTAATCCTCTTGCTGCAGATCCAGCGGTTATTATTGCCGAGCAAAGTGAAGCCTTCGTTAATGGTTTATCTGTGCTTGCTCGCTTAACTGACGGTGAAGTATTTGTAAGCAAAGCACCTGGTAGCGATATTGCTGTTAATTCAACCTCTACGGTTAATGAATTTTCTGGTAAGCATCCTGCTGGTCTAGTTGGTACACATATGCACTTTTTGAAGCCTGTTAGTGCTGATAAAGTTGCATGGCATGTTGGTTACCAAGATGTTATTGCCTTCGGTCAGTTATTTACTACCGGTGAGTTAGATAGCAGTCGTGTTATTTCTTTAGCTGGTCCTGCTGCAAAAAATCCTCGCTTAATTCGCACTACCTTAGGTGGAAGCGTGGCAGAAATTACTGCCAATGAAAAGCTTGATGGTGAGTTACGTGTAGTTTCGGGCTCGTTATTATTAGGCTCTGTTGCTTCAGGTGTTAAGGGATATTTAGGTCGCTATCACACACAAATTTCTCTGATCCGTGAAGGCAGAGAAAAAGAGTTTGTTGGCTATATGTACCCCGGACCTAACAAGTTCTCAGTAACGCGTGCTTACATGGGGCACTTCTTCTCTAAGAAGTTGTTCAACATGACCACAACAACTAATGGTAGTGCTCGTGCTATGGTGCCAATTGGCAACTTTGAACGCGTTATGCCATTAGATATATTGCCAACAATGTTATTGCGCGATTTATGTGCCGGCGATACTGACGGCGCGCAACAACTTGGTGCCTTAGAGCTTGATGAAGAAGATTTAGCCTTGTGTACGTTTGTTTGCCCTGGCAAAACAGATTACGGTGTGATCCTTCGTGATTGCCTAACCACAATTGAGAAGGAAGGTTAGTCATGGGCTTGAAAAAGTTTATTGAAGATATCGAACCGCAATTTGAAAAAGGCGGTAAACTTGAAACTTGGTATGCGCTTTACGAAGCCGTTGCTACGGGGTTATTTACTCCTGGCCAAGTGAATAAAGGTCAAACACACGTTCGTGACAGTATTGATCTTAAACGTATCATGATCACAGTATGGTTAGCGGTTTTCCCTGCCATGTTCTGGGGTATGTACAACATAGGTTTTCAAGCAACTGACGCATTAGCGGCTGGTTATGCTTTACCTGATACGTGGCAAGTAGGTTTGTTTGAAATGTTGGGCGGTAGCTTGTCGGTTGAATCGGGTTGGTTCAGCATGATGTTTTACGGTGCTATGTTCTTCTTACCTATCTATGCAACTGTGTTTGTAGTGGGTGGTTTTTGGGAAGTATTGTTTGCCTCAGTTCGCAAACATGAAGTTAACGAAGGTTTCTTTGTTAGTTCAATACTTTTCGCCTTAATCCTGCCTGCAACTATTCCATTGTGGCAAGCTGCTATCGGTATTACTTTTGGTATTGTTATTGCCAAAGAAGTATTTGGTGGTACAGGTAAAAACTTCTTAAACCCTGCATTAGCAGGCCGAGCGTTTTTATTCTTTGCTTATCCAAGTGAAATCTCTGGCGATGCTGTTTGGGTTGCTGCTGATGGTTTCTCTGGTGCAACTGCACTTAGTGCAGCGAACCAAGGTTTAATTGAATACACTGTTAATGCTGATTGGTGGAATGCATTCTGGGGTTATATTCCAGGCTCTGTTGGTGAAGTGTCTACCGCGATGATTTTACTCGGTGGTGCATACATCCTTTATAAAGGTATTGCTTCATGGCGTATCGTTTTAGGTGTGTTTGCCGGTATGGTTGTTATGTCAATGCTATTGAACGCTATTGGTTCTGATACTAATAACATGTTCGCGATGCCTTGGTACTGGCACTTAGTTACGGGTGGTTTTGCCTTTGGTATGATGTTTATGGCAACTGATCCGGTATCAGCTTCATTTACTAATACCGGTAAATACTGGTTTGGTGCTTTAGTGGGTATCATGGTGGTATTGGTACGTGTTGTTAACCCAGCATTCCCAGAAGGTATGATGTTAGCCATTTTATTCGCTAACTTGTTTGCACCTCTTTTCGACTACTTTGTTGTTCAAGGGAATATCAAACGGAGGCTTGCTCGCAATGTCTGAGACTAAAAAGAAAGAAACTTTCGGCAGAACAGTCGGGTTTGTATTTATTATTTGTTTAGTTTGTGCTGCTTTAGTATCAACTTCAGCGGTGGTTTTAAAACCATTACAAACAGCTAATAAATTGCTTGATAAGCAAACTAAAATTCTTGAAACTGCGGGTTTATTAGAGCTTGCAGGTGACGATATCGTTGGCCTTTATACCCAACGTGTTGAAGCTAAAATGATCAGTCTTGAAACAGGTAAAGTTGTTGAAGGTGATGTTAACTCGTTTGAAGAGCGTGCTGATGCACGTGACCCTGCTAAGAGTTTTAAACCTGAAAATGATATTGCTAGTTTAAACCGCGTTGCTAAAAATGCCGTGGTTTATCTTGTTAAAGATGAGCAAGGTAAAGTAACTACAATCGTTTTACCGATTGTTGGTTCTGGCTTGTGGGATCTTATGTACGGTTTTGTCGGTTTAGAATCTGACCTTAATACTGTTAAAAGCGTAATCTATTCTGACCTTAAAGAAACTCCAGGTTTAGGTGCTGAAGTACTTAACCCTAATTGGAAAGCTTTATGGCCAGGTAAGAAAATGTTTGATAAGCAAAACAACATAGCAATTCAAATTGTTAAAGGTGGCGCTAAAGCTGGTGATGTTCATGGCGTTGATGCTCTTTCTGGCGCGACATTAACCAGTAACGGTGTTGAAACAACTTTACATTTTTGGCTTGGTGAAGAAGGTTATGGTCCATTCATTACTAACTATCGCGCTGGAGGGTTGAACTAATGGCTACTGATACTAAAAAGGTTTTATTTGGACCGGTTGTTGATAATAACCCTATTGCTTTGCAAGTGCTTGGTGTTTGTTCTGCGTTAGCCGTTACCAGTTCTATGGCAAATGCTATGGTAATGACCATTGCGGTAATGTTCGTAACAGGCTTTTCGAATTTGTTTATTTCACTTATTCGTAATCAAATCCCATCAAGTGTGCGTATTATTGTGCAAATGGCGATTATTGCCTCGTTGGTAATTTTAGTTGACCAAGTCTTAAAGGCTTTCTCTTATCAACTATCAAAAGAACTATCGATGTTTATTGGTTTGATCATTACTAACTGTATTGTTATGGGTCGTGCTGAAGCTTTTGCCATGAAAGAAAAGCCAGGTGTGAGCTTTTTAGACGGTATTGGTAATGGCTTAGGCTACGGTGCTGTATTGATTATTGTTGCATTCTTCCGTGAACTATTTGGTTTTGGTACGTTATTTGGTTATGAAATTTTTGCCTTGGTGCAAAACGGTGGTTGGTACCAAGGTAATGGCCTACTCGTTTTACCATTTAGCTCATTCTTCATTATCGGTTTAATCATTTGGTCTATTCGCCAGTGGAAACCAGCACAAGTAGAGAAGGACTAAACAATCATGGAACATTATTTAAGTTTATTTGTTAAGACCATATTTATTGAAAATTTGGCATTAACCTTTTTCCTTGGTATGTGTACTTTCTTAGCGGTTTCTAAGAAAGTTAGCACGGCGATAGGTCTAGGTGTTGCAGTTGTTGTGGTATTAGGTATTGCGGTACCTGTTAACCAAATCATCTATCAAGCGATTTTAGCGCCAGGTGCGTTAGATAGCTTGATGGGCGTAACTGAGGCAAAAGACTCTATTGATTTAAGCTTCTTGTCTTTCATTACCTTTATTGGTGTGATTGCGGCATTAGTACAAATCCTTGAGATGGTTTTAGATAAATACTTCCCTGCTCTGTATCAAGCACTTGGTATTTTCCTACCCTTGATCACCGTTAACTGTGCAATCTTCGGTGGTGTTTCATTTATGGTCGCGAAAAACTTAACCTTAGGCGAAAGTTTCGTTTATGGCATCGGCTCAGGTATTGGTTGGATGTTAGCCATCGTACTGATAGCGGGTATTCGTGAAAAAATGAAATACTCGGATGTACCTGACGGCTTAAAAGGCTTAGGTATTACGTTTATTACTGCAGGATTGATGGCGTTTGGCTTTCTTTCTTTCGGTGGTATTTCACTTTAGGTTAATGTCGGTTTTAGCTAGCACTTGCTTAAATACAATGAGCTTAGCTAAAACCCTTAAATAAGATTAAAGGAAAAGTCGATGGAAATTATTATTCTCGGCGTATCGATGTTTACCGTGATAGTACTAGCTTTGGTAATGGTGATTTTATTTGCCAAATCTAAGTTAGTATCTTCAGGTGACGTTACGATTAGCATCAACGGTGACCCAGAGAAAGCAGTAACAACTGCGGCTGGTGGTAAGCTTTTAGGCGCACTTGCTGACCAAGGTATTTTTATACCTTCAGCTTGTGGTGGCGGTGGTACTTGTGGCCAATGTCGCGTAGAAATACATTCAGGTGGTGGTGATATTTTACCGACTGAGTCTGGTCATATTAATAAGCGTGAAGCAAAAGAAGGTTGTCGTTTAGCGTGTCAAGTGGCCGTTAAACAAGACATGGACATTGTACTTGAAGATGAAATCTTCGGAGTTCAACAATGGGAATGTGAAGTTATCTCTAACGATAACCAAGCAACGTTCATTAAAGAGCTTAAGTTACAAATTCCTAATGGCGAATCTGTACCGTTTAAAGCCGGTGGTTATATTCAAATTGAAGCGCCTGCGCATCATGTAAAATATAGCGATTTCGATATAGATGACCAATACAAAGGTGATTGGAATCATTTTGGATTTTTTGATGTTGAATCAAAAGTTGATGAGCCTACGTTACGTGCTTACTCAATGGCGAATTATCCAGAAGAAGAAGGCATTATCATGCTTAACGTGCGTATTGCTACGCCGCCTCCCGGACGTTTACATTTACCAGCAGGTAAAATGTCGTCTTATATTTTCAGCTTAAAAGCTGGCGATAAAGTGACTATTTCAGGTCCATTTGGTGAATTCTTCGCGAAAGAAACTGAAAATGAAATGGTATTTATCGGTGGTGGTGCTGGTATGGCGCCAATGCGTTCACATATCTTTGATCAACTTAAACGTTTGCAGTCTAAACGTAAAATGTCGTTCTGGTATGGTGCTCGTTCTAAACGTGAAATGTTCTATGAAGATGATTATAACGGCCTTGCGGCTGAAAATGACAACTTTGAATGGCATGTTGCGTTATCAGATCCACAACCAGAAGATAACTGGGATGGCATGACTGGTTTTATTCATAATGTATTGCACGAGCAGTACTTGAAAGACCATGAAGCGCCAGAAGATTGTGAGTACTATATGTGTGGTCCTCCAATGATGAACGCCGCAGTTATTCATATGTTGAAAGATTTGGGTGTTGAAGATGAAAACATCATGTTAGATGACTTCGGTGGCTAATTAAGCGCGCGAATTCATATAATGAAAGGCGGCTTAGGTCGCCTTTTTAATTTCTATTGTTTATATCCAGCTTGTTCGGTTATCAATAGAAAGAGGAGTTTATTTAGCTAAAGCACATTGTGTTTTTACAGACAGACAATTGTTTTAGCTAAATGAAATTTTATTAAGGGTATTGTTATGCAATATAGTTGTAACTTAAGCAAATATGCATCAGCGGTTAAGTTGTTTGTAGTCGCAAGCACACTGTTAGTGCTTAGTGGTTGTTTTCCTAGTAATGATCTCGGTCGTGAAGAGTATCTTCTTCGAGGAAACACCATGGGCACCACTTATAATATTAAAGTGGTAGGTGAGAGCTTAGACGCAGAAAAACTACAACAAGGTATTGATGCAAAACTTGTGCAGTTGAATCAAGAGATGTCGACTTATATCAAGGATTCTGAGTTATCTATATTTAATCAATCAGCGTCGCTTGAACCTGTCAAAGCATCAACAGGTTTAGCACGAGTGGTGAAAGAAGCTATTCGTTTAGGCGAACTGAGTAATGGTGCACTTGATGTTACTGTTGGGCCTTTAGTGAACTTATGGGGCTTTGGACCTGAGTATCGTCCAGAGACTGTGCCAAGTGAAGCATTACTTACAGCGACAAAAGCCAGAGTAGGCTTAGATAAGCTTAAATTAGAAAATGGCATGTTGAGTAAGCGCACGGCAGATCTATATGTAGATTTATCAACCATTGCTAAAGGTTACGGCGTTGATTTAGTTGCTGAGTATATTGAGGCTAATGGTATCAATAATTATTTAGTTGAAATCGGTGGCGAAATGCGACTTAAAGGCTTTAAACATACTGGTGAACTGTGGCATGTGGCGATTGAAAAACCTTTGAGCGATGAACGCTCTGTACACCAAATTATTGTGCCCAAAGATAATGCTGTTGCCACTTCAGGCGACTACAGAATATATTTTGAGGCTGATGGCCAACGATTTTCGCATATCATAGACCCAAAAAGTGGAAAGCCAATTAACCATAAACTGGTCTCTGTTACGGTAATTCATCCATCTTCAATGACTGCGGACGGTTTATCGACTGCGATGATGGTTATGGGGGAAGAGAAAGCATTAGCGTTTGCTGAAGCTAATGATCTTGCGGTATATATCATTGCGAAAACAGATCATGGCTTTGTCGAGCAAAGCACGGTAAAATTCATGCAATATCTCAAATAGGTTTGCATTCTTTTACCTTAAGTTATTTTTAAATTATTTAAAACTAGACTGCTAGTTAAAGTTTTATAATTAAATCTTGAATATTATTAAGTAGGTAGGCACTCATTATGGCTATATTTTTAATTACATTAGGCTTTTTTCTCGTTATTGTTATGGCAATGGCTGTAGGATATATCTTTCAAAGGAAAACCCTGGGTGGTAGCTGCGGTGGCTTAGCTAATGTCGGTATCGACAAGTCTTGTAACTGTGATAACCCCTGTGAAAAGCGTCAAGAGCGTGATCGAGTTGCAGCGTTGAAAATCGGCGATATTAGTGTGAAAAATATTTAGGTTTTAGATCTAAATACCCTAAGACAACGTGCTGCTGTCAGTATGTTTTCAGTAAGTTAAAGATAAATAAAAGGTGAGCTTAGCTCACCTTTTTTGTTATTTACTGTTTCAAGATTATTCGCTCGAGGCTACAGGCGCTTTAGCAATATCAGGTAAGACGTTCAATCAGCCAGTACGTTGCGATTACAGCAATGGCTATGTTCAGCGCCAAGACTAATTTTGTTTGATACCAAGTTTTATGCTTAAAAGGGTATAAAGACAAAAAAGCGAGAGCAATTACGGTTAGCTGGCCAAGCTCAACACCTACGTTAAACGAGACTAAACTCATCAGGTATTGGCTAGGCGGTAAACCTACATCACCCAATACCGACGCAAAACCTAATCCGTGTAACAAGCCAAAGGCAAAGATAATAGGTAAACGGGTATGACTACTTGTCCCTTTTTTCGCTCGGTAAATATTTTCTAATCCTACGTAGACAATAGATAAGGCAATAAGGGGCTCTACAATAGCGCTAGACAGCGTTACAATCCCGTAAATACCTAATGCAAGTGTGATGGTATGCGCTAAGGTAAACGCGGAAACTTGCCATATTAAGGCCGAACGGCGTTTAGCAAATAGAAAAAGTGCTAAAACAAAAAGGATATGGTCTAACCCTCGCGGTAATATATGCACAAAACCTTGATAAATATAATCAGCTGCTAATTGAATTTTTGTGGTTACTGTATTCGCACTTGCCCTTGTATTAGGGCTGTCAGCACTTATTTGATAACTATTACTGAGGGATCCTGAGCTAATCATGGCTTGCTGAGGTCGTATGACGTTAAGTAAAACGTCGCCAAACAAGGGGGGAAATCGCACGGCAACTTCGTTAATCTCTTGGGGAATATCTCCTGCTGCGCGTAATTGCGTTTTATAGTCTGCTAAATTTGCTTGTTGAGATAATATTTGTTTTAAATGTTGTAATTGTAAGCCTTTAAAAACGACATTTTTTTGCTGAAGGTTTTGGTCAGTGCTCTCTTTAATGCTCTCTTTAATGCTCTCTTTAATATTCTCATCAGTGCGTTTTTCAGTGTCAGTAAAATAGAGCTTTGTTTGCCGACTTAAAATAGCTTCAACGTTTTCGAGGAGTTTTTTTTGCTCAATAAAAGACAATTGATTGAGTGCCTCAATCACTTTGTAGTCATCGCCTGTAATGTCTAAGTGTTTTTTTAATAAATGTATAAAATCAACAGTAACAATAAGTTGGTATCGTTCGTGATTATCTAACGATAAAGTCGCCTGATTAATGTCTTCACTGTGTGCAAAACTTGATAATGAAAACAATGATGTTGTTAATAAAACAATGAAAAAATATAGCGGAGAAATTCGTCGGGATAACAAAATAAAAACCTTAATTATGAGTATTAATGTTGTGAGTTAAAATAGCGTTTAGCTATCGTATTTTTATAAAACTATTGCCTGCATGCAGGCGAGTGAGCACTTTAAACTTTCGTATTACGACACCATTCTTGGATTTATTGTTAACTAGATAGCATTGTTGATACAAAAATTAAACAGACGCGCAAAGCAAAATAACTTAACTGATATAAAGCGTGAAATAACAGCGCTGTATATTATGTTTTTAACTAAAAGTTTATAAAAAAATATAAGTCAGATTGTTAGGTTAAGGATTATAATATCGACGGCTTCATTCCTTCAATACTTTACTTTAGTTAAGCGAGAAGGAATAGGGCTTAGAACGCTATTAATCTGCACTCATTTTGTCGTTCAATAGGCTTGATTTTGAGCGTTTAAAGAGGAGGATATAGCCGGGTTTTGGATAAGCGTCTTGTAAGTAACTGAAATAATGACGGATTAGTTCACTTATCCAAAGTTCAGGTTAAATATTAGCATAAAATCGACATTAGCCTTAACTCCATGAAAGCACTATTTTAATCATGGGTTAATGGCATTAACCAGAACAAAATAAAGTTCATTAGGTCCTTATGTTTAAAAAATTATTATTAATCTTTCTGCTTTCCTGTCTTTCTTCTACTTCTTGGGCTGCAGGCCCTGGTAGTATCGATTTAACTAATTCGATCTTTGGCTTCACCGCCATCATTCTTTTTTCAATTGCTTATTTGTTGGTTATCGGAGAAGACTTAATACATTTAAGGAAGTCTAAACCTGTATTGGTTGCCGCGGGGATTATTTGGCTCATTATAGGTTGGGTATATACCCAGCATGGCTTTCCTGTAGAAGCAGAAGAAGCGTTTAATCACAACTTACTTGAATATGCACAATTGTTGTTATTTCTTCTGGTGGCGATGACCTATATTAATGCCTTGGAAGAACGAGGGATTTTTGATGGTTTGCGCTTGTGGATGGTTTCAAAAGGATTAAGCCTGAGATCTTTGTTCTGGTTAACCGGTATTTTAGCATTCGCTATTTCTTCTTTTGCTAACAACTTAACGACCGCGATGTTGATGTGCGCCATTATATTAAAAGTAGCGTCAAAAGATAAAAAGTTTATCAATATTGCCTGTATTAATATTGTTGTTGCCGCTAATGCAGGGGGTGTTTTTAGCCCGTTTGGCGATATTACTACTTTAATGATTTGGCAGTCTGGGCTAGTTAAGTTTGAACAATTTATCGTACTGTTTATTCCGTCTTTAGTGAATTTTTTAGTACCGGCAGTCATTATGAGCTTTTTCATTTCGAACGAAAAATCGATCCCAGATGTTAGTGAGACCTTTCAGATTAAGCGAGGAGCAAAAAGAATAGTGGCCTTGTTTATGCTAACGATAGCAACGGCTGTGCTATGCCATAGTGTTGTTAATATGCCGCCAGTGCTTGGTATGATGATGGGCTTGGGCTATTTAAAGTTCTTTGGCTTTTATTTACGTATGAGCCTACCACGCTCTTTAGATAAAAAACGCAATAAAGCTGAAGCTGAAAATGACTCAGAAGAATTAAAAAAGCTTGGCAACATAATACCTTTTGATATTTTTGACAAAATCGCGCGTGCAGAGTGGGACACTTTACTTTTTTTCTACGGCGTAGTGATGTGTGTTGGCGGTCTAGGCTTTATGGGCTATTTAAGCTTAGTATCAGAAGCCCTATATAGTAACTGGAGCCCAACCTATGCCAATATTGCCGTCGGTGTGTTGTCGGCCATTGTAGACAATATTCCGGTAGTATTTGCTGTGTTGAGCATGAATCCTGAGATGGATCTTCAACAATGGTTATTAGTTACCATGACCGCAGGTGTTGGCGGTAGCTTATTATCAATTGGCTCTGCGGCAGGTGTGGCGTTAATGGGTCAAACCAAAGGTGTTTATTCATTTATGGGACACTTAAAGTGGAGTTGGGTTATCGCTCTGGGATACGCGGCGAGTATTGGCGTCCACTTTTTAATTAATGGCTAATATGCCAGCCTAAGTTAATTCGTCCGCAGGGATCTGTTTAAACCCCCGTCTTTAGACGGGATAGCTTTCAGCTACTAGTTGCGTTTATTATAGGGTATGAAATATCGTCATGGTTCAGACACTAAATATACAATCGAATACCATCTTGTCTGGGTAACTAAGTATCGCTATCGAGTTTTAACAGGCGCTGTAGGGCTAAGAGTTAGAGAACTGGCAAGGCAAACTTGTGAGCACTTAGAGATTGAAATACTACGAGGTGTGATCAGCCAAGATCATGTTCACTTATTAGTTTCAGCTCCGCCTAATATATCGCCGTCATAAATCATGCGTTGAATAAAAGGACGAACACCGACAAAGTTGTTCCAAGAGTTCCCTCAATTGAAGAAAAGATATTGGGTGAGCACTTTTGGGCTAGAGGTTATTTTTGTGTAACCGAAGGAGAGTTAACGACAGAGATGATCAAAGAATATTTGGAGCATCACTTCGAGCGCAACTTATTAACATGGACTATTAGCTGAGCAGTTCGGTAATAAGAAAATGATGCCGTATAAAAGTACTGTTTACGCAAGGTGTTTTGATTATTTTGGATAATGGGTGCGACACGAAGGTGAAGAGATCTTGTTGGTACTAGAAGGGGAGATGCAATTCCTCAGCGAATTTTATGAAGCGGTAGCCTTAACCAAAGGTGACAACCTATATTATGACGCAACCATGGGACAAACGTTAGCCAGCACTTGCCAAACTGTTGATAAAAAACCTGTACCAGTTCGCCTGTCTACACACGACAAAGCAGCAATGAATTTATGGTGTACACGATTGTCAGAAATGCGAGGGAAAAGGTTAGTGTAGCTAAATTATTGCGGGAGCTGATTGCGCTTAGCGGTAAAGTTGACGATAACCAATGATTTGATGCGATAAGGGATATTAGCTAACAGTTTAATAACGGTGTAATTATCATGCGCAATAGAAATTAGCATCCTTTAGCTAAATTATTTGTAATAATTCAGCTAATATGAATGAAATTAGACAGTATCAATATATCTGAAATCGTTGAGAAAACAAAAGCTCAACTCAAGACGATATCACTATAACTCCATCACTTAATATGTCACTTGAGCTTATTCTCATGGTGGTTGTCATGGTCGCTTTCAGTACGATGAAGTGATGGAAGTACTACAGCAAGTTGCAAATCAAGGTGAAGTCGTTGGTATTGATTTATGTGAGGTTGCACCTGATTACGATCAGTCAGATACCACTCGTATTTTAGCCGCGCAAGTTTTACTCAATCTATTAGGCTATATATTTCATGCAAGAGCGAAACGCAAGGCATCGGAAGATTAATAGCTGAAATATTAGTGAATAAGCATTGAACGCCAAATGGATCCATACTGTTACCGGAGCTAAACAAGATAAATATTGAATCTACAGCCACTAAAACTTTCCTTCCATTAAGTCTTTTAACATCGGTACAAAGATTGCTATATTTGGGCTTGTACGTAGGTAAAGATATCTCAAAATAGTAGCTATAATTTCTATCTGGGTGCCTATCATATCACTACTTGTCTCCTTTGGCGGTAGCCAAGGTATCTTTGGCTTTAAATTTTGGAACCGTTGTTTTATATTTGTTTTGTAAATGTAGACATAAAAACTATTGATTTCTATTATGGTTCGTGTCCGTATAGTCTGAGGTGACTGTAAAGAGATGATTTATTTTAAGCAGAGCACTACCTTGCAAAATTGTATTTCGCCTTAGCTTCTAGCGTAAAGTTATTAGTGCTTCGAGGACTGAAGTAGCCATCCCCACCAGTTAACATCAACACTGTCTGCGCCAACGAGCTAACCGTGAGCCTGACTATTGCATCTTTATAAATATCCAACATGATTTGCAGCAAGCAAATCTCACAACAGGAAAATCATTATGACAATTAACTTTCGTGCCGCTGAAATACCTGCCGAAAAACTCGATGAAAAGCTTCTCGAGCAACCGACTGCTGAGTCATTATCCGGTGAAATAAAAACCCGTAGCCAAGTATTCTTCAATGACGAAGAGCAAAAAATCACATCTGGTACCTGGGAGTGCGAGCTAGGTCGTTCTCGTTGGGAGTTTACAACTCGCGGAGAAGTCATCCATGTATTGTCTGGACGAATGACAGTAGAACGCGATGGAGAAGAAGCGGTAGAACTAACCGCTGGCTCAAGTGCTGTATTTCCCGTCGGCTGGTGTGGTACTTGGACTGTGCACGAAACCTTGCGTAAAGTTTTCGTCATCTACGGCGCATAAACGTCTAGGGACATTCAGACCTAGTATTGTCCGTCAATCTCGGTATTTTTTCCGGACGGCATAGTAGGTCAGTTTCTTAACTTAACGGTGTAGATCTTCTCTAATCTGCCAAGTTGAGTCAGAAGCCACCCTAAGGACGCCCCATCCTGATACTCGCCCTTAATAGACAAGTAACTGATATCAGTTAAATAGATCCGTTTACCCTGCTCTACATACCAATTACTGCGCATGATATGGGTTATGAACTCGGCCGTTTTATTCTTATTCACTAAGCAATGTAGCTTCTGAACTTGGATACAATTCTTGGCATTATGCAAATGAATTGATCAATTAGCTTACCAAGGATACAGGTAAAAATATTAAGACCTCTGATGATAAATACCATAAAGCTATTAAAGCAGAAAATAAAATTCAAACGCGTAATTACTCACAAGCATGTGTCTTTAGACGGGATAGAATTCAGCTAGGAGTTACGTTTATTATTGGGTATGAAATATCGTCATGGTTCACACACTAAATATAAAATCGAATTCCATTTTTTCTGGGTAAAGAAGTATCGCTATCGAGTTTTAACAGGCGATGTCGGGCTAAAATTTAGAGAACTGGCAAGGCAAACTTGTGAGCACTTAGAGATTGAAATACTTCGAGGTGTGATCAGCCAAGATCATGTTCACTTATTAGTTTCAGCTCCGCCTAATATATTGCCGTCAGAAATCATGCGTTGAATAAAAGGACGATCACCGACAAAGTTGTTCCAAGAATCCCTCAATTGAAGAAAAGGTATTGGGTCAGCACTTTTGGGCTAGAGGTTATTTTTGTGTAACCGCAGGAGAGTTGACGAAAGAGATGATCAAAGAATATTTGCAGCATCACTTCGAGCGCAAAGCGAATGACAACTTTGAGGTGGAGTGATCGGCTTTAGCCGAAATGCTGGACTTTCAGTCCGCTATCTTTTAACCCATCGTCTTTAGACGGTGGTTGTTTAGTAAATACTTTCAACATTTTTAACTGCCTACCATTACTATGAATCAAGCCTAATGGTAGGTGTTTTTATTTCATATATTGCTGGTTTCCTTCTTCCTCTCTCGCCAGAACACGCTGCTTCAGTAAAGTCTTTCGACTATTTTTCGCAAGTTTTAAAAAATTTTACTAGTAAGTATTTATCATATTGCTAGCAACTGCATTATTGATTGATATTACTGTATTGACGGTAGCTTTTTATATGTTAAAGTAACTGTGTTTATATACAGTTCACGTATACAGTTAAGGTGTGTTAGGCGTGGTTGATTACACTTTAACGTTTATTATTAAATGGAATGATAAATGTTCAATGCTAACCATTCACAGAAGAAGATAATCCATATAGACATGGATTGCTTTTATGCGGCAGTTGAAATGCGCGATAATCCTGAATGGCGCAATGTACCTATTGCTGTTGGTGGTAATGGGCCGCGCGGTGTTCTGTGTACCTGTAATTATAAGGCGAGAGAGTTTGGTGTGCGCTCTGCTATGCCGAACTCGAGGGCTAAGGCGCTTTGCCCGGAACTGATTATTGTTAATGGCAGAATGTCTGTTTATCAGCAAGTGTCAGAACAAATTAGAGCCATATTCCTTCGTTATACTGACTTAATTGAGCCTTTGTCGTTAGATGAAGCCTATCTTGATGTGACAGATTCGCCATTGTTTTATGGCAGTGCTACTTTAATTGCAGAACAAATTCGCCGCGATATTTATAATGAGCTTAATCTCACGGCGTCTGCCGGAATTGCACCGAATAAATTTATTGCTAAAATTGCCAGTGATGAAAATAAACCTAACGGTCAGTGTGTGGTTGCCCCTGAAAATGTTAGCGCCTTTGTTGCCGATTTATCGTTGATAAAAATCCCCGGCATCGGCCCCAAAACTAGCGAAAAATTGAAAGCTTATGGCTTTGAAAGTTGCGCTGATGTAAGGGCTAGTTCGGTAGCAAAACTTCACACGATTGTGGGTAAGTTTGCTAATGCTTTATATCAGCGTAGCTTTGGCATAGATGATAGAGTTCTTGAAACAAAGCGGGTGAGAAAGTCACTAGCAATTGAAACCACGATGGCAGAAGACATCGACTCCATTGAGCAATGTCAGGTAATTTTAATCAATTTATTTAGCAAACTTAAACTGCGCCTTGCTAAGCATGACGATCGTCAGATTAGTAAACAAACTGTAAAAATTAAGTTTGCAGACTTTCAGCAAACCACGGTTGATATCCAATCAAAAGCTTGTATAGAAGCTGTTTTTATTGAGTTATTGCAAAAAGCCATGACCCGTTCTAATAATCGAAAAGTTAGATTAATTGGCTTGTCATTAGGTTTTGCGGAGCAGAAAAGTATGGATAACCAATGTCAGTTAGCCTTGTTTTAGGGGCTTTAATTTAACACTCATCTAGTTTTTACCTTACCTTCACAACTATTTCGAAACCGTCTGTCACTATTTTGCCTAACTATTATTTATGCTTTTCAAATTGGTCTAACATGTATTGTTTGAGTAAAGCCAATTTGATTAATTAGCTTGGTATAAGTTGTTGATAGAATATAACTGATGGCTTTTGAATCTGATAATCTCAAATTTTCAAGCCTTAATAACAACATATTGTTAATTAACAACAACTTTTTTTTATGAAAAAGTAGTACACTTCATTAATCAATTTTTACTTAATTTCAAAATACAGCAGGTAATTATGTTTAAAAAATTTTTAGTGACAATAACAATGCTTTTCAGTGTCGTAATAAGCGTTTCAAGCAGTGCGCAAGAAATGACTGAAGCAGAGATAACAGTACAATCCGCAGGGGGTGACGTCTACATGTTACAAGGCCCTGGAGGTAATATTGGTGTATTAGCAACGGATAAAGGGTTATTGCTAGTTGATGATAAGTTTGCTCCGCTTGCTGAAAAAATTGAAACAGCGATGAAGGGTATCGAGGATAAAGAGCTTAAGTATGTGATCAACACCCATTTTCATGGTGACCATACGGGCAGTAATGCGTTTTTCTCACATAAAGCACCGATATTCGCGCACGAGAACGTGCGTAGTCGCTTGAGCAGTAAAACTGATCATCACGCCAATAGCTTGCCCGTAGTAACCTACAAAGATGGCATTACTATTTATTTAGATAATGAAGAAATTCAGTTAACACATTTAGCAAAAGGCCATACTGATGGCGACACTTATGTATATTTTAAAGAAGCGAATGTATTACATACCGGTGATTTGTTTTTTGAAGTTGGCTTTCCTTATGTTGATTTAAAAAGTGGCGGCAGTGTAAAAGGTTATTTAGCGGCTGTTAAGCACATGCTAAAAAATACACCTGATAATGTGGTTATTATTCCAGGTCACGGCAAATTAACGGATAAAAAAAGCTTAGTAGCTTTTGCAGAGATGATGGAGTTTAGTATCAACAAAGTTTCTATCGCACTTGCTGCAAGCAAATCAGAACAACAAATACTTATCGAAGGTATTGGTGAAAAATATAAGCATTTGTCTTGGGCTTTTATCAGCGAAGAGAAATGGCTTCAAACCTTAGTTGCAGACTTAAAATAATGGCTTGTTATTGATGTGGTTATTTTTTAGCTTAGTCGCTGTGGTATTGAGAGTTAATGCAAGACAATTAAATCCACAGGTTGACTAATTATGATGAACATGGATTGTCATTCAAAAGTATTTTAGCACCACTGAAATGGTATCATTGCGATAAGTCATTTTAATCTTTCATCGGTTATGGAAAATAGAAAACAACGTTTTTACTAAGTAGACAGATTTAATTTTTTCTGAATTACCCGTAGCGCAAACTTAACCGAAGAAGTTAGAGTTAAGATTTTTAACTTTATCAGTAGCAATAATCTCATTTACCTATAAGGACCACTGTGGTTATTAAGCTCTGACAAAGAATGCAAAGTACTATGATTTGCTAAATATGCTATCGATGCACATAAGTCATTTGTACGCCAACTTAGCTTTTTCGCCTTTCCTATATAGGACAGTCGTTTAACTTACCGAGCAGAATCGCCAAATAATCCCCCTAGATTTAAATCTGCTTAAATCTATTTGTTGGTTGCTATGGTATTCGGTAAGCTTAATTTCGCTGTATTGCAGAACAAAGTTATTCATAAGCGGTAATATTTGTTGCTCTTGATAGGTGACAGGAGCGGTCAGTTTGAGCGTAAGTTAGTGATGGCTGCCATCTAGCACGCTACAACACTGTTGATAAAATATACGGCCTTCTTCCCTTAAGGGCACTTTACGAGTGGTACGGTAAAATAACTTTATGTTAAGGCGTTTTCTAAAGCACTGATCTATCGACACACTTGATCAGTAGATATGGGTATCTTAAGAGAAACGAGAGCAAAGCTCTCGTTCTCAGCCACTAAACAAATTTACTAATACTTCCTTGAGTATGATTGTTACCATTCAGAATAAATAACTTCATAACCAATAACAATTAACAATGTAAAGCTATAGGAAATATGAATGCAGCCATAACGGCTTTATAAATTTGGCGGTGTGCCTTCAGCATTAGACACTACAGCATCAATTTGTAGCAATGCACCCATAGGGATTTCTGCAACGCCAAAAGTAGTCCTTGCTGGCAATTCATTTTTAAAAAAGTTAGGGTAAATATCGTTTACTGCGTCAATATCGGCAATATTTTTCAACTGAATATTCACTTTAACGATATCGTCCATCTCGTGACCAATGCTCTCGACAATTGCCTTGATATTATTTAAGCACTGCATCGCTTGCGCTGTGGCATTACCTGCAACCAATATGCCTGTTTTAGCATCTAAAGGTAACTGGCCTGAAATGTGATTGTAATGAGAGAACGCCACTGTTTGTGTCGATAAAGCACACTTAGGCGCCTTGTTGGTATTATTTGCCTTGATCACTATGCCGTGTCTGTCTTCAACTGCCTGTGGTGGCGTGCCATCACCGTGTGAAACGACGGCGTCAATTTGTACTAAAGCGCCTAAAGGTAATGCTGACACTATTGTCGTCGTTCGTGCTGGAACATAGCCTAGCGTTCTAGCAATGGCAGAGTCTGGAAAAAATGTGCTATAAACTTGATTGACAGCATCAATATCCGCGGCGCTAGTTAGCATAAGGTTAATTTTAACAATATCGTCAAAAGGTACGTCAATACTGGTTAAAATGGCTTTGATATTGCTTAAACATTGCTCAGCTTGTGTTTTAACGTCAACTGCTACTAGCTTGCCGGTTTTAGCATCTATCGGTAATTGCGCTGAAATATTATTGTAATGAGAAAATGCAACTGTATGTGTCGATTGCGAGCAATGTGGCGCATTTTTCGTGTTTTTGGCGATTTTAACCAGCTCACAGGGCGCTTGAGGAGCTGTGCCTTCACCGTTTGAAATAACTGCATCGATTTGCACTAACGCGCCGTCGAGTGGCAAAGCTGCAACAGCAACTGTGCTTCGTGTTGGTAAATAGCTTGAAAAGAACGTTGAATAAACCTTGTTTACCGAATCAAGATCAGCAATGTTTTGTAAAAATATATTCACTTTTACCACATCGTCCATTTCGTGATTGATACTTTCAACTATGGCTTTAAGGTTGTTCAAGCATTGCTTGGTTTGTTCGCTGATATCACCGATAACAAGCTTATTGGTTTTAGGGTCAATCGGCAGTTGCGCCGAAATATTGTTGTAATGTGAAAAAGCCACGGACTGCGTCGCTATTGAGTTTTTGGGTGCTTTGTCTGTATTTCTCGAGGCTTTTATGATCTTGCTACTCATATTGAGATTGCTCCTAGTTGAGGTCATGGAATGCGTTTTGCGTGTAACCACGCTTGAGATGCATCTTTGTGTATATTTAAGAAGTTGTTATCGCCAACTATCGGACTGCGGTCGATAGTTGGCGATTTTGCGTCGCCCTTGCAAGGGAGTTAGATTTTAATGTGCTGCCAGTTTTTAACCAGCGGCTAAAACACCGCCGATCACGGCAACTACACCACCTAATGCTCGGCTGATGCGATTATCTGCATTTAGCATTAAAGTCCCTAAACGACGACCAATCATGGTTATCGCTAATGTTGCGATGATAAAACCGGCCATATAGATAAGTAAACTAGTTCCTGCAGCCATTTCTGTGCCGTGCGCATAGCCGTGAGTGACCATAAACATAACGACTAAAGTACCACCGACAACGGTAGGCAGTTTTGTCATAGTGGCAATTAAAATACCGGCCAGTAATACCGTCATAGCAATACCCATTTCAATGCCGGCTAAGTTAAGGCCGCCCCACGCAAGCGTTGCGCCCAAGACCATACCGCCAATAACAAATAATGGCGCGTTGCGTTTCATAACAGCGCTTTGGCGGATACTCCAAAAACCTATAGCTGCCATGGCAAGAAGGTGATCAAGGCCCATCAATGGGTGCAATAAACCACTCAGGAAGCTGCTTTGCACATCTGCGCCATGGCCAGGATGTGCTAACGCTGCCGTTGTGGTTAGCATAAGGGCTAGCGACATCATTAATTTGTTGATTACTTTCATGGTGTTCTCCAATTATTTATTCTGTTTACTAAAAATTTATTTAACTACTATTTTCTAAGTTATACAGACTTAGGCTGTACAACCCATTTTTTCAGGTCTACGCTCTGGTAACATGCCCTGTTTTAAGATGAAACTGATGATTTCTTCTAAACCGACGCCATCGTATAGGTTAGCAAAAACAAACGGACGTTCACCGCGCATTTTTTTCGAGTCGCGTTCCATTACGTCTAGCGAAGCATGAACGTATTGCGCGATATCTATTTTGTTAATGATTAATAAATCGGATTTAGTAATGCCTGGACCGCCTTTACGTGGGATTTTGTCACCAGCTGAAACGTCAATTACGTATAGTGTAAGGTCAGATAACTCTGGACTGAAGGTGGCCGATAAGTTGTCACCACCGGATTCAACTAACACCAATTCCAGTTTTGGATGTCGTGCTTGTAAATCGTCAATCGCTGCCAAGTTCATCGAGGCATCTTCGCGAATAGCGGTGTGCGGGCAACCACCGGTTTCTACACCCAAAATACGGTCTGCAGGTAGGGCATCGTGCTTGAGGAGAAAGTCGGCATCTTCGCGAGTATAGATATCGTTAGTGACCACAGCGATATCGTAGTGATCTTTTAGCGCTTTACATAATTGGCGTAACAAAGCTGTTTTGCCAGAGCCAACTGGCCCGCCAACGCCTATTCGTAAACAATGTGTCATGGTAATATTCCTTCTGTAAAATTTAAGCCTAATTAGCTTCGAAATAATCTTGAGTATTGGGTTTCATGCTGAGCACTAGCGAGTGCTAAGCCAGGTAAAATTGCACCTAGTTGCTGATCAGGTAATGCCAGTGCTGCTTCAACGGCATCGACCAATTTTGGTCGTAGCTGTTCGGTTAAACGTTGCGCGGCAGTGTGCCCTAAAGGCATCGCTTTACACGCTACCGATAGTTGGTTTTCTAGCCAGCCCCAAGCAAAGCCGAGCAAGCTTTGACGCACTGGCACAAGCCGTTGGTGTGCGACCCAAGCGAACACGGTGACGTAACCGGGCTCTTCTGGCAGTAATGCGTGCCCTTGTTTGGTTTGAGGTTGCAAGTCCAGGCTAGTTAACAAACGCATTAATGCTAGGCCTAATCGAGTATCCTCGTCACTAAGTTCGGCGGTTTCGCGGTTGGCGTGTAACCAGTCATTCCAATATGCTAGGCCATTGTTATCGCCCTCGGCCCAACAATTTTGTAACCGCGCTAGTGCCGGCAGTTCACAGCGACTTAGGCCATCGTCTAGCACACCTTCAAGCCACTGACCTATGTCCTGTTCATTGCGCACCCAGCCCAGTTCTAGCGCGCTTTCTAAGCCTTGTGACCAAGCAAAAGCACCGATAGGGAGTGCGGGACTAATGAGTTGCATGAGTCCCAATAAAGCCAGATCGTTGATTTCGGTTGACTGATGGTTAGTGTGCATGATCATGTTCATCAGCATGAGAGTGCTCATGGGCATGGCTGTGAGAATGTTCACGACCTGCATGGGCATAGGCACCAGATTCTGGATCAAACGGTGCTTGATGGTTACTCAGGGTTGCGCCCAACAGTACTGCTAGCTCTTCCAATACATGATCCGGTGGGAAACGCACCCAGTGACGACCATCTGCGTCTACGCCAATGGCGAGAGAAACATGGCGGTTACCTAAGTGGTAGCATAATCGAGCCAACGGTAAACCGTTGTCAATATATGCCGTGGTTACGGGCTCATCGGCAGCACAAATACGGATCACTTCACCGCTACTTGCGCGTAGCAAATCGCCATGACGCAACACCGGACCGCGGTCGAGGAACAAACCCACCTCGAGGCCACCGTCAGTGACAGCGCGTAATCGCCCGCGAATACGTAGTTCATACGCTAAGGTCAGAGTGTCGTGCACATCGGCTTGGATATGGCCGTCGATTCTCTGTGTTAATTCAAGCATTTTTAAGTCCTTAAAACAGTTTAAAACAAGTGGTAACGCTGAGCTAATGGTAACTCAGTCGATGGCTCACAGGTCAGCAATACGCCATCAGCGTATACTTCATAGGTTTGAGGATCGACAGTAAGATCAGGGCAAGCATCGTTTAGCTTCATATCGCTCTTGCGCATCTGTCGGACATTTTTAACCGCTACTAGCTGACTTTTAAGCCCTAGCTTTTCTTCCAGTCCCGTATTCATCGCAGCTTGACTGACAAAGGTCATCCGAGTTGCTGCTGCCGCTCTGCCTAAGGCACCGAACATGCGGCGATAATGTACAGGTTGTGGTGTGGAAATAGCAGCATTAGGATCGCCCATAGCCGCTCCGGCGATCATGCCGCCTTTGATAATGATCGATGGTTTAACACCAAAGAAGCGGGGTTTCCACAAGACTAAATCTGCCAGCTTACCCACCTCAATCGAGCCAACTTCATGGCCAATACCGTGGGTAATTGCCGGGTTAATAGTATATTTTGCAATGTAACGCTTGGCGCGGAAGTTATCGGTGCCACGTGCTTCATCTTCCGGTAATAGGCCACGTTGCAATCGCATTTTATGAGCGGTTTGCCAAGTGCGACAGACCACTTCGCCAATACGACCCATAGCTTGAGAGTCAGAAGACATCATTGAAATCACCCCCATGTCGTGGAGAATATCTTCGGCAGCAATAGTCTCGCGGCGGATACGCGAATCTGCGAAGGCGACGTCTTCCGGAATATTTGGGTCGAGGTGATGACATTCCATCAACATATCAAGGTGTTCATCAATGGTGTTAATGGTATAAGGCCGAGTCGGATTAGTGGACGAGGGCAATACATTAGGCATAGCACAGGCGACGATAATATCAGGTGCATGACCACCACCAGCGCCTTCTGTGTGATAAGTGTGAATACAACGGTCTTTGAACGCCGCTATGGTATCTTGCACAAAACCGCCTTCATTTAAGCTATCGGCGTGAATAGCGATCTGGATATCGTAACGGTCGGCGACATCCAATGCGTTGCTAATCGCGGCGGGTGTTGCGCCCCAATCTTCGTGAATTTTCAAGCTCATCGCACCGGCTTTAACTTGTTGCTCGAGCGCTTCTGGTGTACTTGCGCTGCCTTTGCCGAGAAAACCAATATTGACCGGTAAATCATCCACTGCTTGCATCATTTTACCCAGATGCCAAGGACCGGGCGTGTGTGTGGTGGCAACCGAGCCTGTAGCTGGACCGGTACCACCGCCAATCATAGTGGTAAGTCCACTCATTAGCGCTTCGTCAACCTGTTGAGGACAAATATAATGGACATGGGTATCGATTCCACCAGCGGTAAGAATTTGACCTTCACCCGCAATAATTTCGGTACCTGGGCCGATGACAATATCGATATCAGGTTGGGTATCTGGGTTGCCGGCTTTTCCTATGGCAGCGATTCGGCCATTTTTTAAACCGACATCAGCTTTCACTATGCCCCACCAGTCAATAATAATGGCGTTGGTAATAACCGTGTCCATCACAGCATCGTCGCAGCGTTGGCTTTGGCCCATGCCATCACGAATAACCTTACCACCGCCGAAGACAACTTCTTCACCATAATGGGTATGGTCGTGTTCTATCTCTATCCATAACTCAGTATCACCTAAGCGGATCCTATCCCCTGTGGTAGGTCCATACATATCGGCATACGCTTGACGAGAAATTTTCATGATACTTCCTCCGGTGTGGGCTTTTTATCTATTGGACCCATGACGTCACCGTGAAAACCATACAGCCGACGTAAACCTGCGTAGGGAATTAAAGATACCTTACGGCTCTGGCCGGGCTCGAAACGAATCGATAAACCAGCCGCGATAGCTAAACGATAGCCGTAAGCCTTTTCACGATCAAAACGAAGCGCGTGATTGGTTTCGGCAAAATGATAGTGGGAACCGACCTGTACGGCGCGGTCACCTGTGTTAGCAACATCGATGGAGATACTCTTGCGTCCTACGCACAATGCAATGTCACCACTTTGTAGCAGATATTCACCAGGGATCATGGCAGTCTCCTCAGACAATAGGGTTGTGAACGGTCACCAGTTTGGTGCCGTCGGGAAAAGTTGCTTCGATCTGTACAGATTCAACCATTTCGGCAATGCCGTCCATGACGTCGTCTCGGGTCAAAATTTCACGGCCAGCGCTCATCATTTCTGCCACTGTACGGCCTTCACGAGCACCTTCCATAATGGTACAACTGATCAAGGCGATTGATTCTGGGTAATTGAGCTTTAAGCCTTTGGCCTTCCGTCGTTCTGCCAGCAGGCCGGCAGTAAATAACATTAATTTATCTTTATCTCTTGGTGTCAATTCCATCGCTAACTCCTTTGTTTTCGATGTCACTTTGTTGATGACCATTGTTTTATAGACATAGGTAAAACTTGCCGACGTCTAAGGCAACGGCGTGAAAAATTAGATTCGTCGTGTCCTCAGTGTTGAGGACTTGCGGTATTCAGTTAACAGTTCTTCGTAAATAATAATTAGTTTATATATTTACAGTAGATATCATCGATACTTAGCAGTTATCGATATAATTATTGTTAATAACCTATGCTTTGATGCCTAAGGTTTGATTTTTTACAGTCAGGGGAGGCCTGAGCTGTAAAGTTAAGTCAGCCAGATACGCGGCACTGTGGCCTGATGTCCGGTTAGTCGGGGACGAAGAATATCTCTAGCTTGTTGAAATAAATCCCAAACTTGGTTCCGCTCGTCGCCGAGGTAACGTAAGAGTAATACACCACGCCTAAAGGTTACTGCCCAATGTTCGGTAGCGGTTATATGCTCACGTAATGCTGTTATGGCTTCCATCGGATCATTCAAACCAACCGTCCACAAGGTAGCGTGTACTGTTGTACCACCTTGTCCCCACTTGCCGTTAAATCGGCTGTGCTTTGGATCTAGAGCCTGACGCTCTAACCACAATGGTCGGTCATTACGGCTAAGTTGAAAGCGTTGTTCAAGATGGCCGCTGGCAAATGGCAATTCGCTAGCGGGCCGGCCCAAGCAGAGAATTTCCCAACCTAAGCATTTGGCATTTTCCGCCAGTTCAATGTTAAAGTTTTGTACCCCGACGGAGCCATCAAAAGCAAGGGTCTCTTGAGGGAGCCATTCTAAGATGGCACCATCAGCAACTTTTAAGTTGGTACTCTGACTCCATGCAACACCATTACTGTCAGCTTTATAGAGTTTATTGGCCGCAGGCGTAGTGAGCAAGGTATGAGCATTTTCAGTCACATTGACGTCTATATTAAGCGCATCACCACTGACTAAACCACCAGGTGGGTGCAGAATATAAACATGGCAGCAACCCTCGGGGCCTTCAGGGTAAAATGGTCGTTGCACACGTAAAGGCCCATAGTGTCGAGCGATGTTCATGCGAGTAATGCTTGTATTACTGTTACTATTAGAGTGGGCGCCGAAACCTAACGTTAAAGAAGCTACCCATTGGCGGTTGGCATCAAAGCGATGTCCAGATTCCGCAACAACCTGTTGAAAGACAGGTAAAGAAGAAAAAGTTGTCATGCAAGATAAACACCTATTTTTAAGCCCTGTATGTGGTAGTTAAATCTAAATGCAATATCTAGTTTGAACTGTGGGCTATGGACACGAATATAGCTGTTCAGTCTAGAAAATTCAACTAAAAAAAAATAAAAATTAAGCCACGGCTAAAACTTGTCCATAAAAACTACAACTCGTCAATAAATCATCATTAATAACGAGAATAAACGTTTATTTAGTAAACATTTAAAGGGTTTTTACCTAGTATAGTTAAGTCCTAATGTTTAGCCAGTATGTTGATGAAATTACAAACGATAGTGATGGTGTGAATCTGTTTGATGAGTGTTTAAGGGCATTTTGTTATAGGTTTTATAAATAAATAATTAGCCATAAAAAAACCGCATTAATGCGGTTTTGTAAAGTTTAATAATAGCACCAATGGCCAGTCAATTAATGATCACGGGTGTGATCGTAAGCTCAATGTGGATGTTGTTGTATCATAAATTAATACGCGTTGAAATTCAGGCATTAGGTAACTTTCAGCAGAACTACTAGCAATTACCTCAGACCAAAGCTCAACTTGCGCAGCATTGTATTTACTGTAAGTAAAGCCTAAGGTTGGATCAAAACGATAAAAGTAACTGTTGTCATTGGTATCTGTGGTGGTGTTAAAGGTTTGTACATTGTTATTACCCTGAAGTACGCCATTGTCAGTGTAAGTCGTGCCGTCAAAACTTGCCCATTCACTGTTGCTGTTAGCACTATAAATAGTATTGCCATTATGACTCATGGCAAAGTTTGCCATGCTAGTAAAGGCTGCATTGGCATAGGCAGGTTCATTCATTACTGAAACCGCTTCACTAGTATAAGCGTTATAGCTTATCGTATAGCGCTCAAGAGAGCTTGTTGCTTGTTTGTAGGCCATGAATATATCAGCACTATTTGCTTGAGCAATGCTTGGGGCAAAGTAGACATTTTCTTGGTCCCAATATTGACGGACTAGATCTAAATTTGCCATTTCTAATGCTTGAGTAATGACGACTGCTACCCCAGCAACCATTTTTATCATTACAGGACGAGATATTATAGTGATGTTATCAGCATTAACCTGGCTAAATTGATAGCTGTTTAAGTCAAACTGATAATGGTTAATACGGGTTTGTTCAGCCTCATCATCATCTAAATAAGTCTCGCTATTCGATGCTAGCAACATTGAACCATCAGGGTGAACAACTAAATTTGTTAAGTCGATTTCTGCTAATGGCGATGTTGCTGTATTAATCAATGCGCCAGAAATAACGTGGTAAGTGCTAAGTTTATCGCCTGCTGCGATGTAAACATAAGGACGCATAGGGTCTAGTACTACACCTGAGGTATTAATACTTATATTGGCAATATCTACATCAGCACCGTCACTTGCTGCTTTATTGAAGGTGACATTAATGCTGCCAGATAACGCAGAGCCTTCGACAGCAGGTGATAAGGTGATGACCGCACTATGTAAGCCATCGGTGGCAATGTTAGCCGGTAATCCGGTAATAGTTAATGTGTTGTTGGTGCTATCAGATGACAACGATAACCAGTCAACATCCGTCGTTGCTTGCCAAGCGATATTAGCTTCACTGTTGGTCAAAATGTCCACGGTATGCACTAACGTTTGTTCGGTGACTAAACTATTGAAAGCCAATGATGGGTAGTTACTGCTTAATCTTAAAGCGTCAACAGCAAGTTCAACCGTGATCACTTTTGTCGTACCACTCGTCGGGTCGACAATCGAAATACTTGCAGACATTAAGCCCCAACCAGAAATTAAGCTGCGATCGATATCGACTAATATAGCATCGCTACTTTCATCACTTTGCTGGGTTAATACCAGCCAAGGAGCGCTCCCCGTAGCTTGCCAGGCTTCGCCTATGCTTGATAGTGTCAGTGTTTGTTGTGTTATGGCGCTGTCACCAAAATTTGTTGTAAATACTAATGTTTCTGCTGAACTAGAAAATTGACTTAAATTGATAACACTTATGTTATCAGCATTTGAAGATGTTATTACGGCTCGGCTGTCGCCATTAGCGATTAACATTTTATTTGGTAGATTTGAGGCTAAATTAATACTGCTAACGATGGCTTGTTGCTCATTGTATACATCAACTTTAAAGCCAACCTCAGGGTCAAACCTAACGAAGTGAGGACGATCATTAGTTGTATGAGTAAGCGCTAAGTTAGTTATAGTTTCATCGCTATTTAACACACCATTATCAGTAAATGTTGTACCGTTAAAGCTGATCCATTCACTCGTTGGGCTTATAGCATAAATACTTTGTTCATCTGCGGTTACATAAAAATCACTAATTTGGTCATTTTCACCTAATAGTTCAGGACGGTAACTGTGGCTGATTTTAGTACTAATTGGATTGCGACCAAAATCATTGACTTTAACTTCTATGCGCTTTATCGACATTAAGTCATTGCTAGTACTTATGTCTAATGCGAATAAAGTTTGATTCTTTTCAGCAACATTAAAAGCTCTGGCTAAAAAGGCATTAGGCGCGTCAAAGCCAACAAGCGTTAAATTTTCGTCGGTAAACTCTAAAATTCTTGTTGCCACGAAATAGCGACTATCAATGCGGATAAATTTAACCGGCTCGCTGGTGATATTAATATCGGTTAATTCAACAAAACTCATGTCAGTGAGGTCAATTTTATATCTATGTGTAATAGTTTCGCTGGTGTTTTCATCAATAACTATAGTTTCAACCGCTTTCGCTAACATAATGCTGGCTTCAGGGTGAATAATTAGCTGCTCTAGCTTGGTATCTTCCGGCGCTATAACTGTTGTTGATACTAACTCATTAGTATAAAGGTGGTAGCTTCGAAGCTCATTGCTTGTTGCGACATAATATTGTGGTAGTAAAGGGTTAGTTACGACACCATCAGTGTTAGCGACAATATCGAGCGTATTGTTTTCACTGGCTAAGTCAGACTTATAAAAGCTCACGTGTATAGTTTCTGCCATAGCGGTGGTTTGCTCATCGCCACTTAGGGTTATTTCTGCGATTGTAGTCGTGTTATTAGCCAAAGCGCTACTATCAGCTGTAATGGTTAATTGATTGTTTTCAGCGTTAGGTGTCAGTGTTAACCAAGTTGCTTCAGTGGTAGCCTGCCAGTTCCAAGGTAAAATACTATTCGAATTGATATTAAGGGTCGTTTGACTGTTGTTGATATTACCAGTTTGTGCCAAGGCTACGGTTGCTCTATCAGCAAATAAATGCGTATTGTCTAAGCTTAACTCTACTGGATATTCAGTTGTACCTAGCGGACTCGTAATACTAATTTCTGCCGGATGAAAACCTGGTTCGGTAAAGTCGCTTACATTGGGTGTTGCCGTAATTGTTGTAATGCCATCAAGAAAGACTTTTTCGACGTTGAGCCAAGGTACTGAACTTGTTACAGTTATATCATCTGCACTTGAACTGATATCAATTGTTTTTGCTGCTATCGAGTCAACACCGAAGGTGTCATCAAAGGTAAGAGCCTGCCATAACAATAACGAAACGTTAATATCGGCGTGTGCAAAGTTTGTGGTCGTAGTGTCGCCACTGGATAACCTTAATGTTGTACCGTAAAGGTTAGTATTTAATAAATGAGCATTAACCACATCAATATGAATAGTCGCAGAGGTATCTGTTAGGTTTTCAATGCGATAATTTAACCAGCTTACTGGCTGTGCAGTAGGTGCAAAACCGAGTAATAGCCCATTACCATCGAACGTAACATCAACCGCAATAGTGTGGTTTTCTTGTTGCAGAAACTCATTGGTAAAGGCTACCGATGAAACTGATGAACTGACCGTGAATGTTGGTAATTTTTCACTTGAACCACCACATGCTTGTAAAAATAGTGAGCTAAATAAAATAACCAATATTAAACGCATGTTTTTAATTTGTCCCTTCATACAGGTCCCTGTTTTTATTAATCGCTAGAAAGTAGCTTTTATTGATGACTGAATGTCGCGCTAAATTTGCTAATTCATTATTTCAATTGGTATAAGTTTATTTTGCGCGATTATGCTCATAATGTAAAACTTATCATCATATATAAAAAAACATTTCTCAATGGGTAACTTATTACGTCTCAACGATTATATTTTTTAAGCTGATGAACTCAAATGTATAAAGCTATAAAGCTTGTTTTTAGTTATCTTCTAAATAAAATTATTTGAATTAAGATTACGAAGGTAATTCTGTTCATAGCTACTGAGTAATAAAAATTTTAGCGAGTGTTATATAAAAAATGAGAAAATTGAAAAGGGTATAAAGATAATTTGTACAGAAAATATCAATAAATTCCTAAATAGATTGGTATCTTCAAGCAGAGGTTGCGTATAATAAGCGCTATGGTGCGTCCCTAATAAAGATCAAAAAGATAAAGCCAAAAGAGTGCGCTTTATGCAATAAGGTGGTTTATCAACAGATGAAATCATGACACTATTAAACGCTTAAACAGAATTAATTTTTCGAAAAAGTTGGAAATTCAAATGATTAAAACTAGTGCCCAATTGCGTCAGGCATTTTTAGATTTTTATGCCTCTAAGCAGCACCAAATTGTTCCGAGTAGCTCGCTTATTCCTGGTAACGATGCGACATTATTATTCACCAATGCTGGTATGGTGCCTTTTAAAGATGTTTTTCTTGGCGACGATGTTCGCAGCTATACCCGTGCAACTTCTGCGCAACGCTGTGTCCGCGCGGGCGGTAAGCACAATGATTTAGAAAATGTTGGTTATACAGCCCGTCACCATACTTTTTTCGAAATGCTAGGTAATTTTAGTTTTGGTGATTATTTCAAAGAAGAAGCGATTAATTATGCTTGGGAATTTTTAACCACGGTATTAGCGTTACCAAAAGAAAAGTTACTGGTAACTGTTTATGATAGCGATGATGAAGCTTATAACTATTGGTTAAATGAAATTGGCGTACCAGCAGATAAAATAATACGCATTGGTGATAAGTCAGCCGATAAAAAGTTTGAGTCTGATAACTTTTGGTCGATGGGTGATACCGGCCCATGTGGTCCATGCTCTGAAATCTTTTATGATCACGGAGAAAATATTTTCGGTGGTCCTCCTGGTTCTCCTGATGAAGATGGCGATCGCTTCATCGAAATTTGGAATATAGTTTTCATGCAATATAACCGTCATGCAGACGGTACTATGGAAAACTTACCTAAACCTTCAGTTGATACTGGTATGGGTTTAGAGCGTATTGCCGCTATAACACAAGGCGTTCATAGTAATTACGAAATTGATATTTTCCAAAGCTTAATTCGAGATACCGCTAAGTTACTTGAATGCGACGATTTAGAGCACAAATCTTTACGTGTTATCGCTGATCATATTCGTTCATGTAGCTTCTTAATTACTGATGGTGTTATACCGTCGAATGAAGGGCGTGGATACGTATTACGTCGTATTATTCGTCGCGCTATTCGTCATGGTCATAAACTTGAAGCCCAATCATTTTTCTTTCATAAGTTAGTCGCCTCGCTTGCTGAGCAAATGGGTGATGCATACCCTGAGTTAGTTCAGCAACAAGCGATTATTGAGAAAATTTTACGTATAGAAGAAGAACAGTTTGGTCGAACGTTAGATCGAGGTATGGCGCTATTAGAAGATATTTTAGCTGAGCTTAAAGGCGACACTATCGCTGGCGATGATGTATTTAAGTTATATGACACCTTCGGTTTTCCCGCTGATTTAACCGCTGATATTGCACGCGAGCGTGAGCTAAATATTGACCTTGTAGGTTTTGACGCAGCAATGGCTCAACAACGTACTCGCGCACAAAAAGCGAGTCAGTTCGGCACTGACTATAACGACACTCTTAAATCAGAAAACCGTACATCCTTTAAAGGCTACACACGTGATGAAATGTCTTCTACTGTAGTAGAGCTTTTTAACAGCGAGTCGTCAGTTAATACTTTAGAAGCAGGTGAGGCAGGTGTTGTGATCCTTGATCAAACGCCATTTTATGCTGAATCCGGTGGGCAAGTTGGTGACACGGGTACGCTAAGTTTTGATAACGGTACTTTTGAAGTAACCGATACCATTAAACTAGGACATGCGTTTGCACATAAAGGTATTGCTCATCAAACCATAGCTTTAAACAGTCTTGTAAAAGCGCAAATTAACAGCGAGCGTCGTTCAGCAATTGTTAAAAACCATACGGCTACGCATATTTTGCATGCCACACTTCGTAAAGTGTTGGGCGAGCATGTTACACAAAAAGGTTCATTGTGCGATGCAGATAAACTTCGCTTTGATTTTTCTAACTTTGAAGCGGTAACGCCTGAAGAGTTGAACACAATTGAACGTATGGTTAATGAACAAATTCGCAGTAACTTAGCTCGTGAAACTAATTTGATGCAAATTGATGCAGCAAAAGAAAAAGGCGCCATGGCCTTGTTTGGCGAAAAGTACGATGACGAGGTACGCGTAGTTACTTTAGGTGACTTTTCAACAGAGCTTTGTGGTGGCGTACATGTTAACCGTACTGGTGATATTGGCCTATTCAAAATCACTTCTGAATCAGGCATAGCCGCAGGTGTTCGACGTATTGAGGCGGTAACAGGCCAAGCCGCATTAAATTACTTTGCTGCACAAGAGCATACGCTAAATTCCATTGCAGCATTAGTAAAAACTGAGCCGGCTAATGTAGCAAGTAAAATTGAACAAGTGATATTGCGTAACAAAGAGTTAGAAAAAGAGCTTGCCCAATTTAAACAAAAACTTGCAAGTGCTGCCGGTGCTGACCTAGTAAGCCAAGCTAAAGACTATAATGGTGTCAAAGCACTTATTGCTAATTTAGAAGGTGTAGAGGCTAAATCACTGCGTGGTATGGTTGATGACCTGAAAAATAAAATGGGTTCAGGTATTATTTTGTTAGCTACTGCTAGCGATAATAAAGTGAGCTTAATTGCCGGTGTAACAAAAGATTTAGTTGGCCGAGTTAAATCTGGCGAGTTAGTTAATGTTGCAGCCCAAGAAGTGGGTGGTAAAGGTGGTGGCCGTCCTGATATGGCACAAGCGGGAGGAAGCCAACCAGAAAACATTGAAGCAGCGTTAAACGCAGCGCAAAGTTGGCTGAGTGATAAATTGAGCTAGTTCATATAACAGCAAAAAATTAATGTCATATGTACTAAGGCTAATGCCAGTCAGTTAAGCTGACTGGCATTTTCTTTTTGTGGGGGGACTTAGATAATTTGGAACTCACCCATCGAAGATGTTTTATCTCTTCTCGTCTAGTCGGAAAGTTTAAATAGGAATAGGGTATCGAGTATGTGTTCACAATGGATTGGGATATTTCTTGGTCTCATTATTGATATCGATGTGTAATACCGAACCACACAGCCATGAACTACTAGGAAAACTCAGCTAATTTGGCTAAATACCAGTTGTTTTCACTGCCATCATCATCATTTTTATTAAGTTATAGGCCAGTAATACGCTCAATAGCTTCTGACGAGCCATGTCTGGTCGTTTACTTATACCAATTTGATTAATTAACTTGGTATTATCAAGTGCTATTAAGCATCGTCTGTTTTATCTCTCTAAAGCCAAATTCTAACTCACAACGATGACAGTATAAATCAACCCGTTCATGACCTGGAAAGCACAATATATTTGTCAATGAGTTAATAAACGATAGTTTTCCCTTTATTGCTTTATTGCTTTATTGCTTTATTGATTAAGCTAGCTTTAATTGTTTCAGGAACATCTGGATAATTTTTGTATATGCTTTGTTAATTTTTATTTAATTTTATGGGAATTATTTTGTGGAAACCGGGTCTTATTTTAGGATACTAGCCGTTTGCTGCTAATAAAGCGTGAAATTGGACCAGTTTGAAAAGTATTTTTAAAAAAGTTTGCTATAAATGCAAATAATTATGCATAAAGTGTTTATTGTTTCATTAAGGTTGTTAAAATGAACAGTAATTGCTGCAATTGCATTCTACTATTGTTTTGTAAGTTTTCTATTAAATATAGGAAACTCGATACTGTCGAAGGAATCGTCAATGTTTGATAAGTATTTTAGTTACTTATTGCAATCTTTAGTGCACTTTTGCAAAAATTAGACTAAATTTAATTTGTTACTAGCTTATATATATTTAGTGGATCTCGTTTTTAAACATAAAGGAAATTAAGATGTTAATATTAACTCGCCGAGTTGGTGAAACGTTGATGATCGGAGACGACGTCACAGTGACAGTGTTGGGTGTAAAAGGCAATCAGGTACGAATTGGTGTTAACGCCCCAAAAGAAGTGTCGGTTCATCGAGAAGAAATCTATATGAGAATACAATCTGAAAAAGGTGAGGGTGAAGCCTCAGGGAACGAAAGTTAAATATTTTCTCATAATTAAAGCCGACACTAGTCGGCTTTTTTGATCTAGCAATAAAATTTTCAAGGCGAATTAGGGTTGTTTTTTGTGAGTTAATGTAGGAAAAATGACCGTGTTGTTTGAAATCTCGGCAAACAGTCAAAAAATAAGAATAAAAGCTGAAAAAAGTTTGACTTATTTTTATAATCCCTTATTATTCGCACCCATTGGAGAGGTGGCCGAGTGGCCGAAGGCGCTCCCCTGCTAAGGGAGTATCTGGTTTATCCCGGATCGAGGGTTCGAATCCCTCCCTCTCCGCCATTCTTTTAGATTGGCATCGTAGGAACAACGATATTGAAATAGTTCACTACGAATGTATATAATATTGACTAGGTCGTTTACCTAAGTAAATATTGTCTAGTTCGTTATCTCTTAAACTAGAGATATAAATAACAGGTTTGAATAAGGACGCGTAGCTCAGCTGGATAGAGTACCTGGCTACGAACCAGGCGGTCGCAGGTTCGACTCCTGCCGCGTCCGCCACTTTTTCTTTGAGTGGCTAAATAATAAAGAGTAGCTAATATTAAAGCTAATTAAAAAATAAATATATGACTTATGTTAAGTGGTATTTTATCTAAGTTTATCTTGAATCAAGATATAAAATAACGATTGACCGCGGACGCGTAGCTCAGCTGGATAGAGTACCTGGCTACGAACCAGGCGGTCGCAGGTTCGACTCCTGCCGCGTCCGCCACATTGAAAAAACCAGTCTAACGACTGGTTTTTTTTTCGCTTCAATATTTTGCCATTATTGAAGCGAAGCATTGAAAGAGCGCTGTGAATGCTCATTATGAGCAACATTCACTATCTCCTAAGCATGAGATATAAAAAAACAGTTTATTGCGGACGCGTAGCTCAGCTGGATAGAGTACCTGGCTACGAACCAGGCGGTCGCAGGTTCGACTCCTGCCGCGTCCGCCACATTGAAAAAACCAGTCTAACGACTGGTTTTTTTTCGCTTCAATATTTTGCCATTATTGAAGCGAAGCATTGAAAGAGCGCTGTGAATGCTCATTATGAGCAACATTCACTATCTCCTAAGCATGAGATATAAAAAAACAGTTTATTGCGGACGCGTAGCTCAGCTGGATAGAGTACCTGGCTACGAACCAGGCGGTCGCAGGTTCGACTCCTGCCGCGTCCGCCACATTGAAAAAACCAGTCTAACGACTGGTTTTTTTTTCGCTTCAATATTTTGCCATTATTGAAGCGAAGCATTGAAAGAGCGCTGTGAATGCTCATTATGAGCAACATTCACTATCTCCTAAGCATGAGATATAAAAAAACAGTTTATTGCGGACGCGTAGCTCAGCTGGATAGAGTACCTGGCTACGAACCAGGCGGTCGCAGGTTCGACTCCTGCCGCGTCCGCCACATTGAAAAAACCAGTCTAACGACTGGTTTTTTTTCGCCTAAAATACCTTCACAATACTTTCAACTTCAACTTCAACTTCAACTTCAACTTCAACTTCAACTTCAACTCATAGCCCAAATACATACCTTATCAAAATTTCATCCATTAGATGGTCTACTTCATACGTAGGGAAAATGGCCCAATGTATAGCGTTTATTTTAGTCACTAATAGTTAAAATTATTAAAATAAAAAAAGAGAAAATTTTTATGCTTTGACCCGTAAAAAAAACAAATAATTGATCTTAATACAACGGGTGACTATTCTTTTGGAATCATTCAATTTTCCGATGGTATATATTGACTGTTTTATTGATGTTGTCATTGAGAAAAAACACCATTAGCGTATTAAGGATGAAATTTAATCGAACACTTGCGTAATTCAATGGGTTCAATTATTAAATTACGTATTAGATTTATAAACTAAGCTTCGCAAAAAATTCTTTAGTCCAATTGGTATATGTTGCTTTATAGATTTCTCTATAAAGTGAAGGTGTTTATTACCTATTAAATGTGGTTTTATTGAACAGCGTGAGTTGAATTATTAGTTTTATTTTATATATTGCATATTGTATATTATCTTTGTTTTTTTATTTCTAATGGCCGTTATTCATGAGGTTGATATTGTATACAATCTTGTTTTTATATCACATTGTATAAAATAATAATGAAATGTTATTAAATTTAGCTTGTTTTTTGAACTATTATGGCTTGACATCGTTTTTTTTTATCAATTTGTAAGAATTTGTTTGCTTTTTACACATTGGAGTGATTATTCTAATTATATAAAAATTTCTTGAGAGTAAAATAATGGAAAATCTTCAGCAGTTATTTATTGAAGCAGGCACTTTAATGCTAGCCGGAATGGTCTTTGTTTTTTCCTTTTTAGGTTTGTTGATTGTTTTTATCAACATTGTGCTGGTTAAGTTAGCAAAAAAATATCCTGACGCCATTGTAGAGAGTAGAGCCTCAAGTAAAAAAAATAATAAAACACAAAACGGCAAAGGTGTTTCACCTGCAGTCGTCGCAGCAATATCTTCTGCTGTTACTCAATATCGTAAACAACATTCTGCACAGAAATAGGAAATGACCATGACCAAGCCCCTAGGAATTACTGAAGTCGTATTACGCGACGGCCATCAATCATTGCTCGCTACACGTTTGCGATTGGAAGATATGCTGCCCATTGCGGCTAAAATGGATGAAATTGGATATTGGTCAATAGAGTCCTGGGGTGGTGCCACCTTTGACTCTTGTATTCGTTATTTAGGCGAAGATCCTTGGGAGCGTATTCGTGCGCTGAAAAAGGCTATGCCGAAAACAAAACAGCAAATGTTATTTCGTGGTCAAAATATTTTAGGCTACCGCCATTACGCTGATGATGTAGTAGAAAAATTTGTCGAGCGCGCACATGTAAATGGTATTGACGTTTTTAGAATTTTTGATGCGATGAACGATGTACGTAATTTACAAACATCGATTAAAGCGGCAGTAAAGGTTGGCGCACATGCGCAAGGCACATTAAGTTATACCGAAAGCCCAGTTCACAACCTTGAAGGTTGGTTAACTATGGCTAAGCAACTCGAAGATATGGGCGCGCACTCGTTGTGTATCAAAGATATGGCAGGTTTATTAAAGCCTTACGATGCAGCTGAGCTGATTGGCCGTTTAAAAGAAACCGTATCTTTGCCTATCGCATTACATTGTCATGCAACAACGGGATTAAGTGTTGCGACACACATGAAAGCGATTGATGCAGATATTGACGTCATTGATACCGCTATTTCATCAATGAGTATGACTTACGGGCATTCACCAACAGAAACGATTGTCTCTATTGTTGAAGGCACACAGCGCGATACTGGTTTAGATATGGTTAAGTTAGCCGAAGTCGCGACTTACTTTCGTGATGTGCGTGAAAAATATGCTCAGTTTGAAGGCAGTTTGCGTGGTATCGATGCTCGTATCTTACTAGCTCAAGTACCTGGTGGCATGCTAACTAACATGGAAAGCCAATTAAAAGAACAAGGTGCTGCTGATAAACTTGATGAAGTACTGACTGAAATTCCAAAAGTACGTAAAGATCTTGGCTATATTCCTTTAGTAACACCTACCTCGCAAATTGTTGGTACTCAGTCGGTATTAAATGTATTAACTGGTGAGCGCTACAAGTCAATTACCAAAGAAACAGCAGGTGTATTAAAAGGTGAATATGGTAAAACTGCAGCACCAGTTAATGCCGAATTACAAGCAAGAGTACTTGACGGTAAAGAAGCGATAACTTGTCGTCCTGCAGATTTACTTGATCCAGAAATGGATAAATTATCGGTTGAATTACAACAAATTGCCGGTGAGAAAAACATTACTTTAGCTGAAGATACTATCGATGATGTTTTAACTTATGCTCTATTTCCACAAATTGGTTTAAAGTTTTTAGAAAACCGTAATAACCCAGATGCTTTTGAGCCAGCACCAACCAAAGCCAATGCTAAAAGTGCTTCTGCATCTGCTACGAGCTCTGCAAGCACCGATCCTGAAAGTTACGCTGTCAGTGTAGACGGTAAAGTTTATGACGTTGTAGTAGCCCCTGGTGGTTCTATAGATACTATTCAAGCAGCTAGTAAAGCACCTGCTGCAAGTTTAACAGGCGGAGAAGCTTTAAAAGCACCTTTAGCAGGTAATATATTTAAAGTATTAGTGAATGAAGGTGACGAAGTCGAAGAAGGCGAAGTGGTTATCATTATGGAAGCAATGAAAATGGAAACTGAAATCAGGGCGACAAAAGCCGGAGAAATTTCGGTTGTTCACACCAGAGAAGGTGATTCAGTCGCCGTTGGTGATATCTTGTTAAGCTTGGTGTAGGAAAGTCCATGGAATCTTTAAAATTATTGTGGATGTCCACAGGCTTAGCAAACTTTGAGCTAGGCCAAGTGATCATGATGCTAGTAGGTTGTGGCTTACTTTACCTTGCGATTGCCCGAAATTTTGAGCCACTATTATTAGTGCCTATGGGGTTTGGTGCTATTTTAACTAATATCCCAGTCGCTGGCTTTTCTGAAGTGGGTGGTTTGTTACATTTCATTTACTACGCAGGAATCGATACCGGCATATTCCCATTACTCATTTTTATGGGGGTTGGTGCCATGACTGATTTTGGTGCGTTAATTGCGAACCCTAAAACATTACTTTTAGGTGCAGCCGCTCAGTTTGGTATTTTCGCTACGCTGTTTGGTGCTATTGCGTTAAATTTTGTCGGTCTAGATTTCTCTATGAAAGATGCGTCTGCAATCGCCATCATTGGTGGGGCAGATGGACCAACAGCAATATTCTTAGCATCAAAACTTGCCCCTGATTTACTTGGTGCGATTGCTGTTGCAGCCTACTCTTATATGGCGTTAGTACCGATTATTCAGCCACCAATAATGCGTGCACTAACTACAGAAGATGAACGTAAAATTGAGATGGCACAATTACGTCATGTTACTAAGGTTGAGAAAATTATTTTCCCGCTTGGTGTCTTAATGATGACGATATTCTTTTTACCTGCGGCCACGCCATTGGTAGGGATGTTTTGTTTAGGTAATTTGATGCGCGAGTGTGGCGTTGTAGACCGCTTAAGCTCTACAGCACAGAATGAGCTAATCAATATTGTTACGATCTTCCTAGGTTTAGGTGTAGGGTCAAAGTTAAGCGCAGACCAATTTTTGAACGCGAAAACCTTAGGCATATTAGCATTAGGTGCGGTAGCATTTTCAATCGGTACAGCTGCTGGCGTACTTATGGCGAAGTTAATGAACAAACTGTCAAAAGAAAAAGTTAACCCACTTATTGGTGCTGCAGGTGTATCGGCGGTGCCAATGGCAGCTCGAGTCGCCAACAAGGTCGGCTTAGAGTCCAATCCGCATAACTTTTTACTTATGCATGCTATGGGGCCAAATGTTGCGGGTGTGCTTGGTTCAGCTGTTGCTGCCGGTATATTATTAGCGTTAGTTGGTTAATATACTTGATTATCACCATGCGCTAGATAAGTCTTTATTTTGAGCTAGGCTCAACACATTAAAAAAGGGAAGCATTGCTTCCCTTTTTTTATAATCAAACGATAACAATTAATCAATATTCTATGGTTGCAGTTTAAAGTTATCCCAACCTGTAGCATTTCTTTCAAAACAAACACGGTCATGTAAGCGGCTTGTACGACCTTGCCAAAATTCAATATAGTTAGGTTTAATTCGCCAGCCCCCCCAAAACTCTGGTAATGGGACTTCTTTTCCCGCAAATTTCTTCGTGTAGAAAGCAACACTGTCAGCAAGCTCAGTCTCAGTTTGAATTTTACTACTTTGTTTGGATGCCCAAGCGCCAATTTGGCTACCGCGATCTCGGCTATGAAAATATTTTGCTGATTGCTCAGCGCTAACTTTTTCAACACAACCTTCAATGCGAATTTGACGTTGCAACACATTCCAATGAAATAACAAGGCTATCTTGTCATTATCACTGAGTTCTTGGCTCTTTCGGCTCGCGTAATTGGTATAAAAGATAAAGCCATCTTGGCTAAATTCTTTCAGTAGTACCATTCGACAACTTGGTTGCCCGTCTTGGTTTACACTACTCACGGACATGGCTTCAGGTAGCAAAATACCTGACTTATTAGCCTCATCAAACCAAATTTCAAAAAGTGAGAAGGGGTCAGCGTTTATGTCAATTGCAGGTAAAGGCAAAGCAACGCCTTGACCAAAGGTCAATAGGCAGCGAATTTTTTCAAATAAAGTCATAATTAGGTAATTAAGTCGCGTAAATATTAGGTTAATAATAGCAGTTTTAGATAAGAAACAAATCGTTACCGATAAAATATTAATGTTAATATTTTATCGTTGGCAGTAGGTGTTTAAGTGTTAGCAGCGTCAGTGATTAGAAATCCCAGTCGTCAGCGTCGTCTAGTAACGCTTTTAGACGTTTTTTTTCTAGCAAATCGTCAATGCGTTTTCTAACGTCGACATTATGAGAAGTCTTATTGCCTTTAGGTAAGTCTTTGTCATAACTGTCTTGTTCTACGTCTGGGGTAGAGTCATCTGTTAAATCGTCATTCATTTTTTATACCTACGGCTTTTACAATATTTGCTGCAATTACAATAAATATCGGCATCAATATAAAAATTATAGCCGAGTCTTTAATTTAATAAATATTCACTACCATCATGCAAAATATTTTTAATTTGCGATATCTTAAAAATGACTAGTTTATAATCATAGTGAATATGACGAAAATTTATAGCTGTTCTACTTTTCGAAGCCAGACTGTGACTTAAAGAAAAGCGAGTATAATTTGAACTTAGGCAACTAATGACGGATTTTCAACTAATTATTTTTTTCATTTCAATATAATATAGCGGTTACAGTGCAAATGACTGATATTCCAAGCTGATTTACTCGTTCGCCGTTATTTAGCTTTGATTAGTGCTCTGATAGACTTATACCTCTTGGTGTTAGCCAAGATAATTTTAAGGTTGAAGTTGATGTTGAAAGATAAATTTGGACGCTGGTGTTTACAGTTACAGCAATTAACGAAAGCTAAGCGTTGGCGTAGTTTAGTTGTTTTGGTTGGTGATGAACCTTGGACAGTTCAACAGCTCGACACAAGTTTAGCCTTGTTTTTATCAGCCGAAATATCTAATGATACATCTAAAAAGCAAGGGCTTGCTTATGCTGATATTGCCAATATTAGTGATCCACATCAGCTTATTTCAGTAAATAAAAAAAACTATAGCCAATATTTAGGTACTGAACAAAACGTAATTGTATTTTCCGCAGATAATATGCCTGAGAATAATTCAGGTGATTTTACCAGTGATTTTGATATTGATGCTTTCGCTGCACTTTCAGGTGCTTTGGTCGCGGGTGGGGTTTTCTTACTTTTACTAAAACCATGGCAGGTTGAGCAGCTAAAGCAGTCGCAATCGCAAGACTATTTTCTCCAACGTTTTATTCGGCAATTAGTCGCTGAACAATGCTATTTAATTAATGAAGAAACCATTGAGTTTCCTTCCTTATTGCCTTTGAATGAAAGTGTAATAACGCCGGTAAATACTAATCATCATGTGCAATTAACGACCAATAGTCAGGTAATGAAATTACCATACGGTTGTGTGACTCAAGAACAAGTTTTGGCGGTCGAGGCTATGCTGAAAGTATTGTCGGGTCATAGAGACAGGCCTTTGGTACTCACGGCAGATCGAGGTCGTGGTAAATCGACAGCACTAGCACTTGCGGCGTGTCAGATGCTGGAAAATGCTAAACAACCAATCAAAATTATTATTACCGCGGCAAGTAAACAGGCCCTAATAATATTTTTTCAGCAGGTTGAACAACACTTATCTAGTGCTAAGGTACTAACAACTCATGTTGAACACCCTAATGGTCTAATTGTTTACTATCCTATTGATGTGCTGTTAAAAGAGCAACCCGAAGCTAGTATTGTGATGGTGGATGAAGCGGCCGCGATTCCGGTTTACCTTTTACAGCAGTTACTCGCTCATTATCATCGCTTAATATTTGCCAGCACCATTCATGGTTATGAAGGTGCAGGGCGCGGCTTTAGTATTAAGTTTCGCCAAGTTTTACAGCGATTGATGCCGCATTGGCGCAACATGCACATTAATGAACCTATTCGCTGGGCTAGTAATGACCCACTCGAGAAATTTGTTTTCGCGAGTTGTTTATTGAACGCTAAATTGCCAAGTTATGACAACAATACTCAGGCAATAACTCAGGCAATAACTCAGGCAATAACTCAGACAATAAATCAAACTGATACAACGACAGTAGAGCTTGTTAGCGCCGAACAACTTCTTGAAAACGAAATGCTTTTACAACAAACCTTTGCTGTGTTGGTAACTGCTCACTATCAAACTTCACCAAGCGATTTGAAAATACTGTTGAATAATAAAGCAGTGTCATTGTTTGTGCTCAGAATAGGGGCTAATGTTTTAGGTGTTGCCATGCTCATGCGTGAGGGCCATGTAGATGAAAAGCTTGTCGAGTTGGTTAATGGTAATCAGCGCCGATTGCGTGATCAATTTTTGCCACAATCTTTACTGGTGCATTGTGGTATCAAAGACAGTTTTAATTATAGTTACCAAAGAGTGATGCGTATTGCCATTCACCCTCAATACCAAGGGCAAGGGCTAGGACGTGATTTTTTATATCAAATTGAACAGTCTATTGCTAAGCAAGGTATCGACTTTATTGGCGCTAGTTTTGCTGGCAACGCAACATTAGTTAATTTTTGGCAGTGTTCTGGCTTTAGCGTAGCCCGAGTTGGGTTTAGTAAAGATAAAGCGAGTGGCGAACATTCCTGTTTGGTAACTAAAGCATTAACTCCTAAAGCCGGCGCTTTACAGCCTGTTATTACTCAACAGTTCTATCGGCAATTTGACTATTGGTTAACCGATGAGTTTAAGCATATGTCAGCCACCTTAATTTGGCAGTTGCTTCATGGAAATATTGCCTTGAAAACGTTAACACTCGATAGTGAAATTATGCAAAGTGTTAATGACTTTTCTACTGGCCAGCGACAATTTAGTAGCTGTGTTTATGCTTTACACCAATGGCTATTAAAGCATTGTACTGACCCGTTTAACGTTGGAGTATTACCCTTGCTTGCAAGGATTTTACAAAAACACAGCATAGAGCAAGTTTGTCAACAATATGGTTTTACCGGTAAAAAAGCATTAAACCAGCACTTGATAAATTACATCAAACTTCAGCAAAGTTAATTAATAATAAATCATTGATGACTTTTTATTAATTAACACATAATTTCAATAAAGACTGCCATAAAGTTTTCCGCGCATTGTTGTCAAGGCATCTGCAATCGTTGCCCGTTATCACACCAGAGGAAATTAACTGAGCTAATAAAACTGTTGATATTTCAACTTGAGCTTTCCCTGCACACCCTTCATTGACTTGTTTGAATCCCATTATTATTCCTTGCGCTGCTTACTAACATAACATTGTTAAAACAATAGTAGAAAACCACAATCAATGCAAATGATAATTATTATCATTTGTGGGTAGGTATTCTGGTATTAATATTTTGAATCAGCCGTTAGAATACAGCATGGGTATTATTGAGGTGTGTCATGCAAGAAGTTATTCGTGTTGAAAATTTAACCAAGCGTTATAAAGATGTTATTGCAGTAGACAATGTTAACTTTGCTATTCAAAAAGGTCATTGCTTTGGGCTGCTAGGGCCCAATGGTGCTGGAAAAACTACCACGATAGAAATAATGGAAGGCATTATTAAAGCAACCAAAGGCCAAGTGTTTTATTACGGTAAGCCTATTGATGAGTCGATGTCACAACAAATAGGTATTCAATTTCAGCACACAGCTTTGCAAGATTTTCTCACCGTTAAAGAAACCTTAAATCTTTTTACTTCGTTTTATCAACATACAGTGTCACATGAAAAATTAATTGAATTATGTGATTTACGTGAGTTTTTAAACCGAGACAATCGCCTTTTGTCTGGTGGGCAACGTCAGCGATTATTACTGGCGTTAGCATTAATTAATGACCCTGACATTGTTTTTCTTGACGAACCAACTACTGGATTAGATCCTCAAGCGAGACGAAATTTTTGGCAGTTGATAAAAAATATTAAAGCACAAAATAAAACCGTAGTGTTAACTACGCATTATATGGACGAAGCCCAACAATTATGTGATGACGTGTTAATTATGGATCATGGGCAGGTGATCGCTCGTGGCACACCAAGACAGTTGTTGAACCAGCATTTTAATGAAGTGTTTATATATCTACCGGTAGAACAGGTGCCAGATGAACTTTGTCAGCAATCAAATTGGCAAGTTAACGAACAACAGGTAGAAATTACTACCTCCGATGTGGAAGCAACTATCGCCTTATTATTAGCAAAAAATGTTTCACTTTCAGGGTTGCATGTTAAATCTCCTAATTTGGATGATTTATTTTTGAAATTGACTGGCCACTCACTAAGGGATTAATAACATGAATTTTTCACGTTTCTTTGCCGTGTTCAAGGCGCGCAACATTGAATTTTTTCGAGATCGGTCGTCACTGGGCTGGAATTTGATTTTCCCTGTATTAATGTTGGTGGGATTGTCATTTGTGTTTTCCGGGGACGGTCGCGCAGTCTATAAAGTTGGCGTATTGAATTTAGCGCAAAGTCAGTCAAATTTTCTAGCAACTAAATATATTGGTTTTATTGATTATCAAGAAATCGCATTAGCGAAAGTTAAACTAGAGCAGCATAGTATTGATTTGCTAGTTGACTTTAATGCTCAGCAATATTGGGTTAATCAAGGGGCACCTAACAGTTACTTAGTTGAAAAAATATTCTTAAATGAACACGAAAACTATCAGCGTTTTGAAACTCAAGGCAAACAAATTCGTTATATTGATTGGGTGCTACCTGGTATTTTAGGGATGAATATAATGTTTAGCTGCTTATTCGGGGTTGGCTATGTCATTGTGCGTTATCGTAAAAATGCGGTGTTAAAACGATTAAAAGCCACACCATTGTCAGCGTTAGAGTTTGTCTCTGCGCAGCTGTTTTCGCGACTATTTATTGTCATGTTCTTATCGTCAGTGGTTTATATTGGCTGTAACCTATTTTTTGATTTCTATATGTTAGGTAGTTATTTTGACTTAATCATTATCGCCATATTAGGTGCATTTAGCTTGATCACCTTAGGTTTGTTAGTTGCAAGCCGCAGTAAAAGTGAAGAATTAATTGGTGGTTTGCTAAATTTAAGTTCATGGCCGATGATGCTGTTATCAGGGGTTTGGTTTAGCTTGGAAGGTGCGCCCAATGCGGTGAAAATATTTGCTGAATTATTACCTTTAACGCACTTGGTTGCCGGCGCCCGTAAAATAATTACGGAAGGGGCAACGTTAGCAGATATCAGTTATCACGTCTCAATTTTAGTGGCAATGAGTACACTGTTTTTAAGCTTAGGTGCATATTTATTCAGTTGGAATACTGAGCGGTAGATTTATATATTGGATTATCGTTTAGCCAACGTACACCGATAATTGAATACGCTAAATAATGCATGCAATAGTCACGATAAATTCAGTTTTTAATTTTGACCATTGAAAATGAACAGATAATTAATTAACTTGGTAAAAGTAAGAGGGCACAAAGCGATAAAATACATTATGCTTAGGTATCAACCGTAAAAGATAGTTATTTACGATGAAAAGTAATCGTTTATTAGCAGTCAGCATTATATTAAATTTACTCATCTTCTTTAACTTCCATGTTTTTGCAGAGTCGTTAAGGGTGAGTATTCCTCGAATGCCTGTTCATGCAGAAAGTGACGGCAAAGGTATTCTAGTGGACTTTGCTAAAGTGCTGGCGAAAAAGCTAAAACGCGATATTGATATTCAAATTGTACCGTTTTCACGCTCTATTTATTACGTCAATAACAATAAGGTCGATTTTCATTTACCTTTCATCAAAGCCAATATTAAAGCTCAAGCAAATAAAAAACCTCTCGGCCATCTAAAGTCAGCCGTACGCCATCAATATAAAAAACAACAGAATAGTAACTTTATATATTCAGACGAAACTATTTTTCATGTCAATTTTGTTCTTTTTTCGCATAAAGGTGTGACTATAGATATTAATAATCTCCAAGATTATAAAATTGAAACTGATACCTCACATATACCCTATTTGGAAGGTGTAGAAATGGGCTCTGATTGTATTTTGTGTAGTTTAAAGAAAATACAATATAAAATGACCGACGGATATATTTTTGCAGACTCATCCACAGACCCGCTATTACGATATAATAGCAAGTTGCTACCTTCAATTAAGCGAGAACTTTACCAAAGGTTTGAAGTAAAAGTGCTATTTCCCAATACTGAAAAAGGGCGTCATCTGAATAAAGAGGTAAGTGCTATTATTACTGAAATGCGAACAACAGGGGAGTTAACGAAATTATTATCTTCGGTTGATTTACCTTATGACGATTGGCAACTGCCAGCTAATAATTAACTAGCATCTATTGGCACAAGAACAAAAGCTAGATCATCAATAAGTAGATCATCAATAATTTGAGAGTGCATAGGCTGTTATATGTTGTTAAAAATAACCGGGATTTTTTTTGTTGTCTTAGCATTTATAGGGGCTTTTTTACCTTTATTGCCAACCACGCCATTTTTATTAGTGGCCGCAACATGTTTTGCTAAGTCTTCGCCGCGCTTGCATAAAATGTTATTAGCTAATAAAGTTTTTGGGCCGATGATTTATCATTGGCAGCAAACGCGCAGTATTCCAAAGCGGGCGAAAATTATTGCTTTAGTTTCCATGGTGCTTGCCGTTGCGTGGTCTAGTTATATTTTACCTTCAGTTTGGTTGAAGGCTTTAGTTGTTGGCTTAGTTGCGTGGCCCTTTGTTTTTCTTTGGCGTTTACCACTTGCTGAAGACAATGTTGCGGTTTTATCGACCAATAAAGCGACTAAAGATAGTGCCTAAGATACAATCTAAAACTAAAAAACCGAAAGCTATATAAGCTATATAAGAAGGTTTCGGTTCACTTTAAGCGTAAAGCACCGAAAGCTATATAAGAAGGTTTCGGTTCACTTTAAGCGTAAAGCACTAAGCTAATGCTTTACCGACAAGTTTAGCTAAGTGTGGCGGTAACGTTAAGCTCAAGGCTATCTCATGGCCCTGGTCTGACATTTTTCGCCACGTTAATTGCACTATACGAATAATTTTTTCTTCTTTATGCTTAGCCGCAAAATCATCAAAGTAATATTGCAAAAATACTAAACAGGCCACGTCTTCTAATGTTTGGCTTTCACTGTTTGATTTTAAGTCTTCTTTGCGAATAATAGCCGCGGTTGTTTCTGCAGCTACTTCACTGTATCCATGGTCTAACATTAAAGACTTAGCCGTAGCAGCATGGAAAATACCTAATTCTTTACGCCAAGTTAAATACCCTTTTTTACCGTCAGCGAAGTCTGCACGTTTCAAGTGCCAGCGTTTTACGTGTTGTGCGCGTACGGCAATTTGTAAATGCTCGCTGGCATTCGGCCAATACTTTTCCAAACAAGCTGACATATATTGACCGTACAATAACTCTTTCGGGTGGCTTATTCCGTCAACAAGGGTGGTGTTGATATCTGCCGTATTAATGGTGTCGATAGCGAGTAATACGTTTTGTAATTGAGTCATAGGGAATAATTTTTCTTTATTATGAAAAAGTAAAACATTAGTTTACCCCGTTTTTCGAGAGTTACAATAACGCTTTAGAGTAAATATTCACAATTTTAGTGAAAATTTGTGCAACTAGATGCATTGATCATATTGTCGTACACATGGCTTTTCAGTATAATGCTTTCCCGTCCTACTAAATTCATTTGTTTGCCAAAAACCAAATCAATTTAGTGCAAAATTTCTGTTTTTCCTGACTCTGGGTATCGCATGACAACTAGATATATTTTTGTTACTGGCGGCGTTGTATCGTCTCTTGGTAAAGGTATTGCTGCAGCATCATTAGCGGCAATTCTCGAAGCACGTGGTTTAAAAGTTACCATGCTTAAGCTTGACCCTTATATTAATGTTGATCCGGGCACGATGAGCCCCATTCAGCATGGTGAAGTATTTGTTACTGAAGATGGTGCAGAGACAGATCTAGATTTAGGTCACTACGAACGTTTCATTCGTACCAAAATGACCAAACGTAATAACTTCACTACGGGTCGTATCTATCAAGATATTCTAGCGCGCGAGCGTAAAGGTGAGTTTTTAGGTGCTACCATTCAAGTTATTCCTCATATTACTAACGATATTAAACGTCGTGTAATTGAAGGTGCTGAAGGCTACGATATTGCTATGGTTGAAATTGGCGGCACGGTGGGTGATATTGAATCACAACCGTTCTTAGAAGCTATTCGCCAGTTAGGCGTTGAGCTAGGCCGTGAACGTGCAATGTTTATGCACTTAACCTTAGTACCTTATATTGCCGCCGCGGGTGAAATTAAAACTAAGCCAACGCAACATTCTGTTAAAGAATTACGCTCAATTGGTATTTTCCCTGATATTTTAGTTTGTCGAAGTGAACGTGCTATTCCGGCCAATGAACGCGCGAAAATATCACTGTTTACTAACGTTGAAGCAAAAGCGGTTATTTCACTACGTGATGTTGACTCTATTTATAAAGTACCGGCTTTACTTAAAGCGCAAGGCGCTGACGAGTTAGTCGTTAAGCGTTTTGGACTTGATGTACCAGAAGCTGATTTATCTGACTGGGAACAAGTACTGTATAAAGAAGCTAACCCATCGGGTGAAGTCGTGATTGGTATGGTGGGTAAATACACCGAATTACCAGATGCTTATAAATCAGTAAACGAAGCGTTAAAGCACGCCGGTATTAAAAACCAAGTAAAAGTAAAAATTCAATATATAGATTCACAAGATGTTGAATCTAAAGGTGTTGAAGTTTTTAAAGACTTAGATGCTATTTTGGTGCCTGGTGGTTTTGGCGAACGTGGTGTGGAAGGTAAAATTTTAACAGCACAATACGCTCGTGAAAACAAAATCCCATATTTGGGTATATGTTTAGGTATGCAAGTCGCATTAATTGACTACGCCCGCAACGTTGCTGGTTTAACTGACGCACACAGTACTGAATTTTATGCCGAAACACCTCACCCAGTGGTTGGTTTAATCAACGAATGGTTAGATGAAGAAGGCCGAGTAGAATACCGTAATGCTGAATCAGACTTAGGCGGAACTATGCGCTTAGGCTCACAATTGTGTCACATTGTGAAAGGTACCAAGGCATATGACGTATATGGTAGTGAAACAATTTATGAGAGACACCGTCATCGTTTTGAGGTAAATAATAACTACCGAGAACAATTAAGCAAAGCTGGTTTAGTGTTCTCGGGTTTATCTACGGATAAAACCTTAGTTGAGGTGATTGAGAATCCTAATCACCCTTGGTTTATTGCTGGGCAGTTCCATCCTGAGTTTACGTCAACTCCACGCGATGGGCACCCACTATTTACCGGCTTTATTGCTGCCGCTTATCAACATCAAAAGCAGCAATCAAGTTAAACCGAACTAATGAAAACCGTAGCTTATTGTTGCGGTTTTTTTTTAATATAATTATGTATTAACGTACTAAAAATTTAAAATTTCATTTAACGTTTATAACCTGCCATGCGCAGCTAGTAAGGAATAGGGAAAATAATGTCGAATATTAGCAAAATCATCGCCCGCGAAATCATGGATTCTCGTGGTAACCCAACTGTTGAAGCAGACGTTTATCTAGAATCTGGTGCATGGGGTCGAGCTGCAGCTCCTTCTGGCGCATCAACAGGCTCTCGTGAAGCACTTGAGTTACGTGACGGAGACAAAGCACGTTACTTAGGCAAAGGTGTTTTAAAAGCCGTTGCTGCTGTCAACAATGACATTGCTAACGCGCTTAAAGGCAAAAGTGCTTTAGATCAAGCAAACATCGATCAAATCATGATTGATTTAGACGGTACAGAAAACAAAGAAGTTTTCGGTGCAAATGCCATTCTTGCTGTTTCATTAGCGAACGCGAAAGCCGCCGCAATGGAAAAGAAAGTCCAATTATTCGAGCATATTGCTGATCTTAACGGCACACCGGGCCAATATTCACTTCCATTACCGATGATGAACATCATCAATGGTGGAGAACATGCCGATAACAACGTTGATATTCAAGAATTCATGGTGCAACCTGTTGGCGCGAAAAGCTTTAAAGAAGCACTACGCATGGGCGCTGAAATTTTCCACGCGCTAAAAAAAGTATTGTCGGCAAAAGGTTTGAATACTGCCGTTGGCGATGAAGGTGGATTTGCACCTGATTTAGCTTCAAATGCTGATGCTTTAGCGGTAATCAAAGAAGCTGTTGCGGCGGCGGGTTACGAATTAGGTAAAGACGTAACATTAGCAATGGATTGTGCTGCTTCTGAGTTTTATGATGCAGATAAAGGTATTTACGATCTTAAAGGCGAAGGTAAGCAATTCACTGCTAACGAATTCTCTGATTTCTTAGCAACACTTTGTGAAGAGTACCCAATAATTTCAATTGAAGACGGCTTAGACGAGTCAGATTGGGACGGATTTGCCTACCAAACTAAATTACTCGGCGATAAAGTTCAAATCGTTGGAGATGATTTATTCGTCACCAACACTAAAATTCTAGCGCGTGGTATTGAAAACGGTATTGGTAACTCTATCTTAATCAAGTTCAACCAAATCGGAACATTAACTGAAACGTTAGCGGCGATTAAAATGGCGAAAGATGCTGGTTTTACGGCAGTAATTTCTCATCGCTCAGGTGAAACTGAAGATGCGACTATCGCTGATTTAGCGGTAGGAACAGCGGCAGGTCAAATTAAAACCGGTTCTTTATGTCGTTCTGACCGTGTTGCTAAGTACAACCAATTGTTACGTATTGAAGAATTCCTAGGCGATAAAGCTATATTTAATGGTTTATCTGAAGTTAAAGGCCAATAACGTTAAATTTATTGCGTGTTGTCACTATGACGGCGTCAGCTGTACTTAACGACACTTGTCAGCTCCGTGCAGCTTCCTTGTCGTAGCACCTCACGCTGCTAATTTAAGCGTTATTATTCGCGAGTTAAAACCACTCATTTGAGTGGTTTTTTTATCTTGAGTTACTCCGTCAACCAAGCAACTTATCTGGTTAATCGAAAAATTATAACGTCGCGTGTGGGCCAAACACTTCGTAGTGAATATTGCTTTCTCCCACCCCTAGCTTTAATAGTTGCTGTTTAGCAAATTGCATAAAAGCGATTGGGCCACATAAGTAGAAGTTGCCTTTTTCAGTCGGTAAATCAACAGATGTTAAGTCCATCATACCTTTGCTGACATGGCTTTGTTGGACATCTTCATTTCTATACCAAATATTTTGTTGCCAGTTATTATTGCTGACTAACTCATGAGTACGCTGTGAAAATGAATGTTGTGTACTGTCTTCACAAGCATGCAGAAAATGAACTGATTGGTTATGTTTACGCTCAGCTAATGTTTCTAACATGCCTTGCATTGGCGTAATGCCGACACCGGCAGAAATAAGTACTGTTGGTGTTTCACGATCAATGAAGAAAAAGTCTCCCGCTGGCGCATAAAGCTTTACTTCGTCACCGACCTTAATCGCATCGTGTAAATAGTTAGACACTTTACCCGGCACACCTTGCTGTTCACGTTTTACGGAAATACGGTAACTTTTGCCATTGGGCTTGTCTGACAATGAATATTGGCGAATTTCTTTGTAATCATTACCTGTCGGTTGAACTTCAAGGCCTAAATATTGGCCTGGTGTAAAATCGATAACCGCTTGTTGGTCAACAGGGGCAAAAATAAAGCTTTTAACAAGAGCCGACTCGATCACAGTGTCAATAACTTTAAAGGCTCTGGCGCCTTGCCAACCGCCAAGCTCTGCTGAACGTTGCTGGTATAACTCTGCTTCTCGATTAATAAATATTCCCGCTAAAAATTGATATGCATTTGTCCAAGCAGCTTCTACATCTGGGGTAAATGCTTCTGTGGCCAATTCGCGTAGCGTTTCAATTAAGTGGTGCCCGACAATAGCGTAATGATCTGCTTGTATATTAAAGCTGGTATGCTTTTGTGCGATACGTTCAACTGCTGTAGTTAATGCGCTTAAGTTTTCAATATTTTTTGCATAAGCCGCTATTGCTTCAAACAAGGCAACTTGCTGTCTACCCGTTTTTTGATTTGACATATTAAAAATATCTTGTAACTCCGGATTATGAGTGAACAAGCGTTGGTAAAAATGTGACGTTAATGCCGAACCGGCATTCTCTAATAATGGGATCGTACTTTTAATTATTTCGATGTGTTGATCAGTTAGCATTATTGCTCCTAAATTAACTGAATATAATAGATGTTAATGAGATTTTTATAAAACCTCATAAGGCGATTCAATGTTGCTTTCGTTGTTTAAACTCGATATTTCATATTTACTAGGCTAAAAATTTTTGTTACCAAAACCGTGTAAGGCGACGCAGCGCAATACATAACCAAGCTTTAACGCACCAGCAAAAACAATGGTGGCGATATGGGCAAAAATTTGCACCGACATAGCGACGTAATTATCAAATACAAAAGTAACGGTAATACTGAGCGTAATTACAATGAAAGAGAGCAGCATCATACTGTTACCTAAAATTAAGCATTTTTGATAATTTAGCGCGTCTTTAACTTCGGGTAATTGCTCGGCGATGGAAAATTGTGCGTACATCATTAACTCCTATAAATATCACTATGTAGCAATATAAATTTGTCCTGACGAAAGAGCTTAACTTTTATTACTATGCGAATACCTAGAGATATAGCAAGGTAAGTGCCAATGTATATAGTTGTTTATTATTAGAAGCTTATGAAGTTACTGTGTTTTATGTTGTCATAATGACTATCCTTATTTGTGGTCTAAAAGACTCTTACGTGTTATTTTTATTTGTGTTTTAAGTGGGAGCTTATTTATGAGTCAAATATCATCTACAGCGATTATCGAATTAGCGTTAGATTTAGCCAGTAGCCTTAACAGCAAAGATAGGTTTGATCGCTTGCTAGATACCGTGCGTAAAACCATCAATTGTGATGCTGTTGCTTTATTATCGTTTCATGGCGATATTCTCACGCCTATCGCGCTGCAAGGATTAAGCAGAGACACCATTGGCCGGCGTTTTATTGTCACAGAACACCCTAGGTTCAATGTACTTTGTCAATCTAAACAACCGATTCGTTTTGCTGCAGACTCACCATTACCAGACCCTTACGACGGTTTACTTATCGATCGTGAAGATGACTTACCTGTGCATTCATGCATGGGGTTGCCTTTATACTATGAAGACAAGTTGTTAGGCTTATTAACCATAGATAGCCTAACACCACATCAATTTGAAGATATTTCTGAGCGCACGTTAATCGTGATCTCTGCTATAGCTGCGGCAACATTAAATACGGCATTTTTGATCGAACAATTAGAATCTCGTGCAGATCACTCGCAGCGTGTGGTAGCAGAATTAACGGAAGAAGCTTGGCGGCGTGATGGTGGCGAGCTCATCGGTGAAAGCCAAATTATGCAACAACTTAAAGAAGAATTAACGATTGTCGCTAATTCAGACTTTAACATTTTAATTTATGGTGAAACTGGCGTAGGGAAAGAGTTGGTCGCTAGAACTCTGCACCATAAATCACCTCGTCAACATGGCCCATTAGTCTATGTTAATTGTGCTGCGTTACCGGAAAACTTAATTGAAAGTGAATTGTTTGGTCATGTTAAAGGTGCCTTCACCGGTGCGGATAAAGATCGCGCGGGTAAGTTTGTATTAGCTAATGGCGGTACTTTATTTTTAGATGAAATTGGTGAGCTACCATTGGCGGCGCAAAGTAAAATATTACGTGCTATTCAAAGCAATGAAATTCAGCCAGTAGGGCAAGATAAAGTAGAGCAAGTTGATGTTCGGATTATTGCTGCCACTAACAGAGATTTAAAAGCTGAAGCTGAAAGCGGGCGCTTTCGTGCCGACTTGTATCATAGATTAAGTGTCTACCCTATTCGAGTGCCAAAACTACAAGAGCGGGTCGGTGATGTGCAAATATTAAGTGGTTATTTTGTCGAAAAAACCAAACGAAAACTCGGTGTAGTACAACTAAAAATAACGGCTGAAGCGATCAAACACCTTGAACAATATAATTGGCCAGGCAATGTTCGAGAGTTAGAGCATGTGGTTAGTCGAGCAGCATTAAAAGCTCGCGCAAGGCAAAAAGGCAAAGCTATTATAGCGATAGAAAAACAAGATTGTGGGGCGTTAATAAATCTCCAATCAGCGCAGCAAGAAGAGGGAAAAACAACAGTCAAAGCCGTTACTAATATTAGCTCAGTGCAAGCTGATATTAATCTGCGTGCTGAAACTGAGCAATTTCAGCGTCAGTTGATTAAGCACGTGCTCTTGCAAGAAAATGGCAATTGGGCGGCAACCGCAAGAAGGTTATCAATTGATCGAGCTAATTTAAATCGTATTGCTAAAAGGTTAAATATTAAAGTGATTAAAAGTATTATTTAGCTCAACAAATAAGCCATAAATAGACTGAAAAATGCACAGGTTCAAACGAGAGTTAGACTTTTTAATTGATACTTTTAGTTTTAACGCTAAGGCCCTTATCTTACTTTGTGTCTCGGTAGACTTTTAAGTCAAAGTTTCATCGATGACCATAATGTTAAATCACAGGCTTTTTTCTGCGTTTGTTATTCACTAATATTATGACTATATTGTTGTTAAGTCTAAAATTTGTATTGATGTTAACTTTGTTACAAATTTAACAAAAAATAGTGTAAGTTGACGTATAAAAGTTATTATTAATTTAATTATAAAGTCAGTTGGAATGATGATATCACTCAGTTCCAGTTAATATCGAAGTCCATATAAACAGTACTTTGACGAGTGTAAACAAAACACAAAGAACAAAGAACAAGTTTTATAATTTTATAAACATGTATTGTGATAAAGCGAATAAAAAGTTGTCCACAGTAGCTTCCGTATTGAAGGCGACTTTAAATCAATACTAGGTTATTAATGAAATAGACTTTTACAGAGAGACGAATGAATAAAATAATTAAAAATTTTGTATTACTCATATCAACCGCAATGTTTTCTCTGCACGCTGAAGATAAGGTTTTATTTGTCTACCAAGATGCCGATCTCTCTAATCATATAGAGTCTTCACTGGCTATACAAAAGGGTATTGAGGTTGCTTTTAGCGAAATTAATAATGAAATAGCGGGTTATAAAATTGCTTTTAAATATTTAGATCATCGCGGCAATGTCATTAGAAGTAAGCGCAATTATCAGAAGTTTTTGGCCGACCCTAAAGCGCTAGTTATCTACTCGGGTATTCATTCACCACCTTTAATTAAAAACCGCACATTTATCAATGAAAATAAAGCCCTTACGCTTATTCCGTGGGCCGCAGCTGGCTACATAACGCGCTATCCATCAAAAGAAAACTGGCTGTTCAGATTGTCGGTTGACGATAGCCGAGCTGGCGCAGTAATTATTGATTACGCCATGGAGCAACAGCAGTGTAAAAATCCACATTTATTACTTGAAAAAACGCCTTGGGGCGATGCAAATTTAACAACCATGTCTAATGCACTAAAAAGTCATGGTATTAATAGGCATAAAACAACGCGTTTTAGCTGGAGTATAAAAGCGAAAGGTGCGGCTATAGTACTCGATGAAATTGTCAGTGCGGGTAGTGATTGTATTGTGTTGGTCAGTAATGCCGTTGAAGGTGCGGTGATAGTCAATGAAATGCTTAAACTTCCCAAAGAACAACGTTTACCCATTGTTAGTCACTGGGGACTTACCAGTGGTAATTTTCATGAAATAATTCCTTATGAAAACCGAAAAGAACTGGCATTAAATTTTATCCAGTCTTGTTTTTCCTTTACTGATGCGCAACAAAGCCAATTTTCTGAAAAGGTATTTGCCCAATTAGTGGCTCAATCGAAAGGTACGATAACTAAGCCAGCTGATTTAAAATCAGCCGTTGGTTTTATCCATGCTTACGACCTCACTAAGTTATTGATTCAAGCAATAAAGCAAATCGTACTTACTGGCGATATTGGTAAGGACAGAAATGCCATACGCTTAGCGTTAGAGAATATAGATGTTCCTATTCAAGGGCTCGTTAAGACTTATAGAAAGCCATTTTCTGAATTTAATCCACTAACTAATATTAATGCTCATGAAGCGTTGAACCCTGAGAATTATTGTATGGCTAAATTTGGTGAAAATGACGAAATTTTAATTTTGAATGAATAAATAATGAAACTAATTAGTCAATTTACTCAAAAGAATTCAGCACTTAAAAATTTTACGATCTTTGCGGTCAGTTTGTTTTTATTAATCATGTTTATTAGTGCCTTTTTTATTGTGCCTAAATTCAATTACTTATTGGATAATCAACATCAACAAGATGTTCAAAATGAGCTGGCACTAGAAGCTGCATTGTTTACCCGATTTGTCGTTAGTCAGCAAACGACTGTGCAAGATTTAGCTGCGTATCCGATATTAGCAGCTGCTGTTATGTTAGGAGAGGTAAACGATCTTGCCATAATTGATTTATTTGAGAACTCTGTTATTAGCGGTGAAAAAAGTCGACTTGTATTGCAAGATATTGCTGGCGATATTGTTATTAAAACAGATAATAAACTCTATGGTGATTACTCAAATAATCAGCAGTGGTTAGAGCAATTGTTGCAGGGTGCAACTGCTTATCACTTTCAGTTATTGCGACAAAATAACGCAGCGTTAACTTTTAGAATATCCGTTCCTGTACTTTATAACAGTTATATTGAAGGGGTATTGAGCAGTGAAATTACTGTGCCGTTAAAAGACATATTTGTTACGCAAAATTTTAAGGAAAACGTAGCATTTAGACTAACTCAAGACTCAGTAAGGATTAATACTAGCACTGAGAATATTGAAATTTATCGTGAAAACTCATTAACATTACCAGATACAAATATTCTTTTTACTTATATTACCGATGATAGCTTAATTTACAATGGTAAACGTGAGCTACAAAATACCATATTATTAGTTTTATTGATTAGTTTTACGCTTTCGTTTTTATTGTTTGCTGGACTAAATTACAGAGGTTTAACTCGAAGTGAAGGGAATGCTAAAGTTAAATTAGCTGGCTGGAAAGTCTACAGTATTCCAATTTTTGTTGGTGTTATTGGTGTCGCAGCTAGCATCTCTGCTTTTATGATCGAATCAAACCTCAACAGATCTGCTATTGAAAAAGATCTCATTTTCAAAAGCAAAGAAAAAGTTAAAACCATTAGTAAAAGTATTGATTTAAATTTACAAATATTAGATGCCGTTAAAGCATTCTATAACGCCTCTGATTATGTCAGTCGTCAAGAGTTTAATGCATTTGTGACGCCATTAATGAGTAACTATAAGAATATAAAAGCAATAGAATGGGTGCCTTATATTACGCATGAGCAACGCCAAGCGTATGAACAACAAGCCAGAACTGACGGGATAATTGATTTTACGCTTACAGAAATAAACGCTACAGGTAATATGGTATTAGCTAACGAACGCGACAGTTATTTACCGGTATATTACGTTGAGCCTCTTGAGGGTAATGAAAGAGCTATGGGATTAGATAATGGAGCAAATATAGAACGATTAAATACCATTAACAAGGCCAAAAATAGTACTGACAAAATTGCTACCGGAAGAATAAACTTGGTACAAACCACTGGTGAGGCAGCTGATATACTTGTTTTTAATGCTGTTTTTGACCAAAAATCAGTAGGTGGTGAGGACGATTCAACATCAAGTTTTCTTGGCCTTGCCGTACTGGTTTTAAATGTCGGCGATATTGTTGCAGATACGGCGATGGAAGATAAAGGCAGTTTATTTTTGTATGTCGAAGATATCACAGAAGCTGATAATATCGAGCCCCTTTATGGCAATTTGGCAGGTGATAGCTGGTTTTCTCATAGTGAAATTATAACGGTTGCTGGCAGAAGTTGGCATATTAAAACACATACTAATACGACAAAAACGCCGCTGATGCTTTCAGCTTGGCTATTGCTGATTGCCAGTTTAGCTGTAACTGCTTTGATAACATTTAGTATCGCGCATCTTATTCGTCGACGTGAAGTGGTTGAACAGCTTGTTGTTAGCAGAACCGTTAGTTTAATAGAAAGCGAAGAGCAACATCGCGCGGTAGTTGAAAATGCAGTCGATGGTTTGTTAACGATTAACGAAATCGGCGTTATTGAAAAGTATAATCGTGCGGCAGAACGCATTTTTGGTTATACAGCCGATGAAATTATTGGTCAGAATCTTAAAGTACTGATGCCTGAAGGCGATCATGAATATCAAGATTCTTACATGGAAGATTATCGTGATACTGGTGTTAAAAAAAATATAGGTACAGATCGCAAGGTAAAAGGTCGACGAAAAGATGGTTCTATCTTTCCGATAGATCTTTCTGTTAGTGAGATGGCCATTGGTAATACTAGAAAACTGAGTGGTATAGTTAGAGATGTAACTGAACGAGTGAAACTCGAAAAGGAGCGCGAAAAATTTATTGATAAACTAACCGACTCTAATGAAGAGTTAGCGCGATTTGCTTATGTTTGTTCACATGACTTACAAGAGCCTTTAAGAATGGTACGCAGTTTTTCTGAACTGTTACAAGAGCATCTAGCTGATAGCTTAAAAGATGATGCTAAAGGTCAAAAATATTTTAGCTTTGTTATTGATGGGGCTGCCCGCGCACAATTATTGATCACAGACATACTCTCTTACTCAAGTATAAGTAGTGACACACAAATGTTTGAAAATGTAGATATTGAAGGGATTGTGACTATGATTAAAAAAGACCTGCTTGATCCGTCAACAGGCAAAAAAGGCGAGATAACTTTTGATCCGCTACCTATACTACAAGGTAATAAAACGCAGTTATTTCAATTATTTCAAAATTTATTAAGTAATGGTTTAAAATATCAAAAATTAGACGCCACGCCTCATGTGCATATCGGTGTTGAAGAAAGTGATACACATTGGCTGTTTATATTTAAAGATAATGGCATTGGTATGGAAGAACGACATTTAAGGAAAATATTTGAAGTTTTCAAACGCTTACATGGAAAAAAGCAGTATGCCGGTACGGGTGTTGGCCTTTCTATATGTAAAAAAGTGGTAGAGCGTCATGATGGCGTTATTTGGGTTGAGTCTGAGGTAAACGTAGGGTCAACTTTTTATGTGAAATTATTAAAACTAACAGAATTAGAGGAAATATAATGACACAGGGTGTTCGAATAGCGGAAATATTATTGGTTGAAGATAATGAAGGTGACATAGAGCTAACACGAGTAGCTTTTGAAGACGCCATATTTCGCAACAATCTGCATATTGCTGAGGATGGCGATATCGCATTAGACTATTTGTTTAAACGCAATGGCTATGAAGGTGCTGTTGCGCCTGATATTATTTTGTTAGATTTAAACTTGCCAAGCACTGACGGGAAAGAAGTGTTGGAAATAATTAAAACAGATCCATTACTTAGAAGAATTCCCGTTATCGTTTTAACTAGTTCAGAAGCTGATAAAGATGTTTTTGAAAGTTACGATTTACATGCTAATTGTTATATTGTTAAACCGGTAAGTGCTAGTAAGTTTATGAAAGTTGTTAAGGATGTCGAAATTTTTTGGGGTGATATTGTATGTTTGCCAACCAGTAATGGCTAGGCAAAACAAGGACGAATAATGAGTGCTAAGTTAGAGAATGAACTAGAAAATCAACTTGCATGTGAACTAGATAAAGTGAAGCAAGAGTTAGCCGAGCTCAAAGCAGAGTACGAAGAGTTTGTTTATATTGTTTCACATGACATTAGTGCGCCTTTACGGCAAATAGAAAGTTTTTCTGAAATTATTGTCAGTAAACATGGTGACAGTTTTGATGAGAAAACTAAACGTCACTTTGACTTGATAAAAAATGGCTCAACTCAAGCAACACAAATTATGAATGCTATTAAAAGCTATTCTCGATTAAATACTAGGGCTAAGCCATTCACTTCATTTAATAGTAATAAAATAGTAGCAAAAGCTTTAGATAACTTATCATCATTGATAACTAAAACAGGTGCATCAATTACCTGTGCAGATTTACCCACAATGATTGGTGATGAGGAACAAGTTACTTTGCTGTTTAAATGTCTTATTGAGAATGCGCTAACTTATCAGCTTCCAGACAATAAGCCTGTTATTTCAGTCAGTACCAGTGATGATAAGCATTATTGGCATTTTAGGATAACTGATAATGGTATCGGCGTCCCTGAAAACTTGACGGTAAAAATATTTAAAGTTTTAAGAAGAGGCGTTTCCAGCAAAAAATATCCTGGTTTAGGCATGGGATTGGCAATAGTAAAAAAAATATTACAAAAGCATCATGGCGATATCAGTGTAGCCTTAAATAATGACCAAGGCGCAGCTTTCTCCTTTAAAATTGCCAAGGACTTACCTAATGAGTGAATTTATAAATATTCTGTACGTTGAAGACAATGAAGGTGATGTTGAATTAATGAGAATGTCGATAGACAGATATTGTGCTTCGTTGAACATTGTTTTGGATGTAGCAGAAACGGTTGCAGAGGCAAAAGTAATATTTCAGCACGGCAAGCATGTTATTGCGCTTATTGATTGGAATTTACCGGATGGTGAAGGTATTGATGTGTTGAAATTTATCCGTGAAATGCACGAAGAATTACCTGTTTTTCTATTAAGTGGAGTGATTACTGCAGATCATATAAAAGCCACAGAAAAATATAAGCCAACAGCATGCCTTGAAAAAGATTATGGAAAACCATTTTTTGCCGCATTAGAAAAGAGCATTTTATCAATTAATTAAAGCACTTTAGTTAGTAAGCTTCTCACTAAAGTTAGCTATCAACCCAATTAGCTTTTACAAAAATCATCTTAAAAGACCTGTGCAAGATGGTGTTCAGGTCTTTTAATTTACAGCTGCTCTAACACTAAGCTTTTGTCTCTTCTTTAGGTAAAAGTAAGTTCAAACCTATAGCGACTATCGCACATAAGCTAATACCTTGAATGCTAAATCCACCTAAGTTTAATGCCATTCCACCAATACCAAAAACTAATACCACGGCAAAAATAATGAAGTTTCGCGGTTGGTCAAAATCAACTTTCGCTTTCACTAAACTACCTAAACCGACACTGGCAATTAAACCAAATAATAGCATCATAATACCGCCCATTACGGCACCGGGAATGGTATGTAATAAAGCACCGAGTTTACCAACAAAGGCCATAATAATAGCCGTGCAAGCAGCCCAGGTCATAATTCTAGGGTTAAACGCTTTAGTGAGCATCACCGCGCCGGTAACTTCAGAGTAAGTAGTATTTGGCGGGCCACCTAACATTGAAGCGGCAGTTGTCGCGATGCCATCGCCAAATAAGGTGCGGTGCAAGCCAGGCTTTTTAATATAATCTTTACCGGTTGCTGAACCAATCGCTAAAATATCACCGATGTGTTCAATGGCAGGAGCAATGGCAATGGGCAACATGTATATAATGGCCTGCCAATGAAATTCAGGTGCGGTAAATTTAGGGACGGCAAACCATGCGGCATTTTGTACCGGCGTAAAATCGATAATACCGTGATAAAGCGATAATACATATCCAACTACAATGCCTGATAAAATTGGCATTAAGCGCATAAAACCTTTACTGAACGCAGATACTAAAAGGGTAGTTAGTAGAGCCGGTAATGAAATACTTAAGGCAAGTGAATGGTCAATTAATTGTACTGCGCCATCACCGGTGCGACCTAAAGCCATATGAACGGCAACGGGCGCAAGTGATAAACCAATAACCATTATAATGGGGCCAGTAACAATAGGCGGTAGGTACTTACTAATAAAGCCAACACCACGGGCTTTAATCAAGCCACTAAAGCAAACATACACAGCCCCAACAACGGCGAGAGCACCCATAGTTGCCGGAATGCCCCAGGTTTGTGTGCTGTACATAATAGGGGCAATAAAAACAAATGAAGACGCTAAAAATACTGGTACTTGGCGCTTTGTTACCAGTTGGAATAACAAAGTACCTATACCTGCGGTACACAAAGCCACGTTTGGGTCTAAGCCAGTGAGCAAAGGCATTAAAACCAAAGCACCAAAAGCGACAAATAGCATTTGGGTACCGGTAAGCACTTCTTGAAAGAGTGACTGATTATTATGAACTACACTTTCTACTAGGTTATCTTCTTTATTCATATTTTACTCAATAAAACTGCCAGCAAGCTGGCAGTATAGTGGTGCTTTTAAGACATTTATTACTGTGTTTATCGCGACAGAAATATTTCCAAACTACTGCAAAATGCAGGCGTAGATATATTTACTATTTAGTGCCGAAAATTTTATCTCCAGCATCCCCCAAACCTGGCAATATATAACCAGCGTCATCTAAGCGGTCATCGACAGAGGCGGTATAAAGATCAACATCAGGATGTGCTTTCTGTAATGCTGCAATACCTTCTGGCGCAGCCACTAAAACTAGCGCTTTGATATTTGTTGAACCGCGTTCTTTTAATAAGTCGATAGTTGCTACCATTGAGCCACCAGTGGCAAGCATTGGGTCAATCACAAGCGCTAGACGCTCTTCAATTTGTCCGGCTAACTTTTCAAAGTAAAACACAGGTTCGAGTGTTTCTTCATTACGGTACATGCCAACAACTGAAATACGAGCGCTAGGAATAAGCTCTAAAACACCGTCCATCATGCCCAAACCCGCACGTAAAATAGGCACAACGGTAACTTTTTTACCTTTAATTTGCTCGACTTGAATTTCGCCATTCCAGCTATCTATGGTTTTAGTTTCTAATTCGAGGTTTTTAGTTGCTTCATAAGTTAATAAGCAACCCACTTCAGAGGCAAGTTCGCGAAAGCGCTTGGTACTTATATCGGCTTCACGCATTATGCCGAGTTTGTGTTTAATTAGGGGATGTTTTACTTCAATTACGCTCATTTTTACTCCAAAACTTGCTGAAAACTATTTTTTATATTATACCGAAAACACTTGAAAATGCTTGCTTGAGTTATAAAAAAATAATGATTTAAACACATTTTTTAGCGGCTAGAAAAAACTTAGAGTTTACGACTATCTAACTGAGCTAGTTGTTTCAACTATCGTTACTCACTATTTAATCGTATTAACGCAATGTGAATTACCTTTACGAGGCATTTGCTTGTGACATAAATTAGCCGATCTGTTCGGCTGATTTAGGGAATGATCAATTCAACGCTAGGAGTCATTTAATACCAACTTAATAAATTTTAAAGCTCTACTTTCTTATGATTAAAAATGGTCAATACAAGAGGTAAAGTTAAGTCAGAGGTGATTTTGTTATAAATTATATAACGCTGTAACTTTAATTTTAACTTTAATTTAAATTGCTATAGCCAGTAAAATGAACAGATAATTGGCTTACTTAGTATTATCTTCACGTAATTCCAATAGCTTAGATAATGTCGCTCAACTGATTAATAAATATTGTTAGATTTAAAATTGGTAGACAGAATATTGTTGAGCTATTTTATCTTTACACAACAATCGAGTATGCTTAAATTATCGGCATTGATTAAAGCAGTTGTTAAATTCATGGTCACTCAATCATTATTATGGCAATCGGAGCAGCAGTCATCAGACTTTGCTGAACTGTGTAATGCCCTTTATGAGCGAGAGTTAATGACCTTAGCCCGCAATGAATATTCATCACTAGCAGGATTACAAAGCCGGATTAAAAGTTTACCGCATTATGTTAAACGTACAGCGTTTGCGCTTCTTAATGCACAAACACCGCTTGAATTAGATATTCAAAATGCCAGTTGGTCAGCGAAGCAGGTTAATACGCAGCCTTCAATAAGCCAATTATCGGCGTACGATGACAATGTTATTTCATGGTATAGAAGCCAAGCATTGGTTCATGGCTTAGTGGTGCCTATAGCGTTAAATAGTCATATTGTGCTTGATAGTATCGATCGGATAGATATAGAGAAACAACGTTTTCGAACTAACGTTCATGGCTGGTTTTCCTTAACGGATAACAATACGCTTGATGGCACAAGTAAGTTGGCTAAGCGTGAGGTAATGAGTGAAGTTAATCGCCATAGTGTCAACTTGCTCAAGCCGACTAAAAAAATAATGACTGCAGCGTGTGCTGGCCATTGCTGGAAAAATAGCCGAAAATCTCAACCAGTCATGCCATCGTTACGCGAATTGCTGCTATCTTGCACAATTAACTGGCGTAATTTCAAACAACCAAGGGTAAATTTGCCTGACAATTGATTTTAAATCTTGTTGGGTGTTTACAGCAGGCGGTACGCATTTATAATAGCGTATCAATTTACGTCTTCGATAACGACTTTAGTTACTTTATGCGGCTGATCACGGCAGTTTTAATACTTTTTCTTGTACTTTTACAATACCGACTTTGGTTTGGTAAAAACAGTGTGCCTGATTATCTAGCTCTAGAAGAAGAGGTGACAAGGCAACTAGCCAATAATAATAAGCTTAAGCAACGTAATAAACTACTCTATGCCGATACGGATGATTTAAAATCGGGTACTGAAGCTATTGAAGAACGTGCAAGGCATGAGTTAGGAATGATCAAAGAGGGCGAAACATTTTTCCGTGTTATTCCTAATGATGACGATGCCGACAAAAAGGAACGATTGCGATAATGAACAATACAATTGGGCATTTTACCGTGGTCGTGCCTGCAGCAGGTGTTGGTAAACGCATGCGTTCAGCTTGTCCCAAGCAATATTTAACCATTGATAATATAACAATCTTAGAACACACCGTTCAGCGTTTACTTAGCCACTGTGCAATTTCTCATGTCATTATTGCCATAGGTGAAAACGATGAATACTACCCTAGCACTGGGTTAGCCGATAATAAAAATGTAACCTGTGTCGTCGGCGGTAAAGAGCGTGTTGATTCTGTACTTGCGGGATTAAAAAACTTGCATTTGAGTAAAGAGCAATGGGTGTTGGTGCATGATGCAGCAAGGCCTTGTGTTCAACACAAGGATTTAACACGACTAATAACCTATTGTATTGAACACGATCATGGCGGCTTATTAGCATCTCCTGTTCGCGATACTATGAAACAAGCCAATACAGAACAACGGGTAGAAACAACGTTAGAACGCAGTCAAATGTGGCATGCACTGACTCCGCAAATGTTTAAAACGCAAGAACTAATCTCCGCTATTTCATCCGCTTTATCCCGCGATATAAGCATTACTGATGAGTCATCAGCGATGGAAGCTTTAGGGTACCCGAGTGGATTGGTGAAAGGCAGTAGTGACAACATAAAAATTACTCAGCCAGAAGATTTATGCTTAGCCGAGTTTATTCTAAATCAACAAAAAAATAATTTATCACCAGAGGCAATATGCGAATAGGTCACGGTTTTGACGTTCATCAGTTTGGCGGCGCAGGGCCATTAATTTTAGGCGGTGTTGCTATTCCTTATGAGTTTGGCTTTGTGGCGCATTCTGACGGTGATGTTGCCATTCATGCTCTGTGTGACGCAATTTTAGGCGCGTTATGTTTAGCGGATATTGGTAATCATTTTCCCGATACTGATGGTGAATATGAAAATATTTCAAGCCGAATCTTGTTACGCCATGTGGTTGGATTAATGCAAGACCGAGGTTTTTGTTTAGGTAATGCTGATATTACTGTTTGTGCGCAAGCCCCTAAAATAGCACCGCACCTTTTAGCTATGCGTGAATGTTTGGCTGAAGATTTACACGCCGATATTGAACAGGTTAATGTCAAAGCAACCACGACTGAAAAATTAGGTTACATTGGCCGCAAAGAAGGTGTGTCGGTACATGCCGTCGTGTTATTAATGAAAACCGAAAATAACAGCAACTTAACATTAACCGCTGAACCGATAAATCCAATTAAAGAAAAAGAAAAAGTCACAGAAAAAGACCAAGACAAAAAGCCTGAGCAAAGCCCGTCACCCTTACCAGCGTTCTCTTATTTATATGGTAAACCAAAATCTACCGGTTTGTTGCGTCGTCACCGTTCAGACTTTAAAGTCTGTGAACAAATACCCTTTGAACCCTGTGGTGAAGGTGAGCATCTGTTCATTCATATTCGAAAAACCGGTGCTAATACCGCTTTTGTTGCCAAGCAACTCGCGCAATACTTTTCTGTTAAAGAGTCTTTAGTTTCTTATGCGGGTTTGAAAGATCGCTTCGCCGTGACTGAACAATGGTTTGGTGTGCATGTTCCCGGCAAACAAAGTTATGACTTAAGTGACCTAAATATCGAAGGTGTAGAGGTGCTATCGTCTAAACGCCATAACAAAAAGCTGCGCATTGGTGGTTTAGACGGTAATCGTTTTGAAATTACCTTACGTGATGTCACTGATATTGACGAACTCGTTAGGCGTTGGCACGTGATCAGTAATTTTGGCGTACCGAACTACTTTGGTGAACAGCGTTTTGGCATTAATGGTGGTAACATCGAAAAAGCCTTAGGTTTGTTCTCAGGCCAAAAAGTTAAAGACAAGAAAAAGCGCGGTATGTATTTATCTGCCGCACGGTCATTAATTTTCAATGAAATGATCAGCCAACGTATCGAACAACAAACATTCGACAACTTAGTCAGTGGTGATGTGTTGATGTTGGCGGGTACCCAGTCTGTATTTCTCGCTGATGTTATTGATGAAAGTTTAACAAGTCGCTTAGCCGAACACGACTTGGATATTACTGCGCCAATGTGGGGCGCGGGCGAATTAATGACCACTGGCGATGCACGCGTTTTTGAGCAAAGTATTGCCGATGAACAACAAGCATTTTGCGAAGGTTTGCCCCGCTTTGGTTTAAAACAAGAACGCCGCCGTATTCGGTTAACTATTAAAGACACTGACATTAAAGTAGATAACAATGTTGTGACCTTGTCATTTTTCTTACCGGCTGGCGCCTATGCCACCACCATTATGCGTGAGTTAATCGATTATACAGATATGACAGAGCGCGTTGCTGTTGGCTCAAGCCCGGATTCAAATAATACAGTGGAAGTTGGTACTGAAACAAAAAACATCAATGCGGAGCTAAAAAACTGAACATGAGAATATTACTGAGTAACGATGACGGTGTTCATGCTGATGGCATTAAAGTACTTTTTGATGAGTTAGCAAAAGTCTTTGACGTAACCGTAGTCGCCCCAGATAGAAATTGCAGCGGCGCAAGTAACTCGTTAACGTTGTTAAATCCATTACGAGCGCATACCTTAGAAAATGGCTTTATTTCTGTTAATGGCACGCCCACTGATGCAGTTCACTTAGGCGCTGCACAGTTAATGAAGCCGCAACCTGATTTGGTGGTTGCTGGTATAAATCACGGGGCGAATTTAGGCGACGATACTATATATTCTGGCACGGTTGCCGCAGCTACAGAAGGTCGTCATTTAGGCATGCCAGCCATAGCTGTTTCGTTAGTGTCTTCAGACCCGAAACATTTTCAAACAGCCGCTGTTGTTACCGCTAAATTTATTGAGCGCTTAAAGTTGCACCCATTGCCCAGCGATCAAATTATTAATATCAACGTACCTGATTTACCACTTAATGAATTAAAAGGCATTCAAGTCACGCGTTTAGGTAACCGTCACAAAGCCGAAACGATGAAAAAGGTGAAAGATCCTTGGCAACGTGATATTTATTGGTATGGCCCATTAGGACAAGAACTTGATGCTGGCGTAGGTACTGATTTTCATGCAATAGCCAATGGTTTTGCATCAATTACCCCATTAACGATAGACATGACCGCTTATAAAAGCTTGGCAAAAATGACAGAATGGATTAATGAACTTTCAATATGAAACAAAGTAATATCAATGCCAGAGTAGGCAGTAATATCGGCGGAAAGTCGAGTCGTAGTGGGGAATTACTGGCACAAAAATTACTGGTTGAAGGCATCAAAAATCAACAAGTATTAAGAGCTATTGCACGCTCTCCTCGCCATATATTTGTGCCCGAAATATTAGCACATAAAGCCTATGACAATACGGCACTGCCGATTGGCCAAGGACAAACTATTTCACAACCCTATATTGTCGCAAAAATGTCTGAGTTATTACTGGCTGATGGTGTGCCTGATAGTATTCTTGAAATAGGCACGGGCTCAGGTTATCAAACCTCCATTTTGGCGCAGTTAACAGCTAAAGTGTTCTCAGTTGAGCGGATAAAATCGTTGCAATGGCAAGCAAAGCGTAGGTTGAGAACGATGGATCTACATAATGTGGCAATGAAGCACGGCGATGGCTGGCAAGGCTGGCAAAGTAAAGCGCCATTTCAAGCCATTATTGTAACGGCAGCGCCTACAGAGGTGCCGCCGGCATTACTCGAACAGCTTGCTGATGGTGGACGTTTGATCATTCCTGTTGGCGAACAAAGCCAAGTATTGAAGTTAATTACCCGTCATGGTGATGAATTTAAAGAACAGCAAATTGAAGCTGTTCGATTTGTTCCACTGGTACCTGGCGCTTTAGGATAGTTTGTGAAAATATTTTCTGCATTATATGAATGGACCCTTAAATGGGCAGAGCATAAGTTTGCGCCCAGAATTTTGGCGGTATTAACGTTTGCGGAATCGGTTTTTTTCCCTATTCCTCCCGACGTTTTATTAGCGCCTATGGTGATGGCACAACGCGATAAAGCATGGCGTTTCGCGACGATCACGACGATTGCTTCTGTGCTGGGCGGTATTGTAGGTTATGGCTTAGGTTATCTGATGTTCGAACCTTGGATTCAACCTTTAATTACCGAATTTGGTTATCAGGCACGCTTTGATAAAGCCATGTTGTGGTTTAGTGAATGGGGTGTTTGGGTGGTATTTATTGCTGGTTTCTCACCAATACCTTATAAGTTATTTACCGTTAGTGCTGGCTTTTTAAGTATGGCATTTTTGCCGTTTTTATTAGCGTCAGCCATAGGTCGTGGAATGCGATTTTTCATGGTTGCCGGTATTATTCGTTGGGGTGGAGCGGCAATGGAGAAAAAGCTTAAACAGTGGGTGGATGTTTTAGGTTGGCTTGTTGTTGGCGCTATTGTTATTGCATATATTGCGACACGATAAAGGGTGTTTTGTTAGATATGACGAAATGGATGCAGGGTCAACTATTTAACACTAATAATTTATTAGTGTTAATAATGATAGTCGCTATTAATGGCTGCTCTAGTCGTAGTAAACCTGCTCCTGTTGTCGACGTTCAAGGCTCACTTCCTCTAAGCCAAAGGCTTAAAAACAGCGTTAGTGGAAGTGAGTATATCGTCAAAAAAGGTGAAACATTATATTCAATAGCCTGGCGTGCAGATGTCGATGTACGTACCTTAGCCAGCATTAATAATATCAAAGCGCCCTACAATATTTTTCCGCAGCAAAAATTATTTTTAACCAAAAATACGAGCAAGCCTAGTACTAATACTACTAAGCGTAAAAGCTTTAACTCGTCAAAACAAAAAGTTATAACAAAACCTATTGCACAGAAGAAAAAGCAGGAGTATGGTGTAAATGTAGTTGAGCGAAAATCAACCAACAAAGCTCAGCAACAAAGCACTGCTTTTTCACAGAAAATAAGAGAATGGCAGTGGCCTGCGAGAGGTAAAATTATTCGTAATTTTTCCTCCGCAAAGCAAGGAAATAAAGGAATCGACATTGCGGGGCGTCGCGGCGATTCGGTCAAAGCAACTGCAGACGGCAAAGTAGTTTATGCCGGTGATGCGTTACAGGGATACGGCCAGTTAGTCATAGTTAAACATAATGACGACTACCTTAGTGCTTATGCCCACAACGATCGCATTCTTGTCAAAGAGCAGCAAGTTGTTAAAGCCGGTCAAGTGATTGCTAGAATGGGTAATACTGACGCTGAAAGAGTCATGCTTCATTTTGAAGTTCGCTTTCGCGGGAAATCAGTTAATCCTATGAAGTATTTGCCGAAATAATAATAAAAATTCATCAAAAATATATTGAGGTCAATCTGAAAAATTAGTCAGTAAATTTAGCAGAAGCTAAAGCGGGAGATATAACATGGGCATAAAAAAACAAATAGCATGTTCTGATGTTGCAGTAAAAGAAAAGCCAAAAAGCACCAAGGCAGAAATGCCTGAAGAGGGGCCTTCTAGCTTAGATGCAACACAAATATATTTAAGTGAAATCGGATTTTCACCATTATTAACCGCAGAAGAAGAAGTCTACTTTTCTCGCCTTGCCCTAAAAGGTGACGAACGCTCTCGAAAACGCATGATTGAAAGTAATCTTCGTTTAGTGGTAAAAATTGCTCGCCGTTACAATAATCGTGGTTTACCGTTATTAGATTTAATCGAAGAAGGTAACCTAGGCCTCATTCGCGCCGTTGAAAAATTCGATCCTGAGCGTGGTTTTAGATTCTCTACTTACGCAACTTGGTGGATTCGTCAAACAATTGAACGTGCCATTATGAATCAAACCCGCACTATTCGATTACCTATTCATGTTGTTAAAGAACTTAATATTTACCTACGCACAGCCCGTGAGCTAGTGCAAAAGCTTGATCATGAACCTACCGCAGAAGATATTGCTCTAGAACTTGATGTACCCGTAGAAAGTGTCAGTAAAATGCTGCGTTTAAACGAACGTATTGCTTCAGTAGATTCACCCTTTGGCGGTGAAGGTGAAAAAGTTTTATTAGATGTTATTCCTGATGAGAAAGGCGGTGGTCCGGAAACCAAGTTACAAACCCATGATATTAAGCACAGTATTGTAGATTGGCTGAATGAACTTAACTCTAAACAACGAGAAGTGTTGGCAAGACGTTTTGGCTTACTAGGTTATGAAGCGGCAACATTAGAAGATGTAGGTGTCGAAATTGGCTTAACACGCGAACGTGTTCGTCAAATTCAAGTGGAAGCGCTGAAACGATTACGTGATATTTTAAGTCAACAAAACTTATCTATTGAAGCGTTATTTCAGGTTTGAAGTGATAAATTGAGTTAGTTACACCATTAAATAAAAACCAGCGCTTGCTGGTTTTTTTAGGGCTATTGTTAAATGCTAATAATACCAAGTTGATTAATTAACTACTGATTTTTAATGGTTAAAATTAATAATGACAGCGACATAAACTTAATAAGTAGAAAACCGGGTAATAGACAAGGTAGGGTCTCTTGAATGTCGTCTAGCGTGGATTTCTGCGACTTGGACAATAAGCTGCTGATATCGCCAACCTTAGGCCAGTAACATACAGCTCAAGGTGTGTGGACTAAATGAAGCATCAATAAACGACATACCGGTTTTATTCAACAAGTGCTGATTTTGCCAAATTGACTGGTGATAAACGGACTAAAAGCTTAACTAACGATAAAGCAGTTGAAAACGTTGGCTCATGATTAGCTTTTTGGTGTACTTATGTTCAGGCTTTTGCAAGATATCTGAAGTTTTCCCAAACTCTAATACTTTACCATTACTTAACACCATCATTTCATCACTGAAATGCCTAACAATCCCAAGGTTATGAGAAATTAATATGAATGCCAGTCCCATTTGTTGCTGTAAATCGAGTAATAGATTTATCATTTGAGAGCGTAAAGATGGGTCGAGTGATGCTAAAGCTTCGTCTAAAATAATCACTTGTGGTTTTAATATTATTGCGCGCGCCAATGAAATACGTTGTTTTTGACCACCAGAAAACATATGGGGGTAAAAGCTCATATGGTCAGCCAATAAACCGACCTTTTGTAAGGTTTCTCGGATCAATTGATGACGCTCTATTTCATCTAGCTTAGTGTTGAGTCTTAAAGGCTCATCTAATAACTGTTCTATCGTGAGGCTAGGGTTTAATGTAGTGCCAGAGTCTTGAAAAATCATGCGAACATGTTGGCAACGCTGCTTGAAATTTCCTGGCTCTAAAGTTTGTCCATTTAAACGAATATTGCCGGTAGTTGGCATTTCAGCACCAACCAATAATTTGGCTACAGTCGATTTACCAGAGCCTGTTTCGCCGACTATAGCGAGGGTTTTATGCGCCATAATATCAAAAGATAGTGGCTCTAGTGCCGTAACGCATTTACGATTAAACCAGAAATTTTTATCTTTGTAAGTTTTACTTAGCTCGGATACTTGTAATAAAACATTACTCACGAGTAGCTATCCTTCAGTGGGAAATGGCAACTGACTTGATGGCCATGATAGTTTTTAATTTTAGGTGCGTCTACGCAGTTTTTTTGTGCGCGAGGACACCTTGGACCTAGCCGACAACCAATAGGGAGATGTTGCAAAATAGGGATGCTACCAGGCAAAGTCATCAGTCGAGATTTATTAGGGATCATTCTATTAGCTTTTGGGCTACTATCGACAAGTGCACGCGTATATGGATGATAAGGTTGATTAAATATTTGCTCTGTGGTGCCAGCCTCGACAAATTGGCCACTGTACATAACCGTAATAGTGTTCGTCCAATGGGTAACATTCTCTAGATCATGGCTGATCAGTAATATCGACATGTTTTTAAGTTGGTTTAAGCTCGCTAACAGACGAAATATTTGCCCTTGGTTAGTACTTTCCATCGCTGCTGTAGGTTCATCAGCTATTAGCAACATAGGGCGTCTTGCAAGGGCCATGGCAATCATCACACGTTGACATAGCGCATCGGTTAATTGATGTGGAAAGCTTTTTACACAGACTTCATGTTGTTTAATACCCACTTTATGTAATAAATTGATGGCTGCTTGTTTTCGTTGTTGTCGTTTCTGCCAAAAAAATCCAGTTAACTGCTCAACATCAACGGCTTCTTCTAATTGCTCACCTATGGTGGTGGTGGGATCTAAGCAAGCCATCGGCTCTTGGAATATCATCGCCACGTCTTTAGATATAATCGCTTTTCGCTCTGCTGGTGATAAGCGCATTAGATCATTGCCTCGCCAATGAAATCGGTCGGCGTCAACTCGCCATTTTTCGTCAAGTACGCCAACAATAGCTTGTGCTAGCAACGACTTGCCTGAACCAGACTCTCCCACTAAACCGCGAACTTCCCCTTCCTTCATAGTGAGGTTGACACGGTCAACGGCAAATATTGGTTTTGCCCCTGTTTTTAATTCAATAGAAAGGTTACGAATATCAATTAAGTTCATTAGTTTTCCTTGCGCACTTTTAGCGCATGGCGCATGCCTTCACCGACTAAATTAGTCGCGACAACCGAAAATAAAATAGCTAAACCCGGCAAATAAACGGTCCAAGGCGCGATATAAAATAAATCAATACCATTGGCTAACATAGCACCCCATTCAGGCATAGGAATAGGAGCGCCTAAGCCCAAAAAACCTAGCGCAGCTATGTCTAGAATAGCGGCTGATTGCGCAAGAGTGGCTTGGCTGATCAATTTTTCGATTATATTAGGAAAAATAGAATAACGTAAAATTCTAATAGAGCTCGCACCATCAAGGCGTGATGCTAACACATAATCTTTAGCAAACTCTTCTCTAACTGCATTACGTGTAATATGCACAAATTGTGGGATTAGCACCATAATAATAGCCCATAAGGTATTTTCTAGACCTGGGCCGAGAATCGCGACAATGATTATGGCTAAAAGTAAGGAAGGTATTGACAATATAACGTCGAGAAAATGATTAAGAAAACTCGATTTAATACCGGTAGTTAAGGCCGATAATGACCCGATAACAACACCAATAGCTAAAGAGGCAATAACGACAATAATACTTAAACCAAAAGTCAGAGAAGTACCATGAATTAAGCGTGATAGCATATCGCGGCCAAGGTTATCAGTACCGAGTAAAAAACTGACATCACCTTCATCGCTCCATGCTGGCGGCAGTAGCAAGTGATTTAAGTGATTTTCCACTGAAGAATAAGGTGTAATAATATTGGCTAAAACCGCTAATACAATAAGGAACAGGAAACAGCCAAACCCGATCAAAACCACAGGAGGTTGCTTGAAGTTATGCCACAATTGCATCAGTGGCGTTGGAAATTCTTCTTCTTGGTATATTTTATCTCTTGCCATGACGAGGCTCCCGAGCTAAAGGGTTAAGCGCAGCATAAACAAAATCAATAATTATATGTACGATAAATATAAAGGTGGATAGTACAATAAGTCCGCCTTGAATTGCGGTATAGTCTCGTTGATATATACTTTCGATTAACCAGCGTCCAATGCCTGGCCAACTAAAAATAACCTCAGTCACCATCGCAATAGTAATCAGGTTGGCAAACTGCAAACCTACATCTCTAATAACCTTAATAACGGCATTACGCATTGCATGTCGATAAATAATTTGGCTAAAAGTTAAGCCTTTTGCATTTGCCGCTTTAATGTAATGGGTGTCTAAAACCTCTAACATTGCCGTGCGCGCTAAACGCATAAAAATGGTAGCTGGGGCAAGTGCCACAACAATGACTGGTAATATAAGGTGTCGAGTAGCATCTTGGAAAGCTTGCCATTTATAAGGACTATCACTGAGTAAAATATCAATTAACTGTAATCCCGTAACATGTGGAATTTCAAATAGCAGGCTTATTTGACCAGCAGAAGGAAACCAGCCTAATTGAATAGAGAACACTAATATAGCGAGAATTCCTAACCAAAAAACAGGGATTGAATAGCCAATCATCGCAATGGCCAGTATTAAATTATCAGGTAGTTTTCGATGATATATCGCGGCACAAAAACCTATGGGGATGCCAAAAAACATTGCGACGAGTAAAGCCACAGAGGTCAATTCAATGGTTGCGGGTAAACGATTCAGTACTTCAGTGGCAATCGGCAATTGACTGGCCATTGAATAGCCCATTTCACCATGAAATAGATGGTTGAGATAACTGAAATATTGGCTTAGTAATCCTGATTGCTGTTGATACTCATCAGCTAAAATAGCGAGTTGTTCAGGCGAGGCATTTATTTGGCCGGTGAGGTTAATGAGTTGGTCACCAGGAAATAAAAAACTTAAGCTAAAAGACAATATAGTCAATAACAGCATAGTAAAAATGAATAAATTAAAACGACGCAGGGTAAATATAAGCATATTAGTTTTTTGTAACCCCGTTAAAATCAATACCACCAATTGCGCGTAGCAGACTACCGTTTACATTATTTGCCCGTGCTTGATATCTTTTAGAGTGCGCTATAGGAATCAAAGGGAATTCTTCATTAATTAATTTTATAGCCTTAGAATAGTATACCTTACGTTTATTAATGTTATTTGTTTGTAGCGCACGTTGAATGAGTTGATCAAATTTTTCATTACACCAGAACGTTATATTACTGCCGGTAATGGCAGAAGAGCAACTCAGTAATGTTGAAAAAAAGTTGTCTGGATCAGGGTGATCAGCTGACCAACCTAAGAGCACACTTTGATGTTCACCTTCAGAAATTTTGCGTAAAAAAGTTGTCCATTCATAATGGGATACTATATCAACCTTAACCCCTATCTTTTGTAAATCGGCCTGAATGAGTTTTGCCATTGTTACGGCATCAGGGTTATAGGCTCGCTGAACGGGCATTGCCCATAAATCCATGGAAAAGCCATTGCTATATCCCGCTTGCACTAACAACTCCTTCGCTTTAGTTATTGAATAGACTTGACTAGGAATGGTTGCATCGTAAGCCCATGAAGAATTAGGGATCAGGCCATTTGCAATTTCCGCTTGCCCGGTATAAACAGCTTCTAGAATCGCTGGTTTATTGATGGCGTAAGATAAAGCTTTACGTACTAAAGGATTATTAAATGGTTCCTTACTGGTATTAAAGCCGAAATAGCCGACATTAAAAGCAGTAACAGACTCTAAGGTGAGGTTTGGATGCTGTGCTATTTTTTTATGTGCAATGGGGTAGGCGATAACATCACATTCACCGGCTAATAACTTGGTTAAACGACCTGTGTCGCGAGGGGTTATATCAAAAACGAGTTGTTTAAGCTCTGACATGCCTCGCCAATAGTCTGGATGAGGCTCATAACGAATGAAAGAACCGGCACTATACTGTTTAAATTTAAAAGGGCCCGTGCCAATAGGAAGCATATCTATTTCTTGCATCGCGTTAAGTGCAATTAGCTGTTCAGCATATTCCTTTGATAAAATAACAGCTGAATCGCCACCAATAGTTGCAAGAAATGAGCTGTCAGAATGAGAGAGTTGAAAGCGTACGGTATGTTCATTAATTTTTTCAACGCTATTAATTAGATTAACTAACTGAGAATTTTGAAAAAATGGATACTTACCACCAGATATTGGATGGTATTCATGGTTTTCATCTAGCATACGATTGAAGCTAAACAGCACATCGTCAGCATTAAGAGCTCGTGTTGGCATAAAGTAGCTTGTGTGATGGAACTGAACATCTTTGCGGAGATAAAAAGTTATCATTTTACCATCGCGCGTAACATGCCAAGACTTCGCAATAGCTGGAATGATCGAATTATCGGTCGGGTTAAACTCGATTAAACGATTATATAACTGATTTGACGTTGCATCGATAGTTGTTCCCGAAGATACCGTCTGCGGGTTAAAGCTTTCAGGAGGACCTTCGCTACAGTAGATAATGCTTTTTTTGCTTAATGAAAGTGATTCGTTTGAGTCGCAACCAGATAACACCATGATTAACAGCGCAAAATATTTATAATATGTTAGTTTAGGGTAAGCCATAGCGAATCTTTATTCTTCGTCTGCACTACTTGAATCGAGTAGATTATATTTTTTTAAGTAGCCTCTTAATTGATGATAGGTTAATTCTAAGGCGTCAGCGGTTTTCTTTTGATTATATTGGCAATTAGCTAAAGCAGATTTGATCAAATCAACTTCGTAGTTTTGTGATAAATCTTTCAAAGACAGCGGAAATTGCAAGGTTTTAGTCAGCGGCTTAAGTTTTTGTTCTACTTTAACCTCTGTTTCAGCCGTACTTTCACTTGAAACTACAGCAGGTTTTATGATGCGATCTTGAGTTTTTATACGTTTTGAGGGGCGGTAGGGTGACTCAAATGGGTCGATCACTAACTCATGCACAGGTAAATGAGGGTTGTTGCAGCGATAAACACTGCGTTCAACAACATTTTTTAATTCACGAATATTACCCGGCCAATGATATTCCAGCAAATCACGCTTCGCTTTTGTAGTAAAACCACTGAAAAGTTCAAATTCAAGCTCACGGGCCATATTAATAGCAAAATGCTCAGCTAATACCAGTATATCGTCTAAACGCTCGCGTAATGGGGGCAGGGTGATCACATCAAACGCCAATCTATCGAGTAAGTCAGCGCGAAACTCGCCTGCAGCGGCCATTGAGGGGAGGTCTTCGTTAGTAGCTGCGACTAGACGCGCGTTGGTTTTAAGTGTTCTTGAGCCACCAACGCGTTCAAATTCACCGTACTCTACAACTCGCAGTAACTTTTCCTGGATTAACCCGGTTGTATTTGCTATTTCATCTAAAAATAATGTACCGTTATCTGCGCGTTCAAAGCGACCTTCATGACGCTTACTTGCCCCAGTAAAGGCTCCGCTGTCGTAACCAAATAATTCAGTTTCTAATAAGTTCTCATTCAACGCTGCACAATTTAGCTTAAGATAATTCTGATCCCAGCGTTTAGATAAATAATGTAAACGTGCAGCAACAAGCTCTTTACCCGTACCACGTTCACCAATGATGAGAACAGGTTTACTTAAAGGCGCTATCTGTGAAATTTGCTCAAGCACCTCTAAAAAGTTGTTTGATTGACCAATGAGATTATCTTGTTGTTTGAAACGTGTCATTTACAGACCTAATAATTGGTTTTTTTCACTAACAAATAGTGTATTTTATTAACTGCTTAGAGAGAAGCCTTTTTTCAATTAATAATAAAGCGTTATTAATTATATGCTTACCGTGTTATAAAAACTTGGCGCAGAACGTGAATAGTAAAACCTAAGACAATTAAAGTAATTTTTTGAATGAGGAAGTAATTATGGGTGTTTTTTCGAGATTCACAGATATCATTAATTCTAATATTAACAACTTATTAGACAAAGCAGAAGACCCTGCAAAAATGGTGCGCTTAATCATACAAGAAATGGAAGACACGTTGGTTGAAGTGCGTTCTTCATCAGCGAAAACATTAGCGGATAAAAAAGAATTAGCGCGCCAAGCTAATCGATTTGAATCTGATGCAGCACAATGGCAAGAAAAAGCTGAGCTAGCGTTAAGCAAAGATCGTGAAGATTTAGCGCGTGCAGCATTGATGGAAAAGAAAAAATGTGTTGAAAGTGCCGGAGCTTTGCGTGAAGAGTTAAGCCATGTAGATGAACACATTGCTAAACTGCAAAGTGAAATTTCGCAGCTACAAGATAAGTTAGCAGATGCGAAGACACGTCAAAAAGCAATCATTATGCGCGAAAAGACGGCAAACTCACGTTTAAAAGTGAAAAAGAACATTGACAGTGATCGTGTGAATGACGCCTTAAGTCGCTTCGATCGCTACGAACGTAAAATTGATGATATTGAAGCACAGGTCGAATCATATGATATGGGCAGTAAATCTTTAGCAGATGAAATTGCAGATTTAGCATCAGATGAGAAAGTTGATGATGAATTAGCAAAATTAAAAGCTAAAATGAAAACAGAAACCCAAAACAAATAATCATACGTTTCGCATACCTTGAATTAGGTGCAATTAAAGGAGAAAGATTGTGGATGAGATTATCGTCGCCCCAGTAATTATATTTATGGTAGTCGTGGCCCCGATTTGGTTGATATTACATTACCGTAGTAAACGTCAAATTAGTCAGGGTTTCAGTGAAGAAGAGTATATTCAACTGACTGAGTTGTCTGAATTAGCCGATAAAATGGCAGATAGAATTAAGACATTAGAAGCTATTTTGGATGCTGAAACACCGGAGTGGAGAAATAAATTATGACCAGCAAATCCCGAGGTGAGTTATATAGAAATACGAGCCAAGGAAAGTTAGCTGGTGTCTGTGCAGGCATTGCCGATTACTTTGGTTGGGAATCATGGTTGGTGCGTATACTTGTTGTTTCTGGTGTGCTGTTAGGTATGGGTTGGTTTATTGTTATCTATATCGCCGCTTGGTTTATATTAGATAAAAAACCTGCCAATATTGGTCATGTTAACCGCAATGCCCCAAAGGGAAGTTTTGCACATGACAGCCAATATCATGCTAAAAAAAACGCAGGCTCACAACAACATGATTCTGATGAAGATATCACTAATGAATCGATTAAAGTGAAGTCGCGTATTTGGCAAGCAGGCGAACCACCTAAACAAGCATTTCATGATATTAGGCGTAAATTCAAAACTTTAGAGCTAGAGCTACAAGTTATTGAGCGTTACGTTACCTCGCCGGAATTTACCGTGTCACGAGAAATTAATAAACTATAAATAAAGCGGCTCAGCCGCTTTTTTTTATCGCCGTAAAGTTAATAATAAATCAAGACAAGTACTGTTATCAAAACCTAAAAACCGCTAGTATCAAAGTCATGATAGTTTTGCTTAAATAAGCATTACGGCCTTCAACGTATTGAAAAACCAAAAGATAGCACTTAAGTATGGCATTTATTAGTAAAGCTCAGATAAAAAAGTTAAAGCAAAAAGCCAGTGACATTGTTAATCGTTCTATCGATCAACATATAACCCTGGCCGTAACAGGACTTAGCCGCAGTGGTAAAACCGCATTTATTACGTCTTTAGTTAATCAGTTACTCAACGAAGGCAGTAATTCTCAGCTCAGTTTTTTTAATGTTGTCCATCAAGGTCGTTACATCGCCGCTAAACGCGTTCCACAAAAGCACCTGCACATACCAAGATTTGAATATGATGGCGCACTATCTGCCTTGTGTCAGTCGCCGCCCAAATGGCCAAAACCGACTAATGGTATAAGCGAATTACGCCTAGCAGTGCGTTATCAACCCAAAGACTCGATATTAAAATACGCTACAGAGTCAGCGACACTCTATATTGATATAACCGATTATCCTGGTGAATGGCTACTTGATCTTCCTATGTTATCGCTAACATTTGAAGAATGGTCGATGCAAACTACTATGCTACTCAAACAAGCACCAAGAAACGAACATGCACAGGGCTTTCTGGATAAACTGGCTGAATTTGATCCTTTCGCTAGTGTTGATGAAGCCGTTCTAGCGCAGTTATCACAAGAATATACTGACTTATTGCTTCTGTTCCGTCATCAGCTCGGTTTATCAGTGATTCAGCCTGGACGTTTTATTCTTCCAGGTGAGTTAGAAGATGCACCAATATTACAGTTTTTTCCATATAGTGAGTTTGACAACATTGACAGTAATAACTATCAAAATGCCAAAGACGACTGTTATATCGGTATGCTACGAGCGCGATTTATTGAATATAAAGAACGTGTCGTACGGCGCTTTTACAAAGAACACTTTGTTAATTTTGATCGACAAATTGTGCTTGCTGACTGCTTAACACCACTAAACAATGGTCCAGAAAGCTTCGCAGATTTACAAAATGCCATGGCGATGATTATGGAAAGCTTCCAATATGGAAAATCGAGTTTATTGTCGCGGTTATTTTCTCCAAAAATAGATCGTTTACTTTTTGCTGCGACAAAGGCTGACCATATCACACCTGAACAACATGAGAACTTAGTGTCGTTGCTCAACAAACTTGTTTTTCAAACCAAGCAAACACTGAGTTTTGATGCTATTAAAATGAAAACAATCGCTATTGCCTCGGTCAAAGCCACCAAAGTGGGAAAAAGCCAATATCAAGGTCAAAATATTCCTGTTATAAAGGGTCGACAGTTGAGCAATGATCAAATGATCACACTATTTCCTGGAGCTGTTCCAGCGAGCATTCCAACGTTAGAGTATTGGCAAAAGCAGCCATTTAATTATATTGCTTTCGCACCCATTGAGTCGGTGAGTAGTGATGAATGCTTACCGCACCTTCGTATGGATCAAATGTTGCAGTTTTTGCTTGGGGACAAATTAAAATGATAGAAAATAAAGAAAAATTTCAACAACAAATATTGTTTGATGCGGTTGATATTGACGAAAGCCCAATCAAAGAAAATACCCCACAAATTATTGTTGATGAGCAAGACTGGGTTTGTGATGAGCAAGTAGAACAAGTAGACGATAACATTATTATTGAACCTGAAAAACCCAGCTGGCTTTGGCGCACTATAGGCTTAGTATTTGTTACATTAGTTGGAGTTGAAGCTGTACAATTTTTTATTAACGGCTTTAGTCAATCGCCGATTATTGCCAGTTTATATGCTATTTTACTGGCTGGTTTGTCACTGGTTTGTGGCCGTACAGTTTGGCGTGAGTTTTCAGGACTCAGGCAGTTTAAGTACCAACAAAACCTAAAACAAAAAGCTCAAGATGTTTTCAATAAAGAAGGTAACGTTGATGCAGCAAGCCTTTGCGATAAAATTTCTAAGCGTTTACCGGGTGACTTAGCGGAATTCGATCACAGCTCTTGGCAAAAGCTAAATCTTGAAGAGTATAGTGATGTTGAAATACTACAGTTATATGAGCGCAATATATTGTCTCAGGTCGATCAAAAAGCATTGAAAGAAATTGCAAAGTTTTCTTCTGAGTCAGTTGTATTAGTAGCATTAAGTCCAATTGCAATTATTGATATGCTGCTGATGCTTTGGCGAAATTTGCGACTGATTAATAAAATCGCGGCTTTATATGGCATAAAATTGGGCTATTGGAGCCGAGTAAAGCTAATTAAACAAGTTATTATAAATATGGCCTATGCTGGTGCAAGTGAATTAGTCGCTGATTTAGGCGCTGATCTGCTAGGTGTAGAGCTATTAGGGAAGTTATCAGCGCGTATGGCACAAGGCTTAGGTGCGGGAATGTTAACTGCCCGATTAGGCCTAAAAGCCATGCACTTATGTCGACCTATTCCTTTTACTGATGACGCGCCTAAGCTTGGTCATATTCGTCAACAAGTTGTTAGCCAAGTACAAGCGCTAGTGAAAAGAAAATAACTTACAGTATTGAAATTAATAGATAATTTTATAATTGTACACTTAGATGTAACACATATTTTACACATTCATTGTTCTGATTGAAAAATAGCCACATTCAAAGTCGTGCTTTTTCTATCAATGTTGCCTTACTATTGTGACAACTAAAGCAGTTTACATATCAAAATAAAATTAATAATAATTTGATATTAACAAAGTAAGGTTACACGAATGGCGAAGGCGACTAAGTACGTATCGAAGGTTGCTGATGAACATGGCAATATTGCATGGACAGCAGAAGAAAACCAAATATGGCAAGCCTTGATAACTCGGCAACTTTCAACGGTAAAAAACACAGCATGTGATGAGTTTAATGAAGGCTTAGAAAAGCTAAACCTTCCTATTGATCGTATACCACAGTTAGAAGAAGTGAGTGAGGTATTAAGAGCGACAACCGGTTGGAGTTGTGAACCGGTACCCGCACTTATCGGTTTTGGTGAATTTTTCAGATTACTCTCAGAAAAGAAATTTCCTGTTGCGACTTTTATTCGCTCACAAGAAGAATTTGACTATCTACAAGAGCCAGATATTTTTCATGAAATATACGGCCACTGTGCTTTACTCACCAACGAGTCTTTTGCTAATTATACTCAAGCTTATGGCATGATGGGGCTAAATGCTTCGAAAGAAGACCGGGTGTTTTTAGCTCGACTTTATTGGTTTACTGTTGAATTTGGCTTACTTGATACGCCTAAAGGTTTACGGGTATATGGTGGCGGTATTTTGTCTTCACCAACGGAAACTGAATATGCATTAAATGATAAAAATGTTGAAAGGAAACCACTCGATGTTTTAGATGTATTACGGACACAATATCGTATTGATATTCTGCAACCGGTTTATTTTATGCTAACCAAAGTCAGTGATCTCGATGAGATACGAAAATTAGAAGTAGAAGATATTATGGCCTTAGTAGAACAAGCGAAAAAAATAGGTCTACATCCAGCTAAATTTGAATTAAAAGCAAGTTAAGGAATTTTTTATGAGCGGCGAATTATCAAATCAACAATGTGAAGCATGCCAAGTCGACGCGCCAAAAGTTAGTGATGACGAATTGGCAAGTTTATTAGCACAAATACCTGATTGGGTTCCTGAAGTGAACGAGGGTATTATGATGCTAGAACGGGTTTATAAGTTTAAAAACTACAAGCTAGCATGGGCTTTTGCAAATAAAGTCTCTGAATTAGCAGAAAAAGAATTTCATCATCCGGCCATTTTATTAGAGTGGGGAAAAGTAAAGGTTACTTGGTGGACCCATGCTATTAAAGGGCTGCATAAGAATGATTTTATTTGTGCAGCAAAAACTGATCAGCTTCTGTAATGTTTTCTTAGTCATAATGAATAGCCTCCTAAAAATGGAGGCTTTTTTTTGTTGTAAAAATTAGTTTACAATAGAGGTATTAGATTTTTGTTGTTTGCTTGAGGTTAATAAATGCGTTTAGAAATTGGTTGCCAAGACCGAGTTGGTATTGCGCAAAGTGTGCTGGCAATATTTGTTGAGCGTGGGATTGACCTGCGTGGTATTGAGCTAAAACAGCCGGGAAAAATTTTTATTAATATCCCTGATTTAGAGTTTTCTGAGCTGCAAAGTTTTATGCCTCAATTACGTTTAATTGATGGTGTTGTCGATGTTAAAACAACGCCTTACATGCCATCTGAACGTGAAAGAAACGAATTTGAAACCTTAGTTAAAACCTTTCCAGACCCTTTTATTTCGGTTGATAATAAAGGCCAAATTCGAGTGGTCAATAACATTGCCGCGCAAATAATGTGTGAATCACTAGAGCATATTATTGGCGAGCATGTAGGGCAATGGTTAAAAGGCTTTAACTTTTCTCGTTGGCTCGACAGTGAAGAGGTGTTGGCTCAAACCCGCCGTGTTAAATTTCAAGATGACGATTTTGTTGCTGATATCATTCCCATACATATTGCTGAAGGTGAAGAAAAGAAAGTCCTCGCTGGCGCGGTACTGATATTAAAGTCAGAAGCAAGGTTAGGTCAGCAAATTAGTGTTTTTAAAAAAGCTAATGAAAATGACTTTACCGGTATTCAGGCTAATAGTAGTTCAATGCGTAAATTGATACGCGAAGCTAAGCGTATGGCCTTGCTAGACTCCTCTATGTTGATTGTTGGGGAAACAGGCACGGGCAAAGAGTTACTGGCGCGTGCTTGCCATGCTGCCAGTGATCGCACAGACAAACCTTTTATGACGTTAAGCTGTGCAGCGTTGCCAGATGATGCCGCGGAAACTGAGTTATTTGGCTCTGGCGCTGCAGGCCAATTAAATAGTAAACGTGGCATTTTTGAGTCAGCTGATGGCGGCACCATATTTTTCGATGAAGTCGGCGAGATGTCGGCTAAGTTACAAACTAAAGTGTTACGGGTGATTCAAGACGGAACTTTCAGACGCATTGATGATGAAAAAGAAATCAAAGTGAATGTACGTATTATCGGCTCAACAAACAGAGACTTACTTAATATGGTTTCTTTAGGTGAGTTTAGAGAAGACTTATATTATCGCTTAAATGTGTTGGGGCTTAATATTCCATCGTTACGTGAGCGCCGTTCAGATATTGTGCCTTTAGCGGAACTATTTGTCGCTAAGTTTGGTCAACGTATTGGTAAATCGCATATTTCTTTTGACAACGAATGTCTTGAGTTTATTGAACATTATCCTTGGCCGGGTAATGTTAGGCAGCTTGAAAACGTGCTGATACGGGCAGTATCATTAATTGAAGGTAATATAATCATGACCTCACACTTGCAGTTGCCTGCATATACACGAGAACATGGCTACCTTGAGCAAGACTTTGAAGGTACGTTAGATGCGGCCGTGAAAAATTTTGAAGCAGATTTATTGCGTAAACTTTATCCTGCTTATCCAAGTACACGACAATTAGCGAAAAAATTAGGGCTTAGTCATACCGCCATTGCAAATAAGCTACGTGACTACGATATTAATAAAAAAACCGTTAAAATTTAACGTAAATATGCCAATGTATTAGTCATTCTATATTGGTGTTATGTCCAACGTTATATGAGTATTAGAAATGAAATTATATGGTTATTGGCGTTCGTCTGCCGCTTATAGAGTTCGAATTGCTATGCACCTAAAAGGATTGACGTTTGAATCAATTCCAGTGCATTTAGTAAAAGAGGGCGGAGAACAACATAAAGATGCTTACACAGAGTTAAACTCAACGCATTTAGTACCAACCTTAGTTGACGAAGATGTTACTCTACATCAATCGATTGCGATAATTGAGTATCTAGATGATAAATATCCTTCGGTTGCTATCTACCCTAAAAACATAGTTGCTAAAGCAAAAATAAAGGCGCTTGCACTGGATGTAGCCTGTGAAATACATCCGGTTAATAATTTACGCGTACAACAATACTTAGTTAATAATTTTTCACTGCAAGAAAGTGATAAACTGACCTGGAGTCATCATTGGATGAATTTAGGCTTTGTCGCTATTGAGCACCAGCTAAAGCTAAACTCTGGAGAATATTGTTTTGGCGATAATATAACGATGGCCGATATCTGTTTAGTGCCTCAAGTATATAATGCATATCGATTTAATCTTGATATGAGCAAATTTCCAAATATCTGTCGAGTAGCAGAAAATTGCAATCGACACCCAGCATTTATCGCATCCTTACCTGAAAATCAGGCTGATGCACAGAATTAATATAGGATAACGTTTAAAATTCAACTACGAATTTCATCATTTTTTATTCCATTTATTACAAAGAACAAGGGTTATTATGTCAATTCAAAATACTGAACAAAAACAAACGCCTTGGGCTATTATTGCCATAATCATTGCTGCTATTATCGCTTTTGTTATCTATTACTATGTTATTGCTGCAGATGACAATAAAGTTATTGATACTGCTGTTCCTACCGTCATTGCACCCGTTGAAGAGCCCGTGCTTGAAATTGATATTACGCCTGAGATCATTGAGTCGGATATTACGACAGAGCAAGTTGAAGAAGACACTACTGATATTGAACCTGAAATTGTATTACCTACCTTAGACGAAAGTGACACTTGGTTCAGTACTAAATTGCCAACGTTAACTTGGCGTAAAGAATTACTGAAACTGGTGGTTACTGACGATATGATCCGCCGCTTTGTGGTCTTTACTGATAACTTTAGTCAAGGAACCCTAGCCTATGAACACACACCTTTAATTACCCCTAATGCGAAATTTACCGCTGTAGAAGAACAAACAAACGAGGGAATTAAATGGCAGTGGGATGAGAGTAGTGCTCGCAGATTTAGTAATTATGTTGATCTATTACGCTCGATGGATAGCGAAATGCTTGTGCAATGGTACGTTGAATTGAAACCGTTAATTGATCAAGCATATGGAGAATTAGGATATCCAGAACAAGACTTTACCGAAGTGTTGCATAACGCCATAACCAAGGTTTTAGATATGGAAGTCCCAAAAAATCAACCTGAGTTAGAACGTCCTAGCGTTATGTATAAATACAAAGATGAGTCTTTAGAGTCTTTAGATGACGCAGAGAAGCTATTGCTTAGATTAGGCAAAGAAAACTTACTTGTTATCAAATCAGTACTGCTAGAAATTAACGAAAAATTAGCAAGAGAACGTTGAGTCTTGGCTAGCGAAAAATGAATAAATTGCAAACGCCAACGTTACATTCGTGTATCGCAACCCGCGATTATGGCATGTTAAGACGATGCGCAAGTTACATGATGGTGTGCTTTGGATGGAAGATTATTGGAGAGTTGCCAAAACAGCCAAAGTTTATTCTTGCGGTGGCGCCTCATACCTCCAATTGGGACTTTTTTGTTGCCATCGCCAGTGTCTTTTCATTAAACCTGAAAGTGTCTTTTCTCGCTAAAGGCAGCATATTCCGGTGGCCAGTTAAATCGTTATTGACTGCCATTGGTGGTATTGGTGTCGATCGTAGTCATAGTCATGGCGTTGTCGGTCAAATGGTAGAAGAATTTAAAGCTCATGAGCAATTTATTCTAGGCATTGCACCGGAAGGAACCCGTAGTAAAACTATTGAGTGGAAAACTGGCTTTTTGCAAATCGCCAAGCAAGCTAATGTTCCCATTGTACCGGTGAGTTTTGATTTCATTAAAAAAGAAGTGCGATTTCATTCCGCCGTCCTTATAACGGGAGATATAAATCAAGAGTTAGTCGAATTTAAGCAAATATTTGCTGATGTTTGTGCAAAAAATCCGCAAGCAGTCTGATTTTCGTAACTAGCGCTTGCAACCAAGCAATTGATTAGCGATAATTCGCGCCGCGCTAAAGAGATTCTTTCAGCGCTTCTATGGTGACCCTTTTGGTCCCTCCGCAATGATACTCTGTGAATTCGGCCAGGTCCGGAAGGAAGCAACCGCAGCAGACGACTCATGTGCCGGAGTGTGGCTATTAGGGTTGCCACCCAATATTTAAAGTACCTCTCAAGACAGTAAAAAATACTCACCTTCTACGAACTCCAGAAAATATCATATTAGGTATCACAAGTAAGCTTGTCCTAGACCAATTACCTTATTTATCTAAGTCACTTTTTTCAACAGCCTCTAGACTAGCATGTGAAAGCAGCAGTATTTTTCTTAATATTTTTGAGAAATGAACATTGGAGTCCATTCTACTCAATATTTTTAGTCCAATTATATACCCAGCCTAAAAATCAGAAATTACAATTATCCAAGTTATAAACCGCTATATCGTTTTCACTCCATCGCGCAATAAATATATCTAATCAAATGGCTAAGTTAATTATACCCTGCAGGCCGGTAATAAATGAATACGTATGTAGATACTTGTATTAGAACTGACTAACTAATTAGGATATAGCACTACAAATAATAACTTATAAAATATCAGCTGAACCTTTCTTTACTAGTGATTAGTGCCAACAATAGCTATTAGAATAAAGGATGGTAATGGTATGAAACAGGATAATTCCACTATGAATTTTAGCCGAGCATTGATCATAACATCTGTTAGTTCCATTTTATCTTTTTCAATTTTTGGCTGTACATCTTCAGTAACGTTGCCTTCAAATTCATCAGTTATGTCGAATAAACAAACACCAGAATTTTACGGTACTTTGGATCCTTATGCTTCTGAATCAGTGTATTTTTTATTAACTGACAGGTTCGTTGATGGTGATAAAACTAACAATCATGAAGCGCAAGGCGGAAAATATCCTAGTTTCGATATTCCACTGAACGGCCCGGATGGACAACAAGCTAATGTTGGCTATTTAGGTGGTGACTTCAAAGGTGTATTAAATAACGCCGAGTATATTCAAAATATGGGTTTCACTTCGGTTTGGCTAACACCGATATATGACAACCCAGACCAAGCTTTTAATGGTGGTGATAAAGTCGCTTTTGGTGAGTATTACAAAGATGGCGGAAAAACCGGTTATCATGGCTATTGGGCCAATAATTTTTACCAAGTTGATGAACATCTACCGTCAAAAGACTTAAGCTTTGCTGACTTAACTAAGCAACTTAAAAATAAGCATGATTTAAATTTCGTGCTTGATATTGTCGCCAATCACGGTTCGCCTTCATACAGCATGGTAGAAGATCAGCCTAAGTTTGGCGAAATATATGATCAAAGTGGCAAGCTAGTTGCCAATCATCAAAATATCCATCCTGAAAAGCTCGATCCTAGTAACCCGATGCATGCCTTTTTCAATACCCATACTGGCCTTGCACAACTATCAGATTTAAATGAAAACAATGAAGCTGTGCTAGATTATTTTGAAGGAGCTTATCTTAAGTGGATAGCACAAGGCGCCCATGCTCTTCGTGTTGATACTATTAAAGAAATGCCACATCACTTCTGGAAAAAACTCTTTGACCGTATTCGTCAGCATCATCCTGATATTTTTATTTTCGGCGAAAGCTACTCTTATGACGCAGAATTTATTGCTGAGCATACTCGTCCTGAAAATGGTGGTGCTAGTGTTTTAGATTTCCCAGGCAGAAAAGCGATCACCGAAGTATTTGAAAATACGGATAGCGATTTTAGCGATATATTGTCGTATTTACATCTAGATGACGGTATTTATCAAAACCCGTATGAGCTAATGACTTTCTACGATAATCACGACATGGAACGCATGAATGCCACTGATGAAGGCTTCATCGATGCCAATAACTGGTTATTTACCACTCGCGGAATTCCTGTAATTTACTATGGCTCTGAAATCAATTTTATGACAGGACAGCCAGAGCATAAAGGTAATCGAAACTATCTCGGTCAGCAAAGAATTGAACAAGCTAAAAATTACATTATACATAATGAGTTAACCAGCATAGCCCATGTTAGAAAAAGCTCAGTTGCCTTACAACGGGGCTTACAAGTTAATGCCGACTTTAAAGGTGATTTGGCAAGCTTCTATCGTGTTTACCAAAACAATGGTGATAACCAAACCGCATTAGTGCTACTGAATAAAGGTGATAGCGAAGCCGAGTTCACTCTGGACAAAATGATGAGTACAGGACTATGGACCGATGCAATGACGGGTCAAGAGTATCTTATTGATAACAATAATTTAGCCTTGAATCTCACAGTGAAATCTCATGGCGTAGCGGTGCTACTACTTAATAGCCCTATCAATAATTCTGAACTACTAACACAGCTCCTTAGCCAACAAAGCAAACTCCACGAAGCAGCTTCACAATAAGCTCGGCTGTGATGAAAGGGATGTTTTTAAAAACAATTACTTATGCAATAAAAAGTAGGGCGTGTAATTTTTTTGTGATTGGGAATATGACGAACGTATAGAAAAATTTTTTAAAGATAACCAGTTGATATTTTTAAAAATCAGTTTTGTTTTGCATTCAAATTAATGGCGGCTGTTCAGGAACTTAATCGGGAAAAATTATGAATATTAGAATTCACAAACGTCGTGTTTACCTTTTGACGGCGGTATTTTTAATTATGCTTGCTGGCAATGGCTGTAGTGATACTGTTCATAGTGATAAAGCAAACCTAACTAATGCCTGCGATGCATCAATATCTGGCTGCGTAGATGGACGGTTAATACATGTTCCGTCACCAGAATGGCAAGATCAGATTATTTACTTCCTCATGATTGACCGCTTCAACGACGGTGAACCCGCTCGAAATGATCAAGGTTATAACCTCTATGATCCTAAAAAAGAAAGCCACTATAGCGGTGGTGATCTGCAGGGGGTTATCGACAAATTAGATTATATTCAAAATATTGGTGCTACCACCTTGTGGACCACACCACCTGTTACTAACCAATGGTGGAATGCGGCGCAGAATTATGGCGGATTTCATGGCTATTGGCCAATAGACCACAGAAAGATTGACGAGCATTTTGGGGATTTAGATACTTACAAAAATCTATCTCACGAGCTCCATAGCCGGGGTATGTATTTGATCAAAGATATCGTTATCAACCATACGGGCAATTATTTTGATTATGACCATGAGTACGATCCAAATGACCCCACCATAGGCTTCGAATTTGTTGGCAATAATATCCCCACTTCAGCGCCAACGATGCCACCGCTAGATATGAATAATGCCAATAACCCAGAACATGTTAAGGCCGGCATTTACCACTGGACACCACTTGTGGTTGACCTCGACGATCCGGTGCAGGAATGGACTTATCAAATGGGCCGATTAGACGATATCAACACCTCTAATGAATTGGTTCGTAAAGCATTTAAAGATGTTTATAACTATTGGATAAGAGAAGCTGGCGTTGATGCTTACCGTATCGACACAGTGAAATATGTTGAACATGATTATTGGCACGACTTTTTGCACGCGCAAGACGGCATTCTTAATACCGCAGCCGAAACAGGCAGAGACAATTTTCTTACTTTTGGTGAAGTTAAAGATGTTTCTAAACCATTGTCAGATGCTGCAGAGCGAAAACTGTTAACTTATTTGGGTACTGAAGAAAAACCAGAATTATCCTCAATCATTGGCTTTCCGCTGCACGAAGAACTGGGCCGAATTTTTGCCGCAGGTCGCCCAACCAGTTGGTTGACCTTTCGCGTTAAAGCACACTTAGAAGTTTATCCTGATCCTTATATCGTGCCCAACTTCATTGATAACCATGATACCCCTAGGTTTCCTGGCAGTGAGGCAGGCATGAGGCAAGCGCTAGCGTTAATTTTTACCATCCCAGGTATTCCGGTGATTTATCAGGGGAACGAGCAAAATCATGTTGATTCGCGCCAAGCCATGTTTGCCGGTGGTTACCTAACGGATACCGACCAATTTAATCAAGATTCCGAATTATTTAAATTCACTCAATCCCTAGCAAAGCTTCGTCAAGGTGACAAATTATTTAGCCGTGGTTCAATGGAATTACTGGCTGATAACCCTACAAGTGCTGGCGTATTTGCTTACAAACGCAGCTACAAAGGCGAGCACGCCTTTATCATTATGAACACTGCAGAGCACACTACCTTACTAAATAATATGCCGACAGGCTTGCTTGACGGGCAGGTGCTACAGCCTATTTTCTCAGACAAACTTGGCAACAATACAACCACCTTGGTTGTTGGGCAAGATGGTACTCTGACTACGGAAGTACCTGCACGGGGGCTGCTAATATTCAAAGCTGAAAATAAATCTAATGCTGAAGCAGTTGCAGCTCACAGTATTAGTGTTGATCAGGATTATCGCAAGAAAACGCTAAAGAAGAGCGTCACAATCAGTGGCTCAATCAGCAAACCAAATAGCACCTTAGCGCTAGTCGTTGACGGCAATCTTGATAACGTAACAAGTATCACCGCAGATGCTAATGGTCGTTGGGAGACCACATTACCAGTTGTTGACTTAGGCACTCATAAACGGTTCTTCGAAATGTATTCTACTGAGCTTAATGCCGCGAGCGAACGCCAGCAATATAACGAAACCGTAGTTAAAGCCAATTGGGATGTAGCGTTTAAAGATGGACTTAATGATGACAATGGCCTTTCGGGGAACATTTTTCCTCCAAGTGAATCTACCTTTGGCAAGCAAATGGATATTGAGGCCGTTCGTGCCCGTAGTGCTGGCGATACATTACTGTTAGATATTACTATGCATGAGCTCACTGATATGTGGGTAGCTTCCAATCATTTGGATCATGTCGCTTTTACACTCTTTTTTGATTTTCCAGGCCTAGAGGGTATAAAGCCCTTATCTACATTACAGGCAGAGGCACCAGATGGTTTCCTATGGGATTTTTCTCATGTGCTTTATGGCTGGGGCAATTTCTTATTTGACAGTAATGGAGCCACTGCTGATAAACCCGGACAAAAGCTTGGCACTGCCCCTAGTGTCGAGGTAGATAAAGATGCGCGTACTATTACGTTAGCTTACAGCGCTTCGGCGCTTGGCCAAGACGGTTGGGCAGGAGCCAAAATCTATCTTACAACTTGGGATAGAGCGGGCGAGGGCGGTATTCGAATCTTGTCTCCTGCAGGAGCTGAGTGGGAATTTGGTGGTGCTGAAGGCAGTGCCCCGTTGATTTTGGATGATTTACTGATTGAGCTTCCTAGCCCATAACAACCACCAAAAATAAAAGCCTGCTATTTGTAATTTCAACCTTTTTAGCGCTTTCGATTATTAATAAAGCTCACAGGATGCATCAAGTTAAACTGGTGCAAAAATTCAGGCGAAAAGTCGACTTTACTCGATACGAAAGGCCATTCTCAAGTGACAACACGAAGTGAATATAATGCCTATGGTGTTAAGTGCCCTTTACAGATAAAACAATTTAACTTTTATTTTCATCGTGTGATCCTATTTTAATTAATTATTTAATCTGCTTTTTATGTTAGCTATTTATGAATATAGAGCACAATTGCATACGTATTCATATATGAATCGACTTTGGTGGCTAGAAGCTAAAATCGCTAATGATTTTTTGTAAATTAGTTCTTCTTATATTCAATGTTAACTTAGTTATATTAAGCATGTGCTGCGCTTGCCGACATTTACGCCTACTTTTCAAACAACAATATTACTGAGCAATCAAGGCAATTATTGTTGGGTTTTGCCAATTAGGAATACGTATGCAGTCTATATCTATTGTGTTTTATGTTTTCTATATTGGTTTTAATCAATAAATCAGTGGTGAGGCTGATCTACAAATAGAATATTCAGGGATGAAATCAAGGGGGAACAATGTCTAAAATTAAACCAAGCTTTAAACTCAGTAACCTTACTTTAGCTATAATGACGAGTGGTTTGATTGCTTATTCTGGAGCTTTGTATGCTCAAGATGACAAGAAAACAGCTGTAGCAGAACAAGTTGAAAACATAGAAGTACCAGAAAAAATAGAAGTGATTGAAGTGACCGGCTTTCGTCGCTCACTGATACAATCTATTAACCAAAAACGTTTTGCTGATACGGTAACCGAGCAACTCAGCGCAGATGATTTAGGCAGTTTACCTGACGTTTCTATGGCGGATGCATTAACACGCTTACCTGGTATTTCTGCAGTAAGAACGGGTGGGCAGGCGGCTGAAATTAACATTCGTGGTATGTCAGGTGGTTTTGTTTCTACAACCTTAAATGGTCGCGAACAAGTCTCTACTGGCGGTAAACGTAGTGTTGAATTTGATCAATATCCATCAGAGTTAATTTCAAAAGCGGCAGTTTATAAATCGCCTAAAGTTTCATTAATTGAAGGTGGTGTTGCTGGTACGGTGGAGTTAACCACTGCTAGCCCCTTGTCTAACGAAAAAGATCACACCTTTAGTATTAATGCCCGTGGCATGTATAACGATTTAGCCGCAGATGTGCCAGATGCCACATCTACAGGTCATCGCTTTAGTGTTTCATATCAAGGTAAATTTGCCGATGAAACGCTAGGTGTTGCTTTAGGCTATGCTCGTTTATTTCAACCAAGCGCTACTGCGCAATTTGTCGGTTTAAATTACAGTAAATTACGCGACGTTGATAATCTTGATAATGATACTAACGGTCCGACTAAAGATAACGGCGTTAATATCAATAAAGAATACATCAGCGAAGGTTTTGAGATACAGCACAAAGGCGGTGAAGAGACCCGTGATGGCTTCATGGCAACGCTTGAATGGCAACCTACTGATAACTTCAAACTTAAAACAGATGGTTTTTATTCAAAGTTTACTTCGGAAGAGTTTGCTCGTGGTTTTCGAGTGAAATTTGAAGGAGATCAAGCCGCGATTAGTAACCCTGTACTTCATGAAAACTCTGTTATTGGTGGCAACATTAGCCGCACATCGAACAGCGCAACTCGCATTGAAATGGTTAACGATGATAATTCTGATGTTGATGAAGTGCAAAGTTTTGGTATTAATGCTGATTGGCAAATAACAGAACGCCTAAATATGAATCTGGATTTATCGTATTCATCGGCAAAAAGTGAATTTCAAAATGGCTTGATTTGGGCGCTAGTGGCACAAGATGCTAACGCGGATGTTCCTAAACTTGATAGCAATGTATCTATTAACTACTTATTGAATGGTTTAGACCTACCTGATGTTGGCTTAAACCAAGCTGACGCTTTTACTGATTTAAACAAAGTAATGGTAAGTAAATACGGGATCTATCCGTATGTTAATTCAGATGAAGTAAGCGCTGTTCGAGTTGATTTTTCTTATGAACTAGATAATGACTACATTACTTCAATTGAAGTAGGTGCGCGTTATTCCGAACGTGAATACAGTAACGATCGCTCGGTATTTGAATACGGTAGTGATAGTTCGTTAAGTTCATTAGAGGCGCCACTTCGCATTACTGATGATATGGCGACAATTGTTAACTGGAGTGGCAATTTTTCAAACTTCCCAAGCTACCTAGCGTTAGATCAAGATAAAGTATTGGATGCTTGGTTCCCTGATGGACGTCCAGATCCAGTGCAAACTTGGGGTGATAAAGCCAGCGGTGTCATTAACGGCGCTGCGATTGGTAAAACCTCTGATTGGACGATGAAAGAAAGTGGTCAAGTATATGAAGATGTTCTGTCAATTTATGTGATGGCGAACATTAATACAGAAATTGCGGGCATCCCAGTCACGGGTAATTTTGGCGTACGCATGGTGGAAACTACGCAAGCGTCAACATCATTGCAAGATGTTGGTTTAAGCACTAAGAAAGATCAATACGGGCAAGATATTAAAGATGCACAAGGTAACCCATTAGAATTTGCTAACGCTGACTTGGGTGCTCAATTTATCACGGACGAAGTGGGTCTAATTAACCAACGTTATTTTCCTACTGTGATCAGCAGTACTTACAGAGACTATTTACCACAGATCAATTTAAATTTTCAGTTAAGTGAAAGCGATCAAATTCGTTTTGCTGCAGCTAAAGTCATGAGTCGTCCTAACATTGAACGTTTAGCATCAAACTCTAGTTATAATATCAATGTGGTTAATACTGATGCTGGCAGTTATGCCAAAATTGGAGGCCAAGCGAAAAATAGCCCGCATTTAAAGCCGTTTTATGCCAATCAATATGATATTTCTTATGAAAAGTATTTTACTGAAACCGATGGTAAATTTGTTGCGGCTGTTTTTTATAAAGACATAGAATCAGCGGGTATTATTACCCAAACCATTACAGAATATGACTTTGCGGGCAATGGCTTTGCTGTACCCGAAGCCTATACCGATCCATTGAGTGGTATCCCCTTAGAAGTCAGAAATGGTGATTTTGAAACGGCATTTAACGACGAAGCCGGCGGTTACATTCGCGGTATTGAATTAGGTTATACGCAAATATTTTCATTCCTACCTGAGTTATGGTCTGGTTTAGGCTTTGATGCGAGTTATTCACACACCGAAAGTGAAATACAACAAATTTCACAACTTGGGCAACAAAATTTAGCTATTTCACTACCAGGCTTATCTGAAAATGTGCTGCAAACCACACTATTTTGGGAATACCAAGGCTTCGAAACCCGCTTAAGTGTGCGTTATCGCGACGAATTTGTTTCTGAACAAGTCGCTGTGGAAGCACAAACAGTCAACTACGATGGCGAAACTGTCCTTGATTACCAAGCCTCTTATCAAGTAAATGATAATTTAGGTGTAGTTTTCCAAGTGAACAATTTAACCGACGAACCTACCAAAAGTTACTTTGGCGAAACCGCTCAAACTGGCACGTTACAATACTTTGGCCGCCAGTTCTTTTTAGGTCTCACTTATTCATTGTAAGCATAGTTAAAGAGAGTAATAAAAATGAAAATATTCAAACAACTTAATGCTAACAATAGATTAGCGTCAAATAGCGCTCGAAACTCGGGCCAACGGAGTTCTGTTATGTTTACTTACAATGCCTTTATTAGGCTAGCGACAGTCGCGTTATTTAGCTTACTGTTATCAGCTTGTGGCGGTAGTGATGCAACTGAGCCCGGAAAAGTATTATTAAGCTGCGATGTGCCCTTGGTGCCAGATGCAACCGGCTCAACTTGTGTAGCCCCCGAGCCTATTCAATGTGCAGCACCAACAGTCCCCGACGCTTTAAATGAAAGCTGTGTTGTTGGCGTAGATCCTAATGCTGCTATTCCGGTATTTTTTCCTAGCGATAATCAAGCCGTACTTTATTACAACCGCACTGACGAAAACTATGCGGAATATAAAGTACATAATTGGAACGACACCACCTGTGATGCCTATGCCGATGATTCAATTGCCCCAAGCTGGGACAACGGTTTATCTCTAACCGGCATTGACCCAGTTTATGGCGCATATTGGGTATTTAACTTAAAAGAAGGTTATAACGAATGTGGTAACTTTATTGTTCATAAAGGTACCGATGATGCTGGCAAAGAATTTGGTGGTGGAAACTTTAAAATGCCACTTATGCAAGAAAATGAAACTTATCAACGGATGAATTTTACCATTTCTGGTGAAGGTTCGGTGTTTGAGTTTCCTATTGAATCTTTAGGTGAGCAAGCGTTAAAAATAGCTGATTTTGCGGGTCATTGGATTGATGCAAATACCTTGGTTTGGAACGCTGCGAATGTGAATGTTGCTAAACTGCATCACTCAGCAACGGCTGGCATTGCCGCTGATCCTGAAAACAATGGTCAAGTTAATGGTACCGCGTTGGAATTAACGCCAATTAACTTAACTGATGAACAAAAATCAGCAGCACCATTAGTGGCTGACTGGCCAGCTTATAGTATTGATTTAAGTATTGATGAAGCTAAAGCTGTTGCCAAAAATCAGTTAGTACTAGTAGGTTATGATGTGGACGACATCCCGATTGCCGCCACTTATGTGCAAGCAGATCTTGTTTTAGATGACTTATATACTAAAGGCGATAACGATGCTGATGAAGCCACGTTAGGTCTAGTTTATGAAAATGGTACTGTATTAGTTTCTGTATGGTCACCGACAGCTCAAAACGTAAATTTAAACGTTTATGATAGTGAGAAAAACCTGACGGCAACTCATCAAATGAGTGAAGACTCAGCTACGGGTATTTGGTCATATCAAGGAGATGCGAGTTTAAATCGTCAATACTATCGTTTTGAACTCAGTATTTATCATCCACAAAATAAAGCGCTTGAAGTGATTGAAAGTACCGACCCTTATTCAGTGAGTTTATCAACTAATGGAGAATACTCACAGTTTGTTAATTTAAATGACCAAGACTTACAACCTGAGGGATGGGAAGGTCATGCTGTAGCGAGTATTGAAAATTATGAAGATGCGGTAATTTATGAAGGTCACATTCGTGATTTCAGTATTAATGATCACAGTACCAGTGCAGAAAATCGTGGTAAATTTTTAGCATTTACCGAACTTGATTCAGTACCAATGAAGCATTTGAAGACCTTAGCTGACAACGGTTTAACTCATTTTCATATGTTGCCTGCCAATGATATTGCCACTATTGATGAAAACCCTGCGAATATTATTGACTTGAATAGCACTGTTCTTGATTTATGTAAAAAAGACTTCCAAGCACCGCCTTGTTATCAAGGTATTGACGATCAAACGTTACGTTCAGTGCTCGAAAGCTATGACAGTGCTACTGATGATGCCGCTAAATTGATGGAATTTGTGCGTAATTTTGACAGTTTCAATTGGGGTTACGATCCTAAACACTTTAATGTGCCAGATGGTATTTATGCTTCAAGCCCTGAAGGGGTAACTCGTATTAAAGAAATGCGAGCAATGATCAAAGGCTTGCATGACACTGGACTACGCGTAGTTTTAGATGTGGTTTATAACCATACTAATTCATCAGGTTTATGGGATAACTCAGTACTTGATAAAATCGTCCCAGGTTATTATCACAGCCGTGATGTAATCACGGGTAGCGTACAAAACAGTACTTGTTGTAGTGATACTGCGCTTGAGCATAAAATGATGGATAAATTGATGGTTGATTCATTAAAGCAATGGACTACACAATATCAATTTGACGGTTTCCGTTTTGACATCATGAGCCAAGGTTCAAAAGATCAAATGTTAGCGGCCCGTGATGCAATACAAGCTCTTGACCCAGATAACCATTTCTACGGTGAAGGCTGGTATAAAGAAAGTCGCGGCTTTGAACGTGCAGACCAAGAAAATATGGCCGGCAGCGAAATTGGTACCTTTAACGATCGTTTACGTGATGGTGTAAGAAGCGCGGCACTATTTAATAATCAAATGGAAGATAGTGAACACTTTGATGATGGTTATGCTTTCTACCAACAAGATATTATCAAGTTTGGTATGGCAGGCACATTAGCTGACTATATTTTAAAAACAGCGGGTGGCTCTGATACTCAAGGTAGCTCTTTTGGGCAAAAAATGTATGCTAAAGATCCTGCTGATATTATCAACTATATTTCAAAACACGATAACGAAACACTTTGGGATGTATTACAGCTAAATCTAACCCCGTCAATGACTATGGATGAACGTGTACGTGCGCAAAACGTTTCTCAATCAATTGTATTATTTTCTCAAGGTATTCCGTTTTTACAAATGGGTGGTGATTTCTTACGCTCTAAATCACTAGACAGAAATACCTATGATGCAGGTGACTGGTACAACTTAGTTGATTTCTCCTTAGAAGAAAATAACTGGGATATAGGCTTACCAATTGACCCTGGTTATTCAAAGTTAGAGAAAGCTAAAAATATCAGTGAAGATGATAAAAAGGATGCGCTAATACATCTTGCAACTACACCTGAAGCAAAGGTTTATGGCGCTGAAATGATGTTTGCATCATCAGTATTTAACGAGTTTTTAGCTATTCGTTCGACTAGCCCGTTATTTAGGCTAACCACAGCAGATGATATTATCGACCGAGTAGGTTTCCACAATATTGGTAAAAACCAAATCCAAGGTTTAATTGTAATGAGCATTGATGACGGTACTGAACTTGCCGACTTAGACGCAAATTACGACGCAGTAATGGTAATTGTTAACGGTAGCAATAATGAACAAACTCATACTGTTGCTACGGCTGCTGGCTTTAGCTTACATCCAAGTTTAGCTACTTCAATAGACAGAACAGTGGCAAGCGCTAGTTTTAATGAAGATGAAGGTAGCTTTACCGTACCAGCATTAACTACTGCAGTATTTGTGAAAGCCCAAGGCGAAGCTCAAGGTGTAGGTTTATCTGCTTATGCAACCGCTGGCGCACCTGATGTAGTGCCGTTCGGTGATGGTATTCCTCTAGTTCGTGGTGACATGAATGGTTGGGGTGAAGCTGACAGCCTAGTTTATAAAGGCGACGGCATTTACCAAGCAACAATCACTTTAAATGCTGATAGTTACGGTTTTAAAATTGCCTCAAGCGATTGGTCAACGGTTAACTTAGGTGCACCAGGTACAGGTGGCTTAGTTACTGAAGGTGAAACGTTCACCCTATTACCGGGAAGTAATGACAACCTCAGCATTAACATTGCAATAGATGGTACTTATATCTTTGAATTGGATGCTTCTAACCTTGATGCTCCGACATTAACCGTTACCAATGAAGAGCCCTTTGTTGGTACTGCCGTCTTTGTCCGTGGTGACATGAATGGCTGGAGTGAAGACAACCCGTTCACTTACATTGGTGGTGGTAAGTATCAAACTACCATTAGTATTAGTGCTTCAACACCTAGTTTCAAAATTGCTTCAGCTGACTGGTCAACTGTAAATATGGGCGCGCCTGCGGATGACATGGAAATAATTGAAGGTGAGCAACAGTTATTATTATCAGGCAGTAATGATAACTTCAGTATGGCCTTTACTGAAGATGGCGATTATACTTTTGTTTTTGACGCGTCAAATTTAGCCGAACCAACGCTAAGCATTTATGCCGCAGAAATGTATGCTGGCACGCCTGTATTTGTAAAAGGTAGTATGAACGGCTGGGGTGCTGTAGATGAATTGAGTTACCTTGGCAATAGCAGTTATAGTGTTGAAATTGCCCTCAACGCTGAGGCTTATGAGTTTAAAGTTGCTGATGCTGATTGGAGTAATATTAATATGGGCGCAGGCGAAAATAATATCGTTACTGTAGGTTCAACAACTGAGTTATCTCAAGGCTCACAAACTAACCTTAGCTTAACTATCGCAGAAGCAGGTACGTACATTTTTACTGTTACGGGCCCTAATCCACAAACACCGACCATATCATTATCTAAGAAACCTTAAATCATTGACATAAGTTATTTTGATGGTTTTTCTAAAGCACCCTATATTTAGGGTGCTTTTTTGTTTGCCCAGGGTTTGGTGAGCGGATGGTTGTGTCAGAAATTATTAATAACCTACACATCTTCAATAGCTCTTATAGTCAATTGCTACAAAAGATGTCACACCATGACACTAAAACTCATAGATTATTTATAAAATATTCTTTATGCCTTACATAGCTATCTGTTCAGATAACGCAATTCTGTAGCCATAAGAGCTCGTATACTAATGATTTTTAAAGCTTGAAAATTATTGTAAGGGGTTGTGAGTAGAGCTTGAGAATGGACACTTAAAAATAACTGATAAGGCTAAGTATCAATTTAATCGAAACTTAGCCTTTAACTTAATAGTAAAAGGGTACTCAGTTATAAATACATCCAATTTAGCAGTAAAGAAAGTGTTATCCACATTAATATGATCAACGGAATACCTATGCGCATAAAGTCAGAGAACTTATACCCTCCAGCGTTCATTACTAACAAGTTAGTTTTATAAGCCATAGGTGTTGCGTAGCTTAGGTTAGCGCCGAACAATACAGCTAAAATAAACGGCTCAGGTGGCAGGTTCAATTGGCTAGCAACTGAAATGGCTATTGGAGTACCAATAACGGCTGCGGCATTGTTAGAAACGATGTTGGTTAAGATGGCTAATAACAGCATCAAAGCAGCTAAAATACCACCTGGTGGTAATCCGGCTGATAATGCGACAAAAACTTGGGCGATATATTCGGCGCCCCCTGTCATCATCATCGCAGAGCCTAAAGCTAGTGAAGCAGCGACAATCAATATAACCTGAGTACTAAGCGCTGATGAAGCTTCTTGCCAATCTAAGCATTTAGTAAGCAAGAGTATAAGTACTCCACATACTGAACTAATTTCAATGGGTAAAATACCGAGCGCTGACGATACAACAACGCCTAGTAATGTCAGTAACGCTATGGGGGCTTTGCTCGTTTGTGGTAGTGATTCTGCACCATCAATGATCAACAAGCCGGGCTTAGCTTTTAGTAAAGCTATTTGCTCGGTTTCCCCTTGCACGAGTAAGACATCGCCGATCAGCAAACGGGTTTTCCCTATACCATTTCGGCCTATTTCCATCGCTTGACCTGCTCTATGCAAGGCAACTACAGTTAAAGCGTGTTTATTAATGAAGTTTGCTTCTTGTAAGGTTCGTCCTTCAATACCAGAGCCGGCGATGATAACAATCTCGGCCAACGTTTGTTTCTCAGCGTTTAAAGGGTGTTCATCATCAACTTTATGCTGGCCAGAAAATAAAGTTGCGCCTAATACCGTTTCATATTCTTTTAGGCGATCTGGGTAATCATGTACTTTTAATCTATCGCCCACAATAAGCACAGTATCAGGTAAAGGCACAATGTTTCGATTATCAGGACCGCGCTGGATACTCTCTATTTTTAGTTGCCCATCGGTTAAAGCAATTATTTCGGTAATTGTTTTCTCGTTAACGGCGCTTTCTTCGTTAATATTGAGATAAGCACTAAATATACGTGGCGAGGTATCAGGCATTGAAGGTGATCTACTCGGCAAAAGTTTTGGAGCTATCAACCATAAATAAAGTACAGCCACTACCGCAGCAATAAGAGCAGGTTGTGCAAAGTCAAATAGGCCAAATTCAGCAGCGCCCATATTTTTTGCAATACTAACCACCAGTAAGTTAGTTGAGGTACCAATAGTTGTTGCCATACCACCAACTAAAGTTGCTAGTCCCATAGGGAGCAACATCGGTGAAGAGTCAGTTTTAGTTCGTAATGACACACTGATCAAAATAGGCAGCAATAAAACCACAACAGGTGTGTTGTTTATAAAGGCACTTAGCCCCCCGGCAAGAACAAGGGTTATCAACAAAGATAATGTAGGACTTATTTTCCACAATTTTGCCAGGTATCGGCCGATAGGCTCTAATGCGCCGGTTCGCACAATACCGTGGCCAATAATCATTAATGCACAAACAGTGACTAAGGCTTCATGACCAAAACCAAAGAATAAAGAGCTTGGTTCGAAGTGTTTATCATCAACATAAAACGGAAAAACTGCAAACATTACACTCAATATCGCGATAACAGCAAGTGATGACGTTTCTAACGGTACATCATCTCGGCGAAATAAATATAATGCCAGTAGGGTGATTAATAAAACAGCTAATGCATGATTATTAGGGATATCTGGAATATTCAAAGGCTACACCTAGTTGATTTAATTATTTACTTTCAGAACAAGCCCTTAAAAAGCAGCGTGCGATATTTATAAAGTATTAATTATGGTCTTTCATAAATTCTAAAGATTTAGATACCGCAACTTTGACATTATTTTCCATTTCAAAACGTTCAGACGCGGGTAAATAAAATGCCATATCTACTTCATGCCGAATGTAGCGGGTAGGTAATTGGTTTAACACGACACAAACTAAGTCGTCTATAAAATCAGCACTGTAGTTATCTTCTAGTTTTAAATCTGTAAAGTGTTGAGAAACTAGTTTTTCGTAGTAGTTATGAATATCATCAGAAATTTTCATGTCTGCGACTCTTATTTTGAAAGTATATTTTCAAGACTAATGCTAGAGCAATGAAAACACCAACTTTTTTTATGGGTATAGGTAAATTATTTGATAAAATAATGAAGTACAGGGAGAGGTAGACTAAAACTTTTCCGATTGTGCTATTTCACGCTCTAATTTGGAAATGGCTTGGCGACATCGACCAAGGCGTTGATGCAGTGCGAGAACTTCGTCAGTTAGTTGCTTTGATTGTTTCGCGGTAATATTGTTATTTTGTCGTTCGCGCGCGTGGATCATTTCCAATAATCGTCGTTCAAATTCAAATGTTTCATTGAGCTTTTTATGTAAATTGTGGCTTGATTGCATCACCGCTTGAGCGGCTTTTTTATAGCGCCTAGCTTTCATAGCAACTAGTCTTTGTTCGGGCTCTTTATGTAATGCGCCATTTGCATTCAACGCGTTACGTAATGCTGATATTTGCTGCTCTATGATTAGCAAACGGCTGTAAGCTAATGCGTTTTTGTTAGCGATTAGTAAGCGAGAAAGTTCATTTGTTTTACTTTTTACTTCAGCAATATAAGGGTGGAAAAGATCGCTGTGGGTATTAAATAGTTTTTCAGAAAAAATATCATTTTCTTGAATTATTTTATGTGATTTTGAGAGTTTATTTTGTTGATCTACCTGCTTGGCTTGCTCGTCAAGTTGATCAAGAATGGCATGAATTTTATTAATTGCGCTTTGCATAAATAAACTTTCCTAGCTTAACCAAGCTTGATAAGCCAAGTTAATAGACATGAGAATGACAACGGTGATAAAAACTGGGCGAATAAACTTACTACCAAATTTAATTGCCCAATGTGCACCTACCCATGCACCCAGCATAATAAATATTCCCATAGAAATACCTAATACAAAATTAACATGGCCAAGATAGATAAAAGTTAATAAGCTAAAAAAATTGCTGACGAAGTTGGTTGAGCGAGCTAAACCAGAGCTTAAAAGAATGTTGATTCTATAAATAGCATTAGACGAGCTAACCCAAAATGCACCGGTACCTGGGCCAGCAACACCATCATAAAAACCTAAAATTAACCCTTGCACTACCTGTTTAACTTTAATATTGATTGTTTTTATCGGTAGTCCCTGTATTTCGCTAGTGACTGATTTTGAAAATAAGGTATATATTGCAGTCATGACTATTAGTACAGGTATGTATTTATCTAAAAACTCTACAGACAAGAAATTGACAATTATGGTGCCTAAAATGGCACCAATTGCAGTAGCAATAATAGCTAATCGCCAATACTTAGGATTAAAGAGGTTTTTTCGATAAAAAGTAAATGATGCCGTGAATGAACCAAAAGAGGCGGCGAGTTTATTTGTGCCCAAGGCAACGTGAGGCGGTAAACCTGAAGTTAATAATGTTGGAACTGTTAGCATCCCACCACCACCTGCGATGGCATCAATAAGCCCCGCGACGAAGCCGACACTACATAAAGTTATCCATAAACTCATGTCTAGGACGGGATCAATAACCATAGAAACTTTTGCACAGTAAATTTGCTGCAACTATAACACAGAGATCGCTTGATTCGATGGCCATATTTCTTCAAATTTCTAATATATAGTCAGTTTGTCGTTATTGTGTATTAATTAAACATAACTTACACATTTATTATGTTAGAGCAGTTGTTGCCGAATAAATTAAGCGGTTGATCAAACCTAAAGTATAAACAGAGCCTGCTAGCGCAGTGAATTGTCATCAAATTATAAGCTAAGTTAAAAATAATTTATATGAATATGGAGTAACTGTTCCTTTTTGTTTACATTTTCGGGCTTGTTGATTAAGTTACTGTAAATATTAGTTTATTTTGTTTTGTTATTTTTGGACATATTTTACCATTATCTAGTTTTTTAGAAATCACTTTCTAAACTAGAATGTTAATTAAAGTGTAACTTATTGCTTTAACGGACTTAATGCTTTTTTTTTGTTGGGATGGATGAATGTTAATGAGATTGTTGTGTAAGTTTTCACTTATGTAAATATTTTTATTATCTTGTTGTTTTTAGAATATATTGTACATTTTTTATATGATTTTTTAGTGCTTCTATCGTTAAATGTAACCAGAGGGTAACTGTTTGTATTGCCCGTTAACAATATTAGGTTTATTATCTTAGATGAAAGATTGGCTCTTAGAGCAAAATTAATCAACAACAAGGCAACATAGCCTTGAACTTAAACACTAGTATCACGAAAGTGGTCCAGGGAGTATATTATGTATAGTAATAGCAAAATAGCTAAAGCAGTACGCGTTGCCATGATGTTTGGCGCAGGTGCAGCAGCAGCAATTTCGGCACCTGCATTTTCAGCTGAAGAAGGCGCTGAAAGCGTAGAACGTATCGAAGTAACAGGTTCACGTATCAAACGTGCTGATATGGAAGGTGCAAACCCTGTCCAAGTTATCACTCGTCAAGACCTTGTTGCATCAGGTATCTCTAATATGGGTGATATTTTACAAGAAATACCTTCTGTAGCTGGTGCCGCAACGAATACTGCAATCAACAACGGTGGTTCAGGTGCCATTCGTGTTTCATTACGTGGTTTAGGTTCTCCTCGTACATTAGTACTTTTAAATGGTCGCCGTATGGTTGCCTCGGGTACTGGTGCAGACAGTTCGGTTGATTTAAGTACTATCCCGACTGCAATAGTAAAACGTGTTGAAGTTTTAAAAGATGGCGCATCAGCTATCTATGGGTCTGATGCCATTGGTGGTGTTGTTAACATTATCACGCGCGATGACTTTGAAGGTTTCGAATTCAATGCTGGTTATGACATCGGCACTGAAGAGTGGGATGGCGAAACCAAAAATATGGATTTAACCATAGGTTTTTCTGGTGACAAAGGTAATGCAGTTGTAAACGCATACTATGTTCAGCAGGGCGCACAATGGTCTGGCGATCGTGATTGGTCTGAATTCGATTTCAGAATGAATGCCGATGGTTCATTATCAAAAGCTGGGTCATCGGCTCCACCATGGGGGCAATATAATGGTGTAAATTCAGCTAATCCAGCTAACCTGACGCAGCATGCGAAAGATGACGATGGTAACTTGAGATATAAATTAGATGACAACGGTGATCCGATTTTAACTTCTCCAGTTTTGGAATTACCTACTGGCACTTGTAACTCATTTACTCACGGCGCAGCTAACGGTCCTGGTCAATTTGATCCGTCGAACCCAGCAAATGCTACTGGTTATGACTGTTGGGACGGGGGTAGAGATGCCTATAACTTCGCACCTGCTAACTACCACTTAACGCCACAAGAGCGTTACGGTATATTTGCCTCAGGTTCTTATGAAATCACTGATACTACCCGTGTATTTACAGAATTAAGCTTTAACCGTCGTACATCAAAAACTAAATTAGCGCCTTTACCATTAGCACCTTTAGCATTCTTTGGTTGGGGCGATGCAACATATTCTGCAGATAACTACTACAACCAACAATTTGGTCCAAAAGACAAAAATGGCGATACAGTAGATATTGCTGATTGGCGTCGACGTATGGTTGAAACAGGTGGTCGTGATTCACAATTTCGTATTGAAACTGTTCGTGCCATGTTTGGTATCGATGGTGAATTTGACAATGGTTGGGGCTGGGAAGCTAGCTACATTTTCGGTCGTAACGATTCAGCAACACAAGGTGCTGGCGGTGCAAACTTCGAAAAAGTTAGCTTAGCCGTGGGGCCATCTTTTATGGATGACTTAGGTAATGTATTGTGTGGACGTCCAAATGTTGCGCAGACTGACACTGGTGGTAACCCTTTATTAGATGACGATAACAACCCAATATTTAAAGATGAAATTGTTGAAGGGTGTGTATCTTTAAACACTTTCGGTACGCCAGGTACTGATGGTGCAGTTTCACAAGAAATGATGGATTACATCTTATTTGAAGCGCATGATGTGGGTTCTAACGAACAACAAATCATGTCAGCAAGTATTTTTGGTGATGCATTTGAATTACCGGCAGGTACTGTTGGTTTCGCAGCAGGTATTGAACATCGTGAAGAAAAAGGTGCTGATTACCCTGACGCGTTAATTGCGCTAGGTATTACATCGGGTTCATCACGTACATCAACAGAAGGCAGCTACGAAGTAGATGAAGTTTTCCTTGAAACGAATGTGCCACTATTAAGTGGTGTTGCTGGCGCAGAAGTATTAGAAGTAGATTTAGCGGTTCGTTACTCTGACTACAATACCTTTGGAGATACAACTAACCATAAAATTGGTGTTCGTTGGGTTCCATTTGACGGCCTAATGGTTCGTGGTACATCATCAACAGCATTCCGTGCTCCTTCTACATCTGATTTGTTTGCTGGTTCTTCAGACAACAGCCCACAAGTAGTTGATAAGTGTAGTGGTAAAGTTGATGGATTCGCTCCAGGTACACCTTCATGTCTTGCTTCAGGTGCTCCTGCAGTAGGCTTCGTACCTATTGGAGACCAATTATCTTCAACGCGTGGTGGTAATCAAGACCTTCAACCTGAAGAAGCTGATATCTTTACCGCTGGTATCGTATATAGTCCAGACTTCATGGAAGGTTTATCATTAACGTTAGATTACTGGAATATTGAAATTACGAGTGCAATTAGTACTTTAGGTGAGCAGTTAATTCTAGACAGCTGTTATAATACAGGCGAGCATTGTGATAAAATTACTCGTTTCGGCGTTGATAGCCCACTTTATGGTAACTCACTTGATATTGACGACCGTACAACTAACGTTGGTGGTGTAGAATCATCGGGTTACGACTTTAACATTCGTTACTCTACAGACCTTGAAGGTGGCACAATAACTTTCAATGTAGACACAACTTATTACGATACATATGATATTACACAAGCCAATGGCGATGTAATTGAAAATGCGGGTCAATTCCTACGTAATAGTGGTGATGGTAACTTCCCTGAGTGGAAGACTAATGCTGATGTTCGCTATACCAGCGATAATTGGTCTGCAGCTTGGTCAGTGCGTTACATTGGTCAAGTAGATGAGCCGTTTGGTGGTTCTTCACGTACGATTGATGAGCAAATTATTAATGATGCGCGTTTTAGTTACTTCATGGATAACATGACAGCAACTATCGGTCTTAATAACGTATTTGATGAAGATCCACCGTATGCAGCTACTGGCTTCAATGATAATACAGACCCACGTACTTATAATACTTCAGGTCGCCATGTTTACGTAACTTTAGGCTTGTCTTTCTAAGATAGTTTTAAAATAATGTAAACCATACAAAAACCATTGAGATTCACTCAATGGTTTTTTTTTGTTCGTAATTTATAAACGATATAATACGAAGTTGATTAATTAACTGCTCATTTTGAATGGTTAAAATTACTAATGACGACGTTATAAAATTTATAAATAGAATAATAATTGAGTAAATAGGGATAATAGTAGTGCCTATTTATGAGGAGAAATAAAAAACCTTACTAGGCTAACTAGTAAGGTTTTTTTAATATATAGGCGAGGTTGTTCTGGATACTAAAGAATTGTCTTTAGCACTTTATGGTAGCGCTAAATTGTTGAACCTGCGCTAGTTTGACTTTTGTATTCTTGAGATCTAAGCGCTTCTTGGTTTCTTCTTCTTACTTCGTCAGCGAGTTCTTTCTTCATACAAGTACGTTTTTTTCTATGACTGCCTGTCGTAGGTCTATATTCACAGACCATATCTTTGTCTTTTGCCATTTTGTCATACATAGCATCGTTTGCTTTAGATTTTCCTGGGTCAGTAGCGCTACAAGCGGCTAATAATACTGCAAGGCTAATCAGTGATATTTGTTTAAACATATTGAGCTCCATAGTTATTTTATAGTTATTTTACAGTTGTATATTTGCTAGGGTTACTAAGCTTCAGCAGGGCGTTAAACCTGCCTTATTATGTTCTTAACGGCAAAGGCCATCCTGCGAGGTCAATACAGTTGGTTTGTAGCAAATCCACACTTACATACAACTGTGCCGTAACCAATATTGAAAGTTAGCAACATTAACAAGGTTTTTATTATATTTCTTTATAAACAGTTGCTAATAAAGTCTAGACTATCATTTGTTGCAAGTCTGTAAATAATAAATTTGTAACAAATGACATAAATAAAAAATAATTTTAAATAGGCTATACAGGTGAATTTACAAAGATTATTCTGAACTGAAAATAATAGTGTGAGCAGATAGTTATGGATAATAAGCCGTATTTAAAAAAAGTAAGAGACCAATATGAAAGTTATCCATACCCCTTTAGAGATCCGTCTCAGGAGAGCCGTAGATTAGTTGAAATAGCGATTGAACGCATTGATTTGATCAACTTTTATTGCTTTAAAGGCGCTTGTAACTTCAATAAATTTAGAGTTTTAGTGGCTGGCGGAGGAACGGGAGATTCTATCATTTTTTTAGCTGAGCAGTTAAAGCATACAACGGCAGAATTATGGTATGTGGATATTAGCCAAGCTTCTATGAATATAGCTAAACAGAGGGCTGAAAAAAGGCGTTTGACCAATATAAATTGGCTGCACGCCTCACTACTATCACTTGATGAAAATATAGGTAAATTTGACTATATAAGCTGCACGGGAGTATTGCATCATTTAGATGACCCTTTGTTAGGTCTGAAAACACTTAAAAATTTATTAAATGATGCTGGTGCAATGGGCTTAATGCTATACGGTGAATATGGACGAACAGGTGTTTATCAAATGCAGCAACTGATGAAAATGATCAATGTGAACGAAAATCAATTAGCTGATAAGGTCATAAACACTAAAAAGATATTAGCCAACTTGCCAGAAACCAATTGGTTTACTCATAATGAAAAGTTTTTAGTTGATCATATTAATGGTGAAGACAATGGCTTAGTCGATCTCTTATTACACGAACAAGACCGAGCATACAGTATTTTAGATGTTTATCAATTACTCGAACAATCTGCGTTAAAATTTGTTGAGTTTAGTGATGTTAAAATGAGAATGTCATATCGTCCTGAACAATATATCAATGATAGTAGCTTGCTAAAGACAATAAAACAGCGACCGATTAAAGAGCAGCATGGCATTGCTGAATTATTAGTGGGGGCGTTTAAAAAACATGAGTTTTATGCCTCAATGAATGCTGATACTAAGGCAAGCTTTACAGAACTATCAAATATTCCCTTTTTCTTTCCGTCTGAGCATTATAAAAATTTAGGTCACCAGTTAGCGAATGCCATATTAGCTAGCCCAAATAAAGTTATCTCAATGAAACACAGCAGTGGTTTTGAATTCGATCTTAGTGCTTCTCAGTTGAATTATACAATATTTAAAAATATTGACGGTAAAAACACCTTACAAATGATTTTTGATGAGATTAGAAAAGAGCTAAAAAGTGAAACTTTAAATAATGAGCAATTAGTGGCTTATATATGTCAGTGCTTCAAGCCGTTTATACAACTTGATTGGATATTGTTGAAAGCAAGTTAAATTAAGTGACCTGTATTTTTAATAAATGGTTAATCAAGTTGTGCAGCGTGAGCGCTAAAAAAAACGGCAAATTAAATAAGTTATTTTATTAACTCGTTATTTCGAGCTTGTACTACTATTATTTTATTGACAGAGTATTTACTGGTATTGAACGATAAATTACATCGCAACACTGGGTTTTAGTCACTAGATTTGCGAGCCGCAATATTACTTAATGATTTATAATTGTTCAATTAAAAAGCTAATTAGCGAATTTACGTAGCAATTTAGCAATAATATTTGACTTACTACGAAAGAGTTAGTAAAACATAGGGAGCACATATTTTTACAATTAAGAGGACTTCTGTAACATTGGTTAAAACAATCATGTTCTTTACTAAATGAATATGGTATTTAATGTCAGGTTACAAATAGTTTACGGCGCTCCTTAAGAGCAAAATAAACATTCTTTTTAATGTACTTAGTTGACAGTTAGGCTGTCGTCTGGGAATATTGCATGGTTTTATTCTAAGAAATTAAAACTTAAAATGGCAGATTATTAAATTTGCGTTAACAATAAGCTTGTTATCAAAATTCAATAGCAATTGGTTGGGAACTATGTCCAAATTAAGCAAGAAAAGCCTTATCGCATCGACGATAATTGGCGCACTAGCATTTTCAGCAAGCAACTTCGCTGCTGCAGACGCATTAACAGAACTACAAAAAGCCGAAGCTCAAATTTTTAAAGCTTCAAGTAAATCACAAAGCAAAATAGACAATATTTACGGACAAACTCAAGAGTTGTTAGCTGAGTACCGTAATACAGTCGATGAAGCTGACGTGTTAAGCGGCTATAACGATCACGTTCAACTTATGGTTGACGATCAAAAAGCTAATATCCAATCATTACAAAAGCAAATTGCTGGTATAGATAAAACCAAGCAAGGCGTAGTACCTCTAATGTACAAAATGATTGACACGTTAGAGAAGTTTGTTGACCTTGATGTTCCTATGAACATTGATGCACGTAAAGAGCGTATTGCTGGTTTACGTGATGTAATGGGTGATTCAGATGTATCAGTATCTGAACAATTTCGTTTAGTGCTTGAAGCATATGAAATTGAAGCCAGTTACGGCACTATATTCGGTGTGTATCAAGGTGAGCTTGACTTAGGTGATCGTATGATTACTGCAGACTTCGTTCACATGGGTCGTATTTCTTTTGTTGCTCAATCTCTTGACATGAAAAACTCTTGGGTTTGGAACAATGAGAAGCGCGCATGGGAAGCTTTAGGTGACGAATACTTGAAACCTGTTACTGATGCCGTTCGTATGGCTCGTAAGCAATTACCACTTGATCTAGCTAAACTACCCGTATTTGCAGCAGGAGCAAAATAATGAAAAAAGTTATTAATTTCGTATTATTTGCTGCTTCAATGACAGTAGCAGCTTCAGCTTCGGCCAATCAGTTAGACGACTTATTAAAACAAGTCAAAAATGACCGTATTTCTGAAGCAAAAATTGATAAAAAACGTGAAGCAGAATTTATGTCTGCACGTTCTGACAAGCAATCTTTATTGAATAAAGCTAAAACAGAACTAGCAAATCAACAAGCAAGAAACAAACGTTTAACGAAAGAGTACGCTGCTAACGAAATTACATTAGCGCAAAAAGCTGTAGAGTTAGACAATGCCCAAGGTACTTTAGGTGAAATGTTCGGTGTAAGTCGTGCAGCTGCAGCTAATGCATACGGTTCAATTGTTACATCAATTGTTTCAGCTGAATACCCAGGCCGTGGCGAAACGTTAGACAAAATTGCTAACTCAAAAGCCATTCCTGAACTTGAGCAACTTGAAGAATTATGGTTTGCCTTGCAAACTGAAATGACTCAATCAGGTGAAGTTTCTAAGTTTACTACAGAAGTAACTAACTTAGATGGTTCAAAGTCAACTGAGTCAGTAACACGTATCGGTACTTTCAACTTAGTATCTGAAAACGGTTACCTAAACTACAATGATGAAGTTGGTCAAGTACAGCCACTAGCTAAGCAACCTGCTGGTTATATTGCTGGTGCTGCTTCTTCTTTCTTCGGTGTAACTTCAGGTTACGCTCCTTTATATGTGGATCCATCTCGTGGTGCTATCTTAACGCTAGAAACGCGTAAGAAAACACTAATGGAATTCTACCATGAAGGTAAAGAAGTTGGTTATGCTATCACTGTATTGTTAGTTATTGGTCTACTTATTGCCTTAGAGCGTATGATTGTTCTTGGTAACATGAGTTCTAAAATTCGCACTCAAGAGAAGAACCTTGATCAACCGAATGACAACAATCCACTTGGCCGTTTGTTAAAAGTTTACTTTGATAACAAATCGGTTGATGCAGAAACACTAGAACTTAAACTTGATGAAGCTATATTACGTGAAACACCAAAAGTTGACCGTGGTATTAACTTAATCAAAATGTTCGCTGCAATTGCACCACTAATGGGTCTATTAGGTACAGTAATCGGTATGATTATGACGTTCCAAACGATTACATTGTTTGGTACAGGTGACCCGAAAATTATGGCGGGTAACATCTCACTAGCACTTGTAACAACAGCTCTAGGTTTGATTTGTGCATTACCACTAATCTTAATACACAGCATCGTAGCTGGTAGAAGTAAATCTGTATTACAAAAATTAGACGAGCAAAGCGCTGGCTTAATCGCTGCTATTGCCGAGAAGGAGTCTAAATAATGTTATTCCTGATAGAGCTTTGGGAATCTGTCAGGAGTTTTATTGCGACTGGCGGTAACGTGCTTTACGTTGTTGCCTTCGCACTCTTATTGATGTGGATAATGATGATAGAGCGTTATTGGTTCTTATCTAAAGTTTATCCAAAAATGAAAGACGATATCGTCGGACGTTGGGATGCGAGAGAAGATACTACTTCTTGGTATGCACATCGAATTAGAGATACTTGGATCTCCGAAGCGACAGAACTACTAGAGCAACGTATGCTCACAATTAGAACCTTGGTGGCAATGTGTCCACTAATTGGTTTACTTGGTACCGTAACCGGCATGATCGGTGTGTTTGAAGTTATGGCACAACAAGGTACTGGTAATCCGCGTCTGATGGCGTCTGGTATATCAATGGCAACAATCCCGACAATGGCGGGTATGGTTGCAGCATTATCAGGAGTGTTTTTCAGTTCAAGGTTAGACGCTAAAGTTAAACTAGCAAAGGCTAAACTGGTTGACAGTTTACCTCATCACTAGAGAGATATTCGAATGGCACGTAAACGTATTCGTGAGGACGAAGAAGCAGTTATAGATATGACACCGATGCTTGACATCGTATTCATTATGCTGATTTTCTTTATCGTAACTACTTCTTTTGTTAAAGAAGCTGGTATTGAAGTTAATAAACCTAAAGCGGCAAATCAATCTAAACAAAAGTCAGCTAATATCTTTGTTGCAATTAAAGATAATGGCGAAATTTGGTTAGATAAGCGTCGTGTAGATGTTGAACGCGTAGCGGCCAATATTGAAAAATTATTGGCTGAGCAACCAACTGATGTTGTAATCATTCAAGCTGACAAAGACGCAAAACATGGCGTAGTTGTTAAAGTAATGGATGCAATTAAAGAAGCGGGCATAGACAGAATTTCTATCGCTGCAGCTAAGGGGTAGTCTATGGTTCGCTTTTTAGTATCTATACTACTAGGCGCGGCAGTAACATTTGCTTTGTTTGCTTTTATGGCGTTTCTTGTTTCTAGCGGTGATAGAACCAAGGAAGAAGCCTTAGAAAACATCATAGTAGAAGTTAATACGACGCCACCTAAGTCAGCTGCAGAACGCCGTCAACGTGTTCCGCCGCCGCCGCCGCCGCCGCCTAAAACGCCACCTAAGCCTCAAGCTCCAGAGCCTGAGACTAATAATGATTCTGGTGGATTAACGTTTAATATGCCTGGTGTTCAGTTAGCCGGAGCAAATGCAGGTATTTCTGCACCTGGTGCTGGTTTTGGTCGTGACGGAGATGCAACACCGATAGTTCGTATTGAGCCTAAATACCCAATACAAGCTGCTCGTGATGGTAAAGAAGGTTGGGTTACGCTTTCATTTACTATCAATGAAATTGGTGGTGTTGAAGATGTTGATGTTATTGAAGCCGAGCCAAAGCGCGTTTTTGACAAAGAAGCTAAAAGAGCTTTGCGAAAATGGAAGTACAAACCGAAAGTTGTTGATGGTAAACCTATGAGACAACCTGGTTTGACTGTACGACTTGACTTTAAAATGGACGGAGGAAATTAATAATGAATAAGATTTTTTCATCTTTACTGTTAATTATTTCAGTTGTTCTAATTCAATTGCCAATGGTTGCAGAAGTTTCTGCAGCCGGCGCTGAAGATTCAGAAAAGCCAAAGCGTAAAACTCAGCTTGTTGGTCCTAGTGTTGGTAAAAAAGTAGGTAAAGCCTTTGAATCTTATTCAGCGGATGATATTCCAGGTGCTTTAACTATTCTTTTAGATATTGATGCTAAGAAAGACTACGACAAAGCTTATGTTGCTCGTTTTATAGCGGTTATGTATGCAACTATGGGTGATGAAGAAGCTAACGCGATCAAATACCTAAAAATTGCTGTAGAACCTGACATTCTCAATGAGGGTGATCATGGTGAAGCGATTAAGTTGTTAGCTGATTTGCAGATGCAAACAAAAGCGTATGAAGAAGCCCTAGTCAATTATAAAGCTTGGATGGATTTTACGGGTAAATCAGATGGTGATACTTGGACTAAAATAGCTAATGCACATTATGCGTTGAAACAATTAGATAAAATGATTGTTCCAGCAGATAATGCGATTGCAGCTTACGGTGACAAGCAAAACAAAAATCCTTATATATTGAAAGTTACTTCATTTTATGAAAATAAAAAATATAAAGATGCTGTTAAAACGCTTGAAACTGTTATTCAAATATTCCCAGAAGATAAAACTTGGTGGACTCAACTTGGCATGTTTTACTTGCTAGTTGAAGATTATCAGAAAGGTCTAGAAACACTTGACCTGGCTTATAAACAAGGTTTCCTTGTTAAAGAATCTGAAATTAAAACACTAGCAAGTTTATACTCGCAAAATGCAGTGCCTTACAAAGCGGCTTTATTGCTAGAAAAGCATATAGACTCTGGTTTAGTACCTCGTGATGATAAAAACTTATCTTCACTAGCTAACGCTTGGCATGCTGCTCAGCATATCGATAAAGCGGCTAAGTATTACGGTGAATTGGCTAAAATGACTAACCTTTCTAAGCATTACAGCAAGCAAGGTATGTTATTAAAGCAGGATGAACAGTTTAAACCAGCAATTGTTGCGTTAAGCAAAGCTTTAGAGCTTGGTGTTAAAGATGAAGGTAAACTGCATATGAGTATTGCAGAATCACACTTTTATTTAGAACAGTATAAGCAAGCTTACAAAGCTATTAGTCTTGCGATGAAAGATCCTAAAACCCGAAGATCAGCAAAGGGTTGGGAAAGTTTCATTAAAGACACAGCACAACGTAAAAAAGTTTCTATCTAAAAATTTAGTTTTAGATTGTATGACACTAAAAACCAGCCTATTAGGCTGGTTTTTTTATGCTTGACCTACGGGGCTGGTAAACTTGTTGATACCAATTTCACTTTACGAAATCAAATAACACTACCTTTTAAAGCACTTTTGGTCTACAATCCGCGCCGATTAATCAAACGAAAGGAATGCTCATGTCAGAAGAAAACTTTAAAGATAGCACATCGCTCGTTCATATATTTACAGCAGTATTAGTGATGTTTGCCGCGCCGTTATTACCAATGTTGGCCGGTTGGTTTACATTGTTATCAAATTAATCAAAGACACTTGTAGTTAGCATGAAAATACTCGTTGTAGACGATAACCCAGCAATACTCGATAGTCTTAGTGCATTATTATCTGCTCAAGGTTATTTTATTAATACCGCATGTCATGGCCTTGCAGCATCTGAAAAACTGCAAAATGATTGTTATGATTTAATTATAGTTGATCACTTAATGCCAATTATGAATGGTATTCAGTTAACTAAACATATTCGTCAGCATGAAATTTATTCAGAAAAGCCAGTTATATTTATGACCACACAAGGGCGTAAAACGGTGAAGAATATTTGCGATACCAGTTTGTTTTCGGCAATCATTGATAAGCCGATAGATGAGCAAAACCTGCTTAAATTGATAAATGATTTACTATCGCCAAATACTCGCCTTCAGTCACTATAAATTTTCAGTGAATTGCTTTATTCTGTAACTAAAATATCTTTTGACTTTTAGAACATGACTGAAACAGAAATTAACACACTCAAATCCGCAATTCACACCATTCCTGATTATCCTAAAGTCGGTATTATGTTTAGAGACGTAACCGGGATATTGGATGATGCAGACGCATTCAAGCTCACCATAGATATTTTAGCTGATAAATTTAAAGATGGTGGCTATACCAAAATTGTTGGTACTGAAGCGCGAGGATTTCTTTTTGGCGCGCCATTAGCACTAGCAATGGGCTTAGGGTTTGTTCCTGTTCGTAAGCCAGGGAAGTTGCCAAGAGCTACTTATATGCAAGATTATCAGCTAGAGTATGGGCACGACACTTTAGAAATCCATCAAGATGCGCTAACAGAGCTCGACAATGTTTTAATTGTCGATGACTTACTGGCAACTGGTGGCACGATAGAAGCTACAACCAAGTTGATAAGACGCTTAGGTGCAAAAGTAACTGATGCTGCATTTGTAATATCTTTACCGGACTTAGGCGGTGAAAAAAAACTCGAAGATATGGATTTATCTGTATTTTCTTTATTGCAATATGCTGGCGATTAAGGCTGAAGTATGAGCTATCAGGTTTTAGCAAGAAAATGGCGACCAAAATCCTTTAGTGAGCTTATGGGCCAAGAGCATGTCGTTACTGTTTTGGTTAATGCACTTACTCAAAAGCGTTTACATCATGCCTATTTATTCACCGGAACGCGTGGTGTTGGTAAAACTACCATCGCGAGAATTTTTGCTAAAAGCCTAAATTGCGAAACAGGTATCACTGCAACACCGTGTGGCGTTTGTGACGCATGTGTTGATATTGATCAAGGTAAATTTGTTGATTTACTTGAGATTGATGCCGCTTCTCGTACAAAGGTCGATGATACGCGTGAAATATTAGACAACGTACAATATGCGCCAACAAGGGGTCGGTATAAGGTTTACTTGATTGATGAAGTTCATATGCTATCAAAAAGTAGCTTTAATGCTTTATTAAAGACACTGGAAGAGCCGCCAGAGCATGTTAAGTTTATTCTTGCGACGACAGATCCACAAAAGTTACCGGTTACAGTGCTTTCTCGCTGTTTACAGTTTCACTTAAAAGCGCTAACAATAAAGCAAATTAGCGATAAAGTTATAGAGATACTAAATCAAGAGTCGGTATCATTTGATGACGAAGCTATAGCACTTTTAGCCAAAGCTGCGCGTGGTAGTATGCGTGATTGCTTAAGCTTAACTGACCAATGTATTGCACAAGGGAATGGCAATATTACAAGAAACGATGTCCAGCAAATGTTAGGTGGAGTTGACAGAGACTGGGTCTTCAAAATCCTCGTCGCTTTATTAAAACAAGACGCCACTGCTTTAATGCAACTTTCACTGTCTATTGCTTCATATGCACCAAGTTACAGCCGATTATCCGCTGAGCTGATCCAATTGTTACACCAAATAGCCATGACACAAGTTGTCGAGGCTAACTTTAGTTTACCGACAGAGCATCAACAACTGTTAACGCGATTTTGCCAATTAATGTCGCCCGAAGATGTTCAGCTTTATTATCAGATAGTCTTAACGGCTAGAAAAGATTTACCTTACGCAGATGACGAACAGGCTGCATTTGACATGATGCTTTTAAGGTTGTTAGCGTTCAAACCCGTTGTTAATAATCAAGACTTACCTGTTGCAGCGATTGAGAAAACAGATGAACTGTTCAAAAAAGAACTTGATCAACTAACACTTGGTGAAACAGCCTCAATCGCAAAAACTGATGATTTAGCAGCAGACAACCTTCAGGCAAAAAGTAATATCACTACCCCTGAGCCAGAGCTGTCGCATTCAGTTCAAGAAGAAGTATTATTAGAAAACGACCCGTTCAATTCAGGTTTTAGTCATACGGCGCCAATTGATAGTGATGCAGCACAACCACACGCTAGCTCTATTGAAGTAGAACAAACGCAGAGTGAAGATGCTGGCATATTGTCAGCTCAGGAGTCTCAGGCGAATGATGTGCTCACAGCGGAGATGTTAGCAATAGATCATCAAGCCAATTCGCTTACTGAGCAAATACCTGAGTCGCAATCATTACAACCTGAGCAGAGTATTACTGATGAAATTATTCCTCATCAAAACACTACAGTTATAGAAGATGACAGAGCGGTTGCTTCAACAACAGACGAAATTGCAGACTCACCAGAAGATAATAACGATAAAACGTCATTCTCATCGCCAGTGGCTGCTGCAATCGCTACTCGAAATATGTTGAGAAGCAGGAAAAAGTCGATGGAGGAGGGCGGAAAAAAGCCTAATGGGGCTAAAGTACGTCCCATATCAGAGACAAGTGACGATACAAGTGTGGAAGCGGTTAAAAATAATGTTGTAGAACAGCCTAATGTACCTGATTTAGCCACATTACCTGAGCAACCTTATAGCGAAGATGTTATTAACCCCGCAACCATAAAGTTAGCAAACCAGGTCGATAAATGGGCACACATGATTGACAGCATGTCCTTAATCGCTCGTTTAAGGCAGTTAGCCATTCATGCTACGGTTGATGAAGCATCGACAGACGATGTGTTGATATTACAATTAGATCAATCGATAAAACACTTAAATAGTGATGCAGCACACAAGCAATTAGAAGCACGAATATCTGAATATTTACAACGACAAGTTACCGTTGAGTTAAACATTGTTGAAAAAACGGTGGCAGATCCCTATCAAATTCAATCAGATATTAATGCAAAACGTTATGAATACGCAAAGCAAGTGTTAGCTGAAGATGAAATAGTGATTGCCTTGCAACAACAATTTCAAGCTGAGCTTGATCAAGAAACTATCGTAGCGCGATAATCGCTACTTGAATTTTTAGCCGTTAACTACTATCTTTGGCGGCATATTACATTTGGAGTGAAAAATTATGATGAAAGGTGGCATGGGCAACTTAATGAAGCAAGCCCAACAAATGCAAGCGAAAATGGCAAAAGCACAAGAAGAGCTAGCCAATATGGAAGTAACAGGCGAGTCTGGTGCTGGCATGGTTAAAGTGACTATGACAGGTAACCATAACGTTCGCCGTGTAGTTATCGATGATAGCTTAATGGCAGATGACAAAGATATGCTTGAAGACCTAGTTGCAGCAGCAATGAATGATGCTGTGCGTCGTGTAGAAGAGCAAAACAAAGATAAGATGGGTGCACTAACTGGTGGTATGCAAATGCCTCCAGGGATGAAGATGCCGTTTTAATCCTGTTTTATGAAACAGTAATAATCTTTTGTTAAGCTTATTAAATTAAAGCCCAGCCATGCTGGGCTTTTTGTTATTTAGCTTCGGCTAGTTTAGCTAAAGTTGGTATACACCATATCGAGTGATATTTTGCTGGCAATGACAATGGCCATGAATTTATTAAAACTAATATTAAAGGAGATAAAAATTTGAAAGCGCAACTCTATTATATTTACGATCCCATGTGCAGTTGGTGTTGGGGTTATGCTCCTACGTGGCAGCGACTGCAAAAAGAGCTCGCGCCTCATGTCGATATTATTTATGGTCTTGGCGGATTGGCAACAGACTGTGATGAAATCATGCCCGAAGAAATGCAAACCTTCTTACAGCAAACTTGGCGCAATATATCTCAACAGCTAGGTACAGAATTCAATTATGATTTTTGGCAACAATGTCTACCAAGGCGCTCTACTTATCCAGCTTGTCGAGCGACAATAATTGCACGGGGTAGCGACAAAGAGCAGGCCATGCTCACGGCGATTCAGCACGCTTATTATTTACATGCAAAAAATCCATCTGATATAGATACATTGCATGCGTTGGCAGTTGAAATTGGCTTAGACAGTAGTGACTTTTTAGCAAAAATGAATAGTGAGCAAGTTAATAATATTTTCATAAAAGAAATGACTAGAATGAGAAACCTGCCGATCAACGGCTTTCCATCTCTAGTGTTAGTTCAAAACCATGCTACTAATACCATCCCTATCGATTATAAAGATTGGCGTAAAAGCTATGAGTTAATATTATCCAAAATATAGTTTAAGCAACGTTTATGCTAAATATAGACGATAAATACCGTAAAAATTCGTCAATAATCTGATATTTTGTAGTATCATAATACGATAAAAAATAGATTATTCTTTGCTTCTTAAAGTAAATAACAGCAAAAAAGGCTTATTATGACATACGCAGCAATTACCGGTTGGGGCAAATGCTTACCGCCCGCTATCCTTACCAATGATGACTTAGCGACGTTTCTAGAAACAGATGATGAATGGATCACTTCTAGAACAGGCATGAAAGAGCGAAGAATTTCTCATGTTACCGTGAGTGAATTAGCTCATGTTGCCTGTGCACGAGCCTTAGCTGCTGCGGGAAAAACGGCTAAAGATGTTGAATTAATTGTGTTTGGTAGCACGACATTTGATGAGATTTGTCCTAATGCAGCCTCTAATGTTCAGCGTTTACTGGGGGCTGAAAATGCCGCTTGTATCGATGTTAGTACGGCGTGTACCGGTGGTATGTATAGCTTAAGTGTTGCAACCTCTATGATCAAAAGCGGTGTAGTTAAATCTGCACTGGTAATAGGTGCTGAAACTATTTCACCTATTATGGACTGGAGTAATCGAGATGTTGCGGTATTATTTGGTGATGGCGCTGCAGCACTTTATTTGGAAGAAAGTGCTGAAGAAACTGGCGTTATAACACAAGCTTTAGGTTGCTATGGCGAATCTAGAGATATTCTTTCAGTGCAAGGCTGGGGGATGAAATATGCCAACAAAGGACGTTTGCTCGGACAAAGCAATTGGGCGTTTTTAGGGCAAGAAATTTTCAAAAAAGCAGTTGCTGGCATGGCTCAAGCGTGTGACAAAGCATTAACGCAAGCGCAATTGAGTGCCGATCAAATATCGAGTGTTGTTCCTCACCAAGCAAATTTGCGTATTATTGATACTCTCGTAAAGCGTTTAAAAATGGACAAAGATAAAGTATTTATCAATATTCATAAGTATGGCAATATGTCGGCGGCAACAACCTTGGTCGCATTTGTAGAAGCGATAGAAGAAGGTTTTATCGCCAAGCAGTCTTATGTGTTACTTCCTGCCTTTGGTGGTGGTTTAACCTGGAGCGCGCATGTCGTAAAATGGGGTGATAGAACCCATGCTTTGTCTACAACAGACGTTGATTTACCCGAATGTAAGCAATCTGGTTTAGCACTAGTTCAAGATATTATTGCTGCCAAATCTGTTTAAAATTTAACAGCCGACACACTATTGTGTTGGCTTCTCGCTATAAGTAAGGATACCCATGCGCTTTCTCTCTCGTCGGCTAATTTTGCCAAATGATTTAAATTATGCCAATTCATTATTTGGTGGCAGAGCATTAGCTTGGATTGACGAAGAAGCTGCCATCTATGCTATATGTCAGCTTGAAACAAACTGTTTGGTCACTAAGCATATTGGTGCAATAAATTTTGAATCGCCTGCTCAACAAGGCGACGTTGTTGAATTTGGTTTATCAACTAAGTCGGTTGGAAAAACGTCGATTACAATTACTTGCATGATGCGTAACAAAATCACCAAAAAAACAATATGTCTAGCGGATGACATTGTTTTTGTTCAAGTTGACCCTGAAACTAAACTCCCGATCCCACATGGCAAAACTTTAGAGTCGTTGTCAGATATTTGATTGAGCTTTAAGTTATAAGCTTTCAGCGATCAGTTAAAAGGCAGAGATGATTTGGGAGCGAAACTATGGAGGCTTGTTTTGTTTTTACTGACAGCTCGATACTGAAAGCTTACAGCTAAAATAATTTTTCAGCGTATTTAGGTTTCCTCTTCAGTTAGATATTGCTGGTAAGCTTTGATCGCAAAATAACGCACTGATTTTTTCAGCGTAACTCTTTTTGAAATAAGCGCTTGGTGACGAAAGATTTTAACCACTTGCTTCTCACCATTTACATCACTTTCAACGCTATGCAGCGGATTGTTTCGCAAATTATCAAACTCTGATCTCATGATTAATTTCATATTAAATAAAAACTATTTGGAAGTTTACAGGTATCAGTTAAAAGATAGTTAAGCGTTTGAAGCTGTCAGCTAGCAGTTAAAAGAAAGCAATTAGTTGTAGCTTGCAGTTAGACTTGTCTTTATTTTACTGACAGCTCATTACTGACAGCTCATTACTGACAGCTCATTACTGACAGCTCATAGCTATTTTTTTTATAGCTATGTTTTTTATAGCTATATTTTTCTCACAGCTTGTTGATCTCTTTTCTTATGTCATAACCTTCATCAGTGACAATTTTTTCTAACACTTGCATACGCTCTTCAAGTGCTTGAACTTGTTTATTCATAGCTACAGCTTGTTCATTACTCTGGCTATTGTGGTTTAAGGTTTTTTCTTTAAACTCTAAATGCTTTTTGTACATGTCAAATAGCACACCAAAGCCAACAGAGATAAACACAATTGCCACAACCATCGCTGTACCTGACATACCTAAAACCCCTTTTAAACTGATAAATAAAATCTAGTTAAGCATAGCGTATCTAAGAGAAAAACACCTAAAATTGCTTAATTACCTGCTTTGAAATTACTGCCTATATAATATAGGAATTGTTTACTAGTTAGTAAAAAGTCCGTTGAGCTCTTGCTTAGCTAAATAATTATCCATCGTTGAACGCAACAGTTTGTAAAGCAGTATTGAACCGTCAATTTCTTCTTTACGGTTGGTTAAACTCTCAATATTAAGCCCTAGAGGTAATTTGTAGGGTAATACAGCATCGAGTATTTGTACTAAGGTATTGCTGCAAATTCTAATTGATTCGTATAATGGTTTTTCAGCATTTAAAATGCGTAAACTTGTTGCTTCAGGAACACTAACACCAAGCCATTCAATAAACTCTAACGTTTTCTTACTACCACAAGGCGAGAAGGTTAAAATGATTCGTTGTGGTTTAATACCTTGTTGCTGACACTCAATAGCATAGCGGGTTAACACATCAATGGTTGCTTGAGCATTATAAATAGCTTGCGAGATAAAAAAGTTACAGCCTTGTTGATGTTTTTCAATTAATTTAGCATGCTCATTACCTTTATTCGCATGGCGCTCAGCGATAGTAATACCGCCAATAAAAAAATTGTTTTCATTGGCGACTAAAGTTTTATAGGCCTCGCCCAAAGGCAGACTAATATTATTTTGCTGGGAAGGACTGCCGACAAGTACAATGTCGCGAATACCATAGTCATGCCAAGCTTCGTTAGCCCATTGATTAAAGTCATCACTATTTGATTGCACAACGCTTTTGTAAGTGATCACGGGGCGGTTTGACTTTTGCTGTAAAAGTGAGGAATAAAGTCGAGGGTCATGAGTCGACTTAAACGGAAAAGGGCGCGGCTTTGAAGTTCGTGAATCTTCATTCTGAATGTCATAAACAATTAAACCGTCAAAGTCGATATCGCTAACTCGTTCAAGTAACTTGTCTGCAATTGTCGATACTTGCTCGGTTGGAGTATCACTTTTAGGCGGTGTTGTGCCGATAAAGTAAACGCCACGATTGACGTCATTATATCGTGCTCTTAGTTCTGAACCATTCTTCACTATCGTTACTTCTTATTTAAGGTAAATTAATTGTCTTTAATAACAATTATCTTACCTTGTTGCATGGTAAAAATCAGCGTTAGCCTAATAATAATTTTCTCAAAATTGGAGAGAATATTAATAAGGATATCAGGAGCGGTTTATAGCGTTAAATCGTTATGTCGATGCCACAATATCTATTTGATGAAGTATTTCATCTTTATTTTTTAACAGTTTTATAGCATTAAATAAGCTTTCTGCTTGCGGATATTGTAGTCTCAAATAGCGCAGCCATTGTTTTAAACGACTTGAAAAATAGAAGCTTTTATCACCTTGTAACTCTAATTCACTGTAGCGTTTTAATATGCCGATAAGTTCAGACCAAGGCATGGGTGTTTCATCAAACTTAATCACATTAGCCAAATTTGGCAAAGCTAGTGCACCACGGCCAAGCATTAAATTAGGCGTTTGGCTTTGACTTATACAGTTTTCGGCGTCATTTTTATTCCAAATTTCACCGTTAGCAAAAATTTCAATATCATATTTTTTTCTAACTTCGGCAATAAAGTGCCAATAAGCCGGAGGGCGATAGCCATCTTGTTTTGTTCTGGCATGAATTGTTAATTGATTAACATGGGCTGATTGCACAGCGCTAACAATTTCATCTAATTTTGAGGCATCAGTAAATCCGAGTCTTATTTTTGCAGACAAGGTAGCGTCTACGCCAATAGCACTCCTCATTTTAGCCATAATTTGATGTATTTTTTCTGGCTCATTTAGTAATACAGCACCGCCTTTGCTTTTGTTCACCGCCTTAGCAGGACAGCCAAAATTAACGTCAATACCGTGTGAGCCCATAGCGAGTGCTCTGACTGCATTTTCAGCCATCCAGTCAGGTTCTTGGCCCAGTAGTTGCATTCTTAAAGGGGTGCCGCTTTGAGTCATACAGCCATAGTCTAATTCGGGACAAATTTTTCTAAAAACATGCTTCGGCAATAAGGAGTCAACAACGCGAACAAATTCCGTTACACAAAAATCATAATTGTTTAAAGATGTTAATAAATGCCTCATTAACTCATCAGCCACGCCTTCCATAGGGGCTAAGATTATTTTTTTTACTTGTGGTTTCATGGAGATAAAGCTAGGCTCAATGGTGTTGTAAAAACAAAAAGGTTATTAAAATTAATTGAAAAAAATTTACAGCGCTTGAAATTTATTTTCATTGTATATGGTCTTTGTAAATAGCTATACGTATAGATGTAGTGTCAAATTGATAAAACAAAAGGAAAACAGTATGAAATTAATTAAAAAATCTTCAATTGCGGCTTTATTAGGCTTGTTTGCATTAGCAGTTGCGGCATCAATGCCAGTAAAAGCAGAAACTAATCCATTTGCTGTTCAAGATGTAATGACCATAGTGTCTGCTGATGAACACGAGAAAGGTAAGTGTGGCGAAGGCAAATGTGGCGAAGGAAAAATGAAAGACAAAGCCAAAGGTAAATGTGGCGAAGATAGAATGAAAGACAAAGCCAAAGGCAAGTGCGGTGAAGGCAAGTGCGGCGAAGGAAAAATGAAAGATGCAGCCAAAGGTAAATGCGGCGAAGGCAAATGTGGTGAAGGTAAAATGAAGCACGAAGCCAAAGGTAAATGTGGTGAAGGCAAAATGAAAGATAAAGCCAAAGGCAAATGTGGTGAAGGTAAATGTGGTGAAGGTAAAGCCGCAAAAGCTAAAGAAGGTAAGTGTGGCGAATAAGCCTAACGCTTAGTAAAAAAGCTTATCGATTGATAGCATATAAAAACCACTTCACTTGAAGTGGTTTTTTAGTTTTAATGCTGAATAATTATTTACATTTTAAAAGTTAAGGAAAAATAAATGAGCAATAATATTGTTATTACTGGCGCAAATCGTGGCATAGGTTTAGCCATGTGCATGCATTTTAAAGCGCAAGGAGATAATGTATATGCGCTGTGTCGAAAATCGTCTACTGAGCTAGAAGCCCTTGCAGTTAATATTATTGAAGATATCGATGTAGCAAGTGACCTTGGTATTGCTACTATGGTATCAGCATTAAGCTCTGTGCATATTGATGTACTGGTGTGTAACGCCGGTATTTTACGTGATGAAAGCCTAGCCGAACTTAACTTAGATACCATACGTGAACAGTTTGAAGTTAATGCGGTAGCACCACTGAGAGTTGTTGCTAGCCTGCAAAAACAACTGAACGAAGGGGCAAAAATAGCGCTTATCACTTCCAGAATGGGCTCTATTAGCGATAATGGTTCAGGCGGGCGTTATGGTTACTTTTCGTCACTGTGTATTGAACGAATTATTTGTAGATATTTTTCTTTGTGTTATTGTATCTACAAAGCTACATAGTGGTAAGTTAAGTGTTGACTAAAAAAGAGTTTGTAATTAAAAAGCACGGCATCGATTCAACCTATTGGGCGTTTTTCCAAAAAAATGGGGAAATAGATATAACCCCCACTATTTTGTTTGCCAAAATGTGTGAAGCAGACAGAAAAAGAAGCTGGGAGCTAAGCACTATTGAGCAGTATGCGAGTATTATAGCAATGTTCTTTGGAACAATGAGGATGTATCAAGCTACTATTCAAACTATAACCACAAAAGAGACGCAAGGCTTTATGCAAGCCTTATACATGAAAGAACTACCTTTTCAAGAGAAAGACGGGAATCCTACATCAATATCGCGCATGAATTCTGTTGAAACAGTATTAATCGATCTGGTTGAAAAAGCCGCTCAATTTGGATTTAGAGAAGACAGGAGCCTATCATTTAATTACAAAGAAATCTCAGGGACACTTGGGAAGCTTGATGATGCGGATAGAATCCACCAATGCTACATTCCTACTGGTTTGTTTGAAGAACTAATAAAGCATTTGAAAGTCGATGGGGACTTTGAAAAAGAGAGAGATGAAATAGCACTAAGAGTCGGGTATGAGTTAGGAGTAAGGGCGGAGGAGCTAGTGCGAAAGAATAACTTTTCTATTGAAAGGTTTAAAAAAGCCCGATTAACCTACAAATTTGGTGATGAAATTGATTTGAGAAATATTATTGGGAAAGGGTCGAAGGGGGGGAAGGCAAGAAATGTAATCATAAAACCTAAGTTAGCGGTTAAAGTTTTCGACTTTATAGAGAAACACAAAGCTATATACAAAAAAAGTGAGCACTTGTTTTGCCACCGAAGTGGAAGAAAGCTTTCCCCAAGACATGGAACGACGACTTTTCGGAATGCAAAAAATAATTTGAATCACCATGAACTAAATAACAAAAGTTTTCAAAAGTTACGACACTCATATGCTACCAATATGGCCATTTTCTGTCGTAAAAATGGAATAAATTCGCGCCTTATCCAAGACAGGCTTGGCCATGCTAACTCCAGTACGACTCAACTCTACATTGAAGTAGCTTGTCTTGTGGAAGGCGACTACGACAAAGCGGAAGAGATGAGAATGGTTCGCCATGAAAATCGCGATAAAAATAAAAAAAGAAAGAAATAGGCTCAAAATGGATAATGAAATAACCACAGGGGATGAGATTACAATGGAAAAAGAGGGGCTTGGTTATCTCTCTAAATATGTCGCAGAGCAAACCATTCATCTAGAACAACTCAAAGACAAAGTGCATTTTAAACTTGATTTGCTAGAAACTGAAGAAGGTAAATTAACCGATAAAACGCTTGAAATCCCAGAACCATTTAAAAACTCACTTTTTTGCCAAGCAATCATTGCGTACTTATACTATGACGTGTTTATCGGGCGTAGCGAGTCTACAAAAAGTGGTTATATTGACCTGCTTAATCGTTTCTTTTTATACCTAACAACCCATGACGAAGGCTTAGATAACAATGAAACCTGGGCCAGATTATTAACCTTGCCAGAGGGGGATTTACCTCACAATGTAATACACCAATTTCTATTGTATCTATCTGAGAATACTGGCACTGGAAGTAATTCGCTTCACGGCTACCAGAATAAACTTCTAATAGTGGTAACTTGGGCAACTCAACTTAATATCACAACTGCAGAACCCAACTTTGCTAATGGTAATAAGCTACTCCCTTATGTGTCAGATCAAAATAACCCTGAAATAAAAAAGGATGATGTCACGCCTAAGCCAGCACTATCGCAACTCTTTACTATTAATTATGAAACAGGTGAAGAAATTAAGTGTCCTTATTCTGATTCTAAACTTATAACTAACTTGCGCTGGTTTGCTATGTGGTACCTCAATACCATGCGCCAAAAACGACTTTTCTTACGTAAAATAATGTGGGATGAAGAGCGAACTATTTATGAGGTTTTAAAAGACAGGATAGAAGATGGTACTTGGTCTATAGAATGCGCCCCATTAAGTTCAATGTATGGGAGAGCGACGAAAACACCTATAACTGATTATCTCGAAGCGAGCGCTATGTATGCTAAAGTTTACGAGGCTCTATTACCTTCAAAAGTTGAGGCTAAAAAAATGTCTGGAGGCGAGATATCTTCAAACCTTGAAAATAGACTGATGTGGGCTGAGTCAGAAGGACATTCGACACAGAATTTTATACGCTTAGTAAAAAGCTTACCAGAAGAAGAGAGCTCTAGTGCAAGTATCATTAAAAGATTGGAAGAGCAAATATCATACAATTCAACAGTTTCACCTTCCAAAAATAAACATGAAAGCATAAAGGTTCCAATTAGGCTTTATTGCGGAAAAAAATTAAGAGCATCTCCGATACCGAACTTTAGCTTAGCATCAATGATTATACCAACAAAATCAGAAAACCTTGTCATGTCTTGGTTGCTTTCCTCTGAGAGCATTCAATCGTCAAATAAATACAGGTTAAAATTAGATGATTTAAAGCAATTTAATCGAGGGAATACATTACAAGCTATCACTGATGATATTCAGGTAGATTCCATTAAATTCGTTCATCACAAGGGCCGTTCGAAAGATAAAGCCAAACGAAGAACTGGTCAAGATTTTAAAACGATTGAATATAAAAAAGGAGACCCCCTTTTTACTACATACATAAACTGGCATAAAGATATGAAGCAAGCACAGCCTTATATAACTAAGCAGCAAGAAGCATGGCTTTATTATGGGCGTAGGGAAAGATTAACTGGGGGCTCTCTTATAAATCTTAGCTTCTTAGTTGCAAAGGATAGCTTATTTAAAAGTGCTTTTAAAAAATCGGAGAAAGAACTAAAGTTTCACAGTGAAGTCAATGGTGAAGGGGCATTTCAATGGCTATTTACTCAATTCATCATAAATCACGCAAATTTTTTGAAAATTCGTCACACACGCCATTTGAATAATCGTAATACCCCAAAAGAGATCTCTTTGAGTTCAGATGCTATACGCCAAAGCAGAATCATCTTTGAAGAAAGCGAAGATATAACTGACAAAGAAAACGCAAAACGCACCGCTCACAGCGAACAGCAGGTCGATGCATACAGAGAGAACGGTGTAGCCAAAGAACGCATCCAAAATGGTATAAAAGCCAATATACAAATCTCTAACAAGATGTATGAGGAAGCTGTAAGTATCGTAGACACATACCACCTGTTGAGCGTCGATGAAGTTGATAAACAATTTCATGCCCCAAAAGGAATGTCTAATGACGATGTGATTGGGTTTATTAATGAATGTGCAGCAACCCCAAAAAAATATGGCGTGACTATTTTTGGCGGAATAATGGATAAATCAAACCCCGAGGGCGGCATAATAATCATTAAGGATGTGAAGTCTGCTTGGATGATGCTCTGCTACATTAATCACATGGAGTCTGAGCTTGAACAAATCAAAGAGAACCATGATAAACAACAGGTAGGGGAACATATATTTAAGCACGCTCAATGGTCAATGCTATTTGAACGCTTCCCTATTGAAATGCAAGAGCAAGCCAAAGAACTTGCTAAGACGCATACTATACCTTACCCACCATTGTTTTAGGGGCTTTTAACATGGCAGTAAAAGAAGATATACACAATGGCATTGTTGAAGGCTTGGTTGAGCCACAATCAACAACTCCTAGAGTAAAGTCTACTGGGGCAATAAACCAGCTAGGCCAACCAATATGGATAATAAAAGATAGGTCAACTGACGAGTTAATGAACTTACACTTTAGCAGTATTGATGAGCGAAATTTAATTTGGGTTCAAAAAATGATACTTCATGACTTTCCTTATCAGGATGGGTATAACACATTGAGCTATGCGCACAGCACAATGAGGAAGCATAAAAATGGAATTGAAAAACTGCTTACTCAACTTAATAAGAAGGAAGGACCCAAGAAACTATTAAATAATTGGACAATGAAAGATGTAACTTCTTGTATTAAGGATACGGCGATTGATGATGGAGTATTAATGTCCAATGGAACAGTGAGGTTATTACTGGAGGCACTTAAAACAAGCTATTCGATGCGTCACAAACAGGACGGAATTGAACTCTCTATTCCCAACGTTATCTTAGTGAGGGTAATGACACCTATACTTGAAAACTTTGACTTGACATACTCGCAGTGGGAAAGAGGAGAAAGTTTTGGCATGGTACCAATGCCGGTCGCTACACTGATGCTAGCTGATGCTATTAAACTGATACGCAGTGAAAAATGTCAATTACTGCAATGCTATTTCACATCCTTCAAAGATAAAGAAATATCCTTAGCAATCATAAACGGAACAGCCCACAAAAAATCAATATTCAAAGATAATATTTCTGGTTTCATAAAGTTTAACCCTAAAAGTGCTCATAATAAATCCCACCAAAAACGACTGGAATTTGTAAAAAAAATACATGCTATTAACCCTGAACTCACTGATTTTCCGTTTAAGTCATTTAGCCAAATAAATGATTGCGTAGAAGAAATACACGGAGCATGCATAGCTATACTGCTATCAGTTACATTGATGCGTATTAGTGAGTGTCATAGCGTCGGATCTGACTGGATGGAAGCTATTGAATATCTAGATGTCAATGGAGAATGGGATGTAGATGCAATACTTAAATCTAAAATCATTAAGACAGGCGGAGGCATTGTTGCTAAAAGAGGTTTATCACCCCTTGGAGTTGAAGTAATTAAATTAATCAACACTCTATCATGGGTTGATAAAGAAGCACTAGGGTTAAAGCTTTTTGTTCCGACATATAAAGGTAATTGGACAAAAAAAAACATACCTGGCAATATTAAGAGAGCCTTTAGTAAAGTCACTTTACGGAAAAGACTAAAATCATATTACCATAAGTTTATAGCGCGCTCTCATAAATCTGTTGCTGAGACTTACCCTGATATTATTCCTCATAACTTACGTCACCTGAAAATGGCATTCGGCTTGCGTAAGTTCGATGGTAATCTTGAAGCTACAATCAGGCAGGAAATGCGTCACAACAACCCTCATACACAAGCCTATTCTCTAAACAAACTAAACGAAGTGGAATCAGCACAAGTGAGAAGAGATTTTGTAAGTGAAGTGGTAAAGCGCATATTAATTAACGACCAGGAAGATAAGTGGGTTGGCCCATCAATCAAGAAAGTAAGAAAGCTTGCTAAAAAACTTTTAGGTGATAGAGATATTAAAATGCTATCCCTAGTGGAATTAGCAGAGTTTCATGAGGAAATTAACGAAAACGTACACACCATGATGTTCCACAGCTACGGAGCCTGTATTGTGCTAAACGACGAAATAAAGGTAGCTCAATGCAGTATTAAGGACAACATAGTGATGGCGGGGTCTGCGACCTCAAGTAAATGTCAAATATGCACTAATTTTTGCGTTAATAATAAGTCTCACGAACACAATATGCTAACAAATAAAGCGAGATGGCAAGACACCGCAGATTGTGAAATCATTGCTTCTTTCCCTATTGTGGCCGAAGCCAAGAAAATGGTACAACACATTGAAAAGTTAGAGGCTGAACTGGTGGCGAGCGATGAGTGATTTCTTTAAACAATTTGAAAAAGAACAACCAAAGGTTGAGGAAGTAGAGGCTGAAATCAAAGAATACCCTGATTGGGTTCTTCACGCCAAAAGCCCTGATAAGACCATGATTATGTTTGATGTAGTGGTAGACCTATATGAAAAGGCAAAGGATAAAATTAAAAGAAGGGACTACGAACATACTAGGGAGGTCACGCTTTCAAACGCACAGGTCATTAAAGCCACCCCCTTTCTTGAATCGCGTTCTGCGTTAAAGAACCACCAGGGCATTGTCGGTTGGATCAAACTTAAAAATGAAGACTTAGCAAAGCGACTTCTTGACGCTAAAGCAAAAGGTAAGGGAGTATCCACAGCAAGAAAAACCAAGGATATGCTTCGGGCTGAGCGTGATGAATACATAGGTAAGCATACAGCTAAAACACAAATTGAGATGGAACACCTAATTCAAAGTGACATGCTAGTCTCACACGCAGACTCAATTCGAGTAAATGCTGAGCAAAAGAAAACTATCAATGAACTACATAAAGAAATAGCTGAAATTAAGCATGCCAACAAATCTCTACAAGAAGAAGTTAGAACCCTACAAGAGAAACTTTTCAAAGATCAAAAGCCTCTTGTTCTAAAAGTTAAGAAGTGAACTTATATCAACCTAGTAAGCCTGTTCATGGACTTATTCACGTTTTTTGACATAAGTCCAGCCAATGTTAGTGTGAACCTAATTTACAATATATGTCGACCAAACTTTAATCGAAAAATTAAAAGAGAAAAAACAATGAGTTCTGTTGGGAAAAATCAAAACATCCAGAAATGGAATGACTGGAAAGGAAATATGACCGATCAGCAATACGTGCAGATGGTTCATGACAATAAACTGAGTCGAAAAGTTATTGCAGAAGCATGTGGTTTCTCTAAATCTGCTCTCAGACAAAATCCTACGATAGCAAAGGAACTTGCTGAGCTTGAAAATGATCTAAGAAACCGGCTTATTCTGCCACCTTTAACACCCAAAGGTGAAGATGAATCACGAACACCCAAAGCAATACAAAAAGAATCAATGAAGGCCGCTAGGGAACAGTCCAGAGTTCCCGAACTAGAACAGCGCATACTAGAGCTTGAAGCAGAAAATAAAGCCCTAAAGGGGAAGTTGGGACGCTTTAGCGAATTAAGTGACGTTTTTATGGATATGGAGGAGTTAAGATAATGCAAACGTCCTATAAGGCTGATCTTGTTGTTCGCATTACAAAGGTGTTTAATAATTATAAAAAAAGAGACACGTCAATTAACTTTAGTGCGGTTTCAGTTCATAAGTTACACCATACGGTTCTGAGTAAAATAGATTACTACACAATTAAAGCCCCTAACACTATTTCACCAGAGCCTTGTGAGGGTGAAATATGGGCGATAATAGGTGATGCTAGTTATGAAGAAACTCAAAGTTTTGACGGGAATTACTTCATCAAAAAGCATCATGTAGTGGTTGTTACTGCGGAGATAATTCTTTCCAATAATCCAGTAGGGTTTAAATCGTTTATTGCAGATACCCCTCATTTTGAAGGGATAGGGATAGCAACAGCAGAAAAACTATGGCAAACGTTTGGCGGTGATATATACCAAATTTTAGAGGATAAAAATTTATCAAAATTATTGACTGTAAAGGGTTTAGGTAATGTTTCCGCAGTAAGCTTAATTACGGGCTACGAAAAATTTTCCTATCTGAGGTATTCAAAGTTCTTCACAGAATATGAAATACCGGTGCCAATTCAAAAACGCATCTATAAATTCAAAGGAGTCACCGACGGATCATTAATTGAAAAAGATGGGATTAAATTTGATCCTGATCCATCACTTATGATTACAGAAAACCCTTATTCATTAAGCATTTTTGGAATGACCTTTAATCAAAACGATAGAATAGCCAAAAAACATTTTGGAATTAAAGACGGTGACCCTAGACGATTGATTGCTGCTGTTACTCAATGCTTAAGGAAGCATACGTCTAATGGACATACGATAGCTATTAACAAGCAATTAGTTAAGCCATTAAAAGATATGTTGCGTTGTAATGAGTTGGTAAGTAAAGCACTGGCGGGAGCTTATGATAGGCGAGCATTTATCATTTACCCTGATAGTGGAGTATATCAATTTACCCCCACTTACATTATGGAAAATGTAGTAGAAAAACGTTTCTTAAAATTACACAATAAAGGTGAGACATACAACGAATCAGAAAATGATGCTTGTTCAAGTGCTTTTCAATTAAATTCCTTTGAATTGGAAGAACAACAACGTGAAGCTGTCATAACTTCAGTCAGTTATGCTATCTCATGCATAACTGGTGGAGCGGGTACCGGTAAAACAACAGTCCTTAATACTGTTTTAAATGCTTACGAACAGATGGGCTATAATATCAAAGCTGTAGCATTAAGTGGTCGGGCAGCAATGAGAATGCGACAAAGTATCCAACGACCCTGCTCAACGATTGCCAAATTTTTAAAAGAAGAACCCATTGATGATATTGGTAATAACAAATTTTTATTAGTTATTGATGAAAGCTCTATGATTGATTTACCGACCATATTTAAAATGGTCATACATATAGACCCCGAAGTAAGAATATTATTTGTTGGAGATCCTAATCAATTACCTCCTATTGGTGCAGGGAATATATTAGCTGACATAGTGCAATCAAGAATCATAAATAACACTGAATTAAATATTGTGAAGCGCCAAGGCGCAAGCTCTGGCATTCCTGAATATTCAAAGTTAATCAATCAAGGAATTGTTCCCAGTAAATTAACAACTGGTTCCATAACGTTTCATGAAACAGAATTTGAAGGTGTGGTAGATGCATGCGTAAAACTTTACAAACAAGCACCGTCAGACAGCCGTATAGTGGCTCCGACTAACGCCCTTGTTGATAAAATTAATGAGGAATGTCAAAAAGTATTAAACCCAGACGGCAAACAACTAGCATTTGAGATTGACGGGCAACACTTTTTTGATCGATTTTATCTAGATGATCCTGTTTTGTTTACACAAAATAACTATGACGCAGGTGTGCAGAACGGTTCGTTGGGTAAATTGATTTCCGTTGAGCAAACGGATGGACAGCTTGGTATAGTGCAGATGGATGATTTCGAAAATGAAGAAGACAAATTCGTACCATTGACACAAATATTACTTCAGTCTGTAAAGGCAGGATATGCTATTACGCTCCACAAGGCACAAGGTTCGCAATTTCCAAAGGTTATCATCGCTTTGTCGGCTGGTAGAAACTTAGATAGAGCATGGCTCTATACAGCCATTACAAGAGCTGAATCTGAAATTCATATTGTAGGAACAAGAGATAAACTGCTTAGCGCTATTAAAAATCAAAGTAATGCCAGTAAGCGGCAAACCTATCTAAAAGAGCTTTTAAAAAGTAAATAATGATAGGGGGCCACCTCCTGTAAACACCACTCTAAAACCGTAACCTAAACAAAGCTTAACATTAAGTTTGCATTCTTTGGTTGCTTGTTTCATGGGATACACAATAATTATTTGTGACTACGCATAATGTTTGAAATTGACTCTTAATAATCACTAATGCCACTTACTGACCTTATTTAGGTGTTAAAAAAACACCTCAAAAGGACGGCTTTTAGCCAAAAGCGGAAGTTAGCTTTTGAGTTAAAACGGCAGATCAGGGACCCTAAAGTTGTCGTTTTTATATAAAAACTCACATCCATTCACAATTGAGATTGTGCCGAAAATTTTTTCACGGAATTAGATCTCAAATCCCCAAAGCGGACATTGAATCATGCATGTAAGCTTTAAATAAATTTAGAGTATTAAATCTAAGGCGCTTTCGCCCCCCACGCGAGTTAGCGTCTCCTTCAAGCTCAGACTGTGTGAAAACTATTTTGAACTTGCGTAATTCGGAAATAACAACGAAAAAAGGCTCTGTAGATTTAAATCTGTAGTATGTTTGGTGTCAAACTACCTTTGAATTTACGTAGCGTTGCATAAAAATTGTAAGCTGAGAGTTTTCACACAGCTTTAGCTCAAAACAGACACTCACCGTTATTAGCAATAATGACTTAATTGAACGATAAGCAATCGTTTAATATACTTCATTTCACAGATTGTAAAATCATTTAAATTTATAAGTGACTATAGGTATGAAGACAATTGGCAAGCTCGCCAAAGAGTTAGATATAAATGTTGAGACCATAAGGTTTTATGAAAAAAAAGGGCTTATTTCTCAACCAATAAAGCCAGAAAATGGTTATCGTTTATATAGTAGTGCTATTGCAGACAAGCTTAGGTTTATCGCTAAAGCAAAAGCTCTTGGCTTTACATTAAAAGAAATATCCTCATTAATGTCTATGGAAAATAACTGCGCCCAAGTAGAAAGTCTAGGTTTGCAAAAATTAGATATAATTCGAAATAAAATATTTGATTTACAGCGTCTAGAGAGCGTTATTAGTAAAATGACTAATTCATGTAAAACCAATCAAGACCAATACTCTTGCCCTATTATTGACTCATTAAAGTAATTGTTGACTCCGTATCTATATACGGAGTTTATCGTGATTATAAATTACTTAGGAATGATTCTATATGATAAACAAATTACTCGATAAAGTTGGCTCTGGTGGGGTTTGGATAGCAGCTCTTAGTTGTACTGCCTGTTTTCCTGCATTAGGCTCGTTGGCATCAGCACTTGGCTTGGGATTTCTTTCATCTTTTGAAGGCGTTGCAGTAAATACTTTACTACCTATTTTCGCTACCCTTGCGTTACTCGTAAATATATATAATTGGTATCGCAATAAAAACTATTTAAGAGGTGCTTTAAGTATTCTTGGTCCTATAGCTGTTTTACTAACACTATATCCTCTTTGGCAATATGGTTGGAGTACCTATTTATTCTACTTTGGCATAAGTTTAATGGTCGTAATGTCAGTATTAGATATTGTAAAACCTATAAAGGAGCGAATATGCAAAGTGTAAAATTAAACTCAACAATAACTTGTCCTGAGTGTGGTCATAGTAAAACAGAAAAAATGCCAACCAATGCCTGTCAGTGGTTCTATGAATGTGAATCATGCAAAGTATTATTAAAGCCTTTAAAAGGTGATTGCTGCGTTTTCTGTTCTTATGGAACTGTTAAATGCCCACCAATTCAAGAAGGACAAGATTGCTGTAATAGCTAACCATCATAGTCATCCGTCAGATTTGAGCGTACATAAAATAAATCCGTAGCATGCTACTGTAGTAGCTCTAAAGTCTTCCACACTAATAAGAGAAGATGTTCTCTCAAAACAACGAGCCTGTAACAGGTTTAGTTAAAATGTCTTTTCATCTTTGAAAGTATTTCTAATTGTTTTTTGAGTCTCTACATATTTCGTCTACGAACTCAAATTCCAGTGTTGTATGTTCAAGATGAAAAGGGCTAAGTCGTGTCGATATTTCATGCTTTATTTCAATATATTCTTGTTTATCAAAATAATGATTCAACACTAAATGAGCAGTAAGTACATGCCTTTCACCATCAAGGGACCACAAATGGAAATGATGAATATCTTCAATAAACTTCAATGTTGATAATTCAATTTTTATTTTTTCTTGAATGGCTTGCTCTGGTGTTGCCTGTAAAAACAGACGTATTGCAGTGCGGAGGTTTTTTAATACATTAAAAAGAATAAATAAGGTAAATCCGATTGAAAGTATCGGATCAAGTATTGGGAGTTCGATAAACATTAGGACGATAGCAACAATGAATACGGCTACCCAACCTAAAACGTCTTCCAATAAATGCCAATTAAGTACACGTTCGTTTAATGTTTTCCCGTCACTTAATTTGAAAGCAGCATAACCATTAACAGTCACCCCTAATATCGCTAACCATAACATGCCTTGAGCATCAGGCATCTCTGGCGATAACAATCGAGGGAATGAAATAGTTAATACCCAAATTGATCCAGCGATTAAGACAACACCATTAATAAGTGCGCCTAATAAAGAGAAACGATGGTAGCCGTAACTAAACATTTCATCATGGCTTTTCTTGCTGAGTTTATTTAATCCCCATGCGAGACCGATGGATATACTATCTCCTAAATCGTGAACCGCATCCGCCATTATTGCGGTGCTGTTGGTTAACCAGCCGCCAATAAATTCGATAATAGTAAAACAAACATTTAATATAAATGCCCAGCCAATACGACTTGAAGACATATCTTTAGAAATATGATTGTGTCCATGGCTAGTTGAGTGTTGATGTAAATTGTCGGACATTACTTTCTCCTATAAATTGATATCCCGTAGTGAATACCTACGGGATATAGCGTTAAAGCAAACAGTTACATTTACTTTAACCAAGCAGAACTACCTTCTCATTTCTTCAATTCGACCTTTAGAAAACCAACCATAAAGTACGGGAAGGACAAATAAAGTAAGGAACGTTGCTGTAACCAAACCACCAACAATTACCGTGGCTAATGGTCGTTGTATCTCAGAGCCTACACCGCTTGACATGATAATAGGAATCAAACCAAGGGCGGAAGTAATCGCTGTCATCAGTACAGGGCGAAGCCTTGATACAGCGCCTTCGTAAACGGCTTTGGAAATACTTTCCGTACCTGTTTGAATGCGTAAATTAATCGCTTCAACCATAACCACACCATTAAGAACAGCAACACCAAATAAGGTAATAAAACCAATCGAGCTAGGTACAGATAGGTATTGACCAGAAATATATAAGGCGACAACCCCACCAATCATAGCTAAAGGTAAATTAACGAGGATGAGCATGGCTTGACCAACACTGGCAAAAGCAAAATATAATAAGAGCGCTATCATGGCAATAGAAAGTGGTACAACGATAGAGAGTCTTTGTTGTGCCCTTTGTTGATTTTCAAATTGCCCACCGATATCAACGGAATACCCGGGAGGTAAATCAACCTTACTCTCAATTGCTTCTCGAATATCTTTTACGACACTACCCATGTCTCGCCCTTGTACATTGGCTTGAATAACGACGCGTCGCTGAACATCATCTCGACGTACCTGAGGAGGGCCAGATTCAATGGCAATATCGGCAACATCACCTAGCCGTACCCATGCACCTGTTGGGGCTTGTAGTCGTAAATCAGCAATAGTTTGTTGCTGATTTCTAAACTCTTTGGCTATTCGCAGGTAAATGTCATAACGCTCATTTCCATTAATGACTTGTCCTACTTCGTGGCCACCAATACCATTACGCACTAATCTCATCACATCACCAACCGATAAACCGTATCGAGATAATTGACGACGGTTTGGTCTAACGACTAACTGAGATTCACCTGCTATTGGCTCCATAGCGACATCCCTTGCACCATCAACACCTTGAATAGCATTAACTATAGCCTGGCCTTGCTGAGCAAGGATATCGAGATCAGCACCAAATAGTTTTATGGCTAACTGCGCTTTAACACCAGAAAGTAATTCATCTACTCTTGTTGCTATCGGTTGAGAAAAATTCAGTAGTAAACCTGGAAATTGCTCAAGCTTTACTTCCATCAAACCTTGAAGTTCATGGCGTGTTTTAGCACTGGTCCACTCTACAACTGGTTTGAGACCAATATAGATTTCAATGTTACTGACCGGCTCTGGATCGCCACCAATTTCTGCTCGGCCAATACGACTGGTAGCATAAATTACTTCAGGAAATTCAAGTAATATTTTTTCCAATTTAGGTGAAACTGAAAGGGCAGTCGCTAAACTGGTTGAAGGGGCCATGGTTACCCGTAAATTAATAGTGCCTTCTTCAAGCTCTGGCACAAATTCAGTGCCTAAATTTGGCACTAAAAATAACATACCAACAAGCAAGGCTCCAGACCCGATAAGAACTACTTTTTTGGCGTTCATCGCTTTTGTTAAACTACTGCGGTAAAGCTTTTCTAGCACACTAACGAAAGGGCTGGTTCGTGCTTTAAAACCTCGTTGAAACAGGTAACTGGCTAACGCAGGTACAACAATGAGTGATACCGCTAAAGACGCCACCATAGCAATCATAATACTAATCGCCATGGGTTGAAATAGTTTGCCTTCAACGCCTTCTAAGCTAAACAAAGGCGCAAAAACCACCATAATAATGGTTACTGCAAAAAATACAGGCTTAGCGACTTCTCTAGCGGCAATTTGTATACGCAAACTTACATCGATATCTTTTTCGACATCAAAAGGGTTCTCACTGTCATGCGTTCCTTCATGACGACGGTCTGGCTGACTGAGATGTTTGAAAATATTTTCCATCATCACCACCGCACCATCTACCATCATCCCTATAGCGACCGCTAAACCACCCAGTGACATTAAATTCGCAGACAAGCCATTGTAAGCCATAATCATTAATGCCATACCAACAGAAAGCGGGATAGAAATAAGTACCAGTAAAACTGCGCGGATATTCAGTAAGAAAAGCACCAGCACAATAACAATAAAGACAAAAGCCAAAATCAATGCCTGCGAAACTGTACTGACGGCTTTTTCAATGAGGTCTGCTTGATCATAAATAGGTTCAAACGTCACTCCTTTTGGTAGGGCTTGTTGGATGAGCGGTATTCTGTCTTTTATGCCATCAATGGCAACTTTGGTATTTGCGCCCATACGTTTCAAAACAATACCCGATACAACTTCACCTAGAAATTTGCTTCCGTTAGCACCGACACGTTTTGTCATCGTGACCGCGCCTTGTCTAATTTCGCTTCCAAACTCAACAGTTGCCACATCAGCAAGATAAACAACAGTACCTTCAATTGTTTTAACAGGAATTTGTTTTAGTTCTTCAATACCTTTTTCATCACTACTTAACCAACCAACGCCTCTAATAATAAGTTGCTCTTGGCCTCTATCCATATACCAGCCACCCGCATTGTCATTATTATCATCCAATGCATTAGCAATATCTTCTTGGGTCAATTGGTAAGCCAGTAAACGTGAAGGATTAATATTCACTTGATATTGTTTAACATTTCCACCAAAGGCTAAGACATCCGTTACTCCGTCTACTGGCATTAATAATAATTTAACCACCCAATCATTTAGACTTCGAAGTGACGTACTGTCATAACCAGAATCTTCATCAGCGAGTAGTAAATATTGATATACCTGCCCCAAACCAGAGGTGTTTGGACCAATTTCAGGTGTTCCAACACCTTCAGGTATTAATTCTTTTGCTGATTGCAATCGCTCAAAAACCAATTGACGAGCAAAATAAATATCAGTGCCTTCCTTGAAGACAACCGTAATACCAGACAAACCTGTTTTGGAAATAGAGCGTACTTCTTCAACATCAGGTAAGGCATACATTACCGCTTCGATAGGAAAGGTAATGAGTTGTTCTACTTCTTCTGAAGCCAAACCTGGGGCTTCAGTATTTATGGCTACTTGCACGTTGGTCACATCTGGAAATGCATCCAAATTCAAACGAGGAATAGTAAAAAAGGCCGAAGCCGTTAACGCAATCAAGGCAAGTATCACCAATAATCGGTTAGCGACAGACCAGTCAATCAAACGATTTAACATGTGTTAGTTCTCCAATTATCAATAAATTAATGGTTATGTGCGTCAAAACTGCCTTTGGCAATTTCCGCGGCAACATAAAAAGCGCCAGTTGTGACAATTTTAGAGCCTGCTGGTAAACCATGAATTTCACGCAATTTTCCCAGTTGTCGTCCCAATTCAATTTCGACGCCTTTAAATTCACCATTTTCTTCAACAAAGACCATCCAATCACCATCACTACCACGCATTAATGCTTCTTCAGGCACAGTCAGAACTTTTTTGTCTGTTTCAAGGGCAAAATAGATATCAGCAAATAAACCGGGATGAAGCTTATGACCGTCATTTTGAACCTGTAAACGTATAATGCGTGTGCGAGTTACTGGGTCTATGGTATGAGCTTTTTGAGTGACCGTAGCTATGTATGTATTGTTACCTACATTTACTTGCGCCTTTGAATTTTCAGGTAAGTCCAATTCCATTGATGGAGCTAAACGTGCTTCAACCCATAACGTATCCTCATCAGCCAGATCAAATAAAGTACCGCCGGATTCTATGCGTTGTCCTTGACGGAAATTATCAGATAATACCGCGCCAGAAGTCTCTGCGTTTAGGGTGTATTGTCCAAGTTTTTTAGTGTTGGTAGCCAAAGAGGTAATAGCGTCAGCAGATAAGCCAAACGCATATAATCGTCCTAAGTCAGCCTCAAAATCGGTCTGAGCTTCTATAAAGCGTTTATCACCTACCGCTTTTCGACCAAGTTTTTGAACCCTTTTCCATTCTGAATCAGCGAGCCTATAGCTGGCTTGTGCTTCAGCCATTGACTCACTAAATAGGGTGACTAACGGTTGATTGATTTCAACATGATCACCTAAAGCAACATGGCGTTTTAGTATCACCGAATCTACTCTTGGCGAGACTAAATAACTGGTATAGTCATTCGCTTTTATCTCTCCTTGAGCATAAATACTGTAAGCCATCGCCTGAGGCTCTAGTACGGTTATGTTAATTTCAGCTAAATTTAATTGTTCCTTTGAAAGTTTAACTCCCGCACCTTCTTCTTCGTGTTCATTTTTACCTTCATGTCCATGCCCATCGTCTTTTTCTTCTTCGTGCTCATTTTTACCTTCATGTCCATGCCCATCGTCTTTTTCTTCTTCGTGCTCATTTTTACCTTCATGCCCATGCCCGTCGTTTTTTTCTTCTTTGTGTTCATTTTTAGCTTCATGTCCATGTCCATCATCTTTTTCTTCAACATGCTTTTCGGCTTTTTCAGATGATTGAACATTTGCAAATGTCGCAGTAGTTATGGTTGTTATCCCACAAAAAAGTGCGGCCAGCGTTATTAATTTAATTTGCTTATTCATATATTTTTTCCAAAATTGGTTCATTGACTATTATTTGATTCTTGATAATGCCTTTAATATTCAAAGCTGAGATAATTGCAGAGTCGCGGCCTTAATTTGGCCTACCTGTAATAGCCAGTCTATTTGGCTTAATTGAAATTGACTTTGTAATTCAATACCAGCATTAAGACCTTCAGCACGTTGTTGTAATGCAAGTAAATATTCGGTAGTACTTACATCACCGCTTTGCCATTGCTTTTGCAGTAAATCGCCACTACGTTTTCCTCTTCCATCCATCAATTGTTGCCAACGTTGATAGTTTTTTTGATAAGTGATTAAGGTGTCAGTGCTTGATTGGATAGCAAATCTCTGTTTGCGCATAACGGAGCGAAAATTTGCTTCAGCAGCTATTGCTTGTTGATTCGCAGCTCTTGCTTGTGCTGAATAATTGTTACGGATATTCAAAGGCATTGAAAAAGTTACGCCTAACACGTTTTCCCTATCATTTTTTCCTGCGTTAAAACCTATAGTTGGGTCAGCTTTAGTTTCTAACAAAGCTAGTTGAGCATCACTTCTAGTTATTTGCCACTGTGCTTTTGCCGCTAAGACTAAGGGATGTTGTTCAAGCCATTGAGGTGAAAGTTGATAATTAGTGATAGTTAAACCTTGCGCAGGTATAACCTCTTTATCTGGCGTCCAATCTCGCAATAGCTCTTTGGTTTGGGCTTCGGCTTGTTTTAATTGAACTTGTACCTTTGCGGTAACATTCAACATTTGGGATAAACTTAAAAAAGTAAGTTCGGCATCTACTTGCCCTAGATCTCCTGCTTTTTGACGGTCTTTAACGATATCAAGTAAGGTTTCTAACTGCTTTTCTTGCTCTTGGGCAATAACCGCTTGTTTTTTAGCTGCTTGCCAAGTAATTAACGCTTGTAAAGCTTGCGCTGTCTTTTCTTGAACAAGAAAGTCAAAGTGTTTGCTTGCTTGGGTTAAACTAAAGTTAGCTTGTTGCTCTTTCGTTTCTCGCTTATCCCACCAATCAATCGTTTGATTAATACCAATAGAATAATTATTAGCGTCACCTTCTCGTTCATAACCTGTCTCTAATTCAGGATTATAAAGTGGTTGCTTGTTTCCTTCAGCATTTGAAAAAACAGCATTCATTTCTTCTTTGGCGGCAATAATATCGGGATGTTTGTTTATTTGCATCGATAACCAAGATGTCGATGTTGTTTGTGCATTTACGCTTTGTATATTAATTAAAATAGCCAAAGACATACTGACGCATAGCACAGCGCCAATATTTTTTTGAAAAAATATTTTCATAAATTAAACTCATATTTATTTAAATAGTGTTAACTAACGACAGTGAAATCGTAGTAGACACGAATATAAAGATGCTCAGCTAAACTGAGCTATTCTAATAGAGTTAACTTATAGGGGGGATTATTGGGTTATCGTGAGGAGGGCTTGAATATTGAAATAAATACCCATACTGATGTCCTATTTGATTTGGACGCTCAGTAAAGGTTTGAGCTTGAACGAGCCACTGAATATGAGATCCATGGCAATGACCACAATGATGACAATCTTTAGCATTATGTTCATTGTCTGTTGGTAATTCTTTGTCAGCTACAAAGCGATCAGATTCATGTGAATGTTCAATTTGGATATGCTGAATATCAATTTCATGAATTTCTTGTGAATTTGCAATAGCTACAAATGATTGTAATACAATCAAAATGACTAAAGTAAAATTCAAAAGCACATTTTTCACAGCAAAGACCTTTAAGGATACATAACACAAATTTATTGAGAAGGTATTTAGAAAATAATTAAATTTAAGAATATTCAAAATAACCGCACAACAATAACATCTATAGTAGCTATAGAGTCAAGAAATATTTTCAGAATTAGCTAGATAACCCTTTTTTCATTTTATAATGATTATTTAATTAGTTTTCTAATGCTTTCTACATTTTTATTGATTAGATGTCGAATGACATTTTTATATAGCCAATTTTTAATGCCAGACAAATTAGTGCCATATTTCTCATAGAATTCATCTGGGGTGTTAAAAATACCAAAGTCATCATGTATACCTTCTTTTTGAATAAAGGTATCTTTGCCTGACCATTCCACTTGTGGATCTAATAAACACTTTGTTGCAATACCATATCCGCAAAAATTATTTTTCACATTTTTAAACTTAGATTGAATAGATTTTAGATACGAGTCATCAATAATAAAGCCTTCTAGATTGATCCAATTATCTTCAAAAAACACTTCAACCCAGCTATGAATAATGAATTCTGGAGCAAGCCACATAATGTAATTGGGTATAGCACCTTTTTGTAAGCTTTTCTCAATAGTAAATCCGTGAAATCTACAAGGAATATCCAATGCTCTTAATAAAGCCATTAAAAGAGTTCCTTTAGTATTGCATTGACCATACCCTTCAGCTAAAACAAAGCTCGCACTTATATCATCACGATTGTTATATCCAAACTTTATTTCATCTTTAACAAAACTGTAAGCAGCCCCTATTTTTTCAAAATCATCAAGAGAATTCCAGCCTCTATTTTTGATCAAGTCTGTAATTAGAGGGGTATCGTAATCTAGAATATTCGATTTCTTTAAATATATATTTGATTTCATAGGATTCTGCTTTACTAATTCAGTTGCTGGCTAAAACGAGCAATAGTCATTAATATATGCTCGTTATTTATTTTGTTATTAACAGCTTATAGGTCAACACATCAACACTATAATCTCTATAGTAACTATAGGGTCAAGGATGAATTGACAGAATTAGCTAGATAAATATTTTCAATGTTCATTTTAAAACCATTAGTCATCGATTTTTCTAATGCTGTCTACATTTTTGTTGATAACACCCAGTTATAAAAATATTTTTTAATACTTTACTCTATAGCAACTATAGGTATTACAATTGATAATAATTATCATTTGGGCTGTAATATTTAAGGGCCATAGTATGCAATTTTGTTGGAACGTGCGATTAATAAGTCAAAAAAATATAGGAATACAATCATTATTATGTTTAGTGTTGATGGCGATTCTTTTATTTTCGAAGTTGAGTGTAGCTTCAACGGTTGATGAGGTTGCTCAACTACGCCAGATAGCACAGTTGGCAGAATATGTGGGGGTCGATTACGCATCAGCGGTTGATAATGGTCAAGTTATTAACGATGATGAATACCAGGAAATGCTTGAATTCTCTCAATTGATAGTTGATAAAACGTCAAGTGATAATTATGTTATGCACTCTCTCAATGAGAAAGCATCGGCTTTACAAACCGCCATTTCAACTAAACAAAAAGTAGACACTGTCAGGCAATTTGCTTCTGAACTACGAATTTCACTATTGGCTATGATGCCTGAGTTACCTCTCCCTAAAAGATTACTGTCTAAAGACGCGACGTTTTCTTTATTTGAAAATAACTGTGCGAGTTGCCACGGTCTTTCAGGTCAAGGAAATGGTATTTTAGCATCGGGATTAGAGCCTGCTCCTACCGATTTTACCGATAAAAAACGTGCTGAAAACCGTTCACTTTTAGGCTTGTTTGACGCCATATCTAATGGGCTTGATGATACGGCCATGCCTGCATTCACACAATTAAAAGAACAGCAGAAATGGTCCCTTGCATTTTATGTCGGAAGTTTAGCATTTCAATCATCAAGCGAATTCATCAAACCATCACAATCAATTTCATTACAAAACTGGATAAATTATAGTCCATTAAAATTATCTACAGAAACTGAGGGATTAACGAAAAATGAAATTGAAGGGTTAAGAGCCGATCCAAAATTATTGTTTACCAATCAAAGTGGTCCTTTAGCTATAACCAAAACTCAATTAGCTGCCGCAAGCATTGCGTATAAAAATGAAGAGTATGAGAAGGCCAAAACACTTGCTGTGAGTGCTTATCTAGATGGTTTTGAATTAATTGAAAATAGTTTGGATGCACGAGACAAAAATTTACGTAAAAGCATCGAAGGAAACTTGATTAAGCTTCGTCAAGTGTTAAGTAACGCACAACAGGTTAATCAACTTGAAAGCCTTATGGAAATTACTGTGAGGCAACTCAATGACGCGGAAAAACTTCTGACAGAAACCACTTTATCAAATGAGGCTCTTTTTACTGCAAGCTTAGTTATTTTGCTAAGAGAAGGTTTAGAAGCCTTGCTGGTTGTACTGGCTTTGATAACAGTATTAATTCGAACTAAACGTCATGATGCCTTAAAATATGTCCATTTTGGTTGGCTCAGTGCGCTACTAGCTGGTTTTGCTACTTGGGCGGTAGCCCAGTCAATGATCAATATCAGTGGTGCAAGTCGAGAAGTCATGGAAGGTATTGCTGCAATGCTTGCAGCGTTAATGTTGTTCTATGTGGGGATCTGGATGCATAGTAAAACGAATGCTGAACATTGGCAGGCATACATTCAAAAGCACATTAATACACAATTAGAAGCAGGTACACTTTGGGGATTAGCCGTGCTCTCATTTATCGCTGTTTACCGAGAGGTTTTTGAAACGGTTTTATTCTATCAATCACTGTTAACACAAGCCTCAACGACTCAATACTCATTTGTTATCGGTGGATTTTTATTCGGGATAGCTGTGTTATCGATTATTGCATGGGGAATGTTTAAATATTCTGTAAAATTGCCAATTGCTCGTTTCTTTTCAACAACAACATATCTCTTATTAGCACTGTCATTTATATTAATGGGAAAAGCAGTTTCAGCATTACAAGAGGCTGCCGTTATTGGAATTTCTCCATTGCCAATTACTGTAAAGGTTGATTGGATTGGTGTTGGGTCTACTTGGGAAGGCATAATGGCACAGTTAACTATATTGGTTTTATTTGTCGTCTATATGTATAGATCTAGAAAAAAACAAATAATGATTTAAGATCAGCATGGCATCTAAATGCTTTTTGCTACGTCACAGGTAAGTTTTTGTAAAATACCACACTGCTCAATTGTTCCACCATTTGAGCAGGTGTTACTTAAGTCATTTAACTGTTCTTTAAGGCTGTTTAGTTCATTAATACGTTGTTCAACTTGCTGGATATGACTATCGATCATCTTGTTAACTGAGTTGCATTGAATCGAGGGTGAGCTTTGTAACTCAAGCAGTTGACGAATTTCTGATAAGGTTAAATCGAGCGTTCTACATTGTTTAATAAACATCAATTGCTTAAGTGAGGATTTATTATATAAACGAAAATTTCCTTCACTTCGCTCTGGGGATTTCAAGAGTTGTTCTTTTTCATAATAACGGATCGTTTGTACTGAACAATCTGTTAATTTTGCTAGTTCGCCAATTTTCATAATATTAAATTTCTTTGTTGACTCTATAGTTACTATAGGCTTTATACTTTGTAAAAAGGTGTTTAGCAAGGTTTTTTATGTCAAATAAATGTAGTGGCCAATGTGAGTCAGTTGTTACTGATTCTAGTATTAAAGAGTTTAAAAATACTGATGCTTTTGATGGGCGTTTCACCACTGATTATAAAGTGACCCAGATGGATTGTCCCTCTGAAGAGCGACTGATCAGGTTAGCGCTCGACGGTATTGAACCTTCTGTAGGATTAAAATTTGATATTCCTAATCGGTTAGTTAAAGTTTTTCATGATGATAATTTGGATGAAATAACTACGAAGCTTCAATCATTGAATTTAGGTGCTACGTTAGAAATAACCAGAGAAAGTTGCCGTGTTGAAGCAACCCAAGCCAAAGCATCAGCTAAAGAAAATGAAGGGAAAGAAACCATTATTCTTAAGTGGTTACTGATCATTAACGGGTTCATGTTTTTTTGTGAATTCATCGCGGGTTGGATTGCGCAATCCGCAGGGCTAATTGCTGACTCTTTAGATATGTTTGCAGATGCTGCCGTATATGGATTAGCAATATATGCGGTTGGTAAAAGTATTAAGATGAAACTCAAAGCAGCCCACATATCGGGATGGTTACAGGTTCTCCTTGCGTTAGGAGCTTTAAGTGAAGTATTAAGGCGATTTATATATGGAAGTGAACCCGTATCAAATTTAATGATGATTTTTGGTGCACTTGCGTTAATTGCCAATGTTACTTGTTTGTTTTTAATATCCGATAGTAAAGAAAATGGCGCTCATATGAAGGCTAGTTGGATTTTTTCAGCTAATGATGTTATCGCAAATGTTGGCGTTATATTAGCTGGACTACTGGTAACACTGACAGGATCTCGTTATCCAGATCTTGTTATTGGATTAATAATTGCCCTTGTAGTATTAAACGGTGCTCGCCGTATTTTACAGCTTAAATATTGATGGGACTTATCGATGATTAAATCTGTTGATAGTATAAATATTAAAAAGAACAAGAACACATGGTATATGTTCGCTTTGAGTTTATTGATTTTAGATCAGGTGACGAAATATTTTGTTGTTTTACTACTCCCATTACATGGTTCTACAGACGTTTCATACTTTTTTAACATTGTACATTTTCGTAATGAAGGCGCAGCGTTTAGTTTGTTTGCTGATGCTGGAGGGTGGCAGCGTTATTTTTTTGCATGTGTTGCCTCAATTACATCTCTTTGGTTGATTTTTATGATTAACAAAAGCCAGTCAATGAGAGAGTTACTTGGCTTTTCATTTGTTCTAGGGGGAGCTTTAGGGAATTTAAGCGATAGGTTGCTTAGGGGAAATGTAGTCGATTTTTTAGATTTTTATTGGAAAGGTAGCCATTGGCCTGCTTTTAATTTTGCTGATGTAACAATTATTTGTGGTATTTGTTTGTTAATTTCATTAATTGCTCTGCCTAATTCTAAAGTGGTTACAATTACAGAATATCGTGCTAGAGAGCAATGAAGCTATTGCAACCAATCTATTTAAAACCATGCATATCATACATGATAATGATTTTGGTAGCGGTACAATCCGTTCTGTTTTCTTTCGAAGGGCGTTTAGTTGATAGTTATTCTAAAACATCAATAACTAAGTCTGATTCTCTGTCTAATTTTTCAGAAGTTATTGATATCGATTTGATGCATGATTCTGTCGTGGCTGATGATTGCCGTTATTGCTACTCTTGTCACATATTTTTAAATGTAGACTCGCCCTGCAATATTCTACAAACAATAGATTATTTCCCCGCTTTTTCGTTTGTTTCTAGTGAACTAAAAACATACATGTCAGTGCCATTTCGACCTCCTAAATACACCTAGATTTTCACACCTAGATTTTCACACCTAGTCAGAAAGGCCAAACTTTAACGGCCTAAATTACAATATAAATTTACAGGAAAGTATATATGGTACTCAATACATCAGTGTATCGTAAGATAGCAATTAGGAGGTGTGTAACACCTCAGGTTAAATATATTGTTTGTCTTGCTTTATCACTTTTTACAGTCAATGTTTACGCCATTGAAAAGCAACTAAACCTCAAAGATGCTATTCAATGGACACTTAAAAAAAATCCCGAACTAAAAATATTTGAATTCAAACAAAACATGTTAATTGGACGTGAAAGAACAGCAAATTTAACTCCTGCTTATGAACTGGACATTGAAGCTGAAAACTTTGCTGGTTCAGGAAAATTCAATCAGTTTGATAGTGCGGAACTAACTGTCGCTTTGTCTTCAGTTATTGAAATGGGAAATAAGCGCTCGGCGAGAATAGCACTTGTTTCAAGTTCTAGAGCGTTACTCATCGCTGAGAAAGAGGTTGCGGCACTTAACTTAATGGCTCAGGTTACTGAAAAATTTGTTGAGGTGCTTGCAGCTCAACAAAGAGTCTTATTGTCTGAAAATGCACTTGACCTAGCAGAAGAAACGTTAAAAATTGTATCTCAACGCAATCGCGCAGGTGCAACACCGGAGGCTGAAGTGAAACGGTCAAAGGCAGTTATTGCTCAGGCTAACCTAACAGTTCAATCTGAACACAAACGCTTAGAATATTTAAAACTCTCATTAGCAGCCTATTGGGGAGAGACCTCGGTATCCTTCTCTAGAGTGAATGGCGACCTTTATCAGTTTGGTCATGATAGTGATTTCAACAGCCTTTTTGCTCAGTTAGAGAACAACCCTGCTATTCAAATCTATGCTAATGAACAGCGATTAAAAGAGGCCGAAATACGGTTAGCTAAAACTGAGTCTAATGCCAATATTAAATGGTCTGTAGGTGTAAGACGTTCTCAAGAAAGCAATGATACAGCACTAGTAGCAGGTTTTAGCTTGCCCTTATTTGCAGAAAAGCGAAATTCAGGTGCAATTGCAAGTGCGTTAGCTGAACGTGATCAAGTTGTCGTAGATAAAGAGGTAACTAAGCTGAGGTTTAGAAATTATTTACTACGAGCATACTCTAATAGAAAACAAGCAATATTAACTGCCAATGCATTAAGGAAGTCGGTTATTCCAATGCTAGAGGAAGCCCTGGAAGATACTCAATTGGCCTATCAAAAAGGAAGATATGGCTATCTTGATTATGTATCTGCTAGACAAGAATTGTTAAATGCACGACGTACCCTTATTGATGCTGCTTCTGCCGCTCTAATTTATGGGGCAGAAATAGAAAAATTAACAAACGAAGCGCTGTCATTATAAAAAAGGCATCACTTTACGATTAACCATATTTTTTAATTCAGTTATCAACTGATTTGTTTAGGATTTAAAAATGAAAAACTATTTACTCGCACTATTGATTTTTGTTGGGTATTTGTCACCCATTCAAAGTGTTTTCGCTAGCGAAGATGAAGGCGAAGAAGGCATAAGTAAAATTAAAGATAGTATGGCAAAAAGGGTTGGTGTTGAAACAGCCAACCTGTCATCAAAAATATTGAACCAGACCATTCCTGTATACGGCGCTACGACGATAGGCGCTGAACAGTTATTTCAAGTTGGTGCAAGATATAACGGCGTAATAAAGACGATAAATTTCACCGTTGGTGATAACGTAAAAAAAGGCAATTTATTAGCCGTTATTGAATCTAACGAAAGCTTGAATACATATAAAATTACGTCTCCTATTTCTGGGGTAGTTTTACAGCGAAATGGAAACGTTGGCGGTATCACTCAAAACACCAGCTTGTTTGAAATCGTAAATTTTGACACTTTGTGGGCCGAATTTAAGGTTTTTACTAACCAATATAATCAAATCAAAGTCGGTCAACATGTTGACATTATGCATGGCGAGCAAACATTCAACTCAACAATCACCAATATAATTCCATCTAAAGATCAACCTTATGTATTAGCGCGAGTGCGATTAGACAATACAGCGCTAAATCTAACTTCAGGTCAACTCCTAAAGGGAAGTATTAGGGTAAGTCAATTTGAGGTTGATCTAGCCGTCGAAAAAATAGCTCTACAAGAGCTGGGGGGCCGAATAGGTGTATTTGTGAAAGAAGGTGAAGAATATGAATTTACACCGCTTGTGTTAGGTCGTTCAGATAATTACTACATAGAAGTTGTTGATGGTCTTAATAAAAACTCTGAATATGTAAATAAAAACAGTTATCTGATAAAAGCAGATATATTGAAATCTGAAGTAGAAGACGACGATTAGGAGACGTAATATGATTGAATCAATTTTGCGTCTAGCAATAAATAGGCGCTATTTAGTATTAAGTTTGTTGTTGGTTATTATCGGTGTTGGTATGTGGAGTTTTCAAAAGCTTCCTATTGATGCCGTCCCCGATATAACAAACGTTCAAGTACAAATAAACACTTCTGCACCCGGTTATTCACCTTTAGAAGCCGAGCAGCGGGTAACATTTCCAATAGAAACAGCTCTAGCAGGTTTGCCAAAGCTATCTCACACTCGCTCCCTTTCAAGATACGGCTTATCTCAAGTGACCGTTATCTTTGAAGAGGGAACTGATATATATTTTGCCCGAAACCTAATAAATGCAAGGTTAGCTGCGATAAAAGGCGTTATTCCCTCTGGCTTAGAGCCACAAATGGGTCCTATTTCTACAGGGCTTGGTGAAATATTTATGTATACAGTTCAAGCTTCTCCTGACGCTAAAATGTCTAACGGAGAGCCGTATACCGCCATTGCCTTGCGGGAAATTCAAGACTGGATCATAAAACCGCAATTAGCTCAGGTTAAAGGTGTCATTGAGGTAAATAGTATTGGTGGCTATAACAAGCAGTATCATATAACTCCCGATCCTGAAAAATTACTATTCCATCGAGTTAGCTTCGAAGATGTTTCAGATGCATTACGTAAAAATAATGATAACCGTGGCGCTGGCTATATTGAAAAAAGCGGACAGCAAGTGTTGGTTCGATCCATTGGCCAACTTGCAACAATCGATCAGATACTCAATATTGTAATCAAGAAAAATAATGAAACCCCTGTAAAAATAGGTGATGTATCTAGTGTTGGAATAGGGAAAGAGCTTAGGACAGGAGCCGCTACTCGCAATGGCATTGAGACTGTTTTGGGTACTACCATGATGTTAATTGGAGAGAACTCTCGAACCGTAGCATTGGAAGTAAAACAAAAGCTAAGCGAAATACAGCAATCCCTTCCTAAAGGCGTTACCGCTGAAGCCGTATACGATAGAACAACTTTGGTAGACAAGGCTGTTGCGACAGTCACTAAAAATCTCGTTGAAGGTGCTGTTTTAGTTATTGTTGTGCTTTTCTTGTTGCTTGGAAACTTACGCGCAGCATTAATAACGGCTGCTGTAATACCACTATCAATGTTAATGACAATCACTGGTATGGTAAAAACCGGAGTGTCTGCCAATCTAATGAGTTTAGGCGCATTGGACTTCGGTTTGATAGTTGACGGTGCTGTCATTATTGTTGAAAACTCTGTTCGTCGGTTAGCAGAAGCACAACACAACGATTATAGGCAAAATTTGAAAGAACGTTTGAATACTGTTTATGAAGCCACATCAGAAGTCATACGACCAAGCCTTTTTGGTGTTCTAATTATCACGGTGGTCTATATACCTATTTTCACGCTAACTGGCGTTGAAGGTAAGATGTTCCACCCAATGGCGGCAACCGTAGTTATGGCTTTAATTTCAGCGATGATTTTATCTGTAACACTTGTACCTGCTGCCGTAGCTGTGTTTATGAAAGGTAAAATCAGCGAAAAAGAAAGTGTTGTGATCAGCTCAACCAAATCTGTTTACAAACCATTGTTAAAAATGGCGTTGAAATTCCGTTGGGGTATCGTTTTATTTTCGACATTTTTAATGGGATATAGTCTTTGGTTAGCAACAACACTGGGGACTGAATTTGTTCCGCAGCTAAATGAGGGAGATATAACGGTACAAGCATTAAGAATACCTTCAACTGGTCTTGAACAATCTGTTGAAATGCAAGAGGTACTTGAGCAACGTATAAAGGCATTTTCTGAAGTTGATAAAGTGTTTTCTCGCATTGGAACCGCAGAAGTGGCTACCGATCCAATGCCACCGAGTATTGCCGATATTTTTGTGATTTTAAAACCACGTAAGGATTGGTATGACCCAAAAAAACCAAAGAGTGAATTGGTTGAAGAAATGGAAGAAGCACTGAAGCATATTCCGGGCAACAACTATGAATTTACTCAGCCAATTCAGATGCGTTTTAATGAGTTGATTTCAGGAGTTCGAGCTGACTTGGGGATCAAAGTATTTGGTGACGATTTGGATCAGTTACTACTTACGGCAAAAGATATTTTAATTATTGTGAAAACCATCGATGGCGCAGCAGATGTCCGTATGGAGCAAGTTACTGGTGTACCTTCATTGTCTGTTATTCCCAAACGAGATGCATTGGGCAGATATGGTCTGAGTGTGGTTGAATTGCAAGATTGGGTTGCCGCCGCAATTGGAGGTGAATCTGCGGGGATAATGTATGAAGGTGACAGGCGTTTTGAGTTAGTTGTTCGTCTCCCTGAGCAAATAAGAACGGATATCGATGGATTGAAGTTTCTGCCAATTCCGCTTGATGATGGTAGCTACGTACCTCTTGAAGAAGTTGCAGAACTTAAGTCAGAATCTTTACCAGCACAAATTAGCCGTGAGAACGGAAAAAGAAGAGTTGTGGTTACAGCTAATGTTCGTGGTAGAGATTTAGGAAGTTTTGTAGAGGATGTGAAAACTAAAATTAATCAAGAAGGAGAAATTCCAGCAGGATATTGGCTTGATTATGGAGGAACTTTTGAGCAGCTAGAGTCAGCAAGTAAACGATTAAGCATGGTAGTACCTATAACATTGATCGTTATATTGGGCATTTTAGTCATCGCATTTGGTTCGTTAAAAGATGCGTTGATTATATTTAGTGGTGTTCCTTTGGCGTTGACGGGGGGCGTATTTTCACTTTATTTAAGAGACATGCCCTTATCAATTTCAGCAGGTGTCGGTTTTATAGCGCTGTCCGGTGTCGCTGTATTAAATGGCTTGGTTATGTTGGCTTTTATTCGAGATCTCTGGCATGAAAAAGGTGATCTTTATTTAGCTATCATTGAAGGTGCTATAATTCGCTTAAGACCTATTTTAATGACCGCCTTAGTTGCTAGTTTGGGCTTTATTCCAATGGCGTTAAATACAGGAATTGGTGCGGAGGTGCAGCGACCTCTAGCTACCGTTGTAATTGGGGGTATTGTATCTTCCACAATTTTAACTTTGTTTGTATTACCTGTTTTATACCTATGGGCACATGGCTCTGAGAATAAGAAACAGCAATCTAGTGAAATTTAAATAGAAGGGAGCAGCTTAATTTATAGTTAAGCTGCTTTGAATTTTTTCACTTCCACTATGAACATATGTGGAACGTCACAAATAATGAGAAATGCGTCACACGATGAGGAAATTTAACATTTAAGTTACACCTGAGAAAAATTTTGTAACTCGTCAACGATCCAATATGGTCAGCAAAGATACGACCGGACGTTAGCATCAATGGATTTTCGAGCTGTTTCTAGTGTTCATTAGACATTGAGCTACCTTCATCTTGATAGTCAACAAAACCACCTTTGAACTAAACCGCTCTCGCGGTAATGGTGTTCTTTTCAAACTATGTATCATCATCTAACTGAAGAATTCTTTTCTACTCTTAGTATTGAGGCATTCTGTCCTTGCCAGATACACGAACATAAGTTTCCTGCAAAATATCTTCTACGTCCTCATCACGCACTACAAAGCGTCGAAGTGACGGCAAGTCGTTTAAATACGTATCTAAAGACGGCCCTTTGGGCATACCAGTACTCTCCCTCAATGAGCCTTTAAAACTCAGAGATAAATTAACTATAAAACTATAAAACTATAAAACTATAAAACTATAACAGCTCAGCAGATAAAAACCCGACAATAAAAATTGATCATTTTATGAAAGATGAAAATTAGAAAGGGATAAGTCTAAATACCGTGATTGTAAAAGACGTTTTTCCGAATATTCAGAAGTTAACTCAAGTGACGAAGCAGAGTATTTAATAAGATACATTTACATCATAATTTTGACTTCTTTTTGTGATAATTGCTATCTCACTATGTGCCCCTAAGTGCCCCTAAGTGCCATAGAATCATAAATTTAATACCTAAAATCATATTAATCTAATGTCCGCTTTGCTATTTTCTAATCAAATTAGAATTTTTGACTTTATAGATTCCTGATGAAATTTAGAACAATTCTATTATCTAAAGCAGGGCTTATTTTCATCGGTTCAAATGTCGCTAGATAAGCCAAGTCTAAGGTCTATATCAGTATTTATAATCAAACTTGAGTATTGATTTTTCACGTTTCAAGTTAAAAATTTAGAAGAACTTCATTGTCTAGTTTAGGACCGCTTGGTCGGAGCAGAAGTCATAAGCGCATCAAAGATGCTAACGACTGCTTTAAGTCTTGGAGCTGCCGTTAGTAAAGCAAACGCTACCGTCAACAATACGCACTATCATGACCACTTTTACCACAGACTATCAAAGAATCAAATATGACGCACAACAGGAGCTGAAAGAATTGCTTTAGATGATATTTTCACAAGAGTAATTTTGATGACTTCATTGTAGCCAATCTGAACGTTCAGTCCGCTCTAACCGTTCTTTAAATGTTTCAATCGTTAACATAAATCACCTCAATTCACTCAACCCCAACGCTATAGATTCTTGTTGAAAACGACCAGATATATTGATCACTCGTTCATAAGCATTCGTCAAAAAATGTTTTTCAACCACATCATCAAACCCATTTAAAGCAACTTCTAGCTTCGGTGGACTTGCTCTTTTCTTATCGAAAGTCACAGCACTTAAATCTTTACCTTCAATATCCTCTTGAAGGACAGCTTTCATCTTCTCAAACTTAACAACATCAGCTTCAAAAGGAACGTCTTGTTTAACACGGTATGCGTACTCTAAAAGCTTTGGCTCAGCAGGCATGTACATAATAGCCTCTTGATTTTTAGAACCCGTCATTCTCAGTATTCGGCCTAAAATCTGTCTAAAGTGCATTTCCGTTTTTATATTGGTGAGATGACAACAAACCTGTAAACGAGGAATGTTTGTTCCTTCGCTGATCATACCTACCGAAATTATCCATTTAGTTTGTGCATGCCTAAATTGTTGAATAATACTGGTTGGCTCACTTTCCCTGTAGGTAACAACAACGGTATCTTCGTTAAAGCAGGTTTTCATTAATGTTGATATTTTTCGTGCATGATCAACAGATGAAGCAACAATTAAGCCTGCCGCGTCTGAGTTTTTTGTTCTTATTGAGCTTAGCTTTTTTTGTGCAGAAGAAATTACGTATTTAATTACCGCTTCATTTTCAATAATCTCCTGATAAGGAACTACTGACTCCATTAATAAAGATTTAAAGCTACTGAATGTTTTTGTCTCAACGTCATCTACAACCGAAATATTATTATTATCAATCGCAATTATCTGCGGCACACGACAAACATCATCTGTAATAGCCTCAGAAAGCCCATAAACATAATCACACGATATTTTGTTGCTAGGGTGCATATAGTTTGAAAGAACAATAGGAGCCGCGTCTGAGCGCCAAGGCGTTCCCGTTAAGGCTAATGTAAATTTAGCCTTATCTTGAATGTTCAGTATTATCTGTTCACCCCATGAATTGGCATTATCAATATTAGATCCCGCACAATGATGAATCTCATCAAAAATCACGAAAACTCGATACCGTTCAAATAACTGCCAAAAATTAACATCTAAATACTGCAAATTTTGATACGTTAAAGATCTCCCTCTAGCCCCTATCAACCCATCAAATCGTTCCTGAGTTTTTAACTGCAAACTTTCACTAAAATCTTGAGAAACAATTGAAGAAGGTGAAAAACAGATGATTAAATCAACCATGTTATTTTTTAACAACTGATTCGCTAATTCAGATGCCATCAAGGTTTTACCTGATCCTGGTGTTGCTAAGGCTAAAAAATGGCTAGTGCCATTTTGATATTGTGTTAAAGCTAAATTAATACACTCAGCTTGCCATTGTCTTAGTTTCATATTTTCTCTAGTGGTTCATCTTGCTTAAGTAAGCCTTCAATAGCCCTGATCTTCCCTAATATTCTGGTGTTGTTATCTCTAGCCTTATTGTATTGCGGCTGTAATTCATCAACTAACTCAGGAAACTCTGAATAAAGCTCTTTATAAGCTTCAGACTCACCAATATTTAATAGCAGTTCAGCTTTATAGTGATTCAATTTACCAAATAATTTCACTTGCTTATCATTCTGTTTTTTAGGTGAATTAATTACTTCAAACTTAGCCAGTATTGTTATTACATTAATATCAAAATCTTCTGTTTTATTGAATCGGGTGAATCCTTTTTTATTCGATATCCGTTTCTTCAGCCACCCCTTTTTTACCAGCTTTAAAAGTTCGGCATATATATTTCGTCTAACTTTTGCAGGATCTAAAGAAGAGTCGCTTTTCAAGGCTAAATAAGCGGACCTGACATCGCTCGTTGTGAAGTGATCAAAATTTGTTGCGACAATAATTTGAGCTACAAAATGGTCAAATTTCAAAGTAAATCCTAATCAACATATAACAATAATGGGTATTATAGGGCGTGGTGCTTTACTGCTCAACATGAAAATCTAATCATTTTGCCTGAAGGAAAAATAAGGTGAGTGATTTAGTTAAAGAATTCGGTAAAATGCTTCGCTTAAAACGCAAATCTGCTGGTTACTCTCAAGAGAGTTTTGCCGCGTATGTAGGCATAGAAAGGGGTAATTACGGTAAGATGGAAAGAGGTGCTGTTAATATTAAATTAGAAACATTATACAAACTGACTAATGCACTAAATTGTGAGTTTGAAGAGATAATGCCTTCAAGACTAAAGCATAAAATTGATCTAGATTAACTTAAAATCAATTTAACCATCACTACTCATTTTTATAAAAGTAAATTCATATATTTCAGTTTGTTATGTCATAATGACTCACTAGAACATGAAGCTTAAAGTCAACTTGGAAGATCTAATGAGCAATATTTCAGTAAAATTAAAAATGTACCCTGCAAGTAATGGAGATGCTTTTTTAATTTCAGCAAACGTGCCTGAGCCCTTAAATATCATGATAGATGGAGGCTATGCAAGCACATACAATAAATATATTTCCCCCGATTTGAAAGAACTTGCATTAGAAGGCTGTTCTTTAAATTTAGTAGTGGCAACACATATAGATGCTGATCATATTCTAGGCCTTATTGAATTTTTTAAGTCTAATGGTTGTTCTACAAAATCTAAGATAATACCAGTGCTTAATGTTATACATAATAGTGTTCGAAGTTTAAATCCATTGAAAGCTGATCTTATTCGAAATGATGATTTAGAGTTGTTAAAAGAAATAAATCATCAAGGATATCCAATATCTGAAAATAAAACAGAGGAAGAAATCAGTGCTCGGCAAGGAAGTTCATTAGCTGCATTATTACTAGCGGGTAAATATAATTGGAATTTTTCTGATGGAAATCAGAGTATTAATTGTGATAGTTTCCCGACAATAAAATTAAATAGCAATGCAAGTTTGAAGCTTCTTGGCCCCTCAATTGAACGATTGAATGAATTAAAAAAATGGTGGCTAAAGGAGTTACAAAGGATAGGTATTATCGGAGGGATTACTGAGGATATTATCTTTGACGATGCATTCGAGTTTTTATGTGCAAAAAATCTTTTCAAAAGAAATTATACAAAAAAGGAAAAAGATGTAATTAGTCAGGTTAGCGGTTCCAGCACTCACTCCCTTAAAGATGTTTATTCCCCTGACTCATCTATTACTAACTCTAGCTCAGTAGCTTTTATTGCTGAAATTGGCTCTGCCATGTTACTTTTTCTTGGTGATGCATGGTCTGAAGATATTGAAATAAAAATTCAGGAGCTTAAAACCAATACAAATAAATTACTATTTCAAGCAATTAAAATATCACACCATGGAAGTCTGCATAATACGAGCACATCACTATTGGAATTAATTGATGCCGCATCCTATTTTATTTCTTCTGATGGCAATCATCATGATCACCCTGATATTGAAGTATTAAAGGAAATTGTTGATAGACCAAGTAGATTTACGCGACGTCTTTATTTTAGTTACCCCACCCCAGCATCTACATTTATGAAAAACTACAAATCACAGAGTGGCGCTTGTTTTACTGTTCATGAAACTGCAAATAATTGGATTGATCTGACTTCGGAAATATTATGATAGAAAATTTTGTTAAAGCTTCAACTTGTAAAGTTGATTGTGGTGATGAGCTAGGAACTGGTTTTTTAGTTTCCGAAAGTATGGTCCTCACAGCTCGCCATTGCGTAATTGAATCTATTACCGATGATGCTGAAATAGAGTTATCTTTCCCTGAGCATCCAGACAGTTTAGTTGCAAAGGTTATTTCAGTAAGCGATGAATATGATTTATGCCTTTTATCTATTTCAGAAGATTTAGATATTACTCCTATGGAATTTGGCGACACCATGCCTGTAGAGGGAGAAGAATGGTACGCATGTGGCTTCCCTATAATCAAAAGAACTATTGGTCACCGAGTATCCGGAAACATATTACAAACTCTTAGTCAGCCAAAATTAAAAATCGATATTGACTTAGCTATTAAAAAAGATGTTGCCCTAACACAATATGACGGATTTTCTGGCGCAGCCTTAATTTGTGATGATGTATGTAGAGGTCTCATCCGTTTAAAAGTTGATAAAACTATTGCTGCTATTAGTGCAGTTAAAATAACTGAGTTTCTTGAACAGCATAATGTTCAGATAAAACAAAATAAATCTAAGTCCAATGACATTTTGATTCAACGTAAAGAATTTCAACTAGCATTTGAGGAAAAAGTCAAAGATTGTAAGGGTGGATATATATTTCTTAGTGGTTCAAATGGTATAGGTAAGTCGAGTTATTGTAATCACTACCGACCTTTTGCCTCTTCACTAGAGATGCTTGGCTGTTATAGCCTATCTTCAGCTAGGGAGGAGCTAGGAGCGAGCCATAAAGTTCAACCAGCGGTATTGTTTGATTGGTTATCTACTACAATATCAATAAAATTAAGTGGAAAGGCGTCACGTAAGGAAGATTTGTCTTATCCTGTTTTGATAGAAAAAACATCAAAACTTCTTAGTGAATTTGGTCGTTATTGTTTATCACAAGGTCGACAAGGGCTTATATTTATTGATGGCTTAAACGAAGCTCTAGAAATTAGTGAAGAACAGTTTTCTCTGTTTATAGGACTACTCCCTACAAAGCTGCCAGAGGGAGTAACTGTTGTACTTACAGCCCCAAATTTTGAAAATATTTCATCCTACTTAAATGGACGAGTAGATACGGAAAATAAAATAGAACTACCAAGCTTAAAACGTAAAGTTGTTAGACGCTATTGTTGGAAAGAGCTTAGAGAAGAACGCGCAACTACATCAATTATAAAGATCGTTTGTGATAAAGCTCAAGGGCATCCACTGTACCTTAGGTATTTAATTGAATTTATAAATAACTGTTCTGATTTAAATGATTTAAACGAATTCCCTAAGTTTTCTGGAGCCGTTGGGGAATATTACGAGAAGTTATGGCTAAAATTACTTCAAGATCAAGAAGCAGTTAACCTCTTAGCCATACTCTCACGCTTGCGAAGTAGTATTAATATTGAAGAATTACCCAAAATTCTAAGTGCATCAGAACGTACCGTTTTAATCCCAACATTAAGTAGGGTTCGCCACTTATTAGCTAACTCTGAGACAACAACAATTTATCATTCATCGTTTTCTGAGTTTTTAATAGAAAAGACAAAACAACTTAATCAGGATGTTGAGGAAAGGATTGCAAAGTTTTGTATTGATAATAGTGACCTAAAATATTGTGCTTTAAATTCTGTATATCACTTTCTTCTCTCGGGAAACGAAGGTTGTTTAAAAGCAATTCAAAAGTGTGACCAATCATGGGTTGATCAATGTGTAACAATTGGAGTTAAGCCTGACACATTACTATTTGACATTGAAAATGTACTAACGGCAGTTACTGAATGTGGATCTACTGTCGATATTATCAGAATGTTGTTACTCTCTCATCGTGTTAATTTTAGATATAATACCCTTTTTGCTCAATCAGCCTCGCTGATTGCAGAAGCATTAGTTGCTTTAGGTAAACCCCAAGAAGCGATTCAACATACCATTAGATTTAATACTTTAATTATCAGTCCTGATGAAACTTTTAGAATAGTTGTTTTTTTACTTGATAAAGAATACATAAAGGAAGCTAAAGAGTTACTGACTCTATTAGATGAATCCATTGAGGGAGTACTTACTTCACAAGGACATCAACTTAATGATTATATTATTTTATGCCAATACCGAATTCGTAGCGCTCTTTTATTAGATTTTATTGATGAAAATCCTATAAGTTATCAGGCTATGAATATCCTTTATAGTGCTATGAAGACTATTCACACGAATACCGAGGAGTTATCTCAAGAAGACTTCTTCGAAATTACAGCTGAGTTACAGTGTATTGTCCCAAGTTTTAAGCTATGTTTCCCAGACATATATGCTGGTTTAGATGAGTTAAAACAAAGAGGGCTTCAATTACCGCCAAATATGCTGGAACTATTGATATGTACTTTAGATCATTGTTTAGATTGGTTTAATAACTTTCAAAAAATTAAAAAAAGCAAGTGCTTACCTGAAATACTATCGGATATCGAAGAAACACTGTTATCTGGTTTATACATAAATGAACGCTTTCCTACCCAAACTATTGATACATTAATACAAGTTGGGGCACCAGTATCGCTTATTGAAAACATGAACGAGGATGAGGCTCAGCCAACACAAATTAAAATATTAAATGATGATGGGGTTGAACTTGAACACCAACAGATATTTCAAGGTGCAAGTGACTGGCGAATTGCTACCTTTTTATCAGATGATGTAGATTGCCCTCAGTTTAACGGTTGGAGTAAAAGTAATTGGCTGAATTCTCTTGAATTGATACTCAGCGCGTTATATTGGTGTGAAGGCACTGCTCTGCGAGGTAAAGCAGAAAACAACGAAAACTTACTCAAAATTGCCATTGAAAACATACAGTCTCATGTTCTTTTACCGCTATCTTTTTCACTTAAAGAAAGAGTGTCATGGGAGAACAGCTATTCGATCCCTGAACAATTAGTACCTATCATATATAAAAAGCTTTCTGAGCTCTATTTAGATTGTTTTCCTGAAAAGTCACTATCATTTTTAAATTATATAGATGAAAACTTTAATACTCAGTTAGGAATATATTCTGAAGGATTTCGAGCTGCATTATTTTCAGTGATAAACGAATTTACATCTCTAGAACTAACGAGTGCTGTAAATGATCAAGTATTCGAAATACTGAATAATTGGAAGAACTTTATAGTTGATAATCTCGCTAATAGGCACGAGTTAGTTCCTGAATTACTGATGCTTATCCCTTTATTTGTCAAAATTGATGCTAATGAAATAGCAGAAGATCTATATCAGAAGATGCTCAATGTTTCCATGGGACCAAACTGGTATAAAGAAGATCAATTTGGATTGATGTTAAGCCTTATAACTAGCACCGAGAGCTTAGATTATGATCAAAAAATCATACCTAAAATAGCTGGTTTATTAGAGAAAGCATCCGGTGAAATGACTTTTCAGCGATTTGTTAGGTATGAAAAAGCAGAACTTATAGGAGAATTGGTACGTCATAAAAAGCACACTCAAGCAATTGGATATTTCAAAAAAGAGACTTGCGGAACTTTACCTGAACTTTTGATTGAGGCTACTAAAGGTGAAATTGATAGGGTCGACTATTTAACTGGTATGCGCTATCCAGGAGGTGCGTTAGATGAACAGGATGCAATTTTCAAACTTGTACATAATGCAATAGATGCAGATTGGCGTTTACGTTGGGCCTTACTTGAAATTTATTTGTTTGGAGATGAAAGGTATACCGACCGGTTTGCTAAGGAGTTTGCTGGATTAGTTAATTCATTTGGTGACGATTCTGAAGTTATTTTAGAAATGAAAAATAGAATGACGTTGTTAATTTCTTCCGAACTTTCTTATTCACAACAAAACGAATTTTTGAGTTCTTTTCAAAATACACTTGATAAAACATTTCACAAAAATTTTTCAGTCTTATTCGGGGGGCTCCCAACGGATAAAGTTAATGAGTCGCATATTAGGCATTCCGAATCAAAAGTAGATAAAGAGGTTGAAGAAGTTGATGACGATATGTTCTTTATGCCTGGAACATTTGGCCGAAGATCTGCTACTAAAGAAGCAAGTCGTCTATTGTCTACTGCTGAATCAAAAATTAAAAGAGGAAATACAACTGAAGCTCGGAACATAGCGGTTAGCGCTTTACAAGTTTTACAGGATGGAGGTTGGTCTATCTGGGGTAATCTATCAGGCGAAGCTAGTAGGTTGATGGATATTATACAAAGTAACAATTTAGATGCAGATAAAGTAAGTCAACTGTATGCCCCCTTATTACTTGATGAACGCTATGAATCAAGATGGCGTCTTGCGGAACACTTGATAGATAGGTGTGGCAGTATTATAAATGGTGAAAATATCACCTCTCTAGCTCATAGTGTTCTAGAACATATTGGGCTAATGGTCGGAGATGCAAAAGATGAAATAGAAAGTTTTGAATTCCTAGAAAGTAACGATACAAAGGATATATCGCTTGAAATATTAGATTTGATTCTTTGGCTTGCAGATCATCCCCAATGGTTACGTAAAGAGAAAGCGGCGAATATGTTGGCTTGGCTTTTAAGCAAAGACCATTCATATTATAAAACCCTTGCACCTGAAGCCTTTTCAATGCGAGAAGGACATGGGCCTGATGTACTTTGCGGTATATTTGATGGAATGTCTCTTTCGAAACCATTAGAGGTATGGGAACTAATCGAGCCTAATCTTGATGTTACTAATATTCTAGAATGTAGGCATATTAGTCGCTTAGCTATTTTACACCGTGTTGTTACTAGAGCTTCCACAATAGGGTCTGAATCAGCTACTAATGTACTAGATAAAATCAATGAACTTCTTAGTTCTAAAGGCCTTCTTAAAGATAGCTTTAATAATGATAGGCCTCTCCCTGTTTGGGCTAGTTGCATAAAAGAAGTTTGGGATGAATTGTATTCTCTAAATATCGTAAATGATGAATTTATAAAATGCTTTGAAGAGGAAATGAATAATGTATGTTCTCCTTTAAACGTTGAAACAGCATGGCAGCTTGAAGAAATGGTATCCCGAGGGTTTAATGTGAGTAAAACTCAAAGCTTAAATAGGTGGGAAGGGAATGTTCGCTTTGCATTAAATATCGCCTTATTTCATAGCAATAATAGGAATAACTTTTTAATTTTAGAGCCAATTCTTAGAGTGTTTAACCCTTCTAAATTATGGTTAACTTTTGTCTCAGGAAAGAAATCTAGATCTAATAAAATCATCGAGGCTCTTTCTAACAAATGTGATCCAAAAAGTGTTATTAATAACACCGGTTCTGTTCTCTTAAATTATCACGAAATGATAAATCGTGAAGATCTTAAAAGCTGTCTTCAAGTTGAAATTACAGCTGTTATGACCTCGAGTTACTCGGGATATAAAGCTACGCCTCCAACAGATAGTTCTCATTTTTGTTCAAAAATCAGTCCGGATATTAATACCAGTGTTCCAGGTAATGAAATTTCTCATCGAATTGATCCTGACTATGTATTTCTTGGGATTTATACACCTGCGATTCCAACAAAAGCTTTTGTAAAAATGATTAATGCTCAAGATTACGATTTCATTAGAAGTAATTGGAAAGAAGGTCGTTCTTCTAACCAACATACACTTGGACAACCAAATATTGAAGGGTGTTCATTAGAAATTAAACGAGAAAAACTTCGCTTACCTAATGGTTTTAATTTAGCTTGGGTGTTTAAAGTTAATGGTGAGGTTATTGGCATACAACGCGGAATGGGACTCTAATTATGAATAAGATTGAAACCATGGATACTCCTTCAACACGTGAGGAATTTGAATACCGTTTCCATGTATTAAATGAACAAATCAGAAGAGATAAGTACCATAACCCATTCTCAGCTGGACTTGATGAAGTTCGTCTTCTTCCTAACGGTCGTATTGATATATTAAGTATAAACGAACACGCTAGGTTACAAGCTAATACGATGTCCCAGTTTAATTCAAAACGGATGCAAGAATTAATTAAAGCGCAAGATATAGAAGATCCAAATGATTAATAGTTTGGGGGTTAGTCATAAGTGTACAAATATAAAAATTTCGCAGGGATAAACAACTATGTTTTTAGCAAATATTAGAATATGGAATTTTAGGAAATATGGCTCTTCAAATGAAATAGACTTAAACAATCCTAATTTAGATTTAAACTTTACAAAAGGTCTAAACATTCTTATTGGCGAGAATGATTCAGGTAAAACTGCGATAGTTGATGCTATTAAATTAGTGTTAAAAACACATAGTTATGAATGGATTAAATTAGAAGACTATGATTTTTTTGATTCGTCTAACAGGTTTAGAATAGAGCTTCGTTTTGAAGATATGGAAGAAGAAGCTTTTCACTTTACAGAATGGCTTGGTTTTGAGGGGCAAGGCGATAAAGTTAAGCCGTATTTAAGAATAATTTACGATGTATCGAGAACTTCTCAGCGTATATTACCCGCCGATATATGTGCAGGAGTTGACAGCCAAGGTACACCACTAAAAGCTGCTGCTCGTGAATACCTTAAAGCCACTTATTTAAAGCCACTTCGTGATGCTAATCTCGACTTAACACCTAAGAAAAATTCCAGACTATCAAATATTCTTCAAACTCATGAAGCTTTTGAAAATAAAGAAGAACATCGATTAGTTACTCTCTTTCAAGAGTTCAATAAAAATGTTGCTGCATATTTTGAGGGCTTAGATGCTGATGGAGAAATTCTAAAAGATGATTTAAAAGGAAAAGAATTAAAAGATAAAATTGACACCTTCGTAGAATTATTTATTGATGAAAAGTATGCGACTAATTTTGATGTAACTAACGCTAATTTAAAATCAATTTTAGAAAAATTAGAACTACAAATACTAGAACAAATCAATCCTGGCCTTGGCACAATGAACAAGCTATTTATGGCGACGGAGTTACTCCATTTAGAAAAAGATAATTGGACAGGTTTAAGATTAGGCTTAATAGAAGAGTTAGAGGCACATTTACACCCACAAGCTCAGATGAAGGTAATTGAAGCATTACAAAATAAGCAAGATATACAGCTAATATTAACTACACATAGTCCAAACTTAGCATCGAAAGTAAAACTAGAAAATATTATTATTTGCCACAATAAAAATGCTTACCCCTTAAATAATAAATGTACGCTATTAGCTCCTGATGATTATAAACACTTAGAACGATTTTTAGACACTACCAAAGCAAACTTATTTTTTGCGAAAGGCGTAATAATGGTTGAAGGTTGGTCTGAAGAAATACTCATACCTGCTCTTGCTAGAAAAATGAAAAAAGACGGTTTAATTACTAAAGATATAACAGAAGCAGGTGTTTCTATTGTAAACGTTGCTAGCGCAGAGTTTATAAAATTCGCTAAGATTTTTTTAAGACAAAAAGAACCTTATCTAACTTTACCTGTTGCTATCATCACCGATGTGGATGTACCAGCTTATGAAAAAGAGTTGGCTATAGACAGCGGAGGCAAAGCTATTAAAAAAGGTAAAAATAATACATACAACTATCTCAAGTGCTGTGAAATTGAAGTTACTAAACAATCTTTATTACGAAAAGAAGAAATAGAAAAAAAGTTTAATAATCAATCTACTCACGTCTTTGTAACTGAAAGCTGGACTTTGGAATATAGTTTACTTATTTCTAGTACTTTAGGGAAACATGTAGAATCTGTTCTATTAGATATGTTTCCAAACATAGACACCTCAAATTATGGAAGCGAATTAGCCAAAAAACTACTAGGGAAAGACATTAAAAAAACTGAATTTTCTTACCAACTTGCAAATTTAATAGACCCTAATTCAGATGATTATGATGATTCAATAAAACTAGATACAACAGATCAGCCAATTGCTTCTCTTATGGAGGCAATTAAAGATGCCTGTAATTAGTATTACTGATGAGGATATTAAATACGCTGAATCTATTTTATTAAAAGCTGGACAAAAATTCGATGATGAACGAATTGAGTTCTTAAAAGACTTAAATACGCTTGATTTACAGGCCGTCCCAGGCAGTGGAAAGACAACGATTCTCTTAGCAAAACTATTGATTTTTGAACGTTATATGCCTTTCAAAAGCGGCTCTGGTGTATTAGTAATATCTCATACAAATGCGGCAATTAATGAAATAAAAAACCGTATTGGTCCTTACTGTCCAAAATTATTTTCTTATCCAAATTTTGTTGGAACAATTCAAGGCTTTGTTAATGAGTTTTTAGCTAAGCCTTATTTTAAGCAGAGCTTTGGAAATGATATTATTAAAATATGTGACCAAGCATATGCGCAGCAAATAAAAAACAAATTAACTTTCGATTTATTTGGTCAAAGAGAGTCGTTCAAAAAAGTTAAATATATTTTCTCCTGTAACGACTCAAAGATATTTAATTATCGTTTTTCGCAAGAACCCAAGAGTAGAGATTTAGTCAGCACAATAAATGGTTCTAATTTAAAAATAAATAAGCCGAAACCAAAGTCCATAAACTATCAAGATTATTCAGATGAAGAAAAGTCAGATATTTTAGATTATTTATTTAAATTAAAGTGGAAAGTCCTTGCCGAAGGTTATCTACACTTTGATGATGCTTATGCTTTAGCTTATAAATACTTATATGCTCAACCACAGATAATCAATATTATTCAACGGCGTTTTTCTTATGTATTTGTTGATGAAATGCAAGATATGGATGAACACCAATACCAAATTTTAGAAATGTTGTTTTTTGGTAACGAGATTTGTAAATCTGTATACCAACGTGTCGGCGATAAAAACCAGGCGATTTTTAATGGTGATATTAAATTAGATGAGATATGGATAGATCGAAAAATAGTAAAAAAAATCACTGGCAGCCATCGTTTATCACCTCAAATCGCTAGCCTCACAAATCAATTCAGTTTAACGAAATCGAATATAATAGGCTTAAATCCAGATAGTAATATAAAACCACTGATACTTATTTATACCACTGAAAATAAAGAAAAAGTAATCGAGTTCTACACATCGATAATTAATGAGTTAACTGAGAAAGGCATACTCCCCTCTTCCTCTTCAAAGACAATAGCAGCTGTAGCATGGGTTACAGGGAAGAAAGATAAAGAAATACAAATCACGCTACCTAGTTATTATCCAAGCTATAGCCGTGAACAAGAAAAACCTAAAAGTGAGTATAACTGTTTAGCGCAATATTTAATCTGTTTTGAACAAATTGATAGCAGTTTAAAACCAATTGCTTTCAACATTAAAAGTGCAATTATGAAATCGCTTAGAATAGTGAATATTAAGGGTGATGATGGAAAATTCTTTAAAGAATCGACTTTTAGAAAGTTGCTGCTAGAAAAGTCACTATTAAATGAAAAAGAGGTAACATTTGAAAAGAATATTTACATGTGGTCAATCAACGTAATGAGGGGAAACCACAAGGATGTATTGGGTGAACTACAAGTTTATATTATTTCAATTTTCAATGAATTATTCCCAGAATACATTCCAGAACATAATTTTTTATATGATCACTATTTACCGAATATTAACGAGTCCGCTACGCCTGAATTAACAAATAGTAATATTTTATTCAACACAGTGCATGGTGTAAAAGGGAATACGCATTTAGCAACTTTATATTTAGAATCCTTTTATTATGGTGAGTATGAATCTACTTTATTAAGTGAAGTATTTAATGGTGTATGTAGTATGGATTTTATTAATAACATTGAAAAAAAAATTAACCAACTAAATTTTGAAATTGTTGAATTGAATAAAAAAGGTAAAAAAGGAGCTATAAAACGGCAAGATGAAATTAGCACGTTAAATACAAAAATGGATAATATAAAAAGATACTCTAAAATGTTGTACGTTGGCTTTTCTAGACCAACACATTTATTAGCCTTTGCTGTAGAAGAAACTAGATTTAATGCATTAACTATTAATGAAGATGTTTGGGATGTAACTTATGTTTAACCAGTAGCAGCTTAGATAGCTTATTTACTTTTTTGTCTGTAAAGCTAGTCCACTTCAGTTTTTCGGTTATTAACAATATGGTCGATAATTTAAGACCTTTAAAGTTACTATAATATCTACATTATCAATTAAGGTTTGAGCCTGTTAGCTGTTACTTTCACTAATTATAACAATATCTACAGTAGATGTTATTTTTACACCTTATTTTTATATTGTGTCCATTAAAACCTTTATTCCATCTTATCTAGCACTCACTCACTCACCAAACATCTACAAACACTACTAGCTAAAAGGTTGTAGAATGTCGAAGGCGGCGTTAAATGCAGCAGCCATGTCGTTGAGTCATGATCTTGCTAGTAAGCATGTTGCTGTTGGCGTATATCACCCCGGTTATGTACAAACCGATATGGTTAATTATGGTGGCGATATCAGCGCCAGTGACTCTGCTAAAAAGTTGGTAGGGTTAGTGAATCAACTCACCATGGCAGAAAGTGGGGTGTTTAAACATTCCAATGGTAGTGTGCTTCCTTGGTAAATAAAACCAATATAGCATCTGAACATACCAAGCCAATGAATAGTAAACATATAAAAATATGGCAAACCGTTCAGGCGATCCCCTTGGGTAAAGTCGCCTGTTATGGTCAAGTCGCTGATTTAGCTGGCTTGCCTGGTCGCGCTCGGCTAGTAGGGAAAGCATTAGGTGCTGTGCCTAAAAACGGTTGGCGTGGGGCAAAGGTGCCTTGGTATCGAGTGGTTAACTCCCAAGGAAAAATTTCATTTGCACCGGGGAGCGAGCATTTCAATCGACAACGGGATTTACTGCAAGATGAACAAGTTGTGGTTATTGGTGCGCGTATAAAATTACCAACCTTTCAGTGGCAACCTGACTTAGCTGAACTGCTATTTATTTTGGAAGGTTAAGGTTTTTTATTACGGCAAAAGCACCGAACCAAGCAAAGGATAGCCCGGTGCTCATTTAATCATTTTATAAATGGGTTCTTACTTCAAACAACTCAGGGAAAAAGCTGACATCGAGTGCCTTTTTTAAAAATCCAACGCCTGATGACCCGCCTGTACCTTTTTTGTAACCGATAATTCGCTGCACAGTATACATATGCTTGAAACGCCACTGTTGAAAGGCATCTTCAATATCGACCAATTTCTCTGCTAATTCATAAAGTTCAAAATAGGTTTCTGGCTGTTGATAAACATTCAGCCAAGCTGCTAGTACACTGTCGTTACGTTGATAGGGCTGAGTAATATCGCGTTGACTGATGGTAGGATCAATATCAAACCCAGCTTTTGCTAACGCGATAATGACTTCATCGTACAGGCTATTGTTATTTAACAGCTTATCTAGTTCTTGATAGGCTGAGCTACCTGCTGGATGAATTTTCAGCATATCGGCGCTTTTATTGCCCAGTAAAAATTCTAATTTACGATATCCACAAGATTGAATACCTGATGAGCGACCTAAGTCATCACGAAACTTTAAATAATCGCTTGGCGTTAAGGTCGATAAAATATTCCAAGATTGCGTTAGTTGCATAAATATCTGCTTTACTCGTGCAATAACTTTAAAGGCAGGGCCAAAGTTTTCAGCTTTTATATAATCAATGGCACTTTGCAGTTCATGACCCGCAAGCTTTAACCATAGTTCACTGGTTTGATGAATGATGATAAAAAGCATTTCGTCGTGTTCACCACTTAATGGTTTTTGCGCCGAAAGCACGCTTTCCAATTGTAAGTAATCACGGTATGACATTTCATTATCAAGGTTTTGATGAATGCCGTCTTCTAGCGGACGAGTATTATCGTTAGCTTGATGATGAAAAGGGCAGCCCGAAGCTTTGCTATCGCTGCTGGTTTTATTCTTCGTGTCAGTGTGCTTTGTATTAGCTGTATTTGAGCTAGCTTTAGTCATTACCTTGCTCTCCCAAGTTTGTCTTAGTTGTTAAATTTTTATCAGTGCTAAACGCCGCTTGCGCTAATTGCTGCAATTTTTCATAAACAAAGCTTGTTTGCCAGCAGTGTTCAATATCGGGGATTTGCATGATTTTCTGCATAATTTCTTGCTGAATATCGCCAATGGCTAAGGCTTTAGAATAAGGCAATAAGGGCGAAAAGGTCACCATAGCATAAAGCGGAGTCCAAAGATTTGGGTGGCGCTGGTGAAACTCTGCTTCAATTTTCTTTTGTAATAAAAAAGTGGCTTGGCCCGATAACTCACTCATTTCGACAAAGTTACGCTGGGCTAATTCAGTGATGGCATCAGCATTGATCTTTCTCGCGGCTTGATAGGCGGGAAATATCTTTGACCAGTCTTGCTGATGTTCAGTAATTAATTCATCTAAAATACGACAATCTTCAAAGCCGCAGTTCATGCCTTGACCATAAAAAGGCACCATTGCATGCGCTGCATCACCAATTAAGGCGACTTTTTCGTTAATCACCCAAGGGTCAACTTTAAGCAAAAATAACGGGTTGGCAGTTTTATCCAGAAACTCATCTATTGGATTTTCCAGTAAAGGCATGGCATCAGCAAAGTTTGCTTCAAAAAATTGAGTTACGTCAGTTCGTGTTGTTAATGACGAAAATGAAACCTCACCTTGATAGTCTAAAAATAAAGTACAAGTGAAGGAGCCGTCAGGGTTCGGTAAGGCAATGAGCATAAATGTTTTACGCGGCCAGATATGTAAAGCATCTTTGGCCATTTTAAATGTACCGTCTTTGTTGGCAGGAATGTGTAATTCAATATAACTTTGCGGCATATATGACTGGCTATAACTAAAACGTGGCGTTTCTTGTGCTAATCGTCTCACCTTAGAGTACGCGCCGTCTGCGCCAAATAAAATATCTGCCGATACTTTTTCTACGTTATGTTCATGGCTAAAGCTGGCGCTGGCATTGCTAAAGTCTACGTCAATTAAGCGATGTTCAAACTTAATATCGATTAAGGTTTCTTGTTCTGCCAATTCAAGCAGTTGTTCGTTAATACCTGAGCGCGAAACTGACCAAATAGCTTGTCCCTCTTGACCATAAGCTTGTTCGGTTATCGTGCCGTCAATAGCGTGCATTACACGCTTTTTCATAGCAATAGCATGCTGTTTGACCTCAGCTTCAATTCCAACCGACTTTAACGCTAGCCAACCCCGATCAGAAAGAGCAATGTTGATCGACTTTCCTTGATAAATATTATGGCTGCGAGAATCAGGTCGCGACTCAAGCAGTTTAACGGGGTGACCTTGACGAGCTAACATCACAGCAAGCAATGTACCAACGGGTCCAGCACCGGCAATGGTTATTTTTTCACTTGTTGACATTAAATACACTCCTTTAATATTCTGACAAAGTGATAAACATCCTCAAAGCTATTGTATAAAGGCGCTGGCGCTACACGAATAACATTAGGCTCACGCCAATCGGTAGTTACACCCTTATTCTCTAAAGCAGTAAACATAGCTTTACCATCAAGACCCGGGACATTAATCATGAGCGATAGCTGACAGCCGCGTTCTGCCGGGTCTTGTGGTGTAATAATATGAATTTTTTCTCCCAGCTCTTGGTTTATCAAGGTGATCATGTAGTGGGTCAATAATAAAGACTTCTTACGCAGGGCAGGCATACCACCGGCAAGCTTAATGGTATCAAAAGAGCCACGCACAGCAGCAAGCGACAGTACCGGCGGGTTCGATAATTGCCAACCCTCTGCACTAGGAATAGCTTTAAAAGTATTTTCCATTTTAAAGCGGCTAGTCTTGTCATGTCCCCACCAACCGGCAAGACGGTTAAGTTCGGTATTTTCTACGTGCCTTTGATGGACAAAACAACCCGCGACTGAGCCAGCACCGCTGTTAAGGTATTTATAACTACACCAACAAGCAAAGTCGACTTGCCACTGGTGTAAAGATAATTCAATGTTACCCGCAGCATGTGCAAGGTCGAAACCGACTTTAATGCCTCTGGCATGGGCGACTTCAGTTATGCGCTGCATATCTAATACTTGGCCGGTGTAATATTGCACGCCAGGTAGTAAAATTAATGCTATTTCATCGCCGTGTTGCTCGATTAATTGCCAAAGATCTTGATAATTTAATAACGCTTCATCGGCTCTTGGTGTCCATAAAAGTAAGTTGTCATCGACACTTTTATTATGATGTTTTAGTTGTGATTCCACCGCATAATGATCAGATGGAAAGGCATGATCTTCGATTAAGATCTTCGAACGCTGCTCGGTCGGTTGATAAAAGCTCGCCATCATAAAATGTAAATTGGCGGTAAGTGAGTTCATCATCACCACTTCCTTTGGCAATGCACCAACAATTTCTGCGGCTTGTTCGGTTAAGAACTCATGATAAGGCAGCCAAGGGAAATCCCCTTCGAAATGGCCTTTAACGCCCCGTGCTTGCCACGAATCAAGTAACTCTATTACAGCCGCACGGGCTAATTTAGGCTGAAGGCCGAGCGAATTTCCGGTGAAGTAATATTCGTCTGTGCCATCTGCCTGTTTAGGAATAGAGAATTGTTCGCGCATTGCCCTGAGGGGATCGTTACGATCAAAGTTTTGTGCGTAAGCTAAAGAATTTATATCAGCTTCAGTCGTTGATTTGTTATTACTCTCATTGCTCATGATGTACTCGTTTTTAATTATTATTGAACCGCTCTGTTTATAAGCTTTGTTGTGCTCATTTGTTTCGCTATTTCAGTGATATCAGTGCTGTTTAGCAATCCAAAAGCTCCGCTTGATATAACATCGGGCGACTGGGCGCTGCATCATTTATAAAAGCTGGCGTTTGTAAATTCAGAAAATAGAAACCATCGGTTATTGTGTTGTCGATATAAGCCATTTCAGTAATGGTTTTATTGATTAAACTATTTGGACTCGGCTGGTGTGCACCCTCCATAACTTGCCAAAATAAATGATGGCAAGTCAACAGTCCGTCATCGTTGAGCCGGTCGAGTGATGGCAGATCTAGAATAAGGTGTTCAACACCACGCTCTTTGAGATAAAGCACAGCATCTCGGCTGAAAAAGGCCGGTTGGTTAGCCTCATTATAGTTGGCCTGACATTTATCATCGCTATTGGGCAGTGTTCTTACTGCTAAACACTGTAGTTGTTGATCATGATAAGGCGTGAGCAACTGTTCGAGTTGCGCGCGCGAAATAACTCGATCATTTACGTCAAAATTCGGCGTATAGTCGTCGTGAGTATCGCTGGCGTTTATCGGGGTAATTGAAATCAAAGGGCATGGCATTAAGGGCGGTAACTCTAGTGCTGAAATACTAAGTGCTAAGGCGTTTTCGGCATCGCAAATATGGCGAATGGTTTCGGTATGAGTGCCATTACAATGCGGATTAAAGCTTAATTCGTTAACATTGCAACTACCGCCTTGTTCAGTATCACCCATAAAGCCACTAACTTGCATCGGCTTTGCCATTGCGGGCGTTGCGCCAAAATGATTCGGTTGATTATCACTTTGTTGAAAGTCTAAAGCGATAGCTAAAGAATGGCCAAAATCGGTATTAACGTTATAGTGCTTGTCTCCCAGCGTTATGGCTACTTTCATTGTTCACTCCTAACAATGTTTAAGGTGCTTGGCAAATGTGCGATTTGTGTATTCAGCAGCATCATAAAAATTGCTCCTTAGTTAAACCTAGCCAATTAAGCGCACTGCCATGTAATAATTTAGCTTTAATGTCATCGGTAAAGTGACTCTCTTCAATCAACTTACCAGGGCTAAGTTCTCCTAAAGGAAAGGGGTAGTCTGTGCCTAGGGCAATATTGTCTGGGCCCATTAAATCAACCAGGTATTTTAAGGCTAATGGGTCATGCACTAATGAATCTAAATAAATTTGTTTTAGAAAATCACGCGGATTTACCGGGCAATCAACCGCACAAAGATCGGGTCGAACATTAAAACCGTGTTCAATACGGCCAATAGTCGCGGGAAACGAACCACCACCATGAGCAAAGGCAATTTTAAGTTTCGGTAAACGTTGCAGTACACCACCAAAAATCATCGAACAAATGGCTAAGCTAGATTCTGCAGGCATACCCACTAACCAAGGCAACCAGTATTTTGGCATTTTTTCTTTTGCCATCATGTCCCAAGGATGAACAAATACCGCGGCCCCTAAATCTTGTGCGGCTTCAAAAATAGGGAATAGCTGTTCATGATCTAAGTTCCAATCATTAATATGCGAGCCTATTTGAACGCCAGCTAAGCCGATGTCATTTACACAACGTTCTAACTCTTTTATCGCTAAGTCAGGGGCTTGCATCGGTAAAGTGCCCAGACCAATAAAACGTTTGGGATGATCGTTAACAATACCGGCGATATGATCATTTAAATATTTCGATAAATCTAAAGTGTCACGAGGCTTTGCCCAGTAATTAAACATTACCGGGACCGTAGACAGCACTTGTACATCAACCTTGTGCTGCTCGCAGTCTTTTAAGCGAACTTTAGGATCCCAACAGTTATGATCTATTTCGCGAAAAAATTTTTCGTCCACCATCATACGAGCACAACCACATTTATGATGATCTAAGCTGACAAAACCACCATAGCCATACTTTTCGCGTAGGTTAGGCCAGGTTTTTGGCAGAATATGAGTATGAATATCTATTTTTAACATCTCGCCTCCTTATGACTTTTTAGCGGTATGACCACACTTTTTACATTGGCAGTTTTGGCTATTATCATAAAAATTACTGAACACTTTGGGTAAATCAGTTTCTATATTGTCTAAGGTAAACTGTTCATTGTATAAAGGCGTTTTACAACCTTCGCAAAACCAAAACAATGCGTCTTGCTGGCCTTGTGCTCTTTTTTGCTCAACCACTAGTCCCACGCTGTGTTCAAAACGTTGCGGTGAATGTAATACCTTAGGCGGCAGCAAAAATATCTCCCCTGCTTTAATGGCGATATCAGTAAATTCAAAGGCCTTGCTTGGCGATTTTTCAATTTCTTCACTGAGCTGTATGTAGCTCTTTTGAATGTCATCAGCAGCATCTTCATTGACAACACGCAGTACCATTTCGCCTTCAAGTTGGTAAAAAAGCTCAGGAGTTTCGTTATAATGAAAATCGCTGCGATTATTCGGCCCGCCAACCACCATGACAATATAATCGTCTTGCTCAAATATTTGCTTGTTACATACTGGCGGTTTGAGCTGTTCTCGATGCTCATCAATCCATTGTTGCAAGTTAAAAGGCAGAGAAAATTTAGCCATAATTTATACTCCTTATTTATTCGAAGTAACGGGTAGTGCCGCAATGCACTTTAATTCGATGGCAATCGGCGTGGGTAATTTGTTGATTTCGACCGTAGTACGACAGGGGAGGTTTTCTGAAAAATAGTCGGCGTAAATACGATTGTAGGTAGCAAAATCATCCTTCATATTGGTGAGAAAAACCGTAACATCCACTAAGTCCATCCAGTCAGCACCCGCAGAGGCTAATATTGTACTGACATTTTGGAAAACACTATGGCATTGGGCTTCAATATCGTAACTGATAATTTCACCTTGCTGATCGAGTACTACTCCTGGGATGTCTGAGCTGCCAGCTTGGCGAGGCCCAACACCCGATAAAAATAGTAAATTGCCCACTTGGCGAGCATGCGGGTATAAACCTACTGGGTTTGGTGCTTGTGCGGAATTAAATATTGTTGACATAGTTGTATCCATTTACGTGTTTTATGCGTTACTTGTAACTGTACTGGCAATTTTTCCGCGCTATGCCGAAAACTAACCACCAGAAGAATTATTGCAGATATTTACCCGACTCTTGTAATGGTAGCCGAGTTTAAAAATAGGGCAGGGTTGGATCAAATCAAGGTCCATTTGCAGCCTAAAACGCTCGCAAATATCGCTCCTGATGATTTAAATTTACAACATGTTTGACTCATATTAATACTTCACGCAAACATTTTTGCTTTCGGTAAAAAAACGCATGGCTTCATCGCCACCTTCTCGGCCAAGGCCAGAATGATTCATGCCTCCAAATGGTGTGCGTAAATCTCTTAGTAGCCAGCAGTTTATCCAAACAATGCCGGTATTTATATTTTCGGCTAGAAAATGCGCTCGGCCTAAATTATTAGTCCAAATAGTCGCGGCTAAACCGTAGTCACTATCGTTTGCCAGTGCTAAGGCTTCTTGGTCAGTGTCAAAAGGTTGAATGGTGATCAAAGGGCCAAAAATTTCTTCCTGATTACAACGAGCATTATTTGCTAAACCTTCAATAATCGTCGCTTGTAAAAAATAGCCCTCTTGGCAACGTCCGCTAAGCTTAACTTGCTCACCACCGATTAAAATTTTACCGCCTTGAGCTTTAGCATCTTCAACATAGCTCAGTACTTTTTGTAAATGTGTACTTGAGACAATAGCGCCCATTTCACTAGTATCTAGCAGCGGGTCATTAGGCTGTAACGCTTGCGCTTTAGCGATTAAGGCTTGTTTAAATTTTTCGTAAATAGGACGTTCAATATAGAGCCGTGATGCGCATAAACAAATTTGCCCTTGATTGGCAAAGCTGGCGCGAAAGACCTGATCGACAGTACTATCAAAATCACAGTCAGCAAAAATTAATGCTGGATTTTTACCACCCAGTTCGAGAGACAATTTTTTAAACTTGGGGGCTAAAAGTTGTGCGATATCAGCGCCAGTAGTCGTGCCACCAGTAAATGAAATAGCCTTTACTTCTTCATGTTGACAAATGGCCTGCCCGACATTTGCACCCGTGCCATGCAAAATATTTAACACACCGCGAGGTAAACCAACTTTTTGGCAAATTTCGCCGAGCATAGCGGCGGTTTTTGGGGTTATTTCTGAAGGTTTGGCAATTACGCAATTACCCGCAGCTAATGCAGGCGCTATTTTCCAAGTAAATAAATAGAGCGGTAAATTCCACGGTGAAATACAACCAACCACGCCAACCGGTTGTCGTAAGGTATAGTTAATTGCGTTGCCAGCCATAGCGTGAGATTCACTTGCAAACTGTGAACAAGCATGAGCAAAAAATTTAAAATTACTTGCGGCGCGAGGTATATCAACGCTACGCGCAAGGCTAACCGGTTTACCGTTGTCAATTGCTTCAGCCAGAGCAAGCTCTTCAATGCGTCGCTCAATTTCCTGTGCTATGGCAGTTAAATAATCGGCACGTGTTTCTAGAGGTAAGGCTCGCCATGCAGGTAAAGCTTTTTTCGCAGCGGTGACAGCTAATTCAACATCTTCATCGCCACTATCAGGAATTTGTCCATAAACCTTACCGGTTGCGGGCTCTATATTATCTAGATATTGCTGTTGGTGTGGCGCTTGGTATTGGCCATCAATAAAGTTTGCAATAATATCCATTAATTACTCCCTAAAGACAGCTAGTTCGACCGCCATCAACAGGTAAGTTAATGCCAGTAATATAGCCAGCAGCAGGCGAAGCTAAAAATGCTGCTGCCGCGGCAAACTCTTCAGGCGCTGCGAAACGACGCATAGGTATTTGTGCTTTTTCGTTAGTAGTGGCCTGTTCAACAGAGATATTCTGCTTTTGTGCCTTACCGGCAATAATGGCGTCTAAGCGGGCTGTTGCAGTCGCACCGGGTAAAACATTGTTAACGGTAATACCAAAAGGACCGAGTTCATTGGCTAATGTTTTAGACCAACTAGCAACCGCGCCTCGAATAGTGTTTGAAACACCCAATCCTGGAATAGGCTGTTTTACCGAGGTAGAAATAACATTGATGATACGGCCATATTGTTTTTCTTTCATCGCGGGAATTAGCGCTTGGACTAAGTGATGATTAGTGACGAGGTGAAGGTTGAAGGCGTCGATAAAGGCGCTAACCTCGGTGGTACTGGCTGGGCCTGGCGCCGGACCACCGGTATTATTAATCAGAATATCAAAACCGCCGTTGGCAGCCACATCAGCGAGAATAACTTTATTTACTTCTTCGGGCTGGGAAAAGTCGGCAATAAGCACCTGGTGCTTTTGCCCTTGTGAGCAACTAAGCTCATTTTTAACCGCTTCAAGCCTTTCTGGATTTCGTGAAAATAGGGTAATGCTAGCGCCTAAGTTGGCAAGTTCAATTGCACAAGCTCGCCCAATACCTTGGCTACTGCCACAAACTAAAGCTTTTTTTGATGCTAAGTTAATATCCATTATTGACCTTTATGTTGTATTTTTTATTATCAAATGTATCGAGAAAACGTTAAAAGTATAACGTGGAAATTTCAACTACCATTCTTTTATAAGCACTTTTTTAGCATAATAAAAAATTTAATGTCAGTAAAACTTCGACAAAAATTGTGCAAACTATTTGCTCTTGTGTCAGGTTAAATTTCCGCAGGTTAAATAAGCGGAATTTGTTGTTAAAAAAATCTTATCCCCGAGATTCATAAATCAAGAAGTAATCAAATGAGTTACGAAGTGGTATATTCATTAATCGAAATGGGCGTTGAGTAAACGATATGGCTTAGCTTTGTACTGTTAACAACCGCTTTATTTACAAGCAATTATAAGGTCAATATCAGGACGAAATTACGGTGCTTGTCGCTGAATTTCTGCAGATTAACGAAAACATCAAGACTTTGCTAATCAGGCTAGGTAAAGTAAATCAATAGACTAACCGTTAGCTGTACTGACAAAATTCAAAGCAAGTTGTTATAAAAACACAACGAATACTGAACTACACAGGGAGCCAAAAATGAACCGTAAAGTACTATCTATCTTAGTTGCATCAGCACTAACTGCCTCGTCTTTTACTGCGAGTAATGTTTTAGCATTTGAGCAAAATACTGCTGATTACATTGCTAAAGATTATAAACAACACTTAGCACCGCTATGGGATCATTTTCACCGTAATCCTGAATTGTCATTAATGGAAACTAAAACAGCAAAGCGTTTAGCGCAAGAGTTGAGTTCAGCTGGCTATGAGGTGACGCAAGGTGTTGGCGGAACCGGTATTGTCGCTATGATGAAAAATGGTGAAGGTCCGATGGTTATGGTTCGAGCTGACATGGACGGATTACCTGTAGTGGAAGAATCAGGTTTGGCCAACGCATCAACGATAAAAATGAAAGATTGGAACGGTGAATTAGTTGGCGTTATGCATGCTTGTGGACACGATGTTCATATAACTAGTTTAGTGGGAACTGCCCGCTATATGGCTGCAAATAAAGATAAATGGTCAGGTACTTTAATGCTGATAGGCCAACCAGCAGAAGAAAAAGGTCCTGGTGCCTCAGCAATGATGGCAGATAATTTATGGCAGCGTTTTGGGCAGCCCGATTATGCCTTTGCTTTTCATGTTGATGCTGATACTGAAGCCGGTAAGATTACTGTTGATGAAGGTTCGCCATATGCAGGAGCCGATACTGTAGATATTACAGTACATGGCATTGGTGCCCATGGTGCGTACCCACATCAGGGCAAAGATCCTATTATGATCGGTGCTCAAATAGTCAATAACTTGCAAACCATTATTAGCCGTGAGCTAGCGCCACGCTATGCTGGTGTAATTACTGTTGGGTCGTTTCATGCAGGCACCAAGCACAATATTATTTCGGACCAGGCCAAGTTACAGTTAACCGTACGCAGCCTAACACCAGAAGTACGAGAGCAACTACTAACAGCAATTAAGCGTATCGCTATTGGTACAGCACGTACCGCAGGTATACCAGAAGACAAGTTGCCTGAGGTTGTGGTTAATGAGTTCTCTTTTCCTCCAACCTTTAACGATCAAAAACTTGCACAGCGCTTAAAAGGTGTATTAAGAGATAAAATGGGTAAGGATGCTTTGTTAGCGCCAGCAGAAACTGGAATGGGCGCAGAAGATTTTGGTTTTTTTACTACAGAGCCTTATATTCCGAGCGTTTACTTTAATGTTGGAGGCACCCCTAAAGCTGACTTTGAACGCGCAGCTGCCGGTGGAGCAGCCGTACCAAGCCATCATAGCCCACAATTTAAAATAACGCCTGAGCCAGCCATTAAAGCAGGTGTTGAGGCAACAGTACACGCACTACTAGATGTCATGGCTAAGTAATATTAGCCAAGAGTATTGAACAAGCATTGCTAGAAGAGCTCTGCTTGTTCTTATGTTTGAATAGGAGAGTTTGAGTTATATTACGGCTAAATAATACTTGCAGCAGGCAATAAGTTATTAGCTTATTAATTAGATTATATTACCCATCTTGTGAAGCCACTTCCTTTTTATTTTAGTAAAAACACCTTTTCTCTCTAATTTATCCATGGCCTTACTAAGCGATTGAATAATTGATTTCTCTGTTTTCAAACTACAGGCAAAGTAAAACTCAAATTTGAAATTCTCAAAGGTATGAACATTTTTATATTTAGATGATTCAATAGCATTATTTACTCGGTTAGTGAGCAAATCGTCATTTATTACGATTAAATCAATTTGACGATTAGGGACTTCCAGTAACTTGAGTAATGCTTCATTATTATCCATAACATAGATATTTTTGTTTTCAATAAAGCCTTTTGAAAGCAGGTAATGATGCGCAACATCATCCTTTATGACCGCAACTTTATAATCTTTTGCCTGTTCTAATGAACTGATTTTAATAGGACTATTTTTTAAAGAGTAGAATGAAGTTGAACTGGTTGCGATATGTCCTACCCATTGAAATAGTGCGTCTCGCTGTGGAATTCGCACTATTGAGTATATACAGGTGTTTTCTTCTTTTAACGCACGGTTATAAGATAGTGACCAAGGATGAGCATCTATATGGTAAGTAATGTTTGCTTCTTTTAATGTCGCTTCGATAATCTCAGTAAACAACCCACTGATAGTGTTATCTTTAACAATTTGAAATGGTGCCAGATGTTCGGTAACAATATTGATACTCGCTGAAATAGCGCTGCGAGAAAATAAAACTACCAATAACAGTAATCCTAGTTTTAGCTTATTTTTAACTGTGATGTCCAAGTACAAATCCTTTTGTGTTATCGCTTTAATGATTGTATACCAAATTATATGATTATGGTTTATCTCCTAGTGAAATAGTCTGAGGGGTTAGTATTAATTTATTTTTCAGCGCTTTAATTTACGCATAAAAAAGCCCAGTCATAGACTGGGCAAAACAAAAGGGGGAGAGTAATCAATGTAGAGGGTTAACTTTTCTCTATCACATCACGTTGTTGTAATAAGCTTTTACCATTAATAGCAATTTTTCTTGGCTTCAACGCTTCAGGGATTTCTCGCTCTAAATCTATAGACAGTAAACCATGCTCTATGAACGCACCGATAACTTTAACATGTTCGCCTAATTGAAACTTACGTTCAAAGTTGCGATCTGCGATGCCTTGGTGCAAAAATCTACGTTCTTTATGACTATCGTTACCGGTTTTTGTCCCTGTAACAATTAACGTATCTTGCTTTGATTCAATGTCTAGTTCTTGTTCTGCAAACCCGGCAATAGCCATGGTAATACGATATTGATCTTCCCCAATTAACTCTACGTTATACGGAGGGTAAGATGATTGTTTATCTGCTCTTGATGCTTTGTCGATTAATCCGGCTAAGTGGTCGAATCCGATAAATGAGCGGTAAAGTGGGCTGAAATCTGTAGTTGTACGCATAATTCATATCCTATCTAAGTTTAGCAATATGTTGTCTCTGTAAATATCTTTCTGATGCTAAAACCAGCTAATGCTGCGAATTATTACATCTGAAATTTAATCTTTTCAGAGTTTAATTGTGCCTTTCATTATTGAACAGGCGGTTTATGTAGACCCTATCGGCGACTACACTATTAGAGATGGGATTAATGAATTTAATTTCAAGAGGAATGTTGAATTATTTTAAATTAATTGCAGTGTTTTACTTTATTGTGTTGATATTAAAGGTTTTATTTTTAACTTGTTATTCTCGGGAAATGGCAAGAGCTCACTGGTTTCAATTTACTCTTACCCCTTAATAATTTTTATAACGGTTATTCTGATTGCTCATTTGTTGTCGTTTCAGTTGGCTTAACTGTTTGACTCATTGATTTTAATTTTGTTAACGCCGTTTCATAATCTGGGTGTTGAGAAATATTAGCCACTAATTCCTTATAAGCTATTTTTCCGTCAGCATCGATGATAATAATAGCGCGTGTTAACAAGCCCATATCTTTAATAAGTAAACCATAATTATGGCCAAAATCACGCCAAACTGCGTCAGATAAAACTCTGATATTGTCTACTTTTTCAGTTTTACAAAAGCGTTTCTGAGCAAAAGGTAAATCATTGCTTATCGTTAACATTACAACGTCGTCGGGTAGGTTTTCGACCTCGTCATTAAAGCGTTTTGTTTGAATAGAGCAAACGCCAGTATCTAAACTCGGCACCACTGAAATTAATACCGATTTATGCTTAAATTCAGACAGCGTGACGGGTGAAAATGACTCAGTGACTACTTTAAAGTCAGGAGCCTCATCACCTAAGTTAACTTGATTGCCAAGTAGAGTGACGTATTTATTGCCCGCCTTAACTAAATTGGTGGTTTCTGTTAGTTCAGACACAGAAATATCAGCAGAAGCTGAAAACACAAATACTGAGCTAAGAAGTACAACTGCCGGTAATTTTAAAATATTCATAATTTGGATATTTACTAAGAATTAAATAGGCTTCAAGCTTACCTTTGTGTTGGAAAAAATGCGAATTAATCGTGTTTTATTTTCAAAATCAAACTATGTTTACTATAGTGGCTCAAGTTTATATTGGGTGTTTAGTCACGACAATAGTAGCGTAGACTTTTATTGCCTGAGTATACCTTACGAGGCTTTTTATTAAGCTATCTCTACTATAGCAACATAGGATTTTCCCGTTATGCCAACTGCTTTACTGATATGCGATGACTCTAGTATGGCGCGAAAACAAGTGGCTCGATCACTGCCAAGTGGTTGGGATGTTGATATAACCTTTGCGAGCAATGGTGTTGAAGCTATAGCGGCTATTAAAGCGGGCAAAGGGGATATATTATTACTTGATTTAAATATGCCAGAAATGGATGGTTATCAAGTGCTTGAAATTATTGTTAAACAAGACTTACCGACATTAGCAATAGTTATTTCTGGTGATATTCAACCTGAAGCGCTGCAAAGAGTAAGGGCTTTAGGGGCATTAGACTTTATTAAAAAGCCCATAGATAAAAACAAACTTAGTGAAGTGTTACATGCTTACGGCGTTTTTAGTCAAGATGGGGTTAGCGTTAATGAAACTGAGATATTAACCTCACAAGGGGTAAATAAAGCCGTTTCTTCGATAACGGACATCGAGGCTACTGACATTCAAAACGCAGCAGTTAAATCATCACTGCAATCCCAGAAGACAGACTCAAAAGAGCTGAAAGTTAATAGTGAGATGCTTGATTGTTATCAAGAAATTGCGAATGTGGCGATGGGGCAAGCGGGAGGTTTATTAGCCCGATTATTAGATGTTTTTGTTGTGCTGCCTATTCCCAACGTTAATTTTATTGAAGTGAGCGAACTCACCATGGCACTTACTGACGTTGAAAGTAAAGATACTACTTCGGGTATTTGTCAGGGCTTTATCGGTGCTGGCATTTCAGGAGAAGCACTATTAATTCTCAATGACTCTAGCTTCAAAGATATCGCCTCACTCATGAAATATGAACATACCTTTGATGAGAATATCGAATTAGAATTATTAATGGACATGGCTAATATACTCATCGGTGCTTGTTTAAATGGTATTTCGTCGCAACTTGATATGTCATTTAGTCAAGGTCATCCGGTCGTCTTAGGTCAGCATAGAAAAATTTCAGAATTAATCGCGACAAATACCAAAAAATGGAAGAAAACTCTCGCTGTTGAGATAAGTTACAGTATAGAAAATTACGCCATTAAGTGCGACTTACTTTTGCTCTTTACCGAAGCGTCAGTAGCTACCCTGAATAACAAAATTGCTTACTTGTTGGATTAACCATGTCATTACAAACACAACAGTTAAATGAATTACATTGGATGATGGAGATGCTCCATACCATTGATGTCGGGCTTGTAGTTCTTAACCGTGATTATACTATTCAAATTTGGAATGGTTTTATGGAAAACCATAGTGGCCTGTTACCAGGAGATGTTAAAGGTAAGTCACTATTTGAGCTTTTTGATGAAATACCAGAAGACTGGTTTCGTCGCAAAGCTGAATCGGTGGTTTTATTGAAAAATAAAGCGTTTACCATATGGGAGCAGCGACCATATGTATTCAAATTTAACAATTATCGCCCCATTACTGGCACTGCTGATTTTATGTATCAAAACACCACCTTTATTCCTTTGATGTCGACAACGGGGGACGTTTCTCATTTATGTTTGTTGGTATACGATGTCACTGATAATGCAACTCATAAAAAGGAGCTGGAAAAGGCTAATATCAACCTAGCTGTTTTAAGCCAAACCGACGGCTTAACGCAATTATTTAATCGTAATCATTGGCAAAAATGTTTAGAGCAAGAATTTAAACGTTATATTCGAAATCATCATACAAGTACCTTGGTTATGTTAGATATTGATAAATTCAAAGTGGTCAATGATAATTATGGCCATAAAGTTGGCGATGATGTGATTAAACATTTAGCTAAAGTTATCCATGAACAAGTACGCGAAACGGACATTACTGGACGCTATGGTGGTGAAGAGTTTGTAATTTTATTAGCGGATACTAATACCAATGACGCGATGATATTTACTGAGCGTTTGCGTAAAACCGTTGAGGAGTCAGTGTTTATTTATAATGATATTGAAATTAAATACACAATTAGCATCGGGATTGCAGAAGTTCTACCAACTTATAAATCAGCATCTCAGTGGCTTGAAAATGTTGACAATGCATTATATGAATCGAAAAATAATGGCCGAAATAGAGTCAGCGTTTATAAAGCGTGATTTAGCGTCTAGCTTCACATATTTAGCTAGTTTCATTACTTTGTTATCGAAAATATAGTAGCACTTTAGCGGCTAAAGCAATTAACTTACACTATGCTATAGCGCTAAAATGAGGCTATAGCGCTAAAATGCTGACAATTGACTGATTAATCCATGTTACGTGATGATATTAACCAGTGTAAGCCTTGGCTAATCATTATCGCTATTAGCACACCACCGGCGTTAGCCGCCATGTCTAACCATTCACCATAGCGGTTCACATATGGCTGAATCAATTCAATTAAACCACTCCATACAATGAAGAATAAGGCATAGGCTAGCCAATATTTAGGTCTCCTTAATGCCGTCGGTAACATTAACGCACAATAGGCAATAAAATGGTGCGTTTTGTCGCTACCGGGTGCTGCGGGCAAATGTTCTACAGGAAACAATGACCCCAGTGTTATCATCGCTAATATTACCAAAGTAATAGTTTGCCAAAACTGCTTAATAAAGCTTGTTATTGCGGTAACCATAATTATTTTTTATACACCAACTTGCCATTAACCCACGTTTTTTCAACGGATATTTGCCAAATGTTTTGCTCAGGTATGGTGAATAAATTATTGTCGAGTAAAACAAAATCAGCTTTTTTCCCTTTGGCTAAGCTGCCAATAATATTTTCCTGGTGACCAGAATAGGCGGCATCTAGGGTAAAACTTCTAAACGCTTCTAATGGTGTCATTTTCTGATCAGCAAACCAACCACCTTGTGGGCTGTTTTTATGATCTTGGCGAGTAATTGAAGCATGAAGACCAAAGAAAGGATTTGGCGATTCTACTGGAAAGTCTGAGCCCGCAGCTATGATTGCATTAGCATCTAGTAGCTTTCTCCAAGCATATGCGCCTAAGATTCTCGTTGGCCCAAGTCTGTCTTGTGCCATATTTTTATCGCTAGTCGCGTGGGTTGCTTGCATGGCAGCAATAATATCTAGCTCTGCAAACCTTGGTATATCTTCAATGCGCAAGACTTGAGCATGCTCAACACGGTGGCGTAAATCTTGGGTTTTAGTCGCTTTAATATATTTTTCGTAAGTATCTAGTACAAGTTTATTAGCATTATCACCAATAGCGTGGCTATTCACTTGAAAGCCTTTGCGCATTGACGTATTGACTAAATTTTCAAACTCTTTTGGCGTATTTAGCAGTAAACCTTTGTGACCAGAGTGGTCAGAATAATCTTCAATTAACGCTGCACCGCGACTACCTAAAGCGCCGTCAGCTTGAATTTTTACACTATTAAAAGTGAACATATCATCTTTACTGCGATATTTGCCGCCTGCCAAAGTTTGTTGCCATTTAGCTGAAGGTAAATACAACATAGCATTGACGCGAATGCTCATGGCATTCTCTTGGCTTAATTCTTTAAAAGCATTTAAGTTATCAGTATCAATACCGGCGTCATGTACGCTCGTAAGGCCATAACTGGCAAGTGAGTCCATAGCTTTCACTAATACTTGTTTTTGCTCTTTAATGGTTAAAGGCGCAATGCTGTTATCGATTAACGCCATGGCATTATCAATAAAAACACCAGTAGGTATCCCGTTTTTATCTTTAATGATCTCCCCGCCTTCAGGCGAAACTGTTTCTTTGGTGATCCCTGCCATTGCCATCGCTTTTGAATTTGCCCAACCCGCGTGGCCATCAATACGTTTAAGCCAGACGGGTTGTTCTGGAAATTGCTTATCTAAACTTTCTGCACTAGGGAAGGCATTACTTGGCCATTGCGTTTGATTCCAGCCGCGGCCTTGTATCCAGGTTAATTCCGTATTGTTTTTAGCGTATGCCAAGGTTTTATAAATAGCATCTTGCTCTGAGGTACTATTCACTAAGTCTGCGCGTAATAGGCTTAATCCGTAGTTTAAAATATGCCCATGAGAGTCAATTAAACCAGGGATTAAGGTTTTTCCTTCACCATCAATAACCGTTAAGTTTTTTGCTGTAGGCAGTTTGTCTGTTGCTGAGTATATTTTATCAATTTTGTCATCGGTAAATGCAATAGCGGCGAAACTCTCAAGGTTATTGTCCGTTATGGTGTAGCCTTTTATATTAGTAATTAATGTCGTTTTTGCAAAAACTAACATAGGGCTCATTGTTGCTATGATTAAAGCTGTTTTGACCTTGTTTGATAGACTGTTCATTAAACTTCCTTGGTTTACTTTTTTTATCGCTAAATACTAGCATGAAAATATTGAAAAAATTATCTTATTTAATAATCGAAATATACTCTGCTACCAATAAATATAAAGGGCCCGAAGGCCCTTGATTATCAGATAATATTTATCAGTCGCTCTCTGTTAATAGCAAATAGGAACGGTAACTTTTATGACTAGGTTAATGTTGCTTAGTTTTAAAGCGCATTTTTGCCTAAACGGTTCTAGTCGCTATTGCTGGCGCTATCATAGAGGCTTTTCTTGCAGGGTAAAGTACCGCCAATTGTCCGACAATAAATAGCGCCAAAACACCAAAAGCAACTAACTCAAATCCAATGGGGGATAAATTAAACGCGCTGACCAACCACATATTAAGCGCAACGGCACCGATACATCCGATGATATTACCGAATGTGGAAATAATAAAATTTTCCATCATAAAGTAACGCATTATTTGTCCTTTTGTTGCACCTAGTGCACGGCGAGTACCAATTTGTTTAGTGCGGCGATTAATACTAAAAATAGCTAAACCAACAATACCAAACCCAGTGATCAAGGTCAGTGTTATGACTACCGTTGTCAGAATTTTATTCGTGGCATTATGCTGTTGGTAACTTCGTTTCCTTGTTTCCTCAATAGTTGTTACGCGACGAATTATTCTTTCTTTATCACTCTCAGCTAGTGCTTTTTCAATAATAGGCATTAACTCATCACGACGTCCTGCTTCCGTGCGAATAAAATAATAACTGCCTTTGGCTTCGCGTTTAAATGGTACCAGCATACTACGTTCAACGCCGTTCCAGCCATTCCAAGGAGCTTGCAACGCCTCTACCACGCCGATAATTTGCATCGGTTGTGTTTGTGAAATATAAACTGTTTTTCCAATGGCTGATTGCCAATCGTCAGGATATAAGTTTTCAGCGAAAGCTTTGGTAATGATGGTTTTTGCTGGCCAGGTTGACTGGCCTTCTTTACGTAATTCTATATCGGCTGGTTTGAAGTTAGCGCCCGCTATCAACTCTAAGCCCATACTGTTAATCGCATGGTCATCCACCATGTATATTGCTGAGCCGACCGCATCTTTATCTTCGCCGGACTCATGTTGCAAAGCCATTGACCAGCCGCTGCCACTTAATGGCACTGCATTTATTTGAATGGCATCGACAACACCCGGGGTGTTGCGGATCATGTGTAAATCAGTTTGTAAATGGGCCTGAATATTATAGTCTTGCCCAAAGACAGTATTGGTTAAATAAAAGGTATTGGCTTCATCTAGGCCGCTTTCACGCTGCATTTGCTGTTGACGATCTTGGATCATAAAAATAGCGTTGACCATAATCGTCATGGTCAGGGCAATTTGAAACGCGATGAGCAGTGCGCCAATTTTATTGCGAGCCAACGCGCGCAGTATCAGTCCGGTTTCTAACATAATAATTCCTTACTTTATTTGCACTAAGCTTATTGGCTTTTTAGTTGCTGGGCTGGCTGGATGTTACAAGCACGCCAGGTAGGATATAAACCGGCGAGAATAGTTGATACAAGGGCGAGTACGACCGCTAATATCGCCATATTGGTATCCAAGCTCGCTAAGCCTTTCATATAATCACCATATAAGCCTTCTACACCTTTTAAGCCGAGGTAAGCGAGTATTAAGCCTAATATGCCACCCAATATACCAATACAGGCTGATTCAATAATATATTGGCTAAACAAGGTGCTTTTGCTTGCGCCTAGTGCCTGTCGCAAACCAATTTCAGGTGCTTTACCTAAAAATTTTGCTAGTAATAAACCGACCGTGTTTAGCAAACAAACAATCAAAAACATAAATGACATTGCCATCATCATTTGGGCATCATCAGCCACCACCTCTTGGGTTTCTAACCATTGCATAACGTTACTTAAACGGTTATCTATTGGACGTTGAAAGCGTCCGAATTGTTTTTGCTCTTCGACATAAGCGTTGAGAAACTGTAGGTAATCTTCTTTATCTTGCTGAGTTTTTAATTCCACCCAAAACTGTGTCCAAATACATTCAGAAGCAAGAAAAGCTTTAAAACCATCACCGGTAGGTTTCCAGCAGTTGGTATTGCCCGAACGGGAAATTTTTTCATCAGCAATTAAATGAAAGGGGACAAATATATCTTCAGAGTCGTTAAATGCGCCGGTGGTGATATCATAAAATCTTGGTTTTGGTTGCCAAGTATCAATAACGCCGACGATACGGAACATATTACCTTCAAGTTTTATTGATTCACCGACGGAGTCCTTGCCACCAAAAAGTTTGTCATTGGTTTCTTTACTGAGCACGACCACAAACTCTTTGCTTTCATCACTTTGGTTCGACCAACCGCTGCCGTAAATAAAAGGCACATTGAACATTGAGAAAAAGTCGGCAGTGTTCGCTCTGCCATTGACAATTAAAGGCAACATTTCAGGATCAGCCGGTTCAATCACGCCAAAGGCTTGTGCTTGAACATTTTGGCGAAAGGCTTGTTTAGCACGCATTAAATTGCTTGAATCAGTATAAGTTAATTGATCGGGCGGATTTAAACCGTCGTCAAATGGGTCGTTAATATCCCAACTGTCGAGTTGCACATAATATAATTGTTGGCTTTTTTCAGGAATTGGATTGGCCGACATTAGATAGTTCACGGTCACTGTGGTCATGGCGGTGCCAATGCCTAAGCCAATGGCACACACCATTAACAGGCTTAAGCCCCAGTGCCGAAGAATACTTATCCAAGCGAGTCGTAAATAATAACTAAACATAATATTGTCCTTGTTTTTTTGTGCTCTGTAATTAGTTAAGCAATAGCTTGGCTAATATGTGGAGTTATTATTTCTAGCTCACTGACTCTGCCATCTTTAACTTGTATGGTGCGTTTCGCGCGTTGAGCTAACTGTGCATCATGCGTCACCATAATAATGGTGGTACCTTGCTGATTGATTTCTTCAAGCAAGTTTAAAACACCTTGAGCCATTTCAGAGTCGAGATTACCTGTGGGCTCATCAGCTAAAAGAAAACGTGGGCTAGTTGCCAGTGCTCTTGCAATGGCGACACGTTGTTGTTGGCCACCAGATAATTGACTAGGTAAATGTTTCATACGCGAGGCGAGGCCGACACGCTCAAGGTTTTCTTCAATTCGGCGTTTACGTTCTTTGGCATTAAAACCACGATAGCGCAGTGGCACGTCTACGTTGTCATAGAGGTTTAAGTCAGGTATTAAATTAAAACCTTGGAAGATAAAACCTATTTTTTGATTACGCATACGAGAGCGTCCGTTGTCGTTGAGCTTGCCAACATCTTCACCATCCAGTAAAAACTCACCATTGCTGTAAGTTTCAAGCAAGCCTGCAATATTTAAAAAAGTGGTTTTACCTGAGCCAGAAGGGCCGGTAACACTAATAAAGTCGCCTTCATTAACTTGTAAACAAAAATCACGTAAGGCATGAGTTTGAATATCTGCGGTTTGGAATGTTTTATTTATATTTTTCATTACTAGCATGTTGAATTCCCTTATATTTTGTAAGCCGTGCTGTACTACTGTTATGTGTTTATTGTTGAAATTTATTTACGTTAATCGCGACCAGTGCATTTACGCTTAAATGAGCTTTTTAGTGGCTGATTAATCACTAAGTAATACTTGTTCGGCGGCATTGAAAGTATCGGTGCCCGAGATAATGATTTGATCGCCAAGCGTTAACCCCTGTAAAATTTCGACATGGCTTAAGCTTCGAGCGCCCGTGGTAATTGCGGTTTTTTCGGCTAAGCCGTTGTTAACTCGAAAGGCAAAGCGACCGCCACTACTTTCTAGGAATTGCCCCCGCTGTACTTGTAAGATATTTTCTTTGTACTCAAGAATTATTTGGGTGTTTAAACGTTGATTTTGGCGTAGTTTTTTCGGAATTTCGTTGATAAAACGTACTCGCCCAGTAACCTGATTATTCAGTATTTCGGGGGAAATCGTTACGAGACGAGCACGAAAGGGGTGTTGTTCAAATTGAATGTTAACGTCCATACCTATGGCTAAGTCATCGGCGTAACTTTCGGGTATTTCAATTTCAACTTCAAACTGTGATAAGTCCACTATGGTTAAAATGGCTTGGTTTTTACTTAAAAAGGTTTTGTTATTCGTGCTTAGATTGCCGACAATGCCATTAACGGGTGAGGCGATATTCAAGCCATCGACTTGGCGCTGTAACTCTTTCACTAATAATTTTTGACGTCTAATATCTAAATCCAACGATTGACTGTCAAAGTCTAAGCTTTCGATATTCAGGGCCGCATCTTGGACTGCGTGTTTATGTTGCAGGTTGGCTTGCTCTAATTCGTCTTGTGCCTTTTCATAGTCAATTTGGCTAATTGCACTTTTTTCATAGCCTAAATCAGCACGACGCTTTTCTCTGTTTGCGGTAACAAGTTTTACATTGGCTAAGTCGACTGCTTTTTGGTCTATGAGCCGTTGTTTTTTCGCTTGAATTTTTTGACGAGCGAAACTTGATTGTAAACTTTCTAAGGTTGTTTGCTGTTGAAATAAACGGCTATTCAGCTCTGGACTTTCAAGCATTGCCAGAATTTGTCCTTGTTTAACTTCATTACCTGCTTCTATCATTAAAGTGATGGTGCCATCAGCAGGGCTATAAACCGTCGGGCTTACCGCCGCTACAACGCGTCCTAATACAGAAATGTCACGAATAAAATCACCTTGCGTAATCGTTGCAAGTCGTACACGGTCTAGCGAAATAGTTTGCTCTGCTTTACTCCAACGAGAGGCAGAAGGTGCCACTTGCCAGATAACACAGGCGATAATAATGGTCGTTAAGATGATGGTTATCCAACGTTTTTTTGGTGATGTTGTTTTTTTTATTTGAATATCTTGTTCACTGGTGTCTTTAATAGACATGACTTATTCCCCCGAATGTCAAATCAGTGCTAAATCTAAAGCAAAGCCTTTTGCTAAAGTGCACTGATATTTACTAAGTAGCAGCGAGTATGAAAAAGGTTTAAATGTAAGGGGAATTATTTTTTATGGGCTAGTTTAATAAAAATTGAAACAGGTAGGACATAGCTTGTTAATACTGCGCTATAGGCAAATTATTTTGCTAATATAATATTGAGAAAAGTACGATTTTTAAAAGCTAAAAGCTAAAAGCTAAAAGCTCCTATGTAACGTTTTGACTTTCTTTGTGCTGAAATCGGCGAATAAATGCCAACAATAAGAGTAATAAAGGAATGGCAAAGTCGATAATACGTGTATAACGCGCGTAAGGTGTTAACCCTGTTACTAAAGGCACTTGAGTGCTAAGTACCGCTTGTTCGAACTGTGGGATTTGTTTGAGAATATCGCCTTGATGATCAATAACAGCCGTGATGCCATTGTTAGTTGCTCGCAAGAATGGTCGGCCAAACTCTAACGCGCGCATTCTTACAATTTCTAAATGTTGGTGCGGACCATGTGAGTCACCAAACCATGCATCGTTACTTACGGTGAGTAACAAGTCAGTTTGATTAGAAAAGTTGGCGCTAAGTTGCTCTGCAAAAGCCACTTCAAAACAGATGAGTGGCAGCAAATGGTAGCCATTGGCTATTAAGTTGTTTTGGACGTATTCACCGCGACTAAACGATGACATAGGTAAATTAAAAAACGGCGCTAGTGGTCTTAACCAATCCGCAAAAGGGACAAATTCACCAATGGGCAATAAGTGATGCTTAGCGTAACGATTTTCATTGTTATATTGATAACTACCTTGCTCGTCATCAGGAGACTCTTTGCCGAGGACAATTAAATTGTTGTAATAGTCTTTGCTATTGAAGTTGTAATCAATAATACCGGAAATAATCGTGCTGTTATTGAGTAAGGCAGAGCTTTGTGCAATTTCTAGAAACTCTTGCGCTTGCGTACTCGGCTCTATCGCGGTAATAGCCGACTCTGGCCAAATAATAATATCGGCAGGGTAATGTTGCCGGGTGAGGTCTACATACTTCAACATGGTAGGCCAAGTTAATTCTGGCGCCCATTTCATTGCTTGCTTGATATTTCCTTGTACCATAACGGTTTTAACAGACTTACCCGTTGGAGATACCCAAACTGTCTGTTGTAACGACAAACTAGCTACGCATATCGCGGCAAGAAAAGCCAAATGTAGATAGCGCTTGCGCTGTTTGATGATATAAACGATAGCGATGCTAATGGCAATAATGAGCGCACTGATGCCCTTTTCGCCAATGACAGGGGCAAAAGCAGCTAAAGGACCATCGATTTGGCTATAACCTAAAGTTAACCACGGAAAACCGGTTAATAATACGCCACGTAAAAACTCAGCGAGAAGCCAAAAGGGTAATAAAAGCCAGAGGTTAAGTTTGTTTTGATAGGAAAAACGGGCGGCTAAAAAACAGGCCAGGGCGAGAAATAACGCTAAATATAAACACAGAGCGACCATCAGTAATATCGAAACAGCTAGCGGTAATCCGCCAAACTGGTCAATACTGACATGTACCCAGCTGATACCGGCAGAAAACCAACCAAAAGCAAAAATAAACCCTTGTTTAGCGGCCGCTTTAGCTGACTTTCCTTGCAGTGAATATAACCACGCCGGCAAGAGTATTACCATCAGCCAATAATAAGAAAATGGCGCATAGCACAACACTAACGCCAATCCTAAAAAGAAGCTGAGGGCATTCTCTTTATCGGTTATATTTCTGTGGATTCGTTGTAACATTTTTTTTAGCATAAAGTGTTAATCAGCGACTTTTCCTGCTACAACATGTTCTTTTGGTACGGTAATTTGCAAAGTTTGAATACGACGACTATCGGCTGCAGTCACTTTAAATATGACTTTATTAATGGTGATTTTTTCACCTTTTTTAGGCATATGACCAAAGTGTTGTATAACAATACCCCCAATGGTGTCTGCGTCACTTTCATTAAATTGGAATTTAAAGTAGTTATTAAAGTCGGTAAGATCCGTAAGGGCTTTTACTTGATAAACTTGGCCCGCAAGATATTTAATATCCTCTTCCATGGCATCATCGGTTTCATCTTCAATTTCACCCACGATTAACTCTAAGATATCTTCAATGGTTACGACACCGGATACCCCACCGTATTCATCAACAACAATGGCCATATGATAGCGTTGTTGGCGAAACTCTTTTAAAAGCGGATCAACTTTTTTACTTTCAGGTACAATAATTGCTGGGCGAATCACCTGTGCGATGGTGAATGCTTCTTCAACCTGATGAAAGCCGTAAGCTAATAAATCCTTCGCTAACAATATTCCTTCAACATCGTCAATATCTTCATTGATGACAGGAAATCTTGAATGCCCAGAATCGACTATAATAGCTAGTGATTTCTCTAAAGGATCATTAATATCTAAGGTGATCATCTGCGATCGCGGGATCATAATATCACGTACTTTCATATCAGATACTTCAAGTACGCCTTCGATCATTTGCTTGATTTCAGGGTTAATAAATTCACGGTCTTCAGCATCGTTTAATGCATTGACGAGCTGGTCTTTACTTCTCGGTTCTCCGGTAAATACTTGCATAATTTTATCCAAGATTGACTTATTTGAAGAACCGTTACTAGAGTGGGGTTGGTCGTCGCTCATAGAGCCTTTTTAATTCCTTGTTGGTTTATTACCAAGTGAAATAAATAATTGTTCACTTACTTAATTCAATTGCTATATTTTACAATGTAAAACTATTAGGTCAGTTTGTAACCGATTGTTGTTAAATTCAAGTAATAAATTGTAGTTTACTTTCTTAAGTCTTCATTTTACTGAAGTAGATCAAATAATCGTTTGTTATTTTCTGCTAATTTATTTCATACGGAGCAGCAAAACCCAAACCGGTAATGATTTTCGTTTCGAGTGCTTCCATTTCATCTGCTTCATCATCTTCAATATGATCAAAACCGAGTAAATGCAGGCAACCATGTACCGTCATATGTGCCCAGTGCGCGTTTGCGCTTTTGTGTTGAGCAATGGCTTCTTGCTCGACAACATCAACGCAAATGACAAGATCACCCAACAAATCAAGCTCAATACCTTCAGGTACTTCAAAAGGGAATGATAAAACATTGGTCGCCTTGTCTTTACCGCGATACTGATAGTTAAGCTGACGGCTTTCATCACTGCTCACTAACCTAATGGTTAGCTCAAAGGGCTTTTTATAGGGGGTGAGTGCGGCCTCGACCCAACCTTGAAAATCATGTATTTCAGGGACAGGTTTATCACCACAAGCTACTTGTAAATCAACAATAATATTAGCAGTGTTATTCGCCATTTTTGCTTTCGCTTGCTCGTGCTAACGCTTCTGTTTTTTGTTGCTGTTCACGAACTTGCTGTTTCTCTGCTTTTAAGCGATTCTCTTTTTGTTCGTAAGCTTCATAAGCTTCGACTATATGCGCAACAACAGGGTGACGCACGACATCTTTTGATTGAAAAAAGTTAAAACTAACGCCTGGAATATCTACTAATACTTCAATGGCATGACGCAAGCCTGATTTTTGTCCACGTGGTAAATCGACCTGAGTTATGTCACCTGTGATCACCGCGCGCGAATTAAAGCCTATTCGCGTTAAGAACATTTTCATTTGTTCTACAGTCGTATTTTGGCTTTCATCTAGGATAATAAAGGCATCGTTTAACGTTCTACCGCGCATATACGCTAATGGTGCTACCTCGATAACATTGCGTTCGATAAGTTTTTCAACTTTTTCAAAACCCAGCATTTCAAATAGAGCATCGTAAAGCGGACGTAGGTAAGGGTCGACTTTCTGTGATAAATCGCCCGGTAAAAAGCCCAGTTTTTCACCGGCTTCTACCGCGGGGCGAGTCAGTAAAATTCGTCTAATTTCTTGACGCTCTAGCGCATCGACAGCACAAGCTACAGCGAGATAAGTTTTACCGGTACCCGCAACACCCACACCAAAGCTAATGTCATTAGTAATAACGTTTTGCACATAACTTTGCTGATTTTCGTTGCGTGGCTTGATAATCCCGCGTTTGGTTTTAATAGTTACCATGTCGTCGTATTTAGCATCAACTTTACTGGGTTCTGCTTCTAGTGGACCTGCGTCTACGATGGCTAAGTGGAGCATTTTAGCGGTAATAGTGGTGGATTTACCTTTAACTATTTCTGTTTCAAGGTATAGGTCGATTAAAAGCTTTTTAACAGCGGCAGTATTTAAACTTTTACCCGTAACTTTAAACTCATGGCTTCTATAGCTTACTTCAACACCCATACGACGTTCAATTGTCTTAAGATTGTCATCCATTGGGCCACATAAATTTGCCAGGCGATTATTGTCGGCGGGAGATAATTCAAAGTTAATACTGGTATTTTTACTCAATTGATATTCCTGAATACTTGAAAAATTAAGCTAAAATGGCAAATACACGGTATTTGCCATTAATACGGGTTAATGTGCAATGACTTTTAGACGTAAACTATAATAATGAAAGTCTAAGGTGTAAAAGTAGCCACGCCGAGTTCATCAACCGAATTTTTCTCTGCTTGGTGATGACTGTTCGCTAAAATATCAGCAGGTGAATGCGCTATACGTAAGCCCATTTCACTTTCTTGGCGTACTAATTCACCACGAAGTGAATTGGCATAAACATCAGTAATTTTGACATCAACAAATTGGCCTATTACCGTATGAGGTGCAACAAAGTTCACTATGCGGTTGTTTTCAGTGCGACCACGTAACTCCATTGGATTCTTCTTTGAAGGACCTTCAACTAGGATACGTTGTTCGGTATTTAACATCTGACGTGCTATATGAAGCGCTTGTTGACTGATACGGTCTTGCAATATCTGTAAGCGTTGCTTTTTAATGTCATCACTAATGTCATCAACCATATCGGCCGCCGGTGTTCCTGGGCGGGCACTGTAGATAAAGCTGAAACTTAAATCAAAGTCTACGGCTTTAATTAGGTTCATTGTCGCTTCAAAATCGGCATCGGTTTCACCTGGAAAGCCAATAATAAAGTCAGATGACATGCAAATGTCAGGTCGCACTTTTTTCAATTTACGAATTTGAGACTTGTATTCTATAGCAGTATGGCCGCGTTTCATTTGCGTTAAAATACGATCTGAACCACTTTGAACAGGTAAGTGCAAGTGGCTAACAAGCTCAGGCACATCAGCGTATACATCTATTATGTCATCAGTAAATTCGATAGGATGCGATGTGGTATAACGAATACGATCAATACCGTCAATGGTGGCTACTAAGCGTAATAGTTCAGAAAAACGACAAATACTGCCGTCATGTGAATCGCCACGATAACCATTAACGTTTTGGCCTAGTAAATTTACTTCGCGCACACCTTGCTCGGAAAGTTGCGCTATTTCATATAAAACATCGTCTAGAGGACGGCTAACTTCTTCACCACGAGTATAAGGTACAACACAGAAGGTACAATATTTACTACAGCCTTCCATGATAGAGACAAAAGCTGTTGCACCATCGGCTTTTGGTTCAGGTAAACGGTCAAATTTCTCAATTTCAGGAAAGCTCACATCAACAACATGACCTTTATTTCCGGTAACTTGTTGGATCATTTCAGGTAAACGGTGCAAGGTTTGTGGACCAAAAACCATATCTACATAAGGAGCACGTTGACGAATGGCATCGCCTTCTTGTGAAGCAACACAACCACCAACACCAATCACAAGGTCAGGATTTTTTACTTTCAGATTTTTCCAACGACCTAACTGATGAAAGACTTTTTCTTGTGCTTTTTCGCGAATAGAGCAGGTGTTAAGTAAAATAACATCAGCATCTTCAGCTTCTTCGGCTAGAACAAAGCCATGGGTAGAGTCTAAAAGTTCTGCCATTTTCTGCGAGTCATACTCGTTCATTTGACAGCCCCAAGTTTTGATGTATAGCTTTTTACTCATTATTCGCGCCTAATCTTTTCTATGAAATTGATTCTAGTTTTTGCTAGAGAATTTATGGAGGCACATTTTACTCTTTCTTGGCCTATGATGCTAGCTTAGAAATATACTAGCGTTAAATTGTATCGTGCTTTTTCGCATTATGAAATTTTCCTTAAAGGAATTGACAGAATTATTTCACTACCGTGCTTTTGATTATCATAAGTATGGAATGTCGCGTTAAATTTATTGGCAACTTGACGAATATAGTACATAGCCATTTCAAAGTTAATTTTACTGTTAAATTGGGTAAAGCTTTGTTCATTAGAGGTGATTTTCAACCAAATCTTCCCATTACTTACGTTAACGCGAACTTCAAAGACACCACCATTATCACAGTTAATAGCGGCTAATATAGCTTCATAAACAATCCGATAAATAGCACTTTGCAGCGCATACCTTACATCTTGGTCTTCTACATCAAGGTGTAATGTTACTAATACATGAAATTGCCGATGAAAATAATCAGCAAGGTAGGGCAAAGCGACAGTTAATGAGCTCCCAGATAAGCTACTTGGTGCTGCATGACTATTTTGTGTTGAAAGTTCATCTAAACACTCTCGTATCAGAGACTGTACATAAGGAATCTCTTTTTCATTAGAAATTGATTCAGCAGTTGATAGACTTTCGGAGTCTGGAGCAATGAGTGTTTGTATTTTAATTAATTTACGACGAATTACTGATGCTGCTTGGCTTTGGCTGCTGAGTTCATCATTTAATGTTTTGTGTATATTTCTAATGGAGCGAGAACGTAAATACAAAAGCCATAACGTTAATATTATTAAGCTGATACTGATGATGGCATAAAAAATTTGGCTATTCGGATGCCAGTACCATGGGTAGGAAACATTAATATCAGCATAGGCTTTATAATCATTCCATTGACCTAAGCTATTAGTGCCCATAATCTCAATGTGATATGCACCAGATGATAACCCCGTCAATGTTAATTGTGAGCCGTTAATATCATTCCAGTAACCACCATTTATTTGGTATTTAAACTGTTTACCTTGGCCGGGCCTAAAGTCTAAACTGGCAAGTTCAAAGGTCACAATATCATTAGGTGAATCTATATCAATAACATCGCATAATAATTTAGCTTTACCAGAAACAATCGTCTTACTGATAAAGGTTTTAGTGTGCATTTTATCTTCAATACTCAATGGAACTTCTATAACACCGCCATAATGGCTTGCATAAATTTTGTTATCCATTAACACTGGTTTTTTAGCGAAAGTAAATTGCTCAGTATTAGCGACTAAGTTCAGTTGGTAGGTGTCTGGATTAAGTCGATATAGACCTGGCCGGCCTGAAATCCATATTTCATCATTAATCAAACTCATATAACCAAAGGTAATGTTTTTGGCGAAATGTGAGAGTAATTCACCTTGTAAGTTGAATATAAAAAAACCATCGCCTTTAGTTGAGACAAAAACTTTGCCTTTGTATTCAAGCAATGCAATGACCTTATTTTCCCCAAAGCTATTGATTTTAGTTACTGACTTGTCGTTGGTATCAACAATGTTAATGCCTGTTGAGGTAGCAACCCAAAGTTTATTATCTGCCAACGCCAAAGAGTCTATTACTTCTGGCGAACTTAAGGTTTCACCTTGAATGTGATATTCAACACGCTGACTTGCAATATCAAACTTGATCACGCCATTAGCATTCGTTGCTAAATATAACGCACCATCTTTATGTTTCATGGAAAGTAACAACAGATTGTTGCTTGGAAAGTTCACCCGTTCAAGTGTTTGACTAGCACTATTAAACTGCCATAAGCCGTCAAATGTTGCGATGTAAAGGCTGTCGCCGTCAGAATATAGGTCGGTAATGATTTTGGCACTATTACTGAATTTATTATTTATGCCTTTAGGTAAAAATTTATTGAGTTCAGAAAGTGAGTTTAGCCCAGCGCCATAACTGCCTAATACTAAGTTATTTTGATACACAGCTAATGCTATAGCATTAAATCGCACATCAAATATCTTAGGCGTGTTTTTAGCGATTGATTGAGTTATTTTTTTTACGCCGCGGTTAGATAAAATCCATAAAACCCCAGTGTTATCATGAAAAAGCTTTTTGACGAAAGTTGAGACTATATTAGGGTAGTTATGTGCTATTTCAGCTAGGTTATTTAGTTTATATTGGCTTATCTGACCTTTAACGTCAGTGGTAAAAAGGCTAACCCTATCATGTGAAGGAGTAAGTGATGTAATAGCGTTATTAACCAGAATACGTTTTTTTTCTTGGTTGTCTGATAACGATATTAACTCATTACCTTTGGCTATCAATAATATCGTTCCTGTAGCTGACATTGCTGTTATATTACCAGCTTCAACAAGCTCTAACGTATCATCTACAACTTTGAATACCCCGTCAGATTTTGATATATAAAGATGCTTTTGGGTATGCTGCAGATTATCAATTTCGCCGTTATTTGCTATTAATTGTGTTTCCTGTAGAAGAGGATTGAGCTTATAAAGTTTATTCGACACATTGAAATAATACATACCTTGATGTTCAAGTGCTTGATAAATACTACTTGAGTCAACATCAGTAGCTAATGCTGTTGCTGTACCTGTGTTGGTATCAAATAACCATAATTGGTGGGTTTCGGTTGCTATCAGTAGTTTATCATTGTCAATTAAATCAATGTCGTTAATCCAATTAAAAGGTAAAGGCCAATCTTTGTTGTTGCTGTTAAACGTTATGCTACTTTCACTGTCATGGCGAATGAGACCGTTAGCGGTTGCCAACCAAATAAAACCTTTTTTATCTTGAATGATGTCAATGCTATGAAGCGATTGGTTATTTAAATTTTTTGCAGATGAAATAGCGCTAAAAAAACTTGCCATTAGTAGTAAAAATGGTGCTAAAAAGCACCACTGAGTAAAGTTTTTTACCGTACAAATACTAATAGTATTATGTAATGCTATCTGGCGCTTCTTTTGGAGGGTGGCGCTCATCGCCGCAGACGGCAAAGACATTTGGCACTTTGCCTTCAAGTTCAGGCTTTTGCACCAAAAGATAAGTTGGCTTTCTTGGGGAGTTTTCACTGCGTTTAATTGCCCATGCTTTACGCACCTTATCGGCATGCTCTTTTCCATACTTTACTTCAAATGCGGTGGCGATCATTTCAACGCCAAAATCATCCATCACCATGATGGCATTATCATGGTAGCCACTTGTGGTATCAAAATCTATATCAACGGTTAAAATTTTATTATTGGGAAGGACTAAATCTGCTTTAAGTTTTGATATCACGGCACGGTCTTCGTGCGCTTTTAATTGGCTTAAGTTTGGTTTTTCGCTTAAGTCGTAAACGAGATTAATATCTTTGGCTATCCTGTTTTCTTTTCTTATTGCTGACATAACTTATCCCTTTAGTGAGTTTTATTTTTGATTGATCTTTCATCGAGTATTTGAATACTATGCTTAAATACTAATTTGTATTAATGGAATCATCCATCATTATTTTTTTGGGTTAATTTTATGCAGTGGATTCAGGCATTGGACGAAAAAGGGTATTGCCAAATTGATAATTTTTTACCAATACAGCATGCTGAACGATTAAGAAAAAATATCATTGTTAATAATCATTTTAAAAAGTGGAATCTACTCACTACGCCATACCGGCCACTTATGCATGTGAAAGATAAAATCTCAACCAGCGTAATTGATAAACAGCGGCATATTCAAGCAACTAAAGCTTTTAAACGTCGAAAATTTTCCTTTTCTTTTTATCGTTCAAGTAATAAACATGCAAAGCAACATGGTCAAGCATCATTACATCAATATGTTGGTCAGAAAGTTTTGACGTTATTGAAAAATCACTCATTAATTAAAGGAAAATTACAAGATTCGTTTTTTGCAGCTTATAAAAAGGGCCAATTCATCAGTTACCATACTGACGGCAGCGCAGGAAAATATGCCTTTATTTATCAGCTATCGACTGGCTGGCAGCAAAAGTATGGTGGTCAATTAGAGCTTTACCCTCAAAGAATTAAATTCTTTAAACGCACTATAGCCCCTAAATTTAACAGCCTCACTATTTTAAAGTTATCGCATCCTATGCCTCATAGCGTTAAGTTACTAAATAATCCTGCACATAAACATCGAATTACCATATCAGGTTGGGTAGAATAACCTAACGTCGATAAAGTTGTAAAAAAGCATTATGAATCAATTTGATTGTGTAGTTGTAGGTGGTGGCATGGTGGGAGCAGCAAGTGCGTTATCACTGGCTGAATTAGGGTTAAAGGTTGCCATTATTGAAAAAAGTGCGCCTGCTATATTTTCTCCCGAACAAGATTTTGACTTAAGGGTATCTGCAATATCACTAGCTTCAGAACAGCTATTAAAGCAATTAGGTGCTTGGCAACAACTAAAACAATGGCGAATGTGTGCATATAAACGTCTTGGCGTTTGGGAGTTCGAGCAAAGCTATACTGAATTTAATGCTCAAGATATTAACCAAACGCATTTAGGCCATATTGTCGAGAATAGGTTAATACAACTTGCCCTGTGGCAAAAATTGCAACAACACAGCAATATTACATTATTGTGCCCTGAAACCTTAATTAACATTGAACAAAGCCCAACAGACGTTAAATTGACGTTATCGTCTGAAACTATAAACGCTAAAGTTGTAATTGGTGCCGATGGTGCCAATTCTTTTGTGCGAAAACTTGCTAATATTGGTACTACGGGGTGGGATTACGCCCAATCAGCAATGCTGATCAATGTTCAAACAGAAAAACCACAACAAGATATTACCTGGCAACAATTTTATCCAACAGGACCACTTGCCATGTTACCTATGCCAGGGAACTTTGCTTCATTGGTTTGGTATCATGATAAAGATGAAATTAAGCGCTTATCGGCGTTATCTAATGGCAACCTAGCACAAGAAATTTTGCAAAACTTTCCAGCACGCTTAGGAAACGTTGAAGTCATCAATAAAGCGGCATTCCCTTTAACACGACGCCATGCAAATCAATATCAAAAAGGCCGTATCCTGTTAATTGGCGACGCGGCGCACACCATTAACCCAATGGCAGGGCAAGGGGTTAATTTAGGCTTTAAAGATGTTAAAGCGCTGCAGCATGTTATCGCAAAAGCAATAGGCAACGGCGAGTCATGGCATGAGCCCAAGGTTTTAGCGAGTTATCAACAAAAAAGAAGGACAGATAACTTGTTAATGATGACCACAATGGATGCATTGTATTTGTCATTTGGGCACGTGTCGCCTTTGGTGAAACTGGCACGAAATGCAGGTCTAATGATGGTAAATACTGTACCAAGCTTGAAAAACAAAGCCTTAGCTTATGCCTGTGGTATATAAACAATAACGGATAGGTGGAAGGCAACAGGTTGTGAAAATCAGATTAAATTAAGATCAAGCAGTTTGAGTTCTGTGAAGGAGATAACAAGAAAATAGCAATAGATTGAAAATGGTGCGGAAGGAGAGACTTGAACTCTCACATCTTGCGATACTGGAACCTAAATCCAGCGCGTCTACCAATTCCGCCACTCCCGCATTTTCAGGTAGTAATCTCGATGAACCAAGATTATTGAAACAGTACTACATTAACTATAGAACATAAATAAAAGAAAGTGGCTGGGGTATGAGGATTTGAACCTCAGAATGACGGGATCAAAACCCGCTGCCTTACCGCTTGGCTATACCCCAACAGAATACTTCTATTTAATTAAGTTTATAACATTGATGGACTTTCGAATAATACAGAGAGTAAAAGAAAGTGGCTGGGGTATGAGGATTTGAACCTCAGAATGACGGGATCAAAACCCGCTGCCTTACCGCTTGGCTATACCCCAACAATGTTACTTACTTTCTAACAAATATCATGATGATGAATGTTAGTAGAATGGTACGGGTCAAGAGACTTGAACTCTCACATCTTTCGATACTGGAACCTAAATCCAGCGCGTCTACCAATTCCGCCAAACCCGCATTTCTTCTATTACTACTATTACTACTAAGAGTAAAAATGGTGGCTACACCGGGATTTGAACCTGGGACCCCATCATTATGAGTGATGTGCTCTAACCAGCTGAGCTATGTAGCCGTTCCATCTTGCCTCTCAGCAAGTGGCGCGTATTATGCAAATCTGATTGCGATACGTCAACCGTTTTTTATCAATTAAATAAGACTTTTTGCTTGTTTGGCTATTCAATGTGCAATTTGTCGGATATATGTGCAAAACTCACTGTCAAAGACAAACATATTTGCAAATATCACTCATAAGTTTGTTTATTTAAATTAGCGAACTTTATTTTATACGCTCGTTTGCTATTTTTGTCAGGTGTGCTGAATTTTTCTTTATCACAGCCAAATTATTACTCACTGTTTTTACGGGTAACTTACCTATTAAGTATTCACCAATATCTAACGCATTTGAGGTGGCAGCAAACTCGAGTAAGTTTTGACCATTACATTGAACGTTATCAAAAATGGATCTAATGTTAACGTTGTTAGTTTTTAAATATTTACGTAAGCGTTTTTTGTCGTTTATCGATACATATTCACAGATACGCAATGAGATGCTGTCATCAAAAGCTACACTTTGTGGGGTGTAAGAAAATGCGCTAGCAAGTACTAAAGACGCTAAAAGGGTAGTTTTCATATTATTCCTAAATAATTATTCTGTTGCCTAGAAAGTTTATCTGTAAAGTTAAACTTTGCCAGTTTTGTGGGTAAATGATTGAAAGCGTTAAATCATGAGCTTATTCTAATATATTAAAGATTTTCGCAGTGACTTTATCTAATACCATTAATTTGATTAATTAGGTGATCTACTTGGTATCATTTCTAAACAAGTCATCAGACTGAGGTTTAATTAAGTTTAATGCTTAGCAGAGCTCTTCCTTCTTAAAGGGAGGAATGAATGATAAAGGATGGAATAGGGGCTTAAAAATTGAGAAGAAGGGGGAACCTTTGATTTGTTATTCTTTTATCGTCGTACTTCTTCTCTCCCGGTAAACTATGGTATTACTTTTTACAGGAAGAAAAGAAAGAGAAAAGCAGGTGTAGAGGCTTTTCTCTTATTAAGGCAAGTTGTGAATAAAGCGAGTTGCCGAATTATTAAAGGTTAGACATTAAATCTGAAATGAACAACGTCACCATCTTTAACACGATACTCTTTACCTTCTAAACGCCACTTTCCGGCTTCTTTAGCACCAGATTCACCGTTGAACTCGATAAAGTCATCATAGGCTACAACCTCTGCACGGATAAAGCCTTTTTCAAAGTCAGTATGGATAACACCGGCTGCTTGTGGCGCGGTAGCATTTTGTTTTACGGTCCAAGCTCTAACTTCTTTTACACCTGCGGTAAAATAGGTTTGCAAGTGCAATAAAGAGTAACCAGCATTGATAACACGATTTAGGCCAGGTTCTTCTAATCCCATCTCAGCCATAAATTCAACACGGTCTTCATCATCCATTTCAGATAATTCACTTTCGATTTCAGCACAAACAGCAACAACGATTGCACCTTCTTTGTCCGCGATTTCTTGAACTTGGTCAAGGTAAGGGTTATTTTCAAAACCATCATCATTAACATTGGCAATGTACATGGTTGGCTTAATCGTTAAAAAGTTTAAGTAGGCAACGGCAGCTTTCTCTTCTTTAGTCAGCTCTAAAGAACGCACCATTTCACCGTCTTCGACATGTTTTAATATTTTTTGTAGCACCGGCATTTCAAACTTAGCTTCTTGATCTCCGCCTTTAGCTTTCTTGGCTAAACGAAAAATAGCACGTTCTGCTGTATCCATGTCAGATAAAGCTAATTCAGTATTGATGACTTCGATATCATCAATAGGACTAACTTTGTTGGCAACATGAATAATATTGTCGTTTTCAAAACAGCGTACTACGTGGCCAATAGCATCAGTTTCACGAATATTAGCTAAAAATTTATTACCTAAACCTTCACCTTTTGAAGCACCTGCCACTAAACCGGCAATATCAACAAACTCCATAGTTGTTGCCAGAACTCGCTCTGGCTTTACTATGTTTGCTAAAGCATCTAAGCGTGGATCGGGTACAGGAACAACGCCCGTATTAGGCTCAATTGTACAAAAGGGAAAGTTCGCAGCTTCAATACCCGCTTTAGTTAACGCATTGAAAAGTGTTGATTTACCTACGTTGGGCAAGCCAACAATACCACATTTAAAACCCATGATGTTTACCTATTATGTTGACGCAATAATGTTTATTGCGCTTTAAAAGAATGTAGACGATTTTGTGCTTTTTTCACATCGTCTTTTTGCCAAATTTCAAAACAGCGTGCAGCTTCGTCTATCGCTTGGTCTATTAAGTTTTGTTCGATGGCAGGTGCTTTACCAAGTACATGCCCAGTAACGCGGTCGCGATGACCTGGATGATCAATGCCAATGCGTAACCGATAAAATTCTCTGTTATTAGCCATACTTGAAATTATGTCGCGTAAGCCATTGTGGCCACCGTGACCGCCACCCAGTTTGATTTTACAAACGCCTGGTAACATATCTAACTCATCGTGAGCAACGAGTATATTTTCAACGGGAATACGAAAAAAGTTGGCTAATGGTGCTACGGCCTGTCCACTACGATTCATAAAAGTGGTAGGTATTAGAAGATGAACTAATTGCCCAGCAATTAATCCTTTACCGTATAGACCTGAATATTTTTTTTCTGGCTTTAGTGAAATGTTATAACGTGAAGCAAGTTCTTGAACGAACCAATCACCAGCATTATGACGGGTTTTACTGTATTCGGAACCTGGATTTCCTAAGCCGACTACTAACTGAATCGCCATCTAATAGTTTACTCTTGTTGTTGAAACTTATGTTTATAAGCTCAAATACATTTAAAACAAGTACATTTAAAACTAAAAAGCTTAAAGGGCATGTCGTAAAAACACTTCCCTTTAAGCCTATTCATTTTGAATAATGTTAACTATTACTCAGCTGGAGCTTCTGTAGGTGCTTCAGGTGCGCTGTCGTCTTCATCTTCAACTACAACTTTAGCAGCATTTAAAGTAACAACTGCTTGGTCATGGCTTTCGCCTTTAGCTAATTCGTCAGAAGTAACGCCTTTAGGTAAGGTGATATCTGATAAATGTAACGTTTGACCAACTTCTAAGTTAGCAACATCAATTTCGATGTACTCAGGAATGTCAGCAGGTAAACATGTAATTGCGATTTCATTCATATGGTGAGCCATAGTGCCACCAAGTTTCTCTGCTTCTTCTTCATTAAGGAAATGAATTGGAGCATTAACTTGTACAGCATTTTTAGCGTTAATACGTAAAAAATCTAAGTGCATTACAACTTGCTTGAACGGGTGACGTTGCATATCTTTTAAAAGACATTCAACAGGCTTGCCGTCAACGTTAATTGTTAAAACGTGAGAGTAGAATGCTTCTTCTTGTTGTGCACGGAAAACATTTTTGTGCTCTAACGTTAAAGAAACAGGCTCTTTGCCTTCACCGTATATAATTGCTGGAACTTTGTTCGCGTGACGTAGGCGGCGGCTCGCACCTTTCCCTAAATCTGTACGTACTTCAGCATCCAATGTAAATAAATCTGTCATGGTAATATCCATTATTTAATAATTAAAGGTTGTTACTTTTTGCGACCAAAAGCAACCTGTTCCTGTATTAACTTTTTACTTACTAAGCAGTCAACTAAGTAACTTACTCAGCGTAATTAGCTAAAAAAGGCGCAGCATGATAACACCCAAGCGACACGAGATCCATTACTTATCTTTAAATCTTATACCAACTTGGTATTACCTCAAGCGCGGGGCTTATAGCAATTCGAGAGCTGATTGCCATAATAGTAATTTGTAAGTATAAAAAAAGCACCCATAGGTGCTTTTTTAACAATACAATTTTTGCTTAACGCTTACGCATCAAACATTGCAGAGATAGACTCTTCGTTACATACACGACGAATGGCTTCTGACAACATACCACTTAAGGTCAGTTGACGAACATTACCTAGCGCTTTAATTTCATCTGATAATGGAATTGAATCAGTCACAACAACTTCATCAATAACTGAATTTTTTAAATTTTCAGCCGCATTACCAGAAAGTACTGGGTGAGTTGCATAAGCAAATACGCGTTTAGCACCGTGTTCTTTTAATGCTTCTGCTGCTTTTGCAAGTGTTCCGCCAGTGTCGATCATGTCATCTACGATGAAGCAATCACGGCCCTTAACATCACCAATGATATGCATAACTTGTGCAACGTTAGCTTTAGGGCGACGTTTATCAATAATGGCAAGATCTGCATCATCCAATAGTTTAGCCACCGCACGAGCACGAACAACACCACCAATATCAGGAGAAACGACTACTGGGTTTTCAATGTTACGTGCCAGCATATCTTCTAATAAAATCGGTGTACCAAAAACGTTATCCACTGGTACATCAAAAAAGCCTTGGATTTGTTCTGCGTGTAAATCAACCGTTAATACACGGTCAACGCCTACACTTGATAAGAAGTCAGCCACAACTTTTGCCGTGATAGGTACACGAGCACTACGAACGCGACGGTCTTGACGAGCATAGCCAAAATAAGGCATAACGGCAGTAATACGTCCAGCTGATGCACGACGAAGCGCATCAATCATCACGATTAATTCCATTAAGTTATCGTTGGTTGGGGCACATGTTGATTGAATAATAAAAACATCCGCACCACGCACGTTTTCAGTGATTTCAACACTAATTTCACCATCACTAAAACTACCAATCTTGGCTTCGCCTAAGGTGATATATAGACGATTAGCGATTTGTTTGGCCAGTTCAGGGGTGGCGTTACCCGCAAAGATCTTCATGTCAGGCACTGTCAGTTCCTCAGAAACTTTTGACATTTAAATTACGATACTGAATAAAACGGTAAGTTAAATATCAGCAAATTATTTTATTTTTGCCAGTTTTAATGGCATTTATATTAATTTTATCCGAACTTAATTGTCGTTTACTGCCGCAATTGCAGCATGTAAGGGCGATTGATTTAGTCCTTCGGCTACGAATGATTCTATACCAGTAGGTAGTAAAGATTGCACGTAGCACGCGTCATGTTTAGAGCTAAAACGTGAAAATATACACGCGCCAGTTCCTGTCATCTGGGACGGCGCGTATTCTATCAACCAAGCCAGTAGTTTGGCAACCTCGGGGTAGTGTTTTATTACCCAAAATTGGCAATCATTGTGATAATTATCGATATTTTCATCGCTGTAGCGTATAGATGGCGTATCGCGAGTTAAATCTGTTGCGGTAAAAACGCTTTGTGTAGAAATACTGCAATTAGGTTTTGAAATTAAGTACCAATAAGTTTTTGGCGAGGCCGGAGTTAGTTGTTCGCCAATTCCTTGGGCAAACGCGGCAAAGCCATGGATAAATATTGGCACGTCAGCACCCAATTTTAAACCAAGGTCAGCTAGTTGTGCAGTCGTGAGCTTAGTTCGCCAGAGCGCATTAAGCGCGAGCAGCACGGTCGCGGCATTTGATGAACCACCACCTAAGCCACCACCCATAGGTAATCGCTTGTCTAATTTAATGTCGACACCTTGCTGACAGTTGGTATAGCTTTGTAATAACTCGGCTGCTTTTACGATTAAGTTATCGTGATTATCGACGCCTGGGATGGGTGTCAGTAGTGTTATTGTTTTATCAACAGTGACATTAAATGCAATAGTATCGTGATAATCTAGAAACTGAAAAACGGTTTCTAGTTGGTGATAACCGTTGTCCATTCGGCCGACAATATGCAAAAACAAGTTAAGTTTCGCTGGTGAAGGAAATGTAATGAAGGTTTTTTTATTCAAGGTCATCTCGTTAAATTTTCCATGAATGTATGACGATTTTTATGCTTAAATCGCCTTGACGGATGGTTAGCTGTTTAGCCAATTGATAAGGCCCAATATGATGATATTTGCTGTATTTTATCAGCCAGTTTTCGTTATTATAATGACTCGTTAAAGACTCAGGTAGCAATGTTTTTACATGATAAACGACTTGGTCATCTGGCAAGAAGGCTAAGCCTTTTAGCCAATGGTTCATAGCTCTAGTCGGTAGGTTTAAGCCCGTAAGTTCAAAGATTAAACTGTCTAAGTCTTGTGTGTTGTAGTCATTGCCGTCAACTTCCAATGTGAAATTATCTTGCTGTTGATTAAGCTCCAATACTTTAATGCCAAATAACGTCGATAAATTTAACGACTCGGTTTTATCTGCAGCATTTTTTTGCCAATGAAGCGTGGCACTTTGGCGCTTTTGACTATTTATGAAGGCGATCTTTCCGGCTATAGTCCAGCTATTAAGTTGTGATACTTGTTTATTACGGCTATTTATATCTTGGTTTGCTTGATTATTTTCGACTGGAATGTCATTAATGCTACTACAAGCACTTAATATACCAACAAAAAAGAGTGTAATGAGTCGTTTACTATACATAGCATTCCTGTCGTGGTTGAAATGAAAAAGCTTAGCTCCATCAAGTGAAGCAACAACTAATAACAAAAACATATCGCTTACATGCTTTCAATTGAAAGAGATTTTACGTAAAATTATCGCGATTTTTTGTCGCAGATCATAGGTTTTTTTCAAAATCTAGCTGATAATAAGATCAATTAGTCATTTCAAGCTGTTAATTAAACCGCAAAATAGTCATTAAATGCGTATAATATAAGCCGCACGATGGTTAATCATTCGCCGCAGACTTTGCCGGCCATTACTTTTTTGGACTCAATAATTCATATGTCGATAGTTGCAGTAGGTATCAATCATAAAACCGCACCGGTTGCTGTTAGGGAAAAAATATCTTTTAACCCTGATAACCTGAGCTCGGCTTTGCAAGAACTGATCGATTCAGTAGATTGTAAAGAAGCTGCGATTTTATCTACCTGTAATCGAACTGAGTTATACATAGTGCAAGATGGTGATGTAACGCTAACGCAAGAACGTTTAGTGCGTTGGTTAGAACAACATCATAATGTACCTGCATCTACCATCACCCCAAGTTTATATTGGCATCAAGACCAACAGGCTGTTAACCACATGATGCGTGTTGCTTGTGGCTTAGATTCTTTAGTACTCGGTGAGCCGCAAATATTGGGGCAAATGAAACAAGCCTATAAACAAGCCAAAGCTGCAGGCTCGATGGCGTTAGTTATGGACCGCCTTTTTCAACGTACTTTTGGTGTTGCTAAACAAGTTAGAACGGACACCGAAATTGGCGCAAGTGCCGTGTCTGTTGCTTTTGCCGCCGTTAATTTAGCAAAACATATATTTGCTAGTTTAGACAAAACCCGCGTTTTGCTTGTGGGTGCTGGAGAAACAATTGAGTTAGTGGCTAAGCATTTATACGAAAATAATGTTGGTCATATTACGGTAGCTAACCGCACGTTGAGTCGCGCTGAAAATATGGCTAAACAATTTGGTGCCGATGTTATTACACTGGCGCAAATCCCAGAAATGATGGCCAGTGCCGATATCGTGATCAGTTCCACAGCCAGCACTTTACCCATCATTGGTAAAGGCATGGTAGAAAAAGCCTTAACGAAAAGAAAGCACCGTCCAATGTTTATGGTTGATTTAGCGGTGCCTCGTGATATTGAAGAACAAGTATCAGATCTCGAGGACGTATTTCTTTACACCGTTGATGACTTGCAAAATATTATTACAAAAAATTTAGATAATCGTCGTAAAGAAGCGGTAATGGCTGAAGGTATTGTTACGGAGCAGTCATCTAGTTTTATGTCATGGTTGCGGGGCTTAAATACTCAAGATACGGTGATTTCATATCGTAAACAGTGTTTAGATAATCGTGATCAATTGCTTGAAAAAGCCATGCAACAATTAGCGGCGGATAAAAACCCTGAAGCGGTAATTGCCGAACTTGCCACTAAGTTAACCAATAAGTTTATGCATGCACCGACAAGTGCAATACAGTCGGCCGCACAAGGTGGGGAGCTTGATAGACTTATGTACTTGCGTGATATTTTCAACATAGAAGATAAAAAGTAGCCCTTAATTTATTCAATTGCTGAAAATAAGTTATCAATAAATTACCTTTCGCTAACTCCACACCCGTTGTATCTCATAGCTAAGCTCTTTATACTGCTCGATTGCACCCTATTTAGTATAAATTACCCGCTTAGTGGAATATAATGCGCGGGTAATTAATCAATTATTGACTATATAAGATCATTTAATGAATAAATCTGTTTACCAAAAACTTGAGATACTTGTCGAACGCTTTGAAGAAGTTCAAGCGTTATTGTCTGATCCTGAAACTATTTCCAATCAAGAGAAATTCCAAGCTTTATCAAAAGAATTCTCACAATTAGAAGTGGTCACATCTGCTTTTCATGCCTATCAAGAAGCGGAAAATGATTTTGCTACGGCAGAAGAAATGCTTAAAGATGAAGACCCTGATATGCGTGAAATGGCGCAAGAAGAGTTTAAAGCGGCTAAGAAAGCGGTAGAAGAAATGACTGGCGAGCTGCAAGTGTTGTTATTACCTCGTGATCCTAAAGACGATAACAATTGCTTTGTTGAAATTCGCGCCGGTGCAGGTGGCGATGAAGCCGCTATTTTTGTAGGTGACTTATTCCGTATGTACAGCCGTTACGCAGAAAAGCAAGGCTGGAAAATCGAACTAATGAACTCCAATATAAGCGAGCAAGGCGGCTTTAAAGAAATTGTCGTTAAGGTTAATGGTGTTGGCGTTTACGGCCAAATGAAGTATGAATCTGGTGGTCACCGTGTACAACGTGTACCGGAAACAGAATCACAAGGTCGTGTGCATACTTCTGCTTGTACTGTGGTTGTAATGCCTGAAATTCCAGAGTCACAAGCGATTGAAATCAATAAAGCAGATTTGAAAGTAGATACCTTCCGCGCGTCAGGGGCAGGTGGACAACACGTTAACAAAACCGATTCAGCTATTCGTATTACTCACATTCCAAGTGGCGTGGTAGTTGAATGTCAAGACCAACGCTCACAGCATAAAAACCGTGCGCAAGCGATGTCAGTTTTACAAGCGCGCTTGCAGCAAGCCGAAGACGAAAAACGTCGTAGTGCCGAAGAGTCTTCTCGTCGTAACTTAGTGGCGAGTGGCGATCGCTCTGAGCGAATTCGTACTTATAACTTCCCACAAGGCCGTATGAGTGATCACCGTATCAACCTAACGCTTTATCGTTTAAACGAAATTATGGAAGGTAATTTACACTTGATACTTGAGCCAATTATGCAAGAAAGTCAGGCCGACTTATTGGCAGAGCTTTCAGAGCAGCATTAGTGATTGAATCAGCATGTGAGCAAGGGTTATCGGTTGAACATTTGTCCACGATGACCATTGCTAAATTAATTACTTTTGGTGAGCAACTTTTGTTGCCTCATTCAGACAGCGCTAAATTAGATACTGAGCTATTGATTTGCTTTGTAATTGACAAATCACCGAGCTTTTTATTAACGTGGCCTGAGCATAAGTTGTCTATAGAGCAGACTCAACATTTTGCTGATTTACTGTCGCGCAGGTTTCAGGGCGAACCCATCGCCTATATTGTTAAACTGCGCGAGTTTTGGTCATTACCATTGCAAGTGTCTCCCGCTACCTTAATACCTCGTCCAGATACCGAAGTGCTGGTTGAACTTGTTTTGTCTCATCACGATTTCGCAAGCTTAAATTGTTTAGATTTAGGCACAGGTACCGGTGCCATCGCTTTAGCTTTAGCATCGGAGCGACCTCAGTGGATAATAGAGGCTGTTGATTATAGTCATGATGCCGTAGCGCTTGCCATTAGCAACGCCAATAATTTAAATTTATCACAGGTGAATATTTATCAAAGTGATTGGTTTAATGAGGTTTCTAGTGATAAGCGTTTTGATATTATTGTCAGTAATCCACCGTATATCGATGAGCATGACCATCACCTTAATGAAGGCGATGTTAGATATGAGCCTAAAAGCGCTCTAGTTGCAGCGGATAACGGCTTAGCTGATATTAAAATTATTGCTAGCCAAGCATTAAATTTCTTAAAGCCTGGTGGCTTTTTGTATATTGAACACGGCTTTGAGCAAAGTATTGCTGTACAAAAAGTTTTAGCGGATTTAGCTTACAGCGAAATTGAAACAATAAAAGATTACAGTAACAACGACCGAATTACTCGGGCTTGTTACTCAATATAAATAATAAAATATAAACTTAATGGAGTTCATCATGCTTAAACATTTACATATGACCGTTGCCGTGATCAGTATTTTACTGTTTACCTTTCGTTTCGCTTTAACGTTAGCTAATTCAAATAAATTGTCATTGAAATGGCTGAAAATTGCCCCACATATTATCGATACCTTACTGCTGGGTCTTGGTATTGCTTTAGCGATTAAACTGTCGATAAACCCAGGTGAACAATTATGGTTAGCCGAAAAAATATTCGCTGTATTTGCTTATATTTTTACTGGTTACTACACCCTTAAATTAGCGCGCAATCGTACCATGCAAGTTATTGGGTTTTTGGGTGCTATAGGTTGGATAATGCTGATTGTGCGTATCGCCATAAGCAAGGAAACCGTATTTTTAGCTGGCTTATAAGCCGCTAAAATTAAGTATTAAAAATTAATAGAGTATGCATGAACGAATTGTTGTTATCAGAGATTAAATCTGAAAAAAATGAATTATTACAAACTTTTTTATTAGTCGAAGAGTTTATTTTTGGCAAGAAAACTGCTGTTCAAAGTGAATTGGATGAACTGGTGGGTTATTGCCAAGCTGAAACTGATGAAATAAAAGACCCTATTGAACGTGCTGAGGTATTGATTAATGCCTTATTTGTTGATCAACTTTTTATTGATAACCAGCAACAAAATTGGCCAGTAATTTCATATCAGACATCAACAGCGTTAGCGCATAAACTGATCTCACCCATCTTGAAAGCGGTACTTATTGCGTATGTAGCTAATGCCTGTGATTGTAAAACTGACATTGTTTTTGTACCTGAAAAAGCCATGTTGAGAATAATATGCGATGACAATTATGCCATTATATTTGATCCCGTAACCGGTGAGTCGCTAAATTGGCATGAGCTAGATGTGCGCATGAATGAGATTTCAGGCGACCCATTTGAAGTAACACTAGATATAATGAAACAAGAAAGTTTAGTGCTGGAACATATCACGAGTCTTAAAGCTGCGTTTATACGTGAACAGGCTTACGATGATGCGTTAAAGTGTGTTGATATGCTATTAGCACTGAACCCGAATGACCCATTTGAACGCCGTGATCGTGGTTTTTTATTGCACCAGCTAGACTGTTTCAAAGTCGCTTATGATGATTATCAATACTTTGTTGAGCAATGCCCAAAAGATCCAGCTGCACAGCTATTGAAGCTGGAACTAGATAAAATTTCAATTTCAGATACGATATTACACTAATAAAAATTTACCTGTTTAAAAAGTATAACAATTAACAACAGCGTAAATTGTAAAAATTAAAAGGATAAGTAATGCAAGATACAGTCTTGGCTAATGCGCCATTGATCACGAACGATGCCACCGTGCTCGGAATTTTAGCGCTAATTTTAGGTTTTGTTTTTTATACATCAAACAGTCAAAACGCGGCTTGTCGTTCATTCTATAAATATGTTCCAGCACTGTTAATGTGTTATTTACTCCCATCACTATTAAATACCTTTGGCATTGTTAGTGCTGATGTTAGCCAAGTTGATGAAGTAGCAAAATATTTTCTCTTACCTGCATGTTTAGTATTGTTAACACTTAGCATAGATATTAAAGCGATTGCTGGCTTAGGCAGTAAAGCCATTATTATGTTTTTAACCGGTACGGTTGGTGTGATCATCGGTGGACCAATAGCCTTGTTAATTGTTTCAGTGGTATGGCCTGAGTTAATTGGTGTTTCTGGTCCTGATGCTGTTTGGCGCGGTATGGCAGCTCTTGCGGGCAGCTGGATCGGTGGTGGCGCAAATATGCTAGCCATGAAAGAAATATACGGTGCAGACGGTAAAATATTTACCATTATGGTAACGGTTGATATTGTTGTCGCCAATATTTGGATGGCATTTTTACTTTATATGGCAGCGAACCATAAGCGTATTGATGCAAAAAATGGTGCAGATACATCGAGTATCGACCGTTTGATTGAAAAAGTTGAGGCAGAGACTCGAGAGAATTCAAAACAGCCTGAGCTGAAAGATTATATGCTTATTCTAGCCGTTGGTTTTGGCGCAGCTGGTTTAGCACATTTAGCGGCTGATTATTTAGTACCATTTTTTCAAAACAATTATCCTGAACTAAAGAAGTTTAGTTTACACAGCAAATTATTCTGGATTATTGTATTAGTAACCAGCATCGGACTTGCGCTTTCTTTTACGAAAGTGAGAAAGCTAGAATCAGTGGGAGCTTCAAAAGTTGGAAGTAGTTTTCTTTATGTTTTAGTGGCGACTATCGGCTTGCATATGGATATTACACAAATTGTTGAAGCACCTAAATATATGGTCATTGGTTTAATCTGGATGGCAGTACACGTAATATTATTGTTTGCTGTGCGCAAATTTATAAAAGCACCGGTATTTTATTTAGCGGTCGGCAGTAAAGCTAATATTGGTGGTGCAGCATCTGCTCCGGTCATTGCATCGGCATTCCACCCGTCACTTGCACCTGTCGGGGTTTTGTTAGCCGTTTTTGGCTATGCTTTAGGTACTTATATGGCATGGTTATGTGGCCAATTGTTAAGAATTGTTGGCAGCTAAAGCAGCCGCTAATCTATAGATAAATTTGGAAATATTATGACAAAGCAATTAATTTCACTGGGCGATATTGATATCGCAAACGATAAACCTTTTGTATTATTTGGTGGCATGAATGTGCTTGAGTCGCGCGATTTAGCGATGACCATTGCCGAGCATTATGTTGAAGTAACTCAAAAGCTCAATATTCCATATGTGTTTAAAGCTTCGTTTGATAAAGCTAACCGTTCCTCGGTTAGCTCGTATCGTGGTCCAGGCTTGGACGAAGGGTTAAAGATTTTTGAAGAAATTAAATCTACGTTTAATGTGCCAATTATTACCGACGTACATGAAATATATCAGGCTGCACCGGTTGCCGAAGTTGCTGATATTATTCAGCTACCAGCGTTCTTAGCTCGTCAAACTGATTTAGTCGTAGCTATGGCAAAGACTGGTGCGATTATTAACGTGAAAAAACCACAGTTTCTTGCCGCTCATGAAATGCGCCATATCATCAACAAATTTGCTGAGTCGGGTAACGAAGATATTATTCTTTGTGAACGCGGTAGTTGTTTTGGCTACAATAATTTAATTGTTGATATGTTAGCCATGGATGAGATGAAAGACTATGCACCGGTAATTTTTGACGCTACACATGCATTACAACAACCTGGTGGTCGAGCTGATTCTGCTGATGGACGTCGCGCTAAAGCCGCACAGTTAGCCCGTAGTGGTATGGCATTGGGTATTGCAGGCTTATTTATCGAAGCACATCCAGATCCGTTACAAGCCAAATGTGACGGACCTTGTGCATTACCGCTTGATAAACTAGAGCCATATTTAGCACAAATGAAAGGCATAGATGATTTAGTTAAAAGTTTTGAGCCGCTTATTACGGGTTAAATAAAAATCGGTTGAGAGTTTACGTAAAAGAAATGGCGCTAATTAGCGCCATTTTTGATAGAAAAATTAATGAATAATATTAGCTTTTATCTAAATGATGAAAGTCGATATCTTCGATGATTTTGCCGGCATCTGGATCGTTAAATACGGCTTCGTCGAATTGATCCTCAGACTTACCAACAATAACGGTCACCATACTATCTCCAGTAACATTAACCGCAGTTCGCGTCATATCCAATAAGCGGTCGACACCAATAATTAGTGCAATACCTTCAACAGGTAAACCCACTTGCTCCAGCACCATAGCTAACATAATTAAGCCAACGCCTGGCACGCCTGCTGTACCGATTGACGCTAAAGTCGCTGTTAGTATAACCATTAAATAGTCAGTTAAGGTTAAGTCTTGGCTAAATACTTGTGCAATAAATACCGTGGCAACACCTTGCATAATCGCAGTGCCGTCCATGTTAATGGTTGCACCTAATGGTACGGTAAAAGAAGCAATAGAGTTTTTAACACCCATTTTTTTAGTCGTTGTTTCTAACGTAATAGGTAATGTGGCATTACTACTTGAAGTGGAAAAAGCAAAAATGGCGGTATCGCGCATTTTCTTTAAAAAGGTTAATGGGTTTAAGCCAGTAAGTAGTTTGAGCAAAACAGGATAGGTGATAAAGGCATGCAGTAATAATGCAGCAACCACTACCATGAAGTATTCTATTAAATTGCCGAAGGTGCTTAACGATACATCGGTGAATAAACCTGCTAATAAACAAAATACGCCATAAGGTGCAATGTTCATTAATATAGTCACCAGACGCATAACCACAACACTCATATCTTCGAACATTGCCGCAATGCGATCGCCGGCTTTACCGGATAGCGCAATAGCGATACCAAATAATAAGGCAAAAATAATGACTTGCAACATATTGCCTTGAGCAAAAGCAGCAAACGGATTACTTGGGAACATTTGAATCAAAACTTGCGCAAGCGAAGGGGCTTCTCGGCTAGTAAAGGTTGTGCCTGCTACCATGTTAACGCCTTCACCAGGGCTAACCAGTAAAGCTAAGCTCATCGCAAAACTAATGGCAATGGCAGTTGTTAACAAGTATAGGCCAATAGCTTTACCACCAATTCTACCTAGCTTAGTGGTGTCTTTTAGCGAACAGGTGCCACAAATTAAGGATACGAAGACTAAAGGCACCACTAGCATTTGCAGGCTAGAAATAAATATTTGCCCAATAACTTCAAAAACACCATCAACAAAAAAGCCGCGCAGTGAAAAATCAAATAGATATAAAGGAATGACAAGATCTGAGCCGTCAGGCATTAGCCATTGTAAAATTGTGCCAACGAGAATACCTGCAACCATGCCGGTAACAATTCTAGTCGTTAAACTTGCTTGCTTTTTTTCAGCCATATTTTTCTAGTTTTAATGTACGATGCCTTATTATGTTATTGCGACGAACAGAAATCAAATGATAAAACTTTAGGGGGCTTTGATTTTATGAGATTAATTTTATCATTGCTTTGATTGTTACAAAATTTGAGCGCTATAAACTGACGCTCATGGCTGATTGTGTTTATCAGAGCATTAAAACCAAGATGATCTACCAAAAATAAATGTAGGGTCACTCTAATTATTCAATCAATATTCCCCTAAATCGTTATAACATTTTAGCTAAAGCTATTTGGTTGCTGATAAATTGTCTAAATAAATAATGAATTACATTGTTATTCTTAGGGAAACGAACCGATTACTAGTCTTAAAAGCCAATTATTTTCAATAAATTATGTTTTTTTTGTTAATCACTGACCTTTTTATAAAAATTCGGTTAAGATGGGATAAGTTGATAAAAATACCAGGGAGATGCTTTTTATGGCGCTACTTCAACGCTTTAGTTTAATTTTACTGTTTGCAACCTTAGTGGGTTGTGGCGGTAGTAGTGGTGGGTTCACTGAAACCCCAGATGGCAGCGGTGATGGTAGTTCATCAGACGCTATAACGATTTCTTTAGCTATTTCAGATACAACAGTAACAGGCGCAGCGCCAGTAACTGTTTCTGCGACGGTTATGCAAGGCGCGGATCCGGTTGTAGGAAGAGCGGTTACTTTTACCACTGGATTAGGTTCGTTTTCACCGACATCCGGTACTGCATTAACTAGTGATAGTGGTATTGCTACAATAACGCTGACAGCGGGTAGTGTGCGCGGAGCAAGCGAAATATCGGCTTCTGTATCTTCTGGTGAAAGTTCAACAACACCTCTAGGTTTTACCACTCAAGGTGATGATATAAATGTAGTGGGCGATATCAATATTAGTGTTGCTTTAGTTGATTCAAATGGTAATCCGACCGACACAGTGACTTCGTCAAAACCAGGTAAAGCTATCGCGTCTATAAATGGCATAAGTGCTCCAGTTATAGTTAGTTTCACTTCATCTGTTGGTGAAATTCCTATTGCCTCAGCTTTAACAAATAGTAATGGAGAAGCAACTGTTGATGTATTTGCTGGAGAAAGTTTAGGCGCAGGAACTATTATAGCTTCCATTGTTAGCGGAGAAACGGGTCAAGTTTTATTCGTGGTCGGTTCTTCAACAGTTTCCATGGGGAGTGGTACCCCGTTTGTCGAAGGTGTTGCTAATATAAGTTTGCCTGAAATATCAGCGGGCGGAACTAGCGTCCTCTCGGTATCTATAGTTGATGACCAAGGCAATTTATTCACCGAACCTGTTGAAGTTAATTTCTCTTCTGGTTGTGCTGTTCAGTCTACAGCAACGTTAAGTAGCCCAATCACTACTTCAAACGGTGTAGCTACGAGTACTTATTTAGCGCAAGGCTGTGTTGGTAATGACCCAATCAATGTAACAGCAAATGCTGGCGGTATTAATTTATCAGCCAATGCAACAATAAGTGTTCTAGCTGCAGATATTGGCAGTATTGAGTTCGTTTCGGCGACTCCAGAAAACATTGGTATTGTTGGTGCAGGTATTGTTGGGGGTTCAGAGAGCTCAACGGTAGTGTTTAAAGTAAAAGACACTGATGGCAATCCTTATAATAATCGCGAAGTTAACTTTGCGTTAAATACTAATCGCGGTGGTATTAATTTAAGCCAAAATAATGCGACATCTAACGCGCAAGGTATTGTCCAAACGGTGGTTAATTCCGGTACTGTTGGGGCGACTGTTCGTGTAACTGCTTCAACTGAAGCGCTAGATGGTTCAATTGTATTTACGCAGTCGAACCAGTTAGTGGTATCAACGGGTATACCTGATCAAGATAGTTTCAGTTTATCAAGAGGTGTTGCTAACCCTGAAGCATGGAGTGTTGATAATGTAGAAGTACCTGTGACCGTATTGATGGCCGATGCTTTTAACAACCCTGTACCTGATGATACCGCGATATATTTTACTACAGAAGGTGGTGCTATTGAACCATCATGTTTAACGCTTAACGGTAGATGTAGTGTTAATTGGCGTAGTCAAAACCCTAGACCTGCAGGCCAAACGTTAACAAATAGTTTTTGTTCAGTTGCCAATGACGCAGACCCTACAATATTCTGTGCTAGACTTCCGCTCCCTAATGGTAAAAATTACTTAGGGCAAGAATATGGTGGCCGTGCAACGATTTTAGCAACAGCTATAGGAGAGGAGTCTTTTCCTGATAAAAATGGCAATGGTCGTTTTGATGAAAGTGAATATACTTTGTTCCAAGGTTTGGATGTTGGTGATAGGCTTTATGACTTAAAAGAAGCCTTTGTCGATCATAATGAAGATGGTGTCTACAACCCTGCAGAATCTAGCGGTGAAACCGGCGGTGAATTAGAAGAGTTCACTGACTTTAATTCCAATGGTACCTTCGATATTGAAGATGGTGCATATAATGGTATTTTGTGTGGTTTAAATGATGTAACAAACCCTGGTACTGAAATAGCAAATCAATATTGTGCAGATCCTGATGATGAGCCAGACCCAACTAAGAAGTCTGAAAAAGTATCAACTAATGTTCGGGGTTCAGCTATTATCGTAATGTCAGGCAGCTCTCCATTTATTACAGTAACAGCGACAAATGATGCAATTGTTAATACGGATCCAAACTTTAATGCAGCTGATAACACTTTATATATTGCCGGGGAAAGTACAGGAACCGTAAGTATTGTCATTGCTGACTTGCATAATCAACCTATGCCAGCAGAAACAACTGTTACCTTTGTAGCCGGTGTTGGTAGCATACTTGGAAATCCTATCTATAAATGGCCAAGTCATGCCGTTAATGGTGGTAGTGCTTTTAGTGTGGCAGTTAAAGGTGTGGCAGAGCCAACGAGAGGGCCTTTGCAAATACAAGTTGAAACACTAGGCGGAGTAACGACAGTCTTTAGTGGCATTAATATCGTGATTCAATAACGATATGTAGTTTTCATTGATAAAAAAAAACCGCTTTTAAGCGGTTTTTTTATAGTTTAATTAAAAATGGCAGAAGAGTAGCTCTTTTGATAATCGTAAAACTACTTATTCATTTCTTCAATCAAGAATGCTGAAATTTCAGCACCTGCTGCAAGTGTTCTGTCGCGGCTAACTTCGCCTAAACCTGTGCTATCAGTAAATGGGGCTATTTCCATCATGTCAGCGCCAGTAATCGGACATTGTGCCGCTACCGCACGTAATATTTGCATTGACTCGTTGGGTGATAAACCATCAGGCTCTGGTGTGCCTGTTGCTGAGGCAAAGGTTTCGTCTAGTGCATCAATATCAAAACTTACGTAAACCTCATCGACGTTATCATCTTTTAATTGCTTGATGATTTTTGCAATAATGGCTTCAACGCCTTGTTCTTTTACTTCATGCGCCCAATGCTGCTTAACGCCAAAAGTGCTTTCCCAATGTGATTTTGGTTTACCACTTGAGCGAATGCCGATTTGAATTAAATCACGGTGATCAGTTAAGTCATCTAAAATATGGGTACACCATGAGCCAAAACATAAGTCGATACCTAAGCGTTCGACCAACAAATCAGTATGGGCGTCAAAGTGAATAATCGCAGCACGAATACCTTGCTTCTTCTTCGCTTGTAAATACGCTTTTGTTAGTGGGTAACTTACCGAATGATCACCACCAATGCCAAATATGCCTTTCTTTGGGAACTCAGCATAAAAGTCATGCAATACATCTTCAGTGATTGTTAATGGACTAACAGGGAAGGGGCTATTCTCATCTTGATAAAGTGCTTTTCGACAATTGGCAATGGTTGCTTCGTTAAGGTATTTATCATGTAACAAATGTGGAATAACGCGCACATCGCCTAAATCAAAGGCATTTAAATTTGGGTATTGCTCTAATAACGTTGAGCGAACAAATAAAGGTCCCCAGTTTGCGCCACGTAAAATTCCGCCACCACAATCTGAAGCAATGCCGAGAATCACCGCGTTAGTCGACTCAGGCAGTTTTTCAACGCTTTGTTGCCATAGAGACTCTATGTCGTGTGATTGGCCAAATAAGGCGTTGTGCAAACGTTCCTTGCGCTCTTTTGCAGTGTTAACGGTAAAAACGCCGTTACCTGGTGGGCATAAGCAGTGGTTAATTTTATTTTTAAAGGTTGACCATGAAGCTGTCATGTATATTCTCTTCCTATTAATAGGCATTGAAATTCACTAAAATGAACGCAATCTACCTGGAGTGATTGTAAAAATTTGTTATTACTGGTGAAAAACTGAAGTTATTTCTCTCTCAGCCCTTAAGTTTTGCTAAAAAGTCGATTATGATGGCGCCGAAAAATTCGCATCATTATAGCTAAAAGTTGTAAAAAGGCATATATATAAAAATTTTTTGCTTGTCAGCTCGCTAATTTACAGATATATCTAATAGTAATTTCAATCTCAAATTTAATTTTACGTTACAGTTTTATTCATTATTGCAAATTGTCTTAATATTTTGCTCGCGCAATATTAAGACACTCGGTGCAAACAACTGTGACGCAACTGACCTAGTCAGCTTAGTAGGAATATAAAATAATATGGCAAAATCTCTGGTAATTGTGGAATCGCCAGCCAAAGCGAAAACAATTAACAAGTACCTTGGTAAAGATTTTATTGTTAAATCTAGTGTTGGTCATGTTCGTGACCTTCCACATAGCAGTACCGGTAAAAAGGTAGCGGCTAAGTCTCCCGCTGAAGTGCGTAAAATGGCACCTGCAGCGAAGGAAAAATATAAAGCTAAGCGTGATAAACAAGCACTTGTTAATCGTATGGGCATTGATCCTGAAAATGATTGGGAGGCAAATTATCAAATACTGGCAGGTAAAGAAAAAGTTGTTGATGAATTAATTAAGCTGGCCAGTAATGCTGATACCATCTATCTCGCAACCGATTTGGATCGCGAGGGAGAGGCGATTGCTTGGCATTTAAAAGAAATTATTGGTGGCGACGACGATAAATATAAACGTGTTGTTTTTAATGAAATAACTGAAAACGCTATTCAACAAGCCTTTTCTACGCCAGGTGAGTTAAGTATGCCAGGTGTAAACGCGCAACAAGCAAGACGTTTCCTTGATCGCGTGGTTGGCTTTATGGTTAGCCCGCTATTATGGAAAAAAGTGGCTCGTGGTTTATCCGCCGGTCGTGTTCAGTCTGTTGCTGTAAAGTTAGTAGTTGAAAAAGAACGTGAAATTAAAGCCTTTGACCCGAAAGAATTTTGGGAAATTAGCGCTGATACGAAAACAGCTTCAGGGTTAGATTTTCCATTAGACGTGACTCATGAAAATGGCAAAGCATTTAAGCCAACTAATGAAGCGGACACTAATAAAGCGTTAGCGACATTAAAAAGTTCAGCATATACCGTTAATAAACGCGATGACAAACCGTCTAAAAGTACGCCATCAGCGCCTTTTATTACCTCAACCTTGCAACAAGCGGCCAGTACTAAATTAGGTTTTGGTGTTAAACGTACTATGGGCTTAGCTCAACGTTTATATGAAGCGGGTCATATTACTTATATGCGTACCGACTCGACCAATCTAAGTAAAGACGCGGTTGAAATGTGTCGTGGCTATATTAGCGATAACTTTGGTGAGAACTACTTGCCAGAAAAAGCTAAAGTATATAGTAGTAAATCCGGTGCTCAAGAGGCTCATGAAGCGATTCGTCCATCGAACGTAAAAGTTGAGTCTGCCTTTATGGAAGGTATTGAAGCCGATGCTAAGAAGCTGTACGACCTTATTTGGCGTCAGTTCGTTGCTTGTCAAATGACAGCTGCTCGCTATACAGTTAGCACCATTACTGTTGGTGCTTCTGGTTTTGATTTAAAAGCCAAAGGCCGAGTGATGCAATTTGATGGTTGGACTCGTGTTCATCCACAATTATCAAAAGGTGATGATAAGCATTTACCAGACTTATCTGTTGGTGAAGTATTATCACTTGAACAACTAAACCCTACACAGCACTTCACCAAGCCACCAGCACGTTTTGGTGAAGCATCATTGGTAAAAGAGTTAGAAAAACGCTCAATTGGACGTCCTTCGACTTATGCGTCAATTATTTCAACCATTCAAGATCGTGGTTACGTTCGTTTAGAATCAAAACGTTTTTACGCAGAAAAAATGGGTGAAATTGTTACCGATAGCTTGTCTGAAAGCTTTAAAAACTTAATGAGCTACGACTTTACCGCCAACATGGAGCAAGAGCTTGATGAAGTGGCTGAAGGTAAAGCGAATTGGAAAGACGTGCTGAATGGTTTTTATAAAAACTTTACTAAGCAACTTTCTCAAGCCGATATGCCTACCGAAGAAGGTGGCATGCGTAATAACGAACCGGTATTAACCGATATTGACTGCCCAACCTGTGGTCGTAAAATGGGTATTCGTACTGCGCAAACTGGTGTTTTCTTAGGTTGTTCTGGCTATGCTTTACCACCCAAGGAACGTTGTACTAAGACGATGAACCTAACGCCGGGTGAAGAAGCCGTTAGCGTTTTAGCTGAAGATCAAGAAACCGAAGCATTACGTGCTATGCACCGTTGTAAAAAATGTGGCACGGCCATGGACAGTTACCTTATTGACGAAACACGCAAATTGCATGTTTGTGGTAATAATCCTGTTTGTGATGGTATTGAAGTTGAGAAGGGCGAGTTTAAACTTAAAGGCTACGACGGACCTATTTTAGAATGTGATCGTTGTGAAGCTGAAATGGAACTTAAGTCTGGCCGCTTCGGTAAGTATTTTGATTGTACTAACAGCGAATGTAAAAATACCCGTAAGCTATTAGCCAGTGGCGAAGCTGCGCCGCCAAAAGAAGATCCTGTGCAATTACCTGAACTAGAATGTGAAAAGTCTGAAGCACATTTTGTTTTACGTGATGGCGCTGCTGGTATCTTTTTAGCCGCGAATACTTTCCCAAGATCACGTGAAACTCGTGCGCCTAAAGTGGTTGAATTAGCGCGTTTTCGCGATAGAATTTCTGAAAAGTTCTATTACCTTGCTGATGCACCAACGCAAGATCCAGAAGGCAACTTAGCTGTTGTACGTTATAGTCGTAAAACGAAGTCACAATATGTAATGACAGAAGTTGAAGGTAAAGCGACAGGCTGGAATGCCAAGTATGTTGACGGCAAATGGGTTGAAGAACTTGCGAAGAAAAAAGTGGTTAAAGCCAAAGCAAAAGCTAAGCCAAAGCCTAAGGCGAAAAAAACCGCTTAACGTGATTAATGCATTATATAAAAGCGCTCTTGAGCGCTTTTTTTATTTCCAGAATACACAAACGAACTCTACGCATTTTATGTCATAACGTCGACGATAAAATAGTGCCCTAAAATTGTGCTATGTTTATTGATACTCATTCGTTAAGTATTAGCTTATCGCTCGGGCTATTAATTTAGTGATCAGTAGTAAGCTAAAAGTAACAGGCTATTTTAATTCGGCGCATTGTCTTTAGCTCCCTATAGAGTAGCAATGGAAGCAGGTATGGATAGAAAATTTATTTTAACCAGCTTTGGCTATGCCATTATTGGATTAGCGCTTGGTATCGTTATGGCAGCAACTAAAAACCATGGTCACTCGGTAACACATGCGCACATCATGCTCATTGGTTTTGTAATGTCATTTATTTATGGGTTATGTCACAAGTTGTGGCTGAATAATATAATATCAACCTTGTCAAAACTGCAGTTTTATATTCATCAAGCGGGTACTTTTGGCGTTACCATTGGCTTATTTCTTCTTTACGGCAACTTTGTCTCAATAGAGGCTGTTGACCCTGTTCTAGCAATATCTTCAATTGCAGTGCTTGTTGGTATGGTACTAATGAAAGTACTGTTTATTCAGTCGTCTAAAAATTAATAATAAAGCACATGTTCAGTTAAGGGGCTTGGTTGATGAGGCTAGTTTGCCAGTGAGTAGTCGAAAAATGCTGGTCTTAATGATAATTTTTAAATCTCAATAACTTGCTGGCCGAAATACCATACTTTACTAAATTGACCTTTATTTTTATTGGCAATGGCTCTGATATTCTCAATTAAAACATCATCAGAGAGAATCGTTCTGCCGACATTGTAGATAAGTAAATTGATGGGGGCGTTAACGGCGTAACGTTTATTGATTTTTCTCGTGTAGGTTTCAGACGTATAGTCCCTTATCCGCGAAGTCGTGTTGTTACCTAAGTTTTCTTCATTTGCTAGTGCTTTAGCAAGATCTTCTGAGCACGCTTCAGTTAATTCAAAGAAAGTTATTTTACCATCGATTAAGCACTTTAAATCGGGCTTGCCATCTTTGGGGGATTGCTTTTCAACAGCTTGACAATTTAATCCCGCCGCGACCACAAAGCGGTTGAATATGGAAATTTCGACCTTTCCTTTTTCTGCTTCAGACGTCATTATTATCGCTTAACCGTTTATTTTAACATGACTTTAATTATAGCAGTCGGCAAAATTTAGTCTTAATTAGTTCATGAATTTTGCTATGGCGAAATGATTTTTATCACAATTTCCCTGTTTAGCTTGGCGTAGAGTACATTTTCCTTGAGCTTTCGCCAAATAGAGCCCTGTGCTGAACAAAGGTAGAAAATGTTAATGCTCGCTAGGCGCGTAATAATTACAGACGATTGCTAATATTACTTTTTATCTTGGTTTCGGCAGCTTTTCATTTTCATCAGTGATAAAATCTGATTTATTTTCTAAAAGATTTATTATGGCGATTAATTGGTTCCCGGGGCATATGCATAAAGCCCAAAGAGAGATTAAAGAGATTTTACCGCAAATTGATGTGGTGATTGAAGTTTGTGATGCGCGTTTACCTTTTAGTAGCGAAAATCCGATGATCACTGAAATTCGTGGTGATAAACCGTTAATTAAAATTTTAAACAAATCAGATTTAGCGGATCCTGCAATAACACAACTATGGCTAGATTATTTAGAGTCTCAGCACAACGTTAAAGCGATTGCATTAACCACAGAATCGCCTTCTGTTGCGAAAACACTTCCGGCCTTAATTCGAAAATTAGCCGCCAGTAAAGATGAAGCTGGTAAGCAAATAAATGCCGTAATCATGGGTATTCCCAATGTAGGTAAGTCTACCTTATTAAATACACTTGTCGGTAAAGCGAAAGCAAAAGTAGGTAACGAACCAGCAGTAACTAAAGGCCAGCAACGTATTCGTTTAGATGATGGTTTATATTTATATGACACTCCAGGTATGCTTTGGCCTAAGATAGTCAATGAAAATAGTGGTTATCGTTTAGCGATTACAAGTGCCGTTAAAGATACTGCATTCGACCATGAAGAAATTGCTTGTTTTGCTGCCGAGTATTTATTATCTGCTTACCCTGAACGGCTAAAAGAACGCTATAAAATTGAACAGTTACCAGAGCAAGAAGTCGAGTTGATTGAAGCTATTGGTAAACGTCGTGGTTGTGTTAAAAGCGGCGGCCATATTGACTTTCACAAAGCGTCTGAAATATTAATTAATGAAATTCGTGATAAAACGCTAGGCGCTATTTCATTTGAAACACCTGAAATGGTGTTGGCGGAAGTTATTCACTTTGATAAAGTTGAAGAAGATAAAGTAGCTGCCAGAGAAGCGAAAAAAATAGCGCGTGGCAGAGGTCGCCGTAATAAGCGTTAGTATTCTTTAAAGTCAAAAGTCAAAAGTCAAAAGTTAAATATAATAATAAGCTTAAGGATTAAGGTAGCATTATGAGTGAACAATTCCAATTACACCCTCAATTAGCAAATGACTGTTTTGTTATTACAGATTTTCCACTTTCTCGCTTATTGCTATGCAATGACAGTGCGTTTCCATGGTTTATTTTGGTGCCAAAAGTTGCTGATATTCAAGAGATATATCAACTTGATTGGCAACAGCAACAACAGTTATTAAATGAATCAAGCATGCTGAGTGAAGTGCTGATGCAGGAATTTAACGGTGATAAAATGAATGTGGCAGCATTAGGTAATGTCGTATCACAATTACATTTACATCATATAGTACGTTTTGAAAGTGATGTCTGTTGGCCTAAACCTATTTGGGGACAACAAGCATTAACCCCATATAGCGATGAGCAACTTACGAGTATCAAAGATCGTATTTTACCTAAGCTTGAAGCTATCCTATCAAACGACAGCTAAAATAAACCCAAAGCATAATTTTAATCATTTATAAAGGCGACTTCAGTCGCCTTTTTTTGTTTATTTTTACAGGGAGACGAGAATGAGAAGGGCAGGAGTCTTTAAGTAAAAATGCATTTTTGATTTTTTTCTTATACTCCTCAATATTTTCTCCTTGTTAACATTTTTTATTTAATAGGACTATTTGGTGTTAAAACACGGCGATTAAATTCGCTCTACAAGTACTAATCACTTCTCGGTGTAGCGCAAAGCGCGCCTCTGCCGTTCTCGGTGGTAAAAAAATAGCTATAAGCTGTCAGTTTTAAGCTGTCAGTTAACTTCAAAGCCATGCGTGTGGTGTTTGTTTTAACTGAATGCTGACAGCTTTGAACTTAAAACTTTTCTTGCGGCTAAAGCCACACCTACAATGTTAAATCACTGCTCGGTGTAGCGCAAAGCGCGCCTCTGCACTTCTCTGTGGTAAAAAATAGCTATAAGCTGTCAGTTTTTAGCTGTCAGTTAACTTCAAAGCCATGCGTGTGGCGTTTGTTTTAACTGTAAGCTGACAGCTTTGAACTTAAAACTTTTTTGCGGCTAAAGCCACACCTACAATGTTAAATCACTGCTCGGTGTAGCGCAAAGCGCGCCTCTGCACTTCTCGGTGGTAAAAAAATAGCTATAAGCTGTCAGTTTTAAGCTGTCAGTTAACTTCAAAACCATGCGTGTGGTGCTTGTTTTAACTGAAAGCTGACAGCTTTGAACTTAAAACTTTTCTTGCGGCTAAAGCCACACCTACAATTTAAATCACTGCTCGGTGTAGCGCAAAGCGCGCCTCTGTACTTCTCGGTGGTAAAAAAATAGCTATAAGCTGTCAGTTTTAAGCTGTCAGTTAACTTCAAAACCATGCGTGTGGTGCTTGTTTTAACTGAAAGCTGACAGCTTTGAACTTAAAACTTTTTTGCGGCTAAAGCCACACCTACAATTTAAATCACTGCTCGATGGTGAGTAATATTTTAATTTGGGGGGTGTTTAGGCGAGTTAATTCGCCTAAACATGGAGTTTAATTATTTAATCAAAGCTAGCGACTGGCTTAAGTCAGCGATTAAATCATCAACATTTTCAAGCCCAACGGATATTCTAATTAAACTATCGCTGATGCCTGCAGCTAAACGCTCTTCTTGAGTATAAGGCGAATGTGTCATTGAAGCTGGGTGTTGAATAAGAGATTCTGCGTCGCCCAAACTTACCGCAATTGAAAATAATTGCATACGGTTAATAAAGTCACCGCCACCTGCTAAATCACTATTTATTTCAAACGCTATAACACCACCAGCCGCTTTCATTTGAGTACCAATAAATTTATGCCCTGGGTGGCTTTTTAAACCTGGATAATAAACATGACTAACGTTTTCATGGCTTTCTAAAAATTCTGCTATTTTTTCAGCATTGCTGCAGTGGCGCTCCATACGGATCGGCAAAGTTTTAAGGCCGCGCATGATCAACCAAGCGTCATGTGGACTCATCGTTGCGCCAATATCTTTTAAAACGGTCATTTTTATATTCATGATCATTTCATTTGAACCACAAATGATACCGGCAACCACGTCACCATGTCCGTTTAAGTATTTTGTCGCGCTATGTACAACAATATCAATGCCATACTTTTTAGGCTGTTGTAATACAGGTGTTAAAAAGGTGTTGTCGACGACTGAAATAATATTGTGCTTTTGCGCGATTTGACCAATAACTGACAAGTCATATACGGCTAAATTAGGGTTGACCGGTGTTTCTAAAAAGATAACTTTGGTGTTTGGCTTTATAGCCGCTTCAATTTCAGCTGGATTCGCCATATCAACGAAACTGACTTCGATGCCCCATCGTGTAAGTTGATGATTCATCAAGGCGAATGAACAGCCATAGACGGCTTTCGATGAAATTAAATGATCGCCACAAGATAAATTTGCCAGTAAAGCGCCTGATACTGCGCCCATACCAGTAGCAGTAGCCGCAGCGTCATCCATACCTTCCATTGCAGCTACGCGCATTTCGAGTTGACGAGTAGTTGGATTACCTAAGCGACTATAAATGTAGCCTTCAGCTTCTCCTGCGAATCTATCAGCACCTTGTTGTGCGTTATCGAAAATAAATGTAGATGTTTGATAAAGTGGTGTGGCTAGAGAGCCAAACTGCTCGTCATTAATGCGGCCTGAATGAATAGCTTGAGTTTCAATATGTTTACTGTCCGACATGGTATACCTTAATCTATGGGAAAATTATTATTGTTTGCGTTAAGTCACCGACTTATTCTTATTTACATATAGCAATTATACTGCCATGTAACTTATGTTGTTAAATATCAATAACTTACTTTAATATTTCATGTTTACAAATTGAAGTTGTAATATATTTATTACAACTTTATCTGGCATACAGAATAACTTTGTAAAAATTAATAGAGATTCTTTGTTTTATATGGCTTTGGATAACGATATTGCTCTTGTAATATATTTATTACATTGTAATCTGTGTATTACAGGTTAGGATCTGTTGTTGTTGTTGTTGTTGTTGTTGTTGTAATAAGAGGCTTTTGTGCGAATAGAAATAAAATCTGAAGACCGAATGGGCATTAGCCAAGAGATATTGTCAACTTTTACTCGCTTGGCGCTAGATATTCAAGCGATGGAAGTGAGTTCGCAATTTATATTTGTTCATTTGGCAAAGAGCACCATAAGTTTTAATAAAGTAAAACAAGCGCTAATGAATGTTTCAGGTATTATTCATTGCTGTAAAGTTGATTTACTGCCATCAGAAAGCCGTGAGCGGCATCTACGGGCACTAGTTAATCGTTTACCTGACGCTATCATAGATATTGATGAAAATGCCCGTGTGATGGCTTTAAACCAAGCAAGTGAAACACTTTTAGTTAATCACCAGCGCCACAAAGGAGTTTCGCCGTTACAGGGCGAGCAACTAAAGGGAGTACAAGTTAATACGCTGTTAGATATAGAAATAGCACTACCATTATTGGATAACGTTAGCTCACAAAATATCGATATTGCCGGGCAAAGCTACCTAGCCGAAATTAGCCCTATTAGTGAACAAGAAAACAGCTCGGGTGCGGTAATATCGTTAAAGTCGATAACCAGTTTAGGTCGGCAAATTTCAATCATGCAAACACGAGATGAACAAGGTATTGATAATATCATTGGTCGTTCAGCCAGTATTTTATTATTAAAGGAGCAAACCGCTCGATTTGCCGAATTAGAATTACCAGTATTAATTAATGGTGAAACAGGTACCGGTAAGGAGCTTATTGCAAGGGCTTTACACAACGCTAGTAATCGAAAACAAGCACCATTTTTAGCAATAAACTGCGCCGCTTTACCTGAACACTTACTTGAAAGTGAGCTTTTTGGTTATGCAAATGGTGCTTTTACTGGTGCGCAGAAGGGTGGTAAACCCGGTTTACTTGAGTTAGCAGAAGGGGGAACATTATTCTTAGACGAAGTCGCTGAAATGTCACCGTATTTGCAGGCAAAATTATTACGATTTTTACAGGATTTTACTTTTCGGCGCTTAGGTGGCAGTAAAGAATTGCAAGCAAATATTAGAGTGGTGAGTGCTACTCATCAAGATTTATTAGCCATGATAAGTAAGCAAAAGTTTAGGGAAGATTTGTTCTATCGTTTAAATGTTCTCAATTTACATTCGCCACCATTACGTGAACGCGCAGAAGATATTGCCTTAATAGCGCGACATTTCGTAGTTTTAGCGTCAACCCAAATGAACGTGAAACAGACTACAATAGATGAAAATGCCATGAAACTGCTTTGTTCCCACCGTTGGCCAGGCAATATTCGAGAATTACAAAATGTGCTGTTTAGGGCCGTTGCGCTCAATGAACAAAATAATATTTCAGTACAAGATATTAGTGTTGCTCTAGCTCAATTTAAGCAAAAGGAAGTGATTAATACGGTTGATTTTAAAGTGGAAGATGAGTTGGAAGACTGGGCTAGTGCTCAAGCGAAGTTTGAAGAGCAGCTTATCAGCTCTTTATATCCTCATTATCCAACGACACGAAAATTAGCCGAGCGATTAAAGGTCTCTCACAACAAAATCGCCATGAAGTTACGACAATTTCACATTAATCAATAGAGGCTGATAACTTGTCGTTAATGCCGTGTTTTGCTTTCTGGCTCTGAGCTAATCTTCCAATATTTTGTATAAGATTTTTTTCACGTGCTCTGGCTCAAAGGGTTTATCGCACATTGCCGTTACGCCTTCAGTCAGTATATTCGCTAAGTGTGTATCGTTACTTTCACTGGTGACCATAAGTATCGGTATATGTGACTGCTTGCTCTTATTGCGAATATAGCGTGTTAGCGCTTTACCATTAACTTCAGGCATATTGTAGTCAGTAACCACGAGATCAAACATATTATCTTCTAATAACGCTATAGCTTCACTACCGTCAACTGCTTCGGTAATTTTTAATAATCCTAAGTTGTTAAGGACACGTTTAATGTGATTTCTTGCGAGGCGGCTATCATCAACGAGTAAAACGCGCACTTGATGAACATCAAAATATTCAAGTTCTAGTTCGTCGGTTGATAATAAATCGATAGTGGTATTTATCGCTGTTGTTAGGTGGTCTTTAGTAAAGGGTTTGGGTAATAAGGCGATAACACCAGATTGTTTCAATTCTTCTAAATTTTCGCGGCGATGTTCACTGCTTACTAACATAAAAGGAGTGTCGGCAATAGTGGGGGTATTTCTTATTTTATTGAGTAATTCTATTGCGTCGCCATCATCAAAATACATGGCGCTAGTGATTAAATCGCGTGGGTGCATTTTGGCACTTGCATAAGCTTCAACTATGTTTCTAGCTTCTGCTACTTGGGTGATGCCTTGATCTTTTAATCCTTGAATTATGATTTTTCTTTGTAAGTCGGAAGGTTCAACAACCAGTAAAGATAATTCGCTTGGGTTCATAACATCACTTATATTGTAAATTGCTTGCTTAACCACCAATGAACTTGACTTTAAAACCACGTTTTTCAAGTACAGCTTTTATTTCTTCGCGCTTGTCTCCTTGGACTTCAATGACCTCGCCAACCACGCTTCCGCCAGTGCCACAAGTTTGCTTAAGTTTTTTTGCCAGTTCTTTTAAGGCTTTATTGTCTAGACCTAAGCCGGTAATAGTGACAACACCTTTGCCTTTTCTACCTTTAGTTTCTCGGCGTACTTTTGCATAGCCATCGGAAGGCGTAACGCTAACACTTTTAGGCTGAGTTATTCTGCCATCAGCTGTTGAATATACCAAAGATTGATCATTATTCTGCTGTTTATTGGTTGTTTCGTCGGTTTCTTTGCCAAAAGCACTTGCTAAGTCACTTAGGCTGGTAAATTTTTTTGTCATAGTTACTTCTAAAATTTAGATAAAATAAAACCACTACTAGAGTGGTTTTATTATATACCCGTTCAGGTTCAAGATACAGATTTGTGCAAATCAAGCATTAGCGCAGGTTAATTAACTTATACGCTAAAAGTTTAGCTTAAAGTTTGCTTTCTAATTCTGGTAAAGCGTCAAATAAATCAGCCACTAAACCGTAATCGGCTACTTGGAAGATTGGTGCTTCTGCATCTTTGTTAATCGCAACAATAACTTTAGAGTCTTTCATCCCGGCTAAATGTTGAATAGCACCTGAAATACCTACCGCAATGTATAAGTCAGGAGCAACAATTTTACCTGTTTGACCCACTTGCATATCGTTGGGTACAAAGCCAGCATCAACAGCTGCACGAGAAGCGCCAATGGCTGCGCCTAACTTATCAGCAATACCTTCAAGTAATTTGAAGTTTTCACCGTTTTGCATACCACGACCGCCAGAAATAACTACACTTGCTGCACCTAGATCAGGTCGCTCAGAAACAGAAAGTTCATCGCTTACGTGGCTAGAAATACCTGCATCAGTGACTTTGTCTAGAGCAACAATCTCAGCATTGCCATCGGTTGCTACCGCGTCAAAACCTGTAGAACGAACGGTAATAACTTTCTTGCTATCAAGACTTTGTACGGTTGCAATCGCGTTACCAGCGTAGATAGGACGAACAAACGTGTCACTACTTTCTACGGCAATAATGTCAGAAATTTGCGCAACATCTAATAACGCAGCAACGCGAGGCATAAAGTTTTTGCCCGTTGTTAAAGCTGTAGCGATGATATGACTATAATCTGCTGCAAGTTCAGTCACTAATAAAGATACATTTTCAGCTAGTTGATGTTCATAAGCGGCGTTATCAGCCACTAATACTTTCGAAACGCCATTAACTTTACTGGCGGCTTCAGCTACTGCTTGGCAGTTATGGCCCGCTACTAAAAGGTGAATGTCACCACCAATTGCTTGTGCTGCGGCAACTGTTTTTAGTGTGTCGGATTTTAATTCGCTGTTATCGTGCTCTGCAAATACTAAAATGCTCATGATATCACCTTCGCTTCATTCTTTAATTTTTCTACTAATTCATCAATGCTTTCAACAATAATACCGGCCTTACGTTCTGCAGGAGGTGTTACTTTAATTAACTTAGTACGAGCTGTTAAGTCAATACCAAAGTCAGCGGCAGATTTCACATCTAATGGCTTACGCTTTGCTTTCATAATGTTAGGTAATGACGCATAGCGAGGTTCATTCAAGCGTAAGTCAGTGGTGACAATCGCAGGCAAATTTAACGAAATAGTTTGCAAGCCACTATCAACTTCACGCGTAACGTTAACTTTATCGCCATCAATAGTTACAGCAGAGGCAAATGTACCTTGAGCCATACCCGTAAGGGCGGCTAACATTTGACCTGTTTGGTTGTTATCACTATCGATTGATTGTTTACCAAGAATAACCAATTGAGGTTGCTCTTCTTCAACAATTTTTTGTAATAATTTAGCAACGTTAATTGAATCTAAGTTTTCATCAGTATCGATTTGAATAGCACGATCAGCGCCTAATGCTAGTGCTGTGCGTAATTGTTCTTGGCAAGATTTATTACCAATTGATACGGCGATAACTTCAGTTGCTGTTCCCGCTTCTTTTAAACGAACCGCTTCTTCAACTGCTATTTCACAGAACGGATTAATTGCCATTTTTACATTAGCAAGATCGACATTGGAGTTGTCTGCTTTAACACGTACTTTTACGTTATAGTCAATAACGCGTTTGATGGGTACTAATACTTTCATCGTTGCCTCTGATTATGCTTGTTGTATGTTATGTTAAGTTGGTTAAACTAAATTTAATTTAGTTTAACGCTAAAATATTTGTTTGAAAGACTACTTGTAGACTTTGTTTACGTCAACGTCTTTGTAGACTATGTTTTCGTCAACATATTTTGTCAATATGTTCAGTCAAATTGCGTTTAAATAAATAATATCGGTAAATAATGCAATACAAGATAGTATTTAACACGAAAATATCTATAATGTTTGATGTTATCAAACAGGTGTTTGAAAATCAAACGAGTGTTTGATTTATTCAGAATAAACATAAAAATTGAATGATGGGAGATGTTATGGAACGCGAATCAATGGAATTTGACGTTGTAATTGTTGGTGCCGGTCCTGCAGGCCTGTCAACAGCTTGTCAACTCATGAAGTTAGCACAAGAAAAAGAACAAGAACTCATGGTATGCGTAGTTGAGAAGGGCTCTGAGGTTGGCGCACATATTCTTTCTGGCGCCGTTTTTGAACCACGGGCATTAACTGAGCTGTTTCCAGATTGGAAAGAAAAGGGCGCTCCTTTAAATACCGCTGTTACCGGCGATGATATTTATTTATTTAAAGGCGAAGATAGCGCGATTAAATTACCTAATTTTAGTGTTCCTAAAACCATGCATAACGAAGGTAATTATATTGTTAGTATGGGTAATGTTTGCCGTTGGTTAGCTGAACAGGCCGAGCAATTAGGCGTTGAAATATTTCCTGGCTTCCCAGCACAAGACATTATTTATAATGAAGACGGCAGTGTTGGCGGTGTTATTACTGGTGATATGGGGCTCGACAAAGAAGGTAAGCCGAAAGATTCATTTATGCCAGGTATGGAGCTAAAAGCAAAATACACCGTGTTTGCTGAAGGCTGTCGTGGTCATTTAGGCAAAGAACTTATTGCTAAATTTGCGCTAGATGCTGATAAATCTCCACAACATTACGGTTTAGGCTTTAAAGAAATTTGGGATATTGCCCCAGAAAAGCATCAAGAAGGTTTAGTGGTTCATTCTGCTGGTTGGCCGCTGGAAAAAGACACCAATGGTGGTGGTTATTTATATCATGCAGAAAATAACCAAGTATTTGTCGGCTTAATTGTCGATCTTAGTTATAGCAATCCACATTTAAGTCCGTTTGATGAATTCCAACGTTACAAACATCACCCTAAGATTGCTCAATACCTTGAAGGTGGCAAACGTGTGTCTTATGGCGCAAGAGCTATGGCGAAAGGCGGCTTTAACTCATTACCTAAAATGACTATGCCTGGTGCTGTTTTGGTTGGTTGTGACGCAGGTACCATCAACTTTGCTAAAATTAAAGGTAATCATACCGCGATGAAGTCTGGCATGTTGGCGGCTGAAACTATTTTTGAAGCCTTAGCGTCGGGTGATGAAGGCGGTAAAGACCTCATCAGCTTTACAGATAAATATCAAAACTCCTGGTTATATGAAGAACTTTATAATACGCGTAACTTTGGCCCCGCTATGCATAAATTTGGCACCTTTTGGGGCGGCGCTTATAACACCGTAGACCAAAACATTTTTGGTGGTAAGTTACCGTTCAACTTTAAAGATGACAGCTTAGATCATGAGCAATTAAAGCTAGCGGCAGATGCTCCGGTGATTAATTATCCAAAACCTGATAATAAATTGAGTTTTGATAAACTGACATCAGTATTTTTATCGAACACCAACCATGAAGAAGAGCAGCCATGTCACTTAAAACTGGCTGATAGTAGTATTCCTATCGGTGTTAACTTAGTTAAATATGCTGAGCCTGCCCGACTTTATTGTCCTGCTGGTGTCTATGAAGTTGAAAGTACACCTGAGGGTGATAAGTTTGTTATTAACTCGCAAAATTGTGTGCACTGTAAAACTTGTGACATAAAAGATCCGAGCCAAAATATTACTTGGGTTACACCAGAAGGTACCGGTGGCCCGAATTACCCTAACATGTAATATTGTTGGTAATAAACGTAAAAAACCTGCAAAAAGCAGGTTTTTTTATGTTTACTCCGCTGTTAGCCATCCATGGCTTCACTATATTTAGTCGATCTGCACCTCCTTGAATGGTTAAATTTTTTATCGTAAAAATTAAGTGTCTACCCACTATGCAATTTCTCGATGACATGGTCATCTTAGCCATCGCAGATCTTACGAAATTAATGTTTTCTACAGTCTACGTTAAGCCACGAAGTTGATTTGACCTCGTCTGTGACCTTTCGGTAATTTCTTCCTCATTATTTTAATTTTTTTAATACTCCCTAGGTAAACGGTACTTAGTGGCTAGAAATTAGCTTAGACGAATCGAATACCAGGCTTAGTTTTTTATAATATATCAGTCTAATGAAATCGTATAATTGTACTAGGGTTAGTCTGTAGTCATACGAATGAAAGGTATTTTTATTTATCAACGTGTACTAAAAAATTAAGGATTATTTACTATGAACCTGTCTAAAGTTATACCTAAAATAATCGCAGTTCTACTCATTCCAATTTCAGTGTTTTGTGCTGCTGAAGAAAAGCCAGAAATGTTTGTTTATTCGACATATTTTAATTGCGAACCCGAGCAGGAGCCTGCTGTAGATGAACAAATTTTAAATAACTATGCTCCTATTTATAACGCAAGTGTTAAAAGTGGCACTATCGCTAACTGGGGTTGGCTAAAACACCATACAGGAGGACAATGGCGCCGAATTTTGTATCATTCAGCACCGAGCATCGACGCACTATTTGCTGCTCAAGATTCCATGAACGAAAAGTTCTCAGATGTTTTCGGGGATAGTATTGATGCCGTTGGCCGAGGCTGTAAATCCCATGAAGATTATATTTGGCAATATGTTACAGGTAGTCGGCCTGCTTTAGACGGTGCCACTCGCGGTAAAGCTAGTTTATCTGTTTACATGGAATGTAGCTTTTCAGGTGAAGAAGAAGCCGATGAAATTTTTAAAAAACATTTCGCGCCCGTATTTAATGCCGAAGTAGGTAAAGGTAAACTAACATCATGGGGTTGGATGTCTCATGTGCTAGGCGGAAAGTACCGTCGATTACAAACGGCCACAGCAGATAATTATTCTGATTTATTAAAAGCGCAAGAACGTATTCTTGATACGCTTTATGGCAAAAAGAATAAACATAGTGAAGAATTTAGTGAAATCTGTACCAGTCATCAAGATTATCTTTGGGATATAAGTAAAGAGTTGTAATGCTAGAGAGTTAATTACTGGTTTATTTTAATATTATTAGCCAATAATTAACTCTAATTTTTTCTATAACACAGTTTTAAATGTCTATTTTGAAGATTTATTGGGGGTAAATATCTTAGTAAGTTTATCTAACGCGCCTAGGTAAGCCCTAGATAGGTTAATTAGTTTCTATTAAGTTAAAATCGACTAAGGCTGGAATGCCCAGCTGTAGCTCGTTCTCAATCTGATTAAGTTTTATGAGGCTTGCACAAATGATTTCCGCTTTATTTTCCAGAGCGTTAGCTTGGTTACTAATATCAAGCTTTATATCATTTCCCATCATTTCAATGCGCTGGTCAAATGTTTCTACGCGTTGTTCAGTACTTTTTTCTTCTCGGTGAGTCATGGCTTCACCTACAGCAACTAAAATAGTACCGACAGAATCTGTAACAATAGTTTCAATTTCTTTTTCAAATTCCCCTGCAAAAATTTCATCAAAGTCATCAAAGTCTTGTGGCGCAATATAGTAGCTTTCATCACTATGATTAAAACGGGAACGCAATCGCCATTTCATCTCATCAAATTTATCTTGAAACTGTTGATGTGAGGCGCTGTTTTCACCCGTGAGACTGCTAATCACTTTATTGACTGCTTTCAGTCCAAGCTCTACTCCCTCAATGGCAATCGAGACAATAGCGGGTACTTGCGCTCTGATACCTATAGTGTATTCGCTTAACTGTTTTTTTTGTTCGTTACTAAGGGAGATCTCTCTGCCATTGACAAAAAGTTGATGCTGACCGTTTATTTGCACATAGGTTTGGCCCTTATTGATCATACGTATGTGTGCAGGATCAATAATTACGCCATAATTGAAATTAATATCGCATTGTTGAGCATTTACAGTACTCATAAATAAACAGCAAGCTAATAAGCTGCGGGCAAAAAATGCCATAGAAAACTCCGTATTTTCTGAAGGTTGTAGTGGAGGCTTTTATAATCAAACTATTGGATTGATATGAACTTGGCGTTTATTGTATTTGAAGCGACTTGGGCCATATTCACGACGAGTTCTCTCTTGGAAATCACCAACGATTATTTGCACGCCATGATACACTCTTTCGTTTGCTTCAACATAGACACTGTTCATGTATTCTTGAAGTACTTCTTCAAGTGATTCTTTTTCAAAAAGTAAATCAGCTGTTTTTCTCGCATGATGCTTATAGGTAGTGACTACTTTGGCTAACATTTCTGGTTTAGCTTTTTCTTTAGGAAGTTTTTTTAGTTTCAGTGCGGCGACTCTTAATTCTAAAGATTGGTCAGATTCGCTTTTGATAGATAAGTCAATTTCTGCAATTTTATCTAAGTAAGCGTTCATTTTATCTGTAAAGGTAATAACAGTGAACCCGCCGGCTGTTGCACCTATTGTGCCTGCACGCACTGACTCGCCTGCACTGACATAACCCGCAATAAGTTTACCATTCGCTTTATCTTTGTTGCCAACCCAGAGGGTTTTATCAACGATAATGATGTTGTGCATTATTTGATTTTCAATGCGTAAAGAATCACAGCTGATATCGGCATATTGACTGTACTTGGCATAAACCTTCCCTCCAGCTTTTATATTAACGCTCAGGTTTACTTGAGAAGATTCGAGTGCGTCTACTTCTTGTTTCTTACCAATAATGCCAGTGCCAATTGTGATGTCTCTACCAGCATCTAGTGTGGCTGACTCAACAAAACCACCGATTGAAATGTCGCCTGTTGCGGTTACTTTCATACCTTCGCCAACGTCACCGTCAATAATAACACTACCTTTAAACTTAACATGGCCGGTGCTGACATCAACCTTCTTAAGGTGATAAACACTATCAACCTCCATGCCATTTTCAATAATTCGAGGCAGGCCCACTAAGGTAGAAACTAAAATACTAGTGTTTTTTTCGCTTAAAACTGTGCCATCACCAATACGCATTTCAATATCATTGCCTGGTGAGGGCTCTAATACTTCTCCCGTTACGGTATAGCCTGGAATACCATCGGTATGGGGGATTTTTTTCGCGAGAGGATCGCCTATTTTTACGCAGATAATATCGCCAAGATCACGCATATCAACACTGCCATCTTCACGCTCTTTAGGGCGTAATATTCTATCTTGTGCACTTTGAACTAAATGTTTAATGTAAGCGTCTTTACCATCGATAGGCAATTTTCCGCGAGCTATTTCACCTTTAACTATCGAACCTGCGGGTTCTTTAGTTGCTCGCTCAGCAATTTTGACTAATTGATCTTTACTAAAACCTTTACACACATTTGCAGCTTGAGCTGCATCAAGTATTTCTTTTGCGCTAAAGTGTTTGCCTCCAAGTGCGGTAGTAATTTCCGCAGAAGCTGACATGTTGTCACTATCAATCTCAAACGCTACCGTTGCATCCCGTCGCTCAAGTATTTGGTATTTTATTTCACGACCTGTATGGTTTTCTTGTAAAGGCTTTAATACACTTTTAAGTTCAGCAATAGCATTTTTAATATTACCATTGACAACAAATAGGTCACTGTAGACAGAATTTTCAACTAGCTCATGGATATCAGCTTCCGTTAGCGGGGTCTGAGTTTTTACAGGAGACAGCACTAGGTCAATGTTTTTCTTATCGTTACTTTTTAAACTTGCCTTAGTCACACGCGTATAACTCCGTTATATACAAAATTTATCGCTGGTTAAATATAATTTTGTTGATGAACTTTAATAAAATTTATAGTGCCTACTTTCGAATAGTCTAATTTATATTCTTTATTGTCTAATGCTTGAACAAATACTAAGGTTTTTTCTTCGCCAAATACTTCAGCTGTACTCACATCGACAAGCTCTTGGTAGGCTTTTTTCGCCTCAGAGCGTTTAGTTGGCATAACACCATCATATAAATCAATGCCAGCATGGCTCACCATCACTACAGGATGATTACCATTAACCATAAGTAGATCAATTTTTCTATTTTTATGAATAATGGTGTTTCGACCACTGGTTATAAAATTTTTTTCGTTCAAAGTATTCTCCTTTTTGGAAATAAGTTATTAGGTACTTGTTATTTTTAACATTTAAGTACAGTTAACTTTTATCAAATCTACTATTGAAATTTATGGCTTTAAGTATATGTGCTATCAGCAATAATTAAAGACTCCAAATATATAAACATTTAAATTACTAAGCAATATAAAACCTAGCACTTACCTGAATATAGCCTTATAAATCCATACATATCTCACTAATTAGTGGATCATTTCTACTGGTTAAAATAATACACTACTTCGGTTTTAATTATTATCTCTGTATGGATGCAGCTTATTAGGCAGTGCAGGAGATGTATTGTCCGTAACAACTATTTAATGAATTTGTTATAACTCACTTGGTCATAGTGCGGACTTTCTTGGCTATTTATTAATTTTCGACGGACTAAATCTAAACTTCGAGCCGCGACAATTTGCTGGAAATATTGCCTCGCGACAGGGATACAATAATACTTAGCATGCAAAGCTTGTTGGTTGCCCCAAGCGATCCAAACTGAGCCAACAGGTTTATCTTTCGTACCGCCATCGGGCCCTGCTATACCGGAAACAGCGATGACATAATCGGCATTCGACTTTGCCAAAGCACCTTTGGCCATCGCTAACACAGTTTCTTTGCTAACAGCGCCATGGTTAATTAGCGTTGCTGCTGGTACATCAATCATTTTACTTTTCATGTCATTTGAATAGGTGACGAAACCTGCTTCAAACACTGCTGAAGCACCAGGAATTGCGGTAATTTGGCTCGCAATTAAGCCACCAGTACAAGATTCTGCAAGGGTGATTCTTTGCTGTGACTTCATCAGTAAGGGCACAAGGTAATCAGCGATAGTTATATGGTTAGTCTTGCCCGTTGATAGAATATGGTCACCTAATAAGTCACGCAATTTATTCTGCCATTGCGGTAATATTGCCTTCCCTTTCTGGCATTGAGCGCTCAACTTTATTTCAAGCACAGGCATCGCCGCGCGGAATCCAATTTCTATTTCATTTGGCCAGTCAGGGAGGTTGTCATTCACTAAAGCCTGTAAGGTTGATTCACCAAGACCAAAGGTTTGGAAACGAACAAGGCTATGCTTGGTAGGTATCGGAAATAGTTGCTGTAAGTTAGGAATTATTTCATCTTTTAGCATGTGAGTTAATTCACTTGGCACCCCTGGAGTACAAATAATCAGGCATTGGCCTAACTTAATACTAAAGCCAACCGCACTGCCTGTTTCATTAGCAACAATTTCACAACCTAAAGGTAAATAGGCTTGCTTTAAATTAGGTTTATTGAGTTTGGCGTTTCTTCGCTTGGCCCATTTTTGTAAATGCAAATGAGCATCAGGGTTGAGGTGCAGATCTACGCCGCATGCTTGGGCTAATGCTTGTGATGTTAGATCGTCAATAGTTGGGCCTAAGCCACCGTTAATAATCAGTACTTCTGCTGTTTGACTAAGTTGAACTATTTCTGCCTGTAAAAGTAGTAAATCATCAGCAATGGTGACTTTTTTTCTGATAGTTAAGCCAATGTCATTGAGCTGTTGTGCAAACATTACTGAATTTGTATCAATAACATCGCCATTCATCAATTCATTACCGGTTAATAAGATGTTTACTTGAGTAGTCATACGGCTCCAAAGCTCAATTACACTGTGGTTTATGTTAACGAAAAAACTTAATAATTGCGCAGTAAATTTATTTATAATATTTCGCCTATTTTTTACACGGCTAATGATTTGAACTATTCTATTTATAGTAGGTGGAGTGTTGAGTAAATGAGGAGGGGATCAATTGAAGAAAAAAAATAATTTATGGCTATTAAATACGTTACTGATTTCCTTTGTTGTTTTGCCATTATTTGGCCTTAACAACTTACAAGCTAAAGAATATGTGATTGGTGTCGAGGATGTGAGTTATTATCCTTTGTATGATTTTTCTATCGAGGGAGTTGACCGCGATAGCTTTACTAAAGAATTGTTAAGCACATTTTTTCGCCATCAAGGTTATAAATACAAATTTGTCGCACTACCGGTGAAGCGATTCGATAAATGGTATGTTGAAGAAACAATAGATTTTAAATTTCCCGATAATGAACGTTGGCGATCTGGTGAAAGTAAAAAATTAAAGCTGACTTTTAGCCAACCAGTTTTGTATTTAATTGCGGGTACCTTCGTGTTGAAAAAAAATAAAAATAAGCCTCGTGAGGCCATTAAACGTTTGGGAACGATTTTCGGTTTTTTCCCAACACTTTGGTACGACAGAGTAGATAATAATACCATTGAATTAGTTGAAAATTCTTCCTCATATAGTTTAGTTAAGCATTTATTGTATGATAATATTGATGCGGTCAATATTGAAAGAAATGTGATTGATTACAATCTTAAGTTATTAAACAAAGCTCAAGACGCGGTTGTACTGAATAAACATATTCAACATCAGCGTTATGCTTTTCATTTTTCTACTATTTTACACCCCAAAATTATTCAAGAGTTTGATCAGTTTTTGAATGACCATAGCCAGCAAATAGCTGACTTGAAAAATAAATATGGCATTGTTGAAACATCAGCAACCTTTTAGCTTTTATACCCGTGAAATTAATAAGACGTTTTATAAAATGACCCAGAAGATACAGTCGTACAATCGAGCACTTTTGTTTGGTAAGTGGTATCGCAGCGAACGAGACAACGAAGGCTATTTGTTTACCGAGTTTGCCGAAATATCGGCTGATGGCCGCTATGAGTTTACTTTTATTCAACATGACGACCATGGCACAGTTTCAGAGCAATCGGTTGAGTCAGGTGATTGGGGTTTGGTTGGAGATATCCATTTTACAATTAGTAAGAGTGAATTCATCAACGACGAACATTATGCGGCTGATTTAGAACATGATGATAACTACCACGCCTATCGGGTATTGACATTAAATAGCCTAATTTTTGAATATCAACACATCTTGAGCAATGAAGTGTTTATCCTACGTCGAGTTATTGATAATATTGCGCTAAGTTAAACTTATTTAACCAAGGCGCAGAAGAAAACCGCCTCCTTGTCACCAGTTTCCATTAATCACTTTTTTGAGAGTTCGGATGAAGCAATTTAAAGCAGCCAGTTTAATGACGGCAATTAAAACACCATATAATGCCAAAGGCGAGATAGATTTTAATACTTATGATCAACTAGTTGCTGAGCAAATTAAAGCAGGTGTTGATGGTATTGTGGTTGGTGGTACAACTGGTGAAGGACACTTACTTACTTGGGAAGAACATTTAATTCTTATCGCTCATAGTGTTCACAAACATGGTAAAGATTTACTGATTATTGGCAATACCGGAAGCAACAACACTCGAGAAGCTATTAAAGCAACGCAATATGGATTTGCCGCGGGTATGGATGCGACACTGCAAATTAATCCTTATTACGGTCGTAGCTCAACTGCGGGTGTAAGTGCACATTTTCATAAATTGTTTGATATTGGACCGGCCTTTATTTACAACGTGCCAAGTCGCACAGGCCAGGATTTAACACCCGATTTAATTGAGCCGCTATCAAAGCATAAAAACTTTATTGGTGTGAAAGAGTGTACCGGTAATGACCGTATAGCTTATTATGAAGAGCGAGGCATTGCTTGTTGGTCAGGTAACGACGACGAAAGTGCAGCGGGGCGTCATCAGCACGGTTCTCACGGTGTTATTTCTGTAACGTCGAACCTTGTCCCAAGTTTGATGAGACAGTTGATGGATGCACCTAATGATAGCTTACAGCAACGTATGCAACCGTTAATGGAATGGCTTTTTTGCGAACCTAACCCTATTGCTATTAATACCGCACTTATGATGACAGGTGCAGTTGCTCCTATATTCAGAATGCCTTACCAAGCATTAACTAAAATACAGCGTGAACAAGGTTTAGCGCTGCTTGCTGAATTGGCTAAGGATGAGGTAGTTGGCGATAAACTTATGTTAATGGCTGATGATGACTTCAAATATTGTTGCTAATTTAGTTAGCTAGCTTTCGTTGCTTTATGACCGTAAAATTAAAAAACAGTGAGCTTATGCTCACTGTTTTTTTTAGGACTTTTATATTATAAATTAATCAGAGATTGAACTAGTCACGTAATTTTTCTAATTGCGGTCGTAACGCTTCGGGAATAGAAAATGTTTGCTCCACATGTTTTATTGGGCAGGTAAACTTCAGCTGTACAGCGCATAATTGCAGATTTACTTGTTGATTTGTAGCGTTGATTTTACTTAGCGCCGATGCGCTGCCATGCAGTCGATCACCCACTACGGGCAAGCCGATGCTAGCTGCGTGTATGCGTATTTGATGTTTGCGACCGGTTTCAATGTTTACTTGCACTAAAGATAAATGCTTTTCTTGATTATATTCAAGGTTTAGGAAATGGCTACGAGCAGCCTTTTCATCAATCGCCGAGTCAATTGTTTCTGGTTGTGGTCGCTGTTGGTGATCGCCGTGGACAATAATGTGATAGGTTTTTTCTATTTGATGTTGCTCAAACATTAAACTTAACGCCCGTGTTGCGCTTTTACTATGGGCCACTAAAATTAAACCTGTGGCGGCGCGATCAAGGCGATGAACCGGAAAAACCGCACGTTCAGGCAGTAAGTTTTTTTGTGCCCAGCGCGTTATGGTGCAGTGATCACTCCATTTAGATCCTTGAGATAACATACCATAAGGCTTATACCAAACACTGTAATCAGTTAAGTCTGCTATTAAAGTTGCGGGTGTCGGCATTTGCGATAGAACAGTTGCGTCATAATAAAAATGCAGTTTATCGTCTAAATGTAACTTTTTTTTCAGCCGACGACAGCGTTGCGTTGTTTTACCTCTGCTATGCCATAAGGCACCTTTGTCTATCGCTTTTTTTATTTCACCGACCGTTAGGTCACATTGAATTTGCAGCGCTTCCACTATACTTATCGTGCGATCAATATTGATATGGCATTCAAATTTTTTCAAAACAAATCTACTTAATAAACTTATATCAGGTAGTTTAACAAATTTATTGCCTAAATTGGCATATCTGAAGGCAACGGGTAATTTAGCAAAATAAAATAACTGACAAAACTTTAGTATTGGTTTAATTAAATTAAATTAAATTCAGCGTGGTCTTTAACTTCAGACAACGATAAAATACGCGTTAATACAACTTAGGAATATATAAAAATGCAACGTAATGAAGAATTATTTCCACTCGACAATGTCGGTAACGCTTTATGGCAAATGTTAGAAGGTGGTGATGATTTAACACTTGAAAGAGAATTCGAATTTTCGGTTATTTTTTCTGATCAAGAGCAGGCACTAAAGTTTGGTCAATTGTTATTAGAAAATAATCAAAAACTATCATTTTGTCCCTATCAAGGCGATGACGCTTTTCCGTGGGAAATCACAGCCTATCCATTTATGTCAGCAAGCTATGAAAATATTGCGGCTTATCAAGAGTTATTAACCACCAGTGCAACACCGTTTGCAGGTAAGTATGACGGTTGGTACTGTGTTGATAACAGTAATACAAAGTAATACCAAAATAGAGGAATACTATGGATGTTCAACAGTTTGACCGTCTGAAAAATGTTAGCGCTAAGTCATTTAATGATCAAAAAGCTTTAATCAAAAAAGTGCTGGCGGGACGAGACATTGCCTGTAAGCAGTGCGGAACATTTATAAGAGTTACTTTGCCTGAAGATAAAAAAATCACCGGCTTATTTTGTGCAAAAGGCTGCACAAATATCGCTTTAGATTTTGTATTATAAAAAGCTAAAAAGCTACGACTGACAAGTGGTGATATTACTTAGCTTAAAGCTCATCATCTGTTTTACAAAAATGTCGCAATGTCTTCAAGTTTTTTCTTGCTCATGGCGTGATGTGGCACGGTAGCGTTTTCGCTCGGATAACCAGCAATGATTAGCATGTAAGGGCGACTATTTTCATCACGGTCACATACTTTTGTCAAAAATGACATAGGCTTTGGTGTATGGGTTAACGTTACTAAGCCGCTTGAATGCAAAGCATTAATTAAAAAGCCGGTAGCGATCCCCACTGACTCATGTACATAGTAATTGGTGTTTTTATCTTCGACAGCAATGCCGCCTTTTTTCTCACTGAAAACGGCAATTAACCAGGGCGCATGCTCTAAGTACGGTTTATTAGCATCTGTACCTAACGGTTTTAACGCATCTAACCATTCCTCACCACCTCGGCCTTGATAAAAGTTACTTTCGTGAATTTCTGCTTGTTGGCGGATTTGTTTTTTAACGTCGTGACTACTGATGGCGACAAAATGCCATGGTTGATGGTTAGCTCCGCTTGGCGCGGTTCCTGCGGCTTTAATACAGTTTTCAATAATGCGTTTTGCAACAGGGCGGTTACTAAAACTGCGGACACTATGGCGGCGTTTAATATTTTCATAAAAATCAGCAGAACGCTGTAACATTTCGTCACTTGTGTATTCAATATAATCGCTTAAAGGCGATGAGTCATGGGCTTTCATAAGACTTGCTGCTCTTAATATTATTTCTTTCTAGCTTATCGATAAAGTTAGTCATAAAGCAAGTTTATGTAGAAATAATACCATCAAACAATAGTACAAATATCAGTATTAAATACAGTGGGAATACTGACTTAATAATCTTGATGTTTTTGATTAGATAACTGAATGAAGTAGTTATTCAGCCCAGTAAACCGGCGTGTGACCTCTGCTTTATAAACGCCTAGACAAAGAAAAATTGTCATAATTAGGCTAATAACGGGCAAGTTAGTCGCTTGGAGATAGGCAGATATTAGGGTTGTGATAACAGCACCAACCACAAAATAGCTCAACGTGATCCGTAACCATACATAGGCTGCAATCATCATGCTCTGTAAATCGAGAGGTTTTAACGGCGTCGCAGTTTTCATTGCTAATGTTCTTTTAGAGTACGTAAATTATGTGTCACTGAGTATAGTTAACTAAACTGGAATATATAAGTTAATTTTTATTCCTAAATGGTATATGAAAGAGGTTTAGTTTATAAACTTACGAGTGCGATGCAAAGTGAGGAGTTAAAAACATTTTATTTCAATAATTTAAAATTATTTGTGTTGGATTATTTTTGTTCGATTATTGACAAGGTACAAAAAGTTTTAAATTATTTTTAGCTCGCTTACAGCATAATTTCCTACGAAGCGATTTAAATAGACTAAAATTATTGGGCGAACTACTTAGGGATAAATAAGGTTTTAAGATGAAAAACTTTAAAAATATTTTAGTGATTGCTGAAGATATCGGCCTAAACCAAACCTTATTGCTTAAAGCGTTGAGGATTGCACACAGTGCAAAAGCAAATTTAACGATCATAACCAATAAGCATGATAAAGAAATAGAGCAGCATCTCGAGCTGATTTATCAGCAAAAGACTACAAGCTCAGCCATGTTAAACGGATATAATCCAGGAAAATTGGAAATTGATATCAATATAAAATATTGCTCAGCACCATTTTCGCACCAAGATGTCTTGGCTGAAGTGACTAATCATAGTTATGATCTATTGATTAAAGACATACATGCCGCACATTTTCGTTGGGGTTTATCTTGGTCTGATAACCATTATTTATTGCGTGAAGGTAAGACTAATCTTTTGCTCGTTGGTGAAACACAGTGGCCAGAAAGTGGCAATATTTTAGCGGCATTAGAAACAGAAGAGTCGACAGATAAACACCAAAAACTGAACCAGTTTATGATTGATGAAAGTCGTTATTTGGCGGGGCTTTTAAACAGTGAAGTTCATTTAATTAACTGTTATCAAGAACAACCCAGTATTTCATTAGAAGATCGCTTATTTGAGGAAGGTGTTGAAGAGCCTTCACAACAGCACTGGCGTCATTTAAAAAGCTCTGCATCTAACTTTGATGTAGAACAAGATCATATGCACGTTGAACCAGGCTTGCCGGAGTTTGTGATTCCGCATGAAGCGAAAAAATATAATGCTGACATTGTTACTTTAGGTGCTGGTGAACATCATGGTTTAATTGATTTACTTAAAGGGCATTCTACAGATTATGTACTCGAAGGGCTTTCTTGTGATGCACTTATTTTAAAAGCAAATGTATGTAATTAATTATTACGCCATAAGAAAAAAGCGCCAAATGGCGCTTTTTCGTATTATACACAGTAACTTATTTATTATAGCGGTAAGTCTGTGAGCTTAACCTATAAACTTACGTGCGTTTCTAAACATGCGTACCCAAGGCGAATCTTCTTGCCATTCATCAGGGTGCCATGAGTTAGCCACTGTGCGGAATACACGTTCAGGGTGCGGCATCATAATGGTTACTCGACCATCTGTTGTTGTTAGTGCCGTAATACCATCAGGTGAGCCGTTCGGGTTAGCCGGGTAAGTCTCAGTGATATGACCATAGTTATCAACAAAGCGCATAGCTACAGTGCCTGATTCGTTTGCCGTATCAATATCATCATCTGATTTAAACTCTGCACGACCTTCACCGTGTGAAACGGCGATAGGCATACGTGAACCTTCCATACCATCAAAGAAGATAGACGGGGTAGGTTGGATTTCAACTAAGCTAAATCGAGCTTCAAAACGCTCTGACTTGTTTTGTACAAAACGTGGCCAAGCGTCAGAACCAGGGATGATTTCTTTTAGGTTAGACAACATTTGACAGCCGTTACACACACCTAGCGAGAACGTATCTTCACGTTCGAAGAAGGTTTTGAACATGGTTTTGGCATCTTTGTTGAACAATATTGATTTTGCCCAACCTTCACCAGCGCCAAGCACATCACCGTATGAGAAACCGCCACAAGCCACTAAGCCATTAAAGTCAGCTAAATCAGTACGGCCAGATAAAATGTCTGACATATGTACGTCAACGGCAACAAAACCTGCACGATCAAATGCCGCAGCCATTTCTACATGTGAGTTGACGCCTTGTTCACGTAAAATAGCAATGCGAGGGTTAGTTGCATGCTGAGCATCTTTTGCTATTAAACCAGCAACAATATCTTCATTGATATCAAAACTTAAATCAGCACTTAGGCCTGGATCTTCAGTATCAAACTTAACATCATGTTCTTGTTGAGCACATTCTGGATTGTCACGTAACGACTGCATTTTATGGGTGGTTTGTGCCCAGGTAGTGCGGTAATAAGTACGAGAGTTTTCTAGCACAACTTCGTTGTTACGGGTAAAGCGGATAGTATCTTCGTTATTAATTCGGCCAATGTCCGTGCAACAATCTTCAATACCAAATTCAGCAAAAACGGCGTGGATAGCATCAACGTCACTTTCGCGAATTTGAATTACTGCGCCAAGTTCTTCATTAAATAATACATCAACATCGTTGCCTGATGCTGAAGTCAGTTTACTTAAGTCAATATCAACACCGGTATGGCCAGCAAAAGCCATTTCAACCACAGTAGTGAATAAACCGCCATCCGAAATATCATGGTATGCAATCAGTTTTTCATCACGCACGAGTGTTTGCATGGCGTTGAAGAAGCCTTTTAAGGTTTCAGAACAATCTACATCTGGGGTTTCATTGCCAAGGTGTTTATAAACCTGAGCTAAACATGAACCGCCTAAACGCTGTTTACCTTTTGATAAGTCAATGGCAACGATGCGAGTCTCACCTTGATCTATTCTTAATTCAGGTGTTACGGTTTTACGAATGTCTTCAACAACACCAAAAGCGGTGATAATTAACGACATTGGAGACGTTACAGATTTCTCAGCACCATTTTCTTCCCATTTGGTTTTCATCGACATAGAGTCTTTACCAACAGGAATCGTTAAACCAAGTGCTGGGCAAAGTTCTTCACCAATAGCTTTAACCGCTTCGTATAAACCTGCATCTTCACCTGGATGACCCGCAGGAGACATCCAGTTAGCTGAAAGCTTAATACGGTTCAAATCACCAATATCAGTACCGGCAATGTTAGTTAGCGACTCAGCTACTGCCAAACGTGCTGAAGCGCCAAAGTTTAATAAGGCAACGGGTGTGCGCTCACCCAACGACATAGCTTCGCCGTGGTAAGAATCAAGCGCTGAAGCGGTAACACCACAATCGGCTACAGGTACTTGCCAAGGGCCAACCATTTGGTCGCGATTAACCATACCGGTTACCGAGCGATCGCCAATAGTAATTAAGAAAGTTTTTTCTGCAACAGTAGGCAAAGATAAAATACGCTCAGCTGCATCAGCTAACGTGATGTCAGTAACGCTAAAGTTATCGCCAGTGGCTACTTTTGTTTCAACGTCTTTGAAGATTTTAGGCGTTTTACCTAATAAAACTTCAAGTGGTAAATCAATCGGTGTGTCTAACTTATCGTTACCAGCAAAATGTGAGTCAGTAACGATTAAGTGTTCTTCTTCGGTAGCACGACCAACCACAGAAAATGGTGCGCGTTCACGAAGACATATTTGTTCAAATGTGGCTAAGTTTTTATCTGATACAGCGATAACATAACGTTCTTGAGATTCGTTACACCAAATTTCATGAGGTGCCATGCTACGTTCATCATTCGGTACGTTACGCAGTTCAAAAACACCACCACGGCCGCCATCAGAAACTAGCTCAGGAAAGGCATTAGATAAACCACCCGCGCCAACATCATGAATGAAAGCAATAGGGTTTTCTTCGCCTAACTGCCAACACTTATCAATAACTTCTTGGCAACGACGTTCCATTTCAGGGTTTTCACGTTGCACGGAAGCAAAATCTAAACTCTCAGCAGATTGACCTGATGCCATTGAAGAAGCGGCACCGCCACCTAAACCAATGTTCATTGCAGGGCCACCAAGGGCAATTAAATGAGCGCCAACAACTATTTCGCGCTTTTGTACGTGTTCGTCACGAATATTACCTAAGCCACCGGCCAACATAATGGGCTTATGGTAACCACGGACTTCGCTACCGTTAAACGAGTTAACTTGTTCTTCGTAGGTACGGAAATAACCTAAAATAGCTGGGCGACCAAACTCATTATTAAAAGCTGCGCCACCTAATGGGCCTTCCGTCATAATATCTAAGGCTGAAACGATACGATTGGGTTTACCAAAATCAGTTTCCCATGGTTGTTCAAAACCCGGAATACGTAAGTTTGAAACTGAAAACCCCACTAAACCCGCTTTGGGTTTTGAACCAATACCGGTTGCGCCTTCATCACGAATCTCACCACCTGAACCAGTTGCAGCGCCCGGGTAAGGAGAGATAGCAGTAGGGTGGTTGTGAGTTTCAACTTTCATTAAAATTTGGATGTCTTCATGGTGATAGTCATAAACATTCGTTTCAGGATTTGGGAAGAAACGACCGCCTTTGTTACCCACCATAACCGCCGCGTTGTCTTTATAAGCACTTAAAACAAAGTCAGGGTTGACTTCATGGGTATTGCGGATCATTTTGAACAACGATTTCGGCTGTTTTACACCGTCGATAGTCCAGTCGGCGTTAAATATTTTATGACGACAATGCTCTGAGTTTGCTTGGGCAAACATGTAAAGTTCAATGTCGTGCGGATTACGACCAAGTTTGCTGAAGTTTTCAAATAAGTAGTTAACTTCATCTTCGGCTAGGGCTAGACCCAGCTCAATGTTGGCTTGAACTAAAGCGTTTTTGCCGCCGTGTTCGATGTCAATGCTGGTAAGTTCACCTGGCTCTGCACTAGCAAAAAGCGCGCTGGCTTCATTGATGTCAGTGAAAATTGATTCCATCATGCGATCATGAATCAAATTATTTAATGTCGATTGTTGCGCTGGCGTTAATGGCTCGTCGTTTTCGGTGCTGACGTAGTAAGCTAAGCCGCGCTCTAGGCGAATAACCTTACTTAAACCACAGTTGTTTGCAATGTCGGTAGATTTTGATGACCAAGGAGAGATCGTGCCAGGTCGTGGTGTTACTAATAAAAACTGCCCAACGGGGTCATGTTCTTCAATTGTAGGGCCATACTTAAGAAGTTGCTGTAAAACCGAGGCTTCTTCAACGTCTAAATCTGCTGAAACATGAGCGAAATGGGTAAATTCAGCATAGATATCCGTGACCGGCAGTTGCAGCTCAGAACACTGATTTAATAGCTTGTTTACTCTAAAATCAGATAGTGCTGGCGCACCGCGAAAGGTTTTCATCAACATCGACATAGTCTATTTCACCGGGTTATATTAATTAATAAAATTAAGGATAAAAAACGCGCGTATTATAGATGAAACAGGACAATTAGAGAAATGATTTGTCTCCTTTTAGCCGAATTTTCTGAGGGCAAAATGTGTCACTGCGCAAAAATAGCTTTTTAAATAACTCAATAAACGTGACAATAGACATTATGATAAATACACAAATAAAATCATTTGCTATTAAAGTTAGCTTGAATAAGCTGTTGGCCTTGTTTCTAGTGCCATGTATATTCATGTTGTCTGCTTGTGAATCGCACAAAGCGTCTGCAAATTTGCAGCGTATTATTGATCGTGGTTATTTAACCGTAGGCACACTTTATGGTAACACTAGCTATTACCTTGACGCCGAAGGGCCCGCAGGTTTTGAATATGAACTTGCGCAAAAATATGCCGAATATTTAGGTGTCGAATTAAAAATGATGCCTAGTTATAATTTAAATGATTTATTTCAACAGCTTGATAATGGTAGCGTTGATATACTCGCTGCTGGGCTAGCGGTAACTGATGAGCGTCTTAAAAATTATCATTTTTCACCAAGTTATGATGATGTTAGTCAAAAGCTAGTTTTTAAGCAGGGTAATATTAGACCACGCACATTGGCTGATTTAACGGGTACGTTAGAAGTATTAGAACACTCTAGTCACGTAGAAAGTTTATCACAATTAAAATTATCTAATCCGGAACTGACATGGTCGACAACCAGTGAATTAGATAGCGAAGAACTTTTATTGCGTGTACTTTCTGACGAAATTGATTACACCATTGCAGACACGAATACTTTGGCCGTTAGTCGCCGATATTATCCTGAAATCAGTATAGGCTTTACTATTCGTAAAGAAGAATCATTAGCTTGGATGATCAATAAACATAGTGACGATTCTATTTTTGCCAGCGTAATTGAGTTTTTTGGGCAAGTTCATCATAACGGTGTATTGTTGGCTTTGAATGATAAACATTATGGCCATATTGAAGAATTTAATTATGTCGATACACGTATGTTTATTAAGGCTATTGCAAATAAATTACCCGAGTATCAACCACTTTTTGAAAAATATGGACAAGAGGTAGACTGGCGTTTGTTAGCGGCTATAAGCTATCAAGAGTCGCATTGGGAACCTCATGCCCGCTCTTATACCGGTGTGCGAGGTATGATGATGCTAACCTTGCCGACCGCAAAACAAATGGGCATAAAAAGTCGTTTAGATGCTGAACAGAGTATTCGTGGTGGTGCAAAATATTTTAAGCAAATGATTGCACGTATGCCAGCACGAGTTCCCTCTCCAGATCGACTTTGGTTTGCGCTCGCTTCATATAATATCGGCTTAGGGCATTTAAATGATGCTCGTAAAATTACCAAGCAACAAGGCGGAGATCCTGACCGTTGGGTGGAAGTGAAGGAGCGCTTGCCGTTACTAAAACAGAAAAAATATTATAAAAAAACTCGCTATGGTTACGCTCGTGGCGACGAACCGGTTAATTATGTTGAAAATATTCGTCGTTACTATGATACATTAACTTGGATGGATGATCAGGCCAAGCATAGCGCAGTGAAAAGTGAGTTGGCGGTGAATGAAATACATTAGACAATGTTAGGACGCTCCAGAAACATTATCTGCTATTTCATCAAAGTGTCATAAATGCGAGTGATAATAGTAAATATTGTTAGAGTGACATAGTGTTTAGGGAATATTTAAGTAATATATAATACAGGTATATTTAGATATATATATTATGCGCCTACACTTATCTAATGAGTTAAACGTACGCCAAGGAGGTGGATATGAAAATTAAAAAGTGTTTAGTAAGTAACCAAAGAAAAAGAACATTACATCGTAACAAAGTCAGATTAGCTAACCGTCGACATACTCAGTTTGCATCTGAGCAGTTTCATAACGAAACACCATCAGTAAACGAAAATAACGAGTTAGAGAACTCCTAACTCGTAAAATTGAAATGAAATACTGCATTGTTATAAACGTGCTTGCCAAGAACTCAATCCATTTGGCTAAGTGCCTTTTCCCTGCCTAAAATAGACCAGATCATCAGTGGAATTTTTCGTGGTTAAAATTTTTATTAGTTCATTCTACGATATAGAGTTAGCTTATAACTGTGATTTTCTTGCTTGTTTTTCGGCTTTTTTTTCCGCTCTTCTCCGTTTAAAAAAAGCTGAAAGCATAACGCTACATTCGTCGGCTAAAAGGCCTGATTCTGTATTCACTTGATGATTATGCTTTTCATGGTTTACTAATGAAAATGCGCTGCCAGCTGCTCCTGTCTTTAAGTCTTCACTAGCAAAAACTAAACGATTTATACGGCTATGTACCAACAAACCTGCACACATAGGGCAAGGTTCAAGGGTGACATATAGCGTGCAATCGAGCAGACGATAATTGTGTAAGTTTTTGCCTGCATCACGAATTGCCATCATTTCGGCATGTGCTGAGGGGTCATTATTCATGATCGACTGATTAAAGCCTTCGCCCACAATTTCCCCTGCATAAACTACCACTGCACCTACCGGTATTTCATTATGGCTGTCTGCAATGCTAGCCAGTTCAATAGCTCGGCGCATAAACTTAATGTCGAGTTCAGAAAAGCCGTCATCACTTGGTTGACTGATGATTTTAGTGATAAGTTTATCTGTTGAGGTACTTTTCATAAATTATAAAAACATTTCTAATAAATCGTTAAGGTATCTATGCCCAAGCTTGCTAACTGACCATTGTGTGCCATTAAATTCCATTAAGTTTTTATCTTGAGCTTTTAATAATGTAGGTAAAACACTATCGATGCTTAAACCCGTAAAAGCTTGATATTCTTCAAGTGAGAAACCAGAAAACAGGCGCAAACGGTTCATCATGTATTCAAAAGGCAACTCTTCAGCACTCACCGTATGCAGTTTATCAAGTGCTTTTCTGCTGGTATCTAAATACCCTTTTGGATGTTTTACTTTCACCGTCCGGTGAATAGTTTTGTTTGTAACATCAGTAATTTTACCGTGAGCACCGCAGCCAATACCGAGATAATCGCCAAACTTCCAATAGTTAAGATTATGCTGACATTGAAATTCAGGCTTGCTGTAGGCTGAAATTTCATATTGTTGATATCCGGCTTGATTCAATAACGCAATGCCTTGGTCTTGAATATTCCAAAGTACTTCATCTTGCGGGAGTTTTGGTGGCCTAGAATGAAACGCAGTATTGGGCTCAATGGTGAGTTGATACCAAGAAATATGGCTTGGATTTAAACTAATCGCTGTTTTTAAATCATCAAGTGCATGGGCTACCGTTTGTTCAGGTAAGCCATGCATTAAGTCAAGATTGAAGCTTTTTACGCCACATTCGCTGGCTAAGTTTGCTGCTATTTTGGCTTGCTCGCTATCATGAATCCGACCTAGCTTAATTAATTTATCAGAGGCAAAGCTTTGCACCCCGATAGATAATCTTGAAACACCGCCATTAAAAAAGCCAATAAATTTTTCTGCTTCAACGGTGCCAGGGTTCGCTTCTAAGGTAATTTCGATATCGGCTTTATGTTCAAAACGCTGTAATACTTCAGTTAATAGCTGATCGATAGCGGGGGCTGAAAATAAACTTGGCGTACCGCCACCAATAAAAATTGAATGCAAAGGTCTGTTATTCAGACTAAAACGTTCAATGTCACTGTCTAAATCAAGCAGCAATTGTGCAATATAGTCTTGCTCTGGAATCGCGTGTTTTAATGCGTGAGAGTTAAAGTCACAATAAGGGCATTTTTCAACACACCAAGGTATGTGAATATATAACGAGAGTGGCGGCGCAATTAACATCTTACGCTAATACTGCTAAAAGCTGCGGCACAAGTTTCTGCAGTGCTTGGCCACGATGGCTAAGTTGATTTTTTAAATCTCGTGGTAACTGTGCTGATGTCATTTGGTGATCTGCTTGCCAAAATACAGGATCGTAGCCAAAACCTTGCTCACCTACTTTATCTCTAGCGATAGTGCCGTGCCAAACACCATGACAAATGAGTGGGGTTGGATCATTTTCATGACGCATATAAACCAGAACACAGTGAAAACGCGCGGTGCGCTTATCATCAGCAACATTTTCTAGCGCATTTAAAAGCTTGTTAGTATTATCATCATCACTAGCGTTTTCACCAGCATAACGCGCGGAATAAACCCCAGGTGCGCCGTTTAAAGCGTCAACTTCTAAACCAGAATCATCAGCAATAGCGGGTAGACCCGTAATTTTTGCTGCATGACGCGCTTTTATAATCGCGTTTTCAACAAAGGTAGTGCCAGTTTCAGCAACATCAGCAACATTGAATTCGCTTTGTGGCTTAATTTCAATATTTTGTGCTGCCAACAAACTTGCCAGCTCGTTCACTTTACCTTTGTTACCTGTTGCTAATACGATAGTGGTCATGAAAACACCTTATACTTTTACATTACGCGCTTAAATATTTAATCTAAATAAGCCATTTACCAAGTATCGATACCAATTAGTTAGTATGCGATGAGATAAATTAATTAAAACAATGGCGCGCATAATACCTTAATCTGCAGTAAAGGGGGAGCGTCAAACACTGAATTTTGCAGTACACATGAGGAATTATGTTGTTCAGCTAGATATAAAAGCTTAGCGCAAGTAGTGTGGTAATATTGGCTGACGAATAGCCGCTATGTAATCCATTAATGGTCAATAAAAAAGCGGCAAATCAATTGCCGCTTTACTATAATAAATTAGCCTAAAGGCTTTATTTAATTAATCTAAACTTAATCAATCTAAACTTAATCCACATAAAATTTTTGTGTGAACTTTAAGTTATGCTGTTTACCTTTGTCGGTGATATTAATATCAAAGTATATGGTTTCTTTGTTGGTATAACTGACCTGCGCTAGATAATAAATCGCGTCGCCTTCTTTTACTTCCATAAAATCTAGTGATTTAATTTGTCCAACATCATTACGCGCTCTACCGCTTATATTGACCATTTTAGATGGATGACTGGCTTGTGTATTATCAAGCACTGAAATATTAATCAAACCTTTATAACGGCTTCGTTCAATACCATAAGCTTTAGCAATTTCTGGCGTTAAAAAAGTGGAGCCTAAAGCAATATAATGAACATTTATGTCATCCATTTTTTTCATATTTTCAGCATTAACAGACCCCATAAACGCTACGGCTAAAAAAGCTATTATCCCGAGTTTACTGATGAATTTTTTCATGTTTTTGACCTTATAATTTAAGTCGTTCTTGTTAAGTATATACGACGATATTCATTAGGATAAAATAACGTTTATAGCATCGACCAATATGGCACCCAACCGCCAAGTAAAATATTAATTACATTTAATAATAAAAAGGCGATAAGCACTGATAAATCAAGGCCACCAATGCTAGGAATAATACGTCTTATTGGAGATAATATCGGCGCTGTCAATTGACTGAAAATCATTTGAGTTGGGTTGTAACCTTGCACTACCCAGCTCATTAACGCCATTACAAGCATAATAATAAACAGCAATACACCGGTTTGCTTAATGAGATAAATTAATCCTAAATATAAAGCAGAAAGAATATCAATTGGGCCGCCATTGAGTAATGGAATAATGATAAAAGTTAAGGTAGCGAAAATATAAGCTAACACAATAGTCGCTAAATCAACGCCACCTACACCTGGAATAATGCGGCGCAATGGGATAACTAACGGGTTACTCACTTTAACAATAAACTGACTAAGTGGATTGTAAAAATCAGCGCGAACAAGTTGTAGCCAAACTCGCAACACTAAAACCATCAGAAATGTGTCAAAAGCAAATTTAAGCAAGTAATTAATTGCTTCCATCGAAAACTCCAAAATTTTAATTTATAATATAAAAAAACTAAAATAATCAGTATTTTACTGACTATTTAAATATTTAATACTTCAAGTGTGCTGATAGTAATACTATTAAGCCGTTTTCGCCATTTCTTTAGCGCGATCTACGGCACAATTCATGGCATTGGATACCAGCTTTTCTAAACCACCATCAATAAAAGAGGTTAATGCTGCTTGGGTTGTACCGCCTTTAGAGGTAACGTTTTCGCGCAGTTTGCCAATAGGGAGTTTATTTTCAATCACCATTTTAGCGGCACCTAACGCGGTCTGTTGTACTAGCTCTCGACTATCTTGCTCACTAAAACCGTAAGCTATAGCCTGCTTTTGCATCGCTTCCATAAACAAGAAAAAGTAGGCTGGGGCTGAGCCTGACACAGCAATAATATGATCAATTTGTTCTTCAGAAGTTAACCATTTAACGATGCCAACAGACTCCATAAGTGTGGTTGTGAAAGCTTTTTCTTCTTCAGTCGTGTGAGCGTTAGCATATATTCCAGATACCCCACAACCGAGTTGTGCCGGGGTGTTTGGCATAGTTCTGATCACAGTGCAGGGCTTAACTAACGCAAGCTCTATTTGCTTAATGGTGCATCCTGCTGCAACAGAGATAAAACATTTATCGGTAATATCGATATTTTTACCTAAATGTTGGCAAACTTCTTCAATAAGGTAAGGCTTAACGCCAAGCACAATAACGTCAGCAAAAGTTGTGGCTTCAATATTACACTGTGTTTGCTTAATACCATGCGCTGCTTGCAGTGCTAAACGCTTTTCTGCTGAAGGATTTGATACGATAATATGTTCAGGATTAAAACCGCCATTTATCAGTCCCGAAATAATTGCACCGTTCATGTTGCCTGCGCCAATAAAAGCTATTTTTTTCATAATTTTCCTATCAAGTATTGCTGATTCAATGAGTATAATTCTTTGTTCAAATATCAAAATTCTATCTATGTTAAATCCACCACTATTACTAGTAGGAACTTAATTTGTCCTATTGTACTATTTTTTTGGCTGACTTATTTAGCTTCTAGCGCCAAATATTGCTGAACCTATGCGAACCATGGTAGATCCTGCATTAATTGCAAGTTGCAAATCCGCTGACATACCCATTGATAAGGTGTCCATGCTTAGGTATTGCTTTTTAAGTTTCAAAAATAAGTTTTGCATCTCGATAAAGCTTGCTTGAGAAGCATTTTTTTCTGGAATTGCCATTAATCCCCGTAAGCATAAATTGTCACAATTTTCGATAGCAGCAAGTAGTGCAGGAAGCTCTTGAGGTAAAACGCCCGATTTACTTAATTCGCCACTAATATTCACTTGTAAACAAATGTTTAGCACGGTATCTTGACCAGACCTATGCTCGTTAAGGCGTTTTGCAACTTTGATTCTATCTACACTATGTACCCAAGAAAAGTGGCTGGCAATTAACTTGGTTTTATTCGTTTGAATTGGGCCAATAAAATGCCACGTTATATCCGTCTTATTTTGCAATGCGGTAATTTTTTCAACCGCTTCTTGTACATAGCTTTCGCCAAAATTTCGTTGCCCAGCGCTGTAAGCTTGTTCGAGCAATTCAATAGGCTTAGTTTTACTAACGGCAAGCAAAGTAACTTCATTAGCGTTGCGTTTAGCGTGCTGACAAGCAGAAGAAATTTGCAGTTCTACAGCAGCAATATTATCTTTAATAGCAATCATATTGTTTATTTCAGTTCTCAATGACTTATTCAGTTGTTAGTTAATTATTAATTAGACTCAGAGGTTTGTATGGATATTACCGAATTACTCGCATTTAGTGTGGAAAATAATGCTTCAGATTTACATTTATCAACCGGAACACCCCCATCTATACGCGTCGATGGCGACGTGCGTAAGCTAAATATACCAGCATTTGACGAAAAAGATGTCAACGCTTTGGTCTATGATATTATGAATGATCGCCAACGCAAAGAATATGAAGAAAATTTAGAGGTCGATTTCTCTTTTGAAGTGCCAAATTTAGCACGCTTCAGGGTCAATGCCTTCAACCAAAACCGTGGTCCGGCAGCTGTATTTCGTACCATTCCTAGCAAAATATTGTCATTAGACGATTTAGGTTGTCCTGATATATTTCGCGATATTTCAGAATTACCTCGTGGCTTAGTTTTGGTTACTGGCCCTACGGGTTCAGGTAAATCAACCACGCTCGCGGCGATGGTTGATCATATAAATAAAACTAAACACGATCATATTTTAACCATTGAAGACCCAATCGAATTTGTTCATCAAAACCATTCATGTTTAATTAACCAACGTGAAGTACATCGCGATACCTTAAGTTTTAGCGCGGCATTACGTTCAGCGCTACGTGAAGACCCCGATGTTATTTTGGTTGGTGAGATGCGTGATTTAGAAACTATACGTTTAGCGATGACCGCTGCTGAAACCGGCCATTTAGTTTTTGGTACTTTGCATACAACCTCAGCGCCAAAAACTATTGACCGTATTATTGATGTATTTCCAGGTGAAGAAAAAGCCATGGTACGTTCAATGCTTTCAGAATCATTACGTGCGGTAATTTCTCAAACACTGGTTAAAAAAGTAGGCGGTGGTCGTGTAGCTGCGCACGAAATTATGATGGGTGTGCCAGCAATTCGTAACCTTATCCGTGAAGATAAAATTGCGCAAATGTATTCTGTTATTCAAACCGGTATGTCTCATGGCATGCAAACTATGGATCAATGCTTACAAAACCTAGTCAGTCGAGGCATGATCACCAGACAAGATGCTATGGACAAAGCACAAGATAAAAACCAATTTAGCGGTTACTAGTATCGAAAACAGCAAAAGGTAATTAAATGAATTTTCATGACTTATTACAAAAAATGGTGCATCACGAAGCATCAGATATGTTTGTTACGGCTAAATTGCCGGTAAGTGCAAAAGTTAATGGTGAACTTGTTCCTATTGATGATCAGGTTTTATCAGCAGCCGATTCTTTAGGTTTGGTTCACGACGCGATGTCACAGAAGCAAAAGCTTGAATTTGACGAAGAGAAAGAATGTAACTTCGCAATTTCAATTGAGGGTATTGGCCGATTTCGTGTTTCAGCATTTTGGCAACGTGATATGGCTGGCATGGTTATTCGTCGTATTGTGACCGAAATACCAGAAGCGGATGATCTTGGTTTACCTTCGGTACTCAAAGATGTGGTGATGTCAAAGCGTGGCTTAGTCTTGTTTGTTGGTGGCACAGGCACGGGTAAATCAACCTCCATGGCCGCGTTAATTGGCTATCGTAATAAAAATTCTCGTGGCCATATTTTGACCATAGAAGATCCGGTTGAATTTGTACATGAACATGCTAAATGTATGGTCACGCAACGTGAAGTAGGGCTAGATACAGAAAGTTTTGGTGCTGCGCTAAAAAGCTCTTTACGCCAAGCCCCTGACGTTATATTGATTGGTGAAATTCGAAACCAAGAAACCATGGAGCATGCATTGAGTTTCGCAGAAACGGGTCACTTGTGTATCGCTACCCTGCATGCCAACAACGCAAACCAAGCTATCGATCGTATTATGCATTTAGTCCCAGCAGACCAGCATGGTAAGTTACTGTTTGATCTTGCGTTAAACCTACGAGGCATAGTCGCTCAACAATTAATTCCAACACGTGATGGTAATGGTCGTTTAGCCGCGATAGAAATCTTACTAAACTCGCCTTATATTGCTGAGTTAATCAAAAAAGGTGATATCGGTAGTATTAAAGAAGTGATGGAAAAGTCTACTGATCAAGGTATGCAAACATTTGACCAAGCACTTTTTAATTTATATCAACAAGGTCTGATTAATTACGCTGATGCCCTACATCATGCAGATTCACCAAATGATTTACGCTTAATGATCAAACTGCGTAGTAATGATCAAGGTGGAACAGGATCACTGTCTGGTGTAACTATTGATGGTATAGCGCCGAAAGAAGACTAAGGTTTATTGAAGTCAGTAACTACTAAAAAGCATGCTTATTATCGGCATGCTTTTTAGTTTGTAGCTTCTGTGTTCATTGCCTAAGCCAGAGTATTTTACATGGTAATATTGCGCGTATATGACCATTACATGCCATCTTAGTAACTGATAAATATATTACTCTATTGGTTAAAATTAAAGCAATTTCTTTATTGCTAGCAAGTTTCAGTTTATAGAATTATTTACTCACAATAAAAGGACCATCCAATGTTATCAAGAATACGTTTTATCATGATTATTTTTGCTTTAATTACCACTAATATCGCAATGGCGAGTGCGGATAAGTTTTCGGCTGGCCCGGTAATAAAAAACTACGGTAAACATGCGAAAGTTCAGCAAGACCTTAAGCTTGAGAATAATGCCACTTTTAATGTTGCTTTTGATATTGGCGAGCAAGGCGGGGTTGGTAAAGTTAATGGCAAAATTGAAACGCTAGCGCGTTTTATAAATATGCATGTAGCAAATGGCGTACCGTTAGAAAATATCAATTTAGCACTAGTGGTACATGGCAAAGCCGGCTTTGACTTATTAAAAGAGCAGTTGTATCAAGAAAAATTTCAGCAAAAAAATGCTAATAATGCATTGTTGCAAAATTTAATGAAAAACCAGGTAACAATTTACTTATGTGGTCAATCGGCAGCGTACCACAATATTACCAATGAAATGATTATGCCTGGCGTTAAAATGGCATTATCAGCAATGACAGCGCACGCAGTATTACAAAACCAAGGTTATACACTTAATCCATTCTAGTGGACTATCTTACGCTGCTTTATAGGCTGAAAACACTCGACAAGCCCCATATCCATAACGGAATAGAAACGGTAGATATTAACGTGGTAACAACCACTATTCCGGCTATGGTTTCTTGATGTTTTGCATGCTGTTTAGCAATTAAATAGGCATTTACCCCAGCAGGGCTTGCACTTAAAATAACTAAGGTCATGGTGGTTAGCGTTGGAAAATGAAATATATAATGACTAGTTATCAGGATTAAACTTGGTAACAGTAAAAGTTTTAATACACTGGCAGTTATAATAAATCTAACTTCACTACGGATTCTATAAAAAGCTAATGAGGCACCGAGTAAAAAAAGTGCCAATGTAATTGCAGGCTTACCTAATAATAACAAGCTGTTATTAATTATGACTGGTAACTCTATCGCCATTAAATTAATAACAAAACCACCTGTTATGGCAATTAATAATGGGTTGAAAAAGGTTTGTTTTAAAAATATTGGCCAATTAAACTGTGCAATGTTAACCGCCAACACACTTGTTATGCCAATTAACAGCGCACTGTGTAAACTCACCACCAGAAATATTGTCGGTAAAACTTGCTCACCTAATACCATTAAAGCGATAGGCATTCCCACAATAACGTTATTTGAATAACCGGCGCCAAAAGCGTAAACGGCTGAGGCGGGAAGATCATGATTTAAATGTTTATGAAAATAATAGTTTATCGCCAAAGCCAAGCCATAAACCAGTAACAAAGGTAAATAAAAAGCACTATAGATATTTAAATCTATGGTGCTCATATCGGCATTGGCCAGCTGTTGAAATAAAAAGGCCGGAATAGCAACATTAAAGGTAAATCTAGTCAGCGTATTAACTTGGTCTTTATTAAACCAGCCACTTTTAGCCAATAAAAAACCAATAAAGCCAACAATAATTAATGGGCTAATAAGCGTAAAAGTATTCATTAAACGCCTATATTAGAAGGTGATGTTGTAAGCCAAAACCAACAAGGCCAAGGTAATGTTAATGATTGAGTCGTTTTATTTTGCTTGCTAGGATTAATATTGATTTTCAAAGTAACTTTCTATAATTAATTTTGCCGATGCTGCGTCGATGTTATCTTTTTTAAGATTGCGATAACCACCTTCAGCGAATAAGGCTTCTTTAGCGGTAGCTGTGGTTAGCCGTTCATCTTGAAACTCAACTTTAAGTCCAAAACGGCCAGACACCCGGTTACCAAACTTTTTAGCGTCATGGGTCAATTGCTGCTCGCTGCCATCCATATTTAGCGGTAAACCTACCACAATAAAGTCTGGCTGCCACTCCTTGATAAACTTAGTCATGCCATCCCAATCAGGAATGCCATCACGCGCTTTAACTGAGCCCAAAGGCGAAGCTGAGCCAGTTAACTCTTGTCCAACGGCAACACCAATATACTTTTTACCAAAATCAAAACCGAGTATTGTACGTTCACCAACCACTGCTTTACTCGCCATTATGCATGCCCAATCTCACTGGATAAATGTGCCATATCAATACCCATTTTTTCGGTGGCTTTTTTCCAGCGCTGTTCAATGGGCGTATCAAATATAATATCGCCATCGGCAGGCGTTAGCAGCCAAGAGTTAGCTTTTATTTCTTCTTCTAACTGCCCAGGACCCCAACCAGCATAGCCAAGAGTTACCATAAATTTTGCCGGTGCCCCTTCTGTACCAAGCGCCATTAAAATATCTTTTGAGGTAGTGATCATTACATCATCGGTTAAGGCTAAAGAACTATTCCATCCCGTTTGAGTACTGTGTAATACAAAACCTCGATCTTGTGATACTGGACCACCGGTTAATACTTGCTGGTCTAACTCCGGTGCATCAATTTTGTCTTCATCAATTTGAGTCAATAATTCATTCAGGGTGACATTGATTGGAAGGTTTATGATCAAACCCATGGCACCTTCAGCATTATGCTCACAGATATAAGTTACCGTTTTATTGAAATAGGAGTCGTCTAAATTGGGCATAGCAATCAAAAGTTGATTTTCAAAACTATTCATAAATATACCTTAATAATCAAGAAGAAATACGCTAAAAGCCACATGCCTTTAGCATCTAATACTAAACGGATTAAATTAGCGTTTTTTAATGTTCTGCTCGATAGCATCCATTAATTTACCGCTAATATTTATTGGGTATGCTGCTTCAATTTCGCGAATACACGTTGGGCTAGTGACATTGATTTCAGTGACTTTGTCGCCAATAACATCTAAACCAACAAAAAATAAACCGCGTTTTTTCAACTCTGGAGCAATAGTTTCTGCAATAAGTTTATCGCTAGCACTAAGAGGACGTGCTACACCGCGCCCACCAGCGGCCAAATTACCGCGAGTTTCTCCTTGTGCAGGAATACGCGCTAAACAATAAGGCATTGGTTCACCGTTAACGATTAATATACGTTTATCACCGTCAACAATTTCTGGAAGGTACTCTTGAACCATAGCATATTGTGTCGAATGTGCCGTTAAAGTTTCGAGAATTACGCCAACATTAGGATCATTCTCACCTATTCGGAAAATGGATGAGCCGCCCATACCATCCAAAGGTTTGATGATAATATCTTTGTTTTCTTTATGAAATTCTCTGATCTTTTGATTATTTCGCGTTACCAATGTTTTTGGTGTTAACTCTGGGAACCAAGCGGTAAATAGCTTCTCGTTACAATCACGTAAGCTTTGTGGCTTATTAACAATTAACGTACCTGCAACTTCAGCACGCTCTAACATGTAAGTAGCATAAATAAACTCTGTATCAAACGGCGGATCTTTACGCATCAATACGGCGTCTAAGTCAGCAACATTAATGTCTTCGCGTTCGTCTAATTCATACCAATGTTCAGTATCGTCAAATACTTTTACTTTTGCGGCTGTTGCGCGACAAACGCCTTGCTCTAAGTAGAGATCTTGCATCTCCATGTAATAAATTTCATATCCGCGCGCTTGCGCTTCAAGCATCATGGCCATTGAAGAGTCTTTTTTTACTTTGACTTCGGAAATAGGGTCCATAACAACGCCAATTTTTATGCTCATATTTTTTCCTAAATGTTATTCATTATAAATGCTTTACACACTCTAAGTGCAGCAAGCGGTTAAATTCTGTTAATCATTATGCGCGGTCTGTAACTTAACGCTACGTTAATTTAAATCACCGTAACGACATTGTAGTGCCGTAATTGCCGTCAGGGCTGCTGTTTCAGTTCTCAGTACTCTAGGCCCAAGCAAAACATCATGAAACCCTGCCGTGTTGGCACTGGCAATTTCATCATCACTTAAGCCGCCTTCAGGGCCAATTAATAAGCGAACCCTTTGATTTTCTATCGGTAAACTCATAATAGAATGTTCGGCTTTAGGGTGTAAATTTAGTTTTAACGCTGTACTTTCTTGCTGTAACCATTGGTCTAAATAAATCGGTGCTGCCACTATAGGGACCGCACAACGACCACTTTGTTCACAAGCACTGTTGACAATTTTTTGCCATTGCTGGTGTTTTTTCTCTAAACGCTCGCCACTAAGTTTTACACCACAACGTTCAGTGAAAATTGGTGTAATAGTATTAACCCCTAACTCTACAGACTTTTGCAAGGTAAAATCCATGCGATCACCACGTGAAATACCTTGGGCTAAATGTATATTAAGTGGCGATTCATTTGCGACCAATTCTTTAGCTATTATCTCTACATCAGCACTTTTTTTACCCACGTTAACAAGTTTGGCTTGATACTCAAAGTATCCTGCTTGTTCTGCTACGCCATTAAACAACGTAATGTCGTCACCGTTCTTAAGACGTAATACTCGCACAATATGGCCAAAAGCATCGTCATTTAACGCTTGGCTCTGACCTACTTCAAATGCTTGTGCTTGGTAAATACGAGGGTTACGCATAAAGGTTATCCATATCGGCTAATTTATTCTTAGTTTGTTGAGTTTACATTAACTATTGACGCTAAGGCTATTATTGATGAAAGGCTAATGTTTTTTGCAAGGGTTTGTTATTGGCTAAAATTTTAACATAGCCTGTAGATAAGGGCATAGAATACTAAATTCAATTGATAGATAGGAAAATAATAGACTTTATTTATTTTAGTGGTGCCTAAAAGCAAAAACCGCTCAATGAGCGGTTTTTGTTAAACAAACATTGTGATTAAATACCAGCAGATAAACGTAACGCTTCAGCTTTATCTGTTTTTTCCCAGCTAAATGCTGTGAAGGTATCATCGCCAACAGTCATTTCAAATGGTTCGCGACCAAAGTGACCATAAGCAGCTGTTTGCTTATACATCGGGTGTAGCAGGTCTAACATTTTAGTTATACCGTATGGGCGTAAGTCAAAGTGTTCACGTACAATTTCAACTAAACGCTCTTCAGATACTTTACCGGTGCCAAAACTATCAATTGAAATTGAAGTCGGTTCAGCAACACCAATCGCGTATGATATTTGAATCTCACAACGATCAGCCAAGCCCGCGGCAACAATGTTTTTAGCCACATAACGGCCGGCATAAGCCGCACTACGATCGACTTTTGATGGATCTTTACCAGAGAAAGCACCACCACCATGACGTGCCATGCCGCCATAAGTATCAACAATAATTTTACGACCTGTTAAGCCACAATCACCAACTGGGCCACCAATAACAAAACGACCAGTAGGGTTGATATGGTATTTAGTGTCTTTAGTTAATAATTCTGCCGGTAACACATGCTTGATAATGTTTTCCATTACCGCATCGTGTAAATCTTCTTGTTTAATATCAGGGTTGTGTTGTGTAGACAAAACAACCGTATCAATCGCTACCGGTTTGTTATCTTCATATATAAAGGTAACTTGGCTTTTTGCATCTGGACGTAACCAAGGCAATATACCTGACTTACGCGCTTCAGCTTGGCGTTCAACTAAACGGTGAGAATAGTATAACGGCGCAGGCATTAAAGTTTCGGTTTCATTGGTGGCATAACCAAACATTAAACCTTGGTCACCAGCACCTTGGTCTTCAGGCTTTACACGGTCAACACCTTGGGCAATTTCTGGTGATTGTTGACCAATTAAGTTCATAATGCCGCACGTTTCGCCATCAAAGCCAACATCAGAAGATGTGTAACCAATATCTGAAATAACATCACGGGTAATTCTTTCTAAATCTACCCAAGCTGTTGTTGAAACTTCACCAGAAATAATCGCAACACCAGTTTTTACCATAGTTTCACAAGCAACACGTGCATGTTTGTCTTTGGCAATAATAGCATCTAAAACCGCATCAGAAATTTGATCGGCTATTTTATCTGGATGTCCTTCTGACACTGACTCAGAAGTAAAAAGGTGTGTTGACATAAACCCTCTGTAAAATTTAACTGAAAAACAATCTTATACCAATCGAACTCGTTTATTAGTCACTGTGCGATAGCCGCAGAATTAGTATTAGTCTTTAATGGCGATATTCTAACTGTTTAGTTAACTTATTCCTAGAGTTATTTACGCCTAGATGGCTAAACGTCTTTAAATGGTATGTATGTTTGAATAATTTATGTGACAGTTATTTGCCAGCTAATGTTTGTTGAAATGCGAAGATTTCTAGCAAAGGCTTACGTGAGATAACTTTTAAGGCTTAAGGATAACTATTCAATTGCAATGGGCGTTGCCAAATGTGATTAAAGAGTGCTTGCTGAGTTGCGCAGCACTTTGAACTATAAAAGCTAGTTGTACCTAGGTTGTTACTGGTATTAATAAGTTGATGTAACGCTAATTGTCGCTGTAATTGTTCGGTTACTGGTAATGCAGTTTCCATGATCACGACACTGTTGCCACATATTTCGTTAATCAAGTTTTTTACTAACGGATAATGTGTACAACCTAAAACGATAGTATCAACGCCTTTTTCCAGCAAGGGTTGTAGATAACCGGTTAACATTAATTTGCACTCAGACGCGTTTTTCTTATCTTGTTCTATAAGCTCGACTAAGCCAGGACAGGGCTGAACAATTACATCGCTGTTTTGACTATATTGTGCAACTAAGGCTAAAAAACGCGGGTTTTGAGCTGTAGCTTTTGTCACTAATATCGCCACTTTTTTATTTTTGCTTAAGTTTACCGCTGGCTTTATGGCGGGTTCTACACCAATAACAGGAATTAAAATATTTTTACGGAGTTGATCAATCGCATTTACGGTCGCGGTATTACAGGCAACAACAATTGCTTTGGCCTTGCGTTCGATAAACCACTGAGCTATTTCATTAACGCGTTGCTGAATAAACTCAGACGACTTTTCACCATAAGGTGCATATAAAGTATCGGCAACATAGAGTAAGTTTTCATTGGGCAAGTGCTGATTTATGCATTGCGCGATAGATAAACCACCCACGCCGGAGTCGAATATTCCAATAGGCTCCGCATTTATCGTTTGAAGCTCACTTTTTAAGGTTGAAACAGGAGCTTTTATATCAGCTATTTTTTGCGTGGGCATTCAGTAAGTACAGCTTAGATCGAGGTGTAGTTAGTTGTGCTAAGTATATTATCAACAACCAAATGAGATCTATACATATTTAGATAAAGCAACGTGACTTGCTAAATATCGTAATCAAGATTATTTCTGCCTTCTATCAGCGTTTCTAATAATGAACAAATTTGACGGGCTGAAGCCCGACCTACAATTGTAGTGCTGTTGGCAGTGTTAGTGTGCGCAATGATTTACTTTGTAGGTCGGTGTTTACGCCGACAATGGTAAAATGGTAATTAACAGAACATTTTAGTTGTTGATTTTATCAAGGTGTTAGTACCGTTAGTTTTACGGGCTGAAGCCCGACCTACAATTTTAGCGTTGGTGGCAGTGTAAGTGCGCAATGATTTCTCTTGTAGGTCGGTGTTTACGCCGACAATGGTAAAATGGTATTTAACAGAATATTTTAGTTGTTGAATTTATCAAGGTATCGGTACCGATAGTTTGACGGGCTGAAGCCCGACCTACAAATATAGCGTAGGTGGCAGTGTTAGTGTGCGCAATGATTTACTTTGTAGGTCGGTGTTTACGCCGACAATGGTAAATTGGTATTTAACAGAACATTTTAGTTGTTGAATTTATCAAGGTATCGGTACCGTTAGTTTTACGGGCTGAAGCCCGACCTACATTTTAGCGCTGTTGGCAGTGTTAGTGTGCGCAATGATTTACTTTGTAGGTCGGTGTTTACGCCGTCAATGGTAAAATGGTATTTAACAGAACATTTTAGTTGTTGATTTTATCAAGGTGTTAGTACCGTTAGTTTGACGGGCTGAAGCCCGACCTACAATTTTAGTGCTGTTGGCAGTGTTAGTGTGCGCAATGATTTACTTTGTAGGTCGGTGTTTACGCCGTCAATGGTAACTTGGTATTTAACAGAATATTTTAGTTGTTGAATTTATCAAGGTATCGGTACCGTTAGTTTGACGGGCTGAAGCCCGACCTACAATTTTAGCGCGACTGTCTGAGTAATGTGCGCAATGATTTACTTTGTAGGTCGGTGTTTACGCCGTCAATGGTAACTTGGTATTTAACAGAATATTTTAGTTGTCGATTTTATCAAGGTATCAGTACCGATAGTTTGACGGGCTGAAGCCCGACCTACAATTTTAGAGCTGGTGGCAGTGTTAATGTGCGCAATGATTTACTTTGTAGGTCGGTGTTTACGCCGTCAATGGTAAAATGGTAATTAACAGAACATTTTAGTTGTTGAATTTATCAAGGTATCGGTACCGTTAGTTTGACGGGCTGAAGCCCGACCTACAATTTTAGCGCGACTGTCTGAGTAATGTGCGCAATGATTTACTTTGTAGGTCGGTGTTTACGCCGTCAATGGTAACTTGGTATTTAACAGAATATTTTAGTTGTCGATTTTATCAAGGTATCAGTACCGATAGTTTGACGGGCTGAAGCCCGACCTACAATTTTAGAGCTGGTGGCAGTGTTAATGTGCGCAATGATTTACTTTGTAGGTCGGTGTTTACGCCGTCAATGGTAAAATGGTAATTAACAGAACATTTTAGTTGTTGATTTTATCAAGGTATCAGTACCGTTAGTTTGACGGGCTGAAGCCCGACCTACAATTTTAGTGCTGTTGGCAGTGTTAGTGTGCGCAATGATTTCTCTTGTAGGTCGGTGTTTACGCCGACAATGGTAAAATGGTAATTAACAGAAGATTTTAGTTGTTGAATTTATCAAGGTATCAGTACCGTTAGTTTGACGGGCTGAAGCCCGACCTACATTTTAGCGCTGTTGGCAGTGTTAGTGTGTGCAATGATTTACTTTGTAGGTCGGTGTTTACGCCGTCAATGGTAAAATGGTATTTAACAGAACATTTTAGTTGTTGAATTTATCAAGGTATCAGTACCGTTAGTTTGACGGGCTGAAGCCTGACCTACAATTTTAGCGTTGCTGGTTATATTTATTTTTATGGGAATATCGGGGAGAATTTGGAAAGGTGACTTCCAAGGTGCCGCAGTTCACATTTGTCCTGAACACCGGGTGCTTGTTTAGTTCTGCGCGGACATATCATGATATTTACGGTGTTGAAAAATAAACGGAATGAAGGTGGTGATAAATAATGGGAAATATTAAATAAGAGAAAGGTGACTTCCAAGGTGCCGCAGTTCACATTTGTCCTGAACACCGGGTGCTTGTTTAGTGCTGCGCGGACATATCATTGATATTTATGGTGTTGAAAAATAAACGGAATGAGGGTGGTGATAAATAATGGGAAATATTAAATAAGAGAAAGGTGACTTCCAAGGTGCCGCAGTTCACATTTGTCCTGAACACCGGGTGCTTGTTTAGTGCTGCGCGGACATATCATGATATTTACGGTGTTGAAAAATAAACGGAATGAAGGTGGTGATAAATAATGGGAAATATTAAATAAGAGAAAGTGACTTCCAAGGTGCCGCAGTTCACATTTGTCCTGAACACCGGGTGCTTGTTTAGTGCTGCGCGGACATATCATTGATATTTAAGGTGTTGAAAAACAAACGGAATGAGGGTGGTGATAAATAATGGGAAATATTAAATAAGAGAAAGGTGACTTCCAAGGTGCCGCAGTTCACATTTGTCCTGAACACCGGGTGTTCAGGGCGGACGTATCATTCTAACCGTAGGCTTCCCGATACGAGCCGGGCTTGCACAATAGCTAATAATCAACATCCTTAGGTAAAACTTATCGGCTCAGGGACATAGTTCACATACAAACACCCCAGAAGTCGAAACCATTATAGCGAAAATTAGCGGCCGAATTAAGTCTTTTATCACTTGTAAGACCTGATTGCTTAATGCTTGAACAAATTGAAGTTTCTTTGAACGGAAAGAACTTTATTTAAAATCTATAAAACAGTAAATGGGTTAGTTAGGCAGTTTTTGGGCGGTTTACCGCTTGTTCAATAGTCGCTTGTAGCAATTCGATTTTGCTTTGCATTTTTTCACGTTCTTGCTCTAAATCATTACGAGTTTGAAGTAAATCATGGGCAAGGTTTAATGACATCATAACTAAGGCTTGTTCGGGGGATTTTACTGATTGAGATTTCTTGGCGTCTTGCTCTAAACGTTGGTTTATTTCATTCGCCGCTTGCAACAACGCAGACTCATGGCCAGCAGGACAAGCGACTTTTAGTCGTTTGTTGGCAACATTTATAGTAACTGTGTGTTGGCTCATTGCGTTGTTATTCTCAATGCATCATATTAGTTTATTGAGCCGTTAGCTCAAAATATTACGCTACTAGCTTGTAATACCAAGAAAAAAAGTGATAACAAAACTTAGTGCGCCATAAAGGGGAACTATAACGATGAGTGTTACACTATGCAAGTGATCTCTATGGTTTTTTCTGGAATCAAGGCTATGCCAATGTTAAGATAGCTAGCAATATACCCCGATTGAATTTATATTTTATGGCTGATAGCACCTCTTTAGATTTTTCCTCCGTACAAGCGATTTTAACTAGTGAAGGTATCGAAGCACATGCCGCTGAAATTCATGGTGTGCTCACAGGTTTGATTTCTGCTGGCTTTGAGTTTGAAAGTAGTGACTATATCGCTATGGTTAACGACATGCTCAATAATGCTGAAGGATTACCAACAGCAATTAAAAGCTTAGTAAAAGACATTTACAGTGATATTTGGCAGAAAATTCTTGATGACTCGTATGGTTTCCAATTAATGCTACCAGATGACGACGACTCAATTATTGAACGCGGACATGCACTGGGTAAATGGGTACAAGGCTTTAACTTAGGCTTTGGCTTACAACAAACAAAAAATGCGGCTTTGTCTGAAGATGTTAAAGAAGTGCTGGTAGATTTTGGTGAAATTGCTAACTTGTCTGACGAAATGGAAGAAAATGAAGCTACCGAGCAAGCTTATTTTGAAATTGCTGAATATGTCAGAATTTCCGCTTTACTCTGTTTTACCGAATTAGGCGCACCACCAGCGCAACAGGATAAAACAGAAACTTTGCACTAGAACTTTCGACTAAAGTGCTTTTCAATTAAAGCACTTTAGTGATAAAAATTTAGCTATAAAAAGTAAGCTGATAACCATGATCAAAAATACCTTGTTGCCCGTTGCTGAGTTTCTTCAGCGAAGAAACGATTTTATTGCCCAAATGCCAGCCAATAGCCTTGCACTAATTTCTGCCGGCAAAGAAGTCACGCGCAGTAATGATACCGAATATCCGTTTTGCCAAAGTAAGCACTTTTATTATCTCACTGGTTTTAACGAACCAGATGCAATTTTGGTATTAATTAAAGGTGATGAGTCAGCGAAAAGCATTTTATTTTCCCGTGAAAAAGACCCTCTACAAGAAATTTGGCATGGGCGGCGCGTTGGTCAAGTACAAGCTATTGAAATGTACAAGTTTGACAACTGCTTTAGTTTAGACGAAGTTGACGAGCAATTATTGCCGCTATTTATGGGCAAAGCGGCGGTATTAATTTGTCAGCAAGAGCAAAATCAATTTCAGCAACAAGTACTCACATGGTTAGCTGAAATTAGAAAAGCGGCTCGAACTGGTGTTAAAGCGCCAACCACCTTGATTGATTGCAGTGGTTTACTCGATGAGATGCGTTTACATAAATCCAATGCCGAGCTCGACATTATGCGTCAAGTTAATGTCATTAGTGGCGCTGCACATCAACGAGCCATGCAACAAACTCAAGCGGGTAAATTTGAATATCAAATAGAAGCAGAATTACTGCACGAATTTGCCACTAATGGCGCGCGTCATCCTGCATACAATTCAATTGTTGCTGGTGGCGACAATGCCAATATTTTACATTACACCGACAATGACGAAGTGCTCAATGACGGTGACTTATTATTGATTGATGCCGGTGGAGAGTTAGCCGGTTATGCCGCTGATATCACCCGTACATTTCCGGTGAATGGCAAATTTAATACTGAACAAAGCACTCTCTATCAATTAGTGCTTGATAGCCAAGTATTAGCTATTAACGCCATTAAACCTGGCCAAACGCTTGCCGAATTAAACCGCATAGTTTGTGAGTTTCTCACCCAAGGTTTATATGATTTAGGCATTTTAAAGGGTAACGTAAACGTATTATTAGCCCAACGTGCCTGTAAAAAGTATTTTATTCATGGTTTAGGGCACTGGTTAGGTCTTGATGTACATGATGTTGGTGATTACCATGCTAGCCCACAGCGCGAGCAATTACGTCCGTTTGTCGCCGGTATGGTCATGACTATTGAACCGGGTATTTACATCCCAAGCAGTGATAAAACAGTTGATGAAAAATGGCGTGGTATTGGCGTGCGTATCGAAGACAATATATTGGTAACCGCAACCGGTTTTGAAAACATAACGGTTAATGCGCCAAAAACCATCGCTGATATTGAAGCGTTAATGTCGCAGTAAACTCACACTATAGGTTAACAATGGAAAAGAGTGCAGCTAGCTCAAATAATATCCCTGATACCGCCAAGCACTTTGATGTGATCATTTCGGGTGGCGGTTTATCGGGTAGCCTTATGGCGCTGAGCCTATCTGCGCTGCGTGATCATAATCAAAAACCTCTGAAAATAGCTATTATCGAAGCTAACTCTATATTAACAGAATCGACGCCGAGCTTTGATGATCGCGTATTAGCTTTATCACATGGTAGTGCTGACTATTTAGCTTCTGTTGGCGCGTGGCAGTATTTACAAAATCATGCTGAGCCGATCAAAAACATTCATATTTCAGATCGCGGTTATTATGGTAAAGCACGGCTTTATGCCCAGCATCACAGTGTTGATGCGCTTGGCTATGTTGCTGATATGCCGAGCATTGGCGCGGCTTTTTTAAAAGCATTAGCCACCAAAAGTAATGTGACTTGGTTTACCCCTGACAGTATTAACGATATTAAATGGCAAGCTGAGCAAGTTAATGTCGAGTTAAGTTCTGGGATAAAATTATCCGCAGCTTTATTACTGGCATGTGATGGCGCAAAATCGCCATGTCGACAATTTGCTAACATTGCCACTACCTGTCGTGACTATCAGCAGTCGGCGTTAATCGCCAATGTTGCCACCACAGTACATCACAATAATATTGCCTATGAACGCTTTACCGAAACGGGCCCAATTGCCATGCTGCCTTTGTCGAATTCGACAAAGGCTAGTGCTAAATATAGCCCAGCAAAGAAAAATAGTGCAGGGCGCTGCTCTTTGGTGTGGACATTAACCCCTGAGCTTGCGGAAAAAATGCTGAACCTGTCAGATAACGAATTTTCTCAGCAGTTAGAGCAAGCATTTGGGCATTGGCTCGGCAATATAACCCAAGTCGGTAAACGGGTTATTTATCCACTTAAATTAGTACAAGCGAGCGAGCAGGTTTATCATCGTATGGCGCTAATTGGAAATGCTTCACACACTATTCATCCTATTGCCGGACAAGGTTTTAATTTAGGACTACGGGATGTTAGCGAGATGACAGAGGTAGTAAAAAAAGCTTTAGCACAGCAACAAGATATCGGTACTTTTGCGAGTTTAATGCAATATGGCAAGGCGCGTCAGCAAGATCAAAAACAAGTGATCAGCTTAACCGACTCTTTAGTGACGTTGTTTTCGAATCAGTTACCACCGTTAGTAGCAGGGCGCAATATTGGTTTAAAAGTATTAAACTATTTTCCAACGCTTAAAAACGCGCTAGTTAAGAAAACGATGGGTTATTAGTTTTAAGCTATCAGCTATCAGCAATAAGTTATGATTTTTAAGTGAACAATAATAAAAATACCTGTGAGTTATGCAAATTAAAAATGAATGTGAAATATAATGCAAAAATTTGATCTGTTAATTGTTGGCGGCGGCATGGTTGGCTTAACGCTGGCACTGGCTATTCGCCAACAAAGTGAGCTTAGTGTCGCTATTGTTGATAACGCGCCGGTTGGCGAGATTAGTGATGAGCCTGAAGTTCGTGTTAGCGCCATTAATGCTGCCAGTCAGCAAATGTTCAACAACCTTAACGTTTGGCAAGATATTATTGCTCAACGCGCGCAGCCATATCACGATATGCATATTTGGGATAAAGCCGGTTACGGACAACTTGATTTTGCTTTAAAAGATGTTAGCCATTCAGCCGTAGGCAAAGGCCCTGAGCAATTAGGTTTTATTATTGAAAATAAAGTTATACGTAATGCATTGTGGCATAAAACCGCGCAAGACAGTGGTATCGAGTTTTTTACCGAGCATAAACTCCAACAACTAAACCCGAGTGAAAACGAAGTATTTGCCACCTTCGAGTCTAACAGCAGCAGCCAACCTATGCCGATAGTAGCAAAATTAGTGGTTGGCGCAGACGGTGCAAATTCTTGGGTGCGCAAGCAAATGAATGTGCCGTTAACGTTTCGAGATTATGATCATCATGGCATTGTTGCCACGGTTAAATGTCAGCAAGGCCATCAAAATACTGCTTGGCAAGTATTTTTAGACACAGGGCCGTTGGCGCTATTACCCTTATATCAAAATAATTTATGTTCTATTGTATGGTCAACTAGCCCTGAAGAAGCTACTCGATTAACGACTTTGTCAGCAGAAGAGTTTGGAAAGGAAATTACCGCTGCTAGTGACGGGAAACTTGGACAGGTAACATTAGTCAGCGAACGATTTACGTATCCGTTAACTATGCGTTTTGCCCAAGCGTTTGCTAAAGGTCGCATGGTTTTGGTTGGCGATGCCGCACATACTATTCATCCGTTAGCTGGGCAGGGCGTTAACTTAGGTTTACTTGACGCCGCGGCTTTATCACAAACCATCACTGAGCAACTTAATAAAGCACAAGCGAGTGGTTTTGTTGATGATAACGCATGGTGCAGCGATAAATCATTACAACAATTTGCCCGCTGGCGTAAAAGTGAAGCGGCAGAAATGATCGCCGCGATGGAAGCCATTAAACAAGCCTTTACGCCACAGCAAAGCGCGATTAAATTACTGCGTGGATTAGGTATGTCGTTGCTCAACAACTTTAAACCAGCGAAAGCGATAATGATAAATCAAGCGTTAGGTCTTAAAGGCAATTTACCAAAATTAGCCAAAGCACGAACACAACAAGTGCCACAAAATATATCTCAGCATAATAATCAGTCTTAATTTTATCTTAAACACCTCATTTTTATTGACCATTAATAAGTCAAGAAAAACGCTATTTTCTCATCTTACCAATGACAAATTTATTAGTTGGGAAAATAGTTACTTTTATTCTTTTCGCGGATATAAAATTTAAGTTTGCCACAGGCTTGTATTTTATAGGTACAAGGAATTATATTTTTTAATTGTGCCTTTTTGAAAATATAATTTTAAATACTCTCTATAGTCGGTTTAAAATTTCAAATGTGCGTTTTTATCTGTTGAATCAACAGTTACTCAGGGCTATAATCATCGGCACTTTTTGTAAATCTTCCGTCTTTATCCTAGGTTTAGTTATTGTGGTTAATTTAAGCCGCTAAAAAAACTTAGATAAAACAACTAACGTGAGTGAAACGTACGATGACAAATAAAACAGTATTACATGCTAAGCACATAGAAGCTGGCGCCAAAATGGTTGATTTCTTCGGCTGGGAAATGCCTATCAACTATGGTTCTCAAATTGAAGAACATCATGCGGTACGTACAGACGCTGGTATGTTCGACGTTTCACATATGACTATCGTTGATATTAAAGGCGCAGATGCACAAGCATTTTTACGTCGTTTAGTGATTAACGACGTTGCTAAGCTAGATGTTGTTGGTAAGGCACTTTATACCGGTATGTGTAACGTAGAAGGCGGTGTTATTGATGACTTGATCATTTATTTCTTCAGCAATACAGATTATCGCTTAGTTGTTAACTCAGCGACACGCGAAAAAGATTTAACGTGGATCAACGAACAATCTGTAGGTTTTGACGTAGTCGTTACTGAACGTCCAGAATTTGCCATGATCGCCATACAAGGTCCAGAAGCAAAAGCTAAAGTCGCCACGTTACTTAGCGCAGAGCAAATAGCCGCTGTTGATGGTTTGAAGCCATTTTTCTCAGCACAAGCGGGCGACTTATTTATTGCCACAACAGGTTATACAGGCGAAGACGGTTATGAAATTGCCTTACCTGCTGACCAAGCTGCTGACCTTTGGCAACAATTGCTAGATGCTGGTGTTAAACCTTGTGGTTTGGGTGCTCGCGATACCTTACGTTTAGAAGCCGGTATGAACCTTTATGGTTTAGACATGGACGAAAGTGTTTCACCATTAGCCGCTAACATGGCTTGGACCATTAGCTGGGAACCAGAAGATCGTATCTTTATCGGTAGAGCAGCACTAGCGGAGCAACGTGCTGCTGGCGACCAACTTAAATTAGTGGGCTTAGTACTTGAAGAAAAAGGCGTATTACGTCCGGGTCTTAAAGTACTTACAGAAGCTGGCGAAGGTATTATTACCTCTGGTACTTTTTCTCCAACTTTAGGTCACAGTATCGCGATGGCACGTGTGCCACGTGGTGTTGCGCTCGGTAGTACAGTAGAAGTTGAAATGCGTAAAAAGCTAGTGAAAGTGCAAGTTATTAAGCCTAGCTTTGTGCGTAACGGCAAAAAAGTTTTTTAAAGCAATAGGGTCTACGCTAACTTTCATTAGATAGTGATAAAACCTTATTAAAAATGCAAAAAATTTAAGCTATAGTATGATTGTTCGGCGCAAGCAGCTTCATACTATCGACATTTAAACAAAAATCTAAAATACAGATTAGGAACCAAACAATGAGCAACATTCCTTCAGAATTAAAATATGCAACATCACACGAATGGGTACGTAACGAAGGCAACGGTGTAGTTACTGTAGGTATTACAGAACACGCACAAGGCCTTTTAGGTGATATGGTATTTGTTGAATTGCCTGAAGTTGGCGATACAGTAAGTACAGGTGACGACGTTGCCGTAGCTGAATCTGTAAAAGCTGCATCAGACATTTACGCACCGGTAACAGGTGAAGTAATTGAAGTGAATGAAGACCTTGAAGATTCACCAGAGCTAGTAAACTCAGACGCGTTTGGTGACGGTTGGTTATTCAAGTTAAAAATTGAAGACGAAGGTGAGTTAGAGAACTTACTTGATGCTGAAGGGTACGCAAACTCGATCGACGAAGACTAGTTTTCGGGCACACTCTACTTTTATACTGCGTTGCTTTCGTTATTCGTCGTAATCACTTAGTACACTAAGCTCATACGACTCACAACTTCAGCGCCTTGCCTAAAAGCAGATTGTTTACGAAAACGATATTTAAGCCTCCGACTGACTAGTAGTTTGAGGCTTTATTTTTTAAATACTATCAACTTTATAGTGAAGCTGTTTTATGTCTACTCAAAATAATGACTCGTTATCTTTAGCTGAATTAGAGCAAACGCAAAATTTCATTCGTCGTCACATTGGTCCTAATGCCGAGCAAACGCAAGCGATGCTTAGCGATATTGGTGCTGAATCAATTGACGCGCTTATCGATCAAATCGTACCAAGTGATATTCGTTTAGCTGATTTACCCGCTATCGAAGAAAGCAAAACAGAAGTACAAGCTTTAGCTGACTTAAAAAAAGTAGCAAGCTTGAACAAAGTAAACGAGACATATATTGGTTTAGGTTACTACGGCACACTGACACCGAACGTTATTTTACGTAACGTGTTAGAAAATCCAGGCTGGTACACGGCATACACGCCTTACCAACCAGAAATTGCACAAGGGCGTTTAGAATCTTTATTAAACTTCCAACAAATGTGTATCGACCTAACAGGTTTAGACCTAGCGTCAGCGTCATTGCTTGATGAAGGTACAGCCGCTGCTGAAGCCATGGCATTAGCGAAGCGTGTGTCAAAAAACAAGAAATCAAACTTGTTCTTTATTTCAAGCGACGTTTACCCGCAAACTATCGACTTAGTTAAGCAACGTGCTGAAATGTTTGATTTCGACATCGTTGTAGCACCAGCCAACGAAGTGGTTGATCACGACGTATTTGGCGCGTTATTACAATACCCAAGTGCCACAGGTGAAATCACCGACATTAGCGATTTAATTGCTAAAGTGCATGAGAAAAAAGGTATTGTTGCTGTTGCTGCTGACATTATGAGTTTAGTGCTATTAAAAGCGCCAGGCGAATTAGGTGCAGATGCCGTTATCGGCTCAACTCAGCGTTTTGGTGTACCAATGGGCTACGGCGGACCACACGCTGCATTCTTTACAACATCTGAAAAATTCAAACGTTCATTACCAGGTCGTATTATTGGCGTATCAAAAGACACGCGCAATAACCCAGCATTACGTATGGCCATGCAAACGCGCGAGCAACACATTCGCCGTGAAAAAGCCAACTCAAACATTTGTACTGCACAAGTGTTATTAGCGAACATGGCGGCGTTTTACGCGGTTTATCATGGTCCTAAAGGCTTAAAAATTATTGCACAACGTATTCACCGTTTTGCTGATATTTTATGTTTAGGTACAGCGTCTAAAGGCTTAACGGCTTTGCACGCTAACTACTTTGATACCTTAACGTTTAACTTAAGTAATAAAGATGAAATCGTTACACGCGCACTAGCTGCTGGCGTTAACTTCCGCACTGACGTTGAAGGTCAAATCAGCATTTCGTTAGATGAAACTACCACACGTGAAAACGTAAACACTTTGTTTGATATTTTATTAGGCGAAGGGCACGGCTTAGACTTAGCAGCACTTGATCAGCAAATTACTGATAATGGTCATTCGTCAATTCCTGCCACGTTACAACGTGAATCAGCCATTCTAACGCACCCAGTATTTAACTCGTATCACAGTGAAACTGAGATGCTACGTTACATCAAAAAGTTAGAAAACAAAGATTTAGCGCTTAACCATTCAATGATTTCATTGGGCTCTTGTACCATGAAACTTAATGCGACAGCACAAATGATCCCAGTATCATGGCCTGAATTTGCCAACATGCATCCTTTTGCCCCTGTTGACCAAGCGCAAGGCTACAAGCAAATGATTGATGAATTGGGCGATTGGTTAGTAGAGCTTACTGGCTACGACAACATTTCAATGCAGCCAAACTCAGGTGCACAAGGCGAGTACGCTGGCCTTATCGCGATTCACAAATACCATGAAAGCCGTGGCGATGCGCATCGTAATATTTGTTTAATTCCATCATCTGCGCACGGTACTAACCCAGCATCTGCCATGATGGTTGGTATGAAAGTAGTTGTAGTTGCTTGTGATAAATCAGGTAACGTTGACATGGCCGACTTAAAAGCGAAAGCAGAAGAGTTAGCCGACAACTTATCTTGTATCATGATCACATACCCGTCTACGCACGGTGTATATGAAACTACCATTGCTGAAATTTGTAACATAGTGCACGAGCATGGTGGTCAAGTTTATCTTGATGGCGCAAACATGAACGCCCAAGTAGGTGTTACATCACCAGGCTTAATTGGCGCTGATGTTTCACACTTAAACTTACACAAAACTTTCGCTATTCCACACGGTGGTGGCGGTCCGGGTATGGGTCCTATCGGCGTTAAAGCGCATTTAGCCCCATTTTTACCTGACCATGCGTTGATTAACGTTAACGAAAACACCAAAGGTAATGGCGCAGTTTCAGCAGCACCATACGGCAGTGCCGGTATATTATGTATCTCATACCTATACGTTGCCTTACTAGGTAAAAAAGGTGTTACTGACGCGACTAAATACGCGATTACTAACGCCAACTACTTAGCAACAAAACTAAGCAAACATTTCCCAATTTTATACTCTGATAAAAATGGCCGTGTTGCGCACGAATGTATTGTTGATTTACGTCCACTTAAAGCGTCATCTGGAATTACAGAAGTCGATATCGCAAAGCGTTTAAATGACTACGGTTTCCATGCACCAACCATGTCGTTCCCAGTAGCGGGCACGTTCATGATTGAGCCAACAGAATCAGAGTCAAAAGTAGAACTTGACCGTTTCATTGAAGCTATGGTGTCGATTCGTGATGAAGTACGTAAAGTTGAGTCAGGTGAGTGGACAAGCGAAGACAACCCACTACACAACGCGCCACATACACTAGCGGATATTACAGCACCTTGGGATCGTGGTTACACGATTCAAGAAGCCGTATTCCCAGTACCTGCGGCAGCAGCGAACAAATTCTGGCCAACGGTTAACCGTATAGATGATGTATACGGGGATCGTAATTTAATTTGTAGCTGCCCTCCGGTTTCTAGTTATGAAGACTAGTTATTTTTTTGTCATCCATTAATTAAGTTTGTGAAAGTTTAATTAAGTTTGAAAAATTAACTAAGTTTGTGAAATGTTAAAGGCGAACCAGAAATGGTTCGCCTTTTTTATTTGTTAGATATAAACCAATGGATTTTGTATTGCCTTGTTGCTGCAAGGTCTGTTCTCAGGGACAAATTTGGTGTGTTTGTGAACGATTTGTTCGCATTTATGTAGTTGCCATTTTCCCTCTGAAGGCAGAAGTTTGGATGGGTTTAAGGTTCAGACACCCAGTATTATTCCAATCACAACAAGAGTTAAACTGTTGATACAATAATGCTGGGGTTATAAAAGTTAATTTCACCATCTAGCACGTTATAAACGTCGGAACTCACGAAGATAGCGCTTTGCGAATTTATTACATTTTGTATAGTGCTACCGTATTTCTTCCAAGCCTGCCAGTCTTGTTTGAAAGATACGTAAATACTGATAGGGTGACTCTCAAAGCAATTCAATGCTTCTCCTGAAACATGAATTTCATACTCATGGTAACTTTGCGGAAAAGTACTCACATTTCCTTCACGTACACTGTTGGTTTTTCTTAGATATTGATAACAATTTAATGCGGTGGGGCAGCATACTAATTTCATCCGATGATATGCTTGATGCTCAATAAAAACATCATTTAGCGATTTAATATTAATTTTTTTATCATTTATTAACATTATTTTTCTCAGTCTCATGGATTGAAGTAATAGCGTTCTCGGCAATTTTTTTACTCACCCATTCAATAGCAATATCATGTTGTGTTATTTGAATGATGGCGTGGCAGTGTTTAAGTAATATGTGCTGGCTTTTATATTCAACAAAAATACTTAATAAATGCTGCATAAGTTCGAAAAAACCAGACTCTTTGTACTTTTTAAAATCATCATCAGGCGTTGACCATGTAGAGTACTCAGCGTCTTTCGTTATAGTGCCAAAGACAATAGTAAACTCTGCGCATCCATAAAGGCTAAATTGCTCCAATAATTGCAATACTCTGCTGTATTCAAAACTCACATCACTTTTGTTAGTCATAATTCTTAGCTGATTTTTTATCATGAAAGCAGCTTAACTATCTACGCGACAAGTAGTGTCGTAATAAATTATTTTCTTGAGCGACACTGGTTGTCGCGACTGCCATTATTATGTGTTACGGTAAAAATTCTTGTTATCTAAGATATTAAATTTAAATTGATTTCACTTAAATTTTAAAAGGAAGTAACTATTAACGTTGGTATATTTTGGTTTTATAAAAGTAACTTAATCGCTAAAAAAATAGCGATAGAAAAACTGACGCCTGATGAAATAGGTATGGTTGATAGTCCTTTTCAGCATATTACGGAGTGGGAAGATAGGCAGATATATTCACCAAACTTTAAAGAACTGATTGGTAGTGAGTATCAAGAACTTCCAAGAGGAAGGGTAGTTTATTCACCACTTATCAACCGAATGACCATTTATATGGATAGTTCATTATTTGATAACGCATATAAAGCACAATTAAAAAGTTATTTTAATCTGGTAAATTGCAAAATCACTTGGAAAAAAGACAGTCACTACAAAATGTATAGTCACTAAAAAATAAATATTCTAGGTAATCGCTGTTATGTCTAAAAGTACTACATTACGCCATTTAGAAATGTTGAGAAAAATCCCATTATCACCAGGGAACCCCATAACGACGACTGCCTTACATCAACACCTGATGGATGAAGGATTTGATGTTAGCAAACGCACTGTCGAAAGAGATTTAATTAAGCTTACAGATATAGGTGGACTTTATTCAGAAGATACAGCTGAAGGCTACGGTTGGGGTTGTATTCAAAATCACACGAGCAAGTTTAAAGGAATTCAACCGACCGAAGCGCTGATGTTGATTTTATCAGAAAAACTTTTGCTCAAGGTAATGCCGAGTGAGTATGCTACTCGAGCAGAGGTGCGAATAGCTGACGCTAAATGTACACTCAATTCAGATAATGCATATAGCAAATGGCAGGAAAAATTACAGGTTATTTCAGATGGCTATCCATTAATTAACAATAGTAAGTTTATATCTGAAAGTGAGCGTAAAGTTATTTACGATTGCGTACTAAATGAAAACCAAATAAAGATTACTTATCAAGCAAAAGATAAAAATGATGCGCTTCATTATTGCTTAAACCCATTAGGAATAATCATCCGAGGGCAGAGCCATTATCTGGTGGCGACTACAAAGAATAGCCCTGAAAAACCTAGGTTATTCTTATTTCATCGAATTAACACAGCAGTAAATAACTATACCGATGTGGAAGTTCCACGTTCTTTTACTCTGCAAGAGTACTTCGCCAAAAATCCATCTGGCTGGTTATTGAAAACGAATAGCGAAATAGAATTAGTGGAATTAAAAGTAAAGGGATTTGCACTAGATACCCTCATAAACAATCAATTGGCAGATGACCAACAACTTGTGCAGACTTCAGCTGAATGGACGAATGTGAAATTTAGCTGTATCCCAACCTATGACTTGGTTGCATGGATATTGCGATATGGTGCTGACGTCATATGTGTAGCGCCTGTTTATCTTAAACATAAGGTTATAAAAGTTTTACAACAATCACTAGAGCAATATAAATATATAAAATAACAATTAAATGTACTCCAGCTGTAAAAAGGGACCGAAATGACAATATTTACAAAAGAATTATCTTCAATAGCACATTACCAAAAATACCCGAACCTTATTCCCTGGATAGGGGATGGTTATGACGAGGCAAAACACAAGTTGCTCATTTTAGGAGAGAGTCACTATTTAGATAAAGATAGTCAGTACCATCATAATCCAGAAGAATGGTATGCAGGCGTTGATGTCAGTGCTTTTAAAGATTTAGGTTGGATGAAAACAGCAAACATTATACGAAATGGACTAAAAGATGGTTGGAAAAAAAAGTCTAAGCTTATTTATAAAAATCTTTCTAAAGCTTTAATCGAATCTAAAGTTGAGGAGTTTGCTATTGAACAACCTTTTCAGAAGGTATGTTATCTAAATTACTTTCAACGCCCGGCGGAAAAAACAGGTAAATCTATAGAAGTTTCTCCCATGGATTCGAAGGTAAGTGCAGATGTCGTAAGTGAAGTCACGGCTATAGTAAAGCCTGACATCGTTATTTTTTCAAGTACATTGGCTTGGAACCACGCTAAAAAATCTAACTTAATTTCTGAGTTAAAAGAAAGAGGTATAAAGTGTGCTCGTGTTCCTCATGCCGGTATGCCTTGGTGGAATAGAGTATCGAAAAAATACGATAATAAAACAGGAAAGTATTATTTTATAGATTTTATAACGAGTGCTGTTAGCTAATCTCGTTATACGTTTTGAGATACGTAGTGTGAAATCCCCACTTAATTTATAAATGGACATTGATGGAAAAAAAACACGTGGCTGTGTTATACCAGATGTAATTGAGAGACACTTAAGTGCTATTTTCCACTCACAGGTTTCGTTAATACATTTTACGAAATGATATCAGGTCAGATGCTTAACTAGTCACAATCTTTATTAAGATAAATTGATATAGAAAATAGAATTTTATCCAAAAGTCACAAACTTTATTAAATTTAGTAGCTGTAAAATAAAAGCCTTTGAGGGCGATTAGTCACAAACTTTATTACAGCTACACATTTTTGTCATCCATTAATTAAGTTTGTGAAAGTTTAATTAAGTTTGAAAAATTAACTAAGTTTGTGAAATGTTAAAGGCGAACCAGAAATGGTTCGCCTTTTTTATTGAATTTTTGTTATCACTTTTTATCTTCTTAATATTCCGGCACTATACTATGTCCAGTTTACGTACATTTCTACTTTCTAAGAACCCTCAAAAACCAGATGTAAATCACACCATCTAATGTCTTCTTGGTGCGAAAAGCAGACCTTTACTTCCGTCATGCTTATGACAGGAGATCCGGCATTGCGGACATTTCAAAGAACCTGACCCCGCAGTTCTATTACGCTGGTACTATTCAAGCATGATGACTCAGTGCCTTTGGGCACAGTTCAGTTAGTTTAAGACTCAGTTAAGGTGTAAACGCGCTTGTTCATTGCAACTTTTAACGTTAATGCGCACCAATGGCGAGTCTAATCAAGCGAAGTGGCTTGGACTACTCGGCATAATAATCATCAACTTTCAGTTAAACGGACGCGATGATTAATCAGATGCTCTTACTCATCCAGTTAGGTGTTCAGCTCTCGCCATTGTGCGGCTTAACGGTTTAAAAACTTATCTTCATCAAAAACCTGCCTATCTCGAAGCATAAAGTAAACACAGCGACCAATTTTATGTGCTAGTGCAGATAACGCTTTACCTTTACTCATGCGTTTTTGTAATTTAGCTAAATAGCGTTTGGCGTTGTCATTACCGCGAAGGTAAAGCACCGCGGCTTCACTAAAAGCCCATTTCAGATAACCATTACCGATTTTATTACCGCTAGTACCATAGGTTTTCCCTGCAGACTCTGCTTTGCATTTCACTAATCGTGAATAAGAGGCAAACTGTTGAACGCTGGGAAAACGGTTGATGTCGCCAATTTCATATAAAATGGTTAATGCTAGAATTTGACCAATACCCGGGAATGTTCGAACGATATTGAGTAGTGCACCATAATGTTCTTTGGCTTTTCCTTCGATAAATGACTCAACATGCTTTAGCTCTCTGATGTAGCAATCTAGGATGTTCATGTCGAGTGCTATCATCCGTTGTACAACAGGATCATCATAATAATCTCGCAGTCCGTCACGGGCACTGACATTTTTTAAATTAAGTGATTGAGCGGGCAAGTTATATTGGCTGTCGGTGTTTACGACGTGAGCTTTTAATTCACTTCCATGTCGCATAACGTAGGTGCGTCTTCTGAGTAAATCTCTGGTTGCGCGTGTTTCTGCTGGGTAATTGTAGGCAAGTGGGAAATTCCCTCCGCGCATTAGGCTAGCAATTTTATAGGAGTCTATCTTATCGTTTTTAGCTTTTCCGCCATGAATAGCTTTCATATAAAGCGCATGGCCTAAAATAAACTCAACATTTATCTCACGACAAAAGTCACTGACCCAATACCAGCAATGCATGCACTCAACCCCAACCACCACCTGTTCAATATAGGGTTTGAGTAGCTTGTGTAACTGATGAGGATCGGCTTTTATTTTCTGATGAACGAGTTTATTACCATGTTCATCAAGTATGCAAACATATAAAAGTCGTGCATGTAGATCGATTCCGCAATAATATTTATGTAAAGTAGTATAGAATTTCATTGAGCTTTCTCCTTTTGGTTTGGTCGCCTTGAAGTTTAGCTCAGTGCTAGACTTCGGGGAGAAGGCTCAATTAGTATCAAGCAAATCAACAAGGACTAAAAACAGCGGGCTGTTCGCTCCGCTCCATTTTATCCCACTATTTTTAGCCTGTTATTTGGGTGTTATATGTCAAGGAAAGGTTAGGTGTTTAGTTTCAACTCGAAAGACAAAACTGATATAAAGTCCTTTCCACTATTTTGGAGATGGGATCAAAATAGTGATTCTGATTTATCAGATGAAGAGCTAACTTTAATTGAGCCACTTCCTAAATCAAAAGCTTTCGAACTACATGAAAGGCTAATGCTTGAATTTAAAAAACTTCCTGAACGTTCGCCTAACTTAATCAGTTCGGAAAGCCCTGAAGTAAATAAGTGGCTCAGTGAATCATTATTAGATGATAATTTTGTATTCTTGTCATGGGATGACTCAACAGCAATTAGACTACCGACTTCTTTGTTTGTTATCAGATATGATGATTTTTGTTATCCTTCATCAGATGATGTTTTTATTTACCCTGAATCTGAAGCATACTTATTACAATTTCATCACTCTGAAATATTCACATGTGATCAGCTAATTGACATATAACAACACGCCCTGAGGTGGACCGTAAGTCTTAAAACTTACTTTCCACTGCATATTTCAATAAGGGGGAACCCTTACGTTTCAATGCTTCTAGATAGGTTGATTCATCATACGCGGTTTTTGTTTTCCAACACCGAAACAGTATTCGGATCCACTTAAATGCCAACGCTCTGATGATGGTGTTATGTGGTTTTCCTTTCGCCGCCTGCTGCAGGTAATAGGCTTTTGCCCAAAACGAATATCGCACCGATTGACCTGCCCATTCAACAAATGTCTGCCGTAAAAATGAGGTGCATGAGTATCGCCAATGTATCCATTCTTTTTTGCCACTACGTTCGGTTACGGGCGCAATACCTGCGTATTTTTGTACTTCTTCACTCGATTGGTAACGTTCACGATTTGACCCCATTGCCGCTAATAATCGAGGGGCCATTTGAGGGCCTGCGCCAGGTAAACTATCGTAAATAAATCGGTCGTTATGCTTTTTATAGATCGATTTAATGTCATGATCGAAGCGTTCGATTGACAGCATTAAGGGTTTGAGCTGAGCAACTAAACATTCAACCAGCAACAGGTTGGGTTGGATGATAGCATCGTCATTTGTTAGGGCTTCGGCCTGTTTAATGTCATTGAGCCGCTTTTCATTGACGGCGGGATAACGTGAATTATGTTGGTTGAAAAAATCAATGATGGTTTGTTTTCTTGCGCGTTTAACTTGCTCAAGTGATGGCCAGCGCAGGAGGAAATCACATATAAAGTAGGGTCAGATACACATTAAATTTCAAGGATATTATTCTCAAAGTAAACAACCCTCAGATACATATCTTACAAGGTTTTAGGGGATTCTTTTCAAAGAATTAAATGGATAAATGTTGTTAATGTGTACCTGACCCTAATTAATCTGATATACCTTCGAAGTTTGTGGTGAGGCTTAGTCAGCTTATGTCGCTAAAATTTATTATGGGTGGCATAGTTAATATTTTAAGGAAACTTGGTACAATGCTATTTTTTGATTTTAGGTAGCTAATGAATAAAGGTAATGAGCCGCTTCACGGCATAAAACTTGAACAAATCCTCATTGAACTTGAGAAAGAAGTTGGTTGGGATAAGATGGGTGAGTTACTTAATATTCGTTGTTTTACTAATAAACCGCGTCTTAAATCAAGTTTAAAATTTCTCCGTACAACCCCTTGGGCACGCAGTAGAGTTGAAATTTTATACCTGAAAACATTTTGCAGTAAGCATAAAGCAACTGGGAATGTGATCAGGGGCATACTCTCTCAAAAAACAGCCGTAGTAGAAAAGACCTCCAGCAAACCTGCTCCTTTTGTTTGGCCAACATTGGAAGATAAATAAACGTGACAACTAGCATTGAAGTTAATGCTGTTCAATATCACTGTTTGGCTGTTTAAGTCTCAATGTTGTGTTGTTAGATTTAAATTAGCCAAACTTATCAAGCCATCCGTAATAACTTCTTGTTAACTAAAATAATGTCTTGTGTTGTTCAATTGAGTAAATAGGTTTTACTTTTAATTGTCACTAAATCACTTATCATGACATTAGTCGAGTTCAACAGGAATAACGATTATGCCATTACTAAAACAGATAAAATTACTTAAGATCAAGCTACTTAGCATCAAGCTACTTAGCATCAAGCTACTTAGCATTAGGTTACGAAAAAAACTGTTGATGCCATTTTTGGCTTGTGTGTTTATGCCTTTTTTCGTTAATAGCGCTGAAGTAACAAAGACAAAACTTGTCTCGCAGTTGTATTGGGCTGATTCAGGTATTCCTTGGGGCATGGCGTGGATACCCAATGGTGATTTGTTAATTACCTTGCGCAGTGGTGAGTTAAAAGTCGTAAAAAAGGGCAGTGATAGTGCAGAGAGTGTTACGGGTTTGCCAAAGGTAGTCGCTGGAGGTCAAGGCGGTTTACTTGATATTGCTTTACACCCCGACTATGCCAATAACGCTTGGCTGTATTTGTCTTACGTAAAAGCTGACAACAAAGGCAATAAAAGTACCGCCATTATGCGGGCAAAGTTCGATGGTAAAAGCCTAAGCGAACAAGAAGATATTTATATTGCTCAAGCTTACAGTAAAAAAAATTCTCATTTTGGCAGTCGATTAGCGTTTGATAACTTTGGTTATTTGTATTTTTCTATTGGTGATAGAGGCCAAAGAGATATTAACCCTCAGGATATTACACGTGATGCCGGTAAAGTTTATCGGTTATATGATGACGGTCGTATACCCGATGATAATCCCTTTGTTAAAACTAACGGCGCTAAAACTGCAATTTATTCTTATGGCCATCGCAACCCGCAAGGTATGGCCAAGCACCCTATAACAGGCGATATTTTTAGCCATGAGCACGGTCCGCGTGGTGGTGATGAAGTCAATCTTATTGCTAAAGGTAAGAATTATGGTTGGCCAGTTATTAGTTATGGCATTAATTATTCTGGTACTGTCTTTACAGACTTAACGAAAAAGCAGGGTATGGAGCAACCTTTATGGTACTGGGATCCCTCAATAGCACCTTCAGGTATGACGTTTGTAACCAGTGACAAGTACCCTAACTGGCAAGGTAATATTCTGGTTGGTTCATTAAAGTTTGGTCAGGTCTTCATGCTAACACTAGACGGTAACCAAGTTGTTAAGGCGGAAATAGTTAAAGATGATCTAAGCCGTGTGCGTAATATTAAACAGGGACCCGATGGTTATATCTATGTTGCGGTTGATGGTCAGGGGATTTATAGATTAATACTTGAATAGTTAAAAGTCGTAAGCGCGTTTATTGATTTAACTGCAAGCGAAGCGAGGGTGAGCTAAGGGCAAACTCGTCTTTTTTAGTTCGCTGCTTGTTTAGCTCAGTTAACCACAGTTAATAACTAGAAAAAAATCCATCTTACTGCTAAGGTTTTTAACACCCAAACGCTTAAGAGTGCGCTATATGTTATCACTTTATTTAAGAAAAAAATGCCATTCATCTTTCATATTAATAGCCATAATATTACTGACAAGTTGGTCTGCGTCATCAATTTCAATGGAGTTCCCTAATACATTCCCAAAAACATGGATAAATGGTGTTGATTGCGCGGCAGAAGCTAAAGGGCAAGTGCATCAGTACAATGAAAACCTATTTATTATACGCCAGTCAGTGTGTACTAATTTTGAAGCCCCTTTTATTTATTTGCTCTTTGGCAAAAACAAAGTATTAATGCAAGATTCTGGCGCGTCAGACTTTGGGCAACGCCAAATAGTCGATAATATTATCAAAAAGTGGTTAATTGATAACGATCTCAACACCATTGAGCTTATTGTTAGTCATAGCCACGGACATGGTGACCATGTGGCGGGCGATAGCCTATTTATAGACAGACCTAATACGCAAGTAATTGGCAAAGATCTTGACTCGGTTAAGCGTTTCTTTGGTTTTAATCATTGGCCAGATGGCATTTATCAATTAGATTTGGGCGGTCGGCGCATTGATATTTTACCATTGCCAGGACACCAAGATGCGCACCTAGCATTATATGATTATGAAACTCAGATTTTGTTTACCGGAGACTCTTTATATCCCGGACGCATTTACTTTAAACAGGAAAATTTTGTGGCCTTTAGTAAGAGTTTGAAAAAGCTGTACAAATATGCTCAAACAAAAACAGTAAAGCACATTTTAGGTACTCATATTGAGATGACAAAACAACCAGGTGTCGACTATCCATTTACAACCAAAGCGCATAAAAATGAGCGTAAATTACAACTAACAATACAACACCTAGAACAGTTAGTTAACTGGTTACCAAACGCAAAGTTGCCAGTAAAAAAGCAAGTGTTTGATGATTTCATTCTTTATCCAACTAACTAAATGAATAGGCTTGTTAATAACTTGAGTTAGATCCAGATGTTTATACCGAGCTAATTTTCGTAGTTATTAACGCAATTTCAATAGCAGGATTTTTTCTGATTAAAACTACATTACTTGTTAAGTCAGTGTCGGCGACTGTTTACTTTTAGCTGCCAAATAACTAAATTTTGTGTTTTCTGGCTAAGTCGAGCTTTTATTTCTACTATTAAATTACTTTGAGGTGACATAAATAACGCTTTAATAATAACTATTAAAAATAGGACAGCGGATGTGTATTGGGATAAATGTTTGCCGCATACTGACTCTGGTGATATTGAGTGCATGTAGCTCGGTAAATGAAAACAAACATTCAACACAAGCAAACCCTGCTGAATCGGCTGCTGTAAAAGCTGAAAACTTAAATAAGCCAACCATCCCCAATTTGTATGGTATTCCCTCAAATACGTCGCTTAAATTGGTGCATAACAGCGGCAACAATCAAGTAAAGTCGAAAGTAGAAAACCCCCAAGCTGCTTTTTATGCTGATATTGACCACTGCGGTATAGATAACACCACCAAAAAACAAAAATCCTTCGCTTTAAAAGACTTAATGTTGGAAGAAATTCGCTTGTCTAATCATGACTTGTCGAGCATGGCAATGACCTTAAACCTTATGGGATATAAAGTGTTAGACGCTAGCGTCGAAACAGCAAGTCAGTTTAATTGTGATGAACTGCCGGTTATTGTTTTACCTTCTCAAGCGAATAATCTTAAAGTAGCTTTTGGTGAAAATAATAGCGAGGGATATAACATATCAGATGCGGGTGGCACTAAAATTAGCCCGCTTGGCACGTCAAATGTCGCAGAGCTTGATCGCTTACTGGTTTATTATCATCCATCGAAAGCCAATAAATTTGAAAAACTTAAATGGCTAGTTTATGAAAAGCTTGATGTGCCAGCACCACAGGTGTATATCGAAACTATGGTGTTAGAAATTAGAGAAGAAGACAGCCAAGAGTTTGGTATTCAGTACGATAAAGTTGATGGTGATAAATCAATTTCTATTGGTAGTTTGATGCCAGGATTAGACACCTTTAATTATTTAAAAAATTCTATTATCGACCCACTTAATGGTGAAAATGTATATTCCCCTGGTCAGCAAGAGCGGGTGTATTTAAAAGCTATGATTGAAGAGGGCAAAGCTGAAGTGCTGTCGCGACCCAGTGTACTAGCAGTAAGTAACAGGCAGGCTTTTATTCAAATTGTTGATGTTATTCAGTCGCCCGAATTACGCAGTACGCTTAGTCAAACAGGAGGATTGCAAGTTAGTTCTTATGAATTTAGCCCGTTATTGATCGGCATAACCTTAAATTTAAAACCTAGAGTTTCAGCTGACAGAAGATGGTTAACTTTAGAGCTTGATATTACCGTTGAGTCGGAAGATGACGAAAATAATGGTGAAGTTTATGCCCCTACTGAAGAAGGAGGGCGTGTGCTTTTGGCTGAAAAACAAGGGTCATCAAGTAAGAAAGTACGAACATTTGCACGTATTCCTGATAGAACACCGATCATTATTGGTGGTTTAGTCAGTAAAAGCACGGAAGAACGTGAAGGAAAAGTGCCCTTACTTGGCGATATTCCGGTGATAGGTAAGTTATTTACCTCGGTGGATGATGAAATTCAGCGGCGTGAACTTATTATTGTTTTAACACCGTATATTTTGTCTGAAGATTCGCACAGCATTATGTCTAATCGACCTAATGAAAGCGTAACGAAAAAAAATAAAGAGTCAGTTTTATTTAATTAATGGCTGGTGGCGTAAACTCAACTCTGTCCTCTGAATTTATAGCTTTGATTAAAGCTGTAGCTCGTAAAAATAAAGTTCATAAGCATTATTTTCGATATTGTGTTGGCATGATTTAAAAAGGGTATATCTAAGGTTATAGTACTTTTTTGTACGCCGTTATTACCTAAGTATGAGGTTAGCCTAGTCGTTATGAGATTTTATGCTTAGCTCAAAGCGCTTCATCAAGAATAACGACTCTGATGATAGTGATCATTTTTTTTGGTACGGTGGTGTAGCCTAATTGCTCACTGTAACCCACTTCTACTTGTGCGATAGCTTCCAGAACTTCGTAACCTTCGACAACTTCGCCAAAAACCGCATAACCCCATGATCTGCCAGGGTCTAAGTTACTATTGTCGTTTAAGTTAATAAAAAATTGATTTGTTGCTGAATGCGCATCAGTAAGCTGCTTTGCCATTGCAATAGTGCCCGTTTTATTTTTTAAGCCATTACCAGACTCATTAAAAATAGGCTCGTCGTGCTCAACGTCAGTATAGTTAGTCATAAAACCACCTCCTTGAATGAGGTAGCCATCTTCTACACGGTGGATCAGCGTTTTATTATATTGTCCTCGCGTGACATAACCTAAAAAGTTATTAGTCGTAATTTTCGCTCGGTAGCGGTCAAGTTCAATAGTGATATTACCCATATTGGTTTCTACTCGAACTTTCGGGGATAAATTACTCGGTTGAATATATTGTCCTTCTGTATTTGCAGCAAACACCTGTAACGACATAAATAAGCTAAGCAAAACTAGTAAAATTCTGAACACGTGATTACCTTTATATATAATGCGATAGACGAAAAGCGAGGTATTTTAACAGTGATTAATTTCACTAAGCAAAGTTAATCAATTCAACCTAATACAAACCAAACCAAACCAAACCAAACCAAAGCTGGAGTTAGTGTTATTGATATAGTTTTTTTATTTTTGCTAAAGAAAAACACAAAAAAACCGAAGAACTTTATTATAAAGTTTTTCGGTTTTTGATGTCATAACATGTTTCATGACATTTTTTAAAGCTACAAATAATAAAACTCTGCTCAATTAAACTGAAGTAGGTTTTCTTTTCACTCGTTCAGTCGATGGTTTAGTACCAGCTTCTGATGTAGCAACCGGCGCTTTACTGTTTGCTCTTTTTTTCTTTTTTGCATTTTTAGTCGCTGAAACAACGGTATTAATGAACTCTGCTGATTTTTGGGCAGGGTTATAAGCGATTTTAATAGCTTTACCGTTAAGTTCGATAATATCGCCATGGCGAATTTTTTTACGCTTTTGCACGGTAACTTCGTTATTTACTTTAATATGACCTTCACTGATCATGGTTTTAGCTTCGCCGCCACCGCCAACCATATTGGCAATTTTAAGTAATTTATAAAGTTCTATAGGTTCAACACAAATGTCGTAAGTTGAGTGTGCAGACATGAAATACGCCTAATAATTTTCAATTAATAATATGGTTATATTCTAGCATATATAACCGTTATTGAATAAAGCGAAATAACAAAACATCCACTTTTTAGAATACAATAATCAGCTAGGGCAATATGGTTAATTTGAATTTTTTATAGTCTATTGATAAAAGCCGTATTGTTTAAAGAAAAAACGCAGTAGTAAACTGCGTTTTATGTTTGTACAGATACAAGCCAGCGTACCTATAGCGAGGGGAAACTAGCTTAAGCTATTAGCCCGTTAATACTTGGCTGTGTACTTGCTCATTTAATACCACTACTTCAGCACGTTTGAAGAAGTTAAAATCGGTAGCCGTTGCTAGGGTATACGCCCCCATCATTCGGCTGATAATTAAATCACCATTGTTTAGCTTAGGTAACATAATTGACTCGCTAACTACGTCAATGCTGTCGCATGTTGGGCCTGCTAGTACAGAGTCAAAACGCATGCCGTCTTGTTTTGCACTGTCGATTGGGTATGCTGCTTCATCAAACATTAAGCCGCTGAACGAGCCGTAAATACCGTCATCTAAGTAGTACCATGTTTTACCTTCACGCTCGGCTTGACCCATGACAGATGCCACGCTGGTTACACAGCTTGCAACAATAAAGCGACCAGGCTCAGCAAGTATTTGCATGGTTTCTGGCAATTGTGCAAGTGCTACGTTAATTGGCGCACAAAATACATCAATTGGCAGTACATCAGCGCTGTAAGGCACCGGAAAACCGCCACCTATATCTAACGTGCTCAATGCCGGTAAACCAAGTTCACTTACTTGTGCAATCACTTTTGCACAAGTGTTAATCGCGTCAACGTATTTAGTTGGGCTAGCTGTTTGCGAACCAACATGAAACGATAAACCTTTAATACGAATACCTAATTGTTGTGCGTAGGTAATAATCTCGATTGCCATTTCTTGACTGCAACCAAACTTTTTAGATAAATCGGCAAAGGCATCTTTGTTGCGAAAGCTTAAACGTACCAAAATTTCTGCTTGATCTTTGTAAGCAATAAATTTTTCTAGTTCGTTGATGTTATCTACCACAAATACAGTACAGCCATAGGCTAGTGCATCACGAATGTCGCTATCACGCTTGATTGGGTGTGAGTGAATAGTACGCTCGCTCGGTACGCCTTCACTTGCCACTAAATCAATTTCGCCGCTGGTGGCTAAATCAAAGCTCGCGCCTTCTGCTAATAATGTGCGTACAACCGCTGCATGTGGCAAAGGCTTTAATGCAAAGTGCAATGCAACACCGGGTAGTGCATTTTTAAGGGCATGGTATTGGCGACGAATAGCTTCGCAGTCAAGCACCATTAAAGGCGCGCCAAACTGTGCTGCTAGTTGTTCAATTTCTTGATTAGTTGGTTGCGCATAAGCAAAACATTCGCTTTGGTTAGCCGCAACCGCTGCTGCAGGTAGTTTGATTGTGTAATCTTTTAATTGAGTCGATAAAGCCATGGTATTCTCCGAGTATAAGGACGTTTTTATTCCGTCCTAAGCAACCGCTCGGATAAGGTTTATCTACGAGTCAGTTGAGTGATATTAATAGTGCTAATGCACAGTCAAATTCACTCTTGGATAGTTGCTCATTTGCCTTGCTACAAACAGGGTTTGTAATGTACTCGGATTGGCTATCATCAAGAAGCGGCGAGATAATAATGTGTGTTTTAAATTTGTGCAACATTTAATTTTAATAAAATTAAAATAATTTTAATCTTATATAAAACATGCCCTTGCGTGGTGTAAATTAAACATATTATTGATAAGTTAAATTAATCGAAACGCTATTACACATAAAAAAACCAAAAAGTGCTTATTTAACACTAGGCTGTTTAACCATTAATGGGCTCATGGCTATTGAAAGTTGACAGGCAGTAAATTAGCTTTAACGTTAACTTAGTTTACATAGATGAGTGAATAATATGGCAAGACTTCCCGGTTTAATTTTATCTAATATTTAGTCGATCTCGCTCAGCGAAATAATGCTCGAGAGGTATGCTTTTTAAGTACAGGACTTTGTGCGAAGGGCGTTACAGCAAAACATGTATTTCAGGAAAGGAGCCCTTATAGAGTTGCATGCAAAAGTTGCTAGGTTTATGCTGTTTACAATAATAAATAGGTGCCGATTAGTGTTTAATGTTGGCAAAACAGTAGTGTTTAATAAAGGCTGAATATTGGTAATGTCGGTAAAAAACCTAGAGCAAAAGCAGAGTATACTCTCTCGTATTGGTAATGCGCTGGGTGACAAGTTAGCGACGTTTTTGAATAAACCACGCGCTTCTTATACAACCTTCAGTACGCTTTCTACAGAGCAGTTAAAAGAGAGCCTACTACCCGGCGACATACTGTTAATCGAGGGCGATAGCCGCATCAGTACAGCGATTAAGTATTTAACCCAATCGACTTGGTCTCATGTTTGTATGTATATTGGCGATAAACCTCACTTATTACCTTTGTTAGAAGCCGATTTAGTGGAGGGTGTTATTACCGTGCCGTTAGAAAAGTATGCTGGATTTAATATGCGTATTTGCCGGCCAGTGAGCCTTACTGAAGAAGATACTGACGCCTTGCTCGATTTTGTAACTTCACGCATTGGCCTACAATACGACACCAAGAATATAATTGATTTAATGCGTTATTTGTTGCCTACGCCACCGGTGCCTCTGCGTTTTCGTCGTCGGTTACTAGAATTTGGTAGTGGTGACCCAACTAAAGCGATTTGCTCTACCTTAGTTGCTCAGGCTTTTCAGTCTATTCGCTACCCGATTTTACCGCTAAAAATTCCCGATAAAACTAAGTCAGATGCGAGAGAAGTACCTGCACGAGGTATATCACGGCTAAAGCCCCGATTTCTTACTAAAAGTCGTTTAGAAAAAAGGCATTACAGCCACTTTATTCCAAGAGATTTTGATTTATCGCCATATTTTGAAGTTGTAAAACCGACACTAAAAACGGGCTTTAACTATAAAGATATTCAGTGGGTAGACCAAACTGGCGATATTACTCGACATTCTGATACAAAATAACGAGCGTAACTTATGTGTATTGTGGTGGCCGTTAGCAGTAAAAAATATGTGAATGGATTAAATCATTATGATGAATTTACTAATTCCTATTACTTTCAGACCGGTTGTTATAGGAATTAGTCGTCATCGCTGAGCTGATTAAGGCGTATGTTCACTTTTTTTGTTTATAAATCATTCTACATTTATTGCTTTTATATTTTATAGGGTTACAGGAAACTACAATCCAAAATCCTGACTTTTCTTGATGTTCTTTCATATGTTCGCATCTTTCACACGGAATGACTTTATCTGGCATTTCTTAACTCCTCGCTAAATTACAAACTAAATCTTCATGGGTTTTTAATAATAAACTGTGCTCATTAGTAGGGTTTATACCTCCTGCAATAGCTTCTGAATATAGTTGGAGTAATATGACCAAGTCATCGGCCGATTTTGACGAAGAAAACTGCTTTAAAGATGAGGTTAATGAATCATCTAAATCAGAAAATAAATGCGCCGCTATGCCATTATCAATGACACTTTGCCACTGCTCGCTCTTTAAGTTAAAGGCACATCGTGTGATGCCTGAATGATTTTGAACTTGTTTTGAAAAGTTTTCATCGTAAGACCCTAGTGCACTTTTTGCACTGCTTTTAAATGCACCTTTTATATATGGTTGCACAGCGAGTAACTTAGCCGCTTCGCCTGTGGCAAAATATTGTCCGTTTTCAAATTCATTACCATTAACATCTGTCTTTACTGTGGTATCAATACTTGCCAGTACAGAAGAGTATTTGTCTTCAGCCCCATTTACCCCTTTATGTATGGGGATGTAGGATGCTTCTTTTCTTTTATACCCTAACGTAAAGGTAGGATTGGAGTTTGAGACGCCAATTTTAAATCCGAGTGAGGTACTCGTGCCAAATATTAAGGCTTGGCGTTTGCCGGTGAGTTTATCATCATCGCTTTTCGTATAAGTAGTTGCATTATCATCGATAACTAATGTTGCAGCTTCACCCGTAGCATAAAGTTGTTTTATTGTAGGGTTTATTATTTCTCCGCTTGTTCTCATCGAACCCACTACAGGAGGTACAGCTCCATTTTCATAATTAGGGCCAAAGTAGCCCTCAACACGATCATATGCAAAAGACACAGTTCCTGGAGTGCTGTCGACATCAACCACCCCTATAGTGCTTTTGGTGACAAAAACAGCACTGTCTGTTGTGCTGCACCCAGATAGCACGAAACTTAAACATAAGGTGAAAAAAACAAATTTATCCCGTAAGTTCATCTTAAATCTCCATTTTAATTGTCATCTTTAATCATTACAGCCACATCATTTTTCAAAACGGTGGTTGTTTCACTGTAATAGCCAATTGAAATCCCGTTGTGTATTGGGGTATCTGAGTACATAACGCCAATGTTGGTAATTTTAACTTTATCACCTGCAACTAAACTATTGTCGACAGGTTTTTCAAGTGTAAGACTAACGAATCCAACAATTCTCTGGTTACCGTCATTATCCTGATAAGTGACTGCGCAAGAACTAAGAATGAGAAAAAATAATGGCATAAGTTGTTGAAACTTAACTTGCATATAACCTACTTCCTTATATAAAACAAAGAACTTACCCTGAACGGAAGTATAATACAGTATTTAAATTTACGGCTATCAACAACCGACCATTCTACATACTGAAGGTTGCTATCTAAGGTTAATCTAAGTTAATTAAAAGCTTTGGTATTTTTAGAAAATGCAAAAAATTCGTATTGGAGACAAGCCAAGTGTAGCTTTGAAAAAGTAACGAAAATGAACATTCGCTATTTACTGATTATAGTTCCATATATCTATACAGTAGGTGGAAACGTACAAAAAGCAAATATTTATAACTAATGGTTAAAGGTATTAAATTAATGACGAGATCTTTTATAAACGGAAACAGACTCACTTAAAATGCCCTTTAAAATCAAAATTAAAGGCAATCAAGAAAACTGTATTCTGTCACTCTTATGTCTTGGAAATTAAGTGTGACCTTTTGAATGATACTAGCTCAATTAGAAGTGAGTCAGGAGTCAGGAGTAAGAAGTTAATTGTAAAACCCCACCCCCTCTACTAGTGTTAGTAGGCAAATATCAATGGGGAGCAGTTATTGATATACGATTGATATTTGATTGATATTTGATTGGAATTTGATTGAAGTTTTACCTTTTTAAGTCAATAAATAATAGATGGATAATACTTTGAAAAATAAATGGATATTATTATGAAAAAATTATTAGTTAGTGCTGCATTGTTATCTTTGTCTAGTAGTTCTGCTTTCGCTGCAGGAACAACTGAAAACACCATAGTGTATGAGGCTAAAAGTGGTTTTTCAGAAACACTTGCTGTATCCCAGACCGAGCAATTAGGTAGATATAGAATCGTATTAAAACCAATTGTAGGCTCAAAGTTTAAAGCTGGAAATCTAATTGCTGTGGGTATTTCCAGAGGGCTTTTGAATCCTGATTTTACTGCGAATCACACCTTTGTTAACAAAGATCGTACCGGTGTTTTGTATACAGAAAGCGACACGTTTACGGCGATTTACGCTGGCGATCCAACTTGTAATAACGGCGCTGGTACCATACCTTTTGAAGTTGAAGAAACATTAAATTTTGTTGCAGGTACAGGTATTTATGCTGGTATAGAGCCAGGTAGCTTTATTGTAATGAAGGGGGTCATAAATAACTGCCCATCTTTACCTGAATTTGGCCAAAATAATTTTGAAGTAGTATCTGGCACAGTAAGGATAACTCAGTAATTTCAAAAAGGCGCAAATAAGCACAATTATTAAAAGGCGAATCAGTAATGATTCGCTTTTTTAGTGAATTAATTAGACCCCACCGTTAATTTCTCTTGAATGAAAGCCAAGCGCTATTTTTCATCTGTACTATTTCAACATCGCAGTCAAATACTTTATAAGCGCTTACTACTTGTATTCATATTGCCATTTTCAAATTAGATTTACTGCTTGTTTACCAACTGTTTACCTGCTGTTTACTGCCTGTTTTTATTTTAGATGGATGTCCTATCTAATTGCCTTTAAGGTTGGATGTCCTAGTTATTTATTTGTTAGAATTACAGCTCTAAGCATTCTCTCAGTGACTTAGCAAAGTTAACCTTTTTCCAACAACAAAACAGAGATTTGAATGAATAAAACATTAGTTGCAGCATGGCTTTCGACGATAGTTATTGCGCCTACAGTTTCTGCAATAGAAATTTATAAAGATGAGACTAATAGCGTTAATATTGGTGGTTTTATCGATGCCCGTGTCATTAATACTCAAGATGAAACCGAAGTTGTAAATGGTGGTTCTCGTATTAATTTTGCTTTTAGTCGTCAGTTAAAGAATGATTGGCAAGCTAATGCCTTGCTTGAATGGGGTGTAAATCCAGTCGGTAGTACCGATATTGTATACAACAATCGCTTTGAATCGATTCAAGACGAGTTTTTCTATAACCGTCTTGGTTATATCGGCTTGTCTCATGACAAATATGGCAGCATCACCATTGGCAAGCAATGGGGCGCATGGTATGACGTGGTATACCGCACAAACTATGGCTTCGTCTGGGATGGTAACACTGCAGGTGTTTACACTTACAACAAAGATGATGGTGCGGTGAATGGCGTCGGACGTGGTGACAAAACATTACAATACCGCAACAGCTTTGGCGACATAAGTTTTGCTGTTCAAACTCAGCTTAAAAACAGCACTTTTTACACCTGTGATAATGAAAATATTACCCAAGAGGCTTGTGAAGAATTATTGGCAACAGGTTCAGATGCAGCACAACAAGTTGACTATAACTACACTTATGGTGGCGCAGTAACTTATCAAGCAACTGATAAGTTGGTATTAACCGCGGGTGTAAACCGCGGCGAGTTTGATGTGACCTTTGGTAGTGGGAGAACTTCTAAAGCCGTAGACCTTATTTACGGTGTGGGCATCACGTGGGGAAACTTTAAGCACAATGGGCTTTATGCTTCAGTAAACGTCAATAAAAACAAAAATCATGATACCGATAATATCGGCCGTTTGATTGACGAAGCTGTTGGTATGGAATCATTATTTTCATACAAATTCGATAACGATATACGTACTTTGTTCTCGTACAATATTTTAGATGCGGGCACTAACTACGTCATTCAACCTAACTTTAATGCTGACCCAAAAGATAATTTTAAACGTCAATTCTTTGTAGTTGGCCTACATTATGTATTTGACCCAGAGACCGTGATATATCTTGAAGCTCGTCGTGATTATAGTGATTTCACTAGTGCAGACAAAGCGCAACAAGCCAGAATGGAATTATCTGAAGATGACGGCATTGCAATTGGTATTCGTTACTCTCTTTAAGCTAAATTTTCTTACTTAATTACTTATATAAAAGGTTCGGCCGTGTTGTTGAGCCTTTTTTTATTGCGCTATTGTTAGCTAATGGATAAATGACGTATGACAGTAATTGAAAAATAGGCCCATCCAATAGATTTAAACGCTAGTTAGATCTTAGCTAGTTAATCACATTAAGCTTTATTAAACAGTGAAGCATGCCGCCATGAATATAAATAAGGCATTTGTTCATTGCTAAACTAAGTCTCTGAGCTCACCGTCTCATTGTTGTATCGCTTTGAGTCTAAAGCTGAAATTCCCTTTTGATTTTCAATGTTTTCAATATTTTTAATTGCTACAACGTTTAGTCATATTACAGTCTTAAAACTAGATTTCTTAACTAATCTTCCCAATCATTATATATTTTAAGAATAATCATAATTTCTCTCCTATATTCATAAGGTAACTATTAACTTGTGGCACCTGTTCAAGTGAAGTTTTCACCATGAAAAATAAGCAAAAATAAAATAGACAAACAAACGATGCTTTAAGGCTCTTTCTAATTTTTTTACAAATAAATCAGGGATAAAATATGAATACAGAAGAAATTGGTAGTCAAATCACGAGTATGGCAATACTCTATGGTCCTAAATTGATAGGTGCGATCTTAGTTTGGATCATTGGTGGCTGGGTTATAAAAATCATCGGCCGTGTCGTTAAAAATGCCTTAAACAAAGGCGGAACGGACCCATCGTTAAAGCCTTTCTTGAGCGGAATTGTCAGTGGACTGCTCAAAGTTATGTTAGTTATTACGGTGCTTGGTATGTTGGGCATCGAAATGACTTCGTTTATCGCTATCGTTGGTGCGCTCGGATTAGCTATTGGCTTGGCTATGTCGGGTACGTTACAGAATTTTTCTGGCGGTGTGATGATCCTTATTTTTAAACCATTCAAAGTGGGTGATTTTATAGAAGCGCAGGGTTATAGCGGCTCTGTAAATGAAATACAGATCTTTAATACCATTTTGAAGAGCGGAGACAATAAAACTATCATTATTCCAAATGGGGGATTGTCGACCTCATCAATGATTAATTATTCAACTGAGGCGAAAAGACGTGTTGATTGGACCATTGGTGTTGGTTACGGCGATGATTTAGACAAAGCCAAAGAAGTGATTAAACGCTTATGCGATGAGGACGAGCGTATTTTAAAAGATCCCGATGTATTTATAGCCGTGTCAGCTTTGGCAGACAGCTCAGTTAATTTTGTTGTCAGAGCATGGGTAAATGCACCTGATTATTGGGGCGTTTACTTTCAAATGAATGAGAAGGTATATAAAACATTTGCCCAAGAAGGGTTAAATATTCCTTTCCCACAAATGGATGTTCACATTCATAAAAATGACGAATAGCTTTCAGCATGGCTACTGATGAAAGTCGATAGTTTAGATTACTGACTATGCCATTAGTTAACTTTTACGGCGATAGCTACCACTAGGCTAATATGTTTAGTGTAAACGAAAAGAGCTGACCAATTTACTTGGTCAGCTCTTTTATATTTTTAAAAGAAGGGTTGAACCCTTACTAATAGTGATACTTTTTCAAGACTGTTATTTTATATCAATAACTTTGGAAACACCGCGATCGCGCGAGTCTGATGCTGGAATAAGTTGTTCACCGTCCTTCCAGATAACTTGAATATCACCAAACTCCCAGCTGTGAGGTTCAACTCGGTAACCGCGTTTGGTTAAGGCTTCAATTGTACTGTCAGGTAACGGGAGAGAAGGGCTTTGAGTGATTAGGTCAGGTGGTAATAATTGGTGATGAAAACGGCTTGCACTGGCGGCTTGAAGCGGTGTCATTTTAAAATCTATTATATTGACTATCGCTTGGAATACCGAAGTAAAAATGGTTGAGCCACCCGGTGTGCCGATAACCATAACGGCTTTATTGTCTTGCAACAGTATAGTTGGCGACATAGAAGATAACATGCGCTTGCCCGGCTGAATTTCATTAGCGGTATTTCCGACAACACCGAATATATTGGCGACTCCAGGTTTAACACTAAAGTCATCCATTTCGTTGTTTAATAAGAAACCTGCACCTTCAACCACCACGCCAGAGCCATATGCCCAGTTAATAGTATAAGTATTTGAAACGGCGTTGCCGTCGGCATCAACAATGGAGTAATGTGTGGTATTAGGAGACTGAAGTCCTGGATTGACCGACTCTAAACGCGATATTTCATTTGGTTTTACTTCCATGGCGCGTCGTTTGATGTATTCGTCACTGATTAAGTGTGTCATGTCAATATCAACAAAGGCAGGATCGCCCAGATATTCAGCGCGATCAGCAAAGACGCGTTTTTCCATTTCAGCCACTAAATGGACATACTGCTCAGAGTTATGAGTAACGCCTTCAAATTCTTTACTTAAATAGTCTTTCATTTTCAGTAATTGGATCACACCAAAGCCACCAGAGCTTGGCGGTGGAGAAGATAGTATTTGATAGTCGCGCCAATTTGCTTTTAAGGGCTCTCTCCACACGGCTTTGTATTGCGCAAGATCTTGAGCACTGATAATACCGCCGCTTTTCTGCATTTGCTTAACAAGTAACTTTGCTGTTTCGCCATGATAAAATTCTTTACGACCATTTTTTGCAATGCGTTTTAAGGTTTCTGCAAGCTCTGGCTGTTTAAAATTTTTGCCATGTTCAACACTACCAAAATAGGTTTTAAAGTTAGTCAGCCCGTCAAAGCGTTGGTAATGATCTTGTATGTTGTCAACGAGAATATTTGCTGGAATAAAGCCTTCTTCAGCTAGCTTAATCGCGGGTTCTATTAATTTACTCCAAGACAGTTTACCAAAGCGCTGATGCGCTTCCCAAAAGCCGGCAACGGTGCCAGGTACGCCAGGCGCTTTAGCACCAATTAAACTCAAATTTTGTACAACGGCCTTTTCATCATTAAGATACATATCGCGATGTGCGGTTAAGGGTGCAGTTTCACGGTAGTCTAAAAACAAGGCTTTGCCGTCAATGTAGATCAGCATGAATCCACCGCCACCAATATTTCCCGCATCAATATAAGTTACAGCTAATGCAAAACCCGTGGCAATAGCTGCGTCGACCGCATTGCCGCCTGCGAGCAGTATGTCTTCAGCAACTTTAGCTGCATATTTGTCCGGTATCGCTACTGCTGCTTGAGAAACTTGTGGGTTAACTTTGCCCGCAGAATTAGCATAAGAAGAGAAGGTTGAAAAAAGTAAAATAGAAACGAAAATATAAAAACGAGCACCATTTATCATGGGGTATTCCTTGGTTGTTATTCAATGGGTTGCCGGTTTATTTGCCTTAGCAACTCTATATTTTTTGACTATACCACGGATATAAATTACACACCGTGATCAAATAATGAATCTATGACTTTATTGTCTGGATTGAGAAAACACAAATAGCAATTTTATGTAAACAACTCAACTTGTTTATATAACGCTTCAGCTTTTCGTATTGATATAAGTACCCCTTTGTCGAATGTTTATGGTTAAAGTGGTTGATTACTGTATTGTGATTTTTAGCCATATTTGAAGTGTTTTACGCTTAAAATTTCTTATGCGAACTCCTTATATTTTGCTGTTTACAACTATAACTATACTGACAGTTATTTAATTATCATATATAAATCAGATAAATATAAATATTAACCTGTAATTTTTATGATAATTATAGATAAGCTGTTTTACTTGTTTGGAAAGTAATTTTGAGATGAATAATGAACCGACAATTAATAAATATAAGCGATTTAAGTGTGTTAATACATACTTTAAATGTTACTGCTAAAAAAACAATCTCCTTGTTATTACTTTTAACCCTTATCAGTTGTGGCGGGGGAGGAGGCACAGCGTCTGAATCAGAAGAAGTTGTAAACTTAGACAACGACGGGGATGGCGTTTTTGATCAAGTCGATAGTTGTCCTAATACCCCAACAAATAGCCAAGTAGACATTAATGGCTGCATAATTATCGTAAGTGTTGATAGTGATAATGACGGTGTTAATGATGAAATAGACAGCTGTCCTAACACGCCAGAAAACACAGAGGTTGATAGTTTAGGTTGTGAAGTTGCTTCACAAATAGTCGATATTACTATTCAAGCAGAAGATTACGTTGCTTACTTTGACACTTCACCCAGTAATGAAGGTGGCGCAAATTATCGTAACGACCAAGTAGATATAGAAGTTACATCTGATACTGGTGGTGGTTACAATATTGGTTATACACAAGCATCTGAATGGCTTGAATATTCAATAACGTTAAGCGCGGGGACATATGACATAAGTAGCCGCGTGGCTTCCGCTACAGGAGGAGGTAACTATTCCATTGCTATAAATGGTAATAATGTCGGCAGCGACAGTGTTGGTAATACTGGCGGATGGCAAACCTTTCAGGCTCAACGTGTAAATTCATTTTTATCAACCGGCGGTACTTTTACATTACGCTTAACTATAAATACGGGCTCATTCAATATTAATTGGTTACAAATAACCTTGGTTATAGATGATGATTTAGACGGCGTTGGTAACGATTCTGACCTGTGTTTGAATACACCAGTCAATGCAATAATTAATGATGTTGGTTGTTCAGATACTGACAGTGACGGTGTGTTTGATAATCTTGATAACTGCCCAAATACCCCGATTGATACGAATGTTGATGCTTTTGGCTGTGAAGCTATAGAACAGTTAATTGAAGTGGCTTTTGATAATGACATATTGGTGGGCGGCAAAGACAGTACAAATCCCGGCTTTACATTGTATACATTCGATAATGACATTGGCTCTGAAGGTAGCAATTGCAATAACAGTTGTGCAACCAACTGGCCCCCACTTTTAGTTACTGATGGTATCGCATCGGGTGTGCCAAATTTATCTACAATTATCCGTAATGATGGCACAACACAAGCCGCATATCAGAGCAAACCATTATATTTTTTTATTGGCGACAATTCCGCAGGTATGACTGAAGGCAATGAATTAGCCGGGTGGCATAGTCAAGCCTACGGCTTATTTGGAGATACTGTACCGCTTTATACCTCAAGTACAGTGCAAGAGCATGACCTAATTTATGAAACTAATGATGCGGTTATCACTATGTTTGCTGACCGAGGTCGAGACCGTCACGCTAAAGAAGATCAATTTCAACAATACGATCATTATCTTTCTCATTATTGGACTCACAGAACAGCACGTTACAAGTTTACCGATTTTGTTGAAAAAGGAGGTTCATCGATTTTAATTGAGTGGGTTACTGAGTGGCAACTCGAAGCATTAGAGTTTAGGGCGTGGTACTTCGGTATGAATACTGTTGCTCAATATCATGGTAATTATGAGCCTAATGTTATAACTGAAGGGCGTGGCACTTATGATGACGATCTTGTGCAAACCAGTACCACAGGTGAACAATATAAATATTCATTAACTATAAATGAATTTCGTGGACTTAATGGTAGTACTGAACCCCTCAACATTGGCCAACATATGGAAATTGAAATCAGCCAATTTTTACTCGGGGTACCAGAAGGGCGCTCAAACTATTATGGCACTACCTATCTTTATCAAGTGGGTAAGGGCGGTATGGTTCCTTGGAAAACACTCGGTGATTTTGATGATAAATCTTCCCAGCGAGAAAACTCTCACCCTATAGCTAAACAAGGCTGGTTAGGTGGTAACACAACACTTCCTTATCAGTATACCAATGAGCCTAACGATCACTTTATGCAAATGGCGACTAATTTATCTAGCCTAAATGGACAAGCATTTGTTTTGGGGCGCCGTATTCATCACACTTCTTTTGTTGATGGTATGCATGATGAAGACCCTGCAAATGGTATTTTTGCTGAGATGGTTGGTAAGTCAGGTACACATTTTGTTAATAATAGCTGTGCAAGTTGCCATGAGCGTAACGGCAGAGCAGCACCGGCTCCTATAGGCGAAGCATTAGATAAATGGGTATTTAAAATTGCCGATGCTGATGGTAATCCTGATGCCCAGCGCGGTAATGTTTTACAGCCTTCCAATACCGGAAATGTACAAAATGAAGGCACCGTTGCTATTGCTTCATGGACCGAAGTTGATGGTTTACGCTCACCAAATTATCAATTCTCTACCGGAACCCCAGAAAAGTTTTCAGCACGTATAGCGCCACAACTTGTCGGCTTAGGGCTATTAGAAGCTATTCCTGAAGAAACTATTTTAGCGATGGCAGACGAATATGACGAGGTAGCGCCTTTTGGTATTTCAGGCAAAGCACAAAGTACGATAGACCCACAAACACAGCAAATTCGTCTTGGACGTTTTGGTTGGAAAGCTGCAACGGCTAGTATCAAGCATCAAGTTGCGTCAGCATTTAATACTGATATGGGGGTAATGACCGCTGTATTGCCAATGCCAGATTGCGGCTCTGCACAAAAATTAAGGAATGAATGTGGTGACGACCAAATAGAATTAAGCGAGCAGCATATAGACGACCTTGTGAAATATATCGCGCTATTGGGGGTGCGGGCACAACGTAACCTTGACGATACCCAAGTGCAACAAGGAAAAGCTATATTCTCAAACATTGGCTGTGTTGATTGTCATACCCCGACTCTACAAACCAGCATATATCATCCCTTTAGTGAATTAAGAAACCAAACAATTCACCCTTATACTGACTTACTATTGCACGATATGGGTGAGGGCTTGGCTGATAACTTAGGTGAAGGCAACGCTACAGGTGCTGAATGGCGCACAACACCATTATGGGGTATAGGCTTGTCGGCTTGTGTTACTGGTGGCGTAGTAAACACAGTTGGCGGACAAGGTAATGAAGTTTGTACGCCGGAACATAGTTACTTACACGACGGACGTGCCAGAACCATAGATGAAGCTATTCTTTGGCATGGCGGCGAGTCACAAAGTGCTAAAGTTAAGTACGAAGCACTCTCTGATGCTGATGAAGCTGCACTGTTATCCTTTTTACAGTCGTTATAAGTTAATCGCTAATTCAGTGGATTTTAGACAATGTATTGATCAATAAGGCAGAGTTAATTGTTATACCTATGACTTAGCTAGAGTTAGCGTTATTGATCTTTAAAGCTGACTTCTAATTTGATTAGCACACTCTGCCAAGACGATTGCACCTGCGGTTGAAACATTAAGCGAGTTACCCATGCCAAACATAGGGATATGAATGTGTTAATGGCTCAATGTTAATGCGGCTTCACTTACACCTTTGTACTGCTGTGCTATTTGCTTTAACCAGGCCAATGTATGTCAAATTGCACGGCTGCTATGGTTAAAGTTGACATAATATTTCCGCTGCTTTACGTAATGTGTCGTCATTTTTTGCAAAACAAAGTCTGATCACTTTATTATTCTTATGGTAACTCGGTCTTTGTTCAACAGGGTACAGCGGGCTAAGTGGAATGGCAGCAACACCTACTTCTTTAGTTAACCACTGACAAAACTCTCGGTCATTTAGCGTTGAAATTGCCGAGTAATCTAATAATAAGAAATATGTGCCTTTAGATGGCAGCAAGGTAAAGCGTGAGTCTTTTAATGCATTAATCAGAACATCGCGCTTTTGTTGATAAAAACTCGCTAATTCAGTGATATGTGCCGGCTGTTCTTTTAGCATTTGTGCAATAGCAATTTGTGCTGGCGTAAAGGAGCAAAAGGTCACGTATTGATGAATTTTTCTAAACTCGGCCATAAGTTCATTAGGGGCGGCGCAATACCCCATTTTCCAACCCGTACAATGAAAGGTTTTACCAAAACTAGAAACGACAAAGCTGCGGTTAAACAGTTGAGGGTAACGAAGCACACTTTCATGGCGTAAGCCGTCAAAAGTCATGTGTTCGTAAACCTCGTCACTAATAACATATAAGTTATGTTTTTCAACTAAGCTTTGCAGTGTATCAAGATCAGACTCACTCAGTATTGAACCCGTAGGGTTGTGTGGACTGTTAATAATAATGGCGCGGGTTTTTTCATTAATACTTTGCTCTACTCGTGGCCAATTTATTGCGTAGTTAGGTGCATCAAGCGTGATATGGCGACAAATACCGCCTGCAAGTTCAACGGCCGGCTCGTATGAGTCGTAAGCGGGATCAAAAATAATAACTTCATCATTCGGTCGCACCAAAGTTTGTATAGCAACCCATAACGCTTCAGTAGCACCAGAGGTTATTGTTACGTTGTTTAGTCCATTAAGCTTTTGCGCATCGGGTAAATGCGTTTGATATTGTCTATGCACCATTTCAGCAATTTGCGTTAATAGTTCAGGTAAACCGTTTGACGGTGAGTATTGGTTTTTCCCTTCACTGATCGCTTGATTAATTTTATCTTTCAAAAAATTAGGGGTATCAAATTCAGGGAAACCTTGAGATAAATTAATCGCCTGATATTGATTCGCCAAGATCGACATTTCGGTAAAAATGCTGGTTTCTACATTAGGCATTTTGCTGGTAAAAGAAGATGACACAAAAACTCACTTAATTTTTATTAGGCACTCGTTAAAGTGGTTACGGTTTTAGCCGTGATAATTTAGTCAGTAAGAATTAATAGCTACTGTTAATAGTCAAGTTAATCGGTACTGTTACTCGGTATAGCTCAGTGACATTAATTCAAACGCCAGTGAACAGAATAAATAAGATGTTAAGGCTAACGGCGATTGAGTTCAATTATTAATACGAGATTAGCTATCTGTAATGAGCTTTTAGCTTAGTGACGTGTAACTTGAAGCGTTTGCTAGAGTGGTTAAAAGTGCTTTAAATAAAAGCGGCACAGAACCATCGTTGAAGCCTTTTTAACCGGTATTGACGATGGTCTGTTAAGCGTGGTGTTGGTTATCACAGTGTGGGTATGTTAGGCATTGAAATGGTCTAGTGTATTGCCATTATTGGTGCGATTGGTTTCGAAATGTTTTTAATTATCAATTATTTAAACTGATAATTTCTAGTCAATTAATTGCTTAGTTCTTTTTTAAAGTGGCTTGGTGTTGTTTTAGATTAGCTTTCTAATTTGGTTCGCACATTCAGCTAATACAATAGCGCCAGCGGTTGATACATTGAGTGAGTTACCCATGCCAAACATTGGGATATGTATTTGTTGATGACTCATTTCTAATGCGGCTTCACTGACACCTTTACGCTCATTACCTAAAACTAATACGCTCTTAGCTGGGTAAGCAACCGTGGTGTAATCAACAGATGCCTGACAGAGCTCAACACTGTAAACTGAATAACCGTCATCTAGTAACGTTTGTAAGCTTGCAGTAGTGCTGTCGCTATGTTCAACACAAACCCATTTGGCTTCATTTCTTGAGGCTTTTTTCATCTTTTTATCTGAAATACTCAATGCACCAGTGCCACAAACAATCACTTTCTCAATAGCAAAAGCATCAGCCAAGCGAATAAAAGCACCAATATTGTAGCTGTTAGTAACGTTGTCTAACACCACCACTAACGGAATTTTTGGTTTAGTTAAGTATTCGTCTCGCGTTAGTTTGTTTTCTCTAAGTTCTTCTTTACTGAGTTGTATTTTTGAGGGCATTATTTCTACTCTAATTACTTTGCTGCTTGATATAAATATGTGCTGATTCTTTACTAAACGTAGATTACTGAGCTTAAACCCTTGGTTTAGCGCAGCGGAGGATTGTGCGGTTTTATTTAGCGAAGATCAAATTAATGTTTATAAACCGTTTGGTAAATTTAGTTCAACTATTAACGCAGTACTGGTAATAAAAAGAAGAAAATAAGTACAGAGTCAATTATGATTACTTTACACACATGTATTCACATTAAGGGGTTGTAGCTTTGAATAAAGTCAGACAATTTTCTTTCACTAGCATTGCCTTCACGAGTTTAATCGTTTTAGCCGGATGTACATCAAAGGCTCCCATTTTAGGCGTTGAAAATGGGCAACTAACGCCATGCCCGGATAAACCCAATTGCGTTAATAGTTTCTCACAAGGTGAAGCGCACTATATTGAACCTATAATTATTGCGGATACGAAAGTAGCAGTAAAAAATGATATTTTGAAAGTCGTGAATGGTTTTGAAAACTCGAAAGTCACGGTAAGCGAAAGTAGTTATGTTAGAGCTGAGTTCACTTCTAAAATATTTGGTTTTGTTGATGATGTGGAGTTTTATTTCCCAGAGACAATGTCTAGTGATACCACTGTACATGTGCGCTCAGCTTCTAGGCTTGGTTATTCAGACTTTAATGTTAATAGAGAACGAGTTGAAAAAATTAGACTTAAATTTGAAACACTTAAAAGTTATTAAAGCAGAGTTAGCTGTTGCGCTAAGTCGAATAAATACGCTAAATTTTACAGCTTAGCTATGCTTTTCAGTGCTATAAGATAATTTAGCTTTCATAGTGGTTTACTGCTTAGCAGCGTTTGCGGGAATTAATGTTAAAGGCTGTTAGGCTGTTTCAGTTTGGAGTGTTTAGGTTATTTTAAAAGCGACGATGAACTATTTATAGCTGAGCTCGATAAAATAAGCTCAGCCAATTTGGTTAACTTATACTGTTTTCAATTTCAGGAGCTATATCAGTAAACTTAAGCCAAATATCTTTATCGACGGCATGTTCATTTAGTATATTTTCACATTCATCTTCAGAAATTATGCCTTTTACCATCATTAAATATACCTCGCTTAATTGATTGGCTTTATATAGCACCTCTGCCAAAGCTGAACGGGTTGAAGTTCGTTGCTGGCTTAACGCTTCAGCATATATTTTTGGTAGTTTCCACTCTAAAGCTATAAAATAACTGATGTCGATTGACATTTCAGTCATCAATTTTTTGAAAACTTTGGTACCAGGTAGGCTTGATAATTCTTCCGCAAGTGCTTGTGATAGGCAATCAAATACGATGATTTTCCCTAAATCATGAATTAAACCCAAGAAATAAGCGTCAAATCCGTTTTCATCTTGTTTAGTGGCTAATAGTTCGCATAGCGTGGCACACTGTACAGAGTGAACCCAAATTTGTTTACCGAACATTTTGTAATAAATAGGTTTGCATGGAATAACGTTAGCCATTAACAGTGTAGTGGCAATACGTAACAGTCCAGACAACCCTAAAAACGTTATCGCACGATTTAGCGATACGATTTCCTTTTCGCCTCGATGATAAATTGCTGAATTAGCTGTTTTTAATACGGCTATAGCAAATGAGGGATCTTGCTCAATAATTTCAACAAAGCTGAGGACACTTGAATCTGGATCGTCAATTGTATTTAAAAGGCGAACTATCATCGCTGGTAATGCAGGAATATGCTGACTAAGTCTATCGGGGTTATTTAATATAGCTCTGACTTTTTGTAATACTTTGGTTTCGAGCTTGCCCATAGGTATATTAGAATTTATATCGCCAAACATAACGTCATAAAAGCTCGTTGAAATGTTCGTTAGCATTTGAATACCTCCTTATATTCTGTAAGTTGATGCAATTTTTTACTATGTACCAACTATCATAAACTATACCTAATTATACCTAACTATATCATTAGGCTGAGATATGTCGATATTTGATTATAACTTTCCGCGACTTATTGCTGATTATTTTGAACAGCCGAGGCTAATATCTCTCCGCCATTTTCTACCATAAACTTGTGAAATGCGTCTGCGAGTAGGGTCGGTTGTCTTGAGGCGTTTTGCACTAATCGCCATTTACTGCGAATGGGGAAATGCTCTACATTAATGATTTTAATTCCAGGCATTATGCCGAAATCTAAGCTGTGCTTACTTAGAACCGATATGCCTAAACCTGCTGCAACAGCTTGTTTTATTGCTTCGCTGCTAGCGATAGTCATTTTCTCATTTAGGCTGAGGCCATGTTGCTTAAATAATTCAACGGTATATTCGCGTGTGCCAGATCCTGCTTCACGTAAAATAAAGGGGTAATGGCTTAAGCGCGTTAAACTGACTTTAGGAAACTGTGCTAATTCATGATTTTCAGGTACGACGACGACCACTTCATTCTCTAAAAATGGTGTTTCAATGACTTGCACGTTTTGTGGAATATTGCTGAAGATGTAAAAGTCGTCACTATTCTCAAGTAGTCGGCTTTGTATGTTCTCCCGATTACCTATTTCTAACTTGATCTCTACTTTCGGATGTCTTTTGGCAAAAGCAGCGAGCAGCAAAGGTAAAAAGTATTGCGCGGTGGTGACCACTGAGATTAATAAGGTGCCTGTGATCACACCTTGTAAATTATCTATGTCAGTTTTAAGGTTATCTAGACTTTGAAATATGGTATTTGCACTGCGTAATACTGCTTTACCCGCATCGGTAAGGGTAAGTTTTCGACCTTGCATTTGGTACACGGGTAAACCGATTAATTCGCTTAAATTTTTTAATTGAATTGAAACCGAGGGCTGAGATATATGCAGATTTTCGGCGACAACTGACAAATTTTGGTATCGAGCCAATGCTTGAATAAGTTGTAACTGCCTCATGGTTGGCTGTCGGTTTGACTGCAAACTTAATGACATATAGATATTTGTCTATGATAAAGATTAATTTTATATATTAGACTCTATTTGAAATTAATTCTACGCTTATGTTACTTAGCTTAATAAGAGAACAAAGTATGTTAGAAACAATATCACAAAATATTCGTTCACTTGGTTCTGTACTGGGTAAAACCATTGCCAATGATAAAGGCCAACGTTGGCTAGAAAATGTTGAACGTGTGCGTTTACTTGCCAAAGATGGTGTTGCACAAGACGCTCTCGCTATAGATGAGCTACAAACCTTATTTGAATCATGCGATGAACAAGAATTATTGATTTATGGCCGCGCGTTTAGTCAATTTTTGAACTTGGCTAATATTGCTGAACAGCAACATACCACCAGCGAGCAAGGCCTTTCTGAGCTTGATTTACCGCATCCTTTAGCCTCTTTAAAAGAGCAAGTTAGCGGATGTACGCCTGAAGCATTTTTGTCAGCCATTAATAAACTCCATATAGAATTGGTGCTAACCGCGCATCCAACAGAGGTTAATCGTCGGACATTTATTCATAAATACCATGAAGTTGCTGAAGAGTTAGGACAATCAGGTGCTGATTTAAATGGCCGTATTGAAGAGCTAATTGAGCAAGCGTGGCATACCAGTGAAATACGCTCGCAACGTCCGACACCATTAGATGAGTCGCGTTGGGGGTTAGATGCTATTCGGGATAGCTTATGGTTTGCCGTACCTACTTTTGTGCGTGAGCTTGATGAATTATGTCAGGCTGTTACGGGCCAAGCATTACCTTTAGACGCTACGCCGATTACGATGGCAAGTTGGATGGCGGGTGATCGCGATGGTAACCCGTTTGTTACCGCAGAACTGAGTAAACAGGCTATTATTAATGCCAGATTACTGGCGGCTGAACTGTATTTACTCGATTTTCAAAACCTGTATCTTGAACTGTCAATGAACAAAGCCAGTGATGAATTAACCGTTGCAGATACTGATAATATTGGTCCTTATCGTCATATTTTAAAGCAAACCATTGCACAACTAGAGCGCAGTGTTTCACTGTTGAAAGAAAATAAAACTAGTGGCGTTATCGCTAGCCCAGAAGCATTGCTCAAGCCTTTAGTTATTTGTCGTGAGAACTTATTAGATGCAGGACTCGACCGAGCTGCTAATTCAATGTTGCTAGACGTTATTCGTAAAATACATTGTTTTGGGATTTCATTAGTTAAGCTTGATGTTCGCCAACACAGTGAATTTCATGATCAAGCCATTTCAGAAATTACCCAAAGTTTAGGTTTAGGCGATTATTTATCGTGGAATGAGCAAAAACGTTGTGAATTTCTTCAACAAGAACTTAACAACCCAAGACCACTCTTGCCGAAAGTAACATGGAGCGAGCAAACGCAAGAGGTGCTCGATACGTTCAAGTTCATAGCAGAACAACCTAAAGAAGTATTAGGTATCTATATTATTTCGATGGCCAGTGAACAAAGCGATGTACTGACAGTTAATTTATTAATGAAAGCAACCGGTATTGCTTGGGATATGCCAATCGCACCACTGTTTGAAACCCTAGACGATTTAAATAGTGCGGCAGGGGTTATTGATAAGTTATTAACTGATAAAGATTACACAAAACGCACGCATGGCGCGCAACACGTAATGATAGGTTATAGTGATTCCGCGAAAGATGCTGGCGTGCTAGCCGCCGCATGGGCGCAATATCAGGCTCAAGAAGCATTAGTCGCAGCAGCGAAAAGTCATAATATTGTGCTGAAATTATTTCATGGTCGAGGCGGCACTATTGGCCGTGGCGGCGGGCCAGCTCATGCGGCTATTGCATCGCAACCTCCGGGAACTTTAGAAGGTGGATTAAGGGTTACAGAGCAGGGCGAAACCATTCGCTTTAAATTTGGTTTACCTAATTTAGCTGTGCGTAGCTTACACTTATACGCCAGTGCAATATTAGCCAGCTTAGTGAAGCCACAGCCTGCACCTAAAGACACTTGGCGTAATGCGATGGAAGACATGGCAAAAAGTAGCTGTGATATTTACCGTAACTATGTCTGTGAACAAGACGATTTTGTCACTTATTTTCGACAAGCAACGCCTGAGCAAGAGTTGTCATCTTTACCGTTAGGCTCTCGTCCTAGTAAACGTAAGTCTGATGGCGGCATTGAGTCGTTACGCGCCATTCCATGGATATTTGCTTGGAGCCAAAATCGATTAGTGGTGCCAAGCTGGTTAGGCTTTGGTCAAGCGATTGCTGATGCGGGTACAACACACAAAGATGCCATTAAAGACATGCTAGATAACTGGCCATATTTTAGAGCCCGTATCTCATTGACTGAAATGGTGTATTTAAAGTCTGATATTAATATATCTAAATTATATGATGAAAGTTTGGTTGAAAAGGACTTACTACCCATGGGCGAGGTACTAAGAGCACAATTAACGGCGGATAGAAAAACGGTGCTTGAGTTGCTTGGACAAACAGAATCGTTGGAGAGTGACCCTTGGAATTTAACCTCGTTTAATTTACGTCGACCGTATTTACTACCATTGCACTTGTTGCAGATAGAAGCATTAAAACGTTTGCGAAAACAACCTGAACATCCAGTTTGTGAGCAGTTGTTGATGGTAAGTATGACGGGTATCGCAACAGGGATGCGAAATACGGGTTAGCCTTTAAATGAAAGCATTACTTAGACTATGAAGCAGCCATTTTTGGCTGCTTTTTCTTTTTTTTACAGTAATAGATGGCGAGTGAATTTTGATGCTTATTTAAGCGCCGTTACGCTTTGCTTACGGTTTTCTCAGGGGGGACTGCATATTGTGTATTTTTATAACTTGTCTAGACTTAATTATAGATTAACAAGGATGGTGGAATTACCCAATGCGCGATGGCTATCAAAAAGATTTTTTACCTTCATTCAATATTGAGTTACCTAAGCCGAGCTTATCTCTTTCAGGTGATGTGTTACAACCACCGGGCTTACTGGATGGCAATGTAGTCATTCCTTATATTCATTACTCGCTCATTATGAGTAAGTCTACCAAGCAGGCGCTATTTTCCGCTGCCAATGTTGATAACGCCATTGCGCAGACGGTATCGGGTTATAAAGGTCGTAAATGGTTTATTGATGCGCGTGTCGGAAGAAATAATCAAATAACCAATAGTGCTTATATCGGAACCCCGTGGGATAGAGGACATTTAACTAGACGCACCGCTGTTACTTGGGGGGATTACAATACAGCATTGTCTGCTAGCAATGATAGCTGTGCTTATACTAATGCTTCTATGCAACATAAGCGTTTTAATGAAGACGAATGGCGTGTACCAGAAACAGCGGTTTCTAAATTCAGTTTATCAAAAGACAATAAATTAATTGTGATGACAGGGCCAATTTTTACTACCTGCGATCGCTTTTTAACCAAAGGTGTTGGCTTTGAACCCGTTCGTATACCTTCAGGATTTTGGAAAACCCTTACTTATGTAGACCATAGCGATAAGCTCGTTACCTCAGCATATATATTCTTCCAAGACACCGACACGTTAAGAACGACTAAAGCTAAGCAGCGCATTAAGTTAAAAAACTTCCGTGTAACGACAACAGAATTACAATTATGGACAGGGTTAGAGTTCGAAAAACAAATGTTTGATAGTAACCCGCTTTGTTTTTATACCGGCCCAGAAGCCATAAAAGTTAACAGGTTAAAAGATTTATCCAATTCAACAGAAGCTTTGTTAGCTGCAGGGGTTATAGAAACTGACGCTTATAACGAAGCAAAATACACCCTTGAACTGAAAGTGCTTTATGAATTAATTGAAGAGTTGAGTTGGTATTAAGTAAATAATGTTAATTGCTTTAAGTTAATCGCACACTTTACGATTGACGGGCTGAAGCCCGACCTAAAAAAAGCAATAATTCAACGCTATGCTATTCCCCGCAAGCCTTATGTAGGTTGGACTTTAGTCCATCAAACTAAATGAAACATAACACCAGTGGCTATAATAAATGAAAAAAAACAATTACCACTGTATTTTGATTTAGGCTTTCAGGTTCATCGCAGATTTAATCATTGACGGACTTAAGTCTGACCTACAAAAAGCAATAATTCAACGCTATGCTATTCCCCGTAAGCCTTATGTAGGTTGGACTTTAGTCCATCAAACTAAATATTTATTTAACTATATTTAACTATAGTTAACTCTGTTTATCGACATTTGGCATTACTGAATCAGTTTCACTTATGACTAAGTTAATTTTTGTAAACAGTTCTTTATTTGGGTATCCATCAGCAATCAGTTGATGTTTTAGCTGAAATGAGCGAATAGCATCTCGGCTTTTGGGTCCCCAAATACCATCGGGTTTACCTGTTTCAAAACCTAAAGTATTGAGTTGGCTTTGTAGATTTTTCATCTCTGCAAAACTATAACGGTTTACATTAGCTTGCTCTGTTTGCAAAAACTCAAGTCCGTTCGCGCCGACTAATTTATTCGCTAATATACCGACGGATAGTGCATAACTTTTTGAAAGATTCCACGTCATAATGACATTAAAATTAGGGTACAGTAAAAATGCGGGCCCTTTGTGACCAGAAGGGAGATAAAGCTCTGCTTGAATATCATAAGTAGATAATGCTTGTTTGTTGATTTTTTTCACCCCTAACTTTTGAAAATAACTCAGTGGGTAATATTGGTCAAAAGCCACTTTCTCAAAGGCAAAATTTTCCGGTAATTTAACTTCTCTACCCCAGCGTTCTTTTGCTTGCCAACCTATTTGATTTAAGTAATTGGCCGCTGTGGTTAATGCGTCAGCTTCACTTTGCCAAATATCTACTTTGCCATCATTGTCACCATCAACTGCATATTTTAAGAACGCGGTTGGCATAAATTGCATATGCCCCATGGCTCCCGCCCAAGAGCCTTGTAGTTGTTCAACAGATACTTTTTCCGTTTCAATTAAGGTAAACAAGTTTAATAATTCTAGGGTGAAAAACTCGCTACGACGTTGATCACATGCCAGGGTTGCGAGCGAATTAAGTACTGACATTTTACCTTTGTGCTTACCAAATACTGTTTCTAAACCCCAAAACGATACTAGGTATTGGCGTGGAACACCGTATTTTTGTTCTAATTTATCAAATAGCACTTTGTTTTGTTCTAGCTTCTGCTTACCAACTCGCTCATGGTAAGCACTCACTCTGGCCTTAATATATTGTTCAAAGGTCTGGGTGAATTCGGGTTGTTTTTTATCTAATGCGATCACGCGCTCAATAGGGGAGATATTATTAATAACGGTTTCGGTGATATAGCTAGAAAACCCTGCGGTTTTAGCTCGTTCTGCTAAGTTAACTTTGCACTGGTTAAAATTTTCGTCGGCAATTGTTGCGTTGGCAATAATAGGAAGAAATGCGCAGGTGGTGAGAAACTTTCGGTAATTAAAAAAAGTGATTACTTGCTTAACAAGCGGGTTTGACGAGGTCATGAAAAAATTCCTAAGCTAAAACGATATCTGAATTTGAGCAATATAATACGAGTACAATACCATGGCTAAATTTTACTTTGATGACAATCTTTAAATCATTATTTAATTAATATTTCGTATTAAAAAATTCGTATTAAACATATTCGTTAATTGAAACATGCTAATACCAAAACAACAGTACTGTCTAGGCAATAGCTTTTTCAAAAGGTTATAATAGCAATTTTAAAAGTAGTGTAGGGGCAAGGTAGTTAATGTTAGAAAATAAGTGTCAATTGCTGAGTAATTATGACGAGCAAGGTTACTTTGTTATTCGGAATTATTTCAACGACTCTGAAATAGCCCAACTTAGAGCCGTAGTATTAAAGTTTCATCAATTATGGCAACAAGACAATGCAACGTTTTATCAAGAGGAAGCCTTTAACTCTTCTTTAATTACCGGCAGTGAATATTTATCGAGTGATGACCGAGTGAAGTTGTTTAACTTTATTAGCTCGAAAAAAGTCATGAATGTTGTTGAGTCGGTCATCGTCAATAATCCTGCCTTTATGAATACTCAGCTATTTTTTAATCCGGTTAATCCTGCACAGAAAGATTTTTGGCATCGTGATTGCCAGTATGACCATGACATTGAAGGACAGAAGGTTGCTATACAAGAAACACAAGTATTGCATCTGCGAGTACCTTTATTCGATGAATTGGGTATGGAACTTGTGCCTGAAAGCCATAAGCGTTGGGATAGCGAGGAAGAATTTAATGTCCGACAAGAAGAAAAGGGCAAAGTCAGTAGTGATGACTTATCTACCGGTAAAAAAATAAGCTTAGCCGCAGGCGATTTATTAGTGTTTTCAGCCGATATGATTCATCGAGGCTTGTATGGTTTAGACCGATTAGCGTTAGATATTTTAGTATTCGATTCAGCCGGTGATTTTGCAGACTATGTTGATGATGATTGTTTGCCGGATAATGCTATGTTGGCTAAAATAGATGATCCAAGACTATTTATTAATACAATTAACTTGAAGTCGGCAGGCTGATTTTCATATAAGTAATAAGTGCTTAGGTACAGCATCATCTTTCAGACGAAGCTATATCTATGTTACTGAGTTCATAGAGCCAAAGCATAAATAATTATCTGGCTCTATGTAAATTATACTCATTTGATCAATTTTATTCTGTTTCCAGCGCAATAGCCGCCATTTTCATTGTACTTTCAAATGATGCTGCGCCAGCGATAAATAACCCATTGTGGCAGAACATTGCATCGTCAATACCGGTAACTTCTTGCAGTGCTTCGTTCGATAAGCCAGCCCATGGTGCAGGTAGTGACTTTCTATCTTCGAATGAGCCAGGTTCAACCGGGACGGTTTGAATACGCCATGGGCCAGATCCTGATGGGTAAACCATATATAAAGCTTGTTCAGACAGTTTGTGAACGGTTGTTTTCCAAGGCGTATATTTTTCTAAAACAATCACCCGTGGATCTTCAGCATTATCAATCGCTTTAGCGACAATTGATTTCGCACTAATGCCGCCGTTAGCTGAAGCAATAAAACGTGTTAAAACGCGTGATGCAAACTCAACAGCTTCATCAAAACAAGTATCAAAGTGACTTTCTTCTTGCCAAGTAGGATTAAACATAGAGATAGTTTGGCTAAGGCTAATACCTTGAGCAACACCTTCTACATGACCACAGTCGATAGCGTCAATAGTTGAGACTAAACCGGCATCAACTGCTTGGGCAACTTCTTGGTTACCTTGGCAAATTTCTCGGCCGTACTTTTGCCAAATTAAACCAAATGATGAAAAAGGAATACCGTTGTCGCGCGCACCGGCGCCACCGCGTTGATGGTGATCAAAACGACCAGTATCCGCGTCATATTCTCCACCAACATCAATGACAATATCAGCCTTGCCAATGACTTCTAAATCACGGGTACGTACAAGGTTAAAAGTTGGGAAAATGTGCTTAAGTGCAGCGATGCTGAATACATCATCAGCATGAAAATTACCGTTGTGAGTTACTATCGTTATTTCGTTTATTTGAGTCATTTATATAAAGTCATTTTAGAAAGGAATAAGAAGGTGGTGCGAGTTAATTTTACTACAGTAAACTTATTTTTAAGCGTTTCATCCAGTAAAATTACTTGCTGATTCTATACGAAGACAGCGCAAATAAACAGCTGATTTTTATTCACAAATTTATCAAATAAAGACTAAAGCATGTGTCACCAATAGAGTGTTCATCAAAGACAGATATTATTAGTGTGCATAAGTTTAAAGTGAAAAATACAGCTATTAGTTTAATGGCATAGAACATTGTAATAAGAACAATACTTTAACTGCTTGACCAGAAGATGGGGTGTCGATAATATGAGCTAATTAGTAAATAATGGATGAATTTATTTTGGCTATAATGTCTTTTTCAGTTTGTAAAAATTTACATTGATAAGTCTTTAAAGCTTGATTTGCTAGGCGTTGTAATTGGTATGATTGCGTGACTAAACAGCACGCATTTTTAAGTTGTAATTTTACTCACGGAAGGTTGATTATGAAAAAACCATCAAAAAAACAAATGTTAGAAAAAGGCATTCATGAACTTTATCGAGAAAACCCAGAACAAGCAGATAAAGCCATATTTGGCCGCACCACTAATCCAGTTTCTCGTCGAGGCTTTCTAACCGGCTTATCTACCATGGGTGCTGTATTAGGTGCCGAAGTTGTTTTTGGACGATTTATGCCAGGTGGTTTGATCCCCGCAGCATTTGCTGAAACTACTGAAAAGTTTCGTATCGCGGGTAAGCATGCCGGCTTAATTATATTAAATGATCGCCCGGTGAATGCTGAAGTGCCTGCTCATTTATTAAATGACTTAGTCACACCCGCCGATAAATTATTTGTCCGCAATAATGGTCTTCCTCCTGAAAATGTTGACGTTAATAATTGGACATTAACCATTGGCGGAGAATCAGTTAAAACCAGTAAAACCTACACTTTAGCTGAACTGAAAAAGAAATTTACTCATCACACTTATCAATTAACCTTAGAGTGTGGTGGCAATGGTCGTGTTGAATTTGATCCACCAGCGAAAGGTAATCAATGGGGCTTAGGTGCTGTTGGTTGCGCTAAATGGACTGGTGTACGTTTAAGAGATGTACTAAAAGATTGTGGTATTAAAGATGATGCGGTTTATATTGGCTATCATGCCGCCGATGAACATTTAACAAGAAATCCAGATAAAGAAGCTATTTCTCGTGGTGTGCCAATGCATAAGGCTTTAGAAGATGAGTCATTAATCGCTTGGTCATTAAACGATGAAGAAATACCCGCAATGAACGGCCATCCGCTACGTTTAGTTTTTGGTGGCTGGCCTGCTTCCACTTCAGGAAAATGGTTAACGGGTATATCCATACGTAATATTGTTCATGACGGGGCCAAGATGAGTGCGCCAGCCTATCGTATCCCATGTGAGCCAGTAGCGCCGGGCACAAAAGTTGCGGCTGAAGATATGTGTATTATTGAAAGTATGCCGATTAAGTCAATGGTTACTTTTCCAAAGTCAGGCGTTAAGCATGCATTAAAAGATGAGTTTTCCGCCAATGGACATGCTTGGGTTGGTGATAAAACCGTGGAGAAAATGCATGTTTCAATTGATTTTGGTCAAACCTGGCAAGAAGTTAAAATATCGAAGCCTGTAAACCGCAATGCATGGCAACATTGGCAAGCCAAAGTTAAATTCCCACAAGCTGGCTATTATGAGTTATGGGCTAAAGCTACCGATAGTGATGGTGTTTCTCAACCGATGATCTTACCGGGCTGGAACCCTAAAGGTTACTTAAATAACGCTTGTCATAGAATTGCAATTCAGGTGGTTTAATATGATTACTTTTAAAAAATCGATATTGCTCTTAAGCTTGATAGTATTACCTTGCAGCTATGCAATTAGCGAAGATAAGCTCGATAAAGATAGCGGCTTTGTTGTCGATACAGGTTTTGAGTTGGTTAAAGCTAATTGTACCGCTTGTCATTCTGCTGCGTTAGTAACACAAAACAGAATGAACCGTGAAACTTGGTTGGAAACTATTCGCTGGATGCAAAAATCACAAGGTTTATGGCCATTGGGTGAGAGTGAAAAAGTCATACTCGATTATTTAGCTAAACATTACAGCCCAACTAAAACAGGTCGACGTAAAAACCTTCCTGCTCATTTGATGCCTGCGGTAGAAAAATAGCGCTGAATGACGCTATGAATAAGGACTTGCTAGCTTAAAAATGAAATGGTGCTTAAAGCACCATTTCAATAATAGACTGGCTTTTATACCAATTTGATTAATTAACTTAGTATTAGTTAGTTGTCCAAATTTTCCCCACGTATTCAGGGTGGTCAACAAATGGGTTACGGTTACCTTGATGTGAATAAGCCGCTTCATTCCTATCAATTTCTTTTTGACTTACTGGGTCATTTGCGTGCCAACGTAGTAACATATTTAATTGCCACGTTTCGAATACTTTATTACTACTGCCATCTAATATTGCATCGCCATATGTACTATTGGTTTGCCAATTAGCAATAACATTTTGATAGCGAGTTGCCATGTAAAGATGGGCTCTGGCCAAATCGCCTTTAAATTCATCGATAGGTTCAAATACAGTACCGCTGTAGCCTAACGCTGAGGTGGCGGAGCCAACTTTACTGTTGTTGCTTGAGGTGTACGTTGCACTTGCTACTTCACCAAATGGGAAACCGCTGCGCTTTGAGTTAACAAAACCATCTGTAGCAAAAATATGATGTATATCAGAATTCATTGGTTCTATTTTTCCACCAAACCAGCTTTTCGGAAATGAATGTTCTCGGTTATAACAATCGCCTTCTCCGCTGTAAGAGCCACATTGATTAGTGACTTTAGTATAAGAATAACTGTCATTACCAAAAGGTTGTTCAGAATATATATCTAAAATTGACCCGTCATTTTCAAAATAAGTATCTAACGAGTGATTAGCATAAAATGTCCATATAGCCCCATAACCTTGAGCAGTATGATTTTTTATTATGTCGTGTAAGGCTGTTTTAAGGGAGTAACCGGTTTGCGTTGTAATGCTTTGATAATAAGTCCCCGGATTTCCACCTGTACCACCGCCAGAACCTGCACTGCCAAGGGTGAAAGTTTTACTTTCTGTCTGTGTGAACGTACCTCCAGATACGAGAGAAGTACCTGCAAGCGAAATATCGTATGAGCCATTACCATAAGTACAACATATGCCATCACCGTAACTGTCATTAATAGTAAAAGTATAATCACCATCTGTTAGACAAATATTTTCGTTGTAGCTGGTAGAATTACTTAAATTACTGCCACTGGCTTGCGCTATATTATTGCTGTCAGTTATTGACCAGCTGGTTTCATAGCCATATTGATCTGTGGTTAAACTAAAGGTGATATCATTAGTTGAACATGCTGTTCCACCTCCGGTTCCCGCGCTTTGGGTTGGTTCAAAATCATCAATATAAACGGTTTCAGCGCCATCAAATCCTGTCGTATCATAAAAGCGTAATCCGACGGCTATTTCTTTAGTCGTGGCGGCTGCGTATGTGTAGGTAACTTGTTGCCATTGATTCACTAAATTTGGATTTGAATACCCTTGATATCCATCAGCAAAGAGTCTGGCTTTTATACCGCCTTCAGTGTGATACACCCAAACTGAAAAATCATAGTTTTGCCCTGCGGTAACGGCAATGTTTTGTAAAAAATCAGTAGAGCTTTGTGTCGCGGTATTTACTGTTATGGCCGCCGAACTCGCCCCAGTTTTAATCGTAGTGGTGTTTTGGCTAACGCTAATACCTGAATCAACCGTAGTCCAATGGTTTGCACTCGTATTTGACCAAGCCTCGAAGTTACCATTAAGTACATCAGCATTAGCAACAAAGCTTAGGCTGCTGAGTAATGTTAGGAGTAATTTTTTATTATGTTTCAAAGAATGTTCCTTCTTTTTTATAGTTTTTTGTCTACGGTCAAAATTTGACAACCGTTATTTACTAACTTAATTTAACTGTTTGGTTAAGTTTTTAATTTGTTTTTTGTATATCTGTTTTAACTATTTCATCAAGTTTAATTTAAGTGATGTTGCTTTTCATAATCTGGCATAGTGCCTCATAATTTTAGAAAATAAAAGTGATTGTTTACTTATTGAACACTGTGGCTTTAGCTTAGTTGACTAAGTGGTTTGTTTTTTATGTTAATAATGGTTGCTAGTTAAACTAAATTTTTTTTATATTTATAATGACAATAGAAAACAGCGATAGGAAGAAGCTAGGGAGTTTCACTTACATTTTTCTATACGTTAGGAAGCGCTACTTATTTTTCAGTTAAAACTATCACTTCATTTTTGCTAATTAATCAAGCCAGCGCTTAATTATTCACGGTAAAATATGAACATAAAAAAGCCCTTACCTATGACAGGTAAGGGCTTTTTCAATTAGGTGTTGGTATGAATAAATTAAAACCAACTCGTTAACTCTAAAAAATACTATTATAAACCGAAGGTACGTGACACGGATAAAACAATACGTGAATCTGCACTTTCAATATTCATAGTGGTATCTTCAATAGCTAGGTTAAAATCAAACCCTTCATAGTGGGTCATATATTCAAGGCGCATATGATTGAATGATTTTTTACCATCCCACATCCATTTATTTGTATCATTTGACGTCGAACGATCGAAAGTCGCTTTCAGATGATGACCCGATGCTACTTCAAACGTATGAGCAATCATTGTAATATAATGCCCCGATTCTAGGCCAAAATAATCCCAAGTGTACCAGAAGTTTAGTTCGGTCTTACCGACCGATGAGTCGTAGCTAAACTTGGCATAAGTCTCTGGATAATTGTAAGTATCGGAAGCTGAGTCGCCGTGGTAGGTGTAGTAAGCAATACCGGTATCAAGACCTATTTTTTCATCAAGTTGAAAGTATTTGCCTGCGTAAACATCTAATTCTACCTTATTGTTACCAAAATCAACGGTTGATGCCCAGGTACCAGCATAAAAACCATCGGTTCCTGAGTAATCTAAACTTGCTTGTAACGCTGGATCATTTCCAGTCAAGCTTACGCCATTAAAAGTATAATCAGAGGTTAAATTAACCGTTGAAGTTACTTCAGCGAATACCGCTAAAGAGGTTGTTAGTAAAAAACTTGTTGCTAGGGCAATAAGACTGCTTTTCATTAATTGTATACTCATTTAATTATGTCACTCGTTCTAGTTTGGTAAAGTCGATTTTATTTTCTTTTGGTGAGCTTTCTATTGCGGCTACTTCTTTAAATTTTCTGAGCAGAATATAACCAAAGCAAGAGAAGAATAGCCCGATAACTAATGCGCCAACCCATTGGATTGCTAAGAAATCTAATTTGAATAACAAGGTCAGTAAACTCAAGGCAGCAATATTGCCTAAGAAATATTTAACTTTACCTATACGGGATACCCCTATATTCAAATTGTCGGTGTATAAGCGGATCAATGAGTCTAGAGAGTTAACCACAAAAGTAATACCAACAAATGCCATGGCAATATTATAGAAACCTGTAGTTTCTATACCGTTCATGCTGTAGTAATACAATACGCTGAACCATATTGCGATCGGAATAGACGGAAATATCAACATAGCCAGTAGTACTTGATAAGTGCGTAAACCACTGACAAAACGTGAGGTAAACTGGCCAATCATAATGCTCCATGCAAACCACCAGTAAAGATAGAATTCATGATAAGCATTCATTGGGAGAACAAACTCGTGAATGTTACCAAAGTAGCCGCCCAACATAGAAAAGGTATTGGCAAATTGGCCGATGCTTGAGTTTTCACCAAAAAATGCACCGCCCCACATGACCGCAATTAACGCGATAAAAAGCCAAGTGGTTGCTAGGCTTAAAATGCGTACATAACGTATGTTGGTACTTGAATACACGGCAAAGGTAATCACTAATAATACAATTAAGTAGAAACTACCAATAATAGACTCACCATCGCCAAGATCTGGCATATACCAAGGTAAGTTAGACAGTAATAAATAAGCCGTAAATGCACAGGTACCTATAATAACAATGTTATTAATGAATTTAACCAGCGGAATTTCGAAAAATTTTACACGTGGCTCAATAACACAAAAGTAAAAGCAGGTGAGAAAGTAAAAGCTCCAAATAAGAAAGGCCCAAAAACCAAACTCTATAGCTAAGGGGTTAGTAAAACCGTACTCAGGGCTAGTTGCTAAATCGGCGTAACTTGCAAACTCAGTTAATGGGAACATAATAAGTCCGACATCAAGTCCCGAAGTAAATAATATAGCAATAAAGGTAAAAGTTTTAACGGGTGTTACACCAACACAGCGAATATTGCCCCATCGATATAGTACAAATGCGATTGCGCTAAAAGTAAATAACATTCCTGCAGATAACCATGCGGTCATGATAGTTTCCTTATTACGTTTTCAATCAATTTAAAGATAAATTAACTCCTATTTTTTCTTACAGATAGAGTGTTCAGTTTCAGCTTATTAGCGCAATTTGATGAATAGCGTGTGTTACTTTTTTATGAGAAAAAATGGATAAGTACAAAGTATTAAATTTAGTCAGTAATCATGTTACTGATAAACGTTATAACGCTGTCTTTTTTCATTTTACCCTTAAAAATAAGCGGGCAATTAATCAACTTGGTACTCGGCTTAAAACATTAATTGTCGTCGCCATGAAATATGCCATGACGATGATAATTACGGTTTACAAGAACACTTGTGATTAAACATTATTGTGTTGTGCGTTTTGGCATATTTGAACGTTGTTGCGCTTGCCAGTTAGTCGCTAGCGTAACTTCTGCGTTAACTGGCGCTAATAGCGCTCGTCCGCGAATAATATCAGCGGCTCGTTCAGCAACCATAATGGTGGGTGAATTTAGGTTTCCATTGGGAATTGTTGGGAATATTGACGAATCAACAACTCTTAGTCCTTCAATGCCATGCACTCGTGTTTGTGGGTCTACCACTGACATTGCATCTGTACCCATTTTACATGAGCAAGAAGGGTGGTAAGCACTTTCAACAGACTGGCGTACAAAACTGTCAATTTCTTCATCTGTTTGCACTTTGATGCCCGGTTGAATTTCTTCCCCACGAAATGCATCGAGTGCTTGCTGGTTAATAATTTCACGTGTTAGGCGAACACAGGCACGAAACCCTTCACGGTCTGCTTCGTGTTCAAGATAATTAAATCGAATTTCTGGATGCGCCTTAGGATCGTTTGAAATGGCTTTAATCTGCCCACGACTTTTAGGTTTATTATGCCCAACATGCACTTGAAACCCGTGACCTGCAAAAGCTTCTTTACCGTCATATCGCATTGCTGCCGGTAAAAAGTGATATTGAAGATCTGGCCATTCAACACTGGCTTTAGAGCGAATAAAACCACAAGATTCAAAATGGTTGGTTGAACCTAAGCCTTTTTTGCTTAATATCCAGCGAGTGCCTATTAGCAGTTTATTCCACCAATCTAACTTGCCATTGAGTGTAATGGGCTGCTTGCACTTAAATTGAAAATAAAACTCTAGGTGATCTTGCAAGTTTTCACCTACACCAGGTAAATCGTGTTTCACTTCAATATTTGCCGCTTCAAGCACCGCTTTAGGGCCGATACCTGATAATTGTAATATGTGTGGTGAGCCTATAGAACCGGCTGATAAAATAACTTCTTTATTTGCTGCAACATCAATTATTTTACCTTTATGCTCGTACTTAACACCGACAGCTTTTTTACCTTCAAGTATGACCTTATGAACCAACGCATGCGTAATGACAGTTAAGTTATTACGCGGCATTGCGGGTCGTAAATAAGCATTTGCTGTAGAGGCGCGCACACCGTTTTTAACGGTCATGTGCATTGGGCCAAAACCTTCTTGTTGAGCCGCATTATAATCTTGCGTTTCAAAGTAACCGGCTTCAACTCCCGCATTGATAAATGCTTTGTAAAGCGGGTTTTTCATTTTATTGCCGTTGTTTACGCCTAGCGGTCCGCCTTTTGCGCGATACTCATTGGCACTAAATGCCCAGTCTTCAGACTTTTTAAAGTAGGGTAAACAGTGATCGTAATCCCACTCTTCTGCGCCATGTTGCTGCCATTCATCAAAATCCTTTGCATGTCCACGTACATAAACCATGCCGTTAATTGAAGAGGAACCGCCTAATACCTTACCTCTAGGGCAGTGCATACGTCGATTATCAAGAAACGGCTCTGGTTGGCTTTCAAATTGCCAAGCGTATTTTTTTGAATTCATCGGAATAGACAATGCCGTTGGCATTTGAATAAAAATACTTTTATCGCTGCCTCCTGTTTCAATCAGTAATACAGTGTTATTACTGTCTTCACTAAGACGATTTGCTAAGACACAACCCGCAGAACCAGCACCGACAATAATGTAATCAAATTTTTCACTTTTCATTTAAAACCTTTAAAATAATTTAGGACATGAAGACTTTTGTACAGCCTAACTAACGAACATAAATTGAGTTTTTCTGTTCGTTAAAAAGGACTGTCGAGAGGCTGTAGCCCTACATAAACCGCTTTGATTTGAGTGTAATGGTTAAGGGTAGCAAGACCATTTTCTCGACCAATACCTGACTGTTTATAACCACCAACAGGCATTTGGGCTGGTGATGCACCATAGCTATTTATCCAGCAAATACCGGCTTGCATTTGATGCACTACACGGTGTGCACGGGTAATGTCTTGGGTAAATACACCGGCGGCTAAACCAAACTCTGTCGCATTGGCTCGGCTGATCACTTCATCTTCATCGGTAAATGTTAAAACGCTCATTACCGGACCGAAAATTTCTTCACGGCAAATGGTCATTTGGTCAGTACAGTCACCAAAAATAGTAGGCGCAACAAAGTAACCGTTTGGCGCACTGTCTGGTTGTAACGCTTTGCCACCATGAAGAAGCGTTGCGCCTTCTTTAACGCCAATGTCGATATAACTTTGTACTAATTCCATATGTTTAGCTGAAATTAGTGCACCAAAGTTAGTGTGAGGGTCCATAGGATCGCCCACGACAATATTATTTTTAGTGCGCTCGAGTAGTTTCTCAATGAAAGCTGGGTATAGTGATTGTTGAACGAATACGCGAGTACCGTTTGTACAAACTTCGCCTTGGGTATAAAAATTACCTAACATGGCGGCAGAAACGGCATTATCGATATCAGCGTCATCAAAAATAATCAGGGGTGATTTACCGCCGAGTTCCATGGTGACATCTTTAAGTGAACTGGCAGCAGCGGCCATTACTTTTTTACCGGTACCCACTTCACCCGTAAAAGAAACTTTAGCAATTTCTGGATGATGCGTTAACCAAGCACCTACTTCACCCGCGCCTTGCACAACGTTAAATACGCCGTTAGGTAACCCTGCTTCAGTAAAGATCTCTGCTAATTTTAATGCGCCAAGTGGCGTTTCTTCAGAAGGTTTAAAAATCATCACATTACCGCAAGCTAATGCCGGCGCTGCTTTCCAGCAAGCAATTTGTAATGGGTAGTTCCAAGCACCAATGCCTGCGCAAATCCCTAAGGGCTCACGACGGGTATAGTAAAAATCACCATCGACGGCTTGTTGATTACCTTCAATACCAGGAGCTAGCCCGGCAAAAAACTCGATTGAATCAGCACCTGATAATACATCAACTACTGAAGCTTCTTGCCATGGCTTACCAGTATCAAGTACTTCAATTTTGGCTAATTCGTCATTACGTTCGTGTAATAACGCTACAGCTTTAAGTAAAATTCGGCTACGTTCGGTTGCGCTCATTGCTGACCAAGTATCAAAACCAAGCTTCGCGCTGGCTATGGCTTTTTCTTGGACTTGTTCATCGGCCACTTCAACTTGATAGATAACTTTTCCCGTAGCGGGGTTAATTACATCAAATGTTTCACCACTGGCATTATCTATATAAGTACCATCGACATAATTTTTATAACGTATTAATGACAAGTAACATCTCCATATTGGTTAATTTGTTCGTCTATAAAGCTTTTACATAATTGCTCAGCTTTGATGAATTCTTCTTCAGGCGAAGAACTTAAGGCACAGCGTAGCCATAAGCCATCAATCATCGCTGCGGTTTTTTGAGACGCTACTATGGCAACATCTTCTTCTAATAATTGACGATATGAAAAAAGTAGGTTGCTATATAAACGCCTACTATTGATATTTTGTAATCTTTTTAGCTTTGGATCATGCATTGACTCTGCCCAGAAACTAAGCCACGTTTTTATGGTAGGGGTAGAGCGCTGAAATGAGGTGAAATTCGCCTCTATGATCATGTTGAGTCGATCGGCTGCATTAAGTTTCTTTGGCGAAACACGTTCAAGTAATGCTAACTTTAACTGCTCTAAAAGGTGCTTAATGGTTGCTTCTATCAAGCCTTGTTTTCCACCAAAGTAATGACTAATAATTCCTGAGGATAACCCCGCAATTTTACTGATGGTTATAATGGTTGTACTTTGTAAACCATGTTGACCAATCGACTCTAATGTTGCATCAATTAGCTGTTGTTTACGCAGAGGTTTCATTCCAACTTTAGGCATATTATGGGTGCTTTTTTATTAATTGAACGTTCAATTAGTTTCTATTCTAATGGTTTTTTATGGAATTATCAACTCAGCTTTAAAAACTGACCTTAGCGGAAGGTGCCTAAAATCGTGGTTTTCGATGTTTTATATAGGCTATGGACGAGTAATTAGCGCCATTAAATAAATTATAAAAAAGTAGTTAAAGGTTAGGGGTCTAATAATTATTTCTGGATGGGTTGAGGCTGGTGCTGTTATTTTTTCATGTATAAAAAGCCCTAATAAAAAATAGTAGGGGGTGGATAATAGTGTCACATGTGGCGGAATTAATGATTTAATCTTAATAAGTTTTTTCGAAGACGGAACACTTGATAATTAGTGGACAATTACATCAGTTGAGTTACCCAATTACAGCAAAGCTGCTAGTCATTATCATCCAACATTATCAACAAATGACATTTGCTGTAGCCACTGAATTACATTAGGTTTTCCGCTAATAAATTAAGTTCATTTTGTGCATAGCTGTCATTAGGATTTGCGTAATTAATGTCAGCAGATCCGACGCTGCAGACGTTAGGGATTTGTTTAGACTTAGGACAAAAGTTAGCCAATTGCGGTCATTAAGCCTTTGCAAATACAGGAGCATATTTAGGGCAATATTAGCCAGGATTTTCTGCTCACTTGTGGGGCTGGTTTAAGCTCACATTGCTGCCATTGGTATACCATCGATAAATGCTAAAATTTTCAAAAAGCTTTTATTACTTTAAATCAATTTTTATTCAAACCTATTGGCACCTTTGCCCCCATACTCCGAAGCCTACATTTAGACTGATTTACTTATACACATAAAATCTAAGGTCAAATTTTATTATTTGGAAGAAGTACAAGGGTGCAATTAATCAATCGTCCAATTAATTATTGAACGATTAATTTAAAGCTCTACATAAGTGCCAGATACTCGTACTTTATTGCTACTATTCTGCCAGTTCCATTTAACATTCTCAGTTGGCATTTCCAATAAAATAGGAGCTTCATGTCCGTATTTTCCAGAGTTAGTTAACAGAGAATTTAGCCTTTGTATATATTTTAAAGATGCTCCTTTCTCATATAAAAAAGTAATTCTTGCGTCCTTACATCCGTAAGGCAGGGATTTGAATAAAGAGGCTAGGTAAGGCTCTGTGATTTCAGAGCCGTAAGCAATTATTTTATTTTCTTTATCAATGTAAAGCCGTATAGGAAGGATCTTATTACTTCCTGGACATTTATCAGTAAACTGTTGAACCTTTGGTTGAGATACAATAGTAATGTCAGTCGGTATAGACCCCAACACTTGCTGCACCGCTCTTGATACGGCTTTCTCTAACATTTTCATATCAATATTTTGCTGTTCAAATGAACTGAACTTAAATGCTACATTTAATTTTCCATCAACCAAGTTCCACTTTAATGCGGGTATCTCTTTAATGTTTTTGTTGATTAGTAATTGTATTTTTTCAACGTCAGCGTCCGTTAAACTTTCTTTTGTCTCTGCATTCTTCCCAAAAGAATAAAGTATATATAGAATTAATATAAATACAGTGAGTAAATTTTTTCCCTTCATCTAACCATCCATCTTATTATCATCATGACTTAAATCACCATAATGAGTGCTGCCATTGAGAAAAACCGTCAGTAAACTACAAGATATTCATATCAGTAAAACGTACGATTTTTAGCTAATTGTTTTTTTATGTTCTATTGTCTTGTAATTAGTCACTTGATAAACCTGTAAAATTATAATTTGTTGATATTGCTTTGCTTAATAAAACGTTTGGAATGATACAAACAATGACTCGAAAAATTCACCTGTAACAATTACAGGTGAAGAATTAATAATCCTAATATTTAAAGAGTATTGTTCTTATTGGGCAAGTGTTGCATCCTCGATAGAAATACAATTCAAACGACAATGAAGCTGTTTTATTCATCACGTAATATCAATGAAGGTCTTGTACTTGCCGATTTAAAGGCTAGGCTAGCTACCGTTAACCAAATGATAATTGTTATGATAATCGCAGAGGTAAAATAGACCCAAATAGATTGAGTAATACGCTCATTAAAATTAGCTAACCAATCACCAATTAACCAATAACTTAGCGGGAAGGCGATCACAATACTAATCGCAACTAATAACAAAAACTCTTTGGCAAGTAGGTTCACAATGCTTAATCGAGAAGCACCTAATACTTTGCGCATAGCCACTTCTTTTTGTCGACGTAATGTAGCAAAAGACGCTAAACCAAATATACCCAAACAAGTTAAGAAAATTGCTAATAAACTAAAAATAGTGACCATATCTAATGCTCGTTTTTCATCTTTATGGGCATTAGCATAATCATCTGTTAATTGGCTAATTTCTACATCACTTAAATGCAGCTCTTCATTTATTATTTTTTGAATTTTCTTGCTCAGTGCTGCCATATCGACATTTTTTGTTTTTATTACGAGGTCACTTGAAACACTCCCACCAAAAAAACCTAAATTTAATGACATCGGCAAAACTTGTTGCCGCGCTGAACCAATTTTGACATTTTCGACAACACCTACAACTTTGGCTTTCATATTATTAAAGCCTGGTGCTATTAGCGTTAACCCTATAACTGAATCTACGTCTTGATAACCTGCCAATTCAGCCATACGACGACTAACGATTACACTAACGCTGCGATTATTTTCATCATCCCTGAAATACCAATCACCATTAAATTGTGGAGAAAAATCACGTCCTGCAAGTAATTCAAGCCCGAAAGTTTCAACAGGGTAGTAATTTGTTGAAATAGTGGGTTGTGTAACATTCAATACCTCTCCATTGGGCCAGGTGAATTGCAAGGAAAACTCCATATCATCAGTTAAATTGGTATTAGAAGCGGTGATTTGCTCAACACCTGGTAAGTCCTTAATCTTATCGAACAGACTATTGGGCTCTTGTTTATACAAAACATCACTAGGTAGTGACTTAACCACCAGCCTTGATGATTTCTCATAGCCTACTTGTAAATTATTGATCAACTGCATTTGTTGATATAAAGAGACTACGCCGATAATTAAGCCAATAGAGAACGCACCTTGGAAACAGAGGGTTAATTTACGAACTAAAATGGCCGTACCACCACGAATAAGATCGCCACTGAGCACACGTTTTGCGTTAAAGGAAGCGATAAATAGTGCGGGATATAAGCCTGAGAGTAGCCCCACCACCAAAATAATGACAACAGTTATCCATGTAAATGCTGAATCGTAATTTAAACCTAGCTCTCTATCCATAAGCACATTAAATTCGGGTAGCGTTAATTCTACTAGCGCAAATGCCGTCAACCCTGCGAACGCTACCACTACAAATGATTCAGTAAGAAATTGAATAACTAGCTGTATTTTTGTTGCGCCTAATGCTTTACGAACCCCAACTTCTTTGCCACGTTTTGCTGATTGGGCAATAGTTAAATTAATAAAGTTGATACTGGCGATAACGATCAAAATAACACTTAATGAAATGCATATTTGTAGCACTGTTAACGAACCGCCTGCTTTCATTGCCGCTGGGTTATTGCCATTAAGGTGTAAGTCTTCCATATTAACTAATGCCATTTTCACATTATTCTTAACTTGCCAATAAAAAATGGCATTACTTTCTTTATTAAATATCTTAGTAAATGAGGGTATAGCTGTACCTGGCAATAATTTATAATAAACATAACCGTCACCCTCGAGCTTTAATTGTGTTGGCATATGAATCAGGCTATCAAACTTAAAGTGTGTGTTTTCAGGTAAATTTTTAAAGATAGCGCCTATAGTGTATTGCTCTTCATCATGATTCAATGTTCGCCCTATAACTTGGTTATTACCAAAAATTCGAATAGCTTCACGCTCACTTAACACCAAATGATTTGGCTTTGATAACGCTTGTGTAATGTCACCCGCAATAGTAGTTAAGTTAACAAAATCAAGAATATTAGTCGTCGCCATATAAAAGTCATTTAGTCGATGATAATTACCCTCCACCTCAACTAAATTACTCAATGCTCGTCCTATTTCCTGCGTGTTTACAAGTTTAAATACATCTTCTACCTGACTATCATGTTTGATTTTTTCGGCAACCTTAAAGCTACTCAGAGATATTATTTGTAAACCTACCGCAGTAAAATCTGTATGACCAAGATAAACACGTTCACTATCAGGGTGTTGTTTATCATAAGACAATTCATGTTGAGCAAATAACGCCATTAAAATGGCCGCAGCTAAACCGATACTAAAACCGATTAAGTTAAGGAAAAAATGTTGTTTATCTTTTCTTATTGCACGTAATGCGGTGACTAAATAAGTGCTGAACATATTAAGCAACCTCAGCTGACATATCTGAAGGTACAGCGGTCTGGTTTGCCTTATCAACCATAACTTGCCCATCTAAAAGACGTACTATGCGATCAGCATATTTACCTTCTTTTTCGTCATGAGTTACCATGATAACAGTGGTGCCATCTTTATTTAGTTCACGTAACATCGCCATGACTTCATCACCATTTTTCGAATCTAAGTTTCCTGTAGGCTCGTCGGCTAAAATAAGTTTGGGATTACTCACCAATGCCCGTGCTACAGCAACACGCTGTTGTTGACCACCGGAAAGTTGCTGAGGTAAATGATCACCTCGATGATCAATACCTATGCGCTTTAAAATAGCTTCTACACGTTGTTTACGTTCAGCCTTAGAAATTTTATGGTAATGAAGTGGTAATTCAACATTTTGAAATACAGATAATTCATCAATAAGGTTGAAGCTCTGAAAAACAAAACCAATAGAAGATTTTCGCAATCCAGCTAACTTTACTTCGTTATAAGACGATATATCAGCTCCTTCAAATTCAAAGCTACCTGATGTTGGCGAGTCTAGCATCCCCAAAATTGACAATAACGTTGACTTACCACAGCCTGAAGGTCCCATAATAGCGACAAACTCACCTGATTTAACGGTTAAATTAATATGACTAAGTGCAGTTGTTTCTAAATCTTGAGTGCGAAAAACGCGGCTTAAATTGGTTAATGTGATCATGGTAATCCCTTGTATTATTGTAACTTGAGTTGTTGAGCTTGATCGAAGTTGCCATAGCCGGAGGTGATAACTTGCTCTCCTATGCTTAGACCTGACAGCACTTCGAAATAATTTTTATTTTTTTGACCAAGGCTAATTTTACGACGTACTGCATTATCACCGTCTGCCGTTAAAACGAAGACCCAATTACCACCTGAATGGGTAAAAAAAGCACCGCGACTCAGTAGAAGTGCATTATTATTATCACCACCCAACATAAGTTCAGTATCAATACTTTGACCACGTTTAATCCCCTGTGTATTTGTAGGTAAATTGACTTCAATTTGAAATTGAGATTGACTGACTCGACTGTCTATTTTACTAACCGTTGTATTCACTGTTCTGCTTTCTAATTTAACTGCGATAGCCATGCCTTGATGAACTTGATTGAGATAAAATTCATCTAACCGTATTACCAGTTTGTATTCGTTAGGGATGTCAATTTGTCCTAAGCGGGCACCGCGGCTTTTAGATTCGCCAATTTCGACATTGAGTTCACTTAAATAGCCAGAAACAGGCGCTTTAATCAGTAAGTTATCTAGGTTTTTACGGGCAAATTTCAGGTTGTTTTGTAACATTTTTGCACTGTCTTCTAGCTGTTCAACTTGTACCTTGCGTATACTATTTTCTTGATCTTGACGCTCAATTGTCAGAGCTTTGCTTGCTTCGTAATAAGCCAGTTCACTTGTTATTTCTGCCAATATGTCTTTGGCAAGTACTCCTTTGGTTACTAAGGATTCTGATTGCTTTATACGGCGCTTAAGATGAGTGATTTGTAAATCAATTTCCAGTAAATCACGACGTAGATTGAGTCTGCTGGTTTCCATGTTCATTTGGGTATTGCGCAAAAAGTTAAGCTGTTCGGTAACTTGTGCTTCTCGTCCCATCACATCAAGTTGTAAGTTGGTATTACTTAAATGTACTAGTGCTTGGCCTTTTTTAACTAACTGCCCTTGTTCAACTAAGCGTTGCTCTACTTGTCCTCCCGCTGAAGTATCGAGATAAATTGTTGTTTTAGGTACCACCTGACCACGTAAGCTTAAAGCATCAATAAAAGCACCTTTTGTGACAGGACTAATGGTAATTTTACTCACTTCAATATTTTGAACGCGGCCACCGACTGCCGACTGACTCAATCCATAAAAAGAAATAACTATAGCTAAAACTAATGCGCTAATTAAGCTATGTTTAAAGTACTTTTGTAGTGGCGTTCGGACTATTTTTTTATCCATTTGGTAGTTCCTGTCATTTCCTTTTTATCTAAACTTTGTAGTTTTTGTCGTGATTTTTATACTAATATTCGTAATAGGGTTACAAGACTTATGCCAATTAAAATAAATTATTAAAAACAATGAGATAGGGAGTTGTCAATATAAGTAACAAAAACTAACTGTCCGTATATAGAACACTTTAAAGTGAGTTGACTGTCCATTAATGGACGTTTTTTTACTAGACGTCTGATTTAAAAGTAGGATAGACTAAAAATATATTTAAGCAGTGGATTATGGAAATGAAGCAAGCGGGCTCAATTTTAATTGTTGATGATAACCCTGATATTCTAATAGCCGTCCAGTTATTGCTCAAACAGCATTACCAAACAGTTATAACCACAAATAATCCTTTTGATATAGAACAGATACTTAACGAGCAGAAAATAGAAGTGATCTTGCTCGATATGAATTTTAATCATGATGCTATCAGTGGCCAGGAAGGTTTTTATTGGCTAAAGAAAATTCTAGCTCAAGACCCCTCGATTGTTGTGGTACTGATGACCGCTTATGGCGATATTCAGCTAGCCGTTGATGCGATTAAAGCAGGTGCTGCTGATTTTGTTGCCAAACCTTGGAAAAATGAACAGTTATTAGCTTCAATTACCGCTGCTTTTTCTCATGCTAAAGATAAACAACAACTCGGTAAGCTTACACGACAAACGCAAGGTTTGAATCAGGCACTTAGCGGACAAAAGTTCGAATTTTTAGGCAAAAGTTCAGCCATGCAACGGGTATTTGATACCATAGAAAAAGCAGCTAAAACAGATGCTAATATATTGATCACTGGCGAGAGTGGTACAGGTAAAGAATTGGCTGCGCATGCAATACATTTAGCAAGCCATCGAAGTGATCAGGCTTTTATTAGTTTGGACATGGGATCGGTTTCTCAAAATTTATTTGAAAGTGAGCTTTTTGGTCATAAGAAAGGGGCATTTACCGATGCTAAAAATGATCGGGTTGGACGTTTTGAACTCGCGAATAATGGCAGTATTTTTTTAGATGAACTCGGCAATTTACCCTTGAAGCAACAAGCGGCTTTACTTGCCGCATTGCAGAATCGTCAAGTCACCCCCGTTGGTAGCTCCAAGGCTATTAACGTAAACATTCGAATCATTTGCGCCACTAACGAAAACCTAGCACAGGCAGTGCAAGAAGGTCGCTTTCGACAAGATTTGCTTTACCGTATTAATACCGTAGAAATACGCTTACCGCCATTACGCGATCGCCTTGATGATATCCCATTACTTGCACAATATTACCTTGAGCATTTTAGTCATAAATATAAAAGAGTAGTCAGTATTACACCGGATGATATGAAAGCACTTTGCCAGTACCATTGGCCGGGTAATGTGCGTGAACTGGCACATGTTATAGAGCGAGCCGTTATATTAAGTGACAGTGATATATTAGATGTTTGTGCTGTCGTTGGTTTAGATAAAGTAGAATTTGAAGGAACAAATAATGCCTTAGGTGGAAGGCTTTTGACGATTAACGAAGACGATGCCGTGGTGAATAATTCCGAGGTGAAAAACGATGATGATTTTAATTTAGATAGAGTCGAACAACGCACTGTTCGAGCTGCCTTGAAGCATCATCAGGGAAATGTTACTAAAGCGGCTAAGGCGCTCGGTTTAACACGAGGGGCAATGTATCGTCGCTTAGAAAAGTATGACCTTTAGGATGAATACTTTAAATAAGCACTCACACTTATTATTAGGTATTTATTTTATTTCGCTTTTGGCTTCCGTTGTACTGTTGACCTGTGTTTATTTAACCAAAGGCTTGTCAGCAACATCGTTGCTACTGCTTATTATCTCAGCGTTATTTTTAGTCTCGATATTTTCGTTATTTAACCGCCAAGACAAACAGGTTATACAAGTTATAAAAGCACTCGCTAATGGTGATAACACATTAGGCTTTAGTTCACATCATCCTATGCGTGAATATTTTGACGAAGTACAACAGCAAATGCAGACAGCAAGATTTAATTCAGAGCAACAAAGTGAATTTTTTAAAACACTATTAGTACATATAAACCTTGCCGTGATTGTTTGTGATGCCAAAGGGAAAGTTATTGAATCTAATCCTGCCGTTGCCAGGTTATTAGGTAAAAGTGTCAAGGACCTTAATGATTTGAGTCATATTGGCACCATGATCTTAATGACAGATAAACCCCTTCATAGCACTGTGCAATGGCAATATGGCGAACAACAAGATACCTTAACTTTACAAGTGAGTATTGCTGAAATTCAAGGACAAGAACGTAAAATTGTTACCTTACAATCTATCCATGAATTGTTATTAAATAAAGAGCAACAAGCGTATAAACGTTTAACTCAAGTGCTCACTCATGAAGTTGCTAATACGATTACACCATTGGCTTCCCTTGCTCAAACCTGTCAGGGGCTTTTGCCACAAATGTTAAGTTTTAATGATGAAGAACACAAACAAGACTTACAGTTAGGTTTAACTACGTTAGCGACAAGAACAGAGTGTTTAGGCGATTTCATTGCAAGTTTTAGGCAAATAAGCAGCTTACCACTTCCTATGTTAGTGCCAACGCAGGTCACTGATATTGTAGAGCGCATTGGTGTTTTACATCAGCAACAATTAGCAGAAAATAATATTACTTTTGATATTAAGATTAAAAGTCAGCAGTTGGTGATGTTAGATAGTAGCCAAGTTGAACAAGTACTCATTAATTTAATAAAAAATGCTATTGAATCGGTCACTTTAGGCCATGGGCAGCAAAGTGACCGAGCTGAAAAAAACCTTGAACAAGGAATAATTAGTTTAACCGTTGGACAAAATAGCGCTCAACAACTGTATATTGAGATCGCAGATAACGGCGCAGGCATCGCAGGACATGTTATCGAGATGATTTTCGTGCCATTTTTTACGACTAAACAGCAGGGTTCTGGTATTGGGTTAAGCCTATCAAGGCAGATAATGGTCAACCATGGCGGTGACTTAGTGTATCTAAATCGCCCGAAAGGAGCTTGCTTTAGGTGTATCTTCGGTTAATCAGATAGTTGCATTCAAAGTGGTAATCTACACGGTTTTTAAGTATTAAAAGCTATTTTCAATGTAAGAAACATGCTTTGTAGTATTAGTTAGCTTCTTGTATCGAAACAGCTTCCGAAGTTTAAATTTACGACAGCTTTAAGATCAAGTGATGGAAATTCCACGACTGCTTACAGAGCTCGTGGACACCTCATCATAATATTCAGGAGTCGTTATCGATACTAAATCTAATCCTAATCAACTTTAAATTACCTCAGATAAAGGTTTTCTTTCAGCGATTGGTGATGTGGAACCATGAAGAGTCTGCTTTCGCTAATTAGCAATTTGAAGTCATTCCAATAAAATTACGTGACCGACTATATTGGTGGCTTAGCTCACTATCAGGAACAAGAAAGATTGAACACTCTAAACGGCTTGAATATCTATTGATGTTAACTATAATCGTATCTTTGTTAACATTAAGCTAGTGACCATTAGAGACTAGCTAGCCATAAGCGGAAGTAAAGCAATCATCAATATAGTTCAGGTCATGCCATATTAGAGATATTAGCCATTACAGCTAATTGAGCATGGTGGAGCCGAAATTTTTTAGTCTCTACTACATATGGGGTATTAAGAGGAAACTCCAAGTTACTTATCAACAAATAAATCGACATATAACTCATCACAATCAGGGTCGTATTTATACTGTTCAAACTCAGTATAACCACGCTCACGTAACAAAGTTTCATCAATGAAACTCTCACCAGAAACAACTTTACTCTCGCTGGTTAAAATTTCATAAGCGGCATCAGCCATAATTTTTGGTGTACGTGAAACCTTTAAGAGTTCACGGCCAACAGCAAATTCTATTGCGGCGGTAGCAATCGTGGTTTGAGGCCAAAGAGTATTGGACGCAATACCTTCGGCGCGTAGCTCCTCGGCTAACCCAAGCGCCAGTAATGTCATACTATATTTAGTTACAGTATAAGGAATATGTCCGCCCAACCAGTGTTTTCCCATATTAATAGGAGGAGAGAGCGTTAATATGTGTGGGTTGTCAGCCTCCTTTAAATAGGGAATGGCCATTTTTGAACAAGCTAATGTACCGCGAGTGTTGATCGAATGAATCAAGTCAAAGCGCTTCAGCTCGGTGTTTTTTACGTCAGTTAATTGAATGGCGCTGGCATTATTGACTAACACATCAATACCCCCGAAGGTATTAGCAGCCTGCTGCATAGCTTCTTCTATCTGCGCCTCGCTACGCACATCGAGTTTAATGGCCAGTGCTTTACCTCCTGCATCCTCCACTTCTTTAGCGACAGAGTGAATGGTGCCAGGCAGTTTAGGGTGAGGTTCATCTGATTTGGATGCTATAACGATATTGGCACCTTCACGGGCACAACGCAGAGCAATTTCACGACCAATACCTCGACTGGAACCTGTAATGAAAATAGTTTTATTAGCTAATGTTTTCATATTTCTCTCACCTACTCTATTGATAGGATGATTCATTATTAAGCTTTAGTGTAGTCACTTAACAGCTAATTGTGGATACTTTTCAGTAATATCCACTCCTTACTTTTGATTAGTTATGGCTAAATAACCATCAATTTCAACAAATTAGAACGGTTTAATTAATGAAAAACTATTACTAAGTAATCTCAGTAATATGACACGAATAATTCATTAGAAAATATATGGCAAAAAATTACATATTAATGTCAGCAATGCGCACAGAAAAGCCATAAAAACGAAATAGTAAAACTTCCGCTTTCATATCTTTGTTAACATTAAGCTAGTGACCATTAGAGACTTCTTCAACTAGCCAATTGCGGACATTTAACATGTCCGCATATTGATAAAAAATGACACATTTATTTTTGTAAGATACATATGCCGATTTTGTAATTTCAACACTATGGCTTATTAGCCTTAATCGATTTTAATAGATTCAATTGACGAGTTTTGTAGGCGTTATTTTCAACATTTTCGACAATACTTTTTTTAATAACCAATCTTCTCATTTCTAGAGCTTTACCTAAGTCACCATTAGCTTCATAGCCATCAGCTAAACTGTCATAGGCGTCAGCTCTATAAGGGTAATTTTTAACATTTTGCTCAAAAATCGCTATCGCTGTAGTAAAGTCTTTTTCCTTCAGGGCGTTATAAGCTACTCTATTAATAGATCCATAACTTGGCTTTATTTCATAACCATAAATTTCTGATTGCTTTTTGTAGAACTCTTTGATCGCAGGAATACCTTTAGATATAATCTCGTGACTCGGACGTAATGCAGCATATAGCTTTTGAAAAGCTAATGAGTGTCCGGCAAGTGCTGTTGTATTATGAGTTTCGGAGATATCTAAGTCCAAATTAAATTTAAACCTTTTTGGATTATTTGAATTAAGCAATTTTGTATATCGCTCATATGAACTTAGCATATGACCACCTTCGCTCCCCATATTTACGTACAGGTACATATTTAACTCGTCTGGTTGTTTTAAAAAGCTTTCGGCCTCTTTGAATATGATCTGTTTATGCCACCATAAACTGGGGCTAAATGCGAAGTGCGCTTGAAATAGCTCAGGTCTCGACTGCAATGCATAGATAGAAAGCAAGCCTCCTAAGGAGTGACCTGACACTATTTTGAAATTGTTTGCTCGATATTTTTTATTAACATATGGAATAAGCTCCTTCTCAATGAAATCAAGAAAGTCATCTGCACCACCTGAAACTCCCCACTCGTTATAACTTTCATCATAACTAGGAGTGAAGTCCCTCGTGCGATGTGTATTCATTATTGCGATGACAATCATCTCTTGCGCCATATTAGATTGATTAAGTAGATCTAAAGTACCTATGGTATGAGCAAAGTTTCTTTGCCCGTCCAATAAATACAGGACGGGATAATCAAGCACTTTATTTTCTTCATAGTTATTCGGTAAATGTATTAACAAGTCTCGTTGCTCTGATAAAACGGTTGAATACAAGCTGTCAGTTATTGAAGTGCCGCGTACACTGGCATTTACTTCTTCAGAGCTAATTAAAAACACAAAGAGTAGAGTTGCTATCTGTTTAAACATAAAAGTTTCCATTATTTTATTAATATTAGTGAGTTAATGTGACGAATAATCATAGAAAAGTAATGATGATGTTGGGAAAAAAGGTGATGAAAAGGTGAATTTTAAGAATTAGTCGGCATATTAGAGAACTGAAGCTAATTCATTTTTCAATATAACTTTCTGTGTGATATCGTTTGAATGAGGTTGATTAATTTGAGGCTTATTACAGTAGGTTATGATTAAATTTGGCGAGTATATACTCGATGTAGAACATTCACGTTTACTGAATGCTAGCGGTAATTCTGAAATATTTATAGAGCCTAAAATATTTGAGTTACTACTGCTATTCATTGAACGCCCTAATGCTGTTATATCAAGGCAAGATATGCTTGATCAATTATGGGCAGGTTCTGTAGTTACCGATAATGCCATCAATAAATTAATAGGTAACCTTCGCAAGTTACTAGCTGATGATGCGAAAAAACCGAATTACATTCAAACTGTACCTAAACGGGGATATCGTCTAGTTTGTAATGTTGAAACACTAGAAGTCACCGATTCAACCCAAAATGATTCAAACTTAATTAATACAAACATAGCCCAAATGACTTCACTTGGTTTTTTGGAAGAAAAGTGGAAAACTTATACAGGGATTTCTTTCGCTGTTATTTTGATCATTGTCTTAAGCATTTTCATAACACTTAAATCTAGTAACAACAGTTCCTCAAATAATAGCTACTCTGTAGCATTAACACGAGACCAAGGCGCAGAGCTTTCTCCTATAATGCACCCAAACAATACGCACTTATATTATTTAAAAGAAAATGATGAACATACAGGTCTTGAGCTATGGATCAAAAATATTGACACCTCCGTCACTAAACAAGCAAAAGTAATAAGCAATATTAGTCAAATCATTTCTATCATTGAAGACAGTAATTCAAATCAAACTATCATCTTTTACCTTGATATATTGGCGAATGAATGCGGAGTTTATCAAGAAATTTTGCCAGCGCCAGAAGAGCTAAATCAAGTAAGCCAAGCCCCAAAAAAAATATTCGATTGCAGTGATAAGAGAGTGAAAGATATAGATTATCATGTTGGTCAGAATGCCTTTTACTATGCTGCTCAACCTAAGAATTATTGGCCGAATCAAATTTATGCTTTTGATGTTGAAGCTGGAGAGCACAGGATTGTTACCCAATCACAACCCAAGGGTTGGGGACACCATAGTCTTGATATATCCCCTAATGGCGAAAAACTTTTAGTAATGAGTACAGATAGTGATTACAAAACGCAGTTACTGTCGCTAAATTTGTTGGATAACAAAATTACAAAGGGGATCAAGTTTGAAAAGCCTGTGTACGAAGCTATATGGCATCATGACTCAGAGCAAGTGTATTACTTTGCTCCTTCACCTTCTCAGCGAATCATCAAAAGTGACATAAATGGCGAAAATTCTACTGAAGTTATCAATATATCAGAAGAAATATTGCCAAAGCTTTCAAGGTTGCCTGACGGTAAAAATTTACTTTTTAGTACAGAGAACAAAAACTATAACAATCGCTGGTTAATGTCTTTGAAAAACAGTGAACCTATTGATAATTCATCAGTACTTGATGTTTATCCTGCACTATTTCACAACAGCGACCAGTACCTATTCGTTTCAAAACGAAGTGGCCGTATGCAGTTATATTTGGCAAACAACCAATATCAGCAAGCCAAAGTAGTCACTAATTTACTTAACTCTCATTGGCTTAAATACGTTTCAATTTCTGAGGACGATAAACATGTTTTATTAAATGTTGATAACAAGGTTTATCAAGTTCCCATAAGTGAACTAAACCCAAATGAACCTTTGACTGCATTTAAATCAGAACATTTGATTTATGAAAGTAAAAATCCAATCATTTCTTTGGATTGGCTTACGAGCCAGGGTGTGGCTATTACTAGGGTAATTAATGGAAACCCTGAGTTGGTAGTAATCCAAGTTTCTAACAACAAAAAACTAAAATTTGACGGAAGATGGGCTTATGGCTTGATGGACAACGAGCAACTAGAACTTATATATTTTATTGAACAACAAAGTAACCTTTTGTACCAAGTAAGTTATTCGTCTTTCGAAGATAATCTTTCTAATAGTCAGCTAAGTTTTATCAATACGCAAATATCACTACCAACTGATTTTTATCATGTAAAAATAGATTCCAATATCTTATATTACGTTAATGCCGAAAGAGGAAACGAATACCTTTACGCGGTGCCCTTAAATAAAAAACATGAAGGCAGTAAGCTATTATTGAATGACTTCTCAAGTTATGACGTAAGCAAAGGCAATATCATGGTTAGTGATGTTGAGAGCATAGAAGGTGATGTACATCGTACTATGTATTGAACGTCCGCTTTCGTATCTTAGCCGACATAAATTGAGGTGAATATTAGCCACCATTTTTGACCGCTAAAGGCTCCAAATGGCCCTTTCGTATAATCAATCTTATGACTGCTTTATAGAGTTTCTTTATTTGTTAAGTGGCAACGCTGTATGTAATTGTATGGCCGTAGTTGATGCAATTGGGTGGTAAAGTCACACGTTATTTTCCAATTAGCTTTAATTTAGCACAACAAAGAGCACCCTATTAATGTTGAGTTAGCTGTCCTATTTTATTAGCATATTCAGGATGAAGCTAAAATGGGGGACGATTACCTTACTGTGAATAAGTATCTTGATTTCTATCAATCTTTTTTTGTTTGTCTGAGGCATTATCGTAACAACATAGTTGATTACCGTGCGTCGATTATTTTAAGACGAATGCCTTTTTATATTCATTTGTACAATGGTATAGCTCACAAGTTTTTTGGAAATAAAAATGATTATTTACTCATTAAGCACAGTTTTTACTTACTTTTACTTATATTGTTGAGCTATAAAAATATACAACCTCTATCCTAAGTGAAGTATTTAGAGCTTAATATGTTGTGTGAAAGTGTCGAGTAGTTCGTCTGTTCTGTGAGTAACAAACAGTAGGGTGGAGTTACTTTCTTTCATTATCATTTTAATGATCTTCAATATGCGATGACGATTAAATTCATCTAAACCTTGTGTAATTTCATCAAGGATCAATAACAAAGGCGCTTTAATTAATGCTCTTACGATAAGTGCTAATCGTTGTTCACCAAAACTTAAATCGTTAAATAATGTTTTTTCTTTATGATTTAAACCTACCTTTTTTAACCATTGCTCAGCGTATGTTATATGATATTTTTCGGGTTGCTGATACAGCCCAATAGAATCAAAAAAACCTGAAAGTACTACCGTGAGTAAATCTGAGTTTACGCGATACTGGCGATGCAATTCAGGCGTAACTATGCCCATATCTTTTTTTAATTGCCAAATACTTTCTCCGCTACCTCGTTGATGTCCAAATAGTGTTAAATCGTTACTGTAGCATTGTGTACATTCGCCGGTTATTAAATGTAATAACGTTGATTTACCACTACCATTTCGGCCGGTAATTAAGGTATGTTGTTGTGGCTTTACACTTAAATTTAGCCCTTGAAAAACGGTTTTACTTTGATAACGAACGGTGCCATTAACTAATTTCACCAAATAATCATGTGCATTGGACTTAGTCGCATAAAATTGTTCTGGCAGTGTAATTTTGTCATCATCGTTTTTAAAAAAATCATCGAGTTTGGCTTGTGTTTTAGCACAATGTTGAGTCCCAATAACGTTAAAGTCCCCCTGTTTAATTACCGCTAATTGTTCACACCAATCAGGGATGTCGATGCGGTTACCCAATAGAAGAATAAGCGTGATATTGCTGTTTTTAATAATACCTTTAAAAAGTGTCGATAAAGTCTGGCTACTTTCTTGATCTAAACTGTCAAAAGGGTCTTCACAAATAATCATTTTCTTTTCATGCAGAAGCGCTGAAAGTATCAGTAGTTTACGGCTTTCACCTGAACTTAATTGTCGGTAACCTGAGGTTAATAAATGTGCTAATCCTACGAGTTTAATAAGCGGGTCGTTTAATTTATCTTGAGGCAAAAACTCTTTTACGAGCGTGCCAAGATCCTGCTGATCTATAAAGTCGCTATTATCGATTTTTAACTCGTGTTCATAAATTTTTTGTTGTGCTTCAAAGGAAATAATAGCGATGTCATTCGGCGCTGGTAACAGTATTTTTTCTACAGAAATTGGCGTTATTTCTCGCGATAGCAATTGAGCAAGTTCTTGTTTTCCTGAGTCATTAGTGCCTAGAATACACCAAGTGCTCGAATGACCAATTGGCCAACTCTCGACCATTAACTTAGCATGACAATAATTTTTAATTTCAAAGGTATTCAACATAACCAACTTTTTGTAAAACAGCATACGCCATTATTTTCTACCACTTTACGCTTTGCAAGCCTAATCCTTAATATTGCTTGATTTCATGTGTTAGTTATTACTCGTTCAGCCATTACTTAATGCATTTTAAAAAGCTCATGAATCGTCAAAAAGAGCACAATTATAATTGTATGTGATTTACTGAGATTTTATATGCCATAAAAAACCCCTAATAATAAATATTAGGGGTTTGTTTTCAGCTTTTAACTTTCAGCCTTTAACTTATAGCTTCAAGTAGCTTCAAGCTTAACCATTACTGACATCTTCAAACTCAGCATCAATAACATCTTCGTTACTAGCTTCGTCATTGGCAGCATTTCCTTGTGGTTGCTCTGCTTGTTGTGACTGCGCTTGTTGAGCTTGCATCATATTAGTGTAAGCCTCTTGTAATGCTTTTTGTCGCATTTCAATTGCGCCTTTATCATCGCCATTAACCGCCATTTTCAGTTGCTCGATTAAGGTTTTAAGCTCGCCTTGTTGATCATCGCTTAACGTGTTCATCGAGGTTTGTACGGTATGAATTAATTGATCAGCTTGGTTACGTTGCTCCACTAATTCACGCTTTTTCTTGTCTTCAGTCGCGTGCATTTCTGCGTCGTTTACCATGCGATTAACTTCATCTTCCGTTAAACCACTTGATGCGGTAATTTTAATGCTTTGCTCCTTACCGGTTGCTTTGTCTTTCGCGGTAACATTTAAAATACCATCAGCATCGATATCAAAAGTAACATCAACTTGCACTGAACCGCGTGGGCCAGGGTTAATATCCGTTAAGTTAAATTGACCTAACGATTTATTATCTGTTGCCATTTCACGCTGGCCTTGTAACACATGAACCGTAACCGCCGCTTGATTATCTTCAGCCGTAGAGAAAGTTTCAGAAGCACGTGTTGGTATAGTGGTATTTTTATCTATAAGCTTGGTCATTACACCACCTAAGGTTTCAATACCCAGTGATAACGGCGTTACATCAAGTAATAGCACATCACCAACTGTTCCTGACAACACACCCGCTTGAATCGCTGCACCCATGGCAACCGCTTCATCAGGGTTTACATCTTTACGTGGTTCTTTGCCAAAAAAAGCTTTAACGGCTTCTTGCACTTTTGGCATGCGTGATTGACCACCGACTAAAATTACTTCGTTAATATCGCTTTTGCTTAAACCCGCATCTTTTAATGCTTGCTCACAGGGGGCGATGGTGCTCTTTACTAAGTCATCAACTAGTGACTCTAATTTGGCGCGAGTAACTTGTATCTTTAAATGTTTAGGGCCACTAGCGTCAGCAGTAACGTAAGGTAAATTCACGTCGGTTTGTAGTGCTGATGACAACTCGATCTTCGCTTTTTCAGCCGCTTCTTTAATGCGCTGTAGGGCTAAAGGATCTTGTTTGATATCAATACCACTTTCTTTTTTGAATTCATCAGCAAGGTAATTTATTAAGCGTAAATCAAAATCTTCACCACCTAAAAAGGTATCACCATTGGTTGCCAACACTTCAAATTGCTTTTCACCGTCCACATTGGCTATTTCGATAATAGAGACATCGAAAGTACCACCACCTAAGTCATAAACGACCACTTTTTGGTCAGCTTTACTGTTTTTATCAACGCCATAAGCTAATGCTGCGGCTGTTGGCTCGTTAATAATACGTTTAACATTAAGCCCAGCAATTTTACCTGCGTCTTTTGTTGCTTGGCGCTGTGAGTCATTAAAGTAGGCAGGTACGGTAATAACCGCGTCTGTTACTGTTTCACCTAAATAAGCTTCAGCATCTTTTTTCAATTTACGTAAAACTTGTGCTGATACTTCTTGCGGCGATAAAGCTTTGCCGTTTACTTCAACCCAAGCGTCACCGTTACTTGCTTTAACGATTTTATAAGGTGCAAGTTTAATATCTTTTTGTACTTCTTTATCATCAAATTTACGACCAATTAAACGTTTAATCGCAAATAATGTATTTTTAGAGTTTGTCACCGCTTGTCTTTTTGCTGGTTGACCCGCTAATGTTTCATTGTTGGCATATGCAACAATTGATGGTGTGGTACGGCTACCTTCCGCATTTTCAATAATTTTTGCAACGCCGCCTTCCATCACTGCGACACATGAGTTTGTTGTACCTAAATCAATACCAATAGTCTTAGACATAATAATCACCTATTCTTTTAAAACTTCATAAAAAGGTCTGATGCTTTATGGCTATATTCCAGTAAGCAATTTGACCGTATAAACAAACTTGTATTAACGGTTTAACGCAAGCTGTTTGGTTAGTGGGGCTATAATACGGAAGGTGGGGAAATGCTTCTGTCACAAATATGACAGTTGTGATGATTTTTTACTTTTTATTCAACTTAATATATTTTAAATATAAAATTCAATGAATTACTTGAGGTGTTCGCTGACATTAAGCAAATGAAAAATAAGATTAGTTTTTGCTATATTGCAACAACGGGGTAGAATAAAGCCATACACTTAACTATGGTTTAAATCATTGTACTTATGAATAAAGATGTTACCCATTTGCCTAAAAAAGCCAGTCCAGTATTGGTAAAGCAAGCTAATATTTTTGCAGATTTACCGGCAAAATTAATTGAGGATTTTCAACAAGAATTTCAGCTTGATGAATGGCGCAAAGGTGACTACTTTGATTCAAACTTACTAACACAACGTTTTTTTGTGGTACTTGATGGCAGCATAGAAATTAAACAAAGTAATCCCGAAACAGGCAGAGAAGCGACATTAGATATGCTTTATGCAGGTGATTGTTTTGACTTGATGGTGTTATTAGACGATCAACCCCATGACGTGATTGTTTCCCCTTTGACTACGGCTAAATTGCTGTCGGTTAAACTGGCTACCATGCGACACTGGTTGTGGACCTATCCAGAGTTTAACCAACAATTTATGCCTTATTTGGCAAAGAAAATGCGTGAAAAAGAGCAACAGGCAAGTGATTTAGTTTTACATGATGTCACTACACGCTTAAGCCGTATTATTTTAGAACATATTAATAAAATTAAGTTTTATTCCGGTAGTAAAGCCGAAGAACATCAGCATCATTTAGTAAATGGTTTAAACGATGAAACCTTAGCGCGAATGACAGGCTCGGTAAGGCAAGTGATTAATAAACAATTACAGCATTGGAAAAAAGCAGGTACCATCGATAAAAAACGCAATCAATTGATTGTTAAAGACCTAGAAGCATTGGAAAAAGCTGCGAAATATACCGAAAGCTTAGCTAACGTGCCTATGGTTAAACCTTAGTAGAACATCCAGATCTTACTTAACCATTATGTAACGGTTTTGTTACAAAAGGTAAAGTATCCCTTCGCACTTGTACGTACAGCAACCCTATTTTTTAAAATATAAGGATGTTAAATTACACCTAAATATTGCTTTTGGGTGAAATTCTTCATATGAAGAAACAGTCGGGTTTCACGTTAATAGAATTAGTTATTGTTATTATTATTTTGGGGATTTTAGCCGCTACGGCTTTACCCAAATTTATAAATTTACAAGGTGATGCGCGACAAGCCGTAATGAATGGGCTTAAGTCATCGTTAGAAACAGCAGCTACTTTTACTTACACTAAAGCGATTATTGAAGGGGTGGGGAATTCCTTTGATGAAACGCTGTCATCAGGCATTAGAATAAGATATGGCTATCCCTTTGCAACCCAAGAAAACTTAAAGGCAGTACTCAATTTCACTGAAGACGACTTTAAACTTACGGGAACTGATCCCGAGATAATTTTTACCCTTACCAATGATACTGAAGGTTTGACAACAAGTGAAATTGAAAGTGCTGGCGTCTGCAAACTGACTTATACCCGAGCAGATCAAGGCGAACGACCAGCGATCACTATTTCAGGTTGCACCGATTAACTATGAGGCAATGCCTAAGTGCTATTAATGGGCTAAGAGAATTAGCGCCATACTGAAAATCTCAGTATGGCGAATAAATGAAGCATCTACTTTTTCTATGCTTCATCCTCAATATTTTTGTCGCTATTCGTTGCTAGCGCTTTTAAAGACTGATAAAGCGCTTCTTCTTCGGTTGACAAACTTTTTGGAAAAACAATTTTTAATTTCACAAAAAAGTCTCCGGCAACTTTACAAGGCAGTCCTCGGCCTTTTAAACGCATTTTACTGCCACTACTGATTAACTTAGGCAAGCTTAAATCAATATGTCCTGTAGGTGTTGGTACTTTTACTTTTTCACCTAAAGCCGCTTGCCATGGGCTAATACTAAGTTCTGTTGTTATATCAGCACCTTCAATGGTATATAGTGAGTCTGGATTAAATCCTACTTCTAGATATAAATCGCCATTAGGTGCGCCCCCAACGCCTGCTTGTCCTTGCTTTTTCAAACGTATTTTTTGACCCGGCTTAATGCCTTTTGGAATACTGACCTTTAATGTACGATCTTTAGTTTGTGTTCTTCCTTGTTGATCAACCACTTGGTCTTGTAGTGTGAAATTACGGGTTGCGCCGGTATAAGCATCTTGCAAATCAATCAATATTTTTGCGTTGCTATCTTGCCCTTGCATAGACCGACGACCGCGCGCTGCATGTTGACCACCACCGAAGCCGCCCCCAAATAATGATTCAAAAAAATCACTAAAGTCGCCTTGACCGCCAGCACCCGCATTAAAGTTACCGTTGCCTTGTTGGTATTGATCTTGCCAACTAGGTGGTGGTGTAAAGCCTGATTGGCCTGCTTTCCAATTGCTACCCAGTTGATCATAGGCTGCGCGCTTTTCTTTATCACGTAGCACTTCATAGGCTTCGTTTATGTCTTTAAAACGAGTTTCGGCATCTTTTTCTTTACTGACGTCTGGATGAAATTTTCGCGCTAATTTCCGATAAGATGTTTTAATTTCATCTTGGGACGCGGTTTTATCGACGGCCATAATTTTATAATAATCTTTATAATTCACACTGACCTCCTGCACATTTTCTGCAGATAAATTTTTGAACTGAATTTTGCTAGATAAAGCCGATGATGATTAACGCAAGGTAAAAGTCACCAACGAATAATTTTTGGTAATCCTATTTGATAATTCCTAGTATAAATACATAGAAAAATAATCAATGTCAGCAATATGACACTTTACGTTAATTATGACATGTACACTTTGAAATTTCGTGCTATTTTCAGTAGAAATAAAATAAATCAAATTGATCTTAAAGGAAAAATATGTCGCATACACTTATACATAACGTAGCAGCATCTAAATATGAATATCACATCGAAAGTCATATTGCGTATATCACTTACGATGATCAAAATGGCCATATGCATTTAACGCATACTGTCGTTCCTGAAGCACTTGCTGGCAAAGGCTTAGCTAAAACACTTTTAGAGGCGGTACTTGCACAGATTAAAAAAGATAATAAACAAGCCGTCGCACAGTGTTCATATATTGTTAAGTATTTAGAAAAAAATCCAGAAGCAAAGCACTTTTTTGTTTAATTATTTCGTTAGATTAATAATGAAATTATATGTTTCTCAGCAATTTCGATTACAGCGTACATCTGAGCTGCGACGTTATAGTATCCGCCAATACGGTGTTTTCTTATCTGTAAATCTATACTATAGTTACAAGTAAAATGGGAATATATATGAGGGTTTTCTTACTGATTTTTATCGTGTTTTCACTGTGTTCTTGTCAGCCACAGTCTCATGATCATACCTTGAGAATATCGGCAACTAACTGGCTAGGCTACACTCCACTATTCTATGCGAAAGAAAAAGGCTCACTTGATTTAATCGATATTAAGCTTATTAATGTTGTTTCGCTAAGTGAAAATATGTACCTCTTCAAAGCAGGTAATTCTGATGCCTTTTGTGGCACTCAGTACGAACTCTCAATTTTGAAAACTCAGCTGCCAAACGTAGTGCCCATCATGTTATTTGACCGTTCAAATGGTGGCGATATGGTCATGAGTAATCATTCAATTACTGAGTTGCAGAATAGTACCAGTGAAGTTGATGCTTACTTAGAGATGGATTCTATAAACTTCACGGTGTTGAATGACTTTATTCGCAAATTTAACATCGATGAAAGTAGGATTAACTATATTGATAGAGACCAAAGTGCTATTTCCTCGCTGACAAATAATGAACCGAATAAGCAGATATTAATTGTTACTTATATGCCTTACGACTCTAAATTAAAGAATAACGGTTTTAAAGAGATTATATCAACTAAGAATGGTCTTGATTTATTGGTAATAGATGCGCTTTTTACCCGTACAGAAGAGCTTATTGCACACAAAGCACAATTTATTGCCCTTAAAAAGTTAGTTGATGAAGCCATTGCCTCATTACACTCTGATCCTAAAGAGTTTTATGAAACCATAAAACCCTATTTTACTGGCTTGACCTATGAAGATTTTGTAACCGAACTGCATGACATTGAATGGATTAATAAAGAACTTGAAGATGCATTAGAGCTGCGTTTGCAAGAGTCAGATTTTTCAACTAAAGAGCTCATATGAATTTAACGATTAAAAAAGTTGCCTTTGGTTTAATCTTTTTCTTACTTACCGGTATGTATATTATATTTGCATATTATTATTTTTCTCAGCGTGATATTACCGCCAAAATCATTGTGACAAGTATAAAGAACGATCTTTCTGAACTGTCCTATGTTTTATCAAAGCAAATAAAAAAAGAGCCCATTTCTTCTGCTCGACCATTGCTTGATAGAAAAGCGGCTAATAATAAATATTTGAGTGCTATTGCCATTTTTAAAGATGACGAACTCGTCATGACAACCGAACACAAATACTCAAAAATACCAACAGCAAGTGACTTGTATTTTGCTCCGCATAAAAGTGACTTCACGTTTCTGAATGACAAAAGTGCATTACAGGGCAATATTCACTATTACCAGGGGAAGTTAATAAAAAATTACGCACTGGTTTTCTATTTTGATAATGAATATATCAAACATAACTTTACGCAAGCGAAGCGTGATTTTATTCTGTTTTTTATCCTTATACCCATTATTTTTGTGGCTATAATTTGGCTGGTTATTGGCCGACTAGTCGCTCTGCCGCTAGAAACTTTACGCCAATATGCTTACTATCATTCAAATATTCCCAAGCCGTTTATAATTCGGGAAATCGAATATATACGTGCTTCTATGGTGCAAACATTTAGTCGACTAGACCAGGAAAAAAAGGAACTTTATAACTTAGCTAGAACAGATTCACTTAGTGGACTTGCCAACCGAAATTACTTACAGGAAAGAGTGGAACAAATTATAGAGGTGAGTAACAGAGAGCAAAAAGAATTTGCACTATTGTTTCTAGACCTAGATCACTTTAAGTCAGTTAATGACTCTTTAGGGCATGATGTTGGTGATGAATTATTAAAAAGTATTGCTCAAGCAATACAAAAAATTCTACGTATTAATGACGTTGTAGCACGTATCGGTGGTGATGAGTTTGTTATTGTACTAACGCACTATAAAGACGATGTTGAATTATATGAAATCATCGATCGAATTCAAACTCAACTCATGAAAGCATGGTTAATTAATACTTTTACCATTCAAATTACCAGTAGTATCGGGATCACTATTTACCCTAAAGATGGCGATGATCTTGTCTCATTAATGAAGAATGCCGATATTGCCATGTATGAAGCGAAAGCACGCGGCCGGAGAGGGTATCACTTTTTTACAGAGTCGCTTAATGTCAAAACTCAGGAATATATAGCGCTGACAAATGCAATGCGTGAAGCGCTGAAAAACGATCAGTACGAGCTCTATTACCAGCCACAAAATGATGTGAAAACAGGTGTTATAACTGGCGCTGAAGCACTTATTCGCTGGAAAGGTTCTAACGACGTGTTTATTCCTCCTAATATTTTTATTCCTATTGCTGAACAGAATGGCTTTATTATTGAGCTGGGTGATTGGGTACTGGAAACAGCGATTAAACAACTGCACCTTTGGGAAGATAATGATTATCAGCTTAGAATGTCAATTAATGTTGCTGCTCAACAAATTCTACAACGAGGTTTTGTTTCTCATCTCAAGTTTTTATTAGACACCTATAAAGTAAGCGCTAACAAAGTTTTGCTAGAGATTACTGAGTCTGTATTTTTAAATGACAGCAAAGCTATACATAAAACGTTTTCGGCCATTAAAGCCCTAGGCGTTAAAATATCACTCGACGATTTTGGTACAGGCTATTCTTCGTTATCGTATTTAAAAACCTTTCCTATCGATGTGCTCAAAATCGACAAGGCATTTTTGGACGACTACGATACTCAAGAAGGTGCAATATTTATTGAGACCATTGTTAATATGGCTCAAACGCTAAAAATAAGTGTAGTGGCTGAAGGAGTTGAAACACGAGAGCAAGTTAACTACTTATCATCATTAAACTGTGGATATTACCAAGGCTATGTGTGTAGTCCTCCCGTTGAAATCAATGCTTTTGATCGACTGTTTAATGAAGCAGTTGTATTACAAGTGTAGGAGATTTTAGTTAATATTTGCTCGATTCAACTTATATGGCTTGTAGATTGTATTAACTTTGATAATTGGACTTTTAAAGCTATTAATAACTTCTGAATATTGTTGATTAGATATTATAGAGGTGCCGAAATATAGCGGCTTAAACATGAAGCAAGGTTTACGGTTTAAATTTAACTGATTTAAAAATCCGTTTACCTTGATCTAACTCAATTGTATTTTTAAACTCGATTAACATCGAAAAGCTCGTATTACCGGACACATTAGCAATGGTTAGTGCCATTTTATTTTGCTGTATTAATATTCTACCGTGATGGCCGTCAATTATTATAAGCTCAGAGGTGGCACTTGATAATTCACTAAATGTAGAAGCATATCGGCCTAAATCATAAGTTAATATTAAGTTTTTATTTTCTAATTGACCCGCAATTGAATCTATAGCTTGTACGTTGGCCAGGATTAAGCTAACTGGGTGTTCGAAGCAAAATTGATTATTTGGACAATGCTCAAGCCATTTATCAAGCTGCTTTGTATCATGACTATTTACTGGGTTTATAAAAAATAAAGTAAAAAAACCGACGATTAATATAGATTTACCAAGTGGCATAGGTGCTCCATGGACTAAAAGCCTACGATAATTAAGAATAGGTTTTAATTTTTTTATGAATTTTCAAACGTTAGTTTTACTGTTTTTCTAATTAAAAACCCCAAAGGCAGCAGTAATAAAACTAATGTGCTTGGCTCTGGAACAGGTGCACTAGGAGTAGCGACAATCAATACTGGATTAATGTCAATCCAATACTCTTTATCAGTAGCCTGTCCATTATTTTTAACTAAATAGCTGGTATGAATAGTGTTGACTTCAGCCAAAGTCAACGTGGTATTGTTATTTAGAGAACCATTCATTAGGAATTGACCAGATCGGTGAGGTAATCCTAAATTATGACCTAATTCATGGGCTAATAACTCTCCTCCGAAACTGCCCGCAGCGAAAGAAGATTCTACGACAAAGTCATTTCCTGGGAATTCTCCGCAGCCTACTATATTAACGTTTATTATTCCGCATGCGCTGATAGTGTCTATAAAGTAAAAATTTACCACATCAAATGCACCAACAAGTTGGTTAAATAGCTGAAAAATTTCTGCGTCACTTGATATATCTAGCAGGGTTGGGAGAATTAATTCTGTAGCTTTGCCTATACGTATGTCGATTGGTCTGTCGTCAAAACTCGTTTGAGAAAATATACGGTCAAGCTCATTTTCATTTGTGGTAATGAAGCCTGCTTTAGCTTGAGTTACAACTAACAATCCAAGGGCAAAGAGTAGCGAATTTAATACTTTCAAAGAAGTTCCTTAATAATTGTAGAATGGTGAGGCGCTTTTTATCATTCACTTGTAACTTTTAATTATAGGTAATATAAGACATATTGCGCGTGATTTTTGCTGAATTAGAACGATAGACCAGCTTTGGAGAAGGTAAGCTGGTTGAAAATATAATTAAATAAGGTAGTAAGTTGCTAGTTTACCTTCCTGTTGAACTCAAGTTATAAGGTCTTTCTAAGGCAAATTTTAATTTTAGTACACAAGTAGCATCAGCATTAAATCATACAATAATGCACTGTTTATAAAATAATCAATTAAAAGTAAAGTTTCGGTGGGGCTCAGGGCGTTATTGCTGTATAATGCGCGGCTTTATTATGGTGGCTGAGTTGGTGTTAATTGATACATCTGGCTTGGTTACAGCAATCTCAGTATTAACTATCACTTTAAAGCTATCCGTTAGCACTTGTGAGTTTAGTTAACGGAAAATAGGAATACCTCTTTGATCACTACATCGAACATTACCATGCAATTTGGCGCAGAGCCGTTATTTGAAAACATTTCGGCTAAATTTGGCAACGGTCACCGTTATGGTTTGATCGGCGCAAACGGCTGTGGCAAGTCTACATTTATGAAAATACTGAGTGGTGATTTAGTGCCAAGCTCAGGCAATGTATCGGTAAGTACAGGCAACAAAGTCAGTACTTTGGGCCAAGATCAGTTTGCCTTTGAAGCACACAATGTTATTGATACTGTGATCATGGGTGATATGCCGCTATGGAAAGTTAAGCAAGAAAGAGATGCTATTTATGCACAGGCTGAAATGAGTGAAGCCGATGGTATGCGTGTTGGTGACTTAGAAAGCGAATTTGCAGAAATGGACGGCTACACCGCAGAAAGTCGTGCTGGCGAAATATTGCTTGAAGCCGGTATTGATGAATCTTTTCATTACGGTTCAATGCAGCAAGTAGCACCGGGTTGGAAGCTACGTGTTTTACTTGCACAAGCCTTGTTCGCAAACCCAGACATTTTATTACTTGATGAGCCTACCAACAACTTGGATATTCATACCATTAGTTGGTTAGAAGGTGAGTTGAATAAACGTAAATGTACTATGATCATCATTTCGCATGATAGACATTTCCTTAATTCTGTCTGTACTCATATGGCTGATATTGATTACGGTGAACTGCGTATTTATCCTGGTAACTATGAATTTTACCTAGCACAATCTGGGTTGTTACGTGAGCAGTTATTAGCGGGTAACGATAAAAAAGTGGCTGAAATAGCTGAACTGCAAGACTTTGTTAACCGTTTTGGCGCGAATGCTTCAAAAGCGAAACAAGCCAGTTCTCGTGCTAAGAAAATGGATAAAATTAAACTTGATGATGTTAAATCATCGAGCCGTATTACGCCTAAAATTGCTTTTGCTCCAGGTAAGAAAATGCACCGTCAAGCCTTAGAACTTGAAAATTTAAGTCACGGCTTTGATGGCAAAGTATTATTTGAAAAAGGCAACTTATTACTAGAAGCCGGTGCTAAGTTAGCTATTATTGGCGAAAACGGCGTGGGTAAAACTACCTTGTTACGTTGTTTAATGAGCGAATTAGATCACCTTGAAGGTGTTGTTAAGTGGTCTGAAAATGCCTCAGTGGGTTATTGTCCACAAGACAGTGGTTCATTTTTTGATAATGACTTAACGCTAATGGAATGGATGTCACAATGGCGTCGACCTTGTCATAACGATTTAAGTGTACGTGGTATGTTAGGTCGTATGTTATTTACTGATGACGATGCGAACAAAAAAGCCCGTAACTGTTCAGGTGGTGAAAAGAACCGCTTGTTATTTGGTATGTTAATGATGGCTGATATCAATGTATTGATCATGGATGAGCCAACTAATCACATGGATATCGAAGCGATTGACGCACTAAACAACGCGTTAAAAGATTTTGAAGGTACATTAATTTTTGTCAGTCATGACCGTGAGTTTGTTTCAAGCTTAGCGACCCGTATTATTGATATTAAAGATAAAAAATTAATCGATTTTCAAGGCTCGTTAGACGAATACCTTGATAACCAAGAACAAATGAAAAAAATCGCTTAGCTTTAATTAGTTATTAGCGCGTAGCGGGTACAAAATAAACCTACAATGAAATATGTTTCAGTTGAAGAAAGCACTAAACTGTGTGCTATTATGAAGCATATTTCATTTAATTAGATTAACACCACCATGTTAGTTTTCCTCTCTAAGACATTCTTTCGTTGAACATAGCTCAAGCTACTCCTCTGGGTGATGACCCAACATTATTTGAATCACTCTTTGAATTAATAGCAAATGACATTGTCGAGAAGGGTTACAGTATTTGCCCTTATGCTTTACCTGAAAATTTGACTTCACTATTGTTGCAACATATTACTCATCTGCCTGAAGGTAATTTTAAGCGTGCTGGTATTGGTCGAGCAAAAGACCATGTTATTAATGACTTTATTCGTACTGATGAAATTTGTTGGATAACCGGTAATAGTGAGGCCGGTGGTGCTTGGATAAACTGGGCTGGCTTATTGCAAAATTATCTAAATAAGCGCCTGTTTCTAGGTTTGTTTTCTTTTGAGAGTCACTTTTCCCATTATGCCAAGGGCGACTTTTATAAAAAGCACAAAGACGCTTTTAAAGGTGAAGATAACCGTGTGTTATCTGTGGTGGTTTACCTTAATCCTAATTGGTCTGCAGAGGATGGCGGAGAATTGATTATTTATCCTCCACAAGCCGCACAATCAAGCATTATTGATAATGGTAAAATAACGGTAACACCAAATTTTGGCACCATAGTCGTTTTTTTAAGCGAAGAGTTTCCTCATGAAGTATTACCCGCTTTACGCGATCGTTATGCTATTGCAGGTTGGTTTCGATTAAATACCAGTATTGCTAATAATATTGATCCACCACGTTAATGCAAGCTCATGGAATGTAAGGTAAAGGAGAAATATAATTGCCAAAAAAATTAGTTAAAACACCTCACGTTATGAGTGATCTTACTGACATTAACCAAGAGTTAGAGCCACTTAAAGCTCTAGCTGATCGTGAACTTGCTTCTATTTATGGTTTAACGGGGATGGTGTACACCCCTTATATAGATGACTATATGCAGGTGAGCATTAAGAAAGCAGCGATATTAGCTTGCTTAAAAAACCAAGGTTATTTACCTCTGTCGGAGGTCGAAATAATTACGGCAGAATTAGATTGCTTGCATAAAAGAGCCAGAAGCAATGCGGTTTTTGAATATAAAGGTAATGAATATAAGCGTCGATTCTCACCACTCAAGCTAAGTAAGTCGGGTAAAAATGTGCAAAAGTGGGCTAAATTTTGGCTATTACAATTACCTAATGGCAAAGTGGACCCAAATTGGGAGCGGCAAGTACGTGAAATCTGGCCGTCATACTTTCTTATCAGAACCATCAATATGTAGTTAACCCAAGTAATTCATTACCGGTTTATGCTTCCGGGTTGAAAATGGTCAACGGCTGGGTTGTAATATTTATTACTGACAGTTTTGCTAAAAACGCTAGATACAGCAGTATTGGAACTCCATAACTAGCGTTCAGCTTTCTAAGCGTTTACATCAACAACAACACGTCCGGTAACCTCACCATTGAGTAACTTGTCAGCAACGGCTATAGCATCATGAAGGCCAACCGTTGTCGCTATTTGTGATATTTTATCAGCTATTTGCGTCTGTTCTAGCCGGCTCCATGCTTCTAACCTGTCTTGTTGCGGGCGCATAACACTATCAATACCTAGTAACGAAACACCTCTTAAAATGAAAGGTGCTACCGTTGATGGAAAATCCATACCTTGTGCTAAACCACAAGCAGCAACACAACCACCGTAGTTAATGCTAGCGCAAACATTAGCCAGTGTTGTACTACCAACAGAATCAATAGCCGCAGCCCAACGCTCTTTCATTAGCGGTTTACCAGGGGCAGTTAACTCCGCACGATCAATAATCTCTTTTGCACCTAATTTCTTTAAATAAGCTGCTTGTTGTTCGCTGCCTGTTGACGCGGTAATGGTATAGCCGAGTTCAGCCAAAATTCTAATCGCAAAACTGCCAACACCACCGGTTGCACCCGTGACTAAAATATTACCACTTTCAGGAGTAATACCGTGCTTTTCTAATGCCATAACACAAAGCATCGCCGTGTATCCTGCAGTGCCAATGGCCATGGAATTAAATGGTGTTATACCTTCTGGTAAAGGAATGAGAAATTCGCTCTTAATACGCGCTTTTTGCGATAAACCGCCTAGATACTTTTCGCCCACACCGTAACCATTTAACAAAACATGATCGCCAATATTAAATTTATCATTATCACATTGCTCGACAACACCAACTAAATCTATACCCGGTATCATCGGGAAACGCCTGATTACCGGAACCTTACCGGTAATAGCTAAAGCGTCTTTGTAGTTGATGGTGCTGTAAAGGACTTTAATAAGCACGTCGCCATCATTCAAATCTTCTTCACTAAGCTCTTTAATACCGGTGTGATAGCCTTGGCTATCATTTTTATCAATCACTAAACTCTTAAACATATTATTCTCTCCAATTTAGACTGGTCGTCTATAAATAGTTAAAAATTACTTTGCTATTAATTGTAAAAATGTATCGATAAAAATATCGATTGGGGTTAGATCTTTTGTCAATTTACTTTTAGCTATTGCGCCTTCCCATCCCATCCAAAAGAAGCTCGCTAAGGCTTTACAATCAAGTGAAGCTGGAATGGCGTTCTCGTGTTGCGCTAATACTAGACAACGGGCTATTTTTTGTTGCCAATCATCAAGCGTAGCTAATAGTTGCAGCCGATGGCTTTCTGGCAATAGGGTGACTTCTTGTTCGAGATTGCCAATTAAACAACCGCGTTTGAAATTATATCGAGCCATGCCATCTTTAGCGTCATTGGCAAAGTTAGCAATACGCTTGAGGGGCTTATTATTGTCATTGAGCAGGTGTATATCTAATTTTTTAGCAAAGTAACGGCTGTATTCTTCAATAACCGCGATGCCAAAGGCTTCTTTGCTAGCGAAGTAATGATAAAAAGAGCCTTTGGGTACAGATACTTTTTTTAAGATCAGATCAATACCTGAAGAGGCAAAACCAAATTCAGTAAAATGCTCTACACCACTTTGTATTAGTAGTTGCTTAGTTTGGTTGCTGTCTCGGCCTGATTTAGCAGGCCTACCACGCTTTGGTGATATATTATCTTTGGTCATGCTTTTATATTAGACCGATCGTCTATTAAAAAGCAAGTTATAAATAGGATGCCTCTTTTAAGGCACGTGTGCTTTTAAAAGCTACTCTATCTCATTATTGTATCTCTGATGTGTTATCGCAGATATAACTCGTTTTGACTCATTTCTTGCTCGTTGCCTATGATTTGTTATATCTTTAACAATTACAGCGGCTAAAACAGTGACTTGTCTAAAATGGAAATAACAGCGGAAAATCATGAAGAAAGTACACTTGAATTAGGGCCACAAGCTTTTTCTAAGCAAAGCCACCAATTTTGGACTTTACAAATTACCGGTTGGTTAGGTTATGCCGTGGTGGTTTTTTTAGCCATTATTCGTCCACAAATGGCGCTGCAAGGTTTTAATTTTTCAGGTCAAATGCTTAATCTGTTCTTAGAAACATTGAGCGGATTTTTATTATCATACCTACAATGGCAATTGATCCGTAAAATTGTTCATTTACCGCTTAAAAAAACACTGTTGCTAAGTTTTGCGTCCGCCGCCACTTTAGGGCTGGTATTTAATGTGATGAAGTTAAGCTTCTACAAAATGGTGGTTTATCAGCAGCAGTGGAATGAAGCGTGGAACACCTTGGAATTTGGTGGTTGGTTATTGTTCTCATTAACTACTATGTTTGTCTGGACATCAATATATTTTATTATGCTTTATAACACTAAATTGCAGGGTGAGCATGAAATGTTACTGCGTGCGCAAACAGCGACTAAAGACGCCCAGTTACAAATGTTACGATATCAACTTAACCCGCACTTTATGTTTAATACCATGAATGCCATATCAACGCTCATTTATAAAAACGAAAATGATAAAGCTAATGAAATGCTTGATAAACTGTGTGAATTTTTCCGTTATTCATTAGATAAAAATGACAAGAGTAAAACAAGCTTGCAAAAAGAGCTTGAGCTAATTGAGCTTTATTTGTCCATTGAAAAAGTCAGGTTTTCCCATCGCCTAAACGTAGAAATAGATGTTTGTAAAACGGCATTAGCTTGCCAAGTACCTTGTATGTTGTTACAACCTTTAGTGGAAAATGCGATTAAATATGCGATTGAATTAAGAAAGTCTGGCGGTAAAATTAGAATCAGTGCTAAAAAATCGACGGATCGTTTATTGATTCAAGTTATCGATAATGGTCAAGAAAGCCAAGGTAAGGTCACTGATGGTTTTGGTATTGGTTTGAGTAATACAAAAGCTAGACTAAGTGCTATGTTTAATGGTGACTATGAAGTGAATATTACTGATACTGATGAGGGCGGTACTATGGTCTTTATTTCTATTCCTTTTGATAAACAAACTTAACATATGATAAATAAACCGCTAACCGCAATTATTGTTGATGACGAACCTCTTGCTTTAGAGGGCTTACGTCTGAGATTGGAAAAATTGCCAGAAATTGAAGTTATAGCAGAAGCTAGCGATGGTGACCAAGCTATTCATTTATGTCAAACCTTGTGCCCTGATGTATTGTTTTTAGATTTACGCTTACCTGGCCTCAATGGCATAGAAGTAGTGCAAGCATTACAGGCCGATATTTTACCTATGATAGTTTTTGTTAGTGCTTATGGTGAATATGCTTTAGAAGCATTTGAACTAAATGCCATTGATTATGTTTTAAAACCGGCTAATTTAGGGCGTTTACAAAAAACGGTAGAGCGGATAATGCAACGGGTTAAGCCGCTAGATTCAAGTAAAGAAAAATTCAAACTTTTACGTGCCTTGGGCGAAACTTCAGGTATTGCTGTAACGGAGTTAGAAAATTGGTTAGCATCTGATTTACCCTTGCCGACGCTTTTTAATCAGGAATTAGTGATTAAAAATAATGATCACGAAAAAGTATTCTTACCCATAAAAGATATTCGCTGGATTGACGCGGCAGGTGATTATATGTGTGTTCACACGCCCAGTGAAACTCATGTAGTGCGAATAACTATGAAAAAACTGGTTAGTCAGCTCGACCCTAAAATATTTACTCGCATACACAAATCTACTTTAGTTAACGTTAATTGTATTAAAAGTATTAAACCATTACGCAACAGTGAAAGCATTCTTGAATTGGGTGATGACGTACAATTAAAGGTCAGTCGCAATTACAGTTCCACCATACAAAAAATTGTAGAATCTAAACAAATTTAACTACTTGTCGTACTTTTGTAACGCCTTGTCCCATATTTACACTTAAAACCTTCCATAACGCAAGCATTAACCACCATGGCGCATTTCGTTTGTAACTGTTTGTAATTTGAATCAGTATGATTACAGGGGGTAGTCTGTAATTGTTATGCAAATAGCATTATGGCTACCGAGCTATGTTACTAATGAATTCGTATCAGATAATATAATTACAATCATACGAGTTTTTTAGTACAACAAAGTAGTCGGGGAATTGGAAAATTATTATGTTAAAAGCTGCAAAAAATATTACACAGTTGCTTGCTGTACTATCAACCATCACCTTAATAGGGTGTGGCGGTAGTAGTGCTGAAACCGAAACTAAACCGGACAAAATTGATCCGCAACAACCCGTCAGTGATTGGGCTATGGTGTGGAGTGATGAATTTGATGGCGAGGCTATCAATACGCAAAACTGGACACATGAAGTTAACTGTGCCGGTGGTGGTAACCAAGAAAAGCAATGTTACACCGATAGTGCAGAAAACTCATTCATACAAGATGGTATGTTAAACCTTGTCGCTTTACCTGCCGAAGAAGGTGCTGCACTACCTTTTACTTCAGCAAGAATGATCACGCGTTATAAAACAGACTTTAAATATGGTCGAGTTGAAATGCGCGCTAAAGTGCCTTCAGGGCAAGGTAGTTGGCCAGCATTTTGGATGATGCCAACAGATGAAGAGTATGGCGAATGGCCACGTTCTGGCGAAATAGATATTTTTGAATCAGTTAACCTAGGTGTTGCTGGTGCCGATGGTAATGTAGAAAGTAATATTCACGGTACACTTCATTACGGTAAAAGCTGGCCGAACAATTCATCTTCAGGTAAAGCGTATAGCTTAGCTGATGGTGTAAATCCAGCCGATGATTTTCATACTTATGCTATAGAGTGGCAAGAAGGTGAAATTCGTTGGTATATGGATGGCTATTTATATGCCACACAACGTCAATCTAAAGTACGTTATAACAGTAAAGATGAAGCCGTTGGTTTAGCCCACAAAGGTTGGTTTACAGAATATTTTGACCAAGTTTCTGGTGAGCTTGAAACCCATTGGGATACCGCACCTTTTGATAAAGATTTTTATTTAATCCTTAACTTTGCTGTAGGTGGCGACTGGCCTGAAAACGTTAACAATTTAGGTGTCGATGCGACAGCGTTTCATGCTGATAACAAATTCGAAGTTGATTATGTAAGAGTTTACCAATGTCAGTCGAATCCTGAAACTGGTAAAGGTTGTGAAACAGTAAGACCTGGCTACGATAGCTTTGATGATGCTCTTGTTGAAGGTAAAGCACCCGTGCCATTACCACCAAGTGACGGTGTTGCTAAAAATATCGCTATTTTTGATGGCTCTTTAGAGGCTAACTGGACAGCATGGGATTGTTGTGGTGGTACAACACCTGCAATTATTGCTGATGCTGACAAAGGCGACGTAGTTCAATTTAATATCAATGACAATAACGGTACAGTGTTAGGATTTTCAACCAGAGATGGCCATTTTCCTGCTGATTTTACCGGTGTTTCAGCCCCATTCGATGCATCTCCTTTACTCGACTTAAACGGCACATTGTCATTTGAAATGAAAGTCGTGACTGCTCCTACATCTGCTACAACTTGGTTACTTAAAGCAGAATCTGGCGATGGTGGACCTAACACAGGTGATGTTGCTCTTAATACTAGTATTGAAGGACTTGACCCAGTTGTTGGTGAATGGCAAACCTACACTTTTTCATTAGCGACCTTGCAAGAAAAAGGCTTAGACCTAAGTGCGATTGATGTTGTTATGATTTTCCCTGCTTGGGCTACTGGTGAAGGTGCAGAGTATTTAATAACGAACTTGGCCATTGAAGGTGATGTTGGTGCTTCTCCTGAACTTGTGATTTTTGCCGATGACGAAAACCCAAGTTGGCCATTGTGGGATTGTTGTGGTGGTTCAACGCCAACAGTTGAATTAGATGATGATGCCCATGGTAACGTAGCTCAATTCTCAATCGGATCAGAGCCAACAGTTATGGGCTTTATCTCTCGTGATCCTAACACAACTACTCCTGCGCCTTTTGATGCGTCAGCCATACTTTCTAATGGTGTTATTCAATTTGAAATGAAAGTAACGGCAATGCCTGGCGATGCTGCATGGATGTTTAAAGTTGAATCCGATAATAATGCTAGTTTCGCTGAATTGCCTTTAACCGATAGTGTTGAAGGTGTGGCCCCCGCTTCTGGGCAGTGGCAAACATATACCTATAATCTAGCCGATTTAGCTGATGCTGGCTTAGATGTTAGTGCTATTGATGTCTTAATGATATTCCCTGCTTGGGGCGCTGGTGAAGGTGCTATCTACCTTGTTGATAACGTGAAAGTTTACGATCCAACCGCAGTCGCTGGTAATAATGTAATATTTGCCGATGCGCCAGCTACGGGCTGGACAATCTGGGATTGTTGTGGTGGTTCAACGCCAACTCTTGAAAATGATGACACTGCTCATGGTGTGACGGCTGAGTTTGTTATTGGTTCAGAACCTACTGTTATGGGATTACTTGCTGATGATGGTGTATTTGTTGATGCGTCAGCGCTGTTAGCAAACGGTGTGGTGCAATTTGAGCTTAAAGTCATAACGGCACCAAACAATGCCTCAGCTGCGTGGTTATTTAAAATTGAATCTGATAGTGCAGCTACTTCTGCCGAGCTTGCTTTAAATACAAGTCTTGAAGGTGCTGACCCGGTAGTTGGAGAATGGCAAACTTACACTTTCCCATTACAAACATTATTTGATGCTGGTCTAGATATTAGTTTCATTGATGTTTTGATGATATTCCCTGCATGGGGTGCTGGTGAAGGTGCAGTATATCGTTTAGATAACATTATGATTTACGAGCCAACTGAGTAATCGGCACGTAATAGCTAGCAATTAAAAGTTAAGCGGCTGCTAAAAATATAATTAAGCCGCTTTTAACATACTATTTTAAGCAAGTAGGGCAATCATGAAACAATCAATTTTTACGAAAACACGTATAGCATTGACTATATCGTCAATTTTAACCGTAGGTCTGAGCACACAGTTAGCCGCAGCAGAAGAAAATTTAGTAGAAAAAGCCAATGATGAAGTTGAAGTCATTGAAGTGAAAGGCATCAAAGGTAGTTTGATCCGTTCAATGAATGTAAAAAGAGAAATGTCAGGTGTCGTTGATGCGATTTCTGCCGAAGAAATGGGTAAGTTCCCTGATACTAACTTAGCAGAATCTTTACAGCGTATTACTGGGGTTTCGGTTAGTCGCTCTAATGGTGAAGGTAGCCAAATAACCGTGCGTGGTTTTGGTCCTGACTTCAACTTAATTACTTTGAATGGCCGTCAAATGCCAGGTACTGGTAATTCTCGTTCATATAGCTTAGAAAACTTATCATCAGACGGTGTTTCGGCTTTAGAGGTTTACAAAACAGCCCGAGGAGAACACCCAAGTGGTGGTTTAGGAGCAACAGTAAATATTGTTACAGTTAAGCCTTTAAATAGCCCTGGAGAAAAATACTCTTTATCAGCGAAAGCCATTTATGATGAGTCGAATGAAAAAGGTGATGATGTTACACCTGAACTCTCTGCCCTTTATAGCAATACCTTTGCTGACGAAATGTTCGGTTTTGCATTGTCTTTTTCTCATCAACAACGTGATTTTCAGCAACAATCAGCAAATATTCAAGGCTGGCAGTTCCAACCAGACGCTCAATTGCCGACATTAGATGCAGATAAAGTTGTTGATAACCGCTCTGCAAATGCAGCGGCTGGGGCGTTTTTTCCTCGTGATATGAATTATGGTATTGCCGATGTAGAACGTGAAAGAACCAATGCCAATGTTACTTTCCAATACGCGCCGATTGAAAGTGTTGTTATGACACTTGATTACACTATGGGTGAAGCTACAACCGGCAATAATTCAGTGGGTTGGGGTCAATGGCACGATTATGGTGGAAACATTAACGCCTATGAATTAGATACCAATGGTACGGTTTTGTATGCCGACTTATCTGGTAACGATGGTTCTTACACTGCTAATCGCGATACTACTAAAGTTGATGAAAAATCTATAGGCTTCAATGTTGAATGGCAAGCAACCGATGAATTAAGTTTAACTTTTGATTACCATGATTCAGAAAGTAAAGCTGATAATGGTCAAGATACAGGCATGAATGGCACAGGTTCATTAGTTTTCGGTTCAGATCAACTCGTAACTAAAACCTATGACTATCGCAATGGTGACATCCCGCAGGGAACTATTTTTTGGAAAAATGGCACCACAACGTTAGCGCCAAGTGAAATGGATTCGCACTTTAGCCAATTTATTCACAGCCCAGGTCAGTCTGAAGTTGAGCAATTACAAATTGATGGTTCTTGGGACAATACTTATGACATTCCGTTGATGACGGTTAAATTCGGTATTGCTCGCACAGAAACAGCCATGAGTGGTTCAAGTGCGTGGAGTGGTTTAATTGGTGGTTTCTTATTTAATCCAAATTATTCTGCTGCCTTTCCAGATAGCATGTTTAGTTACAACACTACCGACGGCTTTTTAGACCAGTTCTCAAATGGTGAAAATCCAATAGGAGCTGGATATTATTATAGCTTTGATTTCGATGAAGCTGTTGCTCGTTCGCAAGCATACTTAAACCAAGACTTGCTTGGCGATGACTACTTTAGCACTGACCCTTATCGTGAGGGAAGTGTGAAATCAGAAAGCTCAGTTGAAGAAAAGACCAACAGTATTTATGTTTCTTCGTTATGGGACTTTGATGTTGCAGATTTCCCTGTACAAGTTAATGTCGGATTGCGCTATGAAGAAACTGAGGTTGAAAGTAATGTTTTACAAGACGTTCCTACTAATGTTTGGTGGCGAGGTGGTACTGAATGGCACACGCAATATACCCCAGGTGTAAATAATTTTTACGTTGAAGGTGGTGAATACGACATTCTTTTACCTATGATCGATATTCGTGTTGATTTAACCGATGACGTTGTCGCTCGTGCATCTTGGAGCAAAACCATTTCACGTGCCCCTTTAGGTAATCTTGCGGGTGGTTTAGCGTTAAGTCCAAGTCCTGGATTAGATTCACGTACAGGTAGTCAAGGTAATACTGATTTAGACCCATACGAGTCTAAAAACTTAGATTTCAGTGTCGAGTATTACTATGATGAGGCTAGCTATGCTGCAGTGGGTTATTTTAGAAAAGATGTTAAGAACTTTATCAGTAGCCGAAGTACGACAAGTCAATATGACGGCATACGAGATATTTCTAAAGGTCCTCGTTATGCTCAAGCAATAGCTGATCTAACCGCCGATGGTATGGCGACAACTGGCGACAATGTTTTTGCAAAAATGCAGGAAAATGGTGCTACGTTAAATGATCAAGGCTACCTTATCCCAAATGCTGATGATCCACTAATGCAATGGAATATCAGTGAGCCGTATAACTCAGATGAGAAAATGGTTGATGGTTTAGAAGTGGCAATTCAACACGTTTTCGGTGAATCTGGTTTCGGTTTTGGTGCTAATGCAACGTTTGTTGACGGTGATGTAAATTTTGATACTGAAAGTCTTGAACAACAATCTCCACTTGTTGGTTTGAGTGATTCAGCTAACTTTCAAGTGTTTTATGAGAAAGAAGGTTTGTCAGTGAAGGTTTCTTACGCATGGCGTGACGAGTACTTAATTGGTGTCGGTCAATCTCAGGGCTCTAACGATGCTCCTCCGCAGTTTGCTAAAGAGTTTGGTCAAGTCGATATGAGTGTTAACTATGACGTTAATGAAAACCTAACAGTATTCGTTGAAGGGGTTAACTTAAATAACGAAACTGAACAATCTTTCGGTCGTTACGAAGCGCAGTTTTTATCCGCTAGGCAATACGGCTCGAGATATACTTTAGGCGTTCGATATAGCTTTAAATAATCTCAACATAGCGCCTGTTTGATAGGCAGGCGTATTTCTCTTTATTTAGCAATGTTGTCTTCTAAGGGAATTTCAGTTAACTGAATTCAACTGATATCAGTTAACTGAACTCCTCTAAAAGATGATGACATTTCTAATTCCATCGTATAGGAATTTATCTTATGGCTAGTACTTCGGTCGTATTAGACAAACAACATAGCACCGCTGATATTGGTGCACCTAACCAAAATCGTTTTGCGTTGATCTCATTAACATCATTGTTTTTTATGTGGGGCTTTATTACCTGCTTAAATGACATTTTAATCCCTCATTTAAAAGCTATTTTCGATTTAACCTATACCCAATCGATGTTAGTGCAGTTTTGTTTCTTCGGTGCTTATTTTTTAGTGTCGTTGCCAGCTGGCCATCTAGTTAAAAAAGTGGGCTACCAAAAAGGTATTGTTGCTGGACTAGTTGTTGCAGCGTTAGGTTGTTTAATGTTTTACCCTGCGGCGTCAATGCATAGCTATCCAATGTTTTTGTCAGCATTGTTTGTATTAGCCAGTGGTATTACTATCTTACAAGTTTCGGCTAACCCTTACGTTACCTTGCTTGGACCAACAGAGTCAGCTTCTTCACGATTAACTATGACTCAGGCCTTTAATTCTTTAGGTACCACAGTAGCACCATATTTAGGTGGTTTGTTTATCCTAAATGAAGCAGTACATTCAATGGCCACTGAGCCTTCAGCAGACTCAGTTAAAGTGCCATATTTAATTTTAACGGCGGCTTTACTGATATTAGCGGCTATTTTTGCTTGGTTAAAACTACCTCATATTGCCAGTGCAGAAACTAAAGCTGATGAAGTTGTTTCAGGCTCGGCTTGGCAATATCGTCATCTAGTTTTAGGCGCATTGGGTATATTTGTTTATGTTGGCGCTGAAGTCTCTATTGGTAGCTTTTTAATAAACTTTTTTGGTGAAGCTAACATTGCCGGTTTAGAAGAGATGCAAGCAGCTAAATACCTGACCTATTATTGGGGCGGTGCTATGGTTGGTCGCTTTATCGGCGCTGCAGTAATGCAAAAAATTGATGCAGGTAAAACACTTGCCTTTAATGCTTTCTTTGCCGTGATTTTAGTGACTGTTGCTATGTTAACCAGTGGTAGTTTAGCGATGTGGGCTATTCTTTTAGTGGGTTTATGTAATTCTATTATGTTTCCAACCATTTTCAGCTTAGCGCTAAATAGCTTGGGTAAACATACCAGCCAAGGTGCAGGCATTTTGTGCTTAGCTATTGTGGGTGGTGCTATTGTGCCATTACTACAAGGTGTTCTTGCTGACATCGTGGGTGTGCAATTATCCTTCATTCTACCGGTACTTTGTTATATCTACATTGTTTCTTACGGTTTAATTGGCTCGAAACCAACGGCTGTTATTTTAAAGGAACAAGCGTAATGAATAAATTTACTTACCTCTTTGTTTCTACGATTTCAGCATTGGGTTTAGCGGCATGTAATTCTGGCGCTAAAGTTGAATCTAAGCCGAATGATACTGAAATAGCCTCGAAACAGGTCGCTGCTGAAAAATTAGTGTTGGCTAAGAAAAACCTGTCAATTTGGCCGACTATTGCCTCAGAAGTAAAAGCAGATGCTGCACTTGAGCGTCAAGTGCAGCGTTTATTGTCTAATATGACATTAGCGCAAAAAGTAGCGCAAATGATCCAGCCAGAAATTCGTGATATTACGCCAGAAGACATGCGTAAATATGGCTTTGGTTCTTACCTTAATGGTGGTGGCGCTTTTCCAAATAATAATAAACATGCCACGCCACAAGATTGGATCGCCTTAGCCGAAGCTATGTATCAAGCTTCTATTGATGATTCTTTAGATGGCTCAACCATTCCTACTATGTGGGGTACAGACGCGGTTCATGGCCATAACAATGTTATTGGTGCGACACTATTTCCACATAATATTGGCTTAGGTGCGGCAAACAACCCTGAATTGGTTGAGAAAATAGCCAAAATTACTGCGACAGAAGTGATGGTCACAGGCATTGATTGGGTATTTGCGCCAACGGTAGCAACGGTTAGAGATGATCGATGGGGCCGCACTTATGAAGGTTATTCTGAAGATCCAGAAATTGTAAGATCTTATGCTGCATCTGTGGTTAAAGGTTTGCAAGGCCATGCGGGTAATGACTTTTTAGGTGATGATCGTGTGATCAGTACCGTAAAGCATTTTATTGGTGACGGTGGGACAGTTGCCGGTGACGACCAAGGCGATAACCTAGCAACAGAGCAAGATTTATTTGACCTACATGCCCAAGGCTATGTTGGTGGTTTAACCGCTGGGGCGCAATCTGTTATGGCGTCATTTAACAGTTGGCATGGTGATAAAATTCACGGCAATCGTTACCTGTTAACCGATGTGTTGAAAAACAAAATGGGTTTTGATGGTTTTGTTGTTGGCGACTGGAATGGCCACGGACAAATTGTTGGCTGTACTAATGACAACTGTCCACAAGCGGCAAACGCTGGCTTAGATATTTTCATGGTGCCAACCGATGCTTGGAAACCGTTAATGGAAAATACCATAGCGCAAGTCAAGCAAGGCGTTATTCCACAAGCGCGCATCGACGATGCGGTTAGCCGTATTTTACGCGTTAAGTTACGTGCAGGTTTGTTTAATAAACCTAGCCCTGCGAATCGACTGTTTTCTGGTAAAACAGAATTAGTGGGCAGTGAAGCACATCGTGAAGTGGCTCGCCAAGCCGTTAGAGAATCTTTGGTATTATTGAAAAACAACGCTAATTTATTACCGCTTTCACCTAAGTTAAATATTTTGGTTGCTGGTGACGCTGCTCATAACATCGGTAAGCAATCGGGTGGTTGGAGTATTACTTGGCAAGGTACTAATAACAGTAATGAAGACTTTCCAGGCGGTACATCAATCTATGATGGTTTAGCTTCTCAAGTTAGAGCCGCAGGTGGCAAAATCACCTTGAGTGAACATGGTCAGTTTTCACAAAAACCAGATGTTGCCATTGTAGTTTTTGGTGAAGAACCTTACGCAGAAGGCCATGGCGATAAAGATAATTTAGCTTATCAGCGCGGTTTGAAAACTGATTTAGCCTTATTGAAAAAACTTAAAGCTCAAGGCATTCCAGTGGTAAGTATTTTTATCAGCGGTCGCCCTATGTGGGTAAATGCTGAACTTAATGCCAGTGATGCATTTGTTGCTGCTTGGTTACCCGGCTCTGAAGGTAAGGCCGTTGCTGATGTGTTATTAACTGACAAAAATAAAAAGATACAACATGACTTTAAAGGAAAATTGTCTTTTTCTTGGCCGAAAACAGCAAGCCAAACCGTTAACCGATTTGACGAAGTTTACGACCCGTTATTACCTTACGGTTTTGGTTTAACGTACAAAAATAACAAAGAACAAGTACTTTTATCAGATACATTATCTGAAGAAGTGAGCAGTGATGAAGGTCTAGCCAAAAACACCAATATATTCTCTGGTCAAGTAGTTAAGCCATGGCGCATGTTCTTGTCATCTGAGCAGCAATCAATTGAACTACGCTCAAATAGTGGCAAACTACCAGGTATTGCTTATCGTACGGTGGATAAAGTTGTTCAAGAAGATGCATTTCGACTTGATACTACTGGCACTGCAAAAACAGGCGTTGTATTTTCAAGCAGCTTTAGTGAAGATCTTGGTTTTGAACTAGAGCAAAACTCTGCCTTGGTTATTACCGTAAAACGTGACTCAAGCATAACTCAACCAGTAGTTGTTGAAATGCATTGTGAATCAATTGGTGACGCATTGGGTAGCTGTCGAGCGGCTGTTGATATTACTCAGCAGATGCAAACAATAGCGCAAGGACAGTGGCAAGATATTGCGATTAACTTACAATGCTTTGTTAAAAAAGGAATTGCGATGGACAAAATTGTATCACCGTTTGCCCTATATACACATGGCGCTGTTAAGCTTTCAATAAGTGATATTCGCTATCAACCGCAAGCTGAAATTAATACCCTTAAGGCGTTAATAATTCAATGTCCATAGCTAAACCCTAAGACATAATAACCTTATTAAAAAGGCGAGTAGTTTTCTACTCGCCTTTTTTATGTACAGGATGTACGGTATGCTGTGGTGACAGAACGTCAATGAACGGCGATATTTGTTTTTTGATGAATACTTCAACACAAAAAGCAATTCCACAAAAGTTTATTTTCGTCTGATTCCAGAGTTGATATTCATCCTTCAGGAAGGTCAATTCCATCTTTTATGCAATTAACCCAAGACTATTGGGGCAAAAACCCCGATAATTCCCCTCATTAAGACAAATACGTTAATAGCAAAACTTTCAAGCTGAAACTTTTGCTATTACAGCAATCAATTGTGGGGCCCAATTCAATGGAAATTAAAGTTAATTTTCTCGACAACGTAAAAGTTGAAGCTAAGTTTGATGACTTTAGCGTCATCGCCGATCAACCTATTCGTTATAAAGGTGATGGTTCAGCGCCAGGTCCTTTTGACTATTTTCTCGCTTCTTCCGCAATGTGTGCCGCATACTTTGTTAAGGTGTATTGCAGCTCTCGCGATATCCCAACTGAAAACATTCGTTTATCACAAAACAATATTGTTGATCCTGAGGATCGCTATAAACAAATATTTCAAATTCAGGTTGAATTGCCAGAAAGCATTTCAGAAAAAGACCGCTTAGGTATTCGACGTTCAATCGACCGTTGTACGGTAAAAAAAGTAATACAAACCGGTCCTGAATTTAAAGTTGATCTGGTTGACAGTCTAGAAGATGACGCGCAAGCCATGTTGATGTCGGGCTCTGAAGGCGGAGACAGTACCTATATATTAGGCAAAGACTTACCGCTTGAAGAGACCATTAAAAATATGACCGCTATATTAGCGGGCTTAGGCATGAAAATAGAAATTGCCTCATGGCGTAATATTGTGCCTAATGTTTGGTCGTTACATATTCGTGATGCTGCCTCACCTATGTGCTTTACCAATGGTAAAGGGGCCACGAAAGAAAGCGCACTTTGCTCAGCCTTAGGTGAATTTATTGAACGCCTTAATTGTAATTTCTTTTATAACGATCAGTTCTTGGGCCAAGACATTGCTAACAGTGACTTTGTGCATTATCCGAATGAAAAGTGGTTCAAATTAGATGAAAGTGATGATTTACCAAACGGTATTTTAGATGACTATTGCCTTGATATTTATAACCCAGACGATGAACTGCGTGGTTCAAATTTAATTGATACTAACTCAGGAAACGCTGAACGTGGTATTTGTGCAATTCCTTATGTTCGTCAATCTGACGGCGAAACGGTTTATATTCCGTCCAACTTAATTGAAAACTTATTTTTAAGTAATGGCATGAGCGCGGGTAATAACCTAGCTGAAGCGCAAGTACAGTGTTTGTCTGAAATATTCGAGAGAGCAGTAAAAAGACAAATAATAGAACAAGAGATTGTTTTACCTGATGTTCCGAAAAACGTGCTTGAGAAGTATCCGAGCATTTTAGCCGGTATCGAAGCACTTGAAGCACAAGGTTTTCCTGTTGTTGTTAAAGATGCCTCGTTAGGTGGTCAATTCCCAGTGATGTGTGTCACCCTTATGAACCCGAAAACAGGCGGTGTGTTTGCTTCTTTCGGTGCACACCCAAGCTTTGAAGTGGCGTTAGAGCGCAGCTTAACTGAATTGTTACAAGGGCGCAGTTTTGAAGGCCTAAATGATGTACCAAGACCAACATTTAATAGCCTTGCGGTATCTGAGCCTGAAAATGCTGTAGAGCACTTTATTGACTCAACGGGCGTAATTTCGTGGCGCTTCTTCAGCAATAAACAAGACTATGAATTCTGCGAATGGGATTTTTCTGGCACGAGTGCAGAAGAAAACGATCGTTTATTCGCTATTTTAAAAGACTTAGGCAAAGAAGCTTATGTAGCCGTGTTTGATCAACTTGGCGCTACCGCTTGTCGTATTTTAGTTCCTGACTATTCTGAGATTTATCCCGTTGAAGACTTGGTTTGGGATAATACCAATAAGGCGCTAAATTACCGTGAAGATATTCTTAACCTTCATATTTTAGATGATGACGCACTCGAAAGTTTAGTGACTCGTTTAGAAGATAGCCAGCTCGATAACTATATTGATATTAGAACCCTCATAGGTATTGAATTTGATGAAAATACCGTTTGGGGACAACTCACTATTTTAGAGCTTAAAATACTGATTTATTTAGCCTTAGGTGCATTGGAAGACGCACAAGAGTTAGTTGAAGAGTTCTTGCAGTTTAACGACAACACCGTTGATCGCCGTTTGTTTTATCAAGCGATGCAAGCGGTACTTGAGATCATCATTGACGAAGATATGGCGCTTGATGACTTTATTGGTAATCTAAATAGAATGTTCGGTGAAGATATGATGAATAGCGTCATTGGCTCAACAGATGGCACAGTGAAATTCTTTGGTCTGACTAAAACGGGTATGGACTTAGCCGGTTTAGATAAACATCTGAGACTAATCGACAGTTATAAAAAGCTTCATCAAGCGCGTAAAAATATAGCGCTGAGTTAACATTAATATATTCATTATAAAAATAGTTAGCTAGTTAAGAAAGCAGCTAATAATCAATCAATAGAAGCCAATTCCAATTAAGAGGAGTTGGCTTTTTTATTTGTTACTTTTTTATGTATTATTTCTAACACCTACTCTCTCCTCAAGGGGAAATCAATAAAACAGAAGATATCGCCGTTAATTTTTGTTGAATTTTAGACAAAAAAAAGCGTTTACCTAAAAAAGTAAACGCATTATAAAAACATAAAACACAATAAAAACATAAAACACTCAGGGAAGTAAGTATCTTGTATAGTAAGAGCTATTGTTTCGAGATAAGTTCAAATTTATTTAAAGTTTTTTTAGCTATTTATTTTAACTATTTTTTGATGGTTTATTTCAAGGTGGTCAACGCTACTTTTATTTACGGGTAGCGTTAAATATTCCTCAATGAAATGGGTTATCTAATACCAACTTTACTCATTAAGCGTACACTTTTTTATTTTAACGATTAATTAGCTGCGTCGTGAGTACTCGATAAGCTTTTGCTAAATTTTAGACAAAAAAAAGCGTTTACCTAAAAAAGTAAACGCATTATAAAAACATAAAACACAATAAAAACATAAAACACTCAGGGAAGTAAGTATCTTCTATAGTAAGAGCTATTGTTTCGGGATAAGTTCAAATTTATTTCAAATTTTTTATTTTATGTAGAGTTTTGATTTTTTATACATGATTATTAAGAAAATAATTTGATATTTGGCTAATTTGTCCTCACTTTATAATAAAGTTTAATTAGTATAATTGATTATGTTGTCTTACTTATTACCGGTGTTTATTGGTTTATTACTCATAGCTTATGTGGCAGGAAAACCTTATTGGTTAGCATATAAACGTCGATTAATAAAAACTAAGCCCTTCAAAAAACAATGGCGAAAAATAATTCAGCAAAGAATGCCATATTTTAGACAAATGCCAGCAGATTTACAGCTGCAATTAAAAAAACACATTCAGGTGTTTTTGGCAGAAAAAGAATTTGTTGGTTGTAATGGCTTAGTGATCACTGACGAAATAAAAATCACTATAGCGGCGCAAGCCTGTTTGCTCTTACTGAATCGAAAAACTAATTATTACCCGAAGCTACGAACGATATTGGTTTATCCAAGTGCTTTTGTAAAACAACAGCAGACACGAAATGGTGACGGCGTATATTTTACTCAAAAAGTAGTATTAGCTGGAGAGTCTTGGGACTATGGAAAAATAGTCTTATCGTGGCAAGACACCATAGAAGGCGCACAAATTCCTGATGACGGGCGCAATGTGGTGATCCATGAATTTGCACACCAATTAGACCAAGAAGATGGCCGAGCTAATGGAGCTCCAATATTATCAGCAGGGCAAAGTTATCAGTGTTGGTCTGACATTTTTTCTAAGCAATTTGAAATACTACAAAAGCAAGCGAATACCGGCGAACCCTCGCTGTTCGATTATTATGGAGCGACTAACCCTGCAGAATTTTTTGCGGTAGCCAGTGAAGTTTTTTTTGAACAGTCTCGGCAATTTAGTCAACAACATCCTAAGCTTTATCAGCAACTAACTCAGTACTATCATGTTGATCCAATTTACTGGTAAGCCATTTATTAAAGCTAAAAAGCGAGTATGACTGTTTCGTAATACTCGCTAATATAACTGACTATTTACTTTAACTTGAGGTTACTTCAGATCAAAGCGATCTAGCTGCATTACCTTAACCCAAGCTTTTACAAAGTCAGTCACGAACTTATGCTTAGCATCATCAGAAGCATAAACTTCGGCAATAGCGCGTAATTCAGAGCTGACCCAAAAATTAAATCTACTGGTGTTGCTTGCCACTTTAATTTACCTGACATGCGATCATAACCTTGATATACCCCAACTTGAGTACTGTCTTTGCGCCATGTGGTCGACATATCGAGTAAGTTGATAAAAAAGTCGTTGGTTAATTTCCCTGGTGTTTTAGTCAGTACACCTAAAGTTGAACCATCATAATTGGCGTTCAAAGCACGCATTCTGCCAACCAATACCAACGGGACTTGAGATCATCAGAGATTGATTGAAAATGTTGTTTGCATTGTATTGATCTTTTGCGGCCACAGCATGAGAGATAAGTGTAGCGATGCCAATATTGATCATTTGTTTTAAAGTAAAGATTAAAAACATGGCATTGTCAGCTAAGCTCAAACCTGCCAATGCGGTTGCACCTAATTTACCAACAAAGTATAAATCGACAAGAAAGTATAATGTTTGCACAAACATTCCTATCATCATAGACATTGCCATGGTGATTAAGTGTTTTGGAATTAAACTTTGTGTTAAGTTATTTATTTAATTGAAAATAAAAGTAAAAGTATGAACATTAACAAGGCTGATTCTATGCCTTATAGCACTAGATTACTTTACTTGATTAGCTAGGAGCACTCTTGAGCATTATTAATGCCCAAGAAAATTTTATTACAGTTCATTTAGAACTCAATCATCAGATCTAGATATTGAGGGTGATGATAGATTAAACATCGATAAGCATAGGTATTCTTAATGCTTCACGTTTTAAAAGCCGCTCTGCTACCTCTGCAGGTACTTGATAAAATTCGTTAACGTATGCTTTAGCATGTAAATATTGGCGAATTTGTTTTTTAACGTTACAAGGATTTTTACATTGAAGTGAAAATACTAGGGTATAGTCGCCAATTGTATTTGCGGACAAGGTCATTGCGTGCTGAATGGGATCATTAGGCGTGCAGCCTATTTTGATAACATCGCTAAAAAATGAATGTGTCATCACATAAACATTGCCATAGGCAATATCAGCGATGCTGGTTGGTTGCGCAGTATTTACCATAAAATAAATAACCTAAGGTTATGAGCCATATAGTGGTTTCAATAAATTTTAAAAAACTAAATACCAAGCGTTAATTAATCAACTTGGTATAACGCAATTTATAAATAATTATACCAGCAATTTTAACTCGACGTTGACACTTAAAAAATTACATTAAATGAAAGTGAATGTTATAATCGCCGCCAATTTTGAGCGGGCTTGTTGTTAGCCTTCATGCTAACTATAAACCTAAAGAGATTTTTAATGCCATTTTCCCAACTTGGATTGTCAAATCCGATAGTAAATGCGATAGCTGATTTAGATTATCGTCAACCCACTGATATACAAAAACGTGCTATACCGGTTATTTTATCTGGTAAAGATGTAATTGCTGCAGCGCAAACCGGCACAGGAAAAACCGCAAGTTTTGTCTTGCCCTTATTAGAGAAATTACACGCGGCAGAAAGTGATACTGAGCGTAATTTACGTGGCAAACGCATTCGAGTATTAATCGTAACACCAACTCGCGAGTTAGCGGTTCAGGTTGAAGCTAATATTGCTCAATATAGTAAATATTTAAATATAAGTTCTATGGCGATGTATGGCGGCACTGAAATAGAACCGCAAAAGCAGCGCTTAATTTGGGGCATTGATATTTTGGTAGCAACCCCAGGTCGACTGCTCGATATGGCACACCAGCGGGCGGTATATTTTGATCAACTTGAAGCTTTTGTACTTGATGAAGCAGATAGAATGCTCGATATGGGCTTTATTGATGACATTAATAAAATTATTGAGCGCTTGCCAGAACAACGTCAAAATTTATTATTCTCGGCCACTATTTCTGATGATGTCAGGGCATTAGCTAAAAGAACACTGCATCATGCCACGGAAATTTCTATCGCTAAAAATAGTGATTCAAAACCGAAAATATCACAATGGTTAGTTACAGTAGATAAAGGCAACAAATCAGCCTTATTGAGTTACTTGATTAAAGAACAACAATGGCAGCAAGCCCTTATTTTTATTGAAACAAAACATGGTGCGGCAAAGCTTGTTAGTCAACTAGAAAAACGTGGCATTAAAGCTGAATCTATTCACAGTGGCCGAACGCAAGCAATTCGCGAACAAATTTTGAATGACTTTAAAGCCGGTAAAATAGACTTTCTAGTTGCCACGGCCATCGCTGCACGTGGTATAGATATTGGCGAACTGGCGCGCGTGGTCAATTATGACTTACCTGATAAAGTAGACGACTATACTCACCGTATCGGTCGCACGGGTCGTGCAGGTAAAAATGGTGAAGCGGTATCTTTTGTCGCTAAAGACAACTTTAGAAACCTTTGTGCGATTGAAAGTAACTTAGGGCATGTTATTGAACGCCGAGAGTTTGAAGAGTTTCCGGTTAAAAAAGTGGTCCCCGTGTCCATTTTAAATTATGTGCCTAAAAACAAGCGTACTTAGATAAAATATGCTGCTTAATTTCAAAAGCAGAAATCACCTTTTTACATTAAATACAGCAATGATAGAATAACCACAATGCAATCGACGCTAGCAGTTAAGTTGCTAGAACGACGAATTAAGAATCATAAACACGTAAGAGAATAGGAAATTTGATGAACCCAATTATTGCAATTTTAAAAGAACATAACGTGAGTGACGAGCAAACTAAAGCGGTATTTCAAGCGCTAACAGAAAACCCAATAATGGCTATGGCAACAGTACAGCAGTTGGGTATTCCACAAGAAAAATTACAAGCATTGATGATGCTGTTAATATCAAACCCAGGTTTAATTGAAGAAGCGGTTAATGAGTTAGGTTTAGACTTTTCGAAAGTCGAAGCGGCTAAGGCAAGCTTAAATAAAGAAAATCCGTAATAATACCAAGTTGATTAATTATCCATTTTCCCTCATGAAAAAGTAGATCACTTAATTAATCAAATTGGTATAAATAATAAACAGCAGGATAAGCGATATTTTACCCTGCTGTTATTTATAAAAACATTCTCTATTAGATGCTTTATAAATTTAGCGAAGTTATTCTACGCGAATAGTCGCTTTAATAATTTTTACTTCTTTTTGTGTGCGCCCTGAGCGACTGCCTAAACTTTCAATTGCCGGCAATGTGGTGTCTAACCCCTCAACAACCTCACCAAAAATAGTATGCTTGCCATCTAACCAAGGGGTTGCAGCAAAGGTAAGAAAAAACTGACTACCGTCAGTATTTGGTCCTGAATTTGCCATACTTAATAATCCAGGCTTATCGTGACTTAATGCCCCTTCAAATTCGCCTGCATATTTATAACCAGGGTCACCTCTACCATTACCTAACGGATCGCCACCTTGAGCCATAAACTTATAGATAACACGATGAAAAATTAAGTCGTCATAAAAACCAAGTTTGGTTAAATAAAGGGTGCTTGTTGCATGCATTGGTGCGGTTTCTGGGAGTAACTTAACCACTAACTTTCCTTCTGTAGTTTCTAAGTCCCAAAAATATTGTGCTTCAGGATTGAACGTTACTATTTCAGGCTTTTCTAGTTTAGTTTTCCAATCATTTTGTGTTTTATCTATTTTTTGCTTCTCAACATAAGCATTTACCGCTTCTACGGCAGGATCAGAGTTAAAACAACCCGTTAAAACTATTAATAACATTGTTATTAAGTATTTCTTTAGTGATGGAAGGTGACTTTTCAGCATGCGTTTATCATTCCTTTATATTAATTAGCTGACATGGCGTTAGACAGGGCAGTTTGAAGCTTGAACCGATAGGTTAGTTAATTCCTCGATGTTGTTCAACAGTAATTTCAATGATTTATGCTTGTTTCATTTTGAACGTAATTTGCGTTAATAAATGACACAAGCTAAAAAAAATATTTCAGTGAATTAATAATACTCTGTGCTATGGTTTAATGTGGTAAAAGCAACCTGTTAATGAAATCTATTTATATAATTCAAGGAATGAAAATGAAAAAATTAAATTCACTTTATACTGTTATATTTTTACTGTTCACAACATTTAGCCAACTGAGCGCAGCTAAAACGATTAGTGATGCTGATGTAACGCAATATATGACACTTTCTGGTATTGATTCTGCGCTTAATGGTATTCCAGCGCAAATGAGTGCGATGAATCAGCAAATGCAGATGACAGCTAAAGACCCTGCACAATCTCAAAAGGTGATGGAATTGTTATTAAATGCTTGGCAATTTGAGGATGTAAAACTCGTTGTTTCTGAGCATGTAAAAGATAATTTTTCTGCAAATGAAATGCAAAAGTTACTGACTTGGTTAAACAGCGACTTAGCGCGGAGAATAAAAGCGGCTGAATTAAAAGCCTCTGCACCAAGTTTCAATCAAGACTTTATGAGTTATATGGCAACCCTTCAAACTACGCCACCGACTGCAACACGCGTAAAGGTGATTAGAAACTTTGTTGAAGTAACCAATTTGGTGGAGCATTCGTTAAAAATTGTCATGGCAGTAGCAAAAGGTACTATTGAAGGCTTAATGGTAGCAAACCCAGGTCAAGGTGTTGATGAAGCACAAATTCAAACGCAAATGTCACAAATGGAACTTATGATGAGACCGGCTTTAGAGCAACAAATGATCATGGTTTCATATTTTATTTACGACCAATTAACTGAGCAAGAAATTGAACAGTACACGAATTTTTACCAACAACCCTTAGGTAAAAAAGAATTAACGGTAATGTATGATGGTATTGGTCAAGCACTAAACTATTGGTCTACCACAGCCTTTGAAAATATTGCCACAGAGTTTATTGAAGAATAGACTTGTTCATAACATGACGCTTGAAGGTATAAATGAAGAGCTTAGCTCGATATTGATGCCTTCTCTCTAGCAAACTAAGTCATGACATTCTGGCTAAATGTTACGAACTTTATCAGCCATTGAGCAACAAGCAAAATAGGAAGGTAAATGACAGATAGTAAAATGACAATTAATGGCCAATCTGTTCAATATGTGGGTTTTTGGTCTAGGCTCGGTGCAAGTGTTATTGACTCAATTATTATAATACTACTGACATATCCTATTTTATATTTCATTTATGGTGCTCAATATTTTGATTCCGATGTTTCGTCTCAAGGTTGGACTGATTTCATCGTTAGTTACTTACTGCCTGTTGTAGCTGTTATTTTATTCTGGGTTTATAAGTCAGCAACACCAGGTAAAATGGCAGTTTCAGCAAAAATTGTCGATGAAAACACAGGCAATAAACCAAGTACTCAGCAATTTATAATCAGATACCTTGGTTATTATGTTTCTATACTTGCCCTAGGTTTAGGGTTTTTCTGGATTGCATGGGATGAAAAAAAACAGGGCTGGCATGACAAAATGGCCAGCACTGTGGTTATTGTTGACAATAAATCAAGATGATTAATATGCAAGGCAGGCGTAAAAAAATATGCATCGGATTATTTGTATACATTTATTGATTTTTATTTAATCAACTTAGTGTTGCTCATAAATTATGTTTAGGCTTATTAAAAGTGTTCTTTAACGCTTTGATAAATGTCTTGGTATTTTTTGTGTTGCACTCGGTAATATTTTTGCATGACTTTATCGGGGTCGATGATCAATTTGACCTTGCTGCTATTACAAACACTGGAAGCTGATAATTTTTCAACACCTATTCGTGCTAACCGGGCGGCACCAAAAGCAGGACCGACTTCACCCCCTTCTCTGTAGATCAAAGGTCTGTTAAGTACACTGGCTAAAATTTTGCCCCATAATGGGCTTTTTGAACCGCCGCCTATCACGGATACTTCGTCGATTAAGCTACCAGAATTCAAAAGTGCTTGCTGTCCATCTGCAAAAGCAAAAGCGACACCTTCTAAAACAGCGCGACCAAGCGTGGCTGCATTTGTGTTGTGATCTAAGCCGAAAAATAGGCCTTTTGCCGCAGGATTGTTATGTGGTGTACGTTCACCAGATAAGTAGGGTAAGAAAAGCACACTACAGGGTTGAGTAAAGTCGCATTGCTCAATCTCATTTAATAACGCTAGTTCATTTTCAAAACCAGTTAAGCGAGTGACCCAAGCTAGGCAACTAGCGGCGCTTAATACCACCGACATTTGATGCCAGGTATTTTCTATGCAATGACAAAAAGTATGAACTGCACTGTCAGGATTGGACTGGTAGTGATCATTTGCTACAAAGTAGACCCCCGAAGTACCAAGCGATAGAAAAGCTTGGTTCGGCTTTATAACACCAATGCCTGCTGCTCCTGCAGCATTGTCACCCGCACCAGCAACAACAGGAACTTCATCCATTCCCCAAGCATTGGCGACACTAAGTGAAAGGTTACCAGTGACCTCTGTTCCTTCATAAAGCACCGGCATATGCTCTGGTGTTAAATAGGTTGCCGCTAACATGGGAGTTGACCAACAACGATTAGCAACGTCTAGCCATAAGGTGCCAGAGCTATCAGACATGTCTGATGCGAAGTCGCCAGTCATTAAAAAGCGTACATAGTCTTTGGGTAATAACACTTTTGCAATTTTAGAGAAGTTTTCAGGTTCGTTTTCCTTAATCCACAAAAGCTTCGGGGCTGTAAAGCCTGGCATCGCTATATTACCGGTAATTTTACGGCTGTTAGGCTCTGCTGCTTCAAGGGCTTTACATTGCTCTTCACTTCGACCATCGTTCCATAAGATCGCAGGCCTGATCACTTTATTATCGGCATCTAGTAAAGTTGCACCGTGCATCTGTCCTGATAAACCAACAGCTTTAACTGAGGCTAATAACGCAGGATGCTCTAGTTTGATTTGTTGAACGGCTTCACATGTTGCTTGCCACCAATCTTGTGGATCTTGTTCAGCCCATACTGGATGAGGGCGAGACACCGCTAAGCTACAACTCGCTTGAGCTAGTAAAGTATCATGGCAATCTAAAATAATGACCTTTACACCAGACGTGCCTAAATCAATTCCTAAGTACATATTTTTTCACCTAAAGCACTCACTGAGCTGTTGGCGCTAATATTAGCATTGAGTTTGATGGTAACTAAGTAAATTACTGTATTTAATTTTTACGTTCTCGTCAGGAGTAGCCTTTTTCTATATCTACTCAGGCTTTATAGTTAGCTTATCATTATAAACTATTTTTTTTCGGCTTATAATTTGTGGGAAATAGGATCAATAAAAACTGGAATAGTGTCACTAAACTTGGACATGTGTTTTATTCGTTTTCATGGCTAACGTATTCGAGTAAGCTGCTTATAGGTACTTCTTTTATTAAGCTATTTTATGTCAACACAATCCATTTTAATTACTGGCTGTTCGAGCGGTATAGGCTTACATGCTGCATTAACACTTGCTGCGCGAGGTTACCAGGTGTTTGCAACAGCGCGAAGTACACAAGATGTTGCCGACCTACGAGCTAAAGGTTTAACCGCGTATCAGTTAGACCTCACTAAACCTGAAAGTATTACTCAAGCTGTTGTGCAAGTGTTGGAAGAAACCGGTGGAGGTTTAGATTTTCTCTTTAATAATGGTGCTTATGGGCAACCGGGAGCATTAGAAGATTTACCCACTGATGCGCTAAAAGCACAATTTGAAAGTAATGTATTTGGCTGGCACGAACTCACTAAGCAAATAATTCCGGTGATGAGGCGACAAGGCCATGGTCGTATTATTCAATGTAGTTCGGTATTGGGCTTTGTGTCTATGGCTTACCGAGGGGCTTATAATGCTTCAAAGTATGCGATAGAAGGACTAACTGATACCCTACGTTTGGAGTTAAAAACAGCTAATATAGATGTTGTGCTGATAGAGCCAGGTCCTATTAATACACAATTTCGCGCGAATGGTTTAGTGGCACTCCGGGAGAATATTGATATCGATAACAGTGCACACAAGGAGCAATATCAGCAGCAAATTGAACGCTTAGCCAGTGCAAAGTCAAATGCACCTTTCTCATTAGAGCCACTTGATGTCACAAAAGCTTTAATTAACGCGCTAGAAAGTAAACGACCTAAAATACGTTACCGTGTAACGTTGCCAACCAAACTATTTGCTTTTTTGAAGCGGTTGTTACCCGCGCGTTGGTTAGATCAGTTACTTGCTAAAGGTTAAAGCTGGGTTAATATGCTAGACGATTTAACTCAACATCGCCTAGCTAATATATTTATAAAACTAATAGCACGGGTACTGCATGGTTGCCGTGCTATATTTTTTCAATAGAAACCGCGATTGATTTATAAGTCGGAGTACCGCAATCATCAGCGGTACTCTCTAACGGTACAAGCGGATTAGTTTCTGGATAATACGCCGCTACACAGCCAGCAGGAATAGTATATTCAACCACTTTAAAATCGGTGATCGAACGCACTATATTATCGTTTGATACGGTGGTGATTTTAACTTTGTCACCATTGTTTAATTGCTGTTTCGCCATATCATCAGGGTTCACAAATACTACACGACGTTCGCCATATATACCGCGGTAGCTTTCATAGATAATTATTTCTTATCAAAAGATAGAAGTTATTCATTATGGCTTTTCAGTGTAATTTACTATCATGAGGTTATAAGTCAGTGTATATCAACATTTAATAAACATTAATTGAGAGGTCAATATGAATGCGTTAACTAGCCATAAACAGAGTCAGTATGTAACTGAAAATACACCATTAGCCAATATGAAAACGACTAAAAATACGAGTGTTAACCTTAAAGAGCAAATAAAGCCAGAGCGTAAATTACAAGAAGAAATCAATGGCGATGTGGCCACGTCAAGCTATGTAAGAGGGTATAATTAGCGGCCACGTTATAGTGGATGAATATACTTACAAGGTTTGATTACAAGGTTAATATTCTGATGTAGAAAGTAAATCGTATCGCTAATAAAGTTAGTTTATGATGACTTTAAAATAATTAGGCCGGCTACTTACGCGTTAGCACGACTGCCTTCTGAAACAATAATCGGCAAATCCATACAGCCGTAATTGACACCAAATTGGCTTAACACACAGGTCAATTGGCCACGATGGTGTGCTTGGTGATTAAATATGTGTTGTGTTAAATCAGCTATAACCTTAGTTATAGATTCACCTTCTGTTGTTGTATAGCTAATAAATTGTTCACAATTCTCATCAGTCAAATTTGTACAATATTGTATGATAAGCTCGTCAACCTGTGATCTTAAATGCGCAAAGTCTGATAATTTACGGCAATAAATATCTTGTGGAGACTTAGGGGTTGGCAATGCTGATAATGTTTGAGGTGTTAGCCCTGCTATATGGTTTAACGCTAATCGTCGTAGTAAAATTAAATCACCAAACAGAATATGGTTCCAATAGCTCATAATATTTGGAAAAAAAGAATGTGTTTCTTTTTCAAGCAGCTCGTTTGATAACGCTAGGCAGTTAGTCATCAATTGATCGTTAATCCGTTTATTATATAACGCCATCATCCTGAAGTTTTTTACCAAACTCAATTTTTACTCCTTAGCGATAGTCGTATTATTTAGACTTGTAGTCCGGCTAAATAAAAGCGAAAAACGAGACGTTTTCCGCTTGATTGGCCTACAGATGATAATATCAGCATAAGTTGATTTTAAAGTTATTTTATTTTAATTTTCTAATGCCAACTAAAACAGATATAACACCACCAACCATGCCAACCCAAGCTTCAATTGGTGTATCACCATTTACGGCACGAGTAACTTGCGAGCTCGCTGAGTCATAAATATTATATCCCCATAACGTTAAAGCGACACCGACAATAATAAGGACGATACCGATAATTTTATTATTCATTTTTAACTCCAATTATTTTTAAAGATTATTGTTGAATGGATCAAATTGGTATAATACTTAAACAAATACCCGCGAGTATTCAGTTTATATTACCCTTACGTTACGATTTACTTAGGATAATTAATATCTATTTTTATATATTTGCAATTTAAAATTCATAAAGTTTTTCCATACAGTCGAAAAACCACTAAACATAAAGGCCCCTTAGTTAACCTATTGTTCTAAGGGAAAGTGATAAAGTGTAATTTATCCCCAAAAGCATCCTTGTAGGTCTTCATTAACTATATTCAACAAGGGCTCTAAATGTTGATTAATTCCGCCTGGCAGATATTGTTGCCATTTCATATTTTGGCGTAGCCAATATAACTTCCAAACTTTATCTTTTTTAACATACGTGAACTTGGCAATTACGGTTTCTGTTTTTTTAGTAGGGTTATCCCACAAAGGGCGAACCTCAAGCAAAAATAAATTTTGCTGCTCCATTTTATAATCAATAAATAGTAGTTCACGAGGAATGTTTTTATTTTTATTAGCACAGAAGTTTTTTGCTAATTTGGCTACCTTAAATAATTCAAATTCACTGATTGTCACAACAAAACCCTCGAAGTTCGTCATGAGACGAAAAACTTTCGTTAAATTTAAATTATCGCCATAAAAATAAGTGGTGTAAATATATTATTAATAGGGATGTATCTTATACAGTGAAATACAGCAACACACGTGTTTATCTCGACTGGGTGTATAAAGAATTTAACTATTGAGCGGCTGCCATTTTGAATAAAAATAATGTAAACAAAGCAATGAAAATAATGGCAACGATTACCATGATGGTTAAGGTTTTAGATTGTCGCATTGATACAACTAAACCCTTCGCAGGAAGTAGCCCTAATGCCAGTAATATATTGTCGAAAATACCCATTTTATGTCCCTATATTTCAATGTACGTCGAACGATACTTTAGAATAACGCGTTTGTGTAAAATACCTCATAAAGTAGCGGTGATAAATGTAGTTGGCTAGAATATGAGCAGAAAGTGAATATAGAGCCAAATGTACTTTATCCTTATTTTTGACTATACCGATTTTTCATACGCCAATGTTAGCCATTTAATCGTTTCGGCATCAACATCTGAAATATTCTGTAGTTGTATTCTGTGGGTGCACATAGTTCCAAATGGTCCTGAGTTTTCTAGGCGGCCTTGTACTTCTACATCTTTTAATTTTAAACCTAAATCTATCCTTGTTTTAGTTGCAGGTTTTATTAGAGCAAATTGTTTTTTTCTAATTAAACTGACACTTCCTTTTTTGGGCGTTATTACAACATCATTGCCAAAACTTGTGACTGTAGAAATGAGTAATTCATAAATTGGTTTAAGTGATGCTTTTCCAATATATTGAGTTAAAACCAAATCATCCGAAGTTACATTATTCTCTCTTGATAAAGTGACTATGGTATTTGCAAACCCATGTGTTACCCCGTGCTCATCTTTTAAATACTTTACCGCTATTGAATGTTTTTCGAAGCTTTTATCATGCAATATTTGAATCCACTCATCTAGCTTCTTTCCTGTTTTTTCAGGCATATTATTAATCATTGATTGAAGTGCTTTATCCATATCGTTCACCTTTGATTCGAACATAATGAGTCTATAGTATTACTGATTCTTCTATATTTGTAGAGGCAGGGCTGATGAAGAAAATTAAAATTAGATATAGCTGCCAAGCTTACTGACCCTGCGAAAGTATTTATGTTTTACTTATTGAAGAGGCTGAATACAGCCATCTAAAAAAACTGTTAAATGGGTAAAACAATATAAAAATAATGATAATGCGTATTAGTATAGGGGCAATATCAAATGAGCCAATAACAAAACTATCGTTTATTGCAAAGTTATCCATAATGGTTCCAGTAAATACACTAGCAAATATAGCTGAGATATAAGCAGCAAAACTAGAACGGTTTTCCTTAATATTCGATTCAGACATCACTATTTCTATTTATAATAGAAAGTTATCGCTCTTGTAGAATGGCTCGTTTTTATATTATTTTTAATCAAAATACTCTAACTGGATTGTTTTCTTTTAACAATTAAAACGTTTACGTTTTAGACATTTAAATTATTACATTGTTAAGTGTTCGATAATGGTGAAACTTGAGCTAAAGCTTTCTTGTTATGTGATGTGATGTTAGGGTTTTAAGTCCTAACGTAGGCTATTCCTTAACTTTTCAATATGATGAATAATAGAGTGAATTTACCTTTAGGAACTCCAAATGAAACGCCCTGTGCGGAGCCGCATGCAGGTTAGATTGAGACTAAAGGTTAGATGCCTTCTGCTACCAGATTAGCTTACTTTAAGGCTATATGATGATTTACGCATTGCAAAATAGCACATAAGGCCACTGTAAATATCAACAAAAATATGTAGCAGTATCGGGATAATAATATTACCTGTAAAAATGAAAACACCACAAAATACGGCGCCCATAGCACTAGTTCTAATGACTTCCTGCCATCCTAAATATATATGCCAAAGGCCAAAAAGAGCACTACTCAACAATACCGCTGCAATTACACCAATGTGACTATCTATGAGAGTAAAGAGATATGCTCGAAATAGTAGCTCTTCACATATTCCTGCTGAGACAGAAAGTACCAATGTAAATATAAGCATTTCATTTTTAGTTACCGGCAGAATATCTTTATATGATTCGAACTTACTCGTTATTTCCGCTCTTAATTCCTCACTTGATATAATTGTTCTGATTAAAATCAGTAAATAAATAATTCCTATACAAAGTAAGGAAAAAAATAAAATATTTTTCCAGTTATGCTCAATTACAAGGCCAAAGTCGACTACTGAAAGTTCACCCTTAGAAAAGAGATCTATCAATAACAAAGTAGGAATCCAGATAAAAAATGAAATTTTTAAATATTCGACTATTTTATTTTTACTCTGTAATTTATATTTTTCGATGAGTAAATCAACGATAGGATAAAATAATATTATTCCTATGAGAATTATTTCTAAATAGTGCATTGCCCCCCCTTAACAGCTAGACACAAAGACTCCCGACGGGCTGCTAGCATGATAAAACATAACATACTTTTCATTGGCTTATGCTTTGTGGGGCAGGACAGTTGAAAAAAACTCTAAAAACCTTAAGTTAGATAAAGGCATCAAGCGCTCTGAGCGTGCAAGTATACTTTCAAGTCATTGATGGTAACTCATTCAAAAATAAGTCACTATTCATTATGATAAGTATAAAAAAACACCTTCGTTTAATCGTTAAGTCGAGCCAATAAGTCGTCAAAAATATGCGATAGTTTTGCTGATAATTAAACACAAGAGGCAATAAAAAATCTAAAACACAGTTAACAATTATCTCAATAGCGTGTCTTAGCTATATTGCATTGAATATAGCTGTTCTGCACTCAACCGACGACAGCATTTTAGTTAATAGTTGATGGCAATAATCGCGCTATTTAGTCGTTTTCTTCTATCGCGGATTTCTTTAATATAAATGCTAGTAATGCCGCTGCTGCCGGTGATAATGTTTTGTTACTTAGCTGCACAATGCCGATTTTTCTAATGATTTTTGGCGTAGTTAGCGGAATAAATCGTAATTTTTTACTTTCTTTAGGAAAGGCAAACCAAGGCAGTGTAGTCACACCTAAACCCACTTCTAGCATCGCGATTAATGACAACATGTTAGAAATAAGAAACTGTGAATCTTTGAGTAACGGTTCGGCTTCTGTGCCTTCTAGTAATCGTGATGTACCATTTCTAATTAACCGATGTTTTCGTAGTTCTTTCCAATGTATTTCTTCGGCTTCTGCCAGAGGATGATTTACTGGGCAAACTAAGCCTATTTGATCTTGCCAAATGGGGGTGAAATCAATGCCAGAATGTTCATGCTCATTAGGCAAGCTAGCTATGCCAATATCTACTTGCCGTTTTTCAACTTTACGTAACACAGCTTCTGAACTGTCATCGAAAAAACTTATATGTAAATCTGGTGAGTCAGCAACAAACTCAGATAGCAGTTCGGGTAACATATGACAGGCAATTGAAGGGACGGATGCTAGCCTTAAATGCCCGGTTTTATGCTCGCTCATTAAGGCCATGTCTTGAGCAATATTGTCGTGGTGGGCAATTAACTCTTTCGCCTTTGGTAAAAAATAACGGCCAAACGGCGTCAGTGTGGTTAACGCCGTACCGGTGTCATTCGTTTTATTGCCGTCATTGTGGAATGCGCCACAAATCGCTAGAAAAATGGCTGACGAGCAAGGTTTATAACTGATCTTTCAAACTTGATGACATTGACTGCTTTTACATCGCAAAGTTACTGCCTGTTTTAGCATGGTGTCATCGAATTATAATTTAATTTAATAGAGAAAAAGAAAATGAAAACACCGGTAAAAACTGAACTTTTTGCATCTAAAGCCCCTTTAGAGTGGGCAATTATTGCTAACGGCACATTATCAACGGCTCAAATTCCAATTGATGTTGAGGGTAACGTAGTTGCAGGTGGTATAGAAGCACAAGCGCGTCAAACGATGGAAAATTTTAAGCACACTATTGAAGCGGCAAATTTAACTATGGATGATGTGACTCAAGTCCTTATTTATGTGACTGCGAGAGACCAATTGCCGGTATTTAATAAAGTTTATGCTGAATATTTTCAAGCGCCATACCCAAATCGAGCAGCGATGATTGTTGCCGGTTTAGCGCGTGAAGAAATGCTTTGTGAAGTTGTAGCCTATGCTGCAGTGCCGTAATTAAATCTTTATGCTTTGTTATAACGCAAATTAATAAGTGATTTAACTTTCACTAAAATTAAAAAACTGGCATATTGCCAGTTTTTTTTGCTTTAAATAACCAATCATGATGAAAAGGAAAGTTCTGTGCATAAAACGTTTGTATCTCTGTTTTCTCTGTTTTTAAGTTGTTTTATCTTATTGTCAGGTATTGGTCTTATTAATGTTTTACTACCGGTAAGAATGAATTTAGACGGCTTGAGCACAGAAGTCATCGGTATTGTTTTGTCATTATATTATGTCGGTTTGTTGATCGGGGCACTTTACAGCACGAGTTTGATCAAAAGAGCAGGCCATATTCGTATGTTCGCTGGCTGTGTATCCCTAGGCGCAGTCAGTATATTGCTGTGTAGCCTTTATTCAGATGCTGCGCTTTGGGGCGCAATGCGGATAGTTATGGGTTTTTGTATCGCTTGTGCGTTTACCGCGATGGAAAGTTGGTTAAGCGATAGTTCAAGTAAAGAAACTCGTGGTCAAGTATTAGCTATATACAATGCCGTTGTTTTAGCAGGTCTTTTTGGTGGACAATTTTTTATCAACGTTGCTAGCCCGCAAGATAATATGCTTTTTGTCATTGCTGGTATCTTAATGTGTATCGCGGTTATTCCTGTAGTAATGAGTAGCCATCCGGGTCCAGTAATTGAAGAATTTAGTTCGATGTCGTTGCGCTTGTTATATAAACGGTCGCCACTTGGCGTAGTAAGTTGCTTGATATCAGGTATGCTTTATTCAGCTATTTTTAACTTATTGCCGGTATTTGCAAAGGAATTTGATATCACTGGCTTTCAACTTTCGCTTTATATGGGCGCTGCTATCTTCGGCGCTTTTGTTTTACAGTTTCCTGTTGGTTTTTTATCAGACAGGTTTGACCGTCGTACGGTTTTATTTGTGCTGTTATTAATCTCGGCGAGTGCCGGCATCGCCGTAACATTATTAGCTCCTATGGGGATCACATGGGCAGTATTTTTAGCGACCGGTATCACCTGTGGCATCATCGCTTGTACTTATCCATTAAGTATTACTGAAGCGCTTGATAAGCTAAAGCAAAGTGAAATTGTTTCTGCCATGTCATCTATGATTTTAGCGTTTGCCTTAGGTGGTGTTTTAGGGCCGTATTCGGCGTCGCTTGTGATGGATAAATTTGGTGGTTCGGCATTATTTTATTTTCTTGGTTTAGTTCAATTATTATTAGCTTGCTTTGTAGTTTTTCGGATGACAGTGCGCGCGGCCTTACCGATAGAAGAACAAGAGAATTTTGTCATGCAAGGTTCGGTTATTACTTCCGCTGTTGAGCTTGATCCTCGAACCGAGTATCACGAACCTCAACATGAACCTTGCTCAGAAGTTGAAACAACGGTAATGGTAGCGACTACGGATCCAAAACTTGCTGTAGAGTTGGCGCTTGTAATTGCAAAAGTGAATGCTCAGCGCGGAATAGAAGTAGCAGAAGCGCTAGCCGCATTAGCGAATATAAATGTTTTAGATCTATATCAAACAATGAGTAAGATTATACCCGCGCATTCGACAGAATTAAGAGCAGCATTAAAAATAGATTGACCCATATTTTGTTAGTGAAATAGAACATTCAGAATCCACTACTTCTTCGTAAGTTAAGCTCGTCAACACGGTTAAAACTGAAGTAGCAAAGTGCTATCGTCGGTAATACAAATAAAAAGGCCTGTTTATATCCATATTCAGTTTTTTAGCTTAACAATATCGTTATAAAGTACTGATAGTTTTAAACAGAATAAGGCAACATGAACTGATCGACAATAAGGCAATTATTGGTTTTAAATAGGCTTGAATAAAATATTTATCGAGCAATAAAGATAAGCCAAAGCCCACGCATACGGCTGGTACAAGCGGTAAAGTAAGCTGTAGTTGATAATAATTAGTATTCCCCGACAAAAACAATAAAACTAGGGACATTAGTGTGCCTATTAAGAAATAAAGCGATAACTCTGCTCTTGCGATACCTAAGGCACTATTTTGATAAGCTAAAGCAATAGGGGGACCGCCTACGGAAGTCGTGGTTCCCATTAATCCTGAAAAAAATCCTGCCCAAGCTAAGTTTCTAGGGCTGTGAGTAATATTAATATGTTGATAAGTTAACAGCACAGACAACATGATTAATAATGAAAAACTTATCGCGAAAAATGCTGTCGGTAACAAGGTTAACAAAACCACACCAATAATTGAGCCGGGGATCCGAGCCAGTAGTGCTATGCGTATATTACTAAAATGTAGCTGCTGTCGATAACGTATACAATTTAAAAGCGACAATATACAACCCATTGCTAATATAGGCACCGGTAGAAGGGCCGGGTTAATTAATACCAAAATAGGTGCGGCTACCACAGCTAAGCCAAACCCAGCCATACTTTGCAGTGCTGCGCCTGCGGTAACAGCCAATAAAGCCGTAATCAAAAATACTGAATCATACATAGCTAGTGTCATATTTAGATAATGTTTCGGAAAATATTTAGGATAAAATGTCGGAAAAAGTGTCAGATAGCTTCACGGGAAAAGTGTCGGTAACTTATCGAGTAAAGTTTTGGGTAAATAGTCAGCTAACTGTTGCTGGACTTTTCCTTCTAAAATATACACAATTTTTCGCTCTAAAATTATGCATTATTTCTGATTGTTCAAGTGAAGTCTAATTAGAATAAGTTATTATTTGATAAGTAATTTTGGTTAATTATGAAACACTTTTTTTATGATGAAAATATCGTAAAAATGTAGACTTTTTTACCGGTATCTTAGTATTTTATACCGATGCTGAAATGTTCTTTTTTATTTTTAATCTCTTTTTAAACAAAAGCTTAACTTTATTTTAGCTCGCCTGATTTAAAAGCTTATAAGATTCTCTTATTAACTGATTAAGTTAATTGACTTCAATGTTCAATTGCATCTCCTTAATATAATTTTTGCAGAATATACGCATGTGTTTTTTTAAGCGATACAGTCCCAACCCTGTAAGCATTTTAAACATAGGTTCTGAAAACAATAATTATAATTCAATAGTTTAATAAGGGAAAAATGAAATGAAACTGAGCACAGGTTTAGCCTTAGCGGCAACCATGATCGTACCGACTATGGCACAAGCAGATAATAATTTATTTAATTGGTACGGCAGTATTCGCGTACAATTAGAAGATACCAATAAAAGCGAAATTGAATACAAAGATAACTATTCTCGTTTGGGTGCTTATGGCTCGGCTGAAATTCTAGATGGCGTTAAAGCAACTTATAATTTTGAGTTTAGACTTTTTACAGATGATGGTTCATTTGCGGGTAACGACCAACGTGCTCGTCTTGCTAATGTTGGCTTAGAAGGTAACTTTGGCTCTATATTGATTGGTAAACAATATTCACCACAATGGAATTTTACCGATAATGCGATTGATATTTTTTCAGATATAGATGAGTCAGCGGGGTGTACTAATGAATCTGCTGGCGTTATATGTCACACGAGTCGTTATGGATTATATGCCATAGATGCGGCAGGTAATGGTCATTACGTTGAATATTTACGTCCCGACCGTGCTGTAACTTATGTCACCCCAGATATGGACGGATTTCAGCTGGCAATTATGGCGGTGTTAAATAATGGTGATGTTAAAGCCGATATAGCAGGCACAGAGAATGAAAATATTCTTGGTTATAATATTGCTGCTAAATATGTGATAAATGACTTTACCTTGTCGGCATCACGTTACGAATTAACCGCTTTTGAAGGTGAAAATAAAGTTGACTCATTTCAGGTTGCTTATAACCATGGTCAATTAAGTCTTGCCGCCCATTATCAAGACTCTAGCGATTTACGTTTTTATGAAGGCCTAAATCCAAATGGAGAAATTGTTGATGAAAATGTCTATGAGATATACGGCGGTTATAAAATGGGCGATATGCAGTTTCAAGCTAAATACGCTTGGGTTTCTATGGATTCAGCAAGTGGCCTGACCGTTGATAGTAATCAAGTGATATTAGACGCCATTTATAATCATAAATTGGGTAGTTTTTATGTTGAATACAGCGCTTGGGGTGATGAAGCAGAAGCCGTATTTGAAGCCGGTGATAAAATACTGGTTGGCTACAAGCTTAATTTTTAATTGTTTCCATTTCTATAATTAGTTGCTCAGCATAGTTATTAGCAATATTCAGATGATTTTTACTAAAAAAAACACCTAGTGTTGATTCTAATTACTGATATTGCATTGTTTATTAGTAATAATTTCAGTTGCTTCTAGCCAAGGATGGCTTTAGCTGCTGTTATCTGACCACTTTAAAATGTATTTTATATTAAACAGAGAAAACAATGTCCCAAGCTCAAAGAGATATCACACTGAGATTTTTAGCCGAACCACAAGACGTTAACTTCGGTGGTAAAGTCCATGGTGGTGCGGTAATGAAATGGATTGATCTAGCCGCATATGCTTGTTCTGCGGGATGGAGTGGTCGCTATTGTGTCACTGCATACGCCGGTGGTATTCGATTTGTTGCCCCAATCCATGTTGGCAGCTTGGTGGAAGTGGAAGCGAAAGTTATTTATACCGGAAAGTCTTCAATGCATATTGCGTTGGAAGTGAATGCTTGTGATCCTAAATCATTAAATAGACGCTTAACAACACATTGCATTGTTATTATGGTGGCCGTAGATCAAAACGGTCAGCCTGAGCGCGTACCTCAATGGATACCTGAAACTGAGATAGACAAAACGCAGCATGCTACAGCGATAAAATTAATGGAAATACGGAAAAAAATTGGCGAAGAAATGCAAATATTTGTCGAAGATTAACAAGTATATAAAGTTGATTTTTATTTGAATGTATCTGCTTAAAATACTGACCACATAAACCTATCATAATTAAAGTGAAGCTATTTCACCGGCCGTAAAATTTTTATAACTTTGCATTTAACTTTGCACTAGACTTCGCAATATAGCTTTACAATATCTGTCTGCTTTCCTGCTATTTTAGACTCTATTTACCTACCTTGTGCCATATTCTGTAACAACTGTAATCGTTGTTGCTCCTGCTTGGATGGTTGATAAGGCATTTCACTTAAGCTAGATATGGCGAAGTCTTTTATTTCAAATTGATTAATAGCGCTATCGCCATATTTTGTTGGCGAACCGGGTGCTGGCGACATTAACTCGATTGAAAACGTAGATAAATAAAACGGCGCTTGTTTTCCTTGTAATACGCTTTGGTGGGCTTTTAATTCTATAGTACCACTGCCTTTATTGAGTTTTTCTTTACTCACCAAATGGGCAATAGGTTGGTTGTCAGCATCAAATAAGTTAGCGCGTATGCGATAAAGACCTTGCTCTCTGGTAGTCAAGTTAGCTTTTATCACCATGTCAGCGTCTTGATTGTATGCGGGATCGAAACTGTTAAGTGTGGCGACTGAGTCAACATATTTAAGTGCTAAAGCAAGGCTAATATCTTTACCATTAACGCGTGCTTTTACTGTTGCTTGCAGCTGCGTTGGCAAGTTACGTTCGCCATCAAATTGTGCAGTCCAGTTATTATTATTATCCTGATCAAAATCGCGCCTTAATAGTGATTTACCGGTTGTTATATCGACGAGTATCAGTACGGCATTATCAATGTTTTCACCTGAGAGTGTGGCAAAAACCGTTTCAGGGTAGGTATAACGATACTTTGATAACTGCGCCGATATTGTTGTTCCAAGATCATCAACTGGAATAGATTGTGGATTAAAATGATTAGGTGCCAATCGATCAAAATCTTTATTCGTTAGAGGTTGCGAGTAAGGAGGAAAGTTAAGTTCTCCAGCATAGGCTTTTGCCACTAAAGTTGCTGAGTCATTGGAGGTTATTTTTTCTAGTACAGCAATACTCTCTATATTATCTTCAATAGTTATAGGTGCTGATTCTGTAGGTTTTATTTTAGATGAACTCACCGTCGATTGAGTAACAGTAGTTAACTGCTGAGGCACTGTTGGCCAAAAAAGCCAAACCGAGATAACAGCAGTGCTCATTATTGCTATGTGCTTTAAAACCGATTTGTTTTTCATGACGGATTTATTCTACCTATAATTATTTATTTTTCATGCTCAGATAGTGCCAGGGCTGTTTAGCTTTCGTGGTGAAAATTGAAAGATAAACAGCCTTTGTTTACTTCATTTTTAGTTAGGAATAGCGTCATAAATGAGCGTTGACATACTGTCAGAAGCCGAATTCTCTACATATAGGTAATTGCTTTTCCAAATCCACCAGCCAGAAGTTTTAGTGTAAGTATTAAAATGAATACTTTCACCAGACAAGGTGTTTTCTTGATTGCTAACCGCTGTTACTTTACCTGCTTGCCATGGTTCAAGCAGTGAACCGTGACTATATTTTTCACCCATGAGCATCGGATAGTGATACGGCATAAATCCTGAAACAGCATTGCCTTGGTATGAAATTTTACCGTTGAACGCTAATTGCGTACTACAACTGCCAAAGCGTGCTTGGCGATTACCGCCACATGAAGAATGAGTACCAACAACACCGTCATCATTACCTTGAATAAATGGGCTAGTAACGCCTAAGTATTCAGTGGCATCGCCGACGAAACGTAAACGTGGAATACGAGCGTCAGGCAACGGCGCAAGTTGTCTTGCATTATTAACTTTTAAGTCATGAAGTACGCCCATTTCATCGCCTAAGTCACCACCAAGCCAAGCTTCTAAAGCCGCTTCGATGATAAAGGTCCAGCTTTCAGTACCCTGAGCAACGCTTACCGCTAAATCGGCAAGTTCACTGCCGCCGCCCGCACCTGCAATGTCAAATGTTGCAACGATATTAAGTGGTGCTAAGCCAGCGTTTTCTAACCAAGTTTCTTGATTGTCGATAATATATCGCGCGACTAAGTCTCCCGTAGAGTGGGTGACAAATATGCAGCCAGGATCGCAAAAGTTACTTTCAGAGAATGCTTTTAATTTTGGCCAGACATAGTCAGTGGCTATTTTACCTTCTATTCGCTCATACGAAGGCCAGTCAATTCGAGCGTCACTTAGGTCGTTCCAGTATCCTTTCCAGTAATCTTGTCCACTTGCAGTAACATCTCCGTCAGCAATGAGTTGTTGCGGCTGAAAGCCGTGAATAAGTACTATTTTGTGTTCTTTGCTGTATGCCGCAGTCGAACATAGTGTTAAACCGAGTGCTGCAATTGCAGTTACACGTTTGATTATATTCATATATTTCCCCAAATTTTTATCGTTATTTTTATTACGTCATATTTTTTATTATTTATAATTCACTGATCGGACGTTCGACCAGTTGAACTGATAATAGAGTAGTGTTTATTTATAATCCACCCCTCAGGAATTATTTATTTTCTACATTTTAGTTAAGTTGGTTTATTTTTTTCAAAAATTTCTAAAATTACTGCTTTTCAACCATAATAATAAATGGTGATTCAATCGGCGCTTTAATTGCCGATTTTAGTCATGGTTGTAGTATGGTTTACATTCACTCCAAGGAAACTATAATCATCCGTCAGTCATAATGATTGAAATTTTAAACCATGCATTAGAACGTTTATTTAGAGGTGTCTATGTACAACCTACCATTAACAATAAAACAAAAAATAATAATGGGGTTTAGCACAATAGGGATTTTATTAGTTGCAGGAAGCATTTTTTTTTATAACTCATTAACACAAATAAGCCAGGCCAATAGTAATGTTGAGCTATTGGCTGTACCTGTACAAAAACAAAGTAGCGCTTTACAGATCAAATTACTCAATATGATCAAAGTAGGTGCCTTGGGGTTTACGCAAAAAAACACCGCTAACTTGATTAATAGCGAGCAAGAATATGCGAATTTAAATAAAGAGTATCAATCGGCTGTTACAGTTTTAAGCAGCAAGTTAATTGATCAACCTAAAATGCTCGAAGCTCTTAATCAGTCCCAGAATCATTACCAAGAGTACGTAAACCAGAGCGAGAAATTTTATTTAGCGAAAAAAAATGTTGCTTCAGCCAATGAAAAATTTGTGGCCAATTATCAAATTTTCATTGAAAGTCGTGACCAAGCCAGTAATAAAATGCTTGATCTTGAATTACTCCAGCTACCAGATAATGGACAATTGCTAGATGATATTATTGGCAATGGTGCGAGAATTGACGATATGCTGTTTACTCTACAGAGTACGATGTCAGGCTTAAAACAGGTAACAGAACTCGATGTATTGTCACAGCATAAAGAAGACGTAAGCTTTTTAATTGCTAACATCAATAATAACTACGTTTTTATGCAGCGATTATTTGCTAGCGTTGATGATAAGACGCTACTTGAAGAATTCTCCACTGAGTTTGCTATTTTAAATAATTTACTGGTTGAGCCCGGTGAATTATATCAAGACAAGCAACAAGCTCTGGACGATTATATTAATGCCAATATTGCTTATAACCTTTCTGTAAAAAGTTTTAATGCCACATATCAGCAATTAACTTTATTACTGTCTCTGGCTGAAGCACGTTTTGATGAGTTGCAGTTAACGACCAAAGCGAAGGTTGCTACAGGCGTTAATCTGGCAATATATATGGCACTTATCTTTGTCGTTTTAGCTACTTTTATTGCTGTGGTAACAACTCGGACAATGTTAGGTCCTTTAGCGGCAGCTAATAAATCATTAGCTTTGATAGCGCAGGGTGATTTAACCCGAAGGTTAACGATTAAGAACCAAGATGAGTTTGGTGATTTATTTAATAATATTAATAAATTGAGTGATGATTTAACTTCATTGCTAAAAAACATTAGCCAGAATGCCTACTCGCTGGACGAATCGGCAAAAGTGACCAGTGAACAAAGCCACCGCATAGCACAATCAACATCGGCACAAATCAGCCGTGTAACTGACGCTAAACTTATTGCAGAAAAAATGTTTATCAGTTCATCAAGTGTGACAGATGAAGCAAACTTGACCGCTAACAACGTCTCAGAAGCTTCAAAGCACAGTTTTGAAATTCGAACCATTGCAGACGATAACAGCAATCGTATTGAATCTTTATCGACAAGCTTAAGTGATTCTGTTGAAGTTATGGCTCGTTTAAGCAAACATAGCGACAGTATTGGTGGCATTTTAGATACTATCGGTAGCATTGCAGATCAAACCAATTTACTGGCATTAAATGCTGCAATTGAGGCAGCAAGAGCCGGTGAGCATGGTCGAGGGTTTGCGGTTGTAGCTGATGAAGTGAGATCGCTTGCATCTCGCACTCAGGCATCAACTGCTGAAATTCAACTGATGATCAATTCATTGCAAACAGAAACACAAACCGCGGAAATTGCCATTTCTCAAGGGCAGAATCAGGCGGCAGAATGTGTCTCTCAAAGCCAAGAATTAAGTCATGCGATCAAACAAATTGAAAGTGCACTACATACCATTGATGAGATGAGTAAAAGCATTAGCGTTGCATCGAATGAGCAGTTAGGTTTTAGTCAAGAAATTGAGCTTACTATGACCGAAGCTGCAGAAGCGGCAACAAGTAATGCGGCTGAATCACAAGACTTGTCTAATCGCAGTGATGAAGTAAATGAATTAGCGCACTCGTTAACTAATTCTGTAGCCCGATTTAAGCTTTAAGTTTATAAATTAGTTGGTCGCTTACATAACCATAAAAAAGCCCTAAATAGCATTCGTTATTCAGGGCTTTTTATATTGATTACAAAAGTGAATTATCTAGGTGCGTCAGCATAAGGATCAAATGGTTTATTCTCACTTGAGCTGTCATTTGAAGTGTTTTTTGAGCTATGATTTGAACTACGTTCTGTATTATCATAGCTAGACTTATCGCTTGATTTAGCATGATTACTTTCGCGTTTATGCTCAGGCTTATAGGCTTTTTTATGCTCTTTTTTATATTCAGGCTTCGAGCGATGAGTCTCTTTAAAACTATCTTTACTTAACGGTATAATCGCTTCGCCGCGCACTAATACTTTTGGTTTTTTGGGTTTTATATGTAACGGGATCACGCGTTGACGCGGTGGGATTTCAAACTCATCCTCCCCGGCTTCTGGTAGATTTTTAAAGTCATAGAGATAAAAACGTTCAAGCTTTTCTCTTGCCCACTCAGTTTTACGTAAAAACTTTAAGCTTGAAGCCATGCTTGGATTACTTTTAAAGCAATTAATACGGGTATACTCAGCCAAAATATCAAAGCCATAGTGAGTTACTAATTCGTTTAGTAGCGTGTCTAATTTTAATCCATGTAAAGGATTATGTGATTGTTCGTTTTCTTGGCTCATGGTTGACTTAATTTGACTGACATTACTTGATATTATACACCGAAATGCTTAGGTTATAAGCGTTGATTTTATTTCTAGGGCTAACAGTGGGGAAATAAAGCATTACTTACAGCTGAGCTAAATGTTGTACACTTGTTTTCACTCAGTAATCACTTTTAATAATAACGGATCCCTCACATGAAAAAACTGATCGTACTTTTAACTATTTCCACTTTAAGTAGTTCGGCTATAGCACAAGAAACAAGCTGGTTTGAAAGCTTGAAAAGCCTGGTAGGTTTGGGTGACACTACCGAGCAAAGTGTTGAACCAAATACATCTGATATTCAAAGCACTAATGGTTTAGTTGACATGCTAACGAGCTCCTTAGATGTTAATGCGGATCAAGCTGCTGGTGGTATGGGCGCTATTTTCAATTATGTAAAAGACAATGTTTCAACTGAGCAATTTAACCAACTTGCTAATTCAGTACCTGGCGTGGAAGGTCTTGTCAGCCAAATGCCTGATATTAGTAAACTTGGCTCAGGCTCTAGCGCGGGCTTAGGCGGCTTACTTGAAAAAGCATCACAATATAGTGATTCTTTAAAGTCAATTAATGATGTGAAAAAGCAATTTGAAGCTTTAGGATTAAAGCCTGAAATGATCAGCAGCTTTATTTCTACTGCGCAAAGCTACTTAGACACTGAGCAAGGACAGCAAGCTAAGCAAATATTAAGCGATGGCTTAGGTAAACTTTTAGGTTAATAATAATTTAAGATAACTGACTCTTTTTAGCGTCAGTTATCTTCTTTCATAGAATATGAAAACGTTCCGCATATACTCATCCATCACCCGCCACCCATCTTACATAACAGGTCTTAGTTTTTGTCGACGGTAAGCACTTTTGAATGGCTACTCAGCCAAAGAATACAATAGAAAGATAATTTAAGTCTCTAAGTTAAACATTGCTAAACTTTTTGTAAGGCTTAAATTATCGACTTAATGTGATATTAATATTTATACTGAAACACCATCTAAAAGATCGTGAATCAGTAACTACAATACACAAAGCGCTTTTTTTTACCTAACATTACGTTATATTAACTATCTAAACATTTCGGGAAATCGGGCAATATGTCATTTAATATTTTACGCAAATTACAACTTATGGCCGTCGCCATTATTACTTTGTTTACCATTGTTATTCTAACTATTCATTCAAATAGTAATGCAATAGCTGATGATTTTTATAACTTTTATCAAAAAAACTATAAAACATCAGCACAATTCGAACGAGTAAAAGCAGTACAAATTGACACTATGCTGAATATTCGCGGCTTACAAATCAGTTATTTGCTTAAGTTGAACAATCAAACAGATGGTTATTTACAGGTTATTAAAAATAACGAAGCGCTAACTCCAAAATTACTGAACGATATGTCAGGAAGTTTTTCCGGTAAACAAAGTGAACTTGAACAATTAAAAACTTTTAGTGCTGAGTTTCAAAATAAGGCGGCATCTTTTGTATCTGCCATGATTAATTCGCCTGATAATAAAGCGCCTTTTCCTGTATTTAAAGCGTTTATGAGTTCATACAATGATTTAATTGCTTTTTCAGATGACTTTAAAAAACAAGTAGATTTATCGGCCGAAACAACGAAAGACTCGGTTATTGAAAATATAAATTTTAGCGGCACAGTTTTTTATATAGGAATGATCCTCGCGGTACTTATTTCATTAGTGTTAAGCTTTCTTATTGCGAATAGAATTAGCGCAGGTATTAGAACGGTTCGCGATACAGCAGAAAAGCTAGCAGGCGGATCTTTGCAACAAAAAGCGGTAGTTGATAGTAAAGATGAAGTATTTGAGCTGGCTGCAGCATTGAATAATACCATTACCAGCTTACAAGAAACTATAATTGCTATCAGCGAGTCTGGAAAGTTAGTCGATAAAAATAGTAGTAATGTACTGCAGTTAAATGAAGCTATGCTTGCGAGTTCTTTTACAATAACCGATAACACTAATTTAGTCGCGACAGCGATTGAAGAAATGTCGTTAACCAGTGATAGCATTGCTAAAAGTACAACAGAATCAGCTACTTTCGCTTCAGAAATACAAGCATTAACCGTACAAGGTTTACTGTCATCAAATCAATCTGTTAAAGAGATTAATTCGCTTATTAACTCAATTAATATTTCAGCCAATGTAGTACACAAGTTGAAATCGGAAACAAATAACATTGAGCAAATTCTTGATGTTATTAGAGGCATTTCTGATCAAACCAATTTACTTGCGTTAAATGCCGCAATTGAAGCAGCCCGAGCAGGTGAACAAGGTCGAGGCTTTGCTGTCGTAGCCGATGAAGTCCGAGGTCTAGCACAACGCTCTCAAGATTCAGTGAATGAAATTGAAAGTTTACTCGGCAATTTAACGCAGGTAGGCGATGAGGCTGTTAAGAAAATGGTTGAAAGTGCAGATACCGCTAAGTTGTTACAAGAAAAAGTGGACGAAAGTAATCATTTAGTTGAAAAGATTCAAGCTAAAGTTGATTTAGTTAATGATCAATCGCATCAAATTGCCACTGCGGCTGAAGAGCAAAGTGTCGTAGTGTTAGATTTAAGCCAAAATATGCAAGAAATTCAAACATTAGTTGAAGATAATTCGATACTGGTTAATCAGTCAAACGAGCGAAGTATTGAAATGAAAGAAGCGAGTCAGCAAGTTCAAGACCGAGTCAATTATTTCACTTATTAAAAAATAAAATATTAAAAGCCGCTAAAACAGCGGCTTTAATATTTATACGTTTGACAAATAAGGTTTACCTTTGAATTGTGAAGTGGATTTAAATTTCAACTAATAACCTTGAAACTACAGAAGAATAAATAAGCATATGACAGAAAGTAGTTCGGCAGAGAACAAGAAAAATTGCCCAAATGATTTGATTTTAACCATAGATAACGGCACGCAAAGTGTTCGTGCTTTGTTATTTGATTTACGGGGTAACTTAGTGGCTAAAAGCCGTGTAGAACTTGAAGCATATTTTTCAATAAAGCCGGGTTGGGCCGAACAACACTCCGATTATTTTTGGCAAATGTTAGGCAAGTGTTGTCAGCAACTTTGGCAACAAAAAGATGTTATTGAAAATGACTACCGCACAAGAGTTACTGCTGTCACTTTAACCACGCAGCGTGGCACTGTTATTAATTTAGATAAGAATGGGCATGCTTTGCGTCCCGCTATTATTTGGCTTGATCAACGGCTATGCAAGAAAAATGAGCCTATGCCTTGGTATTGGCGAGTCGGATTCTTCCTCATTGGTCAGCATAAAGTAGTTAACTATTTCCGTCGTAAATCTCAAGCAAATTGGCTGGCAGAATATGAACCTGAAATTTGGCAAAAAACCGATAAATTTTTATTATTGTCAGGTTTTCTAACTTATAAACTAACCGGACAATTTAAAGATTCAGTCGGCAGTATTGCCGGTTACTTTCCGCTGAATTACAAAAAGCAAACTTGGGCTAGTGCGTGGCGATGGCAATGGAAAGCATTACCCGTTAAAAGGTCAATGCTGCCTAGCTTAGTTAAACCGGGTGAAAAACTTGGTGAGCTGACCGCAGAAGCAGCAGCTCATATGGGGTTGAAAGTTGCTACAAGGGTCATCGCCTCAGCGTCTGACAAAGCTTGTGAAGTTTTGGGCTCTGGCTGTATTAGTCCAGCTACCGCGAGTTTAAGCTATGGCACTACAGCCACAATAAATACTAATAATGTAAAGTATATTGAGCCGAACAGTTTTATTCCGCCTTATCCTTCCGCTATTCCAGAGCAATATAATAGTGAGGTGATGATCTATCGAGGCTTCTGGATGGTGAATTGGTTCAAGCAAGAGTTTGGCCAAAATGAAATAGAACAAGCTCAAGTTTTAGGTGTTAGCACTGAGAGTTTATTTGACCAGTTGGTTGCGCAAGTACCGCCAGGTTCAATGGGCCTCATGTTACAACCCTATTGGTCGCCAGGATTAAAAAACCTTGAAGCAAAAGGCGCTATTATAGGCTTTGGTGACGTTCATACGCGTGCCCATATTTATCGTTCAATTTTAGAGGGTTTAGCTTACGCGTTGAGAGAGGGTAAAGAGAATTTAGAAAAACGTCAAAAATGTAAAATAACCAAGTTAATGGTTTCAGGTGGAGGATCGCAGTCAGATGCGGCATTGCAACTGACCGCCGATATTTTTAACTTACCCGCGCACAGACCGCATACTTTTGAAGCATCAGGGCTAGGCGCGGCAATTAATGTCGCTGTTGGTTTGGGCTATTTTGACAACTACCAACAAGCAACATTAGCTATGACACACATTGAAAAAACATTTACACCTAATCAGGCAAACGTGGTGCTTTATAACAAATTATATCAGCAGGTATATCTCAAAATGTATGGAAAATTAAAGCCTATTTATCAGAGTATTAAAAAAATAACCGGGTATCCTGAGTAATAAAATCAAGTAGAGCTTAGCTTGGTACCAGTTAAGATCTACTTCAACAGCGCTTTTTTACTGTCAGCTTATAGCTAGCAGAAGCTTTAAGTTTTGAGCTGTCAGCAACTGATGATTAGTTTTGAGTTTGGTGGTTGTTTTGATTTTTACTGATAGCTAGTTAAGGTGTATTGCTATGTAGTGCAATACGGTTGCCTTCAGAGTCATGAATAATGGCGCGAAAGCCATGTCCTCCCATGGATAATTTATCTTCAACCAATCGACCGCCGTGCATTTCTGATTGCTTAATCGCATCGTCAAGTCGGCCATTAACATTAAAATAAATCAGTGGCCCTGAGGTGAATATTTGTTCAGGTGGTGAGGGCACTAAGCAGCCTGAAACATTGGTTTCGGCATGCGGTAGAATGCCAACAGTGAAATGTTCAAACTCTTCCTTTTTAACAATTCCTTTAAGCATTGCGCTATAAAACTCAATAGCGCGCGACAAATTTATAACGGGAATATCAACCCAAACAATTTGATTTTCCATATTGTTTCCTTCGTTGTTGATTTGTTATTTACGGTGTTATTTTTGAACAAAGACAATCTTTATGTTGTTAATAAGTATAGTTGAGTAATTTAATTAGCCATATTTTTAGTGTGGACGTTGAATTTAATTATTGTAATTTTTAAAGGTTTCTTTACTGGTTAGTAGTAAGCTTGCCAGAGAGTCGGTAGAATAATTGCTTTGATTTTTATGACTTTGGCGTGCACGACATTATGCGAATTATTCACACTTCCGACTGGCACTTAGGCCAACATTTCTATGGCAAAAGTCGAGCACGTGAGCATCAAAAGTTTTTAAATTGGTTAATTGCACAATCCCAAAGTCAGCAAATAGACGCCATTATTGTAGCGGGCGATATTTTTGATACCGGCACACCACCAAGTTATGCCCGCGAAATGTACTTTGACTTTATTGCTAAGTTACATCAAACACATTGCCAGTTGGTGGTTTTAGCGGGTAACCACGACTCTGTAGCTATGTTATCAGAGTCGCAAAAGCTACTGCAGCAGTTATCCACACGGGTTGTTTCTGCGGCAAGTGATGATATGGCAGAGCAGGTATTTGTCCTCAAAAGCCTTAAAACTCAACAGCAAGCCGTGATTTGCGCAATTCCATTTATTCGCCCTCGCGATATTGTAAAAAGTTATGCTGGGCAATCAGCTAGTGAAAAACAGCGTTCGCTGCAACAAGCGATTACAGGGCACTACCAAACTTTATTTGAACAAGCTCAGGTGTTATCACAGGATATTCAAGCGGGCGAAGCTCGTTTGCCCATTATTGCCACAGGGCATTTAACGACTATTGGTGCATCTACTAGTGAGTCTGTGCGTGATATTTATATTGGCACTTTAGAAGCATTTCCTGCCAGTGAATTCCCCGCGGCTGATTACATTGCTTTAGGTCATATTCATCGGCCTCAAAAAGTAACCAAGAGTGAACACATTCGCTATAGCGGCTCACCCATCGCATTAAGTTTTGATGAAGCTAATACCCAAAAGAGTATTGTTATTGCACAATTTAACGCCGGAGAGCTTAGCAATGTCGAGTTATGCAAGGTGCCATGCTTTCAGCCTTTGTCGATGGTAAAAACACATTTAGAAACCTTAACTGAAGATATTTCTGCCGTTGTTGAAACTAAAGTCAGAGAATCCAAAACATTAGAATCGGAAAATGCAGAGTCGAGCGCTGCACAATTGGATAATAACAACCTAAAAAATATAGTTTCACAAAATGCTCAGGCTGAACAACAAGAGAAAATTTGGCTTGATATTGAAATTGAAAGTGCAGAATATTTACTAGACTTAAGCGCCAGAATTGAGCAAATAGTACAAGAAATGCCTGTTGAAGTGTTACTCGTTAGGCGTAGTAAAAAAGCCCGCCAACAAATGCCGAGTCATGAGAAGAAAGTCACTTTAAATGAATTAAGTGTTCAGGACGTCTTTGACGCACGCTTGGCGCTAGAGCCTTGGCAAACAGATGAACAGCAACAGCGTAAAACTCGCTTAAATAGTTTGTACCTCGATATTGCAGAGCAAACTCAGCTTGCCAGTTCAGCAAAACGTGCTTTAACAGAGCATAATGAAGCGCAACCTAGCTCAACTATCAAAGCGGAGAAAAAATAATGAAAATATTATCGCTACGCTTTGAAAATATTAATTCTTTAAAGGGCCATTGGAAAATAGACTTTACACAGTCGCCCTTTGATACCAGTGCGCTGTTTGCCATTATCGGCCCAACGGGGGCAGGTAAAACTACCATTCTAGATGCCATGTGTTTGGCGCTATATCATCAAACGCCAAGATTAACGATTTCAGATAAGCAAAACCAGTTAATGACTCGCCATACCGCGAATTGTTTAGCTGAGGTTGAATTTGAAGTTAAAGGCCAAGCCTACCGTGCATTTTGGAGTCAACGTCGAGCAAAAAATAGTATTGAAGGTAATTTACAAAAACCGACCGCAGAGTTAGCCAAGCTAATCACTACAGGTGAAGTTGCCAGTGAGTCAGCCGGTGGAGAAGCTGAAGTTATCGCGACAAAAGTTTCCGATATTCGTACCGAAATAGCACGATTAACTGGCTTAGATTTTTCTCGTTTTAGAAAATCGATGATGTTATCGCAAGGCGAGTTTGCGGCTTTTTTAAATGCACCAGCCAATGATCGCGCCGATTTATTAGAAGAGCTAACGGGTAGTGAAATTTATGGCGAAATTTCTAAAGCGGTTTACGAGCAGCATAAAGAGGCAACTAACGAATTAAAGTTATTACAAGCTAAGAGTACAGGCATGCAATTGCTCTCGCCTGAGCAACAAGAGCAAATTAATGAGCAACTGAATAAGGCTTCTGCTCAGCAGAAGCCTTTTGAAGATCAACTTGCGCATTGGCAGAAAATTCGTAGCTGGTTAATGAATCTGCAAAGCGCTAATAAGCAAAAGTTACAAGCTGAGCAACTACAAACATCAGTACAGCAAACACAACAAGAACATGCTACGCAACTGCAAGCGTTAGCCTTGTCAGAGCCCGCTGAAAACTTACGGGCAGATTATCAGCAACTTAATTATGCTAATCAACAGCTTGTTGAGCTTAATGAACAAGCAAGGTTACTTGCAGATGACGCTAAGCAAAGCAAGTCTCAGGTAGATAATGCCGAACAATCTCTCGCAGAGTTTTTGCTATCACATGCAAAGTTTGTTACCCAGCAACAAGAAACTGAGCAATTAATCGTTGAGCAAGTACTGCCGCTTGATAGTAAAATTTCTCAGTTGAGCGAGCATAAAAATCAGCAACTCACCCGAGTAAATGCAGCGAGCGAAGCATTAGTTCAAGCAACGGCTCAAAGCGAGCAGTTAGCCACACAAAAACAGTTGCAGCTAGATAAAATATCTAACGCGCAAGTTGTTATTCAGCAACAAGGGTATTTGGCTACATTGCCTGAACACCTGCCGTTATGGCGTAATATGCTTGCTCAAATGGTTAATGAAAAGCAGCTCAGCTTTGAGCTGAGTACTCAGAACGACAACCTACAAAAGCAAACAGATTTACTATCGAATGAACTCATCAAATCGCAAGAGCAATTAGTTGCATTAGAAGCAGATTGTCAACAACAGCAAGTAATGCTTAACACGAAAGAAAACGATATTTCCCAGTTGTTGCTGCAAGTCCAGTGTCAAAATGAGCAAGCCCTGAGTCAGCAACTCCAAGGCATGCAATCGACGATAAATGAGCAAGCACAAGCGCTGTATAATGCTGAACGTTATCAAAAATTAAGCGCTGAACTGCATGAAATTGATAAAACATTAGCCGAAGATAATCAGCACTTAGCAAACTTATCTGAGCAATTAACTCCATTGCGTGAGCGTTATAAAAACCAAAAATCTGCGTTTATTGATGTGCAGTTAATTGTTGAACAACAAAAAACAATTATGTCGCTAAGTGCACACAGAGATAACTTAAAAGCAGATGAAGCTTGTCCATTATGTGGCTCTGAGCAGCACCCCGCCATAGCTGATTATCAGGCGCTTGGTGACAATAATTCAACTGAAAGCGAACATCAGCAGCGCCTAAAAGCACTGTCGGTTGAGTTAGAACAACTTGAACTTCAAGGTAAAGCCTTGTCTTCAGAGCAAGATAGACTAAAAGAGAAACTTAATTTCATCATTGAAAATAAAGCAATAAAACAGCAAGAACAGCAAAGTTTAACGCAGCAATGGTTAGCACTGCGTGAGTTATTAAAAATAGATTTTGAGTTATCAGCCTTTGAGCAAATAAAAGCAGACATTCATGCGCGCAGACAACAGTTTGAGCAGCTAAATAATGCTAATAACCAATTACAGCAATTAAAGCAGATCAAGCAACAACAAAGTGAATTAGTTTTAGCGCTAGAAAAACAGTTAGTGAACTTATCAAATCAGCGCGAAAATAAAGCGGTGCAGTTAAGCCAGTTGCAACAACAAATTGAGCAAAACAAGCAAAATCTGAATCACAAGCTTGAGCAAATATCGCAAGAGTGGCAAAAATTAAGCCTGCTTATGCAAGATTGTCAGTTGGTGACGCCTGAATGTTTTAGTGTTTATCAGACTTGTGATACTGACACGCAAGGGAGTAATATTTCGCCTCATGAGTTTGTTAATGTTGTGCAATTACAACAAACCTGGATAAATGATCTTGAACAACAAAGCCATGCTTATCAAGCCGCCCTTAGTGCCGTGGCAACCGATAATGAGCAACTACAGCAAGTGCAACAACAACTTGCGGTCATACAAAGTAAAATTGAACAATTGACTGTATCGGAACAAGCGATAAAAATTGAATTAACGCTCATCGAAAATCAGCATAATGAAGCTAAAACCCAGCGGCAATTATTGTTTGCAGAGCAAGATACTCAACAAGTGCGTCAACAATTAAAGCAACAACAACAAACACAGGAACAACTGCTTGTTAATCTGCAAAATAGCGTTAATGAACAGAAAAACCTTCAACAAAACATTACCGGGAAGTTAAACGGGAATGTTGAGGCGATAAGCCGTTTAACGCCACAACAGCAATCTGCTGAGCAAACTTGGCAAACGCAATTAGCAAATAGTGACTTTGAAACTGAAGCAGACTTTAAAGCCGCATTATTAAGCCAAGAACAACGTATAAGTTTAAAAGCAATACAGCAAAGTATTAACGAAAAAACTCAACAAGCCAATGCACAATATCAGCAAGTGCAGCAGCATTTAATACAACTTGAAGAAGATAAGCACCAGCTTCAAGAACAGACAAAGCAACTTCTTGCTACTATTCACGCGAATGAAGAAAATGCCTGCGATAGCGATGAACTCCTTAACGATTTAATGTTCACCGAAACATTAGCGCTAGATGAGCATGTAGATGTAACTGAACTTGATGATAAAGCCTCTGTTTGTAAAGAAAAATTGAAACAACTGCAAATTCGTCAAGGTCAATTAAGTCAACAAATTACCCAAGACCAGCAGCAGCGTAATGAACAACAAGCATTACTTGATGAAATAGTTAAGCAACAAACTGAACTCGATGATCTTTCACATCTTAATGGCTTAATTGGCGCAGCTGATGGTGCTAAATTCAGACGATTTGCTCAAGGATTAACGCTTTCTCATCTCGTTTATTTAGCGAATCAGCAGCTTAATAAATTACATGGTCGTTACCAGTTGCAACGTCAAGAATCAGACAGCTTAGCATTAGAAGTGCTTGATACTTGGCAAGCTGATAGTGTGCGCGATACGAAAACATTATCGGGTGGTGAAAGCTTTTTAGTCAGTTTAGCGTTAGCACTAGCGTTATCAGATTTAGTCAGCGCAAAAACCAGTATTGACTCGCTATTTCTTGATGAAGGCTTTGGCACTTTAGATAACGATACTTTAGAAATTGCCTTGTCTGCGCTTGATTCCTTAAACGCCAGTGGCAAAATGATTGGTGTTATAAGCCATGTAGATGCGTTAAAAAAACGTATTGATGTACAAATAGAAGTGAAAAAACAAAGTGGACTTGGCGTAAGTGAATTAGCTGACTGTTATCGATATCTTGGTAAATAAGCATTATTCTTTATGTTGCATTGGCTTATCGTGGTTAATTTTCTGTAATAGGCTAACCGCTGAGAACGTTTCTGCGCTTGCTGCTGTAACCTGATATTTGTTGGCGGTATTTTCTAGAAAGCCGTCATCTTTAAGTTGTTTCAGCGAAAGCTCAAGTTTTGGGATTAAATCGGCGTGTTTTTTATTGAGATAAGTAAAGAGATGAAATGAAAGCACTGGTGGACTTTGTATCATTAATTTACTGTTTAATTCGGGAGATTGATTCAGCATGTTTTTTGCAACCGATGCAAACATAATAGCCGAATTTACCCGTTTATTGGCGACCATTTCTAACACTTGTGTGTTCGAAGAGACAGCAACACGATTTTCAATATTGAGATACTTTCTTATCGTTTTAGAACCACGCAGAAATGAGACTTTATCTTGATTGATGGTTTCCCATGTGATCGGTCGGATGATCTCTTTTTTTGCTAATGTGATCATTACAATTTCAGTTAATACGATAGGCTCGTTAACGAGTCGATAGTTTGATGTATCTGCATCAGAAATATCTTTAAAATTGATTACACGTGATAAGTCGCCATCAGCATAGCCACCATTTACTTGGGAAATAACTCTACTGCCTGGCATCTCGATAACTTTTACTTCAATAGCATAAGGTTTTAGAGATTCTTGAATGACTTCCTTTAAATATAAACTCAAAGGAGGTCGGACATGAGTTGCAAAAACAAGTTTGTCTGCTGCTAATACAGGCACAGAAACACAAATCAAAAAAAGAATATTGATATTTCTTAGAATAATCCATATTTTTGACCGTGTCATATATTCCATATCCTTAAATAGTGAAACGCTCTATGGTCTTATTCCCTGTTTTATAAATCTTCTGCTCTGGATAAAAGCTGTCAAATTTATTGGGCTTAAAATTGAAGCGTATAGTCTTGTTATATATGTATAGTGTTCAAAATACAACCAAGTAGAACTTAAATGTTTTTTAGTCATCATATTTTAGGGCCGGTGTATCGACTATAAAAAAGTTTAACAGTAATTAAGTTAGAAAAAATGCTATTTTGAATTCAATTAATGGCCACTTTTAGTTGGCCATTAAAGAATGGGATAATATCAATAGAGGTAATTATTGAGCAGTGTTAGGTTGACTTTTTAGCTGCATCTAAATCATTTGAGTAAGCAAATAACGCTGGTGCGCCGCCAGTGTGCCAAAATAAAACACTGTCTGTTTTCTTGATTTTTCCATTGCGGATCATATCTATCAAGCCCCCCATTGCTCTACCAGTATAAACAGGATCTAATAATATCCCTTCCGTTTGAGCTGTGATTGAAATTGCTTCATTTTCTAAAGCCCCAACAACACCATAACCTTCACCAACATAATCAGAGTTAAGCATTAAGTCTACATCTGAGAACTTAAGGTTTTCACCTATTAATTTTGCCGTACTATTAGCAAGAGAGACAATATATTGATCAAAAGATATTTGATCAGTTTCACCTTTATCAATATTTATGCCCATTATTTTATAAGATGATTTAAATAGTTTATTCCCAAGCATTAAACCCGCATGTGTGCCTCCTGAACTAGAAGCAAATACAATATGGGTGAAGGAAGCGTTTATGTTTTTACGCTGAGACTCTAATTCTTTAAATGCCTCTAAGAATGCTAAAGCCCCTAATTCGTTTGAACCACCATAAGGGACAACATAAGGTTTTTTTCCTGATTTTTTTAAATGCTCAACAATTTCAGGAATATCTTCTCCTTTACGGTTTGTGCCCGACCAATGTATTTTACAGCCAAAAATTTTATCCAGTAAAAGGTTACCATCAAATTTGTCTGGCTCCTGACCTCCTAAAACGAGATGACATTCAAGCCCTAAACTAGCGGCAGCTGCTGCGGTTTGACGACAATGGTTTGATTGTGCTGCACCTGCAGTAACAATAGTATCCGCGCCTTGAGCTAGTGCGTCACCGATAATAAACTCAAGTTTTCTTGTTTTGTTGCCACCCAAGGCAAGTCCAGTATTATCATCTCTTTTCATGTAAATTTTAGGACCATCAAGTTTTTTACTTAATTTAGTCAGTTCAACTAATGGCGTTGGGAAAAAGCCTAAAGGCTCTCTAGGCATGTGTTCATATTTCATACTTCATCCATTCTAAATACAAGAGTAAAGGGCGCTATTAACAAATAGTCTGGCTATAATCTGTGAGATCTTAGATTAAGTGTTCCAGATAAAACCTAAGTATACGATATGTGTTTTTTTAACGTACACAATTGGGCAATAGCTTAATTCAGTTGATGCATATCAATGAATCAAGTAACAACAATATTACGTAATTTTAGCGCATATTAAACCCGAAAATACAGCTATCTATTAATAATTGAATATGGTGCTGGGGTCTTAGCTACTCTAACTCAAGGTAATAGCACTGAGAAATATTTTAGCAGAGTAAACCCTTATTCTATACTGTAAAAGACAAGGGTTTTAAAAGGTAAATATGATATTTTATTTAAGAAAAATTGTACTGGAAATTGAACTGAAAGGCTTCAATTATATATTCTGTCAGGCTTTAATATTTAAGTTAAAATGAGATAAGCATTCAAAATACAGCGTTACTTTAGACTTAACCACTGTCGACTTAAATTGCGCTGTTAGATAAATAGGCTCACTAGCAATAGATTTTTATTAATATAAATGAAAATAAAAGTTTACTTTATTAATTGTTAGCGATATAGTGCTGAGGTTAATTATTCCTATCTAGTTTATTTAGCCGATTGTTTAAAAAATCGTGTTATGCCTTTCCCTTTCACAGTTAGTCATCACTTAATTTATTAAGCTTAAATTATTGTCTGATTTTTCGAGTTTTTTTCGTAAATATTTTTTATTTTTCACACATAAAAAGAACAACTACACAATAATATAGCTTTTGTTCATGCGTATTTACGCACATTAAAAGAGTTTATTATGTCTTATACATACCAAGGGACGATCTATTCGATCGACTCACCCGTTCAATCAATATCTGTTAACAAAAATAATGTTGCAGTGACCGATAAAAACGGCACAAAACTAATTTCATTTACCAACGTAAATGAGTCAAAATCATTTTTAGCTTGGATTTACCAAAGCTAATAAGTCAAACCTTAGCTATTAAATAGCACCCGTTTGAGTTTTGTTTTTACTGAACGCCAATGCGTAACAGGTTTTGTTGGCGACAACGCTATCAACTGTTGCCATTGCTGTTCAGTTAACTCAGCTTTGGCACCATGTGCTAAAAGTACAGACTCAACATTCAAGGCCTTTATTTTTTTCAACGACTCAAGATACCTATTAGGGTAAAAAACCGGGTAGGGTGGTATGAAGGCACCTCTAACTTTAACCATCAAGTCGGCAACATAAATTTGCTTCGTTTCTTTATGATGCAACGATATATCTCGGTCAGTATGACCTTGCGTAAAATGAACACTCCAATCTTCAAAACCAGGCAAAATAGCCTGATCAACTAGATAATAATCAGGTGTTAGTGAGCTAGAGTAATAGATATATTTTTTTACTTTCTTCTGACGACCAGCTACCCATAAAGTTAGTAGCATATCGGTTAAATGCATTAGCTTACCGTCTAAACCTGAATACCATTGTCCAGGTACATTCGCTGCCGCTACCTTACAGCCATACTTTTTACGTAATATATTTGCAGCCCCAGCATGATCAGGGTGCATATGTGTAACCACTATTAAGGCAAGTTCAGACATCGGGCGTTTAAGTTGCTTAACAATAAAATTTTCTATCACTGGAATGTCAGCTCTACAACAGCCATCGAGCAATAAAAGCTTAGTAGCGTACTCGGCCAGATAAATATTTTGAATATAACCATTTAAGCAATGTAGTTTGATCATAAAAGTGACTATAACGAGTTAATTATGATTAAAGTACCTTGTTATTGATGAAACCTCAACAGATTAGACCACTCATTAATAAGCTGTTTTTATTATTGTATTTCTTTAATTCAATAAATAATTTTCAGTTGTTGATATTACTAGGTCATATAAAGTTTAAATAGACTATTTCAATCATGGTTTTTAGATACATCAAACCATACAATAGTAACTATAAAGTATTGATACTTGGATTTTTCTTGGAACTTTGGATTTACTTCACTTTACTTGCCGCTTTTATGCAAGCCATTCGTACAGCGGGCCAAAAACAGCTTACGCAACATCTCAATGCTATGGCAACAACCGGTGTTAGGTATATTTACGCGCTGCCTTTTGCCTGGCTATATTTATGGTGGGTACTCGATTATAGATCCTTGCCCATACCACCATTAAATAAGCAGTTTTTACACTACGCGCTAATCGCATGTGTTATGCAAATTATTGGTACGGTGTGTTTAGTTGCTGCATTCAAATATCGCAACTTTGCTGTTGCCACAAGTTTAGCTAAAACTGAAGCCATACAAGTGGCTGTTGTGGGTGCTTTGTTATTCTCTGCTAGTTTAACGCTTATCGGCTGGTTTTCAGTGGTTATTGGTGTTGTGGGAGTTTTGTTAGTATCTAAAGTTAAATTTACTTTTAAAGATGTTTTTCAAAACCCGGGGGCTGGCTTTGGTTTAGCGTCAGGCTTAGGTTTAGCCATAACAACCTTGCTTATTCGACAATCGAGTCTGGCATTGAATAGTGATTTGTTATTGAGTGCAGCGGTTACTTTAGTTTTTATGATAACGGTGCAGTCAATAATTTCCTTTGTTTACGTTTATTGTCAGGATAAGCAGCAACTTATTACCATGTTTAGTCAATGGCGGTTATGTTTATTTGTTGGTATTACCAGTGTTATTGGCTCAATAGGTTGGTTTACCGCTGCAAGCTTTCAAAATGCCGCATATGTTAAGGCATTAGGGCAAGTAGAGTTCTTTATCACTTTGTTTATCACCTACCGCATTTTTAAAGAAAAAATATCAGCCATTGAGTACTTTGGCATGTTGCTGATAATTATTAGTGTATTGGTTTTATTACTCTGGGCTTAGTTTTAAGCATATTTCGATTAATTCACAACAAGAGTACAATTCTTAATTCAATTGGTATCACTATTTTGTTAAACTCAGGCGCAAAGACTCACGTACAATTTTTTGCCCTAAAAATATGGCACATTAATACTAATTACTAGCTTGGAAATAATATGAAAATTACCGATAAAACCGTTGTTCAGTTTCACTACGTACTTAAAGATGAAGCGGGTGCTGAAATAGAGAACTCGCATGCTGGCGACCCATTAGCCTACCTACACGGTTACAAAAACATGTTAGTTGGCGTAGAAAACGCATTAGCTGGCAAAGAAACCGGTGATAAGTTTTCAGTGACATTACAACCTGAAGACGCTTACGGTGAGCGCCAAGAAGATGCAATACAACGTGTACCTGTAAAACACATGCAAGGCTTACCAACGCCTAGTGCTAAATGGAAAGCGGGCATGACAGCGGTAGTGAATACTGATGGCGGTCAACGCCAAGTGACAGTACTTAAAGCCGGTAAATTTATGGTGACTGTTGATACTAATCCACCACTTGCGGGTAAAGTACTGACCTTTGATTTAGAAGTTGCAGATGTACGAGAAGCAACGACTGAAGAAATTGAACATGGCCATGCCCACGGCGCAGGTGGTCATCACCACTAAGCGAAAAGCAATTCTCGTTAATCAAAAAACCAGCCTAGTGCTGGTTTTTTATGTTCAGGATGAACGGTCAGTTTTTTTGTTCCAGACAAAAACTAAGTACCTGCGTCCATGCAGGCAATGTCGTGATCACATGGATGTGAAAGAACGACGATGTTCAGGATGAACGGTCAGTTTTTTTGTTCCAGACAAAAACTAAGTACCTGCGTCCATGCAGGCAATGTCGTGATCACATGGCCGTTCATAGCCATCTCGGTAATTGCATCTGCATTCCATTAATGACTTATACCCATCTAAGAACATGGCTCCAATGCATTAATACATCGATTTACTTCTATGAGAAAGCGCAGAGATGCTTTTTAATATTTTAAAACGTAAATACTGTTAAGTGTTATTGAACTGAATAAACTTTCCGTTTATCGAATTCAATTTTTATTCTTTTGCCATACTGTTATGGTAAGTCATCGATTTAGTCAGGTTGATTAATACATTCAGGTCATAAAATAACAATAAGGTCCAGAACATGTTCACATTGAAATCATCTATTACAACCATCGCGTTAGTCGTGAGTGCAGCATTGTCTCAGTCAGCATTGGCAGCAACTACCGTTATTCATGCTGGCGAATTATTAGTGACTGCTGGTAAAGCTCCCCTTAAGCAACAAACGTTAGTGATTACCGATGGTAAAATTACCGAGCTTAAATCTGGTTTTGTTGCCTTGAATCGCTTTGAAAAAGATGCAAGATTAATTGATTTATCCTCAAGTTTTGTTATGTCAGGCCTTATGGATATGCATGTACATTTGCAAGGTGAACTGGGCCCTAAAAACGACAGTGAAATGATTAACTTATCAGACGCTGATACGTTGATGAAAAGCGCTTATTTTGCAAATAAAACCTTAATGGCTGGTTTTACTACCGTCAGAGATCTAGGCAGCAGTGCTGAACAAATATTTGCGTTACGTGATGGCGTAAAGCGTGGTTGGATAACTGGACCAAGGATTATTGCTGCTGGAAGTAGTGTTGCCGTAACTGGCGGACATGGTGATGTAGACGGTATGGCGCCTGATTTAATGGAGTTGCATACCGCAAAAACGGTTTGTGATGGCCCTTATGATTGTCGTCGCGCCACTCGTCATGCGATTAAGTTTGGTGCTGATGTGATTAAAATCACCTCAACGGGCGGCGTGCTATCAGACACTGATACTGGTACGGGTCAGCAAATGGCAGATGATGAATTAAAAGAAGTGGTTGATACGGCGCATGCACTGGGTCGTAAAGTGGCCAGTCATGCACATGCCGCTGCCGGTATTAACGCCGCATTACGTGCGGGTGTAGACAGTATTGAACACGGAAGTTACGCCAATAAAGAAAGTATTAAACTCTTTAAAAAAGGTGGTGCTTATTTAGTACCCACATTAATGGCGGGCGATACCGTGGTTAATATGGCTAAAACCACAGACTTTATGTCGCCAGCTATCCGCGCTAAAGCCATTCGTGTCGGTGGTGATATGATCGAAAACTTCAAACGCTCATATAAAGCGGGAGTGAAAATAGCTTACGGTACTGACAGCGGCGTATCAAAACACGGTTATAATGCGCGCGAAGCACAGTTAATGTTTGAAGCGGGTATGTCACCACAAGACATTTTAGTTTCTGCGACAATTAATGGCGCTGACTTAATTGGTAAGTCAAAAAGTTTAGGCACATTAGACGTGGGTAAAGTGGCGGATATTATTGCCATGCATGCTAGCCCATTAAATGATATTAATGAACTACTTGACGTAGACTTTGTAATGAAAGGTGGCAAGGTCGTTAAGCAAAAATAAGTGCATTAGCGATTAAATTACATTGTTTAAATGAAGGCTGTTTTATAACAGCCTTTTTTATGCTCAGGACGAGCGGTATGCTGCGATCACAAGAATATACAAACGTAGCGATATTAGGTTATTTTCTTTGCAGAACGCCAGTTGTTAACGCCACGCCCAACAGGGTAACACTGCCACCAATAAGCATCATTAAGCTGATAGTTTCACCTAAAAATAATGCGCCCCAAAGAATACCAAAAGCGGGTATTAAATAGGTCACTGATATCGCTTTTGCAGGACCAAGTTGAGCGATAAGTCGAAAGAATAAGATATAGGCAACGCCGGTACAGATAACACCAATCAAAAGCACTGACCACATAGCGTTGACACTTGGTAAAGTTTCAGGAATAAAAAATAAACTTAACGGGAGTAACATGGTGGTAGCCGCAATTTGACTTCCGGCAGCTAAGGCTAATGGCTTTATTGTACTGAGGTGCTTTTTAGTATAATTGGCTGCCACTCCATAACACAGCGCGGCTAGCATTGCCGCTAACGTTGGCAGTAATACATGATTTTCGAGCGATTTATCAGTAAGTTCAATGCCAATATTTAAATTGTCTGACACTAATAAATACACGCCGATAAAGCCAATAACTAAGCCAAACATGGCGCTAAGGCTTAACTTATCTTTTAACCATATGTAGGCAACTATAGCGCCAAACATTGGGGCGGTTGCGTTCAGTACTGACGCTGTTCCTGCTGTAAGTGTTAATGTTGCAAAACTAAATAGAGCAAACGGTATCGCGGTATTTAACGCCCCAACCACGAAAACATCTCGCCAACGTCCTTTTAGCGCTTTAGTTTCTTTAAATAAAACTAGGCATATAATCAAAAAAATAGCCGCGATACCGGTTCGTAAGGTAGTAAAAACTATTGGACCAAACTCAGGCGAACCAACTCGCATAAACATAAATGACGCGCCCCAAATTGCGGCTAATAACAGCAACTCAGCATTGGCTTGATTAGGTTGGGAACTGATTAACTTCAACGATGATCCTTAACTGATACTTTACTTATTAGTTTTGCCATGAGTATAAAGCGTTAACTAGCTGATAGTCGCGATAATCGGACAGGTCGTATAAATTAAAGTATTAAACCGTGTTGCTATCGATGTGTTCTATCGCAATTACGTGCAATGTTGAACTGTCGGTCATCTGCCAATTGATATTAAATTTGTACAGGGTCATGCCATAAATTTTATCGTCAGCTTTATTTTGTTTATAGGCAGGGCGAGGATCTTGGCTTAACACTTGTTCGATCAGGCTTTGCAGTGTTGGATAATGCTCGCTATTGTTATCTAAGGTAACTAATGCAGCGTTGGAAAATATCACCTTAATATTGTTGTTCGGTTGTTCTTGAGCATAGCCGCCATGGGCATTTTCGATAATATCGGCATAAGGCACGTAAGGTTTAATATCTAAAATCGGCGTACCATCAAGTAAATCTAATTCACTGATATGCAGAATTACTTGTGAAGGTTGTTGTTCTATTTTACCCAGTTTTACCACAGACATGCCAATAGGATTAGGCCTAAACGTTGAGCGTGTGGCAAATACGCCAAGCTTTTTATTGCCGCCTAAACGTGGCGGGCGAACCATTGGTTTCCAACCTTGTGCTTGTGTGCCATGAAAAACAAACAATAACCAAATATGACTAAATTGCGCTAAACCTCTCACTAACTCGGCATTATTGGCCGAGCCGGTTAGACGCAATTGCCCTTGAGCCGCCGTAACAATGCCGGGCTGTCTGGGGATGGCAAACTTTTCCTTGTAGGGAGAGTCGATAGTTCCAATCACATTTAAGTTAATACTGTCAGACATTATTTTACTTGCTCAACCTTATAAGCTCGACCATAACAAACGGTCGACGCCACACAATACTTCGCGGCTTTATCATCTTCTATCATGACACATTGACTAAAGATGATGGCATTGGCTTCAAGTTTATAAGCGTTACCTCGTGCTTCGGTGCGAGCATCAATTTCATTGGGGGCAGCGTGATGTGCTTTCTCTTGGCAAGACTCGCCTTCAACCAAACCTAGAAACTTATATTTACCGACGAATTCTTTTTCACTAGCGACAATTTTTACTTTGGTCGGTGAAAAATAATTTTTGAAATTTTCCCGGTCTAAGTTTGTTGATATGTCGTTTATTTTTGCACACCCAGTAACGAATAATGCGGCAAGCAACAAGATTGTTGCATTGCATTTAGTTATTACTGGCATCGTTTTAAAATTTTTCATTATGGCCTTTAAATTCTTTATAAGAGTTGTGTAAAAAAGTCGGTTTACTGTTTTTGTTTTGCCAAACTTGTATCGCCTTTAATCCAATAATTAAACAGTTTATCGATGGTTTTACTTTGCTGCTTCATGGTGATCCAATTACGCATAAATAATTCAAAACCGTGATCATTTTTATTAATAGGGAAGGCCATGAAAAGTGGCGCTAATTCAGGCTTAGGCACAACCACTGTATAACTGGGGTTTAGCAACGTCCACGCAGATGAAGCTGCCGCGCCAAAAAGCATGGCATCAATATGGGCAAACTCGGGTTTAAAGAACAACCTCGGTGTCGATATTTCCCAGGCTTTGCCATGAGTAAAGGTTCTAGCAATAGCTTTTTCATAATAAAAGCTCTCAGGAATACCTAAGGTGAGATCGTCTCGCTGTAAAATATTATCCCATTTTGTAAACTCTGCACGCCTTTTATCTTTAACAATAATAGCCAAACTTTGCGCGCTGTAAGGCATTGTTAGGGTAAATTTTGTCATGTTATCTGGAATAACTGGCACACCTGTAGTGATGTCTAAATAGCCTGAGCTTAATAGTGTTTTCGCCTGATTACGAAATATTCTAACGAACTCAATATCGACATTTAAATCAATAGCGAGCTGGTTCATTATTTCAATATCGAAGCCAACAAGTTTACCTTTATTGTTGTGAAATGAATAAGGTAAATCGTCACGAAAGTAACCTACGCGGATGAAACCTCGCTGTTTTATGCGCGTTAAAACGCCAATGAAAGGCTTAACGGTTTCGCTATTTTTCGCGGCACTATCTACATGCTTACTGTTAACGCTTTCCATAAGAAAGTCGCGTTCTATAAATTTAGCGTAGCCTTCATACTGATAACTAATTGAGCTAAATCCAAATTTTAGGCTAACAAAAGCGAAAGCAGATAATGCAGGAATAATAACCAAATATTTAAACAGCGCTTTCTTCTTTAAGGTAAAAGCTTTGGCCATACTCGTCGCAACCAGTATGGGTAAACAACAAGCAAAAGTAACTGAAAGTAATGCCGATAAACGTCCAACAACTAAGTTTTCTGAAACCAGAAAAAAATCAAACATTGAATGTGAAACGTTAAATATCTCTAGCAGGTTTTGCATGGCTAAGGTGCTAGTGCCGAACAACTGAGGGATACCCATTACCACCAATTTTACATAATCTTCGAAGCTTATGTAGGCACCAGAAAACCATGCGGCAAACAAGACAAAAAGTAGCGATAATAATTTACCACCAACCGGTAAACTGTAACTAATAGGGACGATAACATCAGACACTTTATCGGCATTGTCAGTATCAGGGTATTGGCTCGCGATTAACTGTTTGGTTTTCTCGACAATGATAGGGATTACGACAAAGAAGCTACCAGTAGCGAATGCTGTCACCATTGCTTCTCTTGAGGCTTTTAAAATAGCGCGATAGCCAAAAGGGGTAACCGTTGCTAATAATGCAGGAAAGACTAAAAAAGACAGTAAAAGTGTTAAAACGAAAGCACTGGCCACATAGATCATTAAACCATCGAGTTGTGAAGAATCAAGCGTTGCAGCGGCGCGCCAACCAATACAGAAGACACCAATAGGGGCAAAGCGCATAACTAAATGACTTATGTTACTCACCGATTGTTTTAAGTTACTTAACACGGCTAACGTTTGACGTTTATTTTTAATTGGCATTAAGCCAACACCAATAAATACGCTAAAAAATACCACGGAAGGTATCACGGCATTTGCGAAGGCATTAAAAGGATTCGACGGGATAAATAATTCAATGATATTAAATTCTTGGCTAACTTTAATGGTATTAGCACTATAAAACTCGGCAGTTTGCCAATTAGGAAATGATAACGGCGCCATCAATATAAAACATAACATTAGGACTATTAGCAATATGACCAGTATTACACTGCTCTTAAGTGCTGATTTCGCTTTGCTAGCAGACAAGCCGCCAATACCGACCATAAGTGACAGAGAAATATAAGGTAGCGCTGTCATTTGCAATAGCATGACAAAAGCATCGGCAAGGTGGTTTACCGTTGAGTATAAGGTTACGGAAAAGCTACCTATTAGAAGACCCAAAATCATGGCAATGATGATACGGGTAGAGGTAGGGATGTTACTGAGCTTAAATATGGTCATATTGAATAAAATAATTATTTCGATGCTTTATTATTCTACATATTATAATAAAGCGAGTTAATAAAAGATGCGAGATGAAATATTAAAAAAGGCAAACCCATGTTTATCTGAGGGTTTGCCTTAGTTGCTGTTTTTGGATCGGAGCTTACGCTAATATTTATTTAACGCGCATACCTGGTTGAGCACCATCATCCGGATTCAGTATCCACAAGTCTTTGCCACCAGGACCTGCGGCTAAAACCATACCTTCTGACATACCAAAACGCATTTTTCGTGGCGCTAAGTTAGCGACCATCACGGTGAGCTTGCCGATTAAGTCTTCAGGTTGATAAGCTGATTTAATACCAGCGAATACTTGACGAGTTTCACCGCCTTCTTGGTCATCAAGAGATAACGTTAAGCGCAGTAATTTATCTGCTTTTTCAACATGCTCTGCATTAACAATTTTTGCAATACGTAAATCTATTTTAGCAAAATCATCAAACTGAATTTCAGGCGAAATTGGATCATCTATCAACGGCTCACCGGTAAGTTCTTTCACAGGTTCAGACTTTTTAGACTTCTTCTTATCAGCTTTTTTATCTTTTTTTGTCTCAGCTTCTTCAGATGTAACCGACAAATTGTCTTTTGAAGCGTCAGTCATGGCATTAACTTTATCCATATCAACGCGCTGTAATAACGCTTTAAATTTGTTGATTTTATGATCTGTTAATAAGGTTTTATGACCTTCCCAAATAAGTTCGTCATTTAAGAATGTAGCTGTGCTGTCAGCTAAAACCGGTAGTACAGGCTTTAAGTAAATCATTAGCGTGCGGAACATATTAATGCCAAGCGAGCAAATGTCTTGTACTTCTTGCTGTTTCGTTTCGTCTTTCACTAACTGCCATGGTTCTTTAATGGCAATGTACTCATTAACTTTATCAGCCAATGCCATGATCTCACGCATACCACGAGCAAAGTCTCGCGACTCGTAATGCGCAGCAATACTATCACCAGCAGCCATAACTTCGTCTGCTAAGGCCTGGTTATCAATATTAGTTGAAAGCATACCGTCAAAGCGTTTAGTAATAAAACTGGCACAACGTGACGCGATATTAACGACTTTACCAACAAGATCTGAATTCACCCGTTGGGCAAAATCTTCAAGGTTTAAGTCTAAATCGTCAATACGGTGTGTCAGTTTTGCGGCATAGTAATAACGCAGATACTCAGGGTTTAAATGCTCTAAATAAGTACGGCCTTTAATAAAAGTGCCTTTTGATTTAGACATTTTTGCGCCATTAACGGTAACAAAACCGTGCGCATAAACCGAGGTCGGCTTTCTATAACCCGCGCCTTCAAGCATGGCTGGCCAGAATAGGCTATGGAAATAAATAATATCTTTACCAATAAAGTGGTAAAGCTCAGCTTCTGAGTCCAATTGCCAAAAAGCATCAAAGTCGATACCGGTTTTGTCACAAAGGTTTTTAAAACTGCCCATGTAGCCAATCGGTGCATCTAACCAAACGTAAAAGTATTTACCTGGCGCATTAGGAATTTCGAAACCAAAGTAGGGTGCATCACGACTGATATCCCACTGTTTTAAACCTTGTTCAAACCATTCAGCTAACTTGTTGGCCATTTCTTCTTGAAGTGCACCGCTGCGAGTCCACTCTTGTAACATATCGCCAAAAGCAGGTAGGTCAAAGAAATAATGTTCTGAGTCACGTAATACCGGCGTTGCGCCAGAAACTACTGAACGAGGATTTAAAACTTCCATCGGTGAATAGGTTTCACCACAGTTATCACAACTGTCACCGTTTTGGTCTTCACTTTTACATTTAGGACAAGTGCCCTTAACAAAACGATCCGGTAAGAACATGCCTTTTTCAGGATCATATAACTGTGAAATAGTACGGGTTTTTATGTGACCATTCGCATGTAAACGATTATAAATCTCTTCAGCAAACGCTTTGTTTTCATCGCTGTGCGTTGAATGATAATTATCATAGCTGATATGAAAGTCTGCGAAATCTGCCATATGCTCTTCACGAACAGCAGCGATCATTTCTTCAGGCGATATACCAAGCTCTTGTGATTTTAACATGATAGGCGTGCCATGAGCATCGTCAGCACAAACAAAGTAAGTTTCATGACCACGCATACGCTGGAAACGAACCCAAATATCAGTTTGAATATGCTCTAATAAATGGCCTAAATGAATAGAACCATTGGCATAAGGAAGGGCACAAGTGACTAAAATTTTACGCTTATCTGCAGCTGGCACAGATGACTTTGATAAAGACATATAAAGTTTACATATTATTGGTGGTAATTATGCAGGGAATGGTACAGAATTTGTCGTTACTTTTCATTAAGAATTATCGTCTTTATGTCAATAAAGGCTAGATAAAAGCGCGTTTTAATCATGTTATCAAATTTCTTTTCAAAAAATGAAGTCAGTGTCGAAAGCCAAAAAGCGATTAATGCTTTTCTAGACGCTTATCGCTCAGATATTTTTCCTCAAGGGCTGCTGGTTATTGCTCAGGCAGTTACCATGGTGATGGCGAAAAAAAACATCCTGGTCAAAATGGTATTGCCTTTTCCTTGTGATGGGCAATTACATGATATTGCTGAGCAATTAACCGATTTATTGCAACAACAGGTTAATTTTGATGTTGAATATAATGTTCAGCCCGTTAGAGAACACAAGATTAAAGGCATAAAAAATATTATTGCTGTGTCTTCAGGTAAAGGCGGTGTTGGTAAATCTACTACCGCGGTTAACCTAGCGTATGGTTTGATTGCAGAAGGTTGTAACGTGGGTATTTTAGATGCTGACATTTACGGTCCGTCTGTACCGACTATGCTAGGTTTAAAGGGCGCGAAACCGAGTTCAAATGACGGTAAGTTGATCACGCCACTTGAAGCAAATGGCTTAAGTGCTATGTCAATTGGCTTTTTAGTCGATGATGCCAATGCAACCGTATGGCGAGGTCCGATGGCCAGCCGCGCCTTTTCTCAATTACTGAATGAAACTGACTGGCCTGATTTAGATTATTTGATTGTAGATATGCCACCGGGCACCGGCGACATTCAATTAACCTTAGCACAACAAGTGCCGGTTGCAGGAGCTGTGGTGATAACAACACCGCAAGACATTGCTTTAGCAGATGCCATTAAAGGTATGGCGATGTTTGAGCAAGTCAAGCTACCTGTGCTGGGCATTATTGAGAATATGAGTTATCACCAGTGTGAAAACTGTGGTCATCATTCGCATTTATTTGGTGAGGGTGGTGGCAAGCGTATTGCTGAAGAAGCAAAAACACAATTACTCGGACAATTACCCCTTGATATTCGTATTCGCGAAGACGCTGATAGCGGTAGTTGTGCAATAAATGAAAATAGCACTGGAGAAGTTGCGCTGCTGTATCGTAATATAGCGCGTAATGTCGCGGCACAATTATACTATCAACTAGATATGCGTAGCCCAAAAACCGCTGAAGTGGTCGTTAAAGAAAGCAAATAAAGCCTACATAATTTTAAGGCGCAAAAAGAATACAAAGTTCTTTTCGTCGAAATAATACCAACGGGATCAATAAATGAGTTCAATTGGTATAACAACTGAGTCAAAGAAGAATAATCATGAGATTAAGTGACATAGATATAGAAGAATGCCTTCGCAAAGGGCAGATAGAAATTTCGCCAACCCCAGACAGCAGCATGATCTCTGGGGTCAGTGTTGATATCCGCTTAGGCAATGAGTTTCGCGTATTCCAAGATCATACCGCACCTTATATCGACTTAAGTGGCCCAAAAGTTGAAATGCAAAAAGCCATGAATTCAGTCATGAGTGATGAAATTTATATTCCAGACGGCGAAGCGTTTTTTCTTCACCCGGGGGAATTAGCCTTAGCGGTTACCTTAGAATCAGTAACACTGCCTGATAATATCGTCGGTTGGTTAGATGGTCGCTCTTCGTTAGCGCGTTTAGGTTTAATGGTGCACGTTACAGCCCATAGAATTGATCCGGGTTGGTCAGGGCAAATCGTATTGGAGTTTTATAACAGCGGAAAATTACCCTTAGCATTGCGTCCAAAAATGAAAATCGCCGCACTTAACTTCGAAACTATGTCGTCAAGCGCTGCGCGCCCATATAACAAGCGTGAAGATGCTAAATATAAAGGCCAAATGGGCGCTGTTGCTAGCCGAATTAGCCAAGATGAGAGCCATAAATAGTAAAGAGTTTACCTCTTTAAAGCTAACAAAAAGCCAACGAGATAATCGTTGGCTTTTTGGTTTTAAATTCAACAAACCTAAAAATTTTTAAGTCTCTACTCGTCCATGTCTCGTTCTTTGCTGCTTGTAAAATAATTTACAGGGCGCATAGTTAGCAGCCATAGTTAGCAGCAGTAAAAGCGTTATTGGAGATTGGTATAAGTACTTAAAGTGGTCGTTTATTTATTTTAATAGGTATTAGTCAGCGTTAACTTCAACTGAATGCTCTACTTTAATATTGTTACTTGCTTTTGAAATACAAACATTTAATGCGGCGATTAACTTGTCTCGGCTATGATAGTGGCTAACGGTATCACTGCTTAATTCATGATGACAAATATCGATGCGTGTTGAGGTGACATTAGGATCGTGACATATCGCGCTATCAATCGGCAGGCAACCAACGTTCTCTTCGATCCAAGCTAGCTTTTCATCTAACGTTAAATCTGCAGCAGGACTATCTTCAGCGACAATATTATCAATAAACACACGATGAGCATTGGTTTGGCTTAATGCATTACTAATATCCCTTACTAGCAATGGTGGAATAATACTGGTCAGAAAACTGCCGGGGCCTAAAATAATTAAATCGGCTTTTAATATCGCTTCAATACAGCCTGGTAATGTTTTAACTAGCGGTGCTAACATCAAGCTTTTCGGCATCATCGACATTTTATCAACTGATATCTCACCAACACGGCACAGGCCCTCTGGGTAGAATGCCATAAGATCTGTTGGCGTTTCAGACATAGGTAATACCGGTGTTTTAACTCTTAATAATCGTCGTACAAGTTTTATAGAGTCAAGCGGTCGTGAGTGTATTTGACCGAGGCCGTATAAAATTAAATTACCAAGATTATGGCCGCCAAGCTCATCTTCTCCGTCGAAACGAAAATCGAATAATTGGCTGCCAACTGATTTCTTATCCACTAATTGGGTAAGGCAATTACGTAAGTCGCCCCAAGCGATTGAGCTACTGCGTTTTCTTAAACGACCAGTAGAACCGCCATTATCAGTAGTCGTGACAATGCCAGTAAGTTGGTCTCCTAAAAAGGAGAGGGTAGAAAGTACACGTCCTAGACCGTGACCACCACCAATGGCAACAACGTTGAGCTCTTTTAGCTGCATATAACTATTATTTTTTTTAACTGATTATTTACAATAACGCTTTATTAACTATAAATAAAGCAAGTAGTCATAGTTTATGGTGTCGTTAGCGAGATAAATCAACATTTTGAGCAGATATTTTATTTAAAGATGATAGGCACCAATAGTGTTGTGATTTCTACACTCGCTAACGATGACATTATGGCGGTTATAGAGTTAATAAGGCAAAAATTAGTCAACTTGTACTATAAGTAATCAGTTAGATAAAATCTTTCAAAAAAATAGCCTAATATCTAAAATAAGGGTTGACAGTATCTTGGTCGCTGCTTAGAATGCGCCTCGCTTTCAACGAGTAACTCGATTATTTGTTGGGAGAGGATTAAGGTAAGTATTAGGCCACTTATTTTATTTCTATGTGGGGCTATAGCTCAGCTGGGAGAGCGCTTCGCTGGCAGCGAAGAGGTCTGCGGTTCGATCCCGCATAGCTCCACCAATATTATTCACTAGTGCTTATGGCATTAATGGAAGATAGTTAAAAAGATAATGCAATTGGATATACCGCGAGGTTGTCGGATTGCTAAAACAAGATGTAATAAGTTTTGTTTTATCGTTTTAGTGTCCCTATCGTCTAGAGGCCTAGGACACCGCCCTTTCACGGCGGTAACAGGGGTTCGAATCCCCTTAGGGATGCCACTTCTTCGGAAGCTTCTTCGGAAGTAAAATGAAAATGAGTTCGTGTTTTTTGACACAAACAAGAAATATATAATGTAAATCATAAGTTCACTAGGCTAGAGCTTTTTACGATTTTATTATGCTAAGTATTTTGAGTTTATAATGTGTCCCTATCGTCTAGAGGCCTAGGACACCGCCCTTTCACGGCGGTAACAGGGGTTCGAATCCCCTTAGGGATGCCACTCGTTTTTTAGTTAGATAAGTTTATTGGTAAGTGTTTTTTGACACATACTGTAGAATATACAATGTTATTATAAGTTCACTAGGCTAGAGCTTTTTACGATAACAATGTGTTCAGTTTTCTATTGGTATTAATGTGTCCCTATCGTCTAGAGGCCTAGGACACCGCCCTTTCACGGCGGTAACAGGGGTTCGAATCCCCTTAGGGATGCCACCATTAACTTAGATTGATAAATGTTTTTATAATGTTTAACAATCAGATACAAAACATGAAGTAACTTGTTAAGTTATATTCATATTGTTTTAGTGTCCCTATCGTCTAGAGGCCTAGGACACCGCCCTTTCACGGCGGTAACAGGGGTTCGAATCCCCTTAGGGATGCCACTAATTATTTTACTTTAAGTAAATTAAGCAGTGCTTAAAAGTGAAATAAAAAAACCGACTTATGTCGGTTTTTTTATGTCTGAAATTTATTAACTATCCAATATCCAATATCCAATATCCAATATCAAATATCAAGTGTCTGGTGCTAGCGTTATGAGTTTAAGACCAAGTTGATTAATCTACTTGGTATAAGTCTCCACTATTCATCTCAATACCAATCAGGTAAGTGACCACTTGCTTGTTGTGAATACAACAGCTCTCAACATTGTTCAATCAATACTCATTCCTTTCTCATTATTTCCTCCCTGTAAAAGAATAAAGTAATTCACAGGGAGAAAGGAAGGAGAACCGCAGGAGAAGTGAAAGCAGGGAAGTCGACATTGTACATATTTATGGTTCCCGACTCCCGACTATAGGTATGTACCTTAAAACGCGGTAAATATTGAAAATTTAGGCATTTTTTAATAGGCTCATACTTTCTTCAGCAAAACCTACCCCAGCTTCGTTATAGAAGTTAAACACTTTATCTACACCAAAGCTTTCTAGTTTAATACGGTCATCATCATAACGCGCAATAGCCGCTATTTTACCTTGATAATTCGTTCGCTTTATTTGTGTGGTTATATTTTTAATATCTTGCATGGCAGGAAGGGCTAAAAGTATCAGTTCAATTTTACTCAGATCCATATTTTCCCAGAAATCAGCATCTTCTGCGTCACCCTCAAAGGCTTGAACGTTGTTTTCAATTAACCAATTGACTTTATTTTTATCCGTGTCTAAACCCCAAACTTGATTGCCGACTTGAGCGTTTAACGCTTTATAAGCACCAATACCAACTCGACCCATACCAATGATAGCAATAGGTGCGTCGCATGGCTGAACAAAATCATCTTCTACTAAACGCTTCTTACTTTCATAGCGTTTGAATTTTTCTTTATTATTGGCAAAATAATCATGAGCAAAGTTATAAAGAATATTAGTCATAATAAATGATAATGCGACCGCTAATGACAAGATCACTAACCACTCAGAAGATAGCCAACCTGCTTTAGTGCTAAGTGCAGCGATAATCAGGCCAAACTCACTGAAGTTACTTAATGCTAATGCGGATAAGAATGCTGTTCTACCGCGCAGTTTTAGCTTAACGAGAATAAAGAAAAATAGCATAAATTTAATCGGAAGTAACAGCGTTAAAATTGAGGCTATCGCTAACATTTCTAGTGTCGGCAGGGCAGTAAAGCCTATTGATAAGAAAAAACCTATTAAGAATAAATCTTTAAAACTAAGTAATGATTTTGTAATTTCGCTCGCTTTGCTGTGTGAAGCTAAATACATACCAGCTAAAAGTGCGCCCAAGTCGCCTTTAACATGGACTAATTCGAATAATTCATAGGCGCCAAAAGTAATAAAAAAGCCCATTAATGGAATAAGCTCACCATGGCCTGCTTTATCAATTGCTTTGCTAATTAAGGGCTTTAATGGGATAAATAGCAGTAATAATCCAGCCCATGGGCTAGGGATTTTACCTGTAGCGACCACTAAAAATATCACCGCTACAACGTCTTGCATCACTAATATACCAATCGCAAGCTTACCATGGCGAGTACGCATTTCACCGTGCTCTTCCATCAGCTTAACAACGCATACCGTACTACTGAAACTTAACGCAAATACAATTAATGCTGTTGTAGTGATACTTAAACCGCTGACAAACGGAATAGCAATAAGAGCGAAGGTTTTTAACAGAATGAGTCCAATGAATAACCACATAATACTATGGCTTAAACTACCAAACCAAACTTCTGGTTTAAGCAAATCTTTTATATTTAGCTTGAGTCCAATGGTAAATAGCATCAAAGTAATGCCAATATCAGCTAATACCGTGACCATGCTGTCAGCTTGATAACCTAAAAAAAGTAAAATGAATCCGGCGGCCAAATAACCAATAGAGGGTGGCAGAGCCACTAATTTTATTAATAAACCGCAAATAAATGCAAAACCAATCCAGATAAACTCCATTTTTAATTACTGCTCCATTGTCATTATTTTTTTAAGCTGTTGCTCAACATATTCTACGATTATTGGTTGTGCTTGAGCATTAGGGTGAATACCGTCTTTCTGCATTAGTTCTTTGTTTGTTGCAACCGCTTCCATAAAAAACGGCAGTAAGGTTATGTTAGTGACTTTTGCGACATCTTCAAAAACTTGCTCAAACATTTTATTGTATCTTGGGCCATAGTTTGGCGTTATTCTGATCTTAATCATTGAAACTTTGATGTTTTTATCTTGTGCAAGCTTGACCATTTGTAACAAATTATTTTTTATTAATTTAGGTGAATAGCCTCGTAAACCGTCATTTCCACCTAATTCAATCAACAAGTGATCAACTTTTTCATTCGCTAAAATGCTTGCTAGCCGAGATAATCCGCCACTCGTCGTTTCACCACTAACACTGGCATTTATTATTGTGTAAGGTTGCTTTTGCTCGCTAAGCTTTTTATTAAGTAAATGTACCCAACCTTGAGTGGGTTTCATCCCGTAACTTGCGCTGATACTATCACCTAATAATAAAATGTTAGTGACAGGTGTGATACTAATGCTGTTATTAACCGTATTGGTCTGTTTGTCTTGTGCAGTTGCGTTCGCTGTAGTGGTTAAAAGTAAGCTAATAAATAATATAAAGAGTGGATAATTTTTCATGCATGTAAATTCCGAGAGTATTCTAAGCGTTAAAGACCTAACTAAATCAGTGCAAGTTGAAGATAAAACCTTAATTTTACTTCAACCACTAAACTTAGATGTTGCAGGCGGCGAGTCAATTGCCATTGTTGGCTCATCTGGTTCTGGTAAAACCACACTATTATCGATTTTAGCGGGGTTAGATTTACCAAGCTCCGGTCAAGTGTATCTTAAAAAGCAGCCATTACACCAGTTTAATGAAGAGCAGCGGAGCCAAATTCGTGCTCAGCATGTTGGTTTTATTTTTCAACAGTTTCTTTTAATTAACAGTTTAACCGCACTCGAGAATGTCATGTTACCGGCTGAACTAGCAAACGTTCCTGATGCTCAAGCGCGTGGCGAAGCTTTGCTTGAGCAAGTGGGCTTAGCAGACCGACTTGACCATTATCCTTCTCAACTTTCTGGGGGGGAACAGCAGCGGGTAGCTATTGCTCGGGCATTTATCTCTAAACCTGATATTTTATTTGCTGATGAGCCAACGGGCAATTTGGATAGTAAGACCGGGCAACATATTACCGATTTAATATTTGATTTGAATGCTAAAGAAGGCACAACATTAGTATTGGTTACCCATGATGCAAAATTAGCGGCAAGGTGTCAGCGGCAAGTCGAAATGGACAGCGGTGTTTTAACCGAAACGGCTACTGATGCTGTTTCCCAAAATACAAAAAATAATCAGGCTGATAATCAAGCTGCAACCCATGATGTCGATGAAAGTAACACCTTAGCTCCACAAGTAGGTTAATGATGACTATTGCTACCCCAAAAGCCTCAACAATGTGGTTTACCCAGTCGCTGCGTTTATTGCATCATGAGCTTCGCCGTGGTGAATTGACCATTATATTTCTCGCTATTGTGCTTGCCGTTGCTACGGTATTTTCATTAACAGGATTTTCTGGCCAAATTAAACATGCCATAGTCGCTAATAGTACCAATACCATAGGCGCTGATCGTGTACTGCGCATGTCGTCAGAAGTTGATCAGAGTATTATCGAGAAAAGCCAGTCACTAGCGATAAAGTCTGCACGAAAAATTGAAACCGAGTCAATGGCTTTTGCTGGCGACAATATGTTACTCAGCGAGCTTGATGCGGTATCTGAAACTTATCCTTTGCGGGGTGAGCTGAGAGTTAAAACCTCGCTATTACAAACTGAAAGCATGGTGGTTAATGCGCCTAAGCAAGGTAGCGTCTGGGTCGAGCCAAGTGTGCTCAGTCGTTTGGATGTTAATATTGGTGACATAATAGACATTGGTATGGCGCCACTCACCATTGCTGGCATTGTTACTGATATTCCTGATCGTTCTTACCGCGCTTTTATTGCCGGCCCAACGGTTATCTTAAATATTGCAGACATGCCAAAAACTGAGCTTATTCAGCCAGGTAGCCGCATAACCTACAAGTATTTATTTGCTGGTGAATCTGACGCTATAGAAACTTTTGAAACGTGGATCAAACCACAAATTAATGAATCACAGCGTTGGTATGATGCTAAAGCCGCACAAAATCGTTTATCAAGAATATTAGACACCGCCGAAAAATTTCTGTCGTTAGCAAGCATGTTAGGTATTGTACTAGCCGCGGTAGCGGTAGCTGTAGCAAGTCGCCGTTATGGCCAGCGACATCAGTCAACCGTTTCCATATTTAAAGCGCTGGGCGCATCAGTTTCACATGTCAGGAAACTGTATTGTTTGCACTGGACTTTATTAAGTTGTTTAAGTATCGCAACAGGTTTAGTGGTGGGCTATGGTTTATTGTTGCTCGGTGTTAACGCCATTGCGAGCTATTTGTCATTGGCTGATGCGCCGCTGACCTTTGTGCCATTTTTAACCGCGATATTTACCGGTTTATTGTGTGCTATAGCGTTTGCCATTCACCCGATTATGACCTTAGTACAAAGCTCACCTTTAAATGTTATTCGCGGTTTTAGCCAAGATAAAGTGGCGCGCTTTGGTTGGCATCAATTACCGCCTATATTAGCGTTATTTTTATTGCTGTTTATTTTCAGCCAAGATTTAGTCATGAGTGCTGCTTTGTTGCTGGGCGGTGTTGTTGTCTCTTTCATTTTGTTATTGCTCGGACGAGGATTAATGAGTGCAGGGCGAAGTGTTGGTACTAAAGCTGGAAAGTCTTGGCATTTGGCATTAGCGAATTTAAAGCGTCGAGCCAGTGAAAATAGCGTACAACTGGTCAGTTTTACTATCGCGATAAAGCTTTTGTTATTGATCACGGTAATGAAAAGCTCAATATTATCTGAATGGGAACAGCAATTCCCTGAAGATACTCCGAATCATTATTTAATCAATATTACGCAAAATCAAATTGATCCTTTAAAAGCTTTTGTTGAAGATAATAATATTGCCAATCAAGGGTTCTACCACGTTTACCGCGGACGTTTATCTGCGATTAACGGCATAAAAACCGTTGATGAAGATAAAGAAGAAAGACAGGCGTCAAACGATGAAAAAGTAGTTAGCGATAAGAAACAAAAGTCTGATAAATCGAAGCAGCAAGAAAGTAGACAAGGCATGGGGCGTGAGCTTGGTTTAACTTGGCGCGATGAAATACCCGAGGAAAATGACATTATTTCGGGTCATTGGTGGCAAGTAGGCGATGAAAAGCCCCAAGTCTCCGTTGAAAGTAATATAGCCGAACGCTTAGAAATTAACTTAGGTGATGAATTAACCTTTACCCTAGGCTCTGATGAATTTACGGTGCCCGTAACTAGTATTCGTAAGGTTAATTGGCAAAGCCGTCAGTTAAATTTCATCATGGTGTTTAATGAAAGTGTACTCGAGAAGTTTCCAACAACATCAATTTCTGCTTGGTCAATTTTAGATAAAGACCGTGATCTTGTTTATCGCTTCTTGGCAAACTTTCCGACTATTACGGTGATGGACTTTGCCGCTATTATGGCACAGCTCAATAGCATTATTGAGCAAGTGACGGTTGCTATTCAACTGATCCTAATTTTGGTCGTCCTTGCGGGCAGTTTAGTGCTAATAGCGCAAGTACAAGCCAGCATGGAAGAGCGCGAACGTGAACTGGCGATATTAAGAACGCTTGGCGCTAAGGGCAGCCTATTGCGTAATAGTGTGTTATACGAATTTGTCGCACTAGGCGCAATAGCAGGCTTAATGGCAAGTGTTGGTATGGAAATAGCGGTTTATATTTTGCAAAGCCAAGTATTTAACATGCCAGGCAGTTTCCATTTTCAATATTGGCTAGTGGGAATTGGCGCAGGGGCATTTTTTGTTGGGGCTATTGGTATGCTTAGTTGTTGGCGCTTGCTTAAATTATCGAGTGTTACTTTAATTCGACGAACGATGTAATTTTATTACTTTAGCAAATCTATACTGCCTTTAATACTAGCGAGCATGCTATGAAATCGCGTATAGTTTTATGTACTTATGCATATGGGTTTACACAATGGGTTTACAAGGGAAGTCTGAAGGCGCGGTGAAGTTTTTATTGGTGACTGCCGCATTATTTGTGGTACTCGCGGGTATAAAAACCGCGGCGACATTATTAGTGCCATTTTTATTATCGGCGTTTATCGCCATTATTTGTAACCCGTTAGTGGTCATGGCGGCGCGTTATAAAATTCCAAAACCGATAGCCGTTGTCTTTGTTATTGGTATCTTTGTTTCTATTGCGCTTTCACTGGCAGGGCTAGTCGGTAATTCGTTAAATGAATTGTCACAACTTATTCCAGTATATCGTGCTCAACTTCAAGAAGAGTTCATTTGGTTAACGCAACAATTAGACGATTACAACATTATAATATCGTCAGAGCTTTTGATTGAATACTTTGACCCCGCAGCCGCGATGGGACTAGCCGCTAACATGCTCAGTGGTTTGGGCGGCGTTATGGCGAACTTGTTTTTAATCATTATAACGGTAATCTTTATGCTGTTTGAAGCATCATCAATACCGCATAAACTACATTTAGCCCTTGATGATCCGCAAGCGCGATTAAAACAAATTGATCAATTCTTGGCATCGGTAAATAACTATTTAGCGATTAAAACCTTAGTCAGTATCGCTACCGGTGTTGTTGTTTCAATAATGTTATGGGCATTTGGTTTAGACTTTTTCTTACTGTGGGGCGTGTTAGCGTTTCTTCTTAATTACATTCCAAATATTGGCTCTATTATCGCCGCCGTTCCTGCAATGTCGTTAGCTGTTTTACAATTAGGGCCTGCCGCTGCAGGTTTTATTGGCTTAGGCTATTTAACCATAAACACGGTAATGGGCAATGTGGTTGAACCACGTTATTTAGGCCGCGGTCTTGGGCTATCCACCTTAGTGGTATTTCTATCTTTAATCTTTTGGGGCTGGTTGCTAGGCACGGTTGGTATGCTGTTATCAGTACCCTTGACCATGATCATTAAAATAGCGTTAGAAAACTCTGCAGAAGGACGTTGGTTTGCGGTGTTATTATCCAGTGAAGATGCTGAACAGTAAGCGTTCATATTACTGCGATTATTAGCGATAACAAAACTGCACAGACTAAGTTTCAATAGTTAATTATTAAAAAGGGAATATAATACCAAGTTGATTATTTAGCTGCTCATTTTTAATGGTTAAAATGAATAACTACAGCGTTATATAATTTATAAGTAGCATAACTACTGATTAAATTTTATGCCTTGTCATTAGCCATTTTTCCTCATGAAAAAGTAGAACACTTAATTAATCAAATGGGTGTAATTCCCTTTTTTTGTAAGTAAAATAGGCTGACAATATAATTTATATTGGTACAGTGTTGTTGATTTTAAAAGGAATTATTGTACTTTTATGACGTCATTTATGAGTATGTATTGTATTTAAATAAGATCAGCTTAATTCGTTATTGTTACTGACTAGTAAAACTGAATTACAATAATCTAGTATTGTGCATCGGTAATAAGTCCAGATAATGGAGTGACAATAAAATACAGGTTTTATTTAATAAATCATAATAAGACAGATGAATGAAAGTTATTTGGAGAGCGCAATGAAGTTTGAAGACGTTATAAACCTTAAGTCGAATCAGATCACTGACCCAACCTATATAAAAAAATGCAAAGAAACCCTTGAACGTAATGGTGCAATCGTAATTGATAACTTCATCACTCCACAGGCTTTAGAGCAAATTAAACTAGAAGGTGCAGCTAAAAAACATCTAGCATTTTTTACTAATCAGCAGCATAACATTTATATTAGTGATGCCGATCCGAGCTACCCTGAAGATCATATTAGAAATAAACGCGTAATATCAAGTAAAGGTTGTATTACAGATGATCAAATATCCGCTGAATCTGTACTTCGAACTTTATATGACAGTGATGTTTTTCGCTCATTTTTAAAAGTAGTATTAAATGAGCAGGCGCTTTATTCATATGATGATGAATGTTCTTCAATTAATCTTCATTATGCCAGCGAAGGGCAGGAGCTAGGTTGGCATTTTGACAACTCCTCTTTTGCAACTACCCTGATGATCCAAAAACCTGAAGCGGGTGGCGAGTTTCAATATGTCAGAGATGTTAGAGAAGCTGATAAAGGTGAAATGAATTTTTCTGATGCTGAGAGAGTGCTTGCTGGAGACATTACCCCCAATATGCTAGAGATTGAACCGGGTGCATTAGTACTTTTTAGAGGCCGTAATGCTATCCACAGAGTCACTCCTACTATCGGTGATACTACTCGAATGATGGTGGTGCTTGCCTATAACAACAAACCTGGTGTTGCACTTTCCGCATCAGCGCGTAAAACCTTTTACGGAAAATAATAATAAAACACAACGTGACCGTTAACGAAAGGTATTACAATGGAAAATATTAAACTTAAAAACAATAGTTTCATGCAATCAGAGATTAAAGTTGTTATATCAATATTATCGATAGCCATTGCTTATATGACTTTTGAATATATGAGCTCAGGTTCTGCGATGCTAAATTCCGTACTTGTCTCTATTTTACTCATGCTAAGTTTAAGTTTGCTCCGGGTTAACGTAGTGGTAGCGCTGCTTTTATCTGCTATCTTTGCTGGCGTTGTCGGCGGGCTTAATATTACCGAAACTATTGACGCTTTTAATACCGGGATAGGCTCAGGAGGCAGAACAGCATTAAGCTATGCCTTGCTTGGCGCATTCGCAGCAACCATATCTAAGTCTGGTTTACCGGCGATGTTTGCGAGTAAAATTACCAAAAAACTTAATGGTGTAACTACGGAAAGCCAAACCCGAAAAATTAAATACTTTGTACTCACATTTTTATTGTTAGCCGCGTTTTCATCGCAAAACATTGTGCCTATTCATATCGCCTTTATCCCTATTCTTGTGCCGCCTTTATTGTTTATGATGACTAAAATGGGCATCGACCGCAGGTTAGTAGCGTGTATTTTAACTTTTGGTTTAGTTAGCCCTTATATGTTTTTTCCTGTTGGTTTTGGTGCGATTTTCTTAAATGATATTTTACTGGGCAACATCCAACAAAGTGGTCTGCAAACCGAAGGTATTAATGCCGCTGTAGCAATGTTAATTCCTGCATCGGGAATGTTGGTAGGGTTGCTGATTGCGGTGTTTTATAGTTATCGGCATAAACGTAAATACGATCTAGAAAAGTTGGAAAAAGTAGAAGGCATTGAAGAAGGCCATGAAACTCCATATTGTGGCAGAACCGTTGCTGTAGCTGTTATTGCTATTGTATTAGCCTTTAGCATTCAAATTATGACGCACTCAATGATTTATGGCGGGGTGGCAGGATTTTTAGTGTTCTTATTATCAGGCTCTTTAAAGTGGCAAGACTCAGATGATGTGTTCACGCAAGGTATGCGTATGATGGCCATGATTGGCTTTATTATGATCGCCGCCGGTGGTTTTGCTGAAGTATTACGTTCAACAGGTGACATTAACTCATTGGTTGCTGCTTCGGTAAATATTATGGGCGACAGTAAGGCTATTGCCGCTATTTTGATGTTATTAGTCGGACTTTTTATTACCATTGGCATTGGTTCGTCATTTTCAACTATTCCCATTATTGCCGCCATTTATGTTCCTCTTGCCTTGCAATTAAACTTTTCACCACTGGCCATCGTAGCTTTAGTCGGTACGGCGGCAGCACTTGGTGATGCAGGCTCCCCAGCGTCTGATTCAACATTAGGGCCGACTGCAGGGCTTAATATTGACGGACAACATAACCATATTTGGGACAGCGTAGTCCCCACATTTATTCACTATAACTTGCCATTAATTGCCTTCGGTTGGATAGCCGCTATGGTTTTATAATAAATAATGATTTGAACAGAGATTTAAATTTATTTTAAGTTTCTGTTAACGTTATTTCCCTCCCTGCTAGAATATTAAAATAATTCACAGGGAGAAAAGAGGGAGACTGCAAGAGGAAAAAAGAATAACCTAATTAAACGGGGGGTTAATGGGTTTAACTTGGCTTTTTACCTATCTTAAAATAACCGGTTGATAGAAATTGCACGGCTTCATTGCGCTTTTTGCCAATCAAAATTGCCCCATCATCCATAAAGAGAAAGTTTTTCCAACAACGTTGAAATACCGCCCAGGTGGTTTCAATAACATTGTCTCTCGCACTGCAATAATAAACCACGGTATTATTATCCCATTTTAGATGCGTTAAAATCAGCTCAGGTAATAAACTTTCTTCACTATCCCAAGTACTTTCCCATTTACCATTATCTAGCCACGACGCTGCATTTTCAGGCCAATCACCTTTTTTAAAAAAATCAGGATGATCAACTTGTTTACTAATAGCGCCATCCCAAAGTACCTTTGCACGATTACTCGCCATAGGCTTTATTTTTGTTTTGTCGCTATCGCTAATAGGTAAACTATTATGCTTAAAGACCCAAGCATTTTTTAATTCATCAATTGAGGTGTAATTCATGGTGTCTTCTATAAAGTAATTGTTGCCGTATTATAACAAGGCTGAGTGATAACTCATTAATAATTTCGAATGACTATGTAGAGCGACTTATAAATATTTATAAGTCGTTATTAAGTGCAATAGTTTCTATTTTCAGCAAAATTAATTAAGTTTTTGCGCGATAACTTTATATTGCTGGCTGCTTTGCGCTTGTTCATTACAAACACTTAATAAGTCTTCAATAAAAAATGAAAGTGCTCGGTGTTCAATTTTACGGACTAATTTTTGCTGCTCGCCGGTTAGCATGTGATACATAGTCGCTGCGCCAAAGTCGCCAAAAATTATATTAGCGTTTTCATCAAACAGCGTGTTGTGGGCGTATAAATCGCCATGACACACTTTATTTCTATGGATATGCTCAAATACGTTTTCCATTTGCATGACTATTTTACTAATTTGCTCAATGCTGAGCGTAAAGCCGGTCGGGAATGTGTCACGTGTACAGGTTTTAAAACTTGGAGGTAGGCCCAAGTTTATGAAATTATTTGGGATTAAATTCATGATTAATGCTAAATAATCCTCCTCATTCACTTGTGCTAAAGAGCGTACCAAATTTGGATGATTGCCAACTTTTAAACAGGCTTGTAACTCATCTTCAGGGTAACCATCACTGGTCACTTTTCCTTTAAACTTTTTAACCGCAACATCACCTGGAAACTCTTGTTGGCTTGTCGTCCACGTTGCTCTTGAAATAACGCCGGAAGCACCTTGCCCAAGCACATTGTGTAAGGTAAAGCTTGAAGAAGGAAGTGATGGAACTGAGGTCATATTAAGCGTTGAACAACTGAAAGGGTTTCCCGAAAAAGCAAACCAAGCCAGTTTGGGTAAGTTCAATAATTGCTCTGGACACTCCGTCAGATTGTTCGCTGAAATTCGCACTAACTCAAGGTTTTTTGATTGCGCTAACGTTAACGGTAGTTTGGCTAATTTATTCCCGGCTAACGCCAACTTTTGCAGCTTAGGGCGTTCTCCTAAAGCGTCCGGTAAGGTTTCAATGCAGTTATCAGTTAAAATTAACCAACGTAACTTTGCCGGTAAGGACTTAGCCGGCACCTGACTAATTTGGTTTGATTTAAAGCCTACCATTTCTAAGTCTTCGCATTGACCCAATACTTCCGGTAATACTGTAAATAAGTTGTTTGAGGCAAAAATTATTTTAAGATTTTTGAGTTGAGTCAACTCGTTTGGCAATGAGGATAATTGATTGTCAGATAAATCTAGAATTTCTAAGCTATCTGCCAATAACAGAATTTCCATCGGAAATGAGCTTAAATGCTCGGATAATTTTAAACGCGTAATGCCCATGAGTTCGCCAGACTTTAACTGAGCCAGAGTATGCATTTATTAATCCTATTGTTATTTTTAGTCGCGTAAAGTGACGATGCCACAAAATAGAGTAGATATAAAAAAACCCGATAAGCTTAATTAAATGCTTTCGGGCTTTTTTAGTGGGTTATTAAACCCTAATATGGTGCTCGCTACTGGACTCGAACCAGTGACACCTTGCATGTCATGGTGAGTTAGTGCTGTTTTTAGTTGTTTCTGTATGTTGCTCATTGTAATATCATTCTCTTTAGTATCAATGACTTGTTTTGGGTCGTGTTTCTTGTTGTTGCTTCTTATTTTTGCTCTTGTATAATCTTTTGTGTGCACAGTTGTGTGCATACCTCGCTTTATGCGACACCTTTCATTGTCAAAAAGGCATCCAATTATATGGCGCTCACAGTTAAAAAGATAGAAGCAATCAAAGCCATAGGCAAAAGGTTTGAAGTATCCGACAAAGACGGACTGTCGGTTCGAGTCTCTGCTACTGGCAAGTTAACTTTTCAATATCGCTATAGAAAGGATGGTAAACAGCAGCGATTTGACTATGGTGACTTTGGTACTTTAGAAGGGCAGTTAACTTTAGCTAAAGCTCGTGAACTACATCACATCAATAAGAATAAAATCTCACAAGGTTTTTTTCCTAAAAAAGATCAAGAATCTACTAAAGGTGTAGAAACGGTAGCAGACCTTTTTAATAGTTGGTTCAATAAATATTGTGTAAAAAACCGTAAAACAACCGACCATGCCAAGCAATTAATTGATGCTGATATTATCCCTGAAATTGGATCTATAAAAATTGAGAAAATGAAAAAGGCTCATTTTAGGGATTTATTTGATGGCATCATTGAACGTGGTTCTATGACGCAAGCCGAAAAGTGCAGGGCGCTATGTAAACAAGTATTGAACTGGTCAGTTGAACGCGACTATATACAAGTTAATCCGCTCCAAAACTTTAGTGCAAGGGCAATCGGATATAAATATAAACCGAAAGATAGGTTTTTAAATGATGAGGAAATTGGGATTGTTTGGAATGGACTTGATTGCTCCGAAATGGCAACACCAACGATAAACGCAATCAAGATAATGTTTCTAACCGGATTAAGACGTTCAGAGCCATATCTGGCTGAATTAAAGCATATTAATCTTGATAATAGAGTCTGGACTATTCCTAAAGAAAATAACAAAAGTGATCGAGAAAACGAAGTAATGATTTCATCGTTGTTGTTGGAAGTTTTAGAAAATCAACGTGATTATTGCATTCAGTTGGGTGGTAGTAAGTGGCTATTTCCAAGTATAAAAGACCCTTCAATACCAATTACACCACGATCTGTTACTAATGCAGTTAGAAGACATTGTGAGCGTGGACATTGGAAAGGCGAAAATGGTGAACCAATTCCAAAATTCACCCCACACGCTTTACGCCATACGTTTGAAACGAAACTAACCGAGATCGGCATAGAATATATTGTAATGAAACAAATGATTAATCATTCAATTGGAAATATGAGTGATGTTTATAATCATGCAAACTTAAATGAAAAGAAGCTTGAAGCAATGGAAAAGTGGGCTGATAAAATAAGGTCTTGTATAGGTGATAGTGAGTAGTTCAGATATAGTTTATCGTAGGTGGCATGTTTAAAAAACAAGCCAGAATTGGATAACCTTTACCGGCTTTGCACAATGTATTTGTGTCACCTCCTTCATTCATAGTACCAAAAGTTAATATATTTAAAATTATTTTTATAATTTTTTTTAGTAAAAACAACTTTGATTATGCAGTAAAAGAATATCAGATAAATACAATCGTATTTATTATTTACAAAAAATCGTTATAAGTGGTCAATTTTCGAACCATTTAAACATATTTAAATACAGATGTGTTTATTTTTATATAAATATCAGTCACTTGTGATCTTTGTTTCGGTCTGGCAGTATAAAAAACATCAACAATAAGCCACCGCAAAGAGAGCTAAAAACATGAAAACAGAAACAAGGTTATATGCATCACTTCGTCAATTACTAGACGAAAAAGAAGCTTCACTAATAATTGGAGCAGCGCCACCCACCTTAAGAAAATCAAGATGTACAGGGGAACTATTTGGCTTGCCTGCTCCTAAGTACTTAAAGCTCGGTCGAACAATACGTTATCAAGCTTCAGTTTTAAATGACTGGCTTGAATCGCTTGAAGGTTACTCTATTCAGCCAATCGGGAGTAAAGATGATGATTAATAAACAATGCCGTATCAATGCCGAAATTCATGGCCATTTATTACCAAGATTGACCAATTTACTAAACATGAATGATGTTGAATTAATAAAAGAGCAAATTTTCATTCTCGTTGGAGGTTTGGAAGACTTATCAGAGCTCACCATGGAAGTAGGTACTGAAATTAGCGAAAACGTAGAGGAACACTTAAACATTACAGCTCGTGTTGAACTATTAAGAAAAGACGATTGCTGGTTTGATAGATTATTGTTGCCATTATCTGATATCGAAAAGGAGGTTTACGCTCGCGACAACAAAGCAGCCCCAGACTTTAGGTTCTTATTCAAAAAGGCAGATGGTTCTTTCATCAACTACCGGTTTTACGTTGATGATCTTAAGGCTGAATTCAATCAAATATACAAAGGCCTTACAGAAATTGTTTGTAGTCCTTTCCCAACAGAGTATGAAAAAGACGCCTACGTCAAAATAACCAATGCAATTTTTCATATGGATTTCATAGCCGCGGGGATTAAATAATGTTTATTGAAGATGATATAAAAGAAATTGACGTTAATTTACGTAATGGTTCAGTTGTTCAGATTATTGATATCAATAATGTTCGGTTATTAACGGCAGAACAAGTTATTGAGATCATTCCTGTCAGTATTGACGATTTATCGGCTTCAAGAGTAACAGGTGCTTTACTCGGGGTGAGAGCACCATTGTTCAGCTTCATTAATGGACAGGCTTATTACCTCTCAAGCGTTGTTACTGAGTGGGTTTTTAATCTTCCCCAGGCTCATAAGCTTAATGGAAAAAAATTTACTCGGTATCACTTAGGGAATTCTGAGAGAAGTTACGATTGGGACTTAGTTTAGTTACTAATAAAAATAATAAACTCGCAGTATACAGGCAGCTGTATGCTGCAAGGGGTAAAACAAAGTGATTGAACAACAAAGTAAGCAGTCTTATATCTCAACTATTGATGATGATCTTAATGAAGATATTAGCCAACTAAGTGACGAAGCGTTCTTTTCAGGCGAAGCTGCGCCATTAGAGGAAAGACCCTGTAGCATAATAGAAGTTATTGAGAGATATGGAATTACACACCCACTTCTCGATTTAGCGATAAAACAAGCTCACGATGCCCAGTTTCCACCATCAACAGCTATTTTAGTGGCCTTGACTTCATTCAGTGCCACCTTAGGTTTGAGTTATTGCACATCATATCCTGATGGCACAAGAATGCCTTTAGGGCTGTATTTTGTCGGGGAGCAACCGCCTAGTAGTGCAAAGTCGCGGGTACTGAATTTTTTTAACGCACCAGTTCAGGAGGCTGTATCAAACCTGAATCAAAGCCGACTGAAACATAACAAAGAAGCAAGTGAATCAAAGCCATCTGAAAACGACTTGCTCCCAATAATTAAAGTGTTGAGTGGGAATATTACACCAGAAGCCTTAGAGCAAAGACACTGTAATTCAAACGCAGGCTACTTTTCTCTAGCATCAGCAGAACAAGGGCTATTAAATACTTTTTTGGGCTTAACTCGCGGCAATGATCGCAGCAATGACAATGACCTATTATTGAAAGCCTTTAATGGCGAGTGGCACAGTTCAGACAGGATAACTCGCTCTGGGTATAGCGGTATGGTACATGGTAATTTTCTTTGTATTGCTCAAGATGGATCGATCAATACGATTTTGAGCCAGACACAATCAACAGGGATTGCAGAACGATTTATCTTATATGTTGAACCTAATATGTTAGGTGATCGAAACTTCACTTCTCATGAAACTATAACACTCGAAGAAGATGTTTATCTTTATGAAGAAGCCATAGCCAGAATTGTACGTCAAATAGACCAACTTCCAACTAAAGCTCCATCGTTAAAAGAGCTTACTGTATTGAAGCTAAATGTTCGTAGCTGGCTGGAGATTAGAAAATTCCGAGACTCTATGGAACCATTAATAGCTGATGGTGCAAAGTACTCACATAGCATAATGAGAGGTTTTATTGGTAAGCTAGACATACATGTAATGAAGTTATCCGCAACACTTCATGGTTCTTTTCATGCGCTTGATTCTAGTGATGGGAAAATACCTGAAACAATTTCATTTCACTGGGTGAGCTTAGCTTTAAAGATATTTTATGTTTGTATTGAACGTGTTTATAAGTTGCTAAACGATATGAATATCATAGGTTTAACTGCGCAAGAAGAATCTGTACTTCAACTATTCCAAAGTAAAAACCGACCGTTAAACATGCGTGAAATCACTCAAAGCCGAATAAAGGTATGTCCATTTAAAAATATGAGCTCAAATAAAACTGAAGCAGTGAAGCATACTGTTGACGTTCTATTAATTAAAAATGAAATTCATCAAGTTAAGGACATAAGAAACGCTAAAGTTAAGTATAGCATCTAAAAGTGAACCAGATTTATAGGATTGAACCAGAGTTAAACCTCATGGTGTGGTTCAGTTTAAGCTACGTCCTATATGGGCTTGACTATGTTTGAACCAGATATCCATGCAACCCCTTTACATATATAAAAATATCAATAATTATATATATAAAAATAACACAGGGTATATATACGTATATCTGGTTCATTATATATATATCCTATATAGAACGGGGCTTATATTGAACCAGATGATATGGTTCACTTGTGGTTCAATATGGTTCATAACGTAATGATTGTTTATATGAGTATATTTAGGCTTACTTTTATTTATGGGGGAGCAATAATTAGCAAAATCCACTCAAATTAAAGGAAGACCGGGATAGTGACCATTTAATAATCTCGTGATCAATTAGCCCCCATGGCTAATTCTTCATTGTGCGCAAAGCGGAAATCAACTTAAAAATTTTTCCCATATCTTATCTAATAATCCCCAAGTTTTGATCTGAATTTAATATTTGTTGTTTCTAAAACTATGAAATTATGTGATATTAATTTCAATTGAAAATTATAGAATGGACTTCAGTTAGAAGTCTCTTTAATTAACGTTAGAATTTAAAGGACTATCAAATGAAGAAAACTTGGATTTTAATGCTCTTAATATTTTTTGTTTTAGGTTTTTGGCTATTTGTACCGCCATATCAAAAAGATAAAATTATTGGAGTTTTTACCGCTGGCCAATCTGATCGTAAGTGTTTCAACTTCCACAAACAATACTACAAAGATCCTGAAACCGCGTATTTCGTCGATAGTTATGTCTGGTCAAAAGAGAATGAGTTGAGTACAGGTACTAAATATCCGGATCCTGCTTTTGAAAAATACGACACTCTTATCCGTGTTGAAGTACAGGCGAAAAACGGTTTCGGAGCTTATATTAAGGAGTTTATTGAATGTCCTTTAATCGACGGAAAGTTCGATGACTATGAGGCTTTAATTCATCGTATAAATAATTCAAAATGAAATTATAAAAATGCGTTAAAGGCGGACACGCAAAAGTTGGCTTTTGTTCTTTTATCGGCATTTTAACCAACTATTTTGCAGCTTAAAGCGGAGATGTGTTTAGATATTATCAATAAAGCTGGAGCTATAATTTATATGAAAGTATCAGAAATTATTTATCAATTAAAAAACTCAGCGTTTTGTGATTATGAGATTTTTTATAGTCAAAACTCTATAGTGCCTAACGAATTAGCTAGAAGTGTTTTAAATGAGTTACGAGAAACAGCTCCTGAGCTAGTAAAAGAATTTTATAATAGAGTTTATTCTCATTTAGATTAAACAAATACAAGTATTTCAAGCGGGACTGCCTATAGTTTGCTCTGTTTCGCTATACAATTTTGGCAAACAAATATCTGCCCATTTATGGTTTTTGTGGTTCCGATGAAATTAAACCTCTATAAATAATTAGCCTATGATGATGGAGCTAAAACATTATTAGAAAATGGAACAAGTTATCAAATGCACATCTAAAACAATTAATATAAGTAGGGGACTATGGAATTATTTACTGGTGAATTTAGAGTGTTATATCCAATTGCTGTGGTGATTCTTTTTGTCTTTTCCTTAATAGGGTTACTAGGGCGTATAATTTTAATTCTATCGTTAAGTTGGCTTGGTTATCATACGATTGATAGTCTATGGGGTTTAATTGGTTTAATAATGTGGGGGAGCATTGTGTGGCAACACAACCCAGGATGGTTTCCTCCTTTCAAAGAAATATTCTCTATTAATCAGAAAAATAATTAAGCCTAATAACATAAACTTGGTATATTCTTGTAGTTATATCTTACTTTTTAACGCTAAGACAGTTTAAGTGAAATTTGTAAACTTAATCATTTGAAGAACTAGGTTTTTGATTCAACCAAGCCTGCGAATATTCATCACCACCAATACGAACAGGCATGTTTTCAGCTTTTCTAGCATCATTAGGTGACATAATGCCGTTACGAATAGCTACATCATAAGCTGCAAATCTTTCCTCGGTACTAGCCCTTAACAAGTCCTTAGTTTCAAATTCAATAAAGGTAATACCTTGTGTGTTTATTGCTACAAGTCTGCTACTGAAAGCTTGCTGCAAGTTTGTAAGCCAAGGCCGTAAAGTCTGACTAAGAAACGAGCGTTGAGCTTCACTAAAATTACTGTACGTGCCATGAGATAGGTCTTGAAGTAACAAAGGGCTTAACTTAAACATACGAGCAATATCTGCAATGGTAAAAGCTCTGGACTCTAACCACTGTGCATCACTGTTAGTAATACTTAATGGCTTATATTTTAAGCCTTGTTCAAGAAATACAACTTCACCGCTTTTATCTACGCCCTGATATTTTTCTTTGAACTCTTGGCGAATACGCTCGGCAGCTTTTGGATCTTTAAAGGCAGCCTCTGTCTCGAGCACACCCGATGGCATTGCACCTTTCTCGAAAAGTCGCGCCCCATGCAGTTGTTGGGCGATACCTAAACCGATAGTTTCACGCGCTATTTGAATGGGGCTTTTCCCCATAATGCCATCATCAGACATATACTTAATATGAATGATCTCTTCTTGATGAAATGTTGTGATTTTACCGGCATCGAGTGTTACTTGATAACCTAAACGCTTATTGGCTAATTTTTTCACGATGACACTATCAGGGTGCAACCAATGCAAAGCGGCCGGTATACCTGAACGATTATATTCAATCTGAGCAAAGCCATTGCCACGTAATAAAACAGCACGTAACAATGCTATTTTAAAGTCATAAGCTGTTTGGTACTCGTTAGGGCAAGTATTTAATAAAAGCTCGGCATGGTGATTTATATCGCGTTGTTTATCGCCATTTTGATCACGTTGGTAAACATGGATAGGTAAACTAGCTATTGCCTCACTTATAGTTGAAACAGCACATAAAACGGCTGGTAATGATTGAGCATTTTCTGCGTTTACATGTTGTCCGCTACTTGTCAGCGTTCCAGTTGCTAAAAGCTGGTCGAGGGTTTTATTTCGTTCTTCTTTCTTTTTAAATGGCCACATTAAAACAGCTCCATTAATTCGATTTCAGTGCGTAAATGTTGAATGGTTTTGAAGGTTGTTTTAGCAATATCTAAAGTTCGAGCATCAATTTTGTTTGCTGGATAAGCACCAACAGCGCAAACAGTGACTTCATAAAGTCGAGCTTTTAAAATAAACCGAGTTGGTGGTGTTGTGTCGTGATCCCATTCTTCGACATCAGCCACAAAACCAAAACTTAATGAGTCTAGATCGCCTCGTTTGACCTGCTCGTATAGATCAAGGTGCGCTTGTATCTTATTGCTTAAATGAATGGTTACTTCTAATTCTGTAGCGTTTTCTGATAGCTCGAGCGTGTTACTGGTGGTTTTTCCTAAAAGCAAATCATGGTTATGTTCAACTATTGCTTTGACTGGCTCACCACTGGCTAAGCTGTCACTAAAACTAGATGGCTTGATCACTTCGACAAAACCACCTAGATCACGACTAACAGAATTAAAAGCAACCATGCCGACAAGTTTCATGTTATCGGCTTTGATATTGGTTGCTCTAATCTCCATGACTAACCCCTAAGCTGCTTTTTTCTTGAGGACAACTAGCGCTTTGCTGTCAGTAACACCACCACCAAAATACGCAGTATTATGAAGCTTAACGAAGCCTGGAGTTGTGATCATATCCTTAATCATTTTCGTACCAGAGGTATGAGAAACAACCGTATAACCACGGGCAATATCACCAAACAAAATTTCATCATCAGGCATTTGCTCGTCAATATGTACGGGTTTACCGAATAGCGTGTCAGGCTCGCCTGCGGTTACAGCTTCAAGGTAAATATAACGGCCTGTTGTATCTTTAATACCTTGTAAGGCATAGGCAGCATTATCATTCATAATGTATGAGGCGGCTTTGCGGTATGCTTTAGGTAATGCTTTTTTAAGTGCGCGAACATCATCAAGATCAAACACGCCACTAGCAGCAGAAGTAATTTCTTTGATTTCACCGAAAGCAGGCGTTGCCGAACGGGTATAAGTTAAAATGCCTTTTGGTTGACCTGTACCAGTACCAACGAATAGTGCTTTGTTTAGATCTTCGGCAAATTGTGCGCTAGTTTCACTTGCTAACCATTCTTCAATGTTAAAATCATTTTGATCTAAAATTTCGATAGTAGCTTTTGGATAAGCGTATAAAGCATTAACCGCAATAGACACTTTATTCATTTTACTTGTAGCTGTTTCACTGCGAGTTTCGCTTTCAGCAGCCCAACCAGATTGACCACCACCAACACTAACAATTTGCTCATAAGAACTTGAGCTGATTGTTTTAGGCGTGGCTAAGCCCATCAGCGTTACTTGATCACGCATTTGTACGGCAATTACTTTATCCAAGCTTGGCACAACAGCAAAACCACCATCAGCATTAACACCAACACTCAGCGAGCGAATATCACCTGTTTGCACAAAGGTACGCATTTCAGTATTACTTGGCTTATCGCTTGTGCGTTCTTCTGTGCTTTCACCAATAAGAGTGCGTTCTTCATCAGCTAACGCTTGTGCATGTTCAATATGGCTATTAATAGCGGTTAACTGAGAACGTAACTCAGTAAGTTGTGTATTTTCTTCGCCTGTCATTGAACGCTTTTCAGTTTCAACTTTTGACATAATTGAGTTTGCGCTTTTTACTAAAGAGGCTTTGTTTTGACGTAGTTCTAGTAATCGTTTCATTTTATTCACCTGTAATGAGTTAAATCGAATTAAATTCTGTTTACAGGTAGATTCTGGCATATTATTTGTCGCAAACCAAATAAAACACGGTCAAATGGCTTTTTATCAAATTTAATTCTGTCTTGGTTTGATTTAACGATTTAAATACGCTATTTTTACAACTGAGGCTTTATTCACCTCAATCACTTTTTATTGTTAAGTTAATTGGTTTTATTTCTCTGAAAAAAGTAAGCCCCTTGCGACCACCAAGGGGCTTTTTATTGCTTGTTGTTAAATTTCCACTAAACTTAAGCTAATAAATAATTCAAGGATGAATGAACATGGAAAGCTTTATCCCTCCCAAAGTGCTTGTTCGCACATGGTTACAGTTGATCAAAACTGATGACTTACCCCCAGAACATAAAATTTTAATTGAAGAAAATCTAGAGAAAACATTTGGCTCTGTAGAGTTAGCTGAAATGTATGAGGATGATGTGAAAATTAAATAGTAAGTTGTTGAAATTAAATTTAATATTTACTAATCTTAAAGGTGCATTCAAATTTAGAAAGGAATTTAAATAAATGGAATCAATTAACGCTTTAAATAACAACGGAAACACACCATTAATGGAAGCTGCTGCAAGTGGCGATTTAAATGAAGTAAATAATTTACTTAACTTAGGGGCTGATCCTCATATTACTGATAACAGTGGCATGACTGCTAGAAGTAGAGCAAAAAATTTAGGTCATGATGAGGTTTTAGCAATTTTGGATAAGGTTATGGAGTCTACACCTCACATTAAAGTAGAGGAAAGTGTGGATATACCGTCAGAAGTAAATAACGATAATTCAGAAGTGAGTAGTAATAATCAAAAGATAAGCCAAAAGGATAAAAATATAGCGCAAGCTAAGATTGATCTTGAATCAATGAAAGAAAATATAGGCACGATTGGTATCTTAAGTTTCTTTATTTGGCTTTTACATATTGTGGCGCTTTTGGGAGCACAATTAACTTATGTCCCCTCATCTTACTCAACTTCGGTGAATCTTGAGCTGGAGTTTAACCTAGTTTTAACAATATCTGTGCTGTTTAGTTTTAGTATCTGTTTAATGTTATTGTCGATAGCTAAGTCGGTATCTATGACTGCTAAATACGCTATTTATACAAGCCAATCAAAATAAGTAAACATTCTAAAGGTCATAAAAAAGCCGTTGTGTACATAGGTGTGTACATAACGGCCTTAAGTTAGTTACTACTAACTTCGAATTTGGTGCTCGCTACTGGACTCGAACCAGTGACACCTTGCATGTCATGCAAGTACTCTAACCAACTGAGCTAAGCGAGCTTTAGTTTTAAATAAACACGTTGAGTAACTCAACGAGGCGCTATGTTAGCGATCTGTTTTAGCAAGTGCAAGCAGTTTTATATAAAACTCGATTCAACTGCTGTTAAATTCGGCAGTTGCAAAGGTTGTTGTTTGTTTTATCGGCAAATGTTGTTATGAGTATTTCTGATTAATATTCTAATGCGGCTTGCTGATCAAAGCGATTTTGCACCACTTTTAAGCGCCAAGCCATTAACACTGCTGCCACGGTTAAGCCTGAGATAAAGCCTATCCAAAAGCCATAAGGGCCAGTTGCAGGAACTATCCAGTCAGTAATACCTAATATTAAGCCAAAAGATAAACCCACAATCCAATAGGAGAAGAAGGTGATATACAAAATAGACTTAGTGTCTTTATAGCCACGTAATGCGCCCGCGGAGATAACTTGTACCGTATCGGAAAATTGATATAATGCCGCTAAAAACATTAAACCGGCCGCAAGCTCAAGATTTTCAGTATCTATAGTATAAATAGAGGCAATTTGATTGCGGAACAACACGGTTACTGATGCCGTAGCTAGGGCAATCATCAACCCTAAAATAACTGAATATCGGCACAGCTCTTTTGCTTTTTCAAGGTTTTTCTGACCGACTTCAAAGCCTACCTTTATGGTTACTGCAATCGCTAGACTTAATGGCAACATAAATACTAAGCCAGAAAAACTAATGGCTATTTGATGGCTGGCAACAACATTAGCACCAAATGGCAAAAGTATTATGGCTACTACGGCAAACAGGCTTACTTCAAAAAGTAATGAAAATGCTATGGGTGTTCCTAATGCCAAAATAATTTTAATTTCTGACCATTCAGGCCAATAGAATTTGGTAAAAAGCGGCGCTTGCTTTAAATGTTTAGAAAAATAAGCATAGGCAAGCATGCCAAGGAACATTACCCAATAGACAATAGCCGTTGCAATACCACATCCTGCACCACCCAGTGCTGGCATGCCAAACTCACCATAAATGAAAATATAGTTGGCCGGTATATTAATGATTAAGCCAATAATACTGATGATCATGGTGGGGCGAGTGAAAGATAGGCCTTCTGAATAATTGCGCAAGACTAAATAAAGACAATAACCAGGGCCACCCCAAACAATATAACCTAAATAATCAAACATCAGTTGCTTGAGTTTAGGATCAAATGTAAGAGAGTCTATTAGCATGGGGGTTGCAATGTAGTAGAGAATAATAATGATTATTGATAAAAAAACGGCTATCCAAGCTGTTTGGTAGCTGGCTTTTGCTACATCATCAAATTTCTTGGCGCCTGATAATTGTGAAATGATACTAGCGAGTGCCATCACCAGGCCTGAAATTGTTAAAATTAGAGGTAACCAAACACTACTGGCAACCGCAACAGCTGCCATATCAGTAGCGCTTACTCGACCAGCCATAACAGTATCTGCAAAACCCATTAAATTCTGGATCAATTGCGCAATTAAAATTGGATAAGCTAATTTTAATAAATTTTTACTGTTAGAAATAAAACGATTAATGTTCATCAAAGCAATTATATCATTAGGTTATTTTTGCTAAGATAGCAAAAAATAGAGTATTTATCTGGATGATATATGTTTACCGGTATAGTGCAATCACAAGCTAAAGTAATTGCGATGATTAGTAAAAATAATGCGATAAGATTGAAGGTTGCTGTAGAAAAACCATTAATAACTAACCTTGAAATAGGGGCTAGTGTTGCGATAAATGGTGTGTGTTTAACGGCTGTTGAATTTGGCCATTTAGATCAAGTTAACAGCTTTATAAGCTTTGATGTTATTGATGAAACGTTGCGGGTTTCTAACCTTGCTGATATTGAACTGGGTACAAAGGTTAATGTTGAACGTTCGTTAAAAATTGGTGATGAAATTGGCGGACATATGCTCAGCGGCCATGTTCATACTCAAGCCACTGTGGCTAATCGTATTGATAGCCAAGATAATTGCAAGATAAGTTTTACCATAGCGCCTGAATATAAAAAATATATATTTGCCAAAGGCTTTATTAGTATCAATGGCATCAGTTTGACGCTGGGTGCTGAAGTAGCTGAGACATTTTCGGTACATTTAATACCCGAAACTTTGTCGCGAACCAACTTACAACATGTGCTCGTTGGCGATAAAGTTAATATTGAAATTGATCAGCAAACTATGACCATTGTTGAAACCATTGAGCGCATGAAGTTAAACCATTAACCTTGATAGGATAGCGCAGTATATTTAGACCATTTAGCGTCGCGTTAATATTTAATGTATTGTCATTTAATGCATTGTCTAAATAACGACGGGTTTAAAAATACTGCTCATCATCACTAGCCACCGCCAATTGAATTTTTTTATGGTATTCATCAATATGCAAATTCAAATGCATTTCCATGCAGCAGGCGGGGCACTCTTCATAATAATCTTGGTCGCCAGCAGTGGCGTCTAAACTAACATGAATATTGTGGCCACAATGAGGGCATTTAATACGTTGTTCTTTAATCTTGTCGGGCATAGAACCTCCTAGATTTTAACTGAGTGAACTGTAGCTTTTAGTATGGTCAATTTTTGCAAAAGTGCGAGTATTGCCATACCAAAAAATTCAATCACCGTAACACTAAACAAAAGCAGAACTTAGCTTAATGCAGCGCTAAAATTCGGATTAAGTTACTCTTAGATTGCTCTACATAAACGCCACCTAATAAGTTGGCATGATTTAGTATATGGTAAAAATTGTAGATTAATTTACGTGTTTCGTAGCCGTTTTCTAGTGGGTAAGTCTCATGATAGCCTTGATAAAATTCATCCGGCATTTGACCAAATAACTCTGTCATGGCGAGATCAACTTCTCGATCGCCGTAATAACAGGCTGGATCATAAATATACACACTATTATCGCTAAAACCTATATTGCCTTGCCATAAGTCACCATGCACTAAACATGGGGTAACCTGATGATGGAGTAAGGCGTCATGACAAACACGAATAATATGCTCAATGTCACCTAAGATAATTGATTTTTCTGCTAGCAATTGTAACTGCCAGCCAATGCGTTGTTCGGCAAAAAATGTTCGCCAATTGCTTTGCCAATCGTTGGGTTGCAGTGTATTGCCAATGTAATTATCGTGTTGCCAGCCAAATTGACCATGCGATGATTCTTGATGCATGTTTGCGAGCTGTTTGCCAAACAACATCCAGTTTTTAGTGCCAGCATGATTAAAAGGTAGATATTCTAAAACTAAATAGCTTTTGTCTAACGTTGTACCAGTGGTGATAACGTTTGGGCAGGCAATAGTATTAAGCTGTTTAATTTTTTCTAAAGAGTAAGCCTCGGTTTCAAATTGTTGTAGCCTGGACTTATCATTTAATTTTATAAAGTAATTGTGCTGATAATCACTTAACCAATAACATAAATTTAAGTCACCACCGGTGACTAATTGTTTATGCTTAATGTTAAATTCTTCACCTATTACTTGTGATATATCTCGCTCGATATTTTGCCACATGTTCACCTACCCACTCAGGCTTTACTAATAGCAATTATAGTAGAGGATGAGAAATAAACGTACTAATGGCGAAATATTACTTAAGTATGGCTAAATGACGAGAGCTATTGAATTATTCAATATCGATAATTAAATTTTCTATTTTATTGGGTATCCCATCCCATTGCTCTGCATCAGCGGGCGCAGGAATAACTTCTGTAATCACTGGCCATGTTTTTGCCAGTTCAGCGTTTAATTCAATAAAGTCTTTTTGATCTTCAGGTACATCATCTTCTTGGTATATAGCTTCAGCAGGACACTCAACTGGGCATAAGTCGCAATCAATACAAGAGTCAGGGTTAATGACTAAAAAGTTTGGCCCTTGATGAAAAGCATCTGCTGGGCAAACAGCAACGCAATCGGTGTATTTACATTGAATACAATTATCAGTAACGACAAACGCCATTTTATTCTACTTATTTTATCTTGTTAAAGTGGTAAATCGACTAGCGTGGTAGCTAGGAGTGCGCCGATCATACCTAGCTTGTGAACAAATTCAATTATTGTTTTAGCTTTGTATTTGGTATCGCTACGACTATCAGGTAAAATAGCGCCAATTTTTACCCTCGTCTCGCTTTGGAAACAGAATATGTTGCGTTTAACTAACGTCAAATTACCATTAAATCATCAAGCTGAAGAGTTAGAGCAAGTCATTCTTGCCACATTGAAAATCACTGCTGAGCAGTTAACAAGTTTTTCAATCTTTAAACGTGGTTACGATGCGCGTAAAAAGAGCAAGATTATTTTGATGTATACCTTAGATGTAGAGACTACAAAGAATGAACAGCTTCTTGCTGAACATTCAAGTGATCAAAATATTAAAGCCAGCCCAGATACTAGTTATAAGTTTGTTGGACAAGCACCAGAAAACCTAACAGAACGCCCCGTAGTTATTGGTATGGGGCCTTGCGGTTTATTTGCTGGCTTACTGTTAGCACAAATGGGCTTTAACCCCATTATTTTAGAGCGTGGTAGTGAAGTCCGTCAGCGTACTAAAGATACTTTCGGCTTTTGGCGGAAAAAAATACTTAATACTGAATCGAATGTTCAATTTGGTGAAGGGGGGGCGGGTACATTTTCTGACGGTAAGCTTTACAGCCAAGTTAAAGATCCAAAACATTATAGTCGCAAAGTATTACATGAATTTGTTGATGCCGGCGCTCCTGATGAAATTTTATATGTGAGCAAGCCACATATTGGTACCTTTAAATTAGTGACTATGGTTGAACAAATGCGTGCTGAAATACATCGCCTTGGTGGTGAAGTGCGTTTTGACCAGCGTGTTGATGATATCCATTTTACCAAAGCAGATGATAACAGCGACAATATGCAAGTCACTGGCTTAACGTTAGCGACGGGCGAAGTCATAAATACCAAACATATTGCGTTAGCTATTGGACATAGTGCACGTGATACGTTTGAAATGTTGCATAAAAAAGGTGTTTTCATTAAAGCCAAGCCTTTTTCAGTTGGTTTTAGAATTGAACATGAACAATCGGTTATTGACGATGCTCGCTTTGGCGAAAATGCCGGTAACCCGATATTAGGTGCGGCTGACTATAAACTTGTTCACCATTGTAAAAATGGCCGTTCAGTTTACAGTTTTTGTATGTGTCCAGGTGGTACCGTTGTAGCGGCAGCATCTGAAGAAGGGCGTTTGGTTACAAACGGCATGAGCCAATATTCACGCCATGAACGTAATGCCAATAGCGCGATTGTTGTTGGTATTTCGCCAGAAGATTATGATGAAAATGGCAGTAAAGATAATGTACTTGCCGGTATTGAATTTCAACGTCGCCTTGAAGAAACAGCCTTTAAACTCGGTGGCGAGAACTATGATGCACCCGTGCAGCTAGTTGGCGACTTTTTAGCCGGACGTAAAAGTGGCGAACATGGTGTTGTAGAACCTTCATATAAGCCAGGCGTGAAATACTGCGATTTAAGTGAAACGCTTCCTGCTTATGCCATTGAAGCTATTCGTGAAGCATTGCCTGCCTTTGAACGGAAAATTAAAGGATTTTCGATGGCTGATGCAACATTAACCGCGGTTGAAACTCGTACTTCTTCACCTATTAATATAACTCGTGATAAAGAAACGTTTGAAAGTATCAATACTAAAGGTTTGTACCCAGCAGGTGAGGGGGCTGGTTATGCGGGCGGTATTTTGTCTGCAGGTATAGACGGTATAAAGGTGGCTGAGGCGATGGCGCTTTCTATGCTTAAGAATCATTAATAAATAGCGTTAGGAGTTGAATGCTTTAAGCAAACGAAAAAATAATTTTAAAGCATCTTAATTACTTAAACTATTGAGAATAAAGCTCCTATATCAGAAGATATATGTTCAGAATGATTGTTTATGTGGCGTAAATTAACCGTAATGTTATTTTTATTGATACTAGCTAATACAGCTAGTGCTTTGTGATGACGGAACTTTTTAATGATAACCATTTAACACATGAAGTCGCTACGCAAGTGGAGCATATAGAGCAAGTAAATGCTGATTTTGACGTTTTATCCAGCTTGTCCAGAGCAAATGGTGTTAATGCCACACTAGTTTCTGCTGAAATACAAATCACACCTAAATACTTTTTAATCGTCGAATTTTTTAAAATAAAGCTTACTGCTGGCTTATTTAAAAACCTGACGGACCCACCACTCTATGGTTCGAACAATTAAGCCATAATAGTAACTCATCTCGACTTTATAACTTCCTGTATTCATCGCGCACCACTTACCACACTTAATTTATTTCATGACGTTATTGACGTATTGGGTATTTTTGTTTGGTTCGATATACCTTTTAATTCAATTATTGTGGCCAGTAAGCTCGCTATCATAGGCTATTCATTTAATGATTTCTTTATTGTCGGCGACAATATACGAGAAATTATGAAACAGAATCATCAGCAAAGCATAGAAAGTACAGTTAATTTAGCGGTTAAGTTTATTATAGTAAGAACTATGATCACTTCAAATACAACACTTGCAACAATAGTCGCTATATGGGTTTTTGCTGACGAGTCATTGTCGGCCTATGCGATGGTACTTTTCTCAGGAGTTTTAGTTGGCACGTTCTCATCAATTACTCTTCTGCAACAGTACCAGAGTTATTGTGACCTTCTGGTGATTACTATCAGATACAAGAAGAAGAGTTGTGTCAGTTGCCATCATTACTGTTTAATTGGCACTGGCTAGTCGGTAATTGCACTTTAAGGTTAACTAGCGTTGTCCAAATACTGTTAAGCGTTATGGTTTTTTTCAGCCATTGGGGTATGTTGCCTTTAGGGTCAACAATAACCTGATAGCTTATGTTTATATGGCCAAGTTGTGTTGGCACTATTTTCCAGTAGGCACTGACCGCTTGCATGCGGATAGTGTCTTTATTTTTTTTGATACTTTCTCCGGCATCGCTGATAACGATCTCTAGTGATAAGTCAGGGTTTTGCCAATAGCGAGAGTGGACAACAATATCACGAGTTGCAACAGGCCAAAAGCCTTTAAATCGTGTGATAAAAATGCTTTCATTGTTCGATATTTTACTGATCAGCTCAGCTGACTCAGCATTGTCGAGCCAATTTGAGATTTGAGGCAAATCTTCTATAAAGCAGATAAAACCAATAGACGTTGATTGCAGACTGGCATTGGCTTTTACTTCAATTAGATTATTGAACGTATTCACTCGATAACTGACGCTAAGCTTCTCGTCTGTTCGCCATATTACCCAAGGTGTATGCTGTTTTTTTACGATGATATTTTCAACGTTTTCTATCGCTAGGCTCGGCGCTAAATAAAAGTAAAGCAAAGTCGTTAAAGTTAATACTGTTTTTGCTTGAGATTTTTTTTTAGCTTGTTTATTCAATATTCTGCTAGGGCAAGTGGGTAAAAATAATATAGATGTAAAGCCAGCAGTTAGTACTTTCATCATATATGCATCATCCCAATCTGCTTTAAGCGTTTATTTAGACAGCCTAATTTTTTACTTGTATTATTTTTCAATAAGTTAAGCGATATTTTGTTCATCAAAGAATTCTCCGTTGTATAGCTACTTCGTAAACGGTTTTGATCTTATTATGTTGGGTAATGAATGAATATTTTACTTTTTTCTTTGGCAAAGAAGAGCGTTTTTAGTATCTCGGGCTTCATTTCGAGGCGTTTTACGTGTGCTTTTAGATTGCGGGTTTCCTCTTACTCTGGTGTTAATACCAATTGAGTGATTATTTATTTCAATTGGTATGATTTTACGTTGTCTGAAAACGTGATCATCCACATTGTGAGCTTCTTTAATCCAACGATCAAGCATATTGGCGGGACTCCTTCAATATGCTTGTCGTTTTTGCCTGTGAATAATTTTGTTCAACCACTGAAGGAATAGCATCAAGTTTAAGTTCTTTGGAATGTTTTTTACGTTTAATTCCCCGGTTAAGTTCATTATTCCTTAACTGGGGTAGTCGAATCAACTAGGCCTCAAAACGCTCTTTTATGCTTTCTGTGATACCCGCTACACATACATCCAATAACAGTTTACCGCTTTCGGGGGTTGCTTTACGGGCCGAGGATAAGGTGCCACTCTCTATTACCCAAGACTTATCCGAGGGGTACATATCGTAGGGCGGAAAAGTCGCTGGATCATGATCGATGACTTTGTCCATATTCACCAGTTTAGGATGAAGGTGCAGCATAAGAGACGTTTCTAGCACGCCTCCATGCTCTACATCCCAGCCGGTGAAACCATCAGGGAATACTTCCTTAATAGTGTCTGGTGTAACATAGTCCCAGTATGAAAGTAGCATCACGTTTGCGTCGATACCATCACGACGTAAACTTTCTAACGCTAAATCAATTCCCTCGACGATAAACATCGAATTTTCGTAGTGACCATTAACCAAAACGAACTTACGATTGCCATGACGAGCATAGGCAACAACAACATCATGGATCATATCAATCAAGGTTTTACCATTAATACAGGTAGTGCCAGGAAAGAAATTACCGCCACCGGATTTTACTTGTGACTTATACCCATATGAAATTGGGTGTGCAACCAAACCATTCTTTAGTTGCTCTGCCACTCCCTCTGAAATAGCCTGAGGTATCAATACGTCGGGATTCATCGACATATGTGGTCCGTGCTGCTCTATTGCCCCAATAGGAAGTAGTATCACTGCTTCACCACCGGCAATACGCGCCTCATAGGTTTTCCAATCAAGTTCTGCCAATATGACCATTTTTAACAACCTCCTTTAGCCAGCACTGCTGCTGAGCTGTTTTCTTTGCGTGATTCATCCATTACACCTTTTGCCAAAGCAATACACATAAACACCATTAGCAATGAGAATGGTAGGGCTGCTGTAATAGAGGCAGTCTGCAATGTACTAAGCGCGGCGCTGCCACCAGATATCAACAATACGGCAGCTAATAATCCTTGCATAACGCCCCAGAAGATACGATGACGTTTTAGTGGATCTTCATTACCTTCACTCATAATGGTCGTGAGTACTAGAGTACCTGAATCCGATGAGGTGATAAAGTAAGTAGACACAAGTAACGTACCTGCTATCGTCGCCAAGTAACTCATGAAACCTAAATCCATGCCATTAATCGTCGCATACAAGGCATCGGCCACATTATTTTTAACGATATCAGCAATACCACCAGAGCCTGTAAGATCAATATTCATAGCTGTGCCACCATAGGCTGCTAACCAGACGAAAGACAGTAGAGAAGATACACCAACTACAGCGATGATAAACTCACGAATAGTACGACCACGTGAAATTCGAGCAATGAAAACACCAACGAAAGGTGCCCATGATATCCACCAACCCCAATAAAACACACTCCACCAGCCCTGCCACATGCTCTTCCAACTTGCTTCTGCATCAGCTGCAACTTGAGGTGCTGCTTCGATAAAGGTATTCATTGAAAATAGACTTGCAAAATAATCAAACATCGAAGTAACCAGCAATTTCACAATGTAAACAGTGGGTCCTAACAGCAGGAAGAATGCCAATAAAATAGTGGTCAGCCACATATTTCCAATAGACAAGTACTTAATGCCTCGTTTCAATCCAGTCATAACCGATACTAGTGCACAACCACTAATAACAACAATTAAGACTAACTGAACTTGAAGATTTTGAGGGATGTCCCAAATTGAATGGAGACCAGCATTAATCTGCTGTACACCCAAGCCTAGAGATGTCGCTATGCCAAATAAGGTTGCGAAAACGGCGATTACATCAACGGTTACGCCAATCCAACCATTAACCTTTTCTCCCAACAGAGGGTACAAGGTATAACGAATGCTAAGAGGCTTTTTCAACCTATAACAGACAAATGCCATTGACACGCCGACCACACAATAAATTGCCCAGGCATTTAAGCCCCAATGGAAGAACGTTACCTTCATTGATTCTTCTGCTGCCGCCAATGTTTCAGGTGTCGCATCTCCAAAAGGCGTGCCGCTGGAGAAATGGAACATCGGTTCAGCGATAGACCAGAAAATAATACCTATGCCTTGTCCTGCTGCATAAAGCATCGAAAACCAGGCAAAAGTACTAAATTCTGGACGATCATCATTGCTACCTAGACGAAGTTTGCCATGGCGACTGAATGCTAACCATAAACAAAATACTAGGAAGAAAGCACTTAGGCTAACATACCAGCCGTTGGCTGAAACAGTAATGAAAGTTCGAGTTTGATCGATAACTTGGGCTGCTTGCTCAGGCGAAATCAGTGTATAGGATGTAAATAAAATTACTAAAGCAAGTGATATAAAAACTATATAAGGGTTAATACCCTTGATTGGTCCACTATTAATAACCATGAATCTTCCCCTTGGGATTGAAATTTATATTTATATTTATATTTATATTTATATTTTCCCGTTGGTTGAGTCAGGTATGTATTGCTTAATTGCTAACATACCGACTTGCCAGTTCCTTTGACACTAGACATACATCATGTCCAACGGGCTCAATCTAACGTTAGAAACTAACCTTTAACAATGTTGTGTTCTGGTCCAAAAGGGAACTTAGTGATATTTTCAACACTATCTTCGCTCACGACTACGATATCGTGTTCACGGTAACCACCAGAGCCGGCTAATCCCTCAGGAAGCATTAACATTGGTTCCATTGATATAACCATGCCTGGTTCGATTACTGTATCAATATCTTCTCGTAGCTCTAATCCAGCTTCGCGACCATAGTAATGGCTTAAAGTACCGAATGAATGACCATAGCCGAAGGTACGATATTTTAGTACATCGTGTTCCAAGAATATTTCATTTAGTTCAGCAGCAATATCACAACAACGAGCGCCAGGACGAATGAGTTCTAGACCACGACGATGAACTTTACAGTTGATTTCCCATAACTCTAGATGACGGTCAGAAGCAAACTCACTGAATAATGTACGTTCTAGAGCGGTGTAGTAACCAGCGATCATCGGGAAGGTATTAAGGCTTAAGATGTCACCGGCTTCAACTTTACGGCTCGTTACTGGGTTATGAGCACCATCTGTATTGATACCTGATTGGAACCAGACCCAAGTATCCATCAATTCACCATCAGGGAAAGTACCTGCGATTTCGCGTACCATAGCCTGTACACCAGCTAAAGCAATTTCGTATTCAGGAACACCGACAGCAATAGCGTCACGAATAGCAGCACCACCAATATCAGCAACACGGGCGCCGTGCTTAATTACTTCAATTTCTTCAGCAGACTTAATCATGCGCATTTTCATGGTTGGAATACCAATATCTACGAATGTTGAAGCTGGTAATGCAGACTTGATTTTTTCCAAAGTTTGTAATTGGACATGATCAAATTCGATACCAACTTGACCACCATCTTTGATTAGTTGCTTAGCCGCATAGAAGAAGTTATCTTTCTGCCAGTCGGTGTATACCACGTTATCACCAAGTTGATTACGACGGTATGGTTGCCCACCGTCAATATTAGCACTAATAGTAGTATAAGAATCCAGGGTAACTACCAAGCCATAATCACGACCGAAACGACAGTATACAAAATCACTGTAGTAGTTGATGTTATGGTATGAAGTAAACAACACTGCTTCTAAGTTATTTGCAGCCATATAGCGACGTAGTTTATCCAGACGGGAATTTAACTCTGCTTTAGAAAAAGTAGGTTGAACTTTCTCTCCATTTGGAATAGACAATGTTTGTGGCATGTGCATTTTTGGAATCCTTTTATTTTTCTAATTTAATTTAAGTAAAGTATTCATACTTTTAATGTTACAAAAGCAAGCTGAGCTGCTGCTGTTAAATCACACTAGCAGCTGATATTGCATAATAGAAATTAATACAATAAATATGTTCATTAATAATTTAAATGAGTATCGATCGGTAAGATATTGGGGTTAACGAAAGTAAAGCCGTGGAGACTATTATGCCTCTGGCATATCAAGCAAACTATTAACCACCTAAGGAATTTTTTCTGGTGATACAAACGGCAGTATCGGTAACTCTTGAATAATATACTAAAGTGATCTAATTGATTTATGAGGCAGAAGTTGCAAAGGGCAGTTGTTATCTATTTAATAATTAACGACAAAGCCTTATTATACCAATTGAAATAAATAATCACTCATTCTAAGATGGTCTAAATATCTAATATCTGCGTTGCTTTCAATCCCAATAGCATGCTATTGCTCAATCAAGCGCCTTGCTGTTGAATATTTATCTTCATTTATCATTGATCGATGACTAAATTCAACTGGTATTATTTGGGTGATTGGTGCATATTAATTGACACTACACCAAGAAATTTTTAGGTGCATAACAGCTAACTAATTGATAAAGCCTGTTGGCTAAAAATACTTGATTAAAAGCTCAAGCAATATAGCTTTGCCGCTTGACCTGAGTTTTCTAATGGCTGACACAGGGGATCTCGGGGTGAGTTCGATTTTGCCATGATCACCTTTTAGCGTTTTAGTTGAATAGCTATTGCGGCTATTCTCGCTACCAGACACTGTAGTTTGATTTTTGTCGTAACCAAGGTGAAAGTTCATCTCTGGTTATAAAGCGGCCTCAACAGTCATTTTGGTGAGCATTGCACACAGTGGGTTAGAACATTGGGTGTTTTTACTTCTTTAACCCATTCATTGAAACACTCATTATTTAATCCGTTATTAAGATTATAGACAATGAGCATTTACACACTTATTTTTACAGCCTCCTTGGTGGGAATATCGCCTTAATATTTATCTAGCTTTGTGTTACTTGCTTTAAACCAAGCTAGATAATTTGATAAATACTTCGTTACTAAACCGTTCATTCTTCTATTAATCCCTATTCACTTTTTGGATATAATAAACCTTATCTATTAGCCTAATTTTACTATTTAATAGCTACTTATGGTCACCGTTTTTTATTGGGCAATCGTCACTACTGGCCACAAGTCACGTATAGTGAAAATGCTGGCCATCCTCTAGTATTATAGTTAATGTTGCACCATTTTTGGCTTGTCGCTAGCAAGATCACAGCAGCGAGAAACGCCATTCCGCCAATATAGCCAGCAATGTGGTACCTAACAGGTCACCGAGATAATGCCTCGATAAAACATGCTGATCGAATAAACGGTGCATAATACGATTAATCGACGATTTTCAATTCGACTTATCGTATATTCAGGCTAAAAGTTAACATTCAATCGCGTTTACCGCTAAGCCACCGCGGGAAGTTTCCTTATACTTATCCTTCATATCCATACCGGTTTCCCACATGGTCTTAATGACTTTATCCAGTGAGATAAAATGTTCGCCATTACCATGCAAAGATATCTGAGTCGCATTAATAGCTTTCATTGCCGCGATAGCATTACGCTCGATACAAGGCACCTGAACCAGACCGCCCACGGGGTCGCAGGTCAAGCCTAGGTTATGTTCAAGGCCAATCTCGGCGGCATTTTCAACTTGCTCTGGCGTGCCTCCCAACACTTGGCACAATCCAGCTGCGGCCATTGCACAGGCTGAACCAACCTCACCCTGACAGCCTACTTCAGCACCAGAAATAGATGCATTCTTTTTACACAGTGCACCAATAGCTGCGGCAGCCAACATAAAGTCCACTACAGCGTCATCTTGAGATTCATCACTAACATGTTCGGTAAACTCCATGTAATACATCAATACTGCTGGAATTATCCCGGCGGCGCCATTGGTCGGTGCTGTTACCATACGACCACCGGCGGCATTTTCTTCATTAACAGCCAGCGCATAAAGATTAACCCAATCCATCGCTCCCAAGGTGGAAGTGATCACATTAGGATTAACCGTTTCTTTCATTGATAGGTGTAGAGCGGCAGCACGACGCTTTACGTTTAAACCACCAGGTAGAGTGCCTTCCTTACGAAGACCATGAGCAATACAATCCTTCATCGCCTGCCAGATTATCTTCAGTCCGTCACGTATTTCTGCTTCGCTGCGCCAAACCTGCTCGTTTTTCATCATCAACTGACCGATACTCAGGTTATGCTGCTTACAAAGCGCCAATAGCTCAACCGCGTTATTAAACGCATAAGGCAGTTCAACCTGTGGAACTAAGTGTGCATCTGCGGTTGCTTCACTTTCATCGATAACGAAACCGCCACCGATAGAATAATAGGTATTTTCATATAATGGGCTGCCAGCTGAGTCAAAAGCACTCAGGCGCATCGCATTGGGGTGGTAGGGCAGATTATCTTCCAGTAGATTCATATCTCTCGACCAGACAAATTCGATCGGATACTTACCCAGAATTTTTAAATTGTTGCACGCTTTCAGTGCTGCTACTTCAGGCAGGATAGCATCAGGATCGACGTTATGAGGACGCTTACCCATCAGCCCAACTACAATTGAATTATCGGTACCGTGACCAATACCGGTAGCGCTGAGTGACCCATAGAGGTCGACCTGTATCCGCGTCACATCCTCGATAACGGCTATCAACTCCAGGTGGCTAGCAAAATCTGCTGCTGCGATCATAGGACCGACCGTATGGGAACTGGATGGGCCTATGCCTACTTTAAAAAGATCAAAAACACTAATTGACATACAAACTCCATTGCGCACTTGGCGCATCTGGTAAAGCGTTAGAGATCTGGCACGAGCCAATGACCTCATATATTCGTTACTTAATTACCTAAAATAACCGTGCGACTACCACTGAGAAATACCCGTTTTTCGATGTGAAAACGTACCGCATTGAACAAGGTCATCCGTTCGATATCCTGACCTTTCGCAATTAAATCCTCAGGATAGTATGCATGATCAACATGCTGGATACCTTGAGCAATAATGGGACCCTCATCCAAATCGTTATTGACATAGTGTGCCGTAGCTCCGACCATTTTTACGCCTTTTTCCCATGCTTGGTGATAAGGACGAGCGCCTTTGAAACCTGGTAATAAAGAATGATGAATATTAATCGCCCAGCCATCTAAGTGATCACACAGTTTCGGTGACAACACTTGCATATAACGAGCAAGAATCACTAGTTCTGTATTATATTCTTCTACTAGTTTAATAATCTCAGCTTCCTGCTGTGGCTTAGTATCCTTAGTAATAGGTAAATGGTAATAAGGAATATCATGCCATTTAGCCAACGGTTCAAGATCTGGATGATTGGATATGATCACCGCAATATCAATATTAAGTTGTCCGGTACGATGACGATACAATAAGTCATTGAGACAGTGATCGTACTTTGAGACCAGAATAGCTACCCGAGGTCGATGCATTGCCGTCGTCAACTGCCATTGCATATCAAATTCTGTAGCGCGTGATGAGAAGCCTTCGCTAAAGCTTTCGGCATTAAAATTGTCATCTTGTGGTTGAAACTCGATCCGGATGAAGAAACGCTCCGCCGAATGGTCATCAAAAGAATGGATTTCTTCAATATAATTTTTGGTTTCTGCCATATAGCGGGTAACTAAATCAACTGTCCCCAAAACACTTGGACAGCTAGCCGTGAATATCCATGCTTTCTTTTTGTTTTTCATAAAACAACCTCTACGTTTACGAACTGCCATGATCCTGTATAAAACAATCAGGATCATGGTAAGAACAGGAGCTATTAAGCCTTAATGACTAAACCATATTCACTACAGGCGTCTTGCAACCAGAGCCATATGTAGTCAGCAAAACTACGGCGAATAACCAACTCGAAGCTTTGCTCGCCAGTCCGGCGAATTATAGCGCTGCTTTTGGCAAACAATGTAGACACTACTTTACCAATAGGGAACTCGCTAGAATGCAGATCTATCGGCGTACACTTCTTCAGCATTTCTAATACGTTAGCACCAGATACTTCAAGAATGGTGGAACCACCACTACTGTTCACCAGTGAGTAATGACCGCCCATTTCGTCACGGAATTTAGTTTCCACGGCAAAAGTTTCTAGGCCAGGCACTATAATTAGCCATTCGTCTGGAGACATCCAGCGTATAGAATAGCCACCATTTTCAACAGACGTCAGCGGCAGCAATGGTAAAGCCACTCCCAGCACTCGCTCAACAGCCGCTAATTGCTTGGTATTAGCCGCATTGCACCGAAGCGTCAGGTGACCCTGCAATTTGTTTTCACGCAGGTAAATCCCACCGTGCTGCGGCCCCTGTTTAGCCAGCGTATCCAACTGAACATGATGCAGTGGAGACTTACCCAGGATCTCAGCACCAGGTAACTGGTTCATAATCGCCGCTTTAGTCGCTGCGGTTTGTTCTGGTAACATTACATTTATATCAGACATTTTGATGTGTTCCTTTCGGATCGAGGAAGACTGGGCTGCAAATTTCAGCTTCAATTACAGTACCATCGGCGAGTGGGTAATAAACACTTTCACCCATCTTGCTCAGGCCACCTAAAACAAAGCCCATTGCGACGGAATGACCAAGGTTGGCACTCCAATAACTTGAAGTAACATGTCCCACCATCGGCATTGGAATCGGCGCCTTAGGATCGAAGACACCCTGTGCACCTTCCGGAATAACAGTTTTAGGGTCTTTAGTTTTTAGGCCAACCAGTTGCTTACGGTTTTCACGAGTACAGTCTTCACGGCTCATACCACGCTTACCTATGAAGCTGAATGGTTTATTATTCGAAACACACCAACCCATGCCTAGATCGAACGGATGCACCGAACCATCAGTATCCTGACCAGCAATAATAAAGCCTTTCTCGGCACGTAGTACGTGCATAGATTCAGTACCGTACGGTGTTAGATTATACTTCTTACCGTGCTCGAACAGTTTTTCCCATACATGTAGGCCATAGTTGGCTTGCACGTTAATTTCGAAAGACAATTCACCAGTGAAGGAGATCCGGAATACACGCGCAGGAACACCTGCTACAGTAGCTTGTTTCCAATCCATGAACGAGAAGCTCTCGTTGGCCAGATCGCAGTCCGTCAGTTCAGCTAACAACTTGCGACTGTTCGGGCCAGAAATGGTCATCGTTGACCAGTGATCGGTCACTGTATTGAAATAAACATCCAATTCAGGCCATTCTGTTTGGTGATAAATTTCTAACCATTCTAGAACTCGCGCAGCGCCACCGGTAGTCGTGGTCATTAGAAAATGGTTATCTCCCAGACAAGCAGATACCCCATCGTCGAACACCATACCGTCTTCACCACACATCAGGCCGTAACGACATTTGCCAACAGGTAGCTTAGCCCAAGCGTTGCTATAAACGCGGCCAAGGAATTCACGGGCGTCTTTACCCTGAATATCAATCTTACCTAGCGTAGAGGCATCTAGAATACCTACAGATTCTCGAGTTGCGACACACTCACGGTTGAGTGTCTCCTGCATACTTTCACCTTCTTTAGGGAAGTACCAAGGACGTTGCCAGTTCCCAACATCCTCAAACTTAGCACCCTTTTCAAGATGCGACTGATGCATTGCAGAGAAACGTTTCGGATTAAATAACGGGCCACAATTACGACCAGCAATAGCCCCAAAAGTAATCGGTGTATAATTAGGACGAAATATCGTAGTACCCGTTTCTGGGATCGACTTGTTCAGTATTTTTGCGGCAATAGCCATGCCGTTAATGTTACCCAGCTTACCTTGATCAGTACCAAACCCCATCGCAGTGTAACGTTTAATATGTTCGATAGATTGAAACCCTTCGCGACACGCCAGCTCGATACCCGCCGCGGTTACGTCAGTCTGATAATCTACAAATTGTTTCGGTGCCTGAGCAGTTGATTTAACGTGTGGAATATGGAACAAGGACATTGGCGTTCCTTCTTTCACTTGTTCAACACTGGGCACAGCAACTTCAGCAGCAATCAGGCCAACTTCAGCCACCGCTTTTAAACCTGCTTTCAAACCTTCTAACAACGCATCTCCGGTATGATAACTCCCGTTAATACCACCTGCAGTCAGCTGTTTTTGTACCGTCGGACCAGGTACAAAACCAACTACCTTTTCATCCCAGATAGGACGACTGCCAGTGTGGCTAGATAAGTGAACAACCGGACTCCAGCCGCCAGATGTGGCAACCGTATCGGTGTTTATCTTAGTTACAGCACCGGTCAATTTAGTACCGTCTGCATTGATAGGTGCTACAGATACACCGGATACACGTTTACTACCTTGGACTTCAATTACAGCACTGCCAGTAATGATATTTATGCCACGCTGACGAGCCGTAACGATTCGATCACCCTTCGGCATGGCACGTGTGTCAACGATAGCAACAACTTCACGGCCAGCATCATGCCAGTCCAACGCCGCCTGATAACCGTAATCATTGGTGGTCATTACTACCAATTTATCGCCCGGTACTACGCCGTAACGATTGATATAGGTCGAGACAGCATTAGCCACCATGCAACCTGGCACATCATTGTTAGCATAAACTAACGGACGCTCATGGGCACCGGTTGCCAGAATAACCCATTTGGCTCGAACACGATGCATACGCTGACGGACCTGATTAACGGGTGCGATATCTGCTAAGTGATCAGTACAACGTTGATGAATGGTTACAAAGTTGTGATCGTGATAGCCGTTAACAGTAGAACGAGGCAACAAAATCACATTTTCAAAACTGCTTAACTCTTCAACTACCGAATTAATCCAGTCAGAGGCAGGCTTACCATCAAGTGTTTCTTGGGTGCCTAGCAAGCTGCCGCCAAATTCACTTTGCTCATCAGCAATAATTACACGTGCACCACTGCGGGCAGCAGTAAGTGCGGCAACTAAACCGGCAGGACCTGCACCAACAACCAGAACGTCACAGTGCTGATTAAGGGAGTCATAGGTGTCAGGATCATTTACCAGTGGCGAACGACCAAGTCCTGCACCTTTTCGGATCAACGACTCATAGGTAGGCCACATCGACTGTGGGTACATAAAGGTCTTGTAGTAGAAACCAGGAGGCATCATCTTACCACCGATCTTACCAATCAGGCCCATAGCGTCGGTCTCAACACTAGGCCAGCCGTTGGTTGCCTTGCTTACTAGGCCATCAAACAGTTCCTGTTGCGTCGCACGCACGTTAGGTACCTGTGTTGCTTCAGTGGCGCCCAGCTGAAGTACCGCATTGGGCTCTTCTGCGCCACAGGCCACAATACCCCGAGGACGGCTATATTTAAAACTACGGCCAACGACATTAATGCCGTTAGCCAACATGGCAGATGCCAGTGTATCGCCCTTACAGCCCTTATATTGCTTACCATTATAGGTAAACGTCATCGGCTTGGAACGGTCAATACGACCTCCATTATGAAGGCGGTTTTTCTGTGTCATGATTCCGCTCCTATTACTTAGCAACTACAGATGGCTGCTCGCCAATCTTGTAGACTTCTTTAATTTCGTAGGTCTGGGTGTTGCGAGTTATATTGAAGAACTTGCGACAACCACCGGCATGAACCCATAGTTCATGATGTATACCTCGAGGATTTTTTCTAAAAAACATGTACTCACCCCATTCTTTATCACTGCAGGAATCAGGATCTAGCGGGCGCGGAATGTGCGCCTGACCTGAGGCGTGAAACTCTTCTTCTTCACGATATTCCTCGCAATTAGGACAATAGATATGAAACATTGAATTACCTCTCTTAGTGAGCTACGCCAGCGGCGCCGTGCTCGTCAATCAGCGCGCCGTTATGGAATCGAAACATCGAAAATGGTTTAGCTAATGGGTGCATTTCACCTGTAGCCAGCGAAGCTGCAAAGACATTGCCAGAGCCCGGAGTGGCCTTAAAACCACCGGTTCCCCAACCACAATTAAAAAACAGATTCTTAACCGGAGTCTTACTGATTATTGGACATGCATCCGGACAGGTATCTACGACACCGCCCCATTGACGGTTCATGCGTACCCGGCTGAAAATAGGGAACAGCTCCACGATTGCCTGAACAGTATGCTCAATTGTTGGATAAGAACCACGCTGACCATATCCAGTGTAACCATCGATACCAGCACCAATGACCAGATCGCCCTTATCAGACTGGCTGACATAACCGTGAACATGGTTAGACATAACAACCGTATCCAGAACAGGTTTGATTGGCTCGGAAACCAGAGCTTGCAATGGATGTGATTCCAGTGGCAATTCGAAACCAGCCATCTTGGCCACGACACTCGAGTTACCCGCGACAACAGCGCCTACACGGTCAGCTTTAATGTCGCCATAACGATCAGTTTTAACACCAATAATAGTGCCATCTTCGATAATCAGATCAGTCACTTCGGTCTGTTGGATCAAATCAACACCAAATGAATCGGCACCGCGGGCATAGCCCCAAGCAACTGCATCATGGCGAGCAACACCGCCACGTGGCTGCCAAGAAGCACCCAGAATTGGATAACGGCTATCACCTGAACAATCCATATGCGGAACAATCTCTTTGATCTGCTGTGGATCCAGTACTTCACCATCAATGCCATTAAGGCGATTCGCGTTAACTCGACGTTCAATATCACGCATATCCTGTAGCGTGTGACCTAGGTTAAGTACGCCACGCTGCGAGAACATCACGTTGTAGTTCAGATCCTGAGACAAACCTTCCCACAGTTTCATTGCATGTTCATACAGTTGCGCCGACGCATCCCACAGGTAATTAGAGCGTACAATAGTCGTGTTACGCGCAGTGTTACCTCCGCCTAAATAACCTTTCTCTATTACCGCAACGTTAGTTATACCGTGCTTTTTGGCCAAATAGTAAGCTGTAGCTAGGCCGTGCCCACCACCACCAATTATAATTACATCATATTTTTTCTTTGGCGTTGGATTACGCCAAATTTGCTGCCAGTTCTCATGATGAGTAAGACTGTGTTTAAGCAGTCCAAAACCTGAATAACGCTGCATATCATCAGCTCCCATTAGTTACCTGTAACCGGATGATTACAGGGAGTAGCTAAACCAGCAGGGTTGACTGCTGGTAACTATCAAATAATAAATTTAGCCATAAGCCGGGTAATCAGCACACAGTGCTTTCACTTGCTCTTTAACTTCGGATATTTTCTGTTCGAGTTGTTCAGGCTGAGCCAGAACATCCAACAAATCAACAATCCAGCCAGCCAGCTGACGGCACTGCTCTTCACGAAAACCGCGCGTAGTCACAACTGGAGAGCCAATTCGCAAACCAGAAGTTACAAACGGCGATTGTGGATCATTAGGTACGGAGTTTTTGTTAACGGTAATATTGGCACGTCCTAAAGCTGCATCGGCATCTTTACCTGTCAGTCCTTGTTTGATAAGGCTCAACAAGAACAGGTGGTTATCGGTACCGCCGGAAACAACTTCATAACCACGTTCAATAAACACGTCCGACATTGCTTTCGCATTTTTAACAACCTGAGTCTGGTATTCAATGAAACTAGGCTCAGATGCTTCTTTAAACGCCACAGCTTTAGCAGCGATTACGTGCATCAGAGGGCCACCCTGACCAGCAGGGAAGACTGCTGAATTGAATTTTTTCTCAAGTTCAGGATTAGATTTTGCTAAAATAAGACCACCACGTGGGCCACGCAAAGTCTTATGAGTTGTCGTAGTAACGGCATCAGCAAACTGCATTGGGTTAGGATAAAGACCTGCAGCAACTAAACCGGCAACGTGTGCCATATCAACAAACAGATAAGCACCAACCTTGTCAGCGATCTCACGGAAACGAGACCAATCAACGATACGAGAGTACGCAGAGAACCCAGCTACAATCATCTTCGGGTTGTGTTCTAACGCCAGTGCTTCAACTTGATCGTAATCAATCTCGCCGGTTGCTTCGTTTATACCGTACTGAATAGCGTTATAGATCTTGCCCGAGAAGCTTACCTTAGAACCATGAGTCAGATGACCACCATGGGCTAAACTCATACCTAGAATAGTATCGCCAGGCTCACATAACGCCATATACACAGCGGCATTAGCTTGAGAACCGGAATGCGGCTGAACATTGGCGTAATCTGCGCCGAACAACGATTTAGCGCGATCAATTGCTAGTTGTTCAACAACATCAACATACTCACAACCGCCGTAGTAGCGTTTTTGAGGATAACCCTCGGCGTATTTATTAGTTAGTCCACAGCCTTGCGCCTGCATAACACGGGGACTTGTGTAGTTTTCTGATGCAATCAACTCGATATGCTCTTCCTGACGCTTTTCTTCATTTGCAATCGCAGTCCATAAGACATCATCATATCCTTGGATTTTATCATTTTTATTATACATCTACTTCTCCTACTTTTTATTGTTCAGCTATTCCTCATAACTTAGTCGAGGTCGCTTTAGGTTTTATAATTTTTATTTCCAGCCCATTAACCGGACAAGGAAAATAGTCATTTGCAAGGTTATGCTTTGCTTAACATTGAGCAAATCCTATACGGATATTGATCATAATAAAAATTAATAGTTCTTATATGTTCATTTATAATATAAATGCAAAGAGGTAGGCCGAAAAGTTAGACAGTAGTTGCTCTGTAGCGCAAAAGTAGAGAAAGCTTGATCAAAATAGGTATAACAACCAAACATTTATCCACAAGAAAGAATTCCGTAGCAATATGAACGGTTTGTAATGGTAGGGTTAATCACGAAAATGAAACTCATCAAAGCGGTAACACTTATCGTCAAATGTCTTATATTGTAAAATATATGACTAAGAAAACTTAGTTAATAACGTTGAGGTGTGAGTAAAACAATAAAAATTAATACAGTTTTTTTAAAAACAAGAGCTCAATGATAAACGAAAATTAACATTCAGTTACTTTACTTATCGATCACAGTAATGTGTTGGATCGTCCGCTAAGGACGCTTTAAGGATAAAGTTAACACGTTAAGAAACGAGCAGGATGACTAAAATAGGGAGTGTTATTCATGGGTGGCATGTGACTGCATTCCCCTTCATTTAACTATTAAATATGTTTGTTCTAAATACTACGAAAGAGCAATAAGGTACTTTTACAGTACGGCGCTCGGATGAGCCTCTCGCTGCCTCAGTCCAATATACATAACAGTTAGTCATACTATACAAATGACGAGCGCAGCGACGAATATTGTGGAGATTATTGTTTACATAGTTAGCTCAAAACTATTGCCACTATATGGTCCAATTTTGATTGAGCCTGGATACTTTTTGCTTTGTTTTAGGCCTCGTCGTAAATAGTCGAGTAATAATGAAGCCGCAGGCGATAAGTTATTCTGATCGTAATTAAAACCGATAGTTACTTTACCTAGTTTTGGTAAATTACTATCGTTTTGAGCATACTGAAACTGTTCCGGGAGGGTATTAATCACCAGGGCGCTAATACCTAAACCTGCTTTAATAGCAGATTGAATGCCTAAAAGACTTGATGAGCAGTACAGTATCCGCCAGGGGATGTTGGCTTTATTTAAGGCTTCAGTTATGTGCTTACGGTAGATACAACCTTCAGGATAAACCACCAATGGTATTGGTTGGCTTTCATCCAGGGTAAAATTAGGATCTATTACCCAGGAAACATTCTCAACAATGAAGTCATCTTCAGCAAAACTATGCTTTGGGTATTCATCCATAGACATCACAAGATCAAATGAGCTTTTCTTGTAATCTTCGCGCAAGTTGACGCTGACGCCGGATTTTACTTCAAGCGTAACATCTGGATATGCTTGGGAAAACTTAGAAAGCAGTACAGGCAGAAAGGACACCTCGAAATCATTGGGTGTTCCTAGGCATATAGAGCCACTAACCTTCTGGGTAGACAATTGGGATATGATGGCGTCGTTCATGGCTAAAATTTTACATGCTGCATGATAAAGTACTTGACCATCTTCGGTGATTTGAAGTCCACCATTCCGATTGAATAACTGTATATCCAGCATATCTTCCAGACGCTTAACCTGCAAACTGATAGCTGGCTGAGAACGCCCCAGTAATTCACCTGCCTGAGTAAATCCCTTAACGTCATAGATTGTCGTGAAGGTTCGTAATAGATCCATTGGAATGTTTTTCATTGTGGTTCGTCAGAAATAATCATTATTATTTAAACTACATTGATAGCATTAGTATTGCAAATGATTATATAAAGACTATTAATTAGACTAATTAAAATTGAACTTGTAATGTCGAATATGCCGAATATGTAGTTGATTAGGGCATGGAATTAAAACCGAACAAAACGTAAAACGACATAATAATTATAACAAAACAGGATTAATTTGGATGAAATTTTCAAAAAAAACTATTGCAATAATACTATCAAGTTCTTTATCAACGCTAGTCGCTGCCTCAGAATCTGCGGAGCTTACTGAAGTTAAGCAACAGCTAACAAAGATAGAGCAACAACTTTCAGACGACAAAGCGAAGCAAGACTCAGCAATTAAAATTGGCGGCGCCGTGCGCTTCCAATATAGCTATAATGATTATAGTGAAAATAGCAAAGACCGAGGCGGTGAACTGCAATTTGATACGTTCCGTATTAACGTAAATGGTGAAGTTAGCGGCCTTAAAGTCTCTGCTGAGTATCGCTTTTATCAATATATGGATGTAGTTCATCACGCAGATGTTGCTTACGATTTTAACGATAACTGGGAAGGTAAATTTGGTATTACCCAAGTTCCATTCGGTAACCTTCAATATAACTCAAACAGTTTCTTCTATAGTACTGGCTTCTACGCTGGTTTAGAAGAAGATTACGATCTAGGTATCGTATTTAAAGGCGAGTATGAGCATCATGACGTTCACTTAGCATTCTTTAAAAATGATGAACTTGGTGGTGTAGAAGGTTTTGCTAGTGATAAAACCGCTCGTTATTCATATGATGTTATAGGTGTTCGTAACGACTATGATCCTGCCGACTTTTCAAACTGGGACGCAGTTGAAGATGGCGAGGCCATGGGAGAGAATAATACCCTCGCTGCTAGATATGCCTATAAATTCGGTAATTCTGAAATTGGCGCATCAGTACAATTAGGTGATCTCGAAGGAAAAAATGCGGCTGGAATAACTGATTCAGTAGGAGATCGCACTGCTGTCGCTGTCCACGCGAAAACCAAAATAAACAATTTTAATATTGTGTTCCAGTATTCTAATTATGAATATGACTTAGACAATGGCTCAGAAGCCGTTGCTGTAGGAGCTTGGGCTTTTACTGACACCTTGCCTAGTGAAGCGTCACTATATAACTTAAATATAGCCTATAACAAATCGGTATCGCTTGGTCCAATTACCAATTTAACTTTCTATAACGATTATAATCTTACGACTAATAAATCAGGAAACTTTAAAGAAGACACTGTTATGAATGTAACAGGTGTTGCTATTAGTGCTGGCTCTGTTTATACCTGGGTAGATTTTATTGTAGCAAAAAACCAGCCATTTATTGGCGGTAGCTTGGCCGGTGATTCAGACCAGTGGAATAAAAGAATTAATATTCTTGTTGGCTACTACTTCTAATCTTTTTTGAGATAACAATTAGGAGCAACGAAATGTGTTGCCACTGACACCTTTAACTGGCATCGGTAATATTGATGCCAGTTCGCTTTGTTCTGCTAAGAAAAACTTTATGTATATCAATTTATTAACACAGTTTGTATGCCGTTTCTTTAGCCGTAGCTCGTTGCGCCATTTTTAACGCAAGAACCTTTTTATTCTCGTCAGGTAAGTAAAATTGCGGAGTAATTTAATTTAATTTTGGAGTAATCATATGAGTTTGACGAGTGTTGCCGATATTATAAAGGGATCGATTCCCGTTGGCGAAATAGTCGCTGTTAACGGCTGGATACGCACCCGACGTGATTCAAAAGCAGGGATTTCTTTTTTAGCTATTTATGACGGGTCGTGTTTTGATCCCGTACAGGCAGTTATCGAAAATACGCTAGAAAATTATAATGATGACGTGTCGTCATTAACCGCTGGCTGCTCGGTTCGGGTAACAGGTAAAATTGTCGAGTCTATGGGCAAGGACCAGTCATTTGAGCTTCAGGCGACTAAGGTTGAGGTTTATGGTTTTGTGGACGAACCCGATACTTACCCGATGGCAGCAAAAAAGCACAGTCTCGAATATCTACGTGAGGTTGCTCACCTGCGCCCACGCACTAATATTATCGGCGCCGTGGCCCGTATTCGCAATACCTTGTCCCAAGCCGTTCATCGTTTTTACCACGAGCAGGGTTATATCTGGATTAGTACGCCAATTCTGACCGGCAGTGACTGTGAGGGCGCCGGTGAAATGTTCCGTGTTAGTACCCTGGATATGGAAAATATTCCGCGCACCGACGACAATAAAGTCGATTATGATCAAGATTTTTTTGGCAAGGAAACGTTTCTGACCGTCTCAGGACAGCTTAATGCCGAAACTTATGCCTGTGCCCTGAGCAAGGTATACACCTTTGGCCCTACTTTCCGGGCCGAGAACTCCCATACCACTCGCCATTTGGCCGAATTTTGGATGGTTGAGCCAGAGATTGCCTTTGCAGATCTGTCAGATGCCGCGACCCTAGCCGAACAAATGCTTAAGTATGTATTTAAAGCGGTACTGGAAGAACGCCAGGACGATATGGCATTTTTTGCCCAACGTGTCGACAAAGAATGTATTAGCCGCCTTGAAAATATGATTGAAAGTGATTTCGTGCGGATGGATTACACTGATGCGATCGAAATCCTTAAAAAATGTGGAAAAAAATTCGAATTCCCAGTTGAGTGGGGCGTCGATCTACAATCTGAACATGAGCGCTATCTTGCGGAAGTCCATGTTGGCGGACCGGTTATTCTGCAAAACTATCCGAAAGATATTAAGGCATTCTATATGCGCTTAAATGATGATGGTAATACAGTTGCAGCGATGGATGTATTAGCACCAGGCATCGGTGAAATCATCGGTGGCTCGCAACGTGAAGAACGCCTCGATGTATTAGATGCCCGTATGGCGGAAATGGATATTGATGCTAAAGACATGTGGTGGTATCGGGATATACGTCGTTATGGCACAGTACCACACGCCGGATTTGGCTTAGGCTTTGAACGTTTGGTTTTATACGTGACCGGAGTTCAAAATATCCGTGACGTTATTCCATTCCCGCGCGTACCGCGTAGTGCTAATTTCTAGTGGCTTTATAAACTAAAAACGAGCATCAAAGGCGTCCTTTTTTCCAAGCTTTGATTAATACCAAGTTGATTAATTAACTGCTCATTTTTAATGGTTAAAATTAATAATGACGGCGTTATAAAATTTTTAAGGAAGACACTGTCCACAATAAATCATTATTCAGTCCCTCCGGCATTACTTGGCCTACAAGCTGAGTTATCGTTAAAGAGAATAGATATTTGCTGAGCGGAATATTCATTATGAACACTCAATCTTAAATCGTTGGGTGACGAAGTATAGTCTATAACTTGAAGTGCTTTTCTGGAGAAACATTTTCAGCTAGAGGGTCTTTTGTATCAACAGTAGGGGTTGATACAAAATATGGCATGAGAATATATTCACAATAAGAAGAAATGATGATGAACAGTTAAAGTTTGGCATGAAACGCGCCTTGAGCACTTACTTTAGTCCTTAAGGTCTCAGCTAATAAGGCTCCGGCTCTGCCGGAGGTCATTTAACTTTGGTTACTAATTTTGATTAACTTGTAAGGTAATATAGTAAATGAATATTCGTATGAAAATCCAAATAAGTGTGATGCTAGCCGTAATTTTACCTGGAATTTTCATTTCGATAATATTAGATAAGTTTGTAACAGATAAAGCATATGAACAATTTTATGATGTATCTGAGCGAGAAATAAGGCAAGTTGAAAACGCCATGGAATTATTTTTTAATGGGGTTGCTCAGAATGTCAATTCCCTTGCGACTAATCCGAAAATTATTGCAGCAGGGAAAAACATTACAAGTTATAAGAATAACAGTGAAAGTGTTATTATGACTCCCTCTTCGAATGGCGGAGTTGAATCTAATGTCTATGAAATATATGAAAATTTTGCTAATAGCCATGACAGTACAGCTTATGTGTATTTTGGTAATGCCGAAGGGGGATATATTCAGTGGCCTGAAGGAGGTATGGGGGCCAATTATGATCCAAGAAAACGACCATTCTATCAACATGCACTAAAAAACAAAGGAAAAGCCAGCAGGACAGATGCCTATTTTTATGATGGAACTGCCTTAATCAGTACGGTTGCCACAGTCCATGAGAGTGATGGAAATGTAGTAGGTACACAAGCAGTAGATGTAAGTTTAAATGGCTTAACAAAAATTGCAAAAGACATTAAGCTTGGGGGTGATGGCTATATTATGATACTTGATGGCAATGGCACAATATTATTTGACCCGAAAAATCCTGAAAACGCCTCTAAAAATATTGATTCATTAGCTGATGATGTATACAAAGCTATTTCTAAACTCCCTTCAGGACCGCTCAGTGCGTTAGTAAATGATACCGAATATGAAGTGAATATTGTTACTTCAAATGCTTTGGGGTGGAAGTTTGTTGGTTTTGTACCAAAAAATGAAATATTAAAAATGAGTAATTCTATTATTTCAAAGCTGATATATATTGAAGGTTTTATGTTGGTTATTTTTCTCATATTGTCGTGGAAAGTATCAACAATGATCACTTTGCCAATTGTGGAAATTAATGAAAAATTAAAAGAGATAGCGTCGGGAGAAGGAGACTTAACGACTAGAATAAAATTAAGTAGTAAAAGTGATGAAACATTTGATTTAGCGACTTCATTTAATGACTTTGTAGAACAAATTTGTGAGTTGGTAGTCGCGGTAAAAAGCAAGGCCGAAAGTGTAAATAAGTTATCAAATCAGGTAGCAAAAGCAAGTGAATTATTAGCCGAAACAACGGAAGAACAAAATTCTCAATCGTTGACTATGGCCTCTGCATTACATGAAGTGTCGATGACTTCTAAGCTCATTTCAGAAACGGTAAAAGGGACTGAGGCGTTATCAGAAAATTCTAAAGTCGAAGTTAATGCAGGGGGGATTACTATTTCCGAGTCAATCAAGCTAATGAGTAGCGTGGCTGACGATATGAGTTCACTTAAAGATATTCTCAATGAGTTGCAATCATCATCTGAGAAAATTGATGATATTACTAAGTTGATAACGGGTATTGCAGACATGACAAATTTATTAGCTTTAAATGCCGCTATTGAATCAGCAAGGGCAGGTGAAGCTGGACGGGGTTTTTCTGTTGTTGCTGATGAAGTGAGAGAGCTTTCTGGAAGAACTACAGGGGCAGCAACTCAAATTGCGGATCTTATTCAAACAGTACAGTCGCAATCTAACAGCTCTTATGAGCACATCACCGAGTTAAACTTTCGAATTCAAGCGAGTGTAGAAAAAGGAGAAGAATCCTTGAAAATTCTGCAAAGCATAACATTAGCGAGTGAGAAAATGGCTAATGAAACATTATCAGTATCTACTTCAATAGAGGAAGAATCGAAAGCCATTGAAGAAATAAATGAGAACATTCAAGTTATGTCCTCAGCTATTGGAGACAGTGCAAACAATATTGCTAGTATTAAAGAAATTACTGAAGATTTAGATATTCAAGCATCACAATTAAAGGCGTTGGTTGAACAATTTAAAACTTAATGGGTAGGCTATGCTCTCGTAAATTATTGATACACTGTGTATAATATCAGTTATAAAGTGTTTTGTTATGATACTTGCACAATTTAAAAAACTCTTAGTTGTGTTAGAGCACCTAATAGATGAGCAAGTTAAAGATGTAGATAGCTTTTAAAAGGCGATAGCTTATTCAGCCAATCATGACAGAGCTTGAACAGTATATGATTGATACACCAGATTGCCATAGCGGCTTGATTAATCTGCATGGTAAAACAGGAACCACGTAAAGGTATCGTTTTAAAACTGCACATAAGGTTTTAACGCTAGGACTAACGCGCCATTGGCTAGGTTATTTACAGTGTATGTTCAGTGGTAGGGTGTTAATAGAGCGATTGCGATATTATTTTAAAAATATCGTTCAGGGGGCGGCACTGCTTTTATCAACTGCCTTCAACAATGAAAGCTATTCTACTAGAAGGGGTAGTTGATGAGGATGAAATCTTGTTTGCTCGCTCTGCAAAAGGCAGCCGAACACTTGAACATAAGGAAAAAATAAAGGAATGCAAGAAAAAATCGTGGACGTTCTAAAGAAGATTAGGTGCCAGTATTAACCTTACGGAATTAAGGAAAACATAGGTATAAAGTGGTTCTGATCTCAGTGTTTACAGAGCAGCTCAATAAAGCGCTAGAAAGTAAAATAGTAAAGGACAGTGTTTTGTGCAGTGATGGCTTTAAACCTTATAACGTTTGCACAGGGTAATGATTTAATTCACAAACGGTTGGTTGTAGCCGCTGGTGTTCGGTTATAGAAAAGGTATTCCACATTCAAAATGTTAATGCTTATTACAGTCGTTTAAAGGCTTGGATGGCGCGTTTACATGATGTGGTAACCAAGTATTTAGATAATTACTTAGGTTGTTTTTATTAGGATTTTTAGACACAGATAAAAATCCTAATAAAAACAACCTATTCAAAGCCCGAAACAAGTAGCGGGAACGTAGCCAATGGGTAATATAAATGACGTCTAAACAATTCAGTATGGTAGAGCTCAAAAATATAATATTAATTGCACTTGGTTCTTATTTACTGGCCTTTGGTGTGACCTTATTTCTGATACCTGTCAATATTGCTACAGGAGGCACCCCTGGAATGTCGATTATATTGCATTATCTAACCGGTATTCCTACATCATACGCGATGGTGCTAATCAATTTTCCATTGGTGCTCGCAGGTCTTAAATTTATTGATTTACGTTTCGCTGTACGCACTGTCTTTGCCATTATACTGACCGCTTATTTTATTAACCTTTTAGCAAAAGTTAATTCTTTCCCACCCATAGATAGTATGTTGCTATCTACTATCTATGGTGGTGGGTGCATTGGTGCAGGAATCGCAATCGTGATGAAAGGTCAAGCATCAGTAGGCGGTACTACAATCGTCGCGCAAATAGTTGCCCGTTATTCCTCATTTAGATCTGCTCAAATCATTATGTTTTTAGATATCATTATCATTATCGCCGTTGGTATTGTATTTAAAGATATGGAGTTAGCATTATGGAGTTTAATTGGCATATATATCACTACAAAAGTTATCGATAAAATTCTAACCGGTGCGGTAGCAGAAAAGGTAGTTCATATAATTTCAAATAAAACCGATAGCATTGGACTTGCTATTTCAGAGGACTTAGGACGAGATGGCACTATCTTAACGGGTGAAAGCTTAATTGATCAGAATGAGCAAAAAGTTCTGTCGGTGGTCGTTGGTGCTCGTCAAATACCTAAATTACAAACAATCGTATTAAGCCGTGATGAAAGTGCGGTGGTGCTTGTTATGGATGCCTCAGAAATGATTGGCTCAACCGCTCACACAATAACCTAAGCGATAAGGTGTGAATCGACCAGGTTTTCCTAAACACAACGTTTACAACTTTTTTGTGTCTGGGAAAACCTGGTCGAATCAAATAGCATGTTTATCTTTGGCGCACATTCTCAGCAAGATAAAATTACTTTTAGTTCAATTTATTACACGTATTACGATTTAACCAACGAAAGCATTTCTTGTCTCGCGGATGCATTTTTTCTCATTTGGCCTAACATTACTGATGTTGTCATTGATGAGTTTTGCTTTTCAACACCACGCATCATCATGCATAAATGCTGTGCTTCAATGATGACACCTACGCCAATGGAACCGGTAATCTTTTGAATAGATAAAGCTATTTCTCTGGCTAAATTTTCTTGAATTTGTAATCGTCTTGCATACATATCAACAATTCGAGCGAATTTCGATAAGCCTAGTACTTTACCACTAGGTATGTAAGCAATGTGGCATTTCCCTATAAAAGGCAGCATGTGGTGCTCACACATTGAATATAACTCGATATTTTTTACAACAACCATTTCATCTGCATCAGAGTCAAATAAAGCACCATTTACGACATCATCAATGTTTTGCTGATAACCTTGCGTTAAAAACCCCATTGCTTTTGCTGCACGTTTAGGTGTATCTATTAAACCATTACGGTTAATATCTTCCCCAATAGCAGATAGAATTTCTTTGTAGTTATTTTCCATATTTTTCATTTAATTACGACCTAAGTTAATTGTTATGTTTTTAGATTTTCCGTATTCTTCTATTGCACAAAAATCATCACAACCACAGATAACTGACAGATAGATATAGTCAAACTATTAACTAAAGGATGGCGTAAGCACCTATTTGTTATAGGAGCGGGTCGGTTAAGTCACCAAAAGCTTTACAGATAGTAGTCTTTGTTATAATAATCCAAGCAAAGACCATTATATGCCACGAACTAAATAATAGGTCGATGGATCTGTTTTGATTATTTGAGTTGTGAGCTAATTGATGGAATTAACCCCGTTTGCCCTAAATATACTCCCCTTGTCCATTGCAAATTATAGAAAATTACCCTATATTCCTCTGCTCGCTTTATCGCAATCTTTATTATCTTCATGTCATTGTGTTTATAGCCCTCGATATAGTATCGAATTTAGCATTATATAGCGCCATTAATTGTCTAATAATCAATAATGTTGTGAAAAAATTATTAATAATACTCAAGCGGCACTTCGTGCGTGTCGCCACTGAACAAAGGAAAATACATGCCTGTAATTACGCTTCCCGACGGTAGTCAACGCTCTTTTGAACAAGCTGTTTCTGTAATGGACGTTGCCTTAGATATCGGCCCTGGATTGGCAAAAGCCACCATCGCTGGTCGTATTAACGGCGAATTAGTCGATGCTTGTGAATTAATTAAAGAAGATGCAGCGCTGCAACTTATTACCAGTAAAGACAGCGAAGGTCTTGAGATCATCCGTCATTCTTGCGCGCATTTATTAGGCCATGCTATTAAGCAGTTATGGCCTAATACCAAAATGGCCATCGGGCCAACAATCGATAACGGTTTCTATTACGATGTTGACTTAGAAGAGTCAATTACCGAAGACGATTTAGTTAAGCTAGAAAAACGCATGACAGAATTAGCCCGTACCGGCTACGAAGTTGTTAAGAAAACCGGCACATGGCAAGACGCTTACGACGCGTTTACTGAACGTGGCGAAAGTTATAAATTACAAATTCTTGATGAAAATATTGATAAGTCAGATACACCTGCGCTTTATCATCATCAAGAATATATCGATATGTGTCGTGGACCACACGTGCCAAGCATGCGTCATTGTCATCATTTTAAACTGATGAAAGTTGCCGGTGCTTATTGGCGTGGTAATTCAGACAACAAAATGTTGCAACGTGTTTACGGCACCGCTTGGGCTGATAAAAAGCAACTTAAAGCTTATATAGTACGATTAGCTGAAGCTGAAAAACGTGATCACCGTAAAATTGGTAAAACGTTAGATCTTTTCCATTGGCAAGAAGAAGCACCAGGTATGGTGTTTTGGCATAACGATGGTTGGACTATTTATACTGAGTTAGAAAAATTCATTCGTGAAAAATTACACGAATATGATTACGACGAAGTTAAAGCGCCAATGATGATGGATCGCAGTCTTTGGGAAAAGTCAGGTCACTGGGATAAATATGCTGATGGCATGTTTACTACTGAGTCTGAAAAGCGTGAATACGCGATAAAACCGATGAACTGTCCAGGGCATGTACAGATATTTAACCAAGGGTTAAAGTCTTACCGCGATTTACCTCTGCGCATAGCTGAATTTGGCTGTTGTCACCGTAATGAACCTTCAGGCTCTTTACATGGTTTAATGCGCGTACGTGGCTTTACGCAAGATGACGCGCATATTTTCTGTATGGAAGAACAAGTACAGGCCGAAGTGACTAAGTGTATTGAAATGGTATACGATGTTTATGGCTCATTTGGTTTTGAAGATATTATAGTAAAATTGTCAACTCGACCAGAAAATCGCATTGGTAGTGATGAAGTTTGGGATAAAGCCGAAGCGGGTCTTGCAAAAGCATTAACCGATAGTGATATCGCTTTTGAATATTTACCAGGCGAAGGCGCTTTTTACGGTCCTAAAATTGAATTTACCTTAATGGATTGTTTGGGACGTGCTTGGCAATGTGGAACTGTGCAACTCGATTTTGCTTTGCCAGAGCGTTTAGGCGCAACTTATGTTGGTGAAGACAACGAAAGATACATTCCGGTCATGATCCATCGTGCCATTTTAGGTTCACTTGAACGTTTTATCGGAATTTTGATTGAAGAGTACACAGGCAAATTTCCAACTTGGTTATCGCCAATTCAAGCAACTGTGATGAATATTACCGACAAACAGGGTCAATATTGTGAAAAAGTTGTAAAAAAACTAAAAGAAAGTGGATTTAGAGCAAAACTAGACTTGAGAAATGAGAAGATAGGCTTTAAAATCCGCGAGCATACTTTAAAGCGTGTTCCGTATTTGTTAGTCGTCGGTGATAAAGAAATGGAAACTGGCGAAATTGCAGTACGAACTCGAAGTGGTGAAGATTTAGGTACAATGTCGGTAGACGACTTTATTACCAAATTATCGGACGAAGTTAAAAACCGTCGATAAGCACTTTGAATTAAAAAACACGTAATATTATTATTTAACCCAAGTAAGCTAAAAATAGTGCTTACTTGGTCACAACGTTCTTTGGAGGAACATGGCTATTAAAGGTGGACAACGTGGCGGGCAAAAAGAGCCGGCGCATCGCTTAAATGAGTTAATCACAGGTATTCTGGGCAATGAAGTTCGTTTAATTAAATATGACGGCGAACCAGGTGGTATAGTTACATTAGATGAAGCTATGGACCAAGCAGAGGAAGCAGGTGTAGATCTTGTAGAAATCAGCCCAACAGCAAAACCTCCTGTTCTTCGTGTTATGGATTACGGTAAGTTTATCTATGAAAAAGCGAAAGAACAGAAAGAACAGCGTAAAAACCAGAAACAAATACAGGTAAAGGAAATTAAATTCCGACCTGGAACAGATGAAGGCGATTATCAGGTAAAACTACGCAACCTGAAGCGCTTTTTAGAAGGCGGCGATAAGGTCAAGGTAACATTACGTTTCCGTGGCCGTGAAATGGCTCACCAAGAACTTGGTCTTGAAATTTTAACTCGTGTTAAAAACGATTTAGAAGAATTGACCGTAGTTGAGTTTTTCCCTCGTAGAGCGGAAGGGCGTCAAATGGTGATGGTCTTAGCCCCTAAAAAATAGATAATACCCGGTTTGACAAGTAGCTACGTATTTCTCGAAATATTTAGCTCACCGCTATTATCTTTAAGCTGGTAAACAAGGCCTACAAGTAGAGTTCAATATCTTAGCTTAACCGCTAAGCGCTTAGAAATTCTCGCCCTCGTTTACTTTATATTTGGCATAACAATGCGGAGTTATTAACATGCCTAAAATGAAAACCAATAAAGGTGCTGCAAAGCGCTTTAAACAGACAGCCACAGGCTATAAATTTAAACAAGCCGGTCTTCGTCATATTTTGACTAAACGCCGTACTAAAGTTAAGCGTCATCTTCGTGCTAAATGCATGATCGCCGCAGCTGACATTAAGTCAGTTAAAAAACTTTTACGTCACGGTTAATAGGAGAGATAGAAAATGGCAAGAGTAAAACGTGGTGTACAAGCACGTGCACGTCACAAGAAGGTTCTAAAGCAAGCTAAAGGTTACTACGGTGCCCGTAGTCGCGTTTATCGCGTTGCTTTCCAAGCTGTAACTAAAGCTGGCCAATACGCATACCGTGACCGTCGTCAACGTAAGCGTCAATTCCGTCAACTTTGGATTGCTCGTATTAACGCGGCAGCTCGTCAAAATGGTTTATCTTACAGCCGTTTCATTAATGGTCTTAAAAAGGCTTCTATTGAAATCGATCGTAAGATCCTAGCTGACATCGCAGTATACGACAAAGCAGCTTTCACATTCTTAGTTGAAAAAGCGCAAGCTTCTTTAGCATAGTTTGAGATATTAGCTCTGAGATAAGGACGCCTATGGCGTCCTTTTCTTTTTTAGAAATTAAAAAATTGACTAAAAAGTCAAGAAAATGAAACCACAATACAATAATGAACCGTTAACTAAGCTGGTTTATCAAATCTATAATCAAGCCTGTTTATTTAAAAGTTTAATTTAATTATAGGAAGTAAAGGTCTTATTATGAGTCTTGCTGATCAAGTTCTAGCGGTAAATAATGATTTGCCTATCCGTACTGATGTTGCTGTTCATAGCGGTAAAGTGCGTTCTGTTTATTGGTTAACTCAAGCTGACAGTCGTCGCTTAATTCAAGAAAAAAATTATGATGTTGCTCAAGATACACCTTTAGCGATCATGGTGATCAGTGACCGAATTTCAGCGTTTGACTGTATTTGGCACGGTGAGGGGGGCATGAAAGGCGTTCCTGGCAAAGGTGCAGCATTAAATGCCATTTCTAATCATTGGTTTAAATTATTTAAAGAGCAAGGTTTAGCTGATAGCCATATTCTTGATATACCGCACCCATTTGTTTGGATCGTGCAAAAAGCTAAACCTGTCATGATTGAAGCTATATGTCGCCAGTATATTACCGGTTCAATGTGGCGTTCGTATGCTAAAGGCGAACGAGAATTTTGTGGAATCGAACTTAGCGATGGCCTAGAAAAAGACAGTAAGTTACCACAATTGCTGCAAACACCATCGACTAAAGGTATTTTAAAGGATATTCCTGGCGTACCAGCCGTTGATGACGTCAATATTACCCGTAAAAATATCGAAGATAACTATGCCGCGTTCAATTTCAAGTCAACTGAAGATATTGCCTTATACGAAAAGTTATTAACAGAAGGCTTTGAGGTTATTTCAGCAGCATTAGGCAAGCTTGACCAAATTTTTGTTGATACTAAATTTGAGTTTGGTTATGTCAAAGACCGTAACGGCAATGACAAGCTTATATATATGGATGAGGTGGGTACACCTGATTCATCACGTATTTGGGATGGCGAGCAATATCGCGCCGGTAATATTGTTGAAAACTCTAAAGAAGGTTTCCGTCAATTATTACTGAGCCACTTCCCTGACCCTGATATTCTTTTGAATAAAGACCGTATGACAGAACGTGAGGCACTGGCTCGTGAGAATGAGTTACCAGCCTCAGTGTTAATGGATTTGTCTGCAACTTACCTTGCGATAGCAGAAAAAGTTATCGGTAAAAAAATTGTATTATCGCAAAATCCTAAACAAGAAATTATTGATATTTTACGTGATGAATATCAATTGATTGACTAGATTTTAGAGATTAAGCAAAAAATAGCCTCGCAATAGCGGGGCTTTTTTATGCTCAGGACGAGCGGTATGCTGCGATCACATGGCCGTTCCTAGCCATCCATGGCTCCACGGCATTAGTACATCCCTATACGTCGATGTGAAAGAGCAGCGATGCTCAGGACGAGCGATATGCTGCGATCACATTGCCATACATAGCCATCCATGGCTCCACGGTATTAGTATATCTCGGTAATTTTCCTGCATTGCTCTAGTCTTACACCCATGTAAGAACTTGTACGTCGATGTAATGAGCCGTAATACTTAATAACTATATTCTCGCTACCAAAAATGGCATGGCTGAACCTTAAGTACCAGCTATTCCCAAACCTAATGTATTGCCCATTTCTGATGCAAAGCTTACCGACTGCACCAATATTGCACTTTTTTGTTGTTTTTATGCACTGATTTGGTGCCTATTGATTATGGTTAACGTGCTGTTTAGAGTTTAATTTATTGTATTTATTGTATTTTATATTTTGGGTATAAATGGTGCTTAGTGTTACTCAAATAAAGAAGTTTAAAAATCAAATTGAAAGTGAATGCACTTAAGGTGATCAAATGAAACTAATAACAGCAATTATTAAGCCCTTCAAAATGGATGATGTTCGCGAAGCGCTAAACGAAATTGGCCTCGATGGTATGACAGTGACAGAAGTTAAAGGCTTTGGTCGTCAAAAAGGCCATACCGAGCTTTATCGCGGAGCTGAATATTCAGTTGATTTTCTGCCGAAAATAAAATTTGAAATTGCGGTTAAAGATGACTTCGCTGAGCGCGTTGTTGACACTATTGTTAGCTCGGCTCAGACCGGAAAAATCGGTGACGGAAAAATATTTGTCACCAATATTGAAAGCATTACTCGCATTCGTACTGGCGAAACAGATGATGACGCTATTTAAACTTGCCATATCGCGTTGATACATATGGCAATTAAGTATTAAGTATTAAGTCTAAGTAAGAAATAAATAGTGGATGTAAAAATGAATAAAATAATTATCACACTTTTAGCTTTAAGCTTTTCTGTACCAAGCTTTGCGGTTGAGCCAAGCCTTAACGGTGCTAATACCGCGTGGATATTAACTGCGACAGCACTGGTGTTATTGATGACTTTACCGGGATTGGCTTTATTTTATGGCGGTTTAGTGCGCCGTAAAAATATTCTCTCAATTTTAATGCAATGTTTTGCTATTGCAGGTGTTTCATCTATTTTGTGGTTTATTGTCGGTTACAGTATTGCTTTTGGGGAAGGTAATGCCTGGGTTGGTGATTTCAGTAAAGTACTGATGGTTGGTATGACTAAAGAGTCGCTTGCAGGCGATATTCCTGAAAGTTTATTTATGTTATTTCAAATGACCTTTGCTGTGATAACACCGGCGCTAATTATTGGTGCTTATGCTGAAAGAATGAAATTTTCTGCGGTGTTATTGTTTTCAGGATTATGGCTTTTGGTGGTTTATGCTCCGGTTACTCATTGGGTTTGGGGCGGCGGCTGGCTTGCACAAATGGGCGTTTATGACTTTGCTGGTGGCATTGTTGTTCATATAACCGCTGGTGTTGCGGCACTTGTAGCAGCGCTAGTGTTAGGGCCACGTCACGGTTTTCCAAAAACGCCGATGCTACCTCATAACCTTACTATGACAGTGACTGGCGCGGGTATGCTATGGGTTGGTTGGTTTGGTTTTAATGGTGGTAGCGCGTTAGCCGCAAATGGTGATGCGTCTATGGCGATGTTAGTTACTCATCTTTCAGCTTCTGCTGGGGCGCTTACTTGGGCTGCTATTGAGTGGAAAAAATTCGGTAAAGCCAGTGTTCTAGGTGCAGTAACCGGTATGGTTGCAGGTCTGGGTACTATTACACCTGCTTCAGGTTTTGTGGGACCCGGCGGCGCTTTAATTATTGGTGTTTCAGCCGGTATTATTTGTTTTTATTCTACGGTTTATATTAAACATAAGCTTAAAATTGATGACTCGTTAGATGTATTCCCCGTGCATGGTATTGGCGGTATTTTAGGGACATTACTTGCGGGGATTTTTGCCTCAACTGAGCTAGGTGCTTTTAGTGGTTTTGGTTACGCTGAAGGTATTACTACCATGCTAGGGCAAGTAACAGTACAACTTATTGGTATCGGTTCGACTATTCTTTATACCGCTGTTGTATCTTACATTTTGTTTAAATTAGTGGCCTTAATGACGAATGGTTTACGTGTTTCGAAAGAACAGGAGACCACAGGCTTAGATTTAACAGAGCATGACGAAGTTGGCTATAACATGTAATTTATAATTGATTAATCCATCATAGGAAAAGGCGATAAAAAGCCTTTTCCTAATCATTTTACTGCAGTTTATTTCAAATTAAGTCTCATTCCTGTCAAAATATCCCGCTTTTAGAAAATAAAACTTAATCATCACTAACTTTTTCTTGAAAAACGTATATTTACTCTACTCTAACAGTTGTTTTTTGTGTAAAATCATTCACCATTTTATTAATCGAAAAAGTCTAGCTAAAGGCCAAAATTAGGCCGATTTTAATGCCCTATGTTTTGTACTAAAAAACTATCGGCGCTTTAAACACGCTTTAGAGGAACTCATGAATTTAGACGATATTATATTGCAGGCAGAACAAGCAATTGCTGCGGCGACTGATCCTGCAGAACTTGACCAAGTTCGCGTTAACTTCTTAGGAAAAAAAGGTTTGTTCACAGAGCAAATGAAAGGCCTAAGTAAGTTACCAAAAGAAGAAAAGCCCAAAGCGGGTCAAGTGATTAACATCGCTAAACAGCAAGTACAAAAATTGTTAACTGAACGTGGTGAGTTACTACGTGCACAAGTTATCAAGCAGCAACTTGCCGCAGAATCTATTGACGTTACATTACCCGGTCGTGGTGATGAGCTAGGCGGATTACACCCAGTTACGCGCACCATCGAACGTATCGAGAGTTTTTTTGGTGATTTAGGCTTTTCAGTCAAGCAAGGACCAGAAGTTGAAGACGACTTTCATAACTTCGATGCTTTAAACATTCCAGAACATCATCCTGCTCGTCAAGACCACGATACGTTTTACTTTAATCCTAAGTTAGTACTGCGTACGCAAACATCTGGCGTGCAAATTCGTACGATGGAAAAAGAACAACCACCATTGCGAATTATCTCGCCGGGCAAAGTTTATCGTAACGATTATGACCAAACCCATACGCCTATGTTTCATCAAGTAGAAGGCCTAATGGTTGATAAAGACGTCAGTTTTACGCATTTAAAAGGTGTTTTACATGACTTCTTACATCACTTTTTTGAAGAAGAAGTAGAAATACGCTTCCGCCCGTCATATTTCCCATTCACTGAACCGTCTGCAGAAGTCGACATTATGGGTAAAAATGGCAAATGGTTAGAAGTCCTAGGCTGTGGCATGGTGCATCCAAATGTACTGCGCAGTGTTGGCATTGATCCTGAAGTTTATACCGGTTTTGCCTTTGGTATGGGGGTTGAACGTTTAACCATGTTACGTTACGGCGTAAATGACTTACGTTCATTCTTCGAAAATGATCTTCGCTTCTTAAAACAGTTCAAGTAGGAAAGCCATATAATGAAATTTAGTGAATCTTGGTTACGTGAGTGGGTAAACCCTGCTATATCTTCAGATGAATTAGCACATCAAATTACCATGGCTGGCCTTGAAGTTGACGCCGTAGAACCTGTTGCAGGTGAATTTACCGGTGTATTGATTGGTGAAGTAGTTGAATGTGGTCCTCATCCTGATGCGGATAAATTACAAGTAACAAAAATTAATTTAGGACCTGATTACAATGACGGCGAGCTTGCCGATATTGTTTGTGGTGCTAAAAATTGTCGTTTAGGTTTAAAAGTTGCTGTCGCTACTGTCGGTGCTGTTTTACCCGGTGACTTTAAAATTAAGAAAGCGAAACTTCGTGGCGTTCCATCGCATGGCATGCTGTGTAGTGAGTCAGAAATCGGTTTATCTGAAAGTGCTGACGGCATCATGGAATTAGCAAGTGACGCGCCAATTGGTATGTGTGTGCGTGAATATCTTGATCTTAACGATGTAACTATCGACGTTGACCTAACGGCGAACCGTGGCGATTGCCTTGGATTAAAAGGTCTTGCACGTGAAGTTGGTGTGTTAAATAACTTAAGCGTTACTGAGCCTGAAATTACAGTGGTTACACCCACTATTGACGATACTGTTAGCATTTCCTTATCAGCTGAAAAAGCTTGTCCGCGTTACTTAGGTCGGGTGATTAAAAATATTAATATTGCTGCCCAAACGCCTTTATGGATGGTAGAAAAGCTACGCCGTTGTGGTACACGCTCAATTGATCCTGTGGTTGACGTGACTAACTATGTGTTGCTAGAGCAAGGCCATCCAATGCATGCCTTTGACTTATCAGCAATAGAAGGCGGAATTAACGTACGTTTCGCTAATGAAGCTGAACAACTGACGTTACTCGATGGTAATGAAGTGACATTATCAACACAAACCTTAGTGATTGCTGATAAGGAAAAAGCATTGGCTATGGCCGGTATATTTGGCGGTTTGGCATCAGGTGTTACTAGCGAATCAAAAGATATTTTCTTAGAAAGCGCTTTCTTTGCTCCTTTAGCTATCTTAGGCAAAGCCCGTCAATATGGGTTACATACGGACGCATCGCATCGTTATGAGCGTGGTATTGACCCACAACTACAACGTGACGCAATGGAACGTGCGACACAATTACTACTTGAAATTGTTGGCGGTGAAGCCGGTCCAATCGTTGAAGCGGTATCTGAAGAAAATATTCCGGCTGAGCGAACTGTTACCTTACGTCGTGCAAAACTCGATGGTCGTATTGGACATCATATTAAAGATACAACCGTTGCTGAAATATTAACGCGCTTAGGCTTTAATGTTACAGAAACTGGCGCAGACCAAGCTAAAGTTTGGACTGTTGTTGTGCCTGCGTACCGTTTTGATATCAGCATTGAGGTTGATTTAATTGAAGAGGTTGCTCGAATTTTTGGTTACAACAATATTCCTAATGTTTCGCCAAAAGCGACATTAGCAATGCGTGAGCAAAAAGAAGCACAATTACCGTTAAGCAAATTACGTAATGTTTTAGTTAACCGTGGCTATCAAGAAGCTATAACTTACAGTTTTGTTGATCCAAAAGTACAAGCGCAATTGCATCCTGGCCAAGCCACCATGACCTTACCGCATCCAATTTCGTCTGAAATGTCAGAAATGCGCGTCAGTTTATGGACGGGGTTATTACAATCTGTTGCTTATAATCAAAATCGACAACAGAATCGCGTACGCCTATTTGAAACAGGTTTGCGTTTTATCCCTGATGAAAGTGTAGAAAATGGTGTTCGCCAAGATAATATGATCGCCGGTGTTTTGAGTGGTCAACGTAGTGAAGAACATTGGGACATCGAAAAAGCGGCAAGCGATTTTTATGACATTAAATCTGATGTAGAGGCACTACTTGGTTTAACAAATAACGAAAGTGATTTTGTGTTTTCTAAGGCTGAAATTGACGCTTTACACCCAGGTCAAACAGCTGCAATTCACAAAAATGGTGTGCTAGTTGGACATGTTGGAGCCTTACATCCTGAATTAGAACGAAAATTAGGCCTTAATGGTCGCACATTAGTTTTCGAGCTTTTATTGACTGAAATTTGTACACAAAATATCCCGCAAGCACGCGACATATCTCGCTTTCCGGCGAATAGACGTGATATAGCTGTAGTGGTAGAAGAACAAATTAGTGCAAATAAAGTACTACAACTTATTGAAAAGGTTGGCGGAAATTATTTAGTTGATCTAAACTTGTTCGATGTATACCAAGGTAGTGGTATCGAAAGTGGTTTTAAAAGCTTAGCAATAGCACTGACATTGCAAGATAATAATAAAACCCTAGAAGAAAAGGATATCACTGACGTAGTTAACCGAGTGGTTGATACATTAAAAACTGAACTAAATGCATCCTTGAGGGATTAAATAATGGCGCTAACAAAAGCAGAAGTAGCAGAACATTTATTTGAAAAAGTTGGGCTAAGTAAGCGCGACGCTAAAGATATGGTTGAAGTGTTTTTCGAGGAAGTTCGGGAAACTTTAGAAGCTGGTGAACAAGTTAAATTGTCTGGCTTTGGTAACTTTGATCTTCGCGTGAAAAGCGAACGTCCAGGACGTAATCCTAAAACGGGTGAAGATATTCCAATTTCAGCACGTAAAGTGGTGACATTTCGTCCAGGTCAAAAACTTAAAAGTCGCGTTGAAGACGGTAATAGCGAATAAGTTAGCCAGCGAACATTTCAGTGTTAAGATATAAAAAATGATATAAAAAAGGTTGCTTCGGCAACCTTTTTTATTGCTAAGATTTAAGGTTTACTTTCAATAACCATATCTTTTTTATCTTTTTTTGTTTTGAAAGGGCGCTTAACAGTGAAAATTGTTAACTCCTTCAACAGCAGTGCACCAATGGCAAGTGTACCACCAGTAGCAATAGCGTTTAATTCAAGCGGTATCGCCATGGCGAAATGCTCCGCAGTGCCGGTAGCAATTTGTTTATCTAAATGCCAAATTAATTGATAAACACTGTCTAGGTAATCAGTTTGGTTTATTTGCGCTAAATGATTTGCTAAGTAATCAACACGAAATGACAAACGTTCAATCAGCTCACCTGTATTGATAATAGACGATTCACTATTGTCTTTATAACGAGTGATCATGGCGGTAAGGCTGCCATCAAAGTGTTGCTGAGCGATTACCTCAAATTGACCTAATTGCGATGTGGCTTCTGCTAGATGGCCGGCGAGGCGCTGCTGATATTGCTGCATAAATTCAGGCAACTGCACGCCTAATATAAAAGTAACCGTGAAAAAACAACGATCAATAACATTGTTCATTAACGCAAACATAATTGCTAGTTACCTTGTGAATAGAGTAGCATCACGTTAGCACAACTACTGGAAAACTTCATCGCCAATAATACCAACTTCATTAATTAGTCGGTCTACTTTTTGCGGTTCAAAACGGTAAAATATAACGGGGGATTTAAATAATTTCATTACAATATGATCCTGCATTATCGAGTAAATAGTATTGATGTAAAGGTATTGATGTAAAGGTATTGATGTAAAAGTAATGATGCAATAAATCATGCCGTAGTTGGACTTTTAACTAGTAAAGTTTCCACAAGCTATACACTTAGTCTGAAGCTGTTGTATAAATTGTTATAACTCGCAATCATAACTTTTAAAGATAATTTTAATAGATAATTTTTCAGAACTCGTAAAGTATCGATGTTAATATACTTCCCAATATAACAATGACAATTTAAGCGGAAATAACCAGCTATTATGCGCAGATCTTCCCACCAGAGTGAACATGAAGTAACGACCTTTAATTGGCGTGTTGTTAAACTTTTGTTGCCATACTTATTCGAATTTAAAACACGAATATTTTTTGCATTAGCGTGTTTAGTACTGACAAAAATTGCCAGCGTTTATTTACCTTTTATACTGAAAGACATTGTTGATGTATTAGATACACAAAAAGAGAATCGAGTATATTTAGTGCCATTTGCACTGGTTGGTGCTTATGGGTTAGTTCGACTCACCATTGTTATATTTGCTGAAATTCGTGATACCTTATTTGGTCGTGTTACTGAGCGAGCGATTCGTAGAATTGGCTTAAAAGTTTTTCAGCACTTACATAAATTGGATTTAGACTTTCATTTAAATCGCCAAACGGGCGGTTTATCACGAGATATTGATCGCGGTACCTCAGGCATTAATTTTTTGATGCGCTTTATGATTTTTAATATCATCCCAACCTTAATAGAAATTATTATGGTAGTAGGAATTTTATTTTTTAATTACGGCATTTGGTTTGCGTTAATTACGCTTTCATCAATCGTGTTGTATGTTGGTTATTCTGTTTATGCTACTGATTGGCGCACACGCTTTATACGCGAGGCGAATAAGGCTGACTCGTCAAGTAATACCCGAGCTATCGACAGTTTACTTAATTATGAAACAGTAAAGTACTTTACCAACGAAGAATTTGAGGCAAAAGCTTACGATAGCCAATTGGCGACTTGGGAGCAGGCAAAAATGAAGAATCGTTTATCTTTATTTGCTTTAAATGGCGGCCAGGCGCTTATAATATCGTGTTCGATGACGGCAATGTTAGCCTTGGCAGCATATCAAGTTACCTATGAAAAAATGACCTTAGGCGACTTTGTACTGATAAACGCTTTTATGATGCAGCTTTTTATTCCGTTGAACTTCTTAGGCTTTGTTTACCGTGAAATTAAAGGTTCACTGGCTAACATCGAACATATGTTTGACTTGATGTTAAAGAAACCAAAAGTTGAAGACAGTGAAGATGCTGCTGTTTTGACCTTAACTCAGGCTGAAATTAAATTTGAAAGTGTATCGTTCGCATACAACGTAAAACGTCCCATCATCCAAAATATCTCATTTACCATCAAACCCGGGCAAAAGGTTGCGGTGGTTGGAGAAAGCGGCTCAGGAAAATCGACCTTAGTTAAGTTGTTATTTAGGTTTTACGATTGCGACAGTGGCCGAATAACCGTAGATGGGCAAAACATTCGTGAAGTTACACAGCACTCGTTACGAAAAAATATAGGTATTGTGCCGCAAGACACGGTGTTGTTTAACGATAGCCTTTTTGCCAATGTTAATTATGGTGCACCTGAAGCTAATGTCGAAATGGTTAACAACGCGTTTAAACTTGCGCATTTATCAGATTTTATTACCCGATTACCCGAAGGTGTACAAACGATTGTTGGAGAGCGTGGTTTAAAGCTCTCAGGTGGTGAAAAACAGCGGGTTGCTATTGCTCGCACTATTTTGAAAAATCCGCGAATTTTAGTGTTTGATGAAGCAACGTCTTCACTTGATAGCCAGTCAGAGCAAGCGATTTTAAGTGCAATTAAAGAAGTAGCTCAGCATAGAACCAGTTTAGTGATTGCGCACCGTTTATCGACCATAGTCGACGCCGATAATATTATTGTTATGCAACAAGGTGAAATTATTGAGCAGGGCACACACCAAGGCTTATTAGCTGAAAAAGGCCACTACTATAAAATGTGGCAACTGCAACAAAGTGATAACAGTTGATAGCATTCAACATAAATACCCGCAGTGAATTAGAACAAATATTGAGTAAATGGTTATGACCGCAATACATGAAATTGAACAAACCAAGCAATGGCTAGAGCAAGTTATTATTGGGCTAAATTTTTGTCCGTTCGCAAAAAAAGAGTTTGTTAATCAAACTATTCATTATCATGCCAGTGATAAAGGACAGTTAAAGTCAGCGTTAGTTGAATTTTTAGAGCAATGTCATTACTTGCAAGAAAAGCCTGAAATCGAAACCAGTTTGCTCATTTATAATCAGGGCTTTCGCGACTTTAATCGTTTTTTAGATTTGGTCGATGATGCCAATGCACTTATTGTGGAATATGGTTTTGAAGGCATATTTCAAATAGCTACTTTCCACCCTGAATATTGCTTTGCTGACGCTGATTATGATGATGCGGGTAATTTTACCAACCGTTCTCCCTATCCTACTTTGCATTTAATTCGTGAACAAAGCATGGAAAGAGTGTTAAGTGTATATAAAAACCCTGAAGCTATTCCTGAAAATAATATCGCTTTGGCGGAAAAAAAAGGCGCTAACTATTTTCAAACCTTATTGAAGCAGATTAAAAACACCCCTTAGTTCCTCATAAAGTTAATAACTTCTCTCTGCTTATTCACACACCGCTTTGAATTACGATATACTGGCAGCAATTCAGATAAAATAAGCGTTGATGATACGCTTACTCATTAGGTATATTTTTGTGGAAAAACTTCCTGTTGTAAAAGTTGGTGGTAGTGTTGAAGAAGCAGTGAAAGGCGAGTACTCGCTTGATGTGGCTGCTATATTGAAAGAAGCATGGCAAATTACGTTAAAGTCACGCATGGCGATTAATTTGGGACTATTAACCTGTTTAATCATTGGAATGGTAGTTTCAATGTTAGTGAGTAGCCAATTAGGTGGAATTGAAGTCGCAATACAAGACCAACAATCGGCTACTTTACTTAATATTATTGTTACCTTGGTCGTTTATCCATTTATTGTGGGTGTTGAAATGATGGGGATTTTTCACTCTGTAGGTTTAAAAACTCGCCCTAAATTGATTTTTGCTTTTTTAAAGCGTGGTAGCTGGGTTGCGGTTAGTGCGTTACTGACTTCTACTTTAGTGACAATAGGTTTAACGTTATTTTATTTACCTGGAATATTTTTAGCCGTAGCCTTGTCATTAGTCTTACCTTTAGTGGTAGAGAAGAAAATGTCACCGATAAAAGCAATTTCTGTGAGCATTCAAGCTACGCGTTTTCAATGGTTTAAAATCTTCTCAATTTATCTGATATTGGCTCTGGCGGTATTGATATCAGCTTTACCTGTAGCTGCTGCAGGAGCTTCAGAACTTGGTTTTATTGCTATCGCATTTTTTCTTTTTTGTTTAGCCTATTTAGCGCCGTTATTTTATAACGTTAAGGGCATTCTTTACCGTGAAATATTTGGTTTACAGATGCAAACATCTGCAGATCAAAGCAGCACAATAAGTGACACTTTTTCTGCCTAATGGCTAATACTTTGCAGAATATGCACAGTGGATCATACTTAACAAAATTGCATAAGGAGTTATTAGTTTGACAAAAATTAATCAGCAAAATTTTTTAGGACTGATATGTCTAACTTTGCTAGGATTGGGCTTAATTGCACCTTTTACTTTTTTAAAGTTAGAGCAAGCCACTCAGCCTGTCGAACAACCAGTGGTGAAAAAAACGCCTAAAAAAGTCATTAAAATTGCTGAAAAACCATTACATGATGTTAATTTACCTGACTTTGCAAAAATTCGAGATGTAAAAGAGAAAAAACGTCGCTTTTTTTCATTTATAAAGCCAGCGGTATACGCAGAAAATAAAAAAATATTGGCGTCGCGTGCACAGGTTGAGCGTTTAATTGAGCAATTAACCCTAGAGCAACCTTTTAGCGCAGAAGATGACGCCATCGTGGCTAGCCTTATCACTAAATATAAAGTCAGTAAAAAATTCTCTCTTTTAAAACAGTTATATGAGCTACAACTTAAAATTGATGTCATTCCACCTGCACTTGTTTTAGTACAAGCAGCGAATGAATCTGCGTGGGGCACTTCTCGTTTCGCTCGAATTGGTTTGAATTTTTTTGGAGTTTGGTGTTATAGCGAAGGTTGTGGCATGGTGCCTGGCAGTCGTAATACCGGCGCGAAGCATGAAGTAGCGGCTTATAGCTCGCTAAGGGAAGGCGTTGGGCGATATTTACATAATATTAATACCCATAGTGCTTATAAAGTTTTTAGACTTATTCGTAGTCAGTTACGTGAACAAGACCAGCCATTAGCACCAGAAATTCTTGCTACAGGTTTAACGGCATACTCTGAACGCGGTGCTGACTATGTGCTAGAACTTACTGAGATGATCCGACATAATCGACAATACTTCGCTATAAATACAAAGTAGTTATGATTTTGGGAATAGCGGGGGGTTCTAGTAACCTGATCTTTATTAAACAACGTTAGTTATACGCTCAAGTCATAAACTAACGTTGTTTAACTGTCTTATAAATGTACTTTTACCATCGCACTAACGGTATTTTCATTATCTAAGCCATTAATACCAAATTTGTTATGCCAATATGAATACTCAATACCGACTTCAAAAAACTTAGGCTTACCAAAATATTTGCCAACATCTAAGCGAATTTGTGGATTAAAGTGGAAGTCAGCACTATGATCGTCGGCCGCTGATGACCAATCTATATAGCCATCAATAATAATGTCATGGTTGCCCATCGCAATAGGATAGCCCCATGTAAGTGTTAGTTGATAGTCATTATCTGTATCGTCATTATCAGCCAAGTAAACATTACTGTTCAGGTAACTAAAGCCTTGAACATCCCATGATGCACCAACACCCAATAAGTAATTATTAAAGCCAAAACCAAAATTATTGCTATTACCAGTGTCATGTTCGTACATGCCTGCAAGGTATAGATCAGAAATAGCACCAAACGTTAATTTCTCTCCCGTTAAATAACCTAAGCTAAGACGAGCAGATAATTCTCCGTAGGTTTCTTCATAATGACCGTTATTCTGGTCTTGACTTGCGGTGATGCGATCAACGAAAAAGAATACGTCTCCCCAGTTATGTCCTGAGGCGTGTTCAAACGTTATAACATTAATATTGTCATTTTCTAAAAGCTGAAAATCGTTAACATTCTTTAAATAGCTAATGGAGTTGTCACTCCAAAGTGTTTCAGCACTGGCAGCATTTGCTAAGGCTAAACTTGTAAAAATTATAGATTTACAGATTGTTGAGGTGATTGACATTGGTTATTTTCCCGATGAGTTAATATGATAATAAAGATAGTTAAGTGAATACTTCTACCGTTAAAAAGAAGGTAAATTTTGATCAATTTTTGATGAAATATTCATGGCTAAAAATGCTGCAGCAAAAATAATTTCGCGGTTTACGTTGATATTATGTTGTTGCAGCTGAAATAATTTCTAATGTGTTTTACGCGGTTTAAATAAATACCCCGTAAGTAAGCCGCGTTGACTTATATTATTTCTTTAACTTGTAAAAAATCAGCACTATTGAGCTTAAGAGGATTAACTTCCGGTGCCGCTTGGCTGAAGGTTTCTTGATCAAAAGCGGTATCGCCACCAGCAATAATCCCTGAACTTGAGTTGATGTTTTTAAAGTCAAAAAGTTCGCTGTCACATAAATGCGAAGGCACAACATTTTTAATCGCCGTAAACATAGACTCAATACGCCCAGGATAGTTTTTGTCCCAATCTTGTAACATAGCCTTAATGTTTTGACGTTGTAAGTTAGGCTGCGAACCACATAAGTTACAAGGAATAATAGGAAATTGCTTTAGCGCAGCATATTGAATGAGTTCTTGTTCTTTACAAAATGCTAAGGGACGAATAACCACGTGTTCGCCGTTATCAGAGACAAGCTTTGCTGGCATTGATTTGAGCTTGCCACCATAAAACATATTAAGCATTAATGTTTCAACCATATCGTCACGATGATGACCTAAGGCAACTTTAGTGGCACCTAACGCTTTAGCAGCTTTGTAGAGCAATGCTCGGCGTAAACGTGAGCATAAGCTGCAAGTGGTTTTTCCTTCAGGAATTTTCTCTTTAACGATGGCATAAGTGTCTTCTTCAACGATTTGGTATGCAACGCCAATTGATTCAAGGTAATTCGGTAATATATGTTCTGGAAAACCGGGTTGCTTTTGATCAAGGTTAACGGCAATTAAGTCAAAGTGAATAGGCGCAGATTCTTTCAAACGCATTAATATTTCAAGCATGGCATAACTGTCCTTGCCACCAGAAACACACACCATAATTTTATCGCCGTCTTCAATCATATTGTATTGAGCAATTGCTTGGCCAACATGACGTCGTAAGCGTTTTTCAAGCTTTTCTAACTGTGTGTTTTGGCTTGGAGACAAGGCCGATTTTAAAACTGCGCTCATAATATATTCCTAGTAAATATTCGCGCGTAGTATAGCCGAAGTAACTTAATGAACAAAGTTGAACTTTAATAATATATTTAACTCATTAATAGGTAATTGAAAATAGACTTTGAAGGGGGTTTTAACAAATTGTATAGTTTACTTGAATGATAATATTGTAACTAGGGCGCTCCTCATGATGGTTTTAACTTAATTTTGGAATATCAGAAAGTTACATGTATGATGATTTAATGCACTCTTAATTGTAGGGGGTGTGGATTGAACGTTATAATAAAAATAATTATTCCCTTCGTGAAAATGAATTACCTATATTATATATTGGATATACATGATTAAAACTAGCTCTCGTAAAATACTTGTTTTGTCTATATCAGTAACGTTGCTCATCATGACAATTGTTTACTATTCGTTCTACACCGGACGAAATATAGTAGAGCGTTTTACACCTTTAGTCGATGCAGTTAAAGAAGTTAAGCTTGAAGCGACCATTGCACATTTGTGGTTTGAAGAAGCTATTAGTGGCGATCGAACGCTTAATATAGATGACATATGGGCTCACCTTGACCAAGCAGAGTGGTATGCTCGGGCAATGCTTGATGGTGGCACTAACGAAGAAGGCACTATTCTTGCCTTAAACGACCCCAGTTTACGGCTCAAAATTGACGCAACCATTGACGGTATACATCATTTTCGTCAAATTGCAGAAAAACGATGGGCATCTCAGATATCGTCTGGTATTGGATCAAATCTAGACCAAGAATTTGATCAGTCCTTTTTAGAATTTAGTCTTTCTGCTGATGATGTTGAAACCGTCTTACAAAAGATAATATCTGATGACTTAGAAGCGTTTAAATTTACCCAACGACTATTACTTATCCTCATCTTTATATTAGGGACTACCATCGGGGGAGTGTTAATAAGCAACAATATTAAGCACATCAGGAATATAAACGCACTAAAACTGAGCCAAGAAGATGTTCGCCTATCTCAAATTCAACTTCTCAATATAATTAATGGCGCAAAGTTGGGGTATTGGGATTGGTATTATAAAACTGGTGTTCATAAGGTTAATGATGAATGGTTGTCAATGTTAGGACTCTCACAAGATGATATTACCCATAGCATTAGTGACTGGGAAAAGCTTATTCACCCAGACGATAAAGAGATAACACAAAATACGGTACAAACTCATATTCAGTCTGGAACCAATTATGTAGCAGAATTTAGAATGAAGCATGCTGATGGCCGGTGGATATGGATTCAAGGTTCAGGCTCCGTTGTAGAGTACGACAAAGATACCAATGAGCCTCTTCGGCTTTGTGGGACACACCAAGATATTACCGAGCGTAAACAATCAGTAGAAAAACTAGAACGTATTGCCCATTTCGATGTGCTGACAAACTTACCCAATCGTGTATTACTGGCTGACAGATTATCTCAAGCTATGTTGCAATGCAGTCGTCATAAGAAATCACTCGCTGTAGTATTTCTTGATTTAGATGGCTTTAAAGCAGTGAATGATGCCTATGGGCACAATATGGGAGATAAATTACTGATTGCACTATCACATAGTATGAAAGGCGCATTACGTGAAGGTGACAGCTTAGCGCGTATTGGCGGAGATGAATTTGTGGCGGTATTAACAGATTTAACCACAGATAATGAATGTCAGCCGATATTAGAGCGGTTGTTATCGGCTGCATCTGAGCCTGTTACTATCGGTGATAAGGTTTTAAATGTCTCGGCGAGCATTGGTTTCACCATATACCCGCAAGACAATGTAGATACCGATCAACTCATACGTCATGCTGACCAAGCCATGTATGTAGCAAAAGAATCTGGTAAGAATCGTTATCACTTGTTTGATACGGCGCAAGATGATGCTGTAAAAGTGCAACTGGAAAGCCTAGAGGCAATTCGAGGTGCGCTAGATAATCAACAATTTGTGCTTTATTATCAGCCTAAGGTGAATATGAAGACAGGGACGGTAACAGGGGTTGAGGCGTTAATTCGTTGGCAGCATCCAGAACGAGGACTATTAAATCCGATAGAGTTCTTGCCCGCGATTGAAAATAGTCCCATGAATATTGAGATGGGTGAATGGGTTATTGATACTGCATTAAAACAAATTGGCAAATGGCAGGCAATGGGGCTTATTTTTCCTGATTGTACCAGCGTAAATATTTCCGCAGTACAACTACAACAGCCTAACTTTACCAACCGATTAATGGCACTGCTAGCTGCACATCCTGATGTTGAACCCCGCTATTTAGAGCTAGAGGTTTTAGAAACAAGTGCTTTAGATGATGTACATAACGTCTCAAAAATTATGGATAACTGCATCGCGCTGGGTGTAAAATTTGCTCTTGATGATTTTGGCACTGGCTATTCCTCACTCACTTATCTTAGGCGTTTACCCGCAAACTTAATTAAGATAGATCAGAGCTTTGTCAGAGACATGTTACATGACGCGGATGATCTCGCTATCGTTGAAGGTGTAATAGCGCTAGCTAGATCGTTCAAACGTAACGTGATTGCTGAAGGGGTTGAAACGATTGAACATGGTACCACTTTATTGCAACTGGGTTGTGAATTGGCGCAAGGTTATGGCATCGCAAGACCTATGCCTGCCAGTGATATTCCTGCATGGATTAGTGAATGGAAACCTGATGCAAACTGGTAGATGAATAATTGATAACTAATTAATACTGAGAATAAGAGATATTGAGCTTGATGTGAAACTGTAGCGAACGAAATTAAGCGTCACCAAAATGGATGATTTTCTCATTCGGTGACGCGCAGCCTATTATTAAGGCAGCCTACATATCTTATTTAACATCAAGGGGGGAAACGTAACCATCTGGCTTTAACGCTAATACATCACAATTGAGCCTATCGATAACATGCTCTGCGGTATTGCCAATTAATGCTGCTGATAACCCCGTGCGACCAATAGTGCCAAGAATAACTAATTCGGCATCTAATTCGGCCGCTATGCTTTGAATAATATCTTCAGGTAAGCCCTCTTTAATATGAGTGAACTCCTCAGTAATGTTAAAGGCGGTTGCATGCTCAAGCATCGTTTTCTTATGATGCTTTAACATGGCGAGGTTATAATCGCTGGCATTAAATTCTGGAATTTCTATCGCAATATTTACCGGTGTTCCAGGGAAAGAATTGACGAGGTGGAGGTTTGCTTTCATGACCTTAGCGAGCTGTTTTGCTTCTGCGGTAATTTTATCGTTAAGCGCTTTATGCTCTTCCTCTTCGCTGCCAATGTTTAACGCGGCAATAATGTTGCCATTTTCAGGCCATAAATGTTCTTTCACGAGTAAAACAGGGCAAGGACATTTTCTCAAAATATGCCAATCAGTAGGGGTAAATATTACTGATTTAAATTTGTCGTGTTGATGTGTGCCCTTTATAACAATGTCGTATCCGTTATCGATAACTTTGGCAATAATTTGCTCGAAAGGGCGATTATGCCATATAACCTGACAATCAATTGTAATGCCCGTTAAGTCAAGTTCAGCAAGTAAAGATTCCAACCATTGAGTGCGATCATTGATAACAGATTTGCACATAGCTTCACGCTCTTCACCTGACAGCATAGTGGTCATTTCATAAGAAAAATCATATATGGTTAAAAATGCTGTAATGCTAGCACCTGTTTTACGTGCTAATTCTATTGCACGATTTACCGCTTTTTGATCTTCTGTTGTTGGGTCAACAATAGCGAGTATTTTTTGATACTTTTCCATAGCTAATTCCTTTGTCAATTGCCTGCTGGTTACCAAACTGAGAAATAAAATAATCTGTTTGATACTATAACAATAGCTTACTTTGAAACAATAATAGTTGTTTTAAATCAAATTATTATTGTTTTTTTTTAATCATTTCACGCTAAGCATAGCGTGAAATAGCAGAATAAGAAAGCTTAGAGAAATCGCTGAAAAATAACGGAAAAACATAGGTTTAAAGTGCGGCGCACAGGTTTAATTTGTTGATATCTAGAATGGTAATGAGTTTACCATCAACGGTAATTAAACCATTTTTATGAAAGCGATTAAGCAAGCGACTTATTGTTTCAACCGTCAAACCAATATAATTACCAATATCACTACGTGTCATCGATAATCGAAATTCAGACGCGGATAAACCACGGGCATGATATCGAATACTTAAGGTACTGATAAAGGTTGCTAAGCGTTGCTCTGCATTTTTACGGTTGAGTAATGTTAGCATTTCATGATCTTCACGAATTTCAGTGCTCATCATACGCAAAATCTGCTTTTTTAACTTTGGCATGCTATTAGATAAATTATCGAGTGTATTATAAGGGATCTCACAAACCATCGAGGTCTCTAACGCTTTAGCAAAGCTAGGATGTTCAGCATTAGCAATAGCATCAAAGCCAAGTAAATCACCCGCTAAATGAAAACCGGTAATTTGCTCTTCGCCTTGTTTATTAATGGTATAGGTTTTAAAGGTGCCAGATCTAATAGCGTAAAGCGCTTTCATGGGTTGACCGTCGTTAAATATTTGCTCACCTTTTTGGATCGGGAGCTTGCGGTCAATAATGTTATCTAAGGTTTCTAGCTCATGATCATTAAGAGAAAATGGTAAACACAATTCACTGATACTACAGTTTTGGCAGTGAATATGTTGCTGATCTACACACGATTTATTATTCATAATAACCTATAAAAACTTCCATGAAGATCACCATATTAGATACGTTAAAGATATGCAATCAGTATAGTATAAATACCGTATATTACGACCAACATAGCCGCTAGCTTTCTAAACAGTGTATGACTTAATAACGACTTAACACTGATAGTCCCTAAGGAAACTGACAGTAAAGCGGGCAAAGTGCCAAGACCAAAGAAAAACATGATCAAGGCGCCATTAAGTACATCTGCACTTGCTAATGACCAAGTTAACGTAGAGTAAACTAAGCCACAAGGTAACCAACCCCATAGTGCGCCTAACGCGAAAGCACTTTTTATGTTTTTAATCGGAATAAACTTTTTGGTGTGTGGAGAAATATGTCGCCATATGTTTTTACCTAAATGCTCGACTCGGCTTAACCACATTAACCATTGTCCAAGGTATAAACCTAACAAGATAAGAAAAACCCCCGCGATAGTTTTTAATATCGCAACGGGAAAACCAATATTTTTTGCGGCCATTGAACTGGTGAATGCGACTAGGGCGCCAATTAAGCTATAAGAGGCTATGCGGCCAAAGTTATAGGCAAATATAATGGCATATTTTTTATGGCGAGCGGTATCAGATATCGCGGTGGTTAACATGGTACTGATACCACCACACATTACCACACAATGGCCAGAGCCTAGTAAACCGATAACAAAGGCGGAAAAAAAATCAAGATTCATGGCGTTATTTATCGACCGGATTATTGACTTGACCTTTAGGCTTATTGCGCTCATTTTGTTGATTGTCTTTCAACTCATGGTCTTTCAATTGTGTAACTTTAAGCGAAGCACTGTGACTTTTATCCTGACTGATTTTGTCGTTTTCATCATCAAATAAAATGCTCATGCCTTGCTTTTCTAAGTCATCAAATTGCTCGGTTTTTACTGCCCAAAAAAAGAGATAAATACCGATAGAAGTAAGTAAGACTGCAATGGGAATTAACACGTAAATTATGCTCATTTTTTCAAAAGCCTTAATGAATTACTTACCACTAATATTGAACTGGCCGACATACCAATGACCGCCATGTATGGTGCTATATGCCCAGTCACTGCTAACGGTAATACAATAGCATTATAGCCAAAAGCCCAGAGATAGTTTTGCTTTATAATGCGTGCCGTTCGTACCGAAACCTGTCGTAATGTTTGCACGCCTTTAAGCTTGTTGTTCAGTAATATCACATCGGCACCGTTTTTAGCAATATCAGTACCGCTACCCATCGCAATCGATAAATGCGCTGCGCCGAGCACAGGACTATCGTTTACACCGTCACCTATCATAGCGACAGTGTGTGTGGCTTGTTGCTGTTTTATGGCATTTACTTTGTCTTGAGCTGATAAGTTCGCTTGTACACTTTTAAGTTGCAGTATTGATTGTAATTTATTGCAGCCTTGCAGGTTATCGCCAGATAACATGGTGGTTTCAATGTCTTGTTGATGAAGAAACTCTATTAAGGGTTTAGCGTCATTTCGTAAACCATCATGCAAATAGAACTCAGCCACTAATGTCTCACCTTGCATTAATACACATTGCGCACTGTAAGCGGTATTTTGATTATCGTCCAGTAACCACGAACTTTTGCCAATGCGATAGTGTTGGTTGTTAACTTCACCAGAAATACCAGCGCCGGGGGCAACCACAACCTGAGTGGTGGTTTGGTTAAAATCACGATACGGGCTAAACGCTTTTGCCAACGGGTGAGCAGAATGTGCTTCTAATGCTGCTGCAATAGCGAGTACTTGTTGTTGACCTTCTAACGTATTCTCAGCTGAAAAATCACCATAAGTTTTTACCTTAACAAGGGAAAACTCACCGGTGGTTAAGGTGCCGGTTTTATCAAATGCCATCGCATCGATTTCAGGCATAGTTTCCAATACGTGTGCGGACTTAATCATAATGCCTTCACGATTAAGGCGCGTAGTTGCACAGGTAAGTGCCGTAGGTGTAGCTAACGACAAAGCACACGGGCAAGTAACCACCAAAACAGATAAGGTGATCCAAAAGGCTTCAGCAGGGGCATGTTGCATCCAATATATTGCAGTCATAATGGTTACAATTAGAATAAGTGCAACAAAGTATTGGGCAATTTTATCAGACAACTTCGCCAACTTAGGTTTATGGCTTTGCGCATTTTCACTTAGGCGAATTAATTGGCTTAAAAAGGACTCTTGGTTATTGTGTTTAACTTTTGCGGTTAAATTGCTATCACCATTTATGGTGCCGGCAAATATGTTGTCTAACGTTGTTTTCTTTAGTGGCAGTTGCTCACCCGACAACATTGCTTCATTTATTTGACTTGTTCCAGTGATTATTTCACTGTCAGCAGGAATGGTTTCGCCTGGCTTTATCAAAATAATATCGTCGGCTTTTAAATGATTTGCTGAAATAAAACGCTCAACACCTTGTTCAATTTTAGTCGCAGTCATCGGCATGAGTTTTAATAAATTTGCTGAAACATCCGCTGCACGACTACGGGCTCTAAATTCAAGAAACTTACCAATAAGTATGAGAAAGGTAAACATGGATACCGATTCGAAATACACTTCACCTTGTTGCGTAAATGTTGCCCAGCAGCTTGCTAAAAAGGCCAAAATAATCGCAATCGATACCGGTACATCCATCGAAAGTTGGCGAGCTTTTAAAGAAAAAAATGCGCTTTTGTAAAAAGGATAAGCGCCATAGGTAACAATAGGTAAAGTTAAGAAGAAGCTCGCCCAGCGTAAATAAATAACATTATGTTCGGCCATATCTGAGAAAGCGCCAAAATATAAACCAAAGGCGATCATCATGACTTGCATCATTAAGATGCCGGAAATCCCTAAGCGTTTTATAAAGCTTTTTGCTTGTTTTTTATTGATTTTTTCGGCGCTACTGGCCTTAAATGGCAGACCGTGATAGCCAATTTTATCGATTAAACTGAGTATCTCACTCAGTTTTACTTGGCTTTCTTGCCACTGTACGGTCGCTCTTTGTGTTGTAGCATTAACCGTGATCTTATTAATGCCATCGAGTTTGCTAACTTGCATTTCTATTAGCCACGCACAAGCTGAGCAGCTTATACCGTCAATGGTTAAAATTGTTTCTTTGAAGCCATCATGATAATAGGCAAACTCATTTTGTAAGCTTTCATCATCAAGTATTTCATTACGCTGCAGCTGTTCAGGGATTAATACTTCACCTTTTTGTGCTGGCGCACTGCGAAAGCGGTAATAGTCAGTTAAGCCATTATCGACAATAGTTTGTGCTACGGCCTGGCAACCTATGCAGCACATAGGTTGATTAATACTTTCAATATTTGTTAATAAATTAATACCATTGGGGACTGGCTCGCCACAATGAAAACAAGCTTTGCTCATTTATCTTTGCTCACTAATGCAGGCTAATTAATTTGCTGTAGATGGATTCGGTTTCATGCTAATAAATTCAGATTGAGGCAGGGTCATCTCGGTTTGAATCTTCCAGTCATTTTCAAAAGAACTAATGGTCACACGCCACTTACCTGAAACATTTTGGTCCGCTTCAAAGTAATGAGTAAAGTTACCGTTACCATCAGCCGTTAACGCTAAATAAAAGTCTCTCTGCGCTAATGTAGGGTGATAAAAGTTAACATTCAATATGGGAAATTCTTTTTCGATACCTGTTGGTCGAATGACGAGCTGATCATCAACAAGCTTCAAACCAAAACTCATGCCGAGTTTTTGTGCTTGTTTAATTTTGCCCAATTCCAAGTTGATAGCTTTACCTTTTTTATAGTAGTCGCCAACTACCAGTGGGTCGGGATCTGTATTGGCTATAATGAAAGTAGCAATACCGGCAACTACCGCCGTAAAAGGCAATATAAACACAAGCCAAGCCCAAGGCTCTTGATACCAAGATGTTTTCATTAAAATTTCTTCTTTGCTGAGAGAGCAGGCATTATACGACTTTTCTGAGGTAGGAACTATTAAAAAACGGTAATTTTACAAACTTTAACCTAACCATCAGTCAAAAAAAAGCCTTGGCATATTAATATACCAAGGCTTTGTTTTTAAAATGTATTTCTAATGTTTATTCTTGCGATAAGCTATATACATAAGCACTGATCACATGAATTTTTTGTTCACCTAGGATTTTATCCCACGCAGGCATAACACCAGCACGACCATTAGCGATTGAAGATTCTACAGCACGCTGAGAACCACCATATAGCCAAATGTTATCGGTCAAGTTTGGTGCGCCTAAAGCAATGCCCATTTCAGCACTACCTTTACCTTCACTACCATGACAAGCCGCACACATAGCAAATTTAACTTTACCTGCTGCTGCAGCTTTAGGGTCAACTTCACGGCCACTTAAGCTCAACACGAATGCCGCCACTTCTTTAACGCCTTGCTCGCCGCCTAAAGCTGCGCTCCAAGCCATCATGCCATTAGCTTTACGACCATGCATAAGCGTGGCTTTTATCATTTCAGGTGAGCCACCATATAACCAGTCTTGGTCAGCTAAATTAGGAAAGCCAGTCGCGCCACGAGCATCAGAACCATGACATTGTGAACAGTTTTGTAAAAATAACCGTTGGCCTACTTTACGAGCTGCCGTTGCTTCTTCATCGTTAGCAGTGGCTAAATCGATGATTTCACGTTTCGCATACGCGTCAAAAATTGGTCCGTATTTTTCATCAGCAGCAGCTACTTCACGGTCATATTGTACTAACATACCCGTTTCTTTTGCCAAAGCAGACTTTTCTTTAGACTCAGCTAAATTTAAAATACCTTGGTTAGAACTCTGCCAGCCAGAAAAGCCTTTCCAGCCACCCAAGCCATAAACCGCAATATAGAAAAAGCCCCAAAGAATGGTTAATAAAAAGAAATTACTCCACCATTTCGGTAATGGATTATTTAATTCTTCTATACCATCAAAAACGTGACCTGTAGCCTCACCTTCAGGTACGCCTGCAAAGTTCTTTAAACACATACGTAGCAATAGGTAACAACCTATCAATGTGCCAAGGGATAGAACTGATACCCATATAGTCCAGAAACTAGACATTATTATTAGTCTCCTGTTTGTTATTTTTGTCAGAGTGCTTTATTTCGGTTTCAGTTTTTTCTTCAAAAATTGAATTTGCCGCTTCATCAAACGCTGATTTGCGTTTTTTTGAATATGACCAAACCACAATAACAATAAATAATGCCAATATTAATAGGGCAATAAGCCCTCTAAGCGTGCCGTAATCCATCATATTATTTCAACGCATGACCAAGAGACTGTAAATATGCAATTAATGCATCCATTTCTGTTTTACCTTTAACTGCTTTTTTTGCACCTGCAATATCAGTTTCAGAGTAAAGCGGAATAGCATTACCTTGCTCGTCTTTGTGGCTACGATTACGCGTTAAAAAGTTAAATGTAGATAACTTTTTAGCGGTTAATTCGCCGTCAAGCGTATTTTCCGCTAACCACTTAAATGAAGGCATATTCGACTCAGGAACAACTGAACGTGGGTCAAGTAAATGTGCACGATGCCAATCGTCACTATAACGACCACCAACACGAGCTAAATCAGGACCTGTACGTTTTGAACCCCATAGAAATGGATGTTCCCAAACTTGTTCACCTGCCACTGAGTAATGGCCATAGCGTTCAGTTTCCGCACGAAAAGGACGGATCATTTGGCTATGACAAACATTACAACTTTCACGAATATAAATATCACGTCCTTCCATTTCTAGTGGCGTATAGGGGCGTAAATTATCGACTGGCGTATTCGTCGCTTTCTGAAAGAAAAGAGGCGTAATTTCTACTAAACCACCTACGCTTATCGCGAGGATGGTAAAAATAGCAAATAAGCCAACATTTTTTTCAAACTTTTCATGTTTATTTTTCATCGTTGGCTCCTTAAGCTGCTTTAATTGCTTCAAGACTATTGTCTTTAGCATAAATTGTTTTGAACATGTTAAAAGCCATTAGAATAAAGCCAGAAACAATTAATACACCACCAATAAAACGGATGAAGTAGAAAGGATACGAGGCTGTTAAACTTTCAACAAAGCTGTAAGTTAAGGTACCGTCAGTATTAACCGCACGCCACATTAACCCTTGCATTACACCAGAAATCCACATTGCAACAATATATAAAACAACACCAGATGTATGTAGCCAGAAGTGAACGTTGATTAAGCGAACGCTGAACATGCGACCTTGGTTAAATAACACAGGAATTAGGTGGTACATAGCACCAATGGATACCATAGCAACCCAGCCTAGTGCACCAGAGTGAACGTGACCAATAGTCCAGTCAGTATAATGCGAAAGGGCATTTACCGACTTGATTGCCATCATCGGGCCTTCAAATGTCGACATACCGTAGAAAGACAATGAAACAATTAGGAAGCGAAGAATAGGATCATAACGCAGCTTATGCCATGCGCCAGAAAGCGTCATTATACCGTTAATCATTCCGCCCCAAGAGGGTAAGAACAATACGATTGACATAACCATACCCACTGATTGTGCCCAATCAGGCAGTGCAGTGTAATGTAGATGATGAGGGCCTGCCCAAATGTATAATGAAATCAATGCCCAAAAATGAACAATAGATAAACGGTAAGAGTAAACAGGGCGCTCAGCTTGTTTTGGTACGAAATAGTACATCATACCTAAGAAACCAGCGGTTAATAGAAAGCCTACGGCATTATGTCCATACCACCACTGCATCATGGCATCAATAGCACCAGGATATATGGAGTAAGACTTCATCATAGAAACTGGAATCACCATACTGTTGCCAATATGCAATACTGCAACGGTGAGAATAAAGCCACCAAAGAACCAGTTAGCAACATAAATATGAGATGTTTTACGGTTAATCAAGGTACCAAAAAATACAATGGCGTAACTAATCCAAACAACGGCGATTAAAATATCAATTGGCCATTCTAACTCAGCGTATTCTTTACTCGATGTATAACCCATAGGTAAAGTGATTACTGCAAGCACAATAACGGCTTGCCAACCCCAAAAGGTAAAGGCTGCTAATTTGCCACCAAAGAGTGCGGTTTTACAGGTTCGCTGTACCACATAGTATGATGTTGCAAACAGTGCACTGGTACCGAAAGCAAAAATTACCGCATTGGTATGCAGCGGGCGAAGACGAGAATAGGTTAACCAAGGTGTTTCAAAGTTTAGTGCTGGCCAAATTAATTGCGCCGCAATAAGAACACCTACAAGAGTACCAACGATCCCCCAAATAACTGTCATTACGGTGAATTGACGCACCACATTGTAGTTATAGGACGGATGATCAAGCGTTGTTGTCATTTTAATTGTTCCGTTACTAGGTTAGGTTTTGCAATTTTGTATAAAAAAGAGACTTTTTCATGAAAAAATGCTGAGAAGCCGTGATAAATGTTACACCCGCAAACGAGTTGTTTCAGAATCTATGTGATTTTACCTTTCGCCCATGCCATAAATCAACCGCAAAGCTTGATTTAAATCAACAAAAAAATATTTGTGGTCATAATCTTGTTAAATATATTAATTTAACCCACTAAATTAATTGTTGTAGCTATAAAAGGTTAGCTTTAAAAACAGCGTAATTTCATTAGCAAAGTGAGACAGATAGTGAGCTAGAATGTGTTTTAAATTCACACGAAATATTTTAGAACAATTATAAGGTTTATACTATTTAGCGCTCGAACTACCTGCGCTTGCTTATTTATAGAACTTTTTGAGATTATTGTTGTTAAAAATTATAACGCGGATAACCAATCTAAGTTTTTTATAGGTAAACTCTGGTAAAAAATCATAAATTATCAACTTGGTTTGTGTATCATGACCAGCAAATATCTTTCTTTTATCCCATGCAATGAATATTACCGAGAAACTAACCCAACCTATGTTGTTGATACTGTTATTGCCTCTGCTAGCAATAATACTAGTAGCTTGCAGTCCGCAGGATACAAACACTAACATAGCGGGTGATATTACCCCACGTACTGCCCAGTGCATTGCTCAGCAAAGCCAATGCCAATTCGACATAGCTGGTGGGCAGGTTCACGTGTTATTTGATGTCGAAAAAATAGTGGCTGAGCAATCGTTTAATATGGTGCTGAATTACCAGGGGAACGAAACACTAAAAAATATCAGCGGTTATCTTGAAGGTGTTGACATGTTCATGGGGAAAATACCGTTATTTATTGAGCCGCAGATATCTGAGCGTTTGATAGATGACAGCGCAAAGGCGGATTTAAAGGCATCAGCTAATGATATAAGTCAGTCACAACTGGATATTACACAAGGAATTACACAAGGGGTTAAACAAGATGTTAACCACGTAGTTAACCACTTAGTTAGCCAAGTATTTCAAGCCGAAGTATTAGTGGGCAGTTGTTCAGTCGAGCACATGACATGGCGAATTTGGTTAACCTTTACCACTAATAAAAATAAAACATTTACTAAAATGTTCACAGTGCCAAGCTACCGTATTTAAGTATTTAAGTAAGTATAAACCTTACTCTACTGACTCAAGTCCGTAAACTAGACCCTATATTTACACTAGCGAGTGATTATCCTTAATTACTCGCCTGATGCACTTTTTAATCACTATCTTAGTGTATAGCCGCCAGACCAGTCTATTTAGCATTGCTTTTAAATTCGACGTATTAAACTGTAATTTATCAAATAGTTGCTAACCATATAGCGACTAAGATCATTAAGCTTCCTGATATTTTATTGAGCAATTGAACATTATTACGTTTGGTTAATACTTTGCCGATAGTTTTTCCACCTGTGGCATAAATAGTCATGCAGATAAATTCTGACATTAAAATTACCGCAACTAAAATACTCAATTGTGGCATCAGTGGTAATGTTTGGCTGATAAAAGGAGGTAACAACGAAATCATAAACGCCCAACCTTTAGGATTGGCTATAGCGGTAAAAAAACCTTGTTGGAATAAACTGCGCTTCTTAATTGAGTGTAAGTGTTGATTTGAATCAGTAGCAAGTTTGCCTTTAGCTCGCCACATATTAACACCAACATATAATAAATATAACGCACCTAGAATCTTAAAGCCTTGAAACAATTGAGGCCATTTAGTCATTATTGTTGCCACGCCGAGCACCGACGCTACTGCTACGGTAGCGACACCCAATAACTCACCATACATCATCCAAAATGTTTTTCTCACCCCAATAGTGATGCCCAAGCTCATCGCTAAAGTCATACACATACCGGGTGTTATGCTAACAATAAAGAATGTTGGAATAAAAAGACTAAGTAGCGTGAAATCAATCAAGGTGGTAGGTTCCAGAGATAATGAATAAATCGTAGATAATAGCGTAACTTAACTTAGGATTAAAAACTAAAATATAAAATTTTTATTAAACCATAGGTTTTTTTCATAAAAAGCGCATAATGATAGAGTGCTTGAAGAAAAAGTATCCGGAAATAGGAATTCATCAAACTGCCAGTTTTCTATAAAAATAACACCGTGTATGAGGTGGATAAATAGTTTTAATCGACAAAAATTAGAACGGTTATCTACTACAGTCGGAGTAATCTTATGCTAATACATAAAAATTATCATTTAACTATTTATGCCCCGAAATACTGCACTAACATAGTTAAATATGCGTTATTGTCAGCAGCCATATTCCTAGCAAGTGGCTGTGCATCTTTAGGCGTAGAGCCTTGGGAACGAGACTTATTAGCAAAAGACGAAATGGCATTAACATCCTCTCCAATCGATTCAGCCTTAGACGATCACATTTATTTCAGTAAAGAAGCCTCAAGTGGCGGCAAAAGTTTTGGTGGCGGAGGTTGCGGATGCAATTAAAGAAAAAGAAGCCACCGGTCAATCTTAAAGCAGCGTTAACAATTGCAGCATCGGCCTTGTTGGGCACAATACCAAAAACCGTTGTCGCGGCTGAAAATACAACTAAATCTAAAAAAGCACTAAAAGACTCTAGTTGGGATTTTGAAAGTGCACTTTTATTTTATAGTGAAAGTGATCGCGTTTCAGCAGCAGAAGCTATTCTAAATGGTCAAAAAACCTTTGAAAACGACGAAGTATTAAATCTTAAACTTACCGTTGATGTTTTAACGGGAGCATCGGCGAATGGTGCAGCGGCTCAACCTAATGTGCAAACATTTACCCGACCATCAGGTAAGGGGAGTTATCAAACTCAAGTCAATGAAACACCGTTAGATGACACATTTAAAGATACCCGTGTGCAGTTTAATGCTCAATGGACCCAGCCATTAGCCGAAAATTATACCGGTAGCGCCGGCGTTCATATTTCAAAAGAGTATGATTACTTATCTCTCGGCATTAATGGCAACCTGGCGTATGACTTTAATCAGAAGAACTCAACGTTTTCAGTCGGGTTAAGTTACTTTCAAGATACTTTTGAACCAGAAGGTGGAATTCCATTGGCATTTGCATCAATGCCGGCAGCTTTTGGCAGTACTATCGATAATAGTGATAAAAAAGCTGACTTCAATGCTAGCCGTCGCACTGATAGTGACGATAAAAGCACCGCTGATATCATGTTCGGCTTCACACAAGTGATTAACCGCCGAATGATAATGCAGTTTAATTACTCTTACTCGAAGGTTGACGGCTACTTAAACGATCCCTTTAAAGTGTTAAGTTTGGTCGATAGTACCGGTATCGCGCAAGACTACGTTTATGAAAACCGCCCTGACTCGCGTCTTAAACAGAGTTTATACGCACAAACAAAATATCATTTTGAGCAAAACATTATTGACGTGTCGTATCGGTATATGTGGGACGATTGGGAGCTAGACTCCCATACCATTGATTCAAAACTGCGCGTACCTTTATCACGTCAGAGTTATATAGAGCCACATTTCCGTTTTTATAAACAAAGTGCGGCCCAGTTTTATCAACCGTTTTTAGTTGAGTTAAATACCCTACCTGAGTTTGCCAGTGCTGATTACCGTATAGGTGAGATGAGAGCTTACACGCTTGGGATAAAATATGGTACGACACTCAGCGACGGTAATAACTTATCATTTCGGTTGGAATATTATCGACAAGACCCTACAGATGCTGGTCATAAAGCACTTGGTGCGCTATCCGAAGTTGATCTATATGAAAGCGTTAATGCGATTATTGCTCAAGTCACTTATTCGTTTTAGAAAGTGTATTTACGCAGGGAACTGCTATTAAAAGGCTAAGAGAAAGGAAATTTTGTCAATATGCAGTCTGAACGTAATGTTGAATTAACAGTAACTGATGACGGCCATTGTATACATTTTCAGGCCATGGCCAGCCCTTGTGAAGTGTTGATAGCAAATAGCGATGGTAAACTCGCTTTAACGTTAGGGGAACTTGTTGCCAAAGAAGTTTGGCGTATAGAAGATAAATACTCTCGTTATAAACCGACAAGTGTTTGTTCAGTAATCAACGAAAGTCGTGGCAAGGCCATAGCTATCGATCAAGAAACCTACCTGTTATTAAATTTTGCAGATACATGTTATCAACTCAGCGAAGGGGTGTTCGATATTACCTCAGGCGTGTTGAGGCAAGTTTGGCAATTTGATGGCAGTGACAATATCCCTTCCGTTGATGCCGTTAAAAAAGTAATAGCCAATATGGGCTGGCATAAAGTTAGCTTCGATGAGCAGCAAATAGTGATGCCAGAAAACATGGAAATAGACTTTGGCGGTATTGGCAAAGAATACGCGGTTGATAGGGCGATGATTATTGCTAATGAATTTACCGATTTACCGGTATTAGTCAATTTAGGTGGCGACTTAGCGGCAAATAAACCCCGTAAAGACAATGTGCCTTGGCAAGTGGGCATTGAGCATCCAGGTTTCATAGAACGCAAACCTATGGTGGTCAGTTTATTACAAGGCGCACTGGCCACTAGTGGTGACGCCAAGCGCTTCTTGCTAAAAGATCATGTGCGCTATAGCCATATTTTAAATGCTAAAACTGGTTGGCCTATCGAAATGGCTCCTCGTTCAATTACCGTTGTAGCACCGCAATGTATTCAAGCGGGCATATTAGCGACATTAGCGTTAATGCAAGGTGAACAAGCTGAAAGCTTTTTGACTGAACAAGAAATAAAGTTTTGGGCTATACGCTAGCTGATGCCGACGATGTTATTATTCACCATTCACCATTCACTATCCAGAAACTGCCTTTTTAATTACTTACACCTATAAACGTTAAACTTATACAGCAATTTATTATCATGTAAAAAATATTTAGCTGATAGTGAATAAAATAGTTACAAAAGTGTGACTAAATCTTTACTTTACCTGAAAAAATCATCTTGTTGTGACTTGGCTCTTTCTAGCATTTAGTCAGTAATACCGTTAATCTATCCGTGATTAAATTCACCATTAATTTTATGATTTTAAAAACTGGTGAATAAACTTTAGGAGAATTAAGTTGAATTATATTCGAGAAAAACGCCAGCAAATACTTTCTGGTGCTGGTGCATTATTATTGTCGATGAGTGCATGTGCGCATGATAACTTCATTGAAGCATACAAGTCGTTTGATATTGACGCGATAAAAGCTGATGTTAAAA